>NZ_CP168032.1:1135000-1290000 GCF_056716055.1 Wohlfahrtiimonas sp. XWW7 | reverse complement strand
TAGATCATTTAAGCCTTAAATTACTTTTCTTAATCTTTTAGTATCCCTGAGCTCGGTATTTCTGATAGTACTCTAACACTTTAGGTACATATTTCATTGTCTCTTTATAAGGCGGTATCTTATTTCCGTATTTTCTTACCGCACCTTCTCCAGCATTATACCCTGCTAATGCTAAGGAAACATCACCAAAGTAGTCTAATAAATATCTTAAATATGCAGCACCACCTTGCATATTCTGAATTGGATCATAAATATCTGTGACACCAAATCGTTCTGCCGTAGCAGGAATTAACTGCATCAAGCCGTGAGCATTAGCATGTGATTTAGCATTTGGATTGTAAGCAGATTCCACTGTAATCACAGCATGCAATAATGCAGGCTGTAAATTATATTGCTTTGCAACCATATTGATATAAGGCGCAAAGCTATCTCGTCCTTTCATTTTAGGTAATGATACTTTGCCCACAGCCATTTTGTCACCAGCCTCAATACCATGGTTAGCAAAAGCTCTTGGGCGAGGAAAATTACCTTGAAAATCTTCAACGTCGGCGCGCATTGTAACTTTACGACTAAACCTTGGATTGCTCAATAACTGCTGAACATTCTCGACAGCATCTTTATCATCTATAATGGGAGATAAACGCTGAATTAATTTCCCACCTTTGACAGGATAATTCACATAATGCGTTTGTCCATATTCATCTAGATATGAGTAAATGTCAGCCCATGCACTGAGCTGACAAACTAATAGCATAAAAGATCCAACGATTATTCTTATTATCATTCGTTCATATTACAGTAATTTTCAAGTTATGTTTAACGACGTTTAAACATAATATCCCAAACACCGTGACCTAATCTTTCACCACGAGCTTCAAACTTAGTTTTTGGACGAAAATCAGGGCGAGGCGCATACTCTTCGTAACAATTTTCAAAATCAGGATGTTCGGATAATACTTCCATCATTTGTTCTGCATAATGCTGCCAATCTGTAGCTAAATGCAAAACACCACCTTTCACCATCTTTTTAGCCAACATTGTGACAAATTCATTTTGCACTAAGCGACGTTTATGATGCTTCTTTTTATGCCATGGATCTGCAAAGAAAATTTGCACACGATCAAAACTTTCATCTTTGATCTTATGCTTCAATAATTCCACTGCGTCCTCATTTGCGGCAAATAAATTTGTTAAATTACGTTTTTCAACTTCTAATAACAAATGACCAACACCTGGGCGATGGACTTCAACACCTAAAAAATCACGATCCAATTCAGCTTCCGCCATTGTTGCCAATGATTCACCATTACCAAAACCAATCTCTAACGTGCGCTGAGTATTCTTTCTACCAAATAGTTGATCTAAATCTAAACCATTTTCTAGCATTGCTGAACGAACCAAATACGGACTGTCCGCTAAAATACGATCTTGTCCTGGCGTTAAACGACCTTCTCGTTTCACAAAACTGCGAATTTCACGCATATATACTGGCTTGTGATTCTCTTCTTTATTGTCCATAAGTTCTTTCGACATACTTTTTGACTATCTCTTTAAATTCATCTGCAATACGATCACCTTTTAAAGTCACCGTTTTTTGTCCATCTTCATATACTGGTGCAACTGGCGCTTCCCCGCTACCAGGCAAGCTAATACCAATATTTGCCAACTTTGATTCTCCTGGACCATTCACAACACAGCCCATCACAGCAACGACCATCGATTCAACACCAGGATAAACTGTTTTCCACTTTGGCATTGCATCATCTAAATGCCCTTGAATATCTTGTGCTAAACGCTGGAAATAATCACTACTTGTGCGCCCGCAACCAGGACATGCTGTTACTTTCGGTGTAAATAAACGAAAACCTAAGCTTTGTAAAATATCTTTACCTACCAATACTTCCTCTGTCCGTGGTGCGCCTGGCAACGGCGTCAAAGATACACGAATTGTATCACCAATACCTTGTTGTAAAATGACAGACAATGCTGCTGAAGAGGCTACAATACCTTTTGTGCCCATTCCCGCTTCTGTTAAACCCAAATGCAATGGTAGATCTGTTTTACCTGCAATGTCTTGATATACAGAAATCAAATCTTGGCATTGGCTCACTTTCACGGATAGAATCATTTGATCATCACGTAATCCTAAGGATTTTGCATAAGCAACACTTTCCATCGCTGACACAATCATCGCTTCTCGCATAATCATATCATTGGCCAAAGGAATCGCCCTTGTTTGATTTTCATTGAATAATCTTGCTAAAACCTCTTGATCTAAACTGCCCCAATTAACACCAATACGAACAGGTTTCTGATAACGAACAGCCATTTCAATTAAACTTGCAAATTGCTCATCTCGTTTCTGTCCGCGCCCTACATTTCCTGGATTGATACGCAATTTCGCTAAGGCTGCTGCACATTCAGGTGTTTTACTCAATAATCTATGACCATTAAAGTGAAAATCACCGATCACAGGTGTATCGTAACCATGTTTTGCCAATCTATTCACAATCTCAGGTACTGCTTGAGCTGCTTTATCAGTGTTTACTGTAATTCTAACCAATTCAGAGCCAACATCTGCTAACTCCATAATCTGTTGAGTGGTCGCAATCACATCTTCAGTATCAGTATTAGTCATAGATTGCACTCTAATCGGATAATCAGAACCAATCCCAACATTACCAACCATCACTTGAGTTGTTTTGCGTCGCACAATTGTATCAGCCATTTGGGGCACAAATCCTAAGTTAAGTTTAAAGCGCTTATTATCGCTAAGTGTTCATGATAACTCAAGAAATGAATCAATCATTTATTGAAATCAAATATTTAAAACCTATCACCTTCATTCTATTAAAAGTTTATAAAATGCAATGAAATAATTAATAAAGTTCGAATATTAAAATACCTATAAAAATGGATTTGTTCTTTTCTTATGTTATAATATATTTTCTTTAAATAATAAAAATTAACACTTTTAATCAAAAACTAACATTCTATCCATTTCAAAAACTTTAAAAAATCCTATCGATCGAGGTATTCAATCATGAGAAAAATAACAGCTATAGCATTAGCCATCATGCATTTGGGATTAACACCTTCAATAGCAGAAATACCAACATTTACACCTGCTCAGAAACCTCTTGCACATGCAAATCCACCTAAGCCCAATATCTTTTTCAATATTGATACTGGTTGGGGAATGGTTAATCTTAATAAAGATCATATGTGGGTTAGCGAACACTATTCTGAATTTGGTAAACCTGTGTGTCAAACTCCAAACTCAACACAATGGCGAAAAATTGTTGATGATGCTACTAAAGAGTATCTATCAGCGGATCCTGATAACCGTCAATCGAGTGATTTATATGATCCATTCAAAACAGGCAAATATGTTCCATTTGTCCCACAAGACCATAAAGATGCGCAGGGAAATCCAATCTATGCTGAAAGTATACCAATTGTTGCTTGTGCTACTTTATCTAAAGTAGAGATGATCAATCCCCTTTTGAAAAACTTAATCCGACAATATGCGGACAGTGCATATATCGGCGTTGGCACGTATGGCCCATATGCACCAGAAGGGCTTTCTTGGACACAAGCGCAAAATACTATCAATATGAATCATATTGGCGTTCCAATTACTGATTTATCTAAAGAAGATGAGAATTCGCCCAATAGTGCCTATCAAAAAATGTATGACTTTATTGATAAAGTCACAACAAATGACTATGTTTTAAAAAGTGATGTTAAGCGAATTAATAACGCGCCTATGCTCAATGCCATGTATCAAATGAGTTTATATTTTAGAGGATTTCCAATCGGAGAAACTCGACAAGGTTACTGGACAGATACTAATGGTACACAATGGGATTTCAAACAACACAAAAGCCCTTTGAAATATCGTTGCACTAAAAACCATGTTGTATTTCTCACAAATGGTTTACAAGAAGGCTTGGGCATTTTACCAATTCTGAAAGCTGACACACGTAGGCCACAAGATCCCGCACGAGATAAAGATAGTGATCCATCTTTCTTATATTACTATCCTCATGAAGTACCAGATAATGGCAAATGGGTTTCTGATGATGGTCAATTCTATACCAGTCGATATCGTGCTTATGGCTGGGGCGCAGAAATTGGCAATGATTATGTCACTGTTGGAAAAATGCTCCGCAATTATGATATTAGAAACGCTAAATATCACAATACTAATAACTTTCCTGCTGTAGATGCCGCGGGTAAAAACTGGTATGCGCAAGGGTCAAAAACACAAAATGTCGTTCTCAACGCTTTACTTTTCAATCCTGGTGGTAATTTTATTGAATATGACGGTGTAACTATGGGCAATGCATATTTACCAGGTGGCACTAAAGGTAAAATTGAAAAAGCAACGCGAGCAACCAAAGTTGGTTATTACAATTATGAAGTGACTGATTATGCACTTGCTGTTGAAAGCATGGATACAATTTTAAGAGGTGATACCATCCCTTCAAGTAGTACCTCTGCTTTTGAAGATCAATATCAGCGCACTGAAGATACAATTCGCTATAAGTCTCATTATAATTTGCCACAACGCACAGGTGTCATTGAAGCATATGCATGGGATAAATCACTCAATAACTGGGCAAAAGAACCACTTTGGACGACCAATCAAAAAGTTCGCGGTGCTCAAGGTTGGCTAAGAACCATGGCCTATCCTAAAAAAGGTGGTACAGCAAAACCTTATGATGCACCAATGTGGACGGGTTATTTATATAACGCCTACAATGCAGCTTACAACTCAATCTTATGGGATCGTTTAACCATATATTTATGGGGCGTTCAACAATTTGATCACGGTGGCTATAAAGATATGTATCGAGTGAACTCTCGCCCTGTTGCTATGGGATCTATTGTTCATTCTAATCTCGCATATTTTGCAAAAGATAGATCATATTTAAATCTCAAAACTATGAGTAAGCATTTGCAATCTGAAATGAGTCACTTTGTGCTGCATAGATCTTCCAACTTTTGGTGGAACTTAATCATCACCAATAGTAATGATGGTGTGATTAATTTAATTCATGCAGAAAAAGGACCGAATCATTTCAAAAGTAATCCATGGGCAGGACAACGTTATGCTGGCTATTTCCCTGGCTTTCTAGCACAACGCTTAGATGAAATTGCATTAAGAAGAAAACCATTTAATTTCACTATGGATGGACCTGTCAATTTATTTGATTTTAAACATAGAGGTAAAAATAACGATAAGTTTTCTACAGTTGGTTATTCGGCAATGGGCGCTGGTGGTAAAGGCATCGCAGCTTATCGAATTTATGAAACTGTCCTCACAGGTGTTGATCGTGACAACAATCCTAGATTTGGCTGGGACAACCATTTCTTCAAACCATTATTTGAAATCTCTAATGAAGGACACTATAAAACTCGTGGCTTTGAAAATCTAGGTTATACATACTCAGATTTTGAATTCTTTAATCGCTATTATGATGGCCAAGCGGAAGGCGTTGCTGTATTTGGTAATGGCTGGGGCAATTCAATTTCATCTCTTTACCTCATCAATGCTTATACGGGTGAATTATTACAAGAGATCATTCTCAACAATAAAGGCGGTGGTGCATCAAGCCCTGCAATCGTTGTAGAGAGAGATCACAATGGTTATCAACGAATTGTCGCAGCATATGTTGGCGATCTCAGTGGTAAATTATACAAGGTAGAATTTAATGAAGATCTTACAGCAAAACGCGTGGAAACTTTACTTAAACCTGCCAACTCATACAATCCTATCACTGTAAAACCTATGCTAGTGAAATCTGGCAATGATGTTTGGGTATATTTTGGCACAGGCCGCAACGCTGATGAACAACAAGATCGTGGTCCTGATTCAAAAGTTCTCCAATACATTTATGGTGTTAAAGATACAGGCAAATATGGCTTAACATTAAAGCATCTTGGTAAAAATACAATGAAAACTGAATACAATAACATTGTGCACGACTCTGATCATGCGATCGGTACTGTTTCTGTTGTTTCTAAATCAAAATCTCAATACGGCTGGTATATTCCTCTCAATACAGATGGCAAAGGGGAACGAGTTGTTTTATCACCAGCAAGAACAGATGGCTCTATCGTTTTCTCTACATGGGGCAACAATGAAATGATGTTGCTATCAGAGGATGATCCTTATTATGATCCATGTATCCAAGATGAAGCCTTTGGTAAAGTATTTTTCCTATCTCTCACAGATGGCCAATCCAGCGGAACTAAACGAAGTTCTGTTGTTACAAAAAGCGTTACACCAGGTATTCCAACAGCTCCAGGTATTTATACACAAAGTGAACTTTCTGGTGGTGGCGATGGTTTAGAAGATACTGTCGATGAAGAGATTGCTGAAAAGATTGCTGATGAAATTTGGGGTAATAATGCAGGTTTGGCTAACCTTCTTGGTGGCAACCGAGGCAGTCGCCCAAAAGAAGAAGCAATATTGGTGAATGGCTGCGGCACAATCACGGGGGATGACGGTCAAGATATCACATGTATCGATGTACCTGATGCACCTGATCCAATACCATTATTTCCAAAACGTATCAGCATTCAGAATCTTTATTAAAATATTATTAATCATATAGCCCATACAGAAATGCATGGGCTATTTTTTATTGCGGAGTGTTACAATAGATTACTTTTTTCTAGGGAGAAATACTATGAGTTACACTGCCTATAAGGCTCTACACATCATCGCTATGGTGACATGGTTTGCAGGTTTATTTTATTTACCAAGGTTATTTGTTTATCACGCAATGAACAAAGATCATAATACCAGTGAAACATTCAAAGTAATGGAACGTAAATTGGCCATTATGATGGATATTGGTGCATTTTTTACAATTGCCCTAGGAATTACATTAATCATTCAAAATCCTAGCATTATGAAAATGGCATGGTTGCATATCAAGTTACTATTAGTTGTATTTTTAGTTGCTTACCATGTATTTTGTAGAATATATGTGAAAAAATTTAGATTAGATATCAATACACATACACATAAGTTTTATCGTTTATTCAATGAATTACCAACACTATTGTTAGTTGCTATTGTTTTCTTAGCTGTACTAAAAACACCGATCTCCTTTGGTTAAAAAATTTTAAATATTATGCAATAAAAAACCTGCAATGAAGCCATTGCAGGTTTTTTATTATTCATCATCGATGTCCTTAGACTTTTGAACATGACGACGTAATCTTGGGCGTTTTATTCGCCCTTTACGTCGAATCACAGTTCTATCATCAACCTTAATGTGCTCTTCATCATAGACCCATTCTCGCCAAATCACTAAAATAAGCGCCATCAATACAGGGCCAATAAATAGTCCTAACAATCCCATCGTTTGCAAACCACCCACTAAACCAAAAAATGTTGGTAAAAAAGGTAATTTAGCAGGACCACCAACTAAACGTGGGCGAATTGTTTTATCCACAATAAAAAGTTGACATGTGCCCCAAGAAAATAAAATGATCCCCTGTGTTACAGTGCCACTACCCACTAAATACAGTGAAACCATTGTCATCGATAAAGGTGCACCACCTGGAATTAACGCACAAATCCCAGTGATAATCCCTAAAGTCAAAGCCGTAGATGATGGAATTCCCACCAACCAATAAACGATACCGAACACAATCCCTTCACCAATAGCAATGATCACCATTCCCATTACCGTAGAGCGAATCATAATAGGAATAACACCTGACATCCTTTCCCATCGTTCAAGGAAAATAATATGCCCGACCTTAGCCATATTACCTTGAAGCTTTTTGCCATCTTTATATAAAAAGAACAAAATAATTAGGATAAACAGTAAATAAAAACCTGCACTTGCAAAGCTTTTACCCAATGCCAAAATGTAATTGGCAAAACCAGTTACACGCTGTAAGCCAGCCAATTGTAATAATTCATTTAAACCATTCTCTTTACCTAGGTATTCAAGCCATAATTCATCTAAATGTGAGCCTGCAAACGGTAAATTCTTAATCCACTCAGGTGTTACACTGCCATAACGATTCAATTGAACTAACCAGTTGCTGAATCCTTTAAATTCAAATAACAAGTAATGACCAAGCCACAGTACTGGCAGAACAATCAAAAGTGTTATAAAGACAATTGCGATACTAGAAGCAATTGTCGAGCGTCCTTTTAACAGTTTCAGCAAATCACGATATGTGGGCCAAGTCACAACTGCAATGATAATCGCCGCTAATCCTGGTGCAAAAAACTGATGAAAAAAATAGACGCCCGCAAATAGAAGCGACAATATTAACCACTTACCTAATGGATGATAGGTGAGTGGTTTAAAAGCTGCCGTATGCTTCGTGTTCATTTTAGAGATGCTCAACTGTTAGAATTTCGTACAATTGTACACCGCCTGGTGTCTCAATACGAACTTCGTCGCCTTCTTCTTTACCAATTAATGCACGTGCAATCGGTGAAGTCACAGACAACATACCTTGCTTAACATTTGCTTCATGCTCACCAACAATTTTGTAAGTCACTTCTTTATCAGTATCTAAATTCAATAAAGTGATAGTTGTACCAAAAATTACTTTGCCCGTTGGTGCAATTGCCTTCACATCAATGATTTGAGCATTAGATAAACGAGCTTCATAATCAGCTAAACGTGCCTCGATGAATCCCTGCTGCTCACGCGCAGCATGATATTCAGCATTCTCCTTCAAGTCACCATGCTCTCTTGCTTCAGCAATTGCAGCGATAACTTGTGGGCGTTGCACCGTTTTTAAATCATGAATTTCATTACGTAATGCTTCAGCGCCTTCCACTGTCATTGGGAATTTTTGCATATTTACCACCAACCCTTATTTTCCATATTAATCCAAGGCTCTTTAGGCTCGAGCTTTTCACCTTTTTGTAACAACTCAATTGAGATGTCATCTGGCGATCTAAAGAATGCCATCCAACCATCTTTTGGTGGAACATTTAATTCAATGCCTGCATCCAAAACTTTTTGACACACATCGTAAATATTATCTACTTCAAATGCCAAATGCCCAAACGCTCGACCAATGCCATATTTTTCATCAGAATTCCAATTATATGTCAATTCTACTTCTGCACCAGATGGATCATTTGGCACAGCTAAATACACCAAAGTACATTCCCATTGAGGATATTCTTTGCGACGAGTTTCCACCAAACCTAAAATATTACAGTAAAAATCTAGTGATTTCTCTAAATCTGTAACACGAATCATAGTATGTAGGAATTTCATACACTTCTCCTGTAAAAAATGACCTAAAGTTAAATTACACTGTAATTTAACATATAGATCACTTTGAATTTAGATAAAATTATTACTGAGCAACAACAACTAATGCTGCACGGACTAATCGGTCATTTAAAGTATAACCTTTTTGTGTCACATCAATGATCTCATTGCTTTCTTTACCTGGCATAGGAACAACAGCAATGGCTTGGTGAAGATCAGGATTCAATGACTCTCCTGTTGGTACAATCTGTTTTACACCAAATTTTTCTACAGCATTTAATAACATTCTGTATGTTAATTCCGAACCTTCTTTAAATTGAGCCAAATCTTCCGAGAGATTCTCATTTTTATTTAATTCATTAATCTCTGCTTCTACAGCATCTAAACAAGGTAATAGTTCTTTTACGAATTTTTCCAATGAAAATTTATGTGCATTAGCCAAATCAATTTCAGTTCTTCTACGCAAATTTTTCATATCTGCTTCTGAAACCAATAAACGTTGAAAAAGTGCTTCTTTTTCCTGCGTTAGTTTCTCAACTTGTGAAACCAAATCAAGTTCATCCAAAGATTCTGAAACATCTCCATCAACAGTTGATTCTTCTACCAACACTTCTTCTGTTGCTTCAGATAGCTCTTTCTCTTTTTCAGTATTACTCATACTTTTTCCCTTAAACTTATTGAACAGTTTACTTATCATGAGGATCAATCTGACTTTTTCAAGTCATTAATCATCCCAATCATCTAAACCATCCAAGTCATACTCTTTTTCCAAACGTTTTAAAAGCGCACGCTCTTCACGCTTTGCTTCAATATCACGCCATGCTTGAGACTGAGATAACTTCACCTCAGGAATTTCTTCTTCTTCAACAGAATCTTCATCCATTAAATCATTATCATCTTCGAAATCAGTTTTCATATAAACCTCACTTTTATAAATTTATAACAGCCTTATATATGAATCTTCTAAAAAAGCAACAATATTGATATTTTTTTTTACAAGAATAAAAAAAGCTAATACTGATTACAGTATTAGCTCATTGATAAATAATAATTTTTAATCAGAATGATTTTCTGTCAATTTATTGAACTTATTGATTACCATCAATGTCAAAAGTTCGCTTTTTTTTATGCATAATTTTGACATTTTTCTTCTCAGATCTTTGCACATTAAAATCGCTTTGAACCTCTTTCATAGGTTTCTCTTTACGATTAAATAACTGCTTAACTCTTTGTTTATTTTGGCGAGAAACGCTAGCTTCAAAAGAGTCAAATGCAAATGGATTACGATTTTCATTCACAATGGATTGGTTCACACTGTTAAATGGATCATCAGATTGGTGAGAAATTGAATTATGATCATTGTTAAAATCATCTTGCATTTGTTGTTTTGCGGCAAAATGATTAGAGCGCTTCTTCTGTTGTTGATTATTGTTATTTTTACCACCTAATTTACGCAAACCACGATTCACGCCAACACGTTTCTCCGTTTTTTCTGGTTTATCTTTATTGTTACGATTCTTTATGCGAAGAATATTGTGAGAACGTTGTGGTGGCGCAGGTTGAACTTTTGGCAATGTCCATTTCAATTCTTGCTCCATAGATTCAACCCACGGAACCTCATCCAAGGTTACAATTGAAGATGTATTTTGAACATCAAAACGGCTACCAATTGTATTAATGCGCTCTTTAAATTCTAAACCAACATCTGGTAAATCAAAGAAAATAATATCATCGATTCCATTCAATTCAATTGTTTGCGCAACTGCTTCTGGTAGCAAAAGTACAGATAAATCACTAGATGTAAAACGTTCGATCACCTTTTCTTTAGCTTCATCAGATAAATTAGCATGTAAAATTCTAGAACGTACCTTACCTTGATACAAATACTCTTCCAAACGATGTGCATTGTGCCGAGTACGCGTGATGATTAAAGTTTTCTTCTCTGATCCTTTTAATCGATTACGCAAATATGATCGTTTAAAATTACGATCCACAAGTACAATATGATGCTCATTAATAGTTTCATCATTCAAATCATTCGTGGTTTTAGGCTCAGACTTCTCTGCTTCAACTTGTAAAGCAATAGATCCTGTTGACTCAACAGTTTCTGGCTCCACAATCAAAGCCAATTCAGCAACTTGTTCTGAAGGTGTTTCATCTTCAACTTCAATAATGACAGTTTGCTTTTGTTCAACGACTTTCTTTGCCTGCGGAACTCTAAAACCAGTTAAAGATAATACTTTACAATCTGTTGATAATTGATTGAGAAAAGGCTTGATAATATTACCTGCAATATTCAAACCTTCTTCTAAGATCACAATCAAATGACTGCAATTAGCCATTGCTTCTGTCAAAGGTGATGTTAACTGCAGTGTCATCACTGGTGATACAACAACAGCTTTATCCAATAAAGCCTTTTGTGCTGTATGAGGATAAACCACTTGGATCTTATCCTGCCCTAATACTCGTTCTAACAACAAAGCAACATCAAAACATCCTGACACAGTAGTGCTTAAGACAATCATCGGACGTTTACCGTCAAACTTTTGACATTCAGATAGAATAAATTGGAGAGTTTCCTTATTCATAATTGACGTTGCATTTAGCATTTTCATTTCAGGATGGGCAAGAGCAACCTGCTTAGTGTGATCACCCAACGTATCACATGAATCAACAGTAATTTTTTTGTTCATCGTAAACTTTTATATAACAATTCCCAAGAGAACATCCAGACAGAAACAGAATTTGATCCCCGAATGCAATAATTCAAAACTTATACCGATACAGAGAACTTATGGGCTGATCATCCATCAAGCCATCTCTAATATTTTTGGTCAGTGTCCAACTACTATACTTAATAATATCAGAGAAGTCATTTTTTAATTCGTTACTGCAACAATTTATTTATAACTTCGGTATAATCCTTCATTATACTTTTCGTACCACTTTAAGGAACAGAATGAAAAAGATTATTAAATGGATAAATTTTGTTTTATTTTTATTGTTTCTAACCTTTATATTCTTCATTCTCTATTTGAATAGAGGCGCATCTGTTGATTTTGACTACCTATTTGGTGAAACCAAACTCATCATGCCAGGCTTTATTAGCATCATCTTTTTGGTCGGAGCATTCTGCGGAATCATAGTGACATTAATTTTAAGCATTGGTTCTTTCGGCGATGCTTGGCGACAAAAACGTGAATTAAAAGCAGCCAAAAAATCTTTGAAAAAACTACAAGAAGATACAGCATTATAAATTCATGTTTGAATATATATGGATCTTACTGCCGTTAGGTTTAATTATTGGTTGGTACGCAGCTAAAGTTGATAGCTCTAGAAAACGTAAACTTCACCAATATTTAAACCTTCGCTATTACCTTGAAAAAGAGCAAGACTCCATCAAACCTTCAAAGTCTTCAGATTCATCTATTCCTCTCAACATAGAAGATGAAGGTATCAATTTCACTTTAACGCTTGGAGATGCTTATCGCAGACGTGGAGAAGTCGATAAAGCCATCGAGCTGCATGAGCAACTCCTCTCCACTCTTTCAATCAATGACATACATCGCCATCAAGTTCTCATCTCTTTAGCAGAAGATTACAGCATTGCAGGTATTTTTGATCGCTCTGAAAATACATTACGTGAATTACTCTCCACGCCACATCACGATTTTGCTGCCCTCAAGTTAGCTGCACTTTATAAACAACAAAATGATTGGCTACAAGCAACAGGTATGTATGAACGCATCGAGAATTATAAAAATCTATATGCAACAGAAGTTGCTCATCTTTATTGTGAATTAGCCGAGCAATCCATCAATGATCACCAATTTGATCAAGCAACCTTTTGGACAGAGCAAGCTTTTCACATCTCGCCAAATTTAGCACGCATTAGCCTGATCAAAGCCTATATTGCGCTCCATCAACAACAATATCCAATAGTGATTGAGCAATTAAATTTACTATCCAATCAACAAGCTTCGCTCATTCCATTGATCATCCCTATCGCTTATCAAGCAATGATGTCTGAAGATAGCAAATACTTTCCAAAATGGTTGGATCAACAGATAGAACATTATCCAACATATTTTTACTTGAAAATTTGGAAAACCCATCTTTTGGTCATGAATGAATCCATTCATAAGGCTATTGAATATTTAACAATCACACTGAAAGAAACAAAAAATCTTCATGGGATCACATTACTTAATCAATTACAGTCATTAGAAAAAAGCAGCCAGCAAGAGCTATTTGAACTCTATCATCACACATTTCACCATGTGATCGATTATTACGCACAGTTCCGCTGCGAAAAATGTGGATTTATCTCAAAGAACTTACAATGGCACTGCCCTAGTTGCCAATCTTGGAATACAGCAGTGCCTGTTTCTGATATTATAGCTTTACAAAAATAGTTAAGAGGAATTTATGCAAACGACTTCACCCATCATCGTAGCCGTTGATGTTGCCGACGAGCGTGCAGCGCTAAACTTAATGGATGCTTTAGATCCAAAACTTTGTCGTTTAAAAGTTGGCAAAGAGTTATTTACATTAGCAGGGCCAAGTATCGTTGAACAGATGCAAAATAAAGGCTTTGAAGTCTTTCTAGATCTTAAATTCCATGACATCCCAAATACAGTAGCAAGCGCAGTTAAAATGGCAGCCGAACTAGGTGTTTGGATGGTTGATCTTCATGCAATGGGCGGACGAAAAATGATGTGTGACGCTAAAGAAATTTTAGCAGGATACAACAAGCCACCCTTATTAATCGCAGTCACATTATTAACAAGCATGAGCGATGAAATGGCTCATGAAATTGGCTTGATGGGCAATAAAGATGAAATCGTAACACGTTTAGCAAACTTAGTTGCAGACTGTGGTTTAGATGGTGTTGTTTCATCAGCCAATGAAGCAAAAATGATTAAAGAAATTCAGCCAGATTTAGTGACTGTTTGCCCCGGCATCCGCTTAGATAACAGCATTGCAGATGATCAAGTCCGCATTATGACACCTGCCAATGCAGTTAAAGAAGGGGCAAACTATCTAGTTATTGGCCGACCAATTACACGTGCAGAAGATCCTCGCGAAGCTCTGCAATATATTATTTCTACCCTTTCTATTTAATTTTAGGAGATAGTAATTATGATGACTAAAGAAGAAGTTACTAAACGAATTGAAGCTGGTTTAAAGTGTGAATACATCCTTGTAACTGGTGATGATGGTCGTCATTTTGATGCAATTGTTGTCAGTGAAGCATTTGTAGGTGTTGGTAAATTAAAACAGCATAAATTAGTCTATGCAACATTGGGTGATGCAATGCAAACAGATGAAATACATGCTTTGTCTGTCCATACTTATACGCCAGCAGATTGGGAGCGAGTACATGCACTCTAATGAACACGTTCCTAAATTAATCATTGAAGGCAATGGCCCATTAAATGGTTCCGTTGTTGCAAGCGGTGCCAAAAATGCTGTATTACCAATCTTGGCCGCGACAATTTTAGCATCAGAACCTGTTACACTTCATAATGTACCAAAACTACAAGATGTCATTGTGTTAACAGATCTTTTAAAAGATTTGGGTGCAAAAGTTGAAATTACTGGCAATACAGTTGTTATTGATCCAAGAAGCATCACTAAAATTCGAGCAAGCCATGATCTTGTACGCTTAATGCGTGCATCAATCCTTGTATTGGGACCGTTAGTCAGTAAATTTGGCTCAGCAGAAGTATCATTGCCTGGTGGCTGTGCCATTGGTAGCCGCCCCGTTGATCAGCATTTAAAGGGCTTAGAAGCTTTGAATGCCAATATCGAATTAAAAAATGGTTACGTTTATGCATCCACAGAAAACAAATCTCGCTTAAAAGGCAATCATTTCACTTTTGATATGATCACTGTAACTGGCGCTGAAAATATCATCATGGCTGCAGTACTGGCAGATGGTCAAACCATTTTAGAAAACACTGCTCAAGAACCTGAAGTTGTAGATCTATGTGACATGTTAGTCACATTGGGGGCTAAAATCCAAGGGATTGGCACAGCACGTTTAGTCATTGATGGCGTAGATAAATTAACAGGCGGTGAACATACAATCATGCCTGATCGCATTGAAGTGGGTACTTATCTGGTTGCTGGTGCAATGACTTATGGTGATGTTACTGTTAATCAGTGCAATCCTACTCACCAAGAAGCAACGATTGAGGCATTATTGGAAACAGGATGCGGCGTTGAAGTTGGTAAAGATTTTGTTCGAGTATATCCAAAAGCTAAAAAACTTCAAGCCATTGATATTAAAACACAACCTTATCCAAAATTTGCAACCGATATGCAAGCACAATTCATGGCATTAGCAACCGTTGCTGAGGGTAAATCCACCATCATTGAAACAATCTTTGAAAATCGTTTCATGCATGCCAATGAACTTAGCCGAATGGGTGCAAATATTCGTATCGAAGATCATATGGCTATCATAACTGGTATTGATAAGCTTTCAGGCGCTGAAGTTTCAGCAACGGATCTACGTGCATCAGCGGCATTGATTTTAGCTGGTTTAGTTGCTGAAGGTACAACAACAATGGATCAAATATTCCATTTAGATCGTGGCTATGATGGGATTGAGAAAAAACTCACATCTTTAGGCGCTAAAATTAAACGCATCTAATTTTTTAGATAATATCTTAACTGCTAAAAAGCCAGCTCAATTGAACTGCACCCCAAAAGTTGGACACAACTTTGGGGTGTTTTTATATGGCGAAGTATTCTTTTGATTTCAAATTAAAAGTTGTTAAGTTTTATCAAAAAGGAAATGGATATAGCTCTACAGCTGATCATTTTAATATTGATCACTCCACCGTTAAAAAGTGGGTCAAAGCTTATCAGTATCATGGTCAATCAGGGATTCAGCCAAGAACAACAAAACGATTATATTCTGCTGAATTCAAATATTATGTATTGAAGTTTATGTCAGATCATTATTACTCTGCCCGCGAAGCGGCTTCATATTTTAATATTCCAGCATTTACTTCTATATTAGAATGGCAATCACTGTTTAAAGAAGGTGGTTTGAGTGCACTTGAACCACGTCAAAAAGGAAGACCTAAAAAGATGAGATTGCCCAAAAAACCTGATAATCGCACTGAACAAGAAAAGTTGATAGATCAACTTCAAGCTGAATTAGCCTATCTTCGTGCGGAGAATGATGTGTTAAAAAAGTTTCAGGAATTGGACGAGAAGGAAGAAGCGCTCAGGCGCAAACAATCATCGCAGAAGAACTCAAAGTAAAGCATTCATTGTCATCGTTACTGAAAATCATGAATCTAGCCAAAAGCACTTATTACTATCATAAGGCAGTATTGGCTAAGCCTGATTCAGATGAAAGCCTTAAAGCAAGGATAACAGCCCTTTTTCATGAGCATAAAGGTCGATATGGTTATCGTCGCATCACTGCGATATTACAAAAAGATTTCCCCATTAACCATAAAAAAGTTCAAAGAATCATGCGATTACTGAATCTTAAATCTTTAGTAAGACCGAAGAAATACCAATCTTATAAAGGAAAAGTTGGAAAAATAGCGAAGAATATTTTGAAGCGTAATTTTAAGGCTCAAAGGCCCAACCAAAAATGGGTAACAGATGTCACAGAGTTTAAAGTGAACGGTGAAAAGCTGTATTTATCTCCGATTTTAGATCTATATAATCAGGAAATTATTAGCTATGAAGTTGCTAAAAACTCCAAATATGAGTTGGTGGGTAAAATGCTGAATAAGGCATTGAAGCATTTAAAGTTACATAAGAAAGGACGCAAGAAACTGATTTTACATTCTGATCAAGGTTGGCAATATCAAATGAAACAGTACCAACAATCTTTAAAAGATCACAAAGTTAGACAAAGCATGTCACGCAAAGGCAATTGCTATGATAATGCTGTGATTGAGAACTTCTTTGGTGTTTTGAAATCAGAGCTATTTCATGTGAAAAAATTTGAATCTATCGATCAATTAGAGAAAGAGATTCATGAGTACATCGATTATTACAATAATGATCGAATTAAGCTCAAACTAAAAGGACTGAGTCCGATAGAATATCGAAATCAGTCCTTGTCTTTATAATTTATAAACTGTCCAAGTTTATGGGGTCAGTTCAAATGAGCTGGCTTTTCAAATCTGATACAAATTAATTCACGTTACTTTTTAAATTTGGCAATAAAAGCATCATGTGCACTCAATTCCTCTGCATTAGCATGAATAACTCTCGTTTTATCTGAAGAAACATCTTGAGTTTCCACTGCTTCCAATAATTCCTGAGAAACCTCGATCACATTTTCTTCAACAACATCACCACCAAACAAGGAATCTTGTCCGCCAGTCATCGCCAAGTAAACTTGTGCAAGAATCTCCGAATCCAGCAATGCACCATGCAATGTACGCTTAGAATTATCAATCCCTAAACGTTTACACAAAGCATCCAAACTATTGCGTTGCCCTGGATACATATCTCGTGCAACTTTTAAACTATCAATCACACTACATTGGCTCGTCAGAGATTTTAAACCTAAAAGTTCTAATTCATAATCTAGGAATTTCATATCAAAAGTTGCATTGTGAATGATCAACTCGCCACCATCAATATAGCTTATAAAATCTTGTGCTACATTCGCAAACACTGGTTTATCACTCAGAAACTCTTCGCTTAAACCATGAACATTAAAAGCTTCGACAGGCATATCACGTTCAGGATTAATATACACGTGAAAATGATGCCCAGTTAACATGCGGTCCACCATTTCTACACAACCGATCTCTACGATACGATCGCCCGTTGTAGGATCCATTCCTGTTGTTTCAGTATCCAATACGATCTGTCTACTCATCACTCAAACCTTTCTCATTCTTAACTGCAGTTGTTGCCAACTCATCAGCACGTTCATTTTCAGGATGCCCCGCATGCCCTTTCACCCACTGCCAATCAATCGTTAAATGACGATCTCGTTCTGCCACCAACAACTGCCATAAATCGACATTTTTAACGGGTTGATTACTTGCAGTTTTCCATCCGCGCGCAATCCAGCCATTCACCCATTCATTAATACCTTGTTGAACATAACGAGAATCTGTGATCAATACAACATCGCATGGTTTTTTCAATGCTTGCAACCCTTTAATGGCTGCCATTAACTCCATGCGATTATTTGTCGTTGCTTCATCATATCCAGATAACTCTTTAACATGCCCACGAAATTTTAAAATCGCGCCCCAACCACCTTTACCTGGATTTCCACTACAAGCGCCATCTGTATAAATATAAACTTTATTATCCATCGTTATACAGCAACAACCGCTTTAATGTGAGGATGAGATTCGTAATTCACTAATTCAAAATCTTCAAATTCAAAGTTAAAAATATCTTTCTTAGTAGGATTAATTTTCAATTGTGGTAATGGCAATGTTTCACGACTCAATTGCAAATCTGCTTGTTCCATATGATTAGAATACAGATGGCAATCACCACCTGTCCAAACAAAATCACCCACTTCTAAATCACACACTTGCGCAATCATGTGCGTTAAAATTGCATAACTTGCAATATTAAAAGGTACGCCCAAGAAAATATCTGCAGAACGCTGATAGAGTTGGCAAGATAATTTGCCATCCGCCACATAAAATTGGAATAGCAAATGACAAGGCGGTAAAGCCATTTTATCCAACTCTCCCACATTCCAAGCATTGACAATGATGCGACGAGAATTTGGGTTATTTTTAATTTGCTCAACCACTTCAGTGATCTGATCAATATAACGACCATCAGCTGTTGGCCAACTGCGCCACTGTTGACCATAAACAGGTCCTAAATCACCATTTTCATCCGCCCATTCATTCCAGATGCGCACACCATGATCTGTTAAGTATTGAATATTTGTATTGCCTTGCAAAAACCATAACAACTCATGAATAATGGATTTCAAATGTAATTTCTTTGTGGTCAACAATGGAAATCCTTCTTGAAGATTAAAACGCATCTGATGACCAAAAATAGAATAAGTTCCTGTGCCTGTACGATCTTCCTTAAACGCACCTTCTGTTTTAACTTTTTCCAATAAATCTAAATACGCTTTCATTTAACACCCTTTTGACGATAAGCAAATACCATTAATCCTAAGCCTGCCACAATCATTGGAATACATAAAATCATCCCTGTGGTTAACCATTCTGTTCCTAAACGATAGCCAAGATGTGCATCTGGCTCGCGGAAAAACTCTACAACAAAACGTGCGATACCATAACCTGCCAAGAACATACCAGAAGCAGCACAACGTGGGCGAGTTTTGGCTGTGTACCACCACAATATAATAAACAGTAATAAACCCTCAGTGATTGCTTCATACAACTGCGATGGATGACGATAAACTAAATCACCCAAAGTTGGCGCTTGCTGAAATAATACACCCCAAGTTTGATCTGTATATTTCCCCCATAATTCGCCATTGATAAAGTTACCAATACGACCAAAGAACAATCCTAATGGTAATAATGGCGCAAAGAAATCAGTGATCTGCCAAAAGCTTTTTTGAATCTTGCGACGCACTAATAAAGCTGCAACTAAAGTTCCCAACAATCCCCCGTGGAAGCTCATACCACTCCACTCAACCGTATGACCATTCCATCCTAAAATAAATAATGGATTTTGTAAGACTTGCTCCCAACCATAAAATAATGCATAGCCAATTCGACCACCTAGTACAGCACCAATGAACAAGTAAAATGCGGCATCATTCACATTATCTTTTGTCCACAAAGAATCTGTTTTTTTCGCTCTATGACAACCCAATCCAATAGCAATCAATAAAGCCACAATGTACATCAGAGAATACCAACGCACTGCGATCGGCCCAATCGAAAAAATAATGGGATCAATATCTGGTGTAAAAATCATTTCAATTACCTATTTTCAATAAAAAAGGGCTAAAAACAGTTAGCCCTTTTTATTATGATAAAACTTAAATCTATTACTCAGCTTTTGGTGCTACTTTCTCTGCTTTTTCAGCCAATAACTCTTTCGATACTTCATCTACCGCTTGAACAATTTCAGCATAAGATGTCGCACGAGATGTTTCACCATTCACTAAATATTTACCATCAATGATAAACACTGGTGTGTAATCAATCTTATATTGATTTTGCACCAAATCTACCGCTCGATTATAACTAGATGTCACTGGGAATGAATTCCATAATTTTGTGAATTCCTCAGGATCAATCCCTGCATTTTTTTCTAAATATGCTGCAATAGAGTTTTTATCAAATGCACGCAAACGATCAACCATCGTTGCTTTGTACATTACTGGATGACCTTCTTCCACTTTATCCATCGCTTCCAATGTAAAGTAAGTGCGCGCTAAACTTTCCCAAACGCCTTCACCAGGCATTTGAATACGAACAAAATTTACATTTTCAGGCTTAGATTTTAACCAATTTGCAACAGGTGCTTCTAATTGGTAACAATGGCCACATGTATAAGAAAAAACTTCAACCACTTCAACTTGCTTTGGATCAGATGTTTTAACCAACTGCGCAGGCTCAGGTAACTCAATATATTTAGGCTGAGCATAAGCTGACATTAACATCGTACCTGCCAACAACGCAGAACCCAAAACTTTCTTTGAAAGAGATTTCAATAGCATATTTATCCTCGTTCTATCAAAAATAATTATTTAGAACCCATGTATTTAATATATGTAGACACTGCTTCAATTTCTTTATCAGACATACGCTCAGCAATATCACGCATCATACCTGCTGGGTCATTAGAACGCTGACCACTTTTGAAATTTTCTAATTGATTCACTAAATATTCGTAGTTTTGGCCAGCCAATGCAGGATATGCAGCAGGGCTATTACCATGACCAGAAGGACTATGACATGCAGCACATGATGGAATACGTTTATTCATATCACCACCATAATAGATTTGCTCACCACGAACCATCAATGCTTTTGCATTTTCTAAATCGACATCCACTTGCTTAACAGCAGCTTCAGCTTTACGAACATCGCCTTTGGCTGAACGGACTGCACGAGGTGCTGATTTCGCTTCTTTTTTCAAAGCAGCATTTTCAGGATCAGCTTGTAATTGTGCTTTAACTTCTTTCTCTTTAGCTTCTGCTGCAACTAAATCAGCTTTTGCAGTTTCAATAGCAACGGCTGCTGCTTGACGCTTAGATTCAAAGTCAGCTTCTAACTGATAGTAAGTTGCAGGTTGTTGGCTATAATATGCAGCAACATTTGCAATATCTTGATCAGATAACAAACCAGCTTGTGGGCTCATCGTCATTTCAAAACGCGCACCTGATGCATCTTTAGATGCTTTTAATGCATGTAACTGTACACTCAAATAGTTAGCGCCTTGGCCACCTAATTTAGCTTGATTTGGTAATGCAGCAACGCCTTCACCAAAAACACCGTGACAAGCAGCGCACTGCATTTCAACGATTTTTTTTGCTTCTTCAGGATTACCAACTAAAGTTTGAGCACTAGACAATGCCATTGTAAGCCCAAAAGCCCCAAGTGCTAATAATAAACGATTATGAGACAGCACAATAATTCTCCTACACGATTTTTTCTGTCATTAATATTGAAAAATATCGCTTATTCTAATACAAAAGGGAAAAGAATGTTATATATTTTGCCTATTTCATGTAATAGATCAATACAAACTCTTTCCCCTACGCGATATAAATCATTAATATATTTATGTATTTTCTTTTGCTAATTCAGCCTCATATGCATCCCAAGCAGCCCATTCATCTGCATTATCCACAACTTCTTTTGGATCAATTAACAAATAAATCCAACGCTCATCCATTAATTTTTCAATTTCCATTAAGCGCAGTGCATTTTCTTTAGGAATCAATGGATAATCAAAACCATCACGATCATTACGGCAAATAGCCAAACCACCATTGCCTAATTGCTTTCTCTGTTCCGCCGTCACACTTACATAGCGAATTTTTTTACCATCAGAACTAAAATTAAATTGATCTGTAGCACTGTCAACATTGACACGTTTTTGATCAAGAATTCGACGAGCTTCCACTCTTAATGACTTACGTTGCTGCTTTAAATTAACTTCCTGATTGGACGCTTGAGATTTTGCCTTATTAGCTTTTTCACTGGCAAGAACCGCATCTTGCTGAGATTTCTTTTCAGCATCTAACTTCGCTTTAACTTCTTTATCACGATAAGATCTGTGCTTAGTTTTCTTTTTATCCTGCTCTGCTTTTTTCGCACGATCCTCAGAAACAACACCAGCTTTTAAAAGTTGATCACGCAATGACACGATTCTTCCCTCTTCACTTCTATTAAAACAACAAACGGCAACGAATTGTGCCTTCAACATTTTGCATCTCTTTGTGAAGTCCTTCAGCATCTTTTTCAGATGACTTAACATCCAAAACTACATAGCCAATATCACCTGATGTTTGTAAATACTGCGCATCAATGTTCATATCATAGTTTGACACTAAATTATTCATTGTGCGCAAAATACCTGGAACATTGCGATGAATATGTAAAATACGATGACTTTCTGGATTCACAGGCAAAGATACTTCAGGGAAGTTTACAGCACTTACAGTTGAACCATTGTCTGAATATTTCGCTAATTTAACTGCAACCTCGCCCGCAATATTTTCTTGCGCTTCCATGGTTGAACCACCAATATGTGGTGTCAAAATTACATTTTTAAACCCACGTAATGGTGAAACAAATTCATCTAAGTTAGATTTTGGTTCAACTGGGAATACGTCAATAGCCGCCCCTGATAAATGCTTGGATTCAATCGCATCAGCCAATGCATCAATATCTACAACACTACCGCGAGATGCATTTAGCAATACTGCACCTTTCTTCATACGGTTAATGTTTTCACGACTCATTAAGTTTTTAGTTGAAGCATCTTCTGGTACATGACACGTCACTAAATCTGAAACTTCTAATAGCTTTTTCAAATCCATGGCTTCTGCATTACCCAATGATAATTTTGTTTCAATATCATTGAATACAACATGCATTCCTAAATTTTCAGCCAAAATACCTACTTGAGTACCAATATGACCATAACCAATGATTCCTAAAGTTTTGTTACGAACTTCATGAGAGCCAGTTGCCGATTTCAACCAACCACCTTCATGACATACTGCATTTTTCTCAGGAATACCGCGCATCAAAATAATCATTTCTGCAATCACTAATTCCGCAACAGAACGCGTATTAGAATAAGGTGCATTAAACACAGGAATCGCACGGATACGCGCTTCTTCTAGATCCACTTGATTCGTCCCGATACAAAAACAACCTATCGCCATTAACTTTGGTGCTTTATCTAGCACTTCTTTTGTAATGCGTGTACGAGATCGAATCCCTACAATATGAGCATCTTTCAATGCTTCTGTTAACTCTTCACCTTCCAATGCCTTCGCATAGGAAACAATGTTTGTATAGCCTGATCTATTCAAACACTCAACAGCCGAAGGGTGAACTCCCTCTAATAAAACAATCTTAATCTTCTCTTTTGCAAGTGAATACATTTAAGTTTCCTGTCCTTTTAGCTTAATTGCTTAACAATATATTGCTTCAACACATCGACATCCACAGGCAATACTTCAAAACGCTGTGGTAATGCCTCAATATTTACAAAATCAGCTGCTCGCTCAGGCTCAAACCCTAGCGCCTCCCCAACTGTTTCTGCAAATTTAATCGGTTTAGCAGTCTCCAAATACAATTGAGGAATCCCTTCATCTTTGTATTGAGCCGCAACAAAAATCCCATCTGCTGTATGTGGATCAACCACTACATTGAACGCATCATACACCTTACGAATCGTCTCTACTCGATTTTCATGTAAACTTTGGCCTGATTCGATCCCCCACGATTGACGATCTTGCCAAATCGGATCTTGCGTTAAATCAAAATAACCTTGAGCTTCAATTTGTTGCCATAATTCTCGTGTTTTATCCGCACCTAACAATAAATAAATGAATCGTTCAAAGTTACTGGCTTTAGCTATATCCATGGATGGGCTTGAAGTTAAATGCACATCTTTCGATGCACGAGGACGATAAATACCCGTTTTAAAAAATTCATCTAAAACATTATTTTCATTCGTCGCTAAAATTAATTTACGAATTGGCAATCCCATCGCGCGCGCATAGATTCCTGCAAAAATATTGCCAAAATTACCAGATGGAATCACAAAATCAACAGGCTCACCAACTTCTTTAACAGCAGCCAAATACGCTTTAAAATAATAAACAATCTGCGCTAAAATTCTTGCCCAGTTAATGGAATTAACAGCACCCAATGCATTTTTTGCTTTATATTCTGCATCATTATTCAATGCTTTCACTAGATCTTGGCAATCATCAAATACACCTTCAACAGCTAGATTAAAAATATTAGCATCTTGCACTGAATACATTTGTGCTGTTTGAAATGGACTCATTCGACCATTTGGGCTGAGCATGAATACATTGATTCTTGGTTTACCACGCATTGCATGAATTGCACTTGAGCCTGTATCACCAGATGTTGCACCTACAATATTCAAATGCTGATCTTTTTTCTCAAGCAAATAAGGAAACAACTCCCCCAAAAACTGCATTGCCATATCTTTAAAAGCAAATGTTGGACCATTAGATAATCCAACCACATAATCTTCGTTCAAAGCAGAAAGAGATACAATCTCTTCAATACCGAATTTTTCTTCTGTATATGCTGCATTAATAATTTTTTTTAAATCTTCAGCTGGAATATCTTGTGCGAATAGAGAAATGACATTAAACGCTAAATCCGTATAATTTAATTCTTTCCATAATTTTAATGTATTTTCATCAATTTTAGGTATATTTTCTGGCATCGCCAAACCACCATCTGTGGCTAAACCACCTAAAACAACATCCGAAAAATCTAGATGTTGACTCCCCCCTCTTGTACTCACAAATCGCATGATATTTTCCATTCCAAGCAAATAATTAAAGAATGGGATTGATTAAAGCACATAAAGAAGAGAATCTTCAAGATCATTCATTAAAAATATAATTTTTCCATTGATTAAATCTCATAAGGATCTAATAAAATATAGTCGACAATCTCTGCTGTTTTTGAATCAATCACAGCTGTCATAAATAATTGCCCCTGCGCTTCAGGTGAAAAATAACGAATTGGTAGCCATTTAAATGTCTCTTCTGTTAGCCCATATTTTTCTATCATTGCATCAGCTTGAGCTTTTGCATCAGCATTTTTAGAAAAGAGATCATAGCCTTTTGCAGCTTTTAAGACTTTAGCAATCTGCTCACCCTCATAAGGCATATAATATTTAGGCATTTTTGAAATATCCATGCCAAAAACAGAATCGTTATTAACTTCAATGCGCTCTTTTTCATCTGGTACAGTTGTTTCTAAATCCACAACAGCCATTCTCATACTTTTTAAGAATGGAACAGAGCTAAATTCGCCTAACTCAGGTAATTTTGTACGATCAATATCTTGATCTACTGCCATTTCAAAACGATCAGTATCAAATACAATATAAACAGGACGAGAAATAGAAACTGTCCAAGCTCCCCAAGAGAAAAATGCCAATTGACACAGTGTAATAATAGATACATCTGAAATTTTCTCTTTACGACTTTTATGGGCTTTATAAGATAAACCTACACATAAAGGACCAACGCCTAAATCTAATAAAAGCATCATCAAGACTAATTTATAACCACCCAATTCAGATGCCCAAATATCTGGATACCACAGCGTGACTATAAATAGAGACAATCCACCAATCAATAAAAAACTAAAGATAAAGTGATAAACAAAAGCTTTAAAATTAAATATTTGTGAGAATTTCATGGTTTTTCTATCATTTCTTAAATTATTAGGTTGCACAATTATACAATAATATAGTTTTATGCCCTTATATAATATATAGACTGACCACGCAACAAAATTGCTTAAAAATAAAAATATCGAATTTTTCTTGCATTTAGCTAGAAATCAATAATAGAATCGTCGGGTTTGCTATATTATTACGCAAGGGGGAAAACAAATGAGCAACACCATATACAATCCTTTCATCCACGCTCAACAGCAGTTTGATCATGTTGCAAAGACATTAGAATTAGATGATGGCATGAAGGATCTTCTTCGCTCACCAATGAAAGAGATCCACTTCTCTATTCCTATCAAAATGGATGATGGCACAACTCGTGTTTTTAAAGGATTCCGTATGAAACATAATGAAGCGCTCGGTCCTGCAAAAGGCGGATTGCGCTTCCATCCTCATGAAAGCGCAGATACAGTGAGAGCTTTATCAATGTGGATGACATGGAAATGCGCTGTTGTAGGACTGCCTTTAGGCGGCGGCAAAGGCGGCGTAATCTGTGATCCACAAACATTATCACTCAATGAACAAGAGAAAATTTGTCGCGGCTTCATTAGACAAATGCACCAATTATTAGGCCCAAATACAGATGTTCCAGCCCCAGATGTTATGACCAATGGACAACATATGATTTGGATGCTAGATGAATATGAAACAATCACAGGATCACACCAACCAGGCATGATTACAGGCAAACCTGTTGGCCTAGGTGGATCACAAGGTCGCACAGAAGCAACTGGATACGGCGTGATTTATACATTAGAAGCTTTATTGGATAAAAAACAATTAGACATTAAAACAACCACCGCAAGCATTCAAGGCTTTGGCAATGTTGCACAATATGCCGCAGAGCTCTATACGCAATTAGGCGGCAAAGTTGTTGCGATTTCTTGTTGGAATCAAAAAGACCAAAAAAGTTACACTATCCAAAATGACAACGGACTAAACATTGCAGATTTAGTGAACATCAAAGACAAATTCGGCAGCATTGATTTAGAGAAAGCTAAAACGCTTGGCCATAACATTAAAGATGGCGATGCATGGCTCTATCAGGATGTTGATATCTTAATTCCTGCAGCGTTAGAAAATCAAATCACAGCAGAAGCCGTTGCGAAATTATCGCCCAAAGTCAAAGTTATTTGCGAAGGTGCAAATGGGCCAACTGCCCACGAAGCAGACGCCCTATTATTTGAACGCGGCATTACATTCATTCCTGACTTTTTATGTAATGCGGGCGGTGTAACTTGCAGCTATTTTGAACAAATTCAAGGCAACACAAACTTCTATTGGGAAAAAGAAGAAGTACTCACCAAATTAAAACTCATGATGGTGAATGCATTTGAAAAAGTTTACACACTAGCAGAAGAAAAAAATATCGATATGCGTGATGCTGCTTACATTATTGCAATTCAGCGAGTTAAAGATGCAGTTCAATTGCGTGGCTGGGCATAATTAACACGTTTTAACAAAAAATCTCTTTGAACCATAATTCAAAGAGATTTTTTTAAATTCATGACTTTCCACGATTAGCCATATTATCACCATCAGTCTTGTGCAGTATGACAAAAATAAATGTCGCAAAAAATGTAAAAATCCCCATAACAATCATTGTCGCTTGAAAAGGCTCTGTTTTTTGATCAAACATCGCAGTTGGGAAATCTGCAAAAACATTCATAAAAATTGCAGCGAATGCAATTGCCAATGTCATCGATAACTGCTGAAAAACCACCATCAGACTATTTCCACTGCTCACATTATCATCAGTTAAATCAGCAACAGTTAATGTATTCATAGCGCTAAATTGTATAGAATTACAAAAACCTAGCATGAACAGCAAAATAATTAAAATAGAAATATGTGCATTCGGTGCAACAAATCCCATGACGATAATAATAATACTAATCACCAATGTATTGACGATTAATACCACTTTATAACCATACCAACGCATAATTGTTGTCACCATTGGCTTATTGATAAAATTAGCCAAAGCTAATGGCACTAAAATCCACCCTGCTATTTCGGGACTATAACCCAATCCCACCTGCAACAATAACGGCACAACAAAGGGAATACAGGAGATCCCAAGCCTTGCTAAAATTCCACCGAATACACCCACCACAAATGTTCGTATTTTAAATAATGAAGGAGAATACAACGGCGATTCAGTGTAGTAAGCATAAATCCAATAACTCACTAATAATAGAACACCAAAACACAGCATGACCATCGAAAATAGACCATTATCTCTACGCGCAATAAATTCCAAACCCAATATCAATAAAGAGATAGAAACAGCAAACATTGCGTAACCAAAAAAGTCCACCTTCACCTTATCGGCTTTATAATCTGGCGTATAGAAAAATGCTAATCCAATACAGATCACACCTATTGGGATATTAATCAGAAATATCCAGTGCCACGACAAATACTGCACCAAATAACCACCCAAAATAGGCCCCAACATTGGTCCAATTAATGCTGGCGTTACAGCATAACTAATAATTTTAAGAATCTGAGATTTAGGATAAGTTTTAAAAATAGATAAACGCGCTACAGGAATCGACATTGCACCACCAACACCTTGCAAAATACGAGACAATGTTAATTGCGTTAGATCCATCGATAATGCACATAAAAATGATCCCAACGTAAATACAAAGACTGAGATTAAAAATGTGTGTTTCGTGCCAAACTTATCAGAAATAATGCCACTTAATGGCGTACAGATCGCCAATGTTAAAGTGTAACTAATGATAGCAGCCTGCATCTGTAAAGGTGATTCATTAAGATCTTTTGCGATCGCTGGCAGAGCTGTATTAAGAATCGTCGTTTCAAGCATCTGCATAAAAATCGTAATACCTAAAATCCAAGGTAATACTTTTTTCGTTTGTTCAGACACAACTGCCTGCCCCATATATAGCCTCTTGTATATAACATCTTAGATAAGAATAATTCTTAAATAGTATAGGCAATATCGACAGATTATTCTATGGAATAGATAGAATTTTTATTGAAGTTTCGAGGAGATATTTAAAGATGGTCGGGGCAGAGGGATTCGAACCCCCGACCCACTGGTCCCAAACCAGTTGCGCTACCAGGCTGCGCTATGCCCCGACGATAATGACCCTTCGACTATTTGAAGGGTCATAAGAAGATGGGGTGAACGACGGGGATCGAACCCGCGACAACTGGAATCACAATCCAGGGCTCTACCAACTGAGCTACGTCCACCATTGTGCTGCTATTAGAGTAATCGAGAATGGCGCGCTCGGCAGGACTCGAACCTGCTACCCTCGGCTTAGAAGGCCGATGCTCTATCCAGATGAGCTACGAGCGCTCTAATCGAAAGCTTACTCTTAAAAAATTGGTCGGGGCAGAGGGATTCGAACCCCCGACCCACTGGTCCCAAACCAGTTGCGCTACCAGGCTGCGCTATGCCCCGATGTCTTGTTCTCTAAAAGAGGACGCTACTATATAGCTAAACCAAAATACTGTCAAACAGATGATCAATCTTTAATCAAAAAATTAATCATTGTCAATCTTTCTACTTTAATGGCATTTGGTATATCTTTCGGATAGACATTAACAATCAAAGACTTAATATTAATTTTAATTAAATTCTCATACACATCTATGAGCCTTAATTTATCTTTTAAAAATTGATTTTTAATACCTGAAATTTCCGAAAAAATCTCCATACATTGCAAAAAGTCCATTAATTGATCAGGTTTTCTAAAAGCATCTAAACCTAACAACAAATCTAACCACAATTCTGCGTCATTCGGGACATCATCAAACCAATATTTCCACTGTTTAAATTTCTCAGCCATCACCTTCTCGTGAGAAGATAATCTATATTGACTCGCAAAAGCTTTAACAACACTTTGATCATCTAAAATATTTAACAACAAGGCGACTTTAATATGCATAGGCATATTCAACTCTATCGCTAACGAAACTGTTTTTAATATTGTGTTCAATTGCTCGGCATACATATCATCAAAATATTTATCCAAAGCGGGGAAAATAACTTTTAAAGCACCCAATTCATGCAAAATAATGAAATATTGAATCCCATGTTTTTCATCTAAAGCTTTATGCGTTTCTAGCCAAATTCGTTCTGCGACTAAATGCGAAAGCTCCCCACTTTCAATCATATTATGTACGAGCGTTTTCGTTTCATCAGCAATCTTAAAACCTTCATCATAGAAGCGTGCATAGAAACGCGCTAGGCGCAAAACTCGTAAAGGATCTTCTTCAAATGCGCTGCTCACATGCCTAAGCAACCGATCATTTAAGTCCTGCTGACCGTGATAAGGATCAATAATATTACCCTGATCATCCATCGCCATAGCATTAATGGTTAAATCACGGCGCAATAGATCTTCTTCCAAAGTCACATCTGGCGTCGCAAAAACTTCAAAGCCACCATAACCATGCCCCTGTTTACGTTCTGTGCGTGCTAATGCATACTCTTCTTTAGTTTTAGGATGCAAAAATACAGGAAAATCTTTTCCAACTTGTAAGTACCCTTCAGATAACAAAAGATTGGATGTTGCACCAACAATCACCCAATCTATATCTTTAACTTTTTTGCCAAGCAGCTCATCACGAACTGCTCCGCCTACCTTATATATCTGGTAGCTCATAATTTTTTAAAATCCAAATTCTGCTTTAGAGAATGCTATTCTCTCTTCAAAGTTTTCAGTAATGCCCTGCTCTTTCAATATTGCCAAACGCTCTTCTACTTTGTGATTACGCATTGCTAATCCTGAATCATTTGCAATCTGAATATTTAAGCCAGGACGAGCATTCAGCTCAAGGATCAAAGGCCCTTTTTCCTGATCTAAAACCATATCTACACCGATATAACCCAACTTAGACAATTCATAGCAACGACTCGCCAAAGACATAAATTCATCCCAATACGGCACAATTAAATCATTAATCGAATGATTTGTATCAGGGTGCTTATCAATCTTGTCATTCAACCATGTACCACGTAACGTAGAACCTGAACGAAGATTAATTCCCGCACCAATCGCGCCCTGATGAAGGTTTGCCTTACCACTCGATTGCCTGGTTGGTAAACGCAACATTGCCATCACAGGATAACCCATCAACACAATAATACGAATATCTGGCACACCTTCAAAGCTGATAGATTTAAAGATTGGATCTGGTGTAACACGATACTCAATCAAAGCTCGATCACGCATGCCACCCAAAGAGTATAAGCCTGTCAAAATATTCGATACTTGATACTCAATTTCCGACATTGTGATCAATTTACCCGAAATCGTTTTAAAACGATTTTCATCAAACCGATCAGCAATCACAAGAATACCATCACCACCAGCACCTTGTGCTGGCTTGATCACAAAATCTTTTCGTCCATCGAGTATTTTTCTCAGCTTATGCGTGATTTCGCTTTCTGTTTCGATAACACCATATTGCTCTGGCACATGAATATTTTCTTCAATCGCTCGTGCTTTAGTTAAGATCTTATCATCCACAACAGGATAGTGACGACGATCATTATATTTGAGAATATAATCACCATTACGTTGATTAATTCCCATAATGCCGCGCTTTTTAAGATCCTTCCATGTTTGAATGTAACCAAACATATTAACCTTCCTTCACTAATGCTTTGAAGCGAACAAGCTCAGTCAAACGATAACCACGATAGCGCCCCATCACTAACATAAATGCGATCAATACAAACAAAATGCCAGGGAATGTGAATGCGAAGTATGTTAACCATTCGATATTCATCACATAGAATGCAATCGCACCTGTGAAGAATGTTCCTAAGGCAACTTTAAATGCAAAACTACCGCCGCGCTCTTCCCAAGTCACCGATAAACGTTCAATCGTCATCGTCAAAATTACCATTGGGAATAAAGTTACAGACATACCTTGATCTAAGCCTAATTTATGGCTCATCAAGCTGATCACAGCAATTAGAATCACAACGCACGTCAAAACAACAGATAGCCGCGGTAACATTTGCAGCTTCAAATGCTCAAGATAGGATCGTATTGCCAAACCAATACCTACAATGACTGTAAATAAGAATAAACCAAATGCAAAACCCGTTTCACGGAACGCTAATGCAATCAACACTGGCGTAAATGTTCCTAAAGTTTGTACACCTACGATATTTCTAAAGATCAAGATTGCCAATACACCAAACGGAATCACAATCATAGTTAAATAAGTTTCTTGCACTTGAATCGGCAAACTATATAACGAATAAGTTAAAAAGCTACTTGCTTCAGCATTATTGACTTTATTAGAAATAATCCCTTTCGACGTTAATTCACGATCATCCAAACTAAAATTCACACTTGCACGAATATCATTCGATGCACTCAACAATGGCTCATTGCCAACCCACCAAATTAAACGATCTGGCGCCAATCCTCGATGACCAGAAGCCAGATCAAAATAGATCCATTCACCGACTTTGGTTTTACCATCTTTATCTGTTTCCACATAACTGCGAATGAAAGTTTGTGGCTTTTGATTAGAACCAATGCTTAGTTTCAATGTATGCACAAACTGAATAGGTATTCTCGCCTGCGACAATAGTATTTCTAATACTTTCGCGCGGTTTTGAGAAGAGAAATCATTCCCCAACAAAGTTTTTGCATAATCATTTCTTGTATCATTCAATGTTTGAATCGCTTCAGATATAAATGTTGCTGTATCAGATGATTGTTCACGAATATTGGCAATCATTGAATCTGCCGCAACTTTTTCAGCACCTTCTAATTTAATAGGTTCACGATAAACTAAACCCTTCGGCCCAATATAGGTTTCAGCTTCGCCTGCTTCCTCAGAAACCAATAAACGATAATATAGTGTTTGATCACCCGAAGCACGGCGTGATGATAAGATCAATTGCTGATTACCCAATGCATCAGTTTCTCTTGTCACACCATAATTACGCGCCAGAACATGATCATCTTCCAAAATCACAGTACTCAAACCATTCTCTTTAGAAGGAATGAATAAACGCAATTTCACAGGTTTAGAGCCACGCACATCAAAACTGATCTTCGTATCGATGGTCCACATTGACCCTCGAGAGTTTTCAGTTAAAGGGATTTTTAAAATAATCGCCTGATAAACAATCGAGCCTAAACCGACTACCAATAAAATAGCGATTAAAATCTTCAAATGAAGTGTCAATGATTTCATAATTAGTTATTTCGTTGCTGAACAAGTTGGAGAGGATAATTTAGAAGCAGAAGGATCAACCACTGCTTTTAATTTAATTAATCCAATTTTACCAATTAAAAATGGGAAATTAAAACGTGAACGATCAACAAGATTAACCTCTATTTTTTTCTTTTGATTGCCCATACAAACTTCTAATTGGATCACTGGACGCTCCGCCGATGTATCATCATCTGGCGTTAACATTTCACCACTACGCTTCTTAATACGACTCATGCGTTTAATCGGAAATTCGTAGTATTTTTTACCATTTTCCACCTGAAAACGCACCCATTTTTCTTTATTTTTCGTGAAAATTTTTAAATCTAAAGCACTTAACGATGCCGTTTTTGCACCTGTATCTAATTTAGCATGCAGCGTCATATTACCAAGTTCAGGCAATATCACCATTTCATCATGACCATATACTGTTTTTTCAACCACAGGCTTTTCTTCAACCTTTTGTTCTTCAACAGCCGAAGACTCCTTCACTGGTTGCGTTTCTGCCTCGACTGCAAAACTCATACCTAAAACAGGAAGCGTCATTAAAGATAATAGAAGCATCCTCTTCATATTTTTCATACTAATCCTTATATATTTGATAAAGTGCCACTCCATTTTGCGAAAAGAATAGCACCGAAGCCAAATGTAAATTGATAATTTACTTTTTCATCAAAGACTGCAAAGCAACCTTAATCAACTCATCCACAGCCATATCAGGCGTTGAGATTTTCTTGATCATTTTCTCTGCATCATTAGCTTTATAGCCTAAAGTGGTTAATGCTAAAATCGCATCATTGATTGGATTATGAACAGGTTTCATATCCAATAAATCGCCAGAAGAGATCAAAGAAATCGCTTTGATTTTATCTTTCAACTCTACAATCAATCGCTCAGCGGTTTTTTTACCAATCCCTGGCACGCGTGTCAACTTTGTGACATCTTCATTGGCAATCACATCGTACAGTTCAGACACCGACAAACCAGATAGAATGACAATGGCGCTTTTCGGGCCAATACCAGAAACTTTAATCAAAATACGAAAAGCTTCTTTCTCTTCTAATGTCTGAAAACCATATAAAAGATTGGCATCTTCACGCACAATTTGCTGAATATATAAAGAAGCTTCACCTTTGACTGGGGATAATACCGAGAATGTTGAAATGGGTACTTCGACCTCATAACCAACACCATTAGCATCAATCACCACAATATTAGGCGGTAATTTTTCCCAAACTTGCCCTTTTAAACGAGCGATCATTACTTAACTCCTACCATTGGTAAGTGAAATCCATGTGTTAATGCTGCCGCTAAAGCATCAGCTGCATCGGCTTGTGGTTTACCATTTAACTTTAATAAGTGTTCAACCATATGCTGAATTTGCTCTTTTGTTGCATGACCATTGCCCACAACCGTTTGCTTAATGCGAGTTGCACTATATTCATGAATCTCTAAACCTGCTAAAGCTGCGGCACATAAAACGACGCCGCGCGCTTGGCCTAATTTCAATGCAGATTGAGGATTCTTGTGAACAAAAACCTGCTCAATAGACAATTGGTCAGGCTGATACAATCCTATTAGTTGATCTAAACCTTCAAAAATTGTCTTCAATCGATTGCCAGTGGTTGCTTTAACATCCATACGAATACAACCACTGTCGATATATTGAGCTTTACGATTGACCCATTTAATCACACCATAACCAGTGATTCGACTACCTGGATCAATGCCTAAAATAATCACAATTAAATTACAATTGACTAAGAATATCAGCGGAAATATCAGCATTAGAATAGACATTTTGTGTATCGTCTAAATTTTCCAACATATCCAACATCTTAATCATCTGTTTTGCGTCATCTAAAGACAATGATACGTTATTTGCAGCACGCATCGTTACTTCAGACTCTTCAGGCTTTAATCCTTTTTCAACCATTGCATTATAAACTTCTGCGTATGTTTGCGGTGTTGTTAATACATCAATAGATGTATCATCATTCACAATGATATCTTCAGCGCCTGCATCAATTGCTGCATCTGTGATTGCATCTTCGTCAGCACCTTCAGGATAAGATAAAACGCCTGTTTCTGTAAATTGGAATGCAACAGAGCCCGAAACACCCAAATTACCACCACATTTACTGAATGCATGACGGACTTCACCCGCTGTACGGTTACGGTTATCAGACAAACAGTCAACCATCACTGCAATGCCACCTGGACCATAACCTTCATAACGAATTTCTTCTTGTTCTGTATCACTCTCTCCACCTAAACCGCGCTTAATCGCACGATCAATGGTATCTTTAGTCATATTTGCAGCCAAAGCTTTATCAATGACCATGCGCAAACGAGGGTTACTTGCAGGGTCACCATTCGCTGCCATTCGTGTTGCAATTGTAATTTCACGAATAAAGCGTGTAAAAATCTTACCGCGTTTTGCATCTTGAGCACCTTTGCGATGCTGAATATTTGCCCATTTACTATGACCTGCCATTGAAAGCTCCTTAATGACCTACTGAATACTTCAAGTCCAAACTTGTTGATAAAAGGAGGCATTTTATCATAAAGCATTCCAATATTTATAATCCAATACACGCTATGATTGGAGATGAATCATTTTACCTCACTTGCCTTACCCGCTTTTGTTATCATTTCATCATTAATTCACAGCTTTGAGGAAAAAACATGTCCCTTTATCAAGCGCACATTGAAAATTTGCAGCAAAAAGCCGCTATATTTTTAGAAAAACATCAATTGGATCTTCTAATTTTATCATCTGGCGCACCAAAATTTTATTACGATGATGACATAGAGATTCCACATAAGATGCCTGCAAGCTTCCGTTATTGGATCCCTGAAGCCATTGGTACACACCAATATCTCATCATCACAAAAACAGAACGCACTCTTTTAAACTATCGCCCTAAAGATTTTTGGCTAAAAGTTAAAGATGAACTCGGCGAATGGCAAGAATTATTTACAGTAGAATCCCGCGCGCAATTAGAAGACATTAAAAATGCACTAACTTCGCACACTGAAGGTAAAAATTGGATTTGGCTTGGTCCTGATTTATTCGATCATCATGATGCTCATAAAGCTTCTTTAGAGCAAAAGCAAGAGATCGATAGCTGGCGCTTGATCAAAACCGAATTTGAGATTGAATGCATGAAAATGGCATCTATTCGTGCTGCATCTGCCCATTTAGCTGTGAGAGAATCCCTATCTGAATTCATCAGTGAATTTCAAATAAATTTAGATTATCTTGATGTTGTTGGCATGAGAGAATCTGAGCTGCCTTATGGCAATATCATTGCTTACAATGAAAATGGCAGTATTCTGCATTACCAAGAGCTAGATCAAGCACCACCTGCTGTTCTCAATAGCTTTTTAATCGATGCAGGTGCAGCATTTGAAGGTTACATCGCAGACATTACGCGCACACATGCTGGCGAAGATGCAAATGATCTATTCCGAACATTATTGCGTGATATGCGCATGATTAAATTAGAGTTAATTGCACAGTGTAAAGCTGGTGTTTCTTATTTAGACATTCATCATTATGCATTAGAACTCATTGCTGAGTTACTCATCGAACGTCAATTCCTCATCAATGTCGATATAAAAGATGCAATTGAAAAAGGCTTGGTACGAATCTTCTTCCCACACGGCATTGGTCATTTACTGGGATTAAATACACATGATACTCCAAGCATTGCTAAATCCCTCAAAGAAACTAATGAAACATTTAAAAATCTTCGCTTAACACAACAACTACAAAACAATATGGTATTAACCATTGAACCTGGCATTTACTTCAACAATACATTAATCAGTGAAGCGCTGTTAGATGAAGAAAAAGCACAATATCTCAACATTGATTTGATCAATGAATTATTACCTTATGGTGGTATTCGAGACGAAGATAATATTGTCATTCAAGATGATGAACCTCGCAATTTAACAGCAGAAGCATTTAAAGAAATTGGCGCTGAGCACTTTTAAATATATTCAATAATTTAATACAGCTCTTTCCCTACGGGAAAGAGAGCTTTGTAGATTGCTTTTAAACCATTGCTCTATCAATCAACAAAAAATATGCAAAAAAGCCACAATGTCATCATGAACTGTGGCTTTACTTTGCTTATTCTATGGGTTTGCTACTAATCGATAGCTTTTGTCACTTCATCAATTTGTAAATTCAAACTCTGTAAACCTTTGCCAGATAAATACCATAATTTTGGCGTCAACATGATTACTTTACCATCTTTGATCGCTTGAACATTTTGAAATTCTGCTGCTTTGAAGTAATCCTCTTTCATTGGCGTTTTACCAATCGCAGCACTTCTATCAATTAAATAGATAATATCTGGATTCACTGCCGTTAAATATTGACCATCCGCAGCAACACGACCTTCATGTTTTTTCTCATCTGCACGTTTTACGCCAGCAACATCATGCACCAATGTTGCATAACCACTGTGATTAGATAAACCTACTTTGCCATCATTGTGCATTAACACAACAGCTTTTTTAGGCGATGCCGCACTCTTATCTTGAGCCGCTTTGATTTTAGTATCCAATTTGCCCAATGCCGCTTTTGCTTCCGCTTCTTTACCAATCGTTTTACCAACCGCTAAGATATTATATTGAACAGATTCAACATAATTATCATTCCCAGCAGAGAAGTTAATCACTGGTGCAATGGATTGCAACTCAGCAGCCGCTCTACCTTGACGACCTGAAATCACAATAAAATCTGGGTTTTCTTTTCGGATAAGTTCCATATCTAAATTGAACATATCACCAGATACTTTGTACTGTTCTGCTAAATATTTTTCTAAATATTCTGGTGTATGCTTTTTTGGCAACGCAATCACGGAAGCTTCACCACCCAATGCATCAATCGTATCCAAAGCACCAAAATCCATAATAACGCCTTTAGGATCCGCCATTGCTGTCGTTAAACCGCATGTTAGTAGTGTTGCCAATAATAATTTACGCATATACAAACCTCTATCAAAAAATATTAATACACAAATGCAAATGATTATTATTCATATCTATTAACAAAAGTCCATTAATAAATTCAATATTTAAATGATTTACCATTAATCAGCTCATTCAACACTATAAAAAAAGCCATAGAAATTCTGAACTGCACCCCAAAAGTTGGACACAACTTTGGGGTGTTTTTATATGGCGAAGTATTCTTTTGATTTCAAATTAAAAGTTGTTAAGTTTTATCAAAAAGGAAATGGATATAGCTCTACAGCTGATCATTTTAATATTGATCACTCCACCGTTAAAAAGTGGGTCAAAGCTTATCAGTATCATGGTCAATCAGGGATTCAGCCAAGAACAACAAAACGATTATATTCTGCTGAATTCAAATATTATGTATTGAAGTTTATGTCAGATCATTATTACTCTGCCCGCGAAGCGGCTTCATATTTTAATATTCCAGCATTTACTTCTATATTAGAATGGCAATCACTGTTTAAAGAAGGTGGTTTGAGTGCACTTGAACCACGTCAAAAAGGAAGACCTAAAAAGATGAGATTGCCCAAAAAACCTGATAATCGCACTGAACAAGAAAAGTTGATAGATCAACTTCAAGCTGAATTAGCCTATCTTCGTGCGGAGAATGATGTGTTAAAAAAGTTTCAGGAATTGGACGAGAAGGAAGAAGCGCTCAGGCGCAAACAATCATCGCAGAAGAACTCAAAGTAAAGCATTCATTGTCATCGTTACTGAAAATCATGAATCTAGCCAAAAGCACTTATTACTATCATAAGGCAGTATTGGCTAAGCCTGATTCAGATGAAAGCCTTAAAGCAAGGATAACAGCCCTTTTTCATGAGCATAAAGGTCGATATGGTTATCGTCGCATCACTGCGATATTACAAAAAGATTTCCCCATTAACCATAAAAAAGTTCAAAGAATCATGCGATTACTGAATCTTAAATCTTTAGTAAGACCGAAGAAATACCAATCTTATAAAGGAAAAGTTGGAAAAATAGCGAAGAATATTTTGAAGCGTAATTTTAAGGCTCAAAGGCCCAACCAAAAATGGGTAACAGATGTCACAGAGTTTAAAGTGAACGGTGAAAAGCTGTATTTATCTCCGATTTTAGATCTATATAATCAGGAAATTATTAGCTATGAAGTTGCTAAAAACTCCAAATATGAGTTGGTGGGTAAAATGCTGAATAAGGCATTGAAGCATTTAAAGTTACATAAGAAAGGACGCAAGAAACTGATTTTACATTCTGATCAAGGTTGGCAATATCAAATGAAACAGTACCAACAATCTTTAAAAGATCACAAAGTTAGACAAAGCATGTCACGCAAAGGCAATTGCTATGATAATGCTGTGATTGAGAACTTCTTTGGTGTTTTGAAATCAGAGCTATTTCATGTGAAAAAATTTGAATCTATCGATCAATTAGAGAAAGAGATTCATGAGTACATCGATTATTACAATAATGATCGAATTAAGCTCAAACTAAAAGGACTGAGTCCGATAGAATATCGAAATCAGTCCTTGTCTTTATAATTTATAAACTGTCCAAGTTTATGGGGTCAGTTCAATTCATCTATGACTTTAATTCTAATCATATTTTTAAAAAATTATGATCGAATGCATTGCGATGTAATGAATGGATTATCATTGCCTTGTTTTTTAGCAATGATCTGATTTCTTTCACACTCCCAACGTTTTGGTGGATAAACTCGATTCCATTCTTGCATTAGATTTTTCTCTTGAGACGCTAATGCAATCCCATATCTCTGCTCCATATAAAGATATGTTCGCGCAATCATACCTTTAACTTCTTTACGTGGCTGAACTTGACGTTTTTTGAAATCTACTGCAAATTCACAACGACCATATTGGTTAAATTTCTTCGTAAATTCACTGAAACGGAAATTGGAACGATCTGCATTCACTTCACCAATCGCGGGTTGCAAATTATGCATATCGCCTTCCATGATGTCGAATTGAGCAATACCGCCACAATTCTTACGACCACCTTCTTTCCAGCAACGCAACTGCTTACCAAAATTATGAGCTGGCATAACATGCTCCCACTCAATACGATTAGCGCGCACATCATCCCGACGAATTTGGTACCCACAACTTGCAAGATTTAACTCACTTTTACGATCGTTATAAGTAAAATCACAACCACAATAAAATTCTTTTTGTCGTGGATTGTTTTGATAAATTTTAATCAACTCTGTTTTTGCTTTTGCAAATGTTTGTACATCTCGAGAACTGCCTTTATCACTCTGTTCAATAATGGTTTTGCCACCAAAAAAAGAGCCAATCAATGTAATCAAAACAATGACAGCTGTTTGTAATGGCTTACGTTTAAACTGTTTGATCAGACGATTAATATCTTGAGGAGAAATTTGCTTCTTAGCCATGTTTTTATGTCTTCGTTTACCGATGAAAACGCTACACTATATAGATAAAATCGTGCTTCCTCAATCTGCAGGTCAAATTTAAATCTGCTATACTTCATGAATAAATTTCTTGGGGAAAATAATCAATGAATATCACGTTCTTAGGCACAGGCGCAGGCAAACCTTCACTACAACGTAATGTGACAAGCAATGTCCTCGACTTAACTAAAGAACGACAAGAAATGTGGCTTTTTGATTGCGGTGAAGCAACCAGCCATCAAATTCAACGATTACAACGTAAAGAATCTAAAGAACAATGCGAGTTACCCAACATCACATTACAAAAAATCTCCAAAATCTTTATCACTCATCTTCATGGCGACCATATTTTTGGCTTATTCGGCTTATTAACGAGCCGATCCATGAGTGGATGTAAAAAACCTCTGACATTATATGGCCCTAAAGGCATTGAAAAGATTCTCACAACCGTCATTGAAATCACGGAATCTTTCATGATGTTTCCTCTTGAAATTATCGAACTAGAAGCCAACAGCGATCCAAGTATTCCATTTTTAGTTTTTGAAGATGAAACCTTTAAAGTCACAGCAATAGAATTGCAACATCGCGTACAATCCTTCGCTTATCGTATAGAAGAAAAAGAGAGTATTGGCAAATTAGATGTGCAAGCACTACTTCAAATCGGTGTACAAGATCATACAATTTATCAACAATTAAAAGATCAACAAACTGTCACATTAGAGAATGGACAAATTCTAAAACCACAAGATTATTTAAAAGCGCCACAAAAAGGAAAAACCGTCGTGATATTTGGCGACACTTATCCATGCACAAATGCTGTGACAATCGCACAAAATGCGGACTTCATATTGCATGAAGCCACATATTCTCAAGAGTTTGAAGTATTAGCCTTAGAACGAGCTCATTCAACAACAGCACAAACAGCAACCACGGCTAAAAATGCTAATGCTAAAAAACTCTACTTCACACACATCAGTGCGCGCTATCACCACCCTGAAGATCAGAAACAATTGGTTAACGAATGTCGCGCTATTTTTCCTGAAAGCTATATTACTCAAGATTTGCTGCGCGTTGAAATTTAATTAAAATTCCAATTTTTTCAATAAATCTGGGCGGCGCTCTAATGTATCCGCCATGGATTTTTCCTTGCGCCACTCCGCAATTTTCTTATGATTACCTGATAATAAAACATCAGGCACTCGCATGCCATTGATCTCTTCGGGGCGAGTATAATGCGGACAATCCAATAAACCATCACTGAAAGAATCTTGCTCAAATGACTCATGATTAGATAATACATCTGGTAATAAACGTGATACAGAATCAATCACAATATTGGCAGCCAACTCGCCACCTGATAAAACATAATCACCCACGGAAAGCTCTAAATCTATCTCGCTCTCAATAATTCGCTCATCTACACCTTCATAGCGACCACATAATAAAACAATGTGAGATTGCTCCTTCAACTCTTGAACCAATGCTTGATCCAATAGCTTGCCGCGCGGTGATAAATAGATGCGATAACCTCTATTTTCACGCACTTTAGAAATTTCATCCAAAGCATCTTTGAGTGGCTGATATTTCATAACCATTCCTGGGCCGCCACCATAAGGTCGATCATCCACAGTATGATGGATATCTGTTGTATATTTCCTAGGATTCCAGCATTGAGTTTCAATACTTCCCTTTTGATGAGCTCGGCCAACCACGCCAAGCTCACAATAATTCTCAATCAATTCAGGGAAAAGTGTTATGACATCAAATATCATCTTCATCCCAATCCACTAAAATTTCTTTAGCTTCTAAATCTACTTTAATCACTGTATGACCAACTGTGAAAGGAATTAAACATTCTTGACCATTTTTTTTAGCAACCAATACATCATTTGCACCTGTTTCTAAAAACTCAGTCACTTCGCCAAAAATAAAACCAGCTTCATTTTTAACTGTTAAGCCCATTAAATCCGCCAAATAAAACTCACCTTCTTCCAATGCTTCTAATTGTGAGTTTTCAATGAACAATTCTAAACCATAATATGGCTCTATCGCAGTGCGATCAATGAATCCTTTAAACTTGATCACTAAACTTTTGCCTGCATAAGCTGTATCTTCGACTTCTAATTTCTGCCATGCATTGTTTTTAAATACAAATAAATGATCATAACCAAAGATTGCATCTCTTGGTCGCGTTTCAGAGAAAATTTTCACATAGCCTTTGAGACCTTGAAAACCATTGATTTTACCTACAGCGATTTTGCCAGTATTGTCCATATACAAATTACCTTCAAAAAAAAACCTCACTCGACAGAATGAGGTATTTTTATATTAAAAACTAAATTATTGAGCTTTCTTGTTCAACTCATTAATAATTTGTTTAACACGGTCAGTAGGTTGTGCACCAACGCCTACCCAGTAGTTAAAACGATCCATATCAAGACGCACGCGCTCTTCTTGACCTGAAGCGATAGGGTTAAAGAAACCCAAACGTTCAATGTAACGACCTGTTGCTACGTTTCTGCTATCTGCAGCTACTACTTGATAGAAAGGGCGCTTCTTAGATCCACCACGTGCTAAACGAATTGTAACCATAAAATAAAAATCCTAAAAATATAAATAATTAAATAACACAGCACTTCTTTTACAATATAGAGACACGATACATTAGAAGCACAAAAATAACATCTTATTCTACTATAAAAGTTAGAAAAAGAAAATATTTAAGCGTGTACAAAAGTTGGCAAAGTAAATTGAGTGAAAATTGAGAACTCTTCTTCTTCACAAGTTACCCACTCATAAGCATCAGGAGAATTCATTAATTCACGAATTAACAAGTTATTCAATCTATGCCCTGCTTTATAACCAACAAACTTACCTAAAATTGGAAAACCTAATTGGTATAAGTCACCAACAGCATCCAAGAGCTTATGACGAACAAATTCATCAGAATAGCGCAATCCACCCTCATTTAAAATACGATAGTCATCAACAACAATCGCATTATCTAGGCTTCCGCCTAAACCAAGGTTTAATTCACGCATTTTTTCAAAATCACGCATAAAACCAAATGTTCTTGCGCGAGAAAACTCTTCAATAAAAACTTTTGCAGAGAAATCACAATCAACATGATCACCTGTACGATTTAGCACAGGATGGTCAAACTTAATTGTAAAGTCGAGCGCAAATCCATTATAAGGCTCTAGCGTAGCAACCTTATCATCTTCCTTAACAGTGACAGCTTTTTTGATCTTGATAAAGCGCTTAGGCGCATCTTGATCCACAACACCTGCTGACTGTAACAAATAAACGAAAGGCGCTGAGCTACCATCCATAATCGGCACTTCTGCGGCACTAACTTCAATCAATACATTATCCACACCAAAAGCCGCTAATGCTGCCATTAAGTGCTCAACAGTAGAAACAGTTTCTTTAGATTCTGGGCTACTTGCAATCTTTGTTGCAAGCATCGTATCAATGACGCCTTCAGCTGATACCGCAAACGCTGTACTATTTTGAATATCACTACGTTTAAATTGAATACCAAAATCTACAGGCATCGGCGACAAAGTCAGAGAAACTTTTTTCCCTGAATGCAACCCGATACCTACTGTTGATATCTTTTTCTTTAAAGTTCTTTGTTTAATCATTTAGTCCGATTGCTTTCTTAAAAATGCTGGAATATCTAAGATTTCACCAAATAATTTATCTTGCTGAGAACCACGACGCTCTGATTTACGACCATTTTCATACTCATCTTCTTCGTGCTGAACACGACGGCGAGAAGTCGGAGCTGTTGCAGTATCTCTTGGTGCATCTAACCCTGTTGCGATAATTGTTACACGCAACTCATCACCCAATTCCTCTTCAATTGCAGTACCAATAATCACAGTAGCATCTTCTGATGCATACTCACTGATCATATGACCCACTTCATGGTATTCACCAATTGATAAGCCTGCGCCACCTGTAATATTTACAAGAATACCTTTAGCACCTGCTAAATTAATATTATCCAATAATGGAGAAGCAATCGCCTCTTGCGTTGCTTCTCGCGCTCTATTGTCACCAGAAGCAGAACCCACACCCATCATTGCCATACCTTGTTGACTCATGACAGTTTTAACGTCATTAAAATCCAAGTTAATTAAACCTGGTTTAATGATGCTTTCTGAAATACCTTGTACCGCATTATACAATACATTATTTGCTGCTGCGAAAGCCTCAACTAAACTTGCGGTTTTGCCTAATACAGTCAATAAACGCTCATTAGGAATTGTAATCAATGAATCAACATGCTCAGCCAATACTTTCAAACCAGAATTTGCTGCATTTTCACGTTTTTTACCTTCAAAACTGAAAGGCCTAGACACAACGGCAACGGTTAAAATCCCCATTTCTCTTGCTGTTTCAGCAATCACAGGCGCAGCACCAGTACCTGTACCACCGCCCATACCTGCAGCAACAAACACCATATTTGCACCATCAAGCGCTTCTTTAATACGTTCTTTATCTTCTAACGCAGCTTGACGGCCAATTTCAGGATTTGCACCTGCACCCAATCCTTTAGTTAAGGATGATCCTAATTGAATCATCACTTCTGCTTTCGTCTTTTTTAATGCTTGAGAGTCTGTGTTTGCAGATAAAAAGCTGACACCTTTTAAACCAGAATCCACCATATGAGTTACAGCATTGCCACCAGCGCCACCAACGCCAATAATTTTTATAATTGGTTTTTGGTCTTCAAAGTCTTGGTGTAATTCAAAAACTGGCATCTATAAAACCCCATAAAAAATAAAATTCACGACATTATAGCAAAATATTCTCATTTTTTAAAAATATTGCTTTAACCCTTTTTTAAACTTCTGGAAAAAACTTTCCTTTGGCTCTTCGCCATCTCTTCTTTGACTGTGTAGATAATATTCTTGTTGTGTCTTTAGTAATCCTATCACAGTAGCATATCTAGGGTCTCTAATGTCAATATGCTGACTTGCTAATTCTTTACAAACCTCAACATTTTTGACAAAACCCACCCTAACTGGCAAATCAAAATAATCCTCTGCGGCATCTTCAATGTGTTCCACCAGTGATCCACCACCAGTAAAAACAAAACCCGCACCTAACATATGATCATAATAATTACGTTTCAATTCTTGACGAATCAAACCAAAGAAATCTTCATAACGTGCTTCAATGATGCTAGATAACTCTACGCGAGAAATACTTTTCACAGAATGATGCATCGGCAATTCAGCCATTGCACCATGAGGAATCATATCTGAACGACAAGAGCCAAACTTCACTTTAAAACTTTCTGCAACATCGGTACTCATATGCATAATCGCAGCGATATCTAAAGTGACGCGATCACCAGCAAATGGAATACTGAAAACATCTTTCAATGCGCCATTAATATAAATAGCCAAATCAACCGTTCCACTGCCAATATCCACCAAACAAACACCTAAACGCTTTTCATCTTCGGTCAATACAGCAATTGCAGATGCAATGCCTTGAAATACAAAATTATCTACACCAAAATCACATTTCTCAATACATTTGCGAGTATTGTTCAATGCATTAGAAGATGCTGTCACAACTAAAGCTTTAACATCCAGTCGAATCCCTGTCATCCCGATAGGATTGGTAATGCCTTTTTGCTTATCAATTTCATATTCCTGAGGAATAACATGGATCACTTCTGTTCCTTGTGGAATAGCCATATCTCGTGCATTTTTAAGCACTTCTTCTTTATCTTTATAGGTTACTTCCTTGCGATTAATCGGTACCATTCCTGCTGATTCATCACAATCAATGTGCTCACCAGTAACAGAAGCAGATAACGAAAACACCTCACACTGACCTTGTTTTTCTAAAGATTTAATTGCATCTTTAATGGCAATAGACACTTGCTCAATGTCAGAGATCGTTCCTGCAGATACACCATAAGTTTTCTGAGAGCTCAAACCTCTAACAACGACTTTATCATCGTGAACTTCAGCAACAACCGCAAGAATTTTACTCGTGCCAATATCTAGCCCTACAACTAAACCTGGTTCTTTTTCTTCTGTTATACGATTATTATTCACCATAATCTATCTACCGTTTCCACTTTAAAGCATATCCATGATCATATCTAAAATCTATCGCAATGATATTATCTATCTTTGAACGAATAGATGAAGGATAGTGCATCACAAATCTTCTGAGCCTTTCTTCAAAAAATTTTGCACCTAGATACAATTCTACATCATTTTCGAGCACAATTGTCCAAGCACCACGATAATCCAAGATTATTTTTTCAACCCTCAACCCTAAAGATCCAATCTCTTTTTCGATGATCCCCATTCCATCCAATAGCTTATCTTTTTGTTCAACATTACCTTGTAAATTAATCATTGGCTGTGATGGCATTAATTTAGGTTCAAAAATTGTACCATCAGCTTCGATCAGATATAGATCATTCCAAATCGCAACTGGCCTTCTCTCTTCGATCACCAAAGTCACTTCATCAGGTAATTTACGCCTAACTTCCACCGATTTAATCCAGGGATGCTTGGATAAATGATCACGATGCGCATCCAAATCGTAACTAATAATATTTTGCCCTAATAATTCATTCAATAAGGCTTGTTTATGCTCACCCACCAAATATTGCTCATCAGAGTGAACCACAACTTTTTGAATAGGAAAAACATTGTTCATCGACAAGTACTGCCATCCCATATATGGAATAAAAAACAGAGAGAAAAGCCCTAAAATTCTCAATGTAAATCGACTATAGCGCCATATACTTGCAAAAAACTCCCGCCAATTAAAAGGTTTTTTATGCCGCACACCACGCTTACGACGACGCGACCAACTGGTCGCGCCGATAACTTGCTCATTATGTTGTTCGGTTATTTTTTTCTTTTTAACCGCTTTAGATCTAGCCTGCTTCATTCAGTCATCATAAAGAAGTTTTTAAAATTTCAAGACATAATGAATCATAGTCCAATCCTGTTGCCTTTGCTGCCATAGGCACTAATGAATGTCCTGTCATACCTGGAGACATATTGACCTCCAACAACCATGGCAAACCATTTTGATCCAACACTAAATCCACTCTTCCCCAACCTTCACCAGATACAGCATGAAATGCATCTTCACAGATTTTTTGAATCTTTACCTCAATCTCTGCATCTAAACCACATGGGCAAAAATAGCGTGTGTCATCTCGTAAATATTTAGCATCAAAGTCATAGAATGCTAAATCTGTTTCCATACGAATCAACGGCAATGCTTGACCATTTAAAATCGCACAAGTGTATTCTCCTTGACCAACAATCCATGGTTCTGCAAATATCGTACCACTTTTGCCTTGCGCATTTTGCCAAGCATTCAATAAATCCTCTTTACGCTCAACCTTGCTTACGCCAACGCTTGATCCATCTGCGCTTGGCTTGACTGCCAATGGAAAGATTCCCATATCAGCAACACGTGCAACATCCTCTTCAGTTTTTAACTCAAAAGTTTGTAATACAGGCAAACCTTTTGCCTGCCAAATGGCTTTAGTATGTAGTTTGTCCATACCAATTGCACAACCTAGCATGCCACTACCTGTATATGGAATATTAAGATACGTCAACAATGCTTGAATCGTACCATCTTCACCATAGCCACCGTGCAAATTATTCATCACACGATCAAATTTTTGCTCAATTAAATACGTCGCTAAGTTCACTTCCTGTGTATCAATCCCATGGGCATCCACACCTTTACGCAATAAAGCTTCCAACACAGCCTCACCAGACCATAAGGAAACCTGACGCTCAGATGATGTACCACCTAATAATACAGCCACTTTGCCAAATATTTTCGGATCAATTGCAGTCATTATAATGGCCCTCCTTTATAGAAATTAGCAGCAACACTACCAACGCTGCCCGCACCCATCATAACAACTAAATCATTATCTTCTGCAAATTGCTGATAGCATTCTCTAATTTCAGGCAATGTTTTTGCGTAACAGACAGAATGCCCCGATTTCTCTTCAATTGCCTTAATCAAAGTCTCAGTATTAATACCATCGATTGGCTTTTCACCAGCAGGATAAACATCTGTCAAAATCATATGAGGATATTCTTTCAATACATCTACAAATTCCGCAAACAACTCTTCTGTACGGGAATAACGATGTGGTTGAAAGACCAATACAATACGTTTTTTAGGATATGCTTCTGTCAATGCGCTCATCACACTTTGAATTTCAGTTGGATGATGACCGTAATCCTCCATCACTGAAACTTTACCGCCCACTTTCAATGGCACATCAGGATGTAACTGGAATCGACGACCAACGCCTTTAAACTTCATCAATCCACGACGAATGGCTGGCGCAGAAACACCTAAATCTGTCGCAATCGCCATCGCAGCAATACTGTTCAGTGCGCTATGTTTACCTGGCAGTGCCACCGTAAACTCACTCACACCAAATGGTGTTTTCACCATAAACTCAGTGCTTAATTTATTTGAATGATATTTTAACAATTGGAAGTCTGCATCTTCTGATTCACCATATGTTAAAAATGGGCGCTGCAACATTGGAATGATTTGACGTATACCTGGATTATCAATACACAAAACAACCAATCCATAAAATGGTAAATGATGCAAGAAATCCACAAAAGTCTTCTTCAAGGTTTCAAAATCACCCGCATAAGTAGACATATGATCTTTATCTATGTTTGTCACAATCGCTGCCATCGGGCGCAAATGTAAAAATGAAGCATCGGATTCATCAGCTTCCGCTACAAAATATTCACCCAAACCCAACTGAGAACTGGATACATTATTCGCCTTATTCACACGGCCGCCTACAACAAATGTAGGATCTAAGCCTGCCTCTTCTAAAATGGATGCTAATAAACTTGTCGTTGTGGTTTTTCCGTGCGTACCCGCAACAGCAATACCATAATGAAAACGCATCAACTCACCCAACATTTGAGCGCGTGCAATGATAGGAATCCCTGCTGATTTTGCAGCCACAACCTCTGGATTATCACTCTGAACTGCTGTTGAAACAACAATCACATCCGCACCATCAACATAAGATGCATCATGGCCAATTTTCACCAAAGCACCCAATGCGATCAAATGCTCCACTGTGGAGGATAAACTAATATCCGATCCAGTCACTTCATAACCTAAATTTAAACAAACTTCGGCAATACCACACATGCCTGAGCCACCAATTCCGATGAAATGAATTCGATTAATTCGACGCATATTACCTGCGCGTTTGTAGTGCATTGTTTGTGTCAAGATAACATCCTTTCTAATATAAATTTAGCGTCTAAAAGTTGATTCAATTGTCTGAACAATTTCTGTCACTGTATTAGGTTTTGCATTGTTACGGGCATTTTCCGCCATTTCTAAGCATCGTTCAAGTGTTAAGTCGTCCAATATCTTCACAATCTCTTTTTGATCAAACTGTTTTTCATCAATACAGTATGCAGCATGACTTTTAACAAGAAACTCAGCATTTTTGCGTTGATGATCATCCACTGCTGTTGGTAATGGAATTAAGATACTCCCGAGCCCTACCGCTGTTAGTTCTGCCAAAGTTAAAGCACCTGCTCGACAAATAATAATATCAGCCCATTCATAAGCTTCTGACATATTATCAATGAAAGGTGCTAAACGATAAGGCTGAATATTCACATTCGACCAACTTGCTTCTGCTTCAGAAAACAACTTTTCACCTGTTTGATGCCACACTTGAATTGCTCGTGAAGAACCCATCACTATTTTCGGTACAATCGTATTCACAAAACGTGAACCTTGCGAACCGCCTACGACTAAGATTCTCAATTCATCTCTTCTTTCGGCAAAACGCACCTTAGGTTCAGGTAATTGAAACAGAGCATCGCGCACAGGATTACCCACATATTGGCTATTAGCCCATTCTGATAATGGAAAGCCTGTTAACACCTGCGTGCTCACTTTTGCTAACCAACGATTGGTTAAACCCGGTACTGCATTTTGTTCATGAATGATCAAAGGAATGTTTAACATTTTTGCTGCAATACCACCTGGCCCTGATGCAAAGCCACCAAAACCAATCACACATTTAGGCTGTAATTTTTTCAAAATAGCTTTAGCTTCAAAGACAGCATTCAATAACTTTTTCGGTAAAGTTAACCAACCTTTAATACCGTTGCCACGCAATCCTTTGATGGATAATGAATAGAGATCAATCTCATGATTAGGCACTAACTTTGTTTCTAAGCCATGTGCACCTAACCATGCAACGGACAAACCCTGTTCACGCAAACGGTTAGCAACTGCAAGACCAGGAAAAATATGACCACCTGTGCCGCCAGCCATAATCACAACATCAACTGTCTGTAGGTTCTGATTCATTCAATTTAACCTTTTCATTTATTTTTTGTAACTCATGTTTAGAGTCAATATCAATTCTGAATAAAATACCAAGCGCGATCAAGACTGTAATCATACTGGATCCACCATAGCTCAAAAGTGGCAATGTTAAACCTTTTGTGGGTAATCGCCCCATTGCAACACCAAGATTGATAAAAGCCTGTCCAACGATCCACAATCCAATACCATAACTCAGATAAGCACCAAACTTCATACCACAAAACTCCGCACGTTTACCTATCATAAAAGCACGAGAAATTAATACTAAAAACAGAAAAATTAAAAAACCAACGCCAAGCAACCCTGTTTCTTCGGCATAAACTGCAAAAATAAAATCCGTATGTGCTTCTGGTAAATATCCCAACTTTTGAATACTTTCACCAATACCCGTTCCCATTAATTCACCACGGCCAATTGCCATTAATGAATTAATCAACTGAAAGCCTTCACCAAACTGATATTCCCAAGGATCTAAAAAAGTTTTTAAACGCGCTACACGATAAGGTGCAGCATAAACTAATGCCAACATACCCATCATTGTCATAATGATCATAATGGAGAATCGCCATGCAGAAACACCTGCTATAAAAATCATTGCCAAACCAACGCCCATTAAAACAGCTGTTGATCCAAAATCTGGCTCTAATAATAGAAATACACCCAACAAGCCCAGCGCAGACAATGGCGTAATGAGATACAACATCTCATTTTTAATTTTGTCATTATGACGAGATAAAAACCCTGCAATATAGATAAAAGCAAATAATTTACCTAATTCAGATGGCTGAAAATTAATAACACCCAATGGAATCCAACGCATGGCACCATTAATCTCGCGCCCAATTCCTGGAATCAGAACTAAAATTAGAATAATAAAAGCAACCCAATATAATTTACCCGAAATTTCATACCAGCCTTTCATTGAAATCATATATGCACCTGTGCCACCGATAAGCCCCATTGCTATATAGATCATCTGACGAATACTATAATGGTAAATACCGACGCCATACTTTTCTGCAGTAAATGATGATGCCGATGTAACCATCAACACACCAATCATCAATAAAACTGCAATCACAGATAGCAACCATGCATCCAATTGAACTTTACCTGCAGACTGTAATGGTTCTTTAAACATTGGATGAATTCTCTAGCGCTTCAACAAATCGAATAAAATGATCACCGCGATCATTAAAGCTCTTAAATTGATCAAAGCTCGCACATGCAGGTGAAAACAATACAACCTCGCCTTTTTTTGCACGCAAATGGATAGCTTGCAATGCATTTTCTAATGTTTCCACATAATGAGATTCACAATTTATTGGAATATGTGGAGCAATCGCCGAAACATCTTTACCAATCAAATAAACCCCCAACATACTTGGATGATCCAATAATGTCATGAGCTCAGAGAAATCCTGATCTTTCGTCACGCCGCCCAAAATTAACCATTTAGGTTCTAAAAAGCCTTCAATCGCTGCAACAGTTGAAGGTAAATTCGTTGCTTTAGAATCATTATAATAACGAACGCCATTGATCGATTTCACTAATACACAACGATGTGGTAATGCCTGATAAGTCTTGATCGATTGTCTTAATGCTTGTTCACTCACCTGCAAATCATCAGCGATACAGCAACATGCCATCACATTGGCATAATTATGCAATCCACCAATGCTAATTTCATTCAATGGAATTGAAATGGATTGATTCATAATTGCTACAGGCAATCCATCTTGCCAATTCATATGCCATCCAGTCTCAACGCCTTGCTTCAATGCAAAACCTATCGTTGGCTTTTGCACGTCGCGACTTGCGATGTGATTCATCAAATATTGATCTTCATTATTCACAACCCAGCGTTTCGCCATATCCAACAACTTAAATTTTGCATTAGCATAATCATCAAAACCGTTATAGCGATCTAAATGATCTGGCGCCAAATTTAAAATTACGCCAACATCGACATTCAAGTGATCCGTTGTTTCTAACTGAAAACTTGAGAGTTCCAAAACATAAGTTGGATTTTTGATATTATTTTCCTGCACGTGCAACCATAAATTTAAAGCAGGCTCACCTAAATTACCGCCCACAAATACATGTTCACGGTCATTTGCCAGAATTTCTGCGGTTAATGTTGTGACAGTACTTTTACCGTTTGTTCCTGTAATACCAATGATTTCATCATGTTGAGTTAAACGTGCAAATAACTCAATATCACCGCCAACATGATCTTTAGGCAAACGATTTAAACAATCTTGTAATTCAGACGTTGCCAATGGAATGCCTGGGCTTAACCACAAATAATCACATTCATCTAACCATTCAAGATTAAATCCACCTTCAAAAGTTGATGTTGCAATCTTTTGGATTTCCTCGCTATTAGGCGGATTATCACGCGAATCCATCGCTAAAATATGCTCAGCACCTAAAAATTTTAATGCTTTGACGACGGATAAACCTGTGATGCCAAATCCCACCACAAGATGTTTTGCTGATAAATCAATTGGTAACATCGCATGTTCCCTGCTGTTGAAAAGTGATCCGCTCTCGCTGGATCATTGTATGGTTAATATCACAAATGGTTTGCTGCCATTCATGTGACTTAAAATATGAGCTGCTTAATGTAACATCCACATAAAATCTCGCGGATTGATTTTTACAAGATGCTGAAATTTTATACCCATCTGAATAGTTTTCAACAGCGCTGTCACAAAATTGCTGCAAAGTTTTCATATCTTTTTCAGCAGAATATAAAGCTTTCAATTCATACAAGCTAAAGCATTCTTCTTTTTCTTCCACCAACGATTCGACATCATTGCGTGTTGAATATTTTTGTATTAACCATTTAAAGGGCAATTTTTTTAATTGAGTATTTTCAATCGCCAAATTGTCCACAAGATTCATTGTGGTTTCACTACGATAATGAACATGCCATGCTACATAGATCGCCACAAAGACTAATAATAGTAAACTAATTGTAATTTTTTTCATTTCTTTCACGCATAAAAAAACCTTAAAAACAGATTACCATTTTTAAGGTTTTGAAGGTGCAATGATTATTCTGCAACTTCCTCTTCTTCTTTCTCATGTTCTTGGCGCTGACGCTGCAAAGTCATCGCCTTATCCTTCATTTTAAGATATTGTCTGCTTAATTTATCCACTGCCTCGTCAATAGATACATATAAATCATCCGTTGTTGATTCTGCATTAATATCTGGTGAATGTGGCACTATCATTGTAATATCAGCATGTTGACGCTTATTTGTCACAGACAAAACAACATCCACTTGCGTGATTTGATCACGATGACGCTCAATTTTATTCAAACGCTCTTTAACATGTTCTTGTAGTGCAGGTGTTAACTCTAATCCATCGCCAGTTATATTAATATTCATATAGCTACTCCTTATCTATCGAGTGAAACAATTTATTCTTAATTCTTTTGCTACAACTACTCTCTGTAGATTCACATTAATACAGATTTTGTGAAATGAGAAGCGAAACTTCACTGTTTCGCTTAATATTCATTCAAATATGACAAATATTATAAATCATCCAATTGATCCAATGAAGGCACATACAAATAGCTGCCTGTTACTGCGTGTGTGTAACCAAACATGCGATCAAATTGATCATCATTTTCACCACACATATTTTTTAGCATTGCATCAATCGATGTTAATTTTGCACAATAACCTACAAAATAAAGACCTTTTTCGCCTGTTGCATAACCATAAGGCAAACTTTGACGAACAATCTCCAACTCCTCGCCATCTTTTTCAATCACAACGCGCTCTGTATGTGCACCAATAGGCTTATCTTCATCAGACATTTCGATGTCATCTTGTTTTGTACGTCCAAATGTTCCTTCTTGTGTTGCAAGATCAAATGTATTGAACTTATCAATATCATGCACCCAACGCTGTGCAATTACATAGCTACCGCCTGCGTCTTTACCTTCAGGAATGATGGCAACATCTGCACGATCCTGTAAGCCTTTAGGATTTTCTGTACCATCTACAAATCCACTCAAATCGCGTGCTTCTAACCAACGAAAGCCATGAACTTCCTCTTCCACAGTGACAAGATCTTTGAACAATTTCATAAACTCTTGCGCTAAAGTGAAATTAATTTTGTGCTCGTAAGATAAAATGTGCACAAACATATCACGTTGAGTGCCTTGCACCATGCCTTTCGCCATTGTTTGTAAATCATGTAACTCTTCTGCGCTTTCTGCATCGCCCGAAAGTTTGGTCCAAGCATCACGACCAAAAGCAACAACGGCAGATAATCCCATTTGACCAAATCGTGTTTTATACGAGCGAATACGTGCATTAAAATCACCAATCGCATCTTTAATTGCATCTAAATCATCTGTTTTAAAATTTGCTTCAATAAAAATCGCATGATCTCTATCTTCTAACACTGTGCCGTCTTGATAATTCAATTCACTCATTATCCAATGCTCCCTAACTTAATATAAATTTTATCGATAATCCTAATACAGAAATGGGGATCTTTCTTCATTTTACCAGCGAATCCAATCAATAACTGTGATAGAACTGCTTTTAATCAAGATTTTTGTAAGAAACCGATTGAGTACACACTACTTAAATAAAACATTTTCTATATTTTTTCAGCATAAATCAGTCAATGATTTGATCATTTTACAGATCACAATAAAAATATTCTTTTTCCTTTTATTAAACATTATTGCTATACTTGCTAATCATAAATTTCTGTAAATACAGAAATTACGCAATATTATGAATACGACGATGCAAAAGGAAACTTATGGCACACTCAATTCAAAAAAATATTCAATGGCGAGATCTAGTACCCATGAGCAAACGAGAAAGCATACAAGAAGTACTACTCTCGCTACCTTGGCTTATCCTTTCCCTTACTCTTGCCCATTATCAATTCTACTTCTTTGCCCTTGGCGCTTCTTTTATGTTCTTCATGGTAGGATTAAGACAAGTTCATGATGCTTTTCATCAAGCATTAGGGTTAACCTTATGGGGAAATCATCTTTTACTTTACCTGCTAGGCCTTTTAATGCTTGGCTCAATGCGTGCAGTAAAAGTGAATCACCTTCGCCATCATCGTTACTGCTTAGAAGAGGATGATATTGAAGGAAAATGCGCCAAAATGAGCTGGTGGAAAGCGCTTTTTCTCTTTTCTCCCATCTACTTCTTCTATCATCACTATAAAGCACTCCAATATGGCAATAAAAATGATCGCCATTGGATTATCTTTGAACTATTGAGCAATGCGATCATCCTATTTTTTGTATTTTTTATCTTAGACTATTCGCTTCTAATTTATCATTACATTGCCATGATAATTGGCCAACTTCTTTCAGTATTTTTTGCGGTATGGACAGTTCATCATGGTGCCGAGGATCACATTTATATGGCAAGAACCATACGCCATTCCATCAAAAGCAATATCACTTATCAATTATTTTATCACGTTGAGCACCATTTATTTCCTGCTGTCCCCACTAAAAGACTTCCTATACTTGCCAAGCGCATTGATGCTTATCAACCCGACTTAGAAAAGAGAATGGTTTATTAGGCTTTAGATTTTAAAAAAGGAGGTGTTACCCTCCTTTTTAAACTCCTACAATTCATTTATTATTTAATCAAACGGCTAATATCCTTAAATTTAGGATGATCTGCTGTTTCTAATAATTCAAATAATAAAGATTCCAAGCCTGTTGTACCTGCACCATAACCAATCATTCGATCAATACCGAGATCTTTATTCTCTTTTGTACGTGATGAAACGCAATCCACAATCACATCCACATCATAATTTTCGAGTAATAGATCTCTTGCTGTTTGGAATACACAAATATGAGATTCCATACCTGCTAATAAAATATGATCCGCACCAGATTCTTTCAATTGCTCTTGGAATTCCATACTTCCCCAAGCACTGAATGTATTTTTCACAATTGGCGAATTACCACCTGCATTTAAAATTTCTTTTAATGACTCAACAGTTGTGCCCAAGCCTTTTGGATACTGCTCCAACCAAAGAACAGGAATATTGAGCAATTCTAAACCTGTTAACAATTTCTCTAAACGAGGGATCAAATCATCTTTATCATGAATCACGTTATTCAATTTCTCTTGAACATCTACAAATACCAAAATCGGGTTTGCGTATTTCATTCCTCATTCTCCTTACAATTACTCAAAATATAAATTCAGCCGTATTATCTACAATCTTAACAGCAAAATCTCTTTCACTTGATCACTCGTGATATTTTGACGCTCACCAAGCTTCCACCCTCTTGATTTAATGCGCTCAACAACGGGCAAAATAGACTCTTGATTCAATCCATAAGCCGACAAATATGTTTTGATGCCCACAGAATTAAAGAATTGTTCAATTGCTTGAAGCGTTAAATCCAACTGCTGCTCTTCATTTGCTTCATGAATATCGAATATTGTTCTGCCCAATTGGCTAATCTTTTTAGCTTTCTGCACTTTCATCACTTGTAACAAACCTGGCAATACAATTGCCAATGTTTGCGCATGATCCAAGCCATACAATGCCGTCAATTCATGGCCAATCATATGCGTCGCCCAATCTTGCTCCACGCCGCACCCAATCCAGCCATTCAGCGCCCAAGTTGCAGCCCACATGAAATTAGCGCGTGATTCGTAATCATGATCATCTTGGATTAACATTGGTGCTTCATGAACCAGAACTTTTAAAATGGATTCAGCCATGTAATCTTGCAACAAATTATTCTCTGAACCTGTTGTAAGATATTGTTCCACCACATGAACAAATGCATCCACAATGCCGTTAGAGATCTGCTTTCTTGGTAAACTGTATGTAGTTTCAGGATCTAAAACAGAAAATTTAGGAAATGTGCTTGCACTGGAAAAAGGAAGCTTTTCTTCTGTGGAAGCTCGGGTAATCACACCGCCACTATTCATTTCTGAACCTGTGGCAGGCAATGTAATCACAGCACCAAATGGCAAAGCACATTCAATATTGGCACCATTTTTTAATAAAATATCCCAAGGGTTATGTCCCATAAATTTAGTAGCTGAGGCTATAAACTTTGTTGCATCCAAAACCGAACCACCGCCCACAGCCAAGAGAAAATCAATATCATTTTTCTTGATCATCTCAACCGCTTTTAAGCAAGTTTCATAATGTGGATTAGGTTCAATGCCTGAAAACTCTAGCACTTCATGATTTTGCAATGCGCTCATCACCTGATCATAAACACCGTTGGCTTTGATACTACCACCGCCATATAGCATTAATACTTTGCTAGTTGTAGGAATTTCAGAGGCAATATTAGCAATCATGCCTTTGCCAAAAATAATCTTAGTGGGATTTGCGTAGATAAAATTTTTCATAATTCATTTACCCCATTGGAAATAAAATCGGTACAAAAATCACAGCAATGAACATCACAATAATAGCAAAAGGTAAACCAACTTTCACAAAGTCACCAAATGTATAATTACCAGGCGCAACCACCAATGTATTCACAGGCGAAGAAACTGGTGTAATGAATGCAGCAGAAGCAGCCAAGGCAACCGTCATCGCAAATGGATAAGGTGAAACACCCAAGGTTGCAGCTGTTTGAATCGCGATCGGAGCCAATAAGATCGCCGTTGCGGTATTAGAAATGAATAAACCGATGATTGCCGTCACGCCAAATAACATCATCAATAAAATCCTAGGGCTTGCATCACCACCGATTTCCAATAAAAATTTTACAGCTAAATCAACACCGCCTGTATTCTGTAATGCTAGCGCAAATGGGAACATTCCCACGATCAAAATAATGCTTGGCCAGTGAATAGATTTATAAGCACTATCCATCGTAATACAACCAAACGCGCCCATTAACAGCGCACCAAAGATCGCCACTAATACTGTCGGAAATATGCCCGCAATCATCAATGCAACCGTCACAATCAATACACCAATGGCATATGGCGCTTTATCCATTGCAGGTGCAACTTCATCAATTTCCGCAGGAATCGTTAACACAACAAAATCATCTTTCATGGTTTGTAATTGACGAACATCTTTCCACATCCCGATAACCAATAAAGTATCGCCCTGCTTTAATCGCTCATTCAACAATTCACTTTCTAAAATTTCACCTTTTCGCTTCATACCAATCACATTCAAGTTGTAATTAGATCTAAATGCATTCTCCAAAACTGTTTTATCAATCAGCTTAGAGTCAGGATGAATTGTCACTTCCACCATGCCAATTTCACGCGCATGTTCATTAAAATAACTACTCAATAATGGCAATGACATCAATTTGAATTCCAAACAAAATTCATTAATTTTTTCAGGATAGAAAAAATCGAATAATAAAATATCATTTTCCTGCAAAACACGATCCGAAACCGCATCCAAAACTACATTTTTCATACGACTTAAACGTCGCTCAACCGCGATAATGTTTGCACCATGATTTTCTCTTAAATGTAGTTCCGACAAGCGTTTTCCTGCCAAAGGCGAACCTGCACCAATGCGTGCACGGTGATTGCGACCTTTCAAATTATATTGATTCACTAAATCTTCAATATGTACTCGAGCATCTTTTGTCTTGCCGTCATTGTCAGTACTGCTTTTACCTAAAAATCTACGGGCAAATAACATATAAAAAACGCCCACAAATAAAATAATTAAACCTATCGGTGTAAAAGAGAAAAACTCAAATGATTGATGTCCTGCTTGCTGCAACTGAGCAGAAACCACTAAGTTTGGCGCAGTTGACACTAATGTCAACATACCGCTGATTAAACCTGCAAAGCTTAATGGCATCATTAATCGGCGCGTATCCGCTTTCATTTTAGTCGCAATGCTTAACACAATGGGGATAAAAATCGCCACAATACCTGTTGAGCTCATAACAGAACCCAATAAAGCCACAGAAATCATTAGCAATACAATTAATCTTGTCTCACTATTTTTAGATTGTCGAACGAGCCAATCACCCACTTTAAAGGCGACACCTGTACGCACTAGACCATCGCCAATGATAAAAAATACGGCCACAATAATGACACTGCTATCACTGAAACCCGCCAACGCTTGTTCCAAAGTAACGCTACCTGAAACTGGCAATGCCAAAAGCGCGCAGATTGCCACAACGTCCATGCGCGGTTTATTTATCATAAAAGCTGTGATCGCCACTAGAAGTAGTGCTAATACAATCATTAATTCTTGAGACATAGTTGTTTTTTCTTTTATCAGTAAGGTTTATTAAGCATTATAGTTATTTCTTTTACCCTTTCATGCTTTATTTTCATTTTGACATGAATTGGTTTAAATTTGGCAAATACCACTCTGTTAAACAGAGATCTTCATGGTGATAAGTAAAAATAGACTGCCTTGCTATCACATGTTCCGCACAAAATTTTTCTGGCAAAATGAATGGTAATTCATACATTTCAAATGCACGATATACAAAATTTGTACGCGTAATCTCATTATGACCATCAAATAATTTTCGCCCCAATGATTGAGTACCACAATTCAAATATTCACACCAAAACTGGCTATCCACATCACATAAACTTTCAGCCCAAATCACAGGCTGTTCATCCAATTTCAAAATCACTTGTCGACTAAAATAATTGGGACGCTGTTTGAGTTCAGGCAAAATATTAGGGTAATTCGGCGCAAGAATTTCAGCTAAACTCAATAATTCAACGCTGAAATTAGGATTCAGCTTTTCCAATCCCTGAGTTAAAGATTGAATTTCTAATAATGACTGATAATCATCCACCTCAAAATCATATTGATTCAATAAGCCAATTAATTGAGTCTGATCATGCCATTTTCGTCTAAACACGGGAGTTAATCCTTTCTCTCTAATTTCTCATTTTGCATTATATCCCATCTTAAAAAATTCAAAACGACTACATAAAATAAATATTTTTCTCACATTATGAGAATTTCTTTTGTCATATTAAATTTTCATTGCTATTGTTCAACCTGGAGAACACACAATGAAAAGCACTGATCGTTTACTAAACATACTGTCTTACATTGCATCTTGTGGTAAGCCTGTCTTTCCTAAAAGTATTGCAGCAGACTTAGATATTCCGATTTCATCGGTTTATAGAATTTTAAACATTCTTATAGAATGGGAATTTGTCACAGCATCATCCAAATATGGTGCATATACTTTAGGCGCACAAAGCCTAAAAGGCCAACAGCTGAATCAACAATATTCACTTTTTGGCACTGAAGTAGATAGCGCATTGATGTCACTATCAAACATTACAGGAGAATCTGCGGCCATAGTTGTGGCAGATTACAGAGAAACCATCTGCATTAAGATGATTGAAAGTGCTCAAGCACTGCGCTGCTCATTCTTGCCTGGAAGAGTCAATACTTTAACTTCTGGCGCAAGTGGAAAAACATTATTGGCATTCCAAGAGGAAGCCACAAGAGATTTGATCATTGATCATGCTTTTCCTACAAACATGGAAAAGCAAAATGCACTGAAAGCTGAGTTAACCACTATTCAACAACAAGGATATGGCAAAAGCGTCGGTGAAATTGATCCTGGCGTACTTGGTATCGCTGCACCTATTTACAGACATCAACGCTGCATTGCAGTTGTCACAATCATGGCACCTCACTTTCGGGCACAAGCCAAAGAATCTGAATGGATCAAAGCTGTACTATCCAGCGCACAATCCATCACATCCATCATTCATTGCGATTGATGACATTTTATTAGTTTTAAGGAGTAGTTTATGGCTGATCCATTCATTTGGTCAGGCAGATTTGATGGTGACGAAGCCATTCATCGCCGATTTTTCCAACTCATGAATAACGAATATACATCGTCATTTAAGTTTGGATTATTAGGATTCAAAAGCGATGAAGGTGTTCGTCGCAATAAAGGTCGATTAGGTGCTTATAATGCACCAGACATTATTCGTAGCCAAATGGCAAGCTTACCGATTCACAATGAATTCAATATTTCAGATTTTGGCAATATCGAATGCAATGATGGTGAATTAGAAACAGCACAAACGGAACTTGGCACAAAAATTGGTGAATTGTTAACGAAAAACATCACACCAATCATTTTGGGCGGCGGTCATGAAACTGCGTTTGGAAGCTTCCAAGGCATATTCAATCACATTCAACGACATCATCCGAATGAAACTGTTGGCATCATTAATTTCGATGCCCATTTTGATCTACGTAAAGCTGATCATAACACTAGCGGAACACCTTTTTTAAATGCGGCAGAGCTTGCTCAAGCCCATCAACAACCTTTTCATTACATGTGTCTTGGTATTGCCGAACATGGGAATACAAAAGCATTGTTTGAAACAGCTGATCGCTTAAATGTCACTTATTTACTCGATCGTGCTTTAACCAGTGATCAACTTTCAAATGCAATGAATGCAATCCAGCAATTTATGAGCAACATTGATCACATTTACATCACCATTGACTTGGATGTTTTCCCAAGTTATCTCGCGCCTGGCGTCAGCGCTCCTGCTGTCCGCGGGCTTAATTTGGAAGTGTTTGAAGCACTTTTCACAACCATTTTAAATAGCGATAAAGTTCGCTTGCTCGACATTGTTGAATGCAATCCTCAGTTTGACATCGACAACCGCACAAGCAAATTGGCTGCTTTTATTGTCTATCAATTTATTCACCACATTGTTTCCAAGGAGCCATCATGACTTTACAACTTGACTCTATGAGCACTCTATTACTCACAGTGATCTGTCTGTTACTAGGGATTTACCTCAAAAAACGCATCAATTGGCTACAAAAATTCTGTATTCCTGCACCTGTTGTCGGCGGCTTTTTAGTCAGCTTAATCATCTGGGCACTGCGCAGTTTTGAAATCGCCACATTCAAATTTGACACAAGCCTACAAAGCTTTTTAATGGTGGCATTCTTTACCACAGTTGGTATTGATGGCAGCTTCCGTATTTTAAAAAGTGGCGGAAAATTATTACTCATCTATTTAGGCATTTGCTGGTTCTTAGCGCTATTCCAAAACACATTTGGCTTAGGCGTTGCATTATCACTGGGCATTGATCCCATCATTGGTGTCATGGCAGGCTCTGTATCTTTAACAGGTGGACATGGTGGTGCAGCTGCATTTGGCGGCATGGCAGAAGATTTAGGGCATCAATCAGCAGCAGTTGCAGCGATTGCAGCAGCAACATTCGGTTTAATCGCAGGCAGCATGCTCGGCGGACCTGTTGCACGTTTCCTTATCAAACGTCACAATGTTAAAATTGAAGCGATTGATGATGGACAAAACTACAATGCAGAACCAAAAACTTTAGCAAATACTGTCAAAGAAATTGACGTCAATGCATTCTTAAAAATGTTAGCGGTTATCTTAGGCATTATGGTTGTGGGCCGCTGGGGTTCAGCACAGTTCACAGCAGCAACAGGTTTTTCATTACCTGGTTACGTTGGCGCAATGATCATTGCAATCATCGTTCGTAACTTCAATGATTCGGTCAAAGTATTTGAATTAAATCAAAAATCTATAGATCTAATTTCAGGTGTTTCTTTGGGGTTATTCCTAACAATGGCGATGATGTCATTGAAAATTTGGGATCTCAAAAACATTGCCTTACCGTTGTTTATCATTCTATTCTTACAAGTTGTCACGCTCTTATTATTCACTGTATTCTTCGTATTCCGTGTACTTGGCAAAAATTACGATGCAGCAGTAATGTGTTCAGGATTAATGGGACATGGTTTAGGTGCAACGCCAAATGCAATGGCAAACATGACATCTGTCTGCGATCATTACAAAACGATTTCAACACGTGCATTAATGATCGTACCATTGAGTGGTGCTGTATTGATCGATATCGTAGCAATTCCATATCACACTTGGTTGATCAACTACTTCTCATAAAACATTTTACGTTTTAACAAGAAAAGCACAGCGCCATCGTTGTGCTTTTCTTCTGTATAAGCTAAAACCTCTGAATACTCATACAACCATAAACGTACTTTATTTTTCAAAACTGGCGTTGAATTTTTAGAGCCCAATCCACTGCCATGAATGATCCGACCACAAACACCTTTGGATTGCACATAATGGCAAAACTCCGTGAGTAATTCATCGACACCATCCAATTTCACACCATGCAAATCTAAATTAGACACAACAGGAAAATTGTATTCTAGTAGCTTTTGAATATCACGATTGCCCTGCCCATTTTTAGAGTGACTTTTCGGTATTTCTTCATAAGATTCACCCACAAAAAAATAGTCATACTCTATTTCTTCTACATCAGGCTTAACACGAATCGGTTTACGATTGGGCTGTAAAATCACAGTATCACTTTCAATACGCTTTACATCTTTCATTAACTCTGCAAAATCTAGAGTTTTTGGCGCGAATTTTTTCACAGACTTCAAGGCTTTCTTTTGCTCTTCCTGCTTTCGCATTGTTTTCTTCAGTGATTTCAGTGTTTTTTGGTAATCATCCGCCATAACTATCCCATATCCCAGTCAAAATCATGCAATAACATATAGATGAATCAACTGTTTTAATAATGCCTGCGTTTCTTGTAACAGCTTAACATCACCTCGTGTTTCGATATTTAATCTCAATAATGGCTCTGTGTTCGATGCTCGCACATTAAAACGCCATTTTGGAAAAATGAGCGTTAAACCATCCAAGGTTTCCTTTAATGGCTGATCTTCCACAAAATAATTCTCCAAATAACGCAAAACTTCATCCGTATCCGAAACCTTAAAATTCAATTCTCCGCTACACGGAAAGGCGTGAATACTTTCTTCCACCAATGATTTCAGTGATCGATCAGAGCTTGATAATAACTCAGCAATCAATAACCACGGAATCATTCCTGAATCACAATATGCGAATGATTTAAAATAGTGATGCCCGCTCATCTCTGCACCATAAACAGCATCCACTTCTCGCATTGTTTGTTTAATGCAAGAATGCCCACCTTTAGACATCACAGCTTCGCCATTATGTTTTTCAGCAATATATTCCGTATTCCAAGTTAATCGAGCATCCATCACAACTTTACCTTGAGGATATTTGATCAACATCTGCCGTGCAATCAATCCCATTAAATAATAACCTTCGATGAAATGACCTTCATGATCAAAGAAGAAACAGCGATCATTATCACCATCCCAAGCTAAACCAAAATCAGCTTGATGCTCAATCACAGCTTGAGATGTACTTAAACGATTTTCTGGCAATAAAGGGTTAGGAATACCATTTGGAAAAGAGCCATCTGGCTCGTAGTTTATTTTGATCCATTCAATTGGTAAATGCGGAATTAATTGTTCCAAAGCCAAAGATGCACAGCCATTACCAGTATTGGCAACCACTTTTAGAGGCTTAATATTAGCGATATCAATATAACTGAGTAGATGCTGAATGTAAGCAGATTTATCATCATGTTCAGTAGCTTTACCATCAAATGTTAGCGGAGAAAAGTTCTGTTGCATCATTCGATCTTTTAATCGCCATAAACCTGTATCTTGCCCTAATGGCGCACTATCTTTAAGTGATAATTTCATGCCATTGTAATTCATGGGATTATGGCTCGCCGTCACCATAATGCCGCCATCTGTTTTTAAAGCAGATATTTGATAACTCACTTCTTCTGTGCCGCATAAACCTAACAAGATCACATCCACACCTGAATCTAATAAACCATTCATCAATGATAAATATAACATTAAGCTCGATTCACGAATGTCATGCCCTAAAACAACATTTTTTGGTTGAAACTCAGAAGCATAAGCTCGACCTAAATCATAAGCAAATCCTTCATTCAACTCTGTCGGTACAATACCTCTAATGTCATACGCTTTGAAACATTTCATGTCACTCATATCAATCTCACAGTTTTATTGACCATCCAATCGCCTTTAAATCCCTAAACTTTAATAACTCTATCAATATACCTATCCTTCCCGCGGGCGGAATAGGTATTTTCACAGGTAATGCTAGATATTTTTTACTAAATAAAAAAGGGTTATTAATATAACCCTTTTATAGCTTTGATTCATTTAAACCATTATGCAAATGGGTCTTTCAATACAATTGTCTCAGAACGATCTGGACCTGTTGAAATTACATCCACTGGCGCACCAATCAATTGTTCGATACGTTTAATGTATTTTTGTGCATTCACTGGCAACTCTTCAAATGAAGCAACACCCACTGTGCTTTCTGTCCAACCTGCATGAGATTCATAAATTGGCTGGCAAGCTGCAAAGCGATCAGCACCGTATGGTGGATAATCGATTTGCTTACCATCTAATTCATAACCAATACAGATTTTGATCTCTTCCATACCATCCAAAACGTCTAATTTTGTTAAGCATAAACCAGAGATACTATTCACTTCTACAGAGCGACGCAATACAGGCGCATCAAACCAACCACAGCGACGCGCACGACCAGTTACAGAACCAAATTCATGACCACGTTCTGCCAAGCCATAACCTACGTCATCCAATAATTCTGTTGGGAATGGACCTGAACCTACGCGAGTTGTATAAGCTTTTACAATTCCCATCACATAATCAAAATACAATGGACCAACACCTGTACCAACTGCCGCGCCACCTGCTGATGTATTGCTTGATGTTACAAATGGATATGTACCATGATCGATGTCTAAGAAAGTACCTTGAGCACCTTCATACATTACACTTTTACCTTCTTTACGAAGTGCGTTCAATTCCTCTGATACATCTGTCACCATCGGCAAAATACGTGGTGCCAATGCCATGATTTCATTATAGACAGCTTCAACTGATAAAGGCTCTTTACCAAAGTAGTTTTTCAATACAAAGTTATGGTAATCCATCACCAAAGTTAATTTCTCTTTGAAACGCTCTGGATAGAATAGATCTGCAACACGAATAGCACGACGCGCAACTTTATCTTCATAAGTTGGGCCAATACCGCGGCCTGTTGTACCAATTTTATTCACACCTAATTTTTCTTCACGCGCTAAATCGATCGCAATATGATAAGGCATCACTAATGGACAAGCTTCTGAAATTTTCAAACGCTTATCAACATCCACACCCTTTGATAACAATTCATCCATTTCGCTCAATAAAGCCACTGGAGACAATACAACACCATTACCGATATAACATGTGATATGAGAACGCAAAATGCCTGATGGAATCAAACGTAAAATTGTTTTTTCGCCATTGATAACTAATGTGTGTCCAGCGTTATGACCACCTTGGAAGCGTGCAACTGCTGTAGCTTTTTCCGTGAGAAGGTCAACGATTTTACCTTTACCTTCATCACCCCATTGAGTGCCAACGACAATGACATTCTTACCCATTTGTTTTATTCCCCGATTTCAAATTTTGAATAAAAAAAAAAGAAATTCAATTCAATGATGTTTTCGCACGCTTACTTACTTTGGCTGAAAATATTGAAAGAACTCAGAATCTGTATCTAAGATCAAGATGTCACCATCTTTCTTAATACCTTTCTGATAGACTTCTAAACTACGATTAAATTCATAAAATTCTGGATTTGCAGAAAATGCTTTTGCATAAATATTAGTGGCTTCAGCATCACCTTCACCGCGTAAAATTTCTGCTTTTTTATAAGCATCCGCTAAACGAATTTGACGCTCCTTATCTGCGTTGGCAACTTTTTCAATATAAGTCGCTTCACCACGTGCACGGAATTCTTTCGCTGCACGTTCACGCTCTGTATTCATACGATCATAAACACTTTGCTTAACGTCATTGGGTAATTCAACACCTTTAATTCGCATATCTACAATATCAATACCGTATTGACTACCTGTCTCACGAATATTCTCTAAAATATCTTTCTGAATTATTGCACGCACCGTTTGACCTTCTGCGCTATTCCAACCCGCAACAACTTCTTGAAGATTACGATTTGCAAATTCAGCACGATAGTTATCTTGCACTACAGGCTTTAATAAGCTATTCAAACGCATCGCATTCCCTTGAACACGCTCATAAAACACTTTAGGATCAGCAACGCGCCATTGAACAAATGTATCCACAATCAAATTTTTCTTTTCCAAAGTCAAAAATGGTTCTGGATCAGTTTCTAAGGTTTGTAAACGACGATCAAACTTTTTAATTGTATTGATAAACGGTACTTTAAAGTGCAAACCAGGACCAATGTTATTTTCCTGAACCACACCGAACTGTAAGCGAATTGCCGTTTCCCATTGCTTAACAACATAAATGGAATTAGTCAAAATAAATGCTACAGCAGCTAAAAGAATGGCGATTTGTGAAATTCTCTGATTCATGCTTTCTCTCACTTCCTAAATTAACGACCATCACGGCGACTACGAATCGAGCGCTCTTGAGTGGTTTCTTGTTGAGATAGACTATTTTGGCTTGTGGATGGTGAAACCAAACTACCTACAGCAGGCACCTTTTGTGAAGGCATTGCTGAACTAGCACCTAAAGCCGCTGCCGAATCTGCTTGAGTCTTACCTTGTAATAATTGATCCAATGGCAAGACCATTAAATTATTACTTTGCGTATTCATTAATACTTTATTTGTATCTTTAAAAATTGTTTCCATAGCATCCAAATACAATCTTTGACGCGTGATCGATGGTGCTTGTGCATAGGCTTTATTTAACAATTCAAAACGATTTGCCTCACCTTCTGCTTTCGCAATCACGCTTTGCTTATAACCTTCTGCCTTCGCCAATTCGCGCTCTACTTCACCGTTTAATCGACCCAATACATCTGTCACGTAAGTTTCTGCCTGATTGATCATACGTTGCTCATCTTCACGAGCCTTAATTGCATCCGTAAAAGCCGCTTGAACTGGCTTAGGTGCTTGTGCATCTACCAAGTTCACATTCGTAATATTCAAACCAATGTTATAGCCATTTAACACTTGCTGCGCCAAAGTTTTAACTTCAGCAACCAATTGTGCACGACCAGATGTCAAAATAGCATCCAAGCTCGTTTGACCAACGCGTTCACGCAATGCACTTTCTACAACATCACGTAAAATCTCATCAGGATTTGTTGATGCAAACCAATAACTTGCAGGATCTGCACGATTAATTTCGTACTGAACTTCTACGCGAACATCCACAATTGCCTCATCTTTTGTCAACATCATTGTCTCATTGCGTCCACCAATGGTTGCTGAGAAACGATTTTCAACATTGATAATGCGATGTTCACCCACTGGCGATGGGAAACGCCAATGCATACCTGGCCCTGTAACGGCCTGCTCTTTACCTAAAAAGAGTACAACAGCATTGTTACCAGTATCAACAATATAAATCCCTGTTAACATCCACAAGATGAATGCACCAATAGCACCCAATCCCATGAGTTTGCCACTGATACCACCTTTAAATGGCGTATTTGGCGTGCGATTATTATTACCACCATTATTGTGGTCACCGCCATTTTGTTGAGAAGATTTACCCAATACTTTATTTTTAAGATCCTTCAACAAAACATCCAAGTCAGGCATATCTTCCTGCTTAGGCTTTTGATCTTGATCGCGTGACGGCTCTTGCTGTCCACCCGAGTTATTACGGTCTTTTGGCTCATTCCAAGCCATTTCTAAAGTGCTATCTTTCATTTTTCCCTTAAATTCAAGAATTTTTTAGACAAAAGTGGGAATAAATTACCAATATTTGCCATAAATTGCATCTAAAATCTCTAATTGAGATATTTTTGGGCATCTGCATCCAATTTTTGCAAACGATCCCAATCTGACTTCGACATTAACAATTCGATAACGAACTCACCACGCTCATTGATAGATTCATTTTTTACTGCATTGAGCTCAAATAGCTTAGCACGTAATCTACCTTTGGAGGGTGGCAATATAATATTTTTTGAAATGTGCTGATCTTTAAAATAAATTGCGATTGCATCTTTTAATGATTGAATCCCTAAATCTTTCTCAGCAGAAATCCAAACTGATTGAGGTAAATCTTCATCATTATAAGTGACATGCGGTTTAACATCATCCAAACAATCAATTTTATTATTCACCTGAATTCTAGGCACTTTATCTGCACCAATTTCTTCCAAAACTTGGGCAACTTGCACGCTTTTAAATTCTCGCTCAGGATCAGATGCATCCACTACTTCTAACAATAAATCTGCATCTGCTGCACTTTGCAAAGTCGAATGGAAGGCTGTTACCAGCTCATGCGGTAATTTAGAAATAAAGCCTACAGTATCAACCAATACTGCATCACCAATATTATCCAAAAACAGCGTACGATGTTTAGGATCCAATGTAGCAAACAACTTATCTTCAACATAAGTTCCCGCATCTGTTAAACGATTAAATAAACTAGATTTGCCCGCATTCGTATAACCGACTAATGCAATCACAGGTACGCCTAAGCGATCACGCAAAGCTTGCCCCTGCTCCCGTACTTGTTGAACTTTTTCTAATTTCTTTTTAAGTTGTTTGATCCTTAGACCAATCATGCGTTTATCCATCTCTAACTGAGATTCACCTGGACCTCGCAATCCTACGCTACCACCACGCAAACTATCTAAGTGAGTCCACATTCGTACCAAACGAGAAGAAATATGGGTAAGCTGTGCTAGCTCAACTTGAAGTTTACCTTCAAAACTTTCTGCTCTTTGTGCGAATATGTCTAAAATAAGCGCCGTACGATCTATCACACGGACATTTAAAAATTTCTCTAAATTACGATTTTGACTGGGTGAAAGCTCATGGTTAACAATAACGACGTTGGCGCCCAATGCAACAACTGCTTCACGGACTTCTTCAACTTTCCCTGTCCCTAAGAAATATTTTTGATTCGGTGCTGCGAGCTTACCTTTAATCAAAGATAGCTCTACGACATCAGCAGCTTTAACTAGCTCTTGGAACTCGCTAATCTCTTCTGAATGAGAGTGCTGAGATTGAAGAGAGACCAAGATTGCTTGGTCTCCTTGATTAGATTGACTTTCGTTTTCGAACATTCTTTATATGATTCGCACAAAAGTTCAATTTTACCATAAAACTCTAAATCAAAGAATTAAATAGTAATTTCAGCTTCTGTCTCTTCTGACATTGCTTCTTCGCCATCAAAGCTAACGCGAATACTACGAGCTGGAACGATTGTAGAAATCGCATGTTTGTAGATCATTTGGCTAACATTTGAACGCAATAAAACTACGAACTGGTCAAAAGATTCAACCTGCCCTTGCAATTTGATACCGTTGATCAAGTAAATTGATACGGGAATTTTTTCCTTACGGAGCACATTCAAGAATGGATCCTGTAGAGATTGTGATTTTGCCATTGTTATATCCTTCACTAATAATTAATTTTGTTGAGAAAATTGTTACATCTTTTATTTTTACGACTGTGTTTTTTATATTGTCTCACTCAGATGATATCTAAGTAATTTCAGCATCATTCTGATTAAAATGACTAATACTGGCAAGTTAACTAGTAAAATTTCAATCAATATATCGAGCTAGGTCAATACTTTTCACAGTTTGTATCTAGATGATAAAAAAGTATAGAACATATCTGCAATAATTCAGTTATTATCTTCAACTATTTTTATCAATCTTTGTAATATTGCATACTTTGAAATATTATAAACCCTTAACATTAATTTACATATTTTAAATATTAAATTATTACAAAGCCCCTCTTCATCATAGATGTCACTAAAATCTACAAATTCAGAGATATGACATCTTAGATCCATTTTCTTATACGTCAAGTTATATTCTATTTTTTCTATATTTTTTTCAAAAATGCGCAAATATTATATAGTTTTTATACAACGAAATATCTAATTTTGAAATGAAAATATTTAAATCACATTAGAACTAACGATTCTAAAAATTGTTATGATCTATATCTCTGTTTATGGATTAAGTTAATATTGTTATGAGTAAAAATAAAAAACAGTTTGTGTGCCAGTCCTGCGGCAGTATAACACAAAAATGGTCTGGACAATGTTTAGACTGTCAAGAATGGAATAGCATTGAAGAGGTTTTGGTTGAAAAAACTTTACCTTCTTCGACAAGATTATCTGGCTATGCGGGTACCGCTGGCAATAATGCAATTCAAACACTGAATAATATCAAAAAAGAAGAGCACCAACGCTACGATACTGGTTTGACGGAGCTCAATAGAGTACTGGGTGATGGACTTGTCACAGGTTCCGTAGTCTTAATTGGTGGCGATCCTGGCATTGGAAAGTCTACAATTCTTTTACAAACCATGGTGCATTTTAGTCAAACACTTGATGTACTCTATGTAACAGGTGAAGAATCTCCTAGTCAAATCGCCCTGCGTGCCGAACGACTATCGCTTCAACAAAGCGATCTAAAAATCTTATCAGAAACTTCTGTTGAAAAAATCGTGGCAACAGCAGAAGCACTGGGCCCCAAAATTATGGTTATTGATTCTATTCAAACCATATTCACAGGGTTTCTTAATTCTGCGCCAGGCAACGTGGCACAAGTTAGGGAAAGCGCCGCGTTATTAACGCGCTATGCCAAACGTACTAATACAGCTATTTTTCTTGTGGGCCATGTCACAAAAGAAGGTGCCATCGCAGGCCCTAGAGTTTTAGAACACATGGTGGATTCCGTTTTATACTTTGAAGGTGAAGTGGGTTCACGCTTCCGCGTTATGCGCGCTTATAAAAACCGCTTTGGCCCTGTGAATGAATTGGGTATTTTCGCTATGACGGAAAAAGGCTTACGTGAAGTTAATAACCCTTCTGCAATATTTTTATCCCGTAATGAAGAGCCAAGTGCAGGCAGTGTAATCATGGTCACAAAGGAAGGCACGCGCCCACTTTTAGTGGAAATTCAAGCTTTAGTGGATCAATCTTTCGGAAATTATCCACGCCGCGTAACTCTAGGAATTGAACAAGCAAGATTAACCATGTTGTTGGCAGTATTGCATCGCCACGCTGGTATTGCGATGAATGATCAAGATGTTTATGTCAATGCTGTTGGTGGCGTTAAAGTCACTGAAACTGCATCAGATCTCGCCGTCATTGCTGCTGCTTATTCAAGCTTTAGAAATAAAATCTTACCTTCTGATTTAATCATTTTTGGCGAAGTTGGATTATCAGGTGAAATTCGCCCCATTCCAAATGGTGAAGAACGCTTAAAAGAAGCATTCAAGCATGGATTCAAGCAAGCCATTATCCCTAAAGGCAATGCGCCAAGACAGATACAAAATGGTTTTAAAGTGATTTCTGTCTCAAAATTGGCAGAAGTGATTGATGCTTTGTCAGAGATTAGCCGATAACACAGACATAAATTCAGCACATAAAAAATCCCGCATCAAGCGGGATCTTCTTATGTAAACATTTTACATCAATTTTTGAATGCTAATTCGACCTTTATATAATTGCAATTTAGGTCTTTCTTCACCAACACAATCCAATTGACCAACAATATCACCTGAACATTCGTAACCTAAATTATCTGGGTCAGTTGTATATGTACTGTCATCTTTGCCTATAATACTTGCAACTTCCTCTTCTAAGCCTCTGTCCAACTGGCTGAGATCCGTTGAACTATTACCTTCAGGATCACTCACAATATCATCACCAGTAATTCCTCCTGGCGCTGTATTAGTTGTGCCTTGATTCATAATGCCTTTTTTCCCAGAAGAACCACCTGTTTTAATATTAAATGATAATAGTTTTCCAAATGCTGCATCAGCTAAACATGGATCATAGATATTACTGACTGAATAAGATAAATCTCTTTCATAAATTCCCCAAGTTGCAAATACAACAGCATCTATTCTGGCATCATATTTAGGATTTTGTACCACTCTTTCACCCGAATTAGAACCATCTGCCAATAAACGCATGCGCCAACCATATTTTCCAGCATCTGCCCCAGAACCTGAAACCTTTGGTGTTTCTATATCTAAAATGTATTTATTTTCAGAAAGATAATCAATATTGGAACCATCCTTATAGTTCACTTTACCGACTTTCAAATGATTTTTAGATAATAACGGGGTTAAGATCTTTCCTGTCTGCAATAGATTTGTCACTGTTGCAGTTGAATCCACAGATGTTTGATTATGATCGATGATGTTGTAAACACTATGCTCGACTAATGAATTTTTCCCTCGGTCCAATTCTTGACTCGCCGCGATTCCAGTCCCAAATGAAATGTTGTATAAACCTGTCGATTTATTTTTCACAACCAAAGGTTTAACAGATATAGCAGATTGACCAGGATTATTAGGCGATGTAGAAGCTCTAAATAAAGCTGTCACCTTTACGACATCTTTATTTGTGAAATCTTGACCATTAAAATCTATTTTGTACAAAGTCCCTGAATAATCCCCAACGTAAATGCGATCTAAAATCTGGCCATTGCCTGTTGGATCATTACGAACGATAATTGAAGGCGTCGATGCACCGCCACCATTGTGACTTAAAATAATCTCTTGGAGCTTTTCACCTGTATAAGCGTCAATAAAGTACAACACCGATTTATCTACACCAAAACCATTACCAAAAATAGCAATCGCCTGTCCTCTCTGATTACTACCCTGTGCAATGAGTCGATTAAAAAACTCAAAGCCAGAATATGTATAGCCTAAATTTTCAAACCCTTTAGTTCTATATTGTTCAGGCCCTTCATTAGTGATCTCAAATAATGGCAGTACTTTATCAATGGTATTTGTCACATTAGGTGTTGGAGCGGCTGAATTATCAACAGATTTCTGAGTTGCAGCATAAACTCTATAGCCAACCAATCCTTTACCTCCGCTGCCCATCGCTGTTAAGCCGATGGTTGCATAAATATCACCAACGGTTTGCTGATACACTTTAGCATCTGTCAAATTCGTTTTACCTTCAATGACCAACGTCGCTTCTCTGTTATCTTTAGCAATTTCATCGAGTCGATGAGCTAGTAATTGTGGAAAATATGCCGTATTACGCTCACCTGCTCTTTCACCATTGGTTAATCCGCGTTGTGCATTGATAAAGCTAATAAAACCATCGTTATCAGTGACGATCAATAAATTCGCAGGTTGATGTTTTGCTTTATATTTTAAATAGTTAATTAACTCTTTACTTAAATTGCGAGACATTTTATCTTTAACAACATTAATATTTAATACATCTTTACTGACCAAAGCAATATTAGAGTTTGTAATGCTACCCATTGGCTGCAATCGTCCTCTTAACTGATTAGGATGTGTTGTTTTTTCAAAATCCACTAGCCAATCGATATAGCTTTTATCAAATTTCACACCATAGTTCGTTGCATCAAAAATATGACTAAATTGCTTATTAACACTCCCATCTGTTAAATAAGTAAATTTAGTACCATTATTCCCTTTACCTGAGTCAATAAACGTTAAATAACGTCCCTGATTAGATTTAATGGTTGTATTTGTATTCCACAATTCTAATGTTGAAACCACTGGCAATTTCTTTTTACTACCCGTGACTTCTTTATATTCACTAATGTAGGGAACGACAGCACGAATATTACCAATGCGCTGCCTAAAATTATAAGTTGTATCATAACGGATTGTCCCAACCGTTGATAAGTCAATATTTCCACCTGAAATCACAGGACGACCTTCTAAAACATCAGCATTATTTCGATCATTGGTTGCTAAAGTACTACTAGTACTTCTTATGATGGATGAAAAAATTGTATCAAAAGCCAACATTAAATCTTCTGCATTACCATCACCTTTAGCAAAACCTAGATTCATCCCCTTTGTGGGACTTGTCATATCTGTATAAATACTTGATTTCGGATCAACGAATAAACTCACACTATGAGTAAAAATTGGCATAGGAATGGATAGTACATCACTCCAACTTTTTCCAGCATCATCTTTTTCTTTTTCCACCCATCGCCCATCTTTTATGATGGGTTTATGCACTTTTCGTAAATCTACTTTTGATGTTAACTCCCCCATTTTTCTACCTGTAGTATTCGCGGTAACAGATTGATTCACATCATTAACATATAAATCTTTATTGGAAGGCCAAGACGTACTCATGCCATCATTTTTACCAATTCCCCAAACTTTATAATCATTGGGTTGTCCATCTGTCATCACTATTAAGTGATTTTGCTGGCAACGATAGCGCAAAGGTGTTGGATGTTGCACATATGGATAATAGCAAGCGGCGCCTTTACACTCTTTTTTAACAACTGGAAATTGAGTAAATCTTTCATTAACACCATATGCAGTGACTGGCTGGCCTCTAAACATCTTAATAGCCTCGTAAACAGCTGGGTACATAGGAGTATTACCTGGTGAATTTTTGATCAATTTAGATACAGGATCAATCGCTTTAGACTTAAATGCTTGATCAGATAAACCTGAATAATCATCTATAGGCAGCCTGATTAAGCCATTACCCTTAGTTTTGCTGCCATCATCATTGACCTGCCAAAGAAATGAAACGCCCAAATAAGCCTTATCCCTATATTTATACATGACTGATTTAAAAGCATAATCTAAAGCTTCTGTACGCGTTACATCTGCACATTCCATAATTCTTGGAGGTTTTTTCTTACCACCAATGAGTCCATTTTGTGCTTTGCTATCATCCCATGGAACATAACGCCCCGTTTGAAATGGATCGTATTCCCCTAACAATTTTCGATCATTATGCCATGTCCAAGTTTGTCTTTTACAGGTGGGGGAACCAAAACTATAAGCGTGCTCAGGCATGATTGTATCTTTGGCCTTCATGGATGCTGAATCATCAAAAAGCATATGAATATTTGGCTTTGCTTGAGGTGTACTGAATACAGGTGATGTTGATGGAGCAAATGAATTGGCGATAGAAACAGATGTTATGCTTATAGAAGAAACCAATACAGCAAGCACTTTTATAGATAATTTATAATTTTTCATATGACTTACACTTTATTTGAGATTTTCTGATTATTCTATGAAATACAAACCCTTTCCATACAAATGGAATATATATTTAACACTAAATAACACAATAAAACAAATAAACTACAATTATAATTTTTAATTTACAAAAAATCCCGCATAAAGCGGGACCTTTTCATAAATTCATTGATCAATAATATGCGTTAATTTTTTTGAAATCTATACGTCCTTTTTGTAGCGGTGCTTTCTTTTCAATGATTTCTGATTCAACACATTCTGGTCGACCAAAAATATCGCCTATACAATGCAAATTGGGCTGTTCATCATTAGATGTATAGCTACTATCATCTTCTCCGATAATTTCTGTCAATTCATCCTCTAAATTTGGATCTAACTCATTTAAATCGGTCATACTATTGCCTTCAGGATCTTCCAAGATACCATCTCCCGTCAAGCCGCCTTCAGCTGTTCCAGTTGACCCTTGATTATAAATCCCCCCTTTACCAGATGACTTACCTGTTTTAGCATCAAACGATAATACCTTACCAAATGCAGAATCAGATAAACATGGGTCATACAGATCACCAACAACATATCCTGTATCTCTTTCCTTAATTCCCCATGTAACAAAGACAATATTATTACCTGCTGAATCATATTTGGCATTTTGAATCGTACGTTCACCCGATTTATTGCCATCAGCCACTAAACGCATTGCCCATCCATTACGATTAGCATTTTGATTACTAGAATCAGGGGCTGTAATGACTAAATCATGTTTTTCCTCAGAGTAATAATCAATATTAGAACCATCTGCATAATTCACTTTACCAACATTCAAATCATTAATCGTCAATAAAGGCGTTAAAACTGTGGATGATTTCGTCAACAAGCTGACAGTCTCTGTTGAAGAGCCAGATGTATTATTATGATCAGTCACATTATAAATACTATGCTCCACCAAAGAGTTATCACCACGATCTAATCGATGACTTGTCGCATTCCCTGTACCAAATGCTACGCTGTATAAACCTGTCGATTTATTCTTAGTCACTAATGGCTTCACTGAGATTGCAGACTGCCCTTCATTATTTGGCTGAGTTGATGCCTTAAATAAGGCCGTTACAGTTGCCCCACCGTCATCAAAATCTTTCCCGTTGAAGTCAATCTTGTACATCGAACCAGAATAGTCACCAACATAAATACGATCAAGCGCCTGACCATCACTTGAGGCACGCACAACAATGGATGGTGTCGCGGCACCACCACCTTTATGGCTTAGAACAATCTCATGTAATTTTTCGCCAGTATACGCATCAATAAAATACAAAATAGATTTATCTACACCAAAGCCATTACCAAATACAGCAACTGCACGAGGTTTACCATTATTAATTTGATTAAACACCTCAAAATTAGAATATGTATAACCTAAATCTTTAAAACCAGAAGTTCTATATTTTTCAGGGCCTTCATTAGTAATTTCAAATAATGGTGTGATTGCTTTTAACTCATCATTACCTGACGCATTTAAGTTTTCTGTCGCACCATATATTCGGTATCCCACAACACCTTTACCACCACTGCCCATAGACGTTAAACCAATAGTTGCGTATATATTCTTCTTATCTTTTTGATGAACTTTCACATCTGATAATTTAGTTTTACCTTCTAGAACTAATGTCGCAGGACGATTTTCACCTGAAATTTCCGCTAAACGATGCGCCAATAATTGAGGAAAATAAGCAGTATTTCTTGCACCTGCTTTCTCATTTCCACTTAAACCACGTTGTGCATTTACAAAATTAACAAAACCATCATTATCAGAAACAATTAAATAGTTTGCGGGTTGATTTTTTACCTTATATTTTAAATATTCAACCAATTCCTCAGCCAAAGATCTATTCATCTTATCTTTAGAAATATTGATATTTAACACATCTTTATTTGCCAACACCAAGTCAGAATTGGTAACACTTCCCATTGGGCGTAAACGTGATCTTAAGCCATGACCACCATCGTACTGCCCACCGCTTGTCAACCATGATATATACTCATCATTAAATTTTTCACCATATCTATCTTCATCATGGATAGCTTTAAACTGTTTCTTAACATCAGGATCAGATAAATGTGTTAACTTCCCATTATTAGATGCCAAAAATGTTACATAATTACCCTGTTCAGGTTTAATAGTATCGTCAGTATTCCATAATTCCATGACATCAATCATAGGTTTTTGCTCACCATCAACCGTGACATATTCAGAAATATAAGGGACCATTGCACGAATATTACCCTTTTGTTGGTTAAAATTATAAGTCGTATCATAACGAATCGTACCAACTTTAGATAAATCCACCCCATTAGAATCCTCTGGCTTTCCTTCTAGCACCTCTGAATTCTTTCTATCGTTAGTAGACATTGTGCTACTTGTGCTTCTAATGATAGAAGAAAATATCGTATCAAAGGCTAGTAATAGATCTTCCGCATTACCTTGATCTTTAGCAAAGCCTAAATTCATTCCACCCGTTGGCTCAGTCATATCTAGATATACTCGAGATAGAGGATCCACAAACAAACTGACACTATGTGTAATGATTGGCATGGCAGATGATAATTCATCAGTCCATGATTTACCTGCATCATCTAATTCTTTTTCCACCCATTGCCCATTTTTATAAATAGGTTTATACCCATAACGCAAATCTGCCTTTGCAGTTATTTGACCGATTTGCTTTCCTGTCAAATATCTAGTTGTATCACTAACCTTGACACCATTAACCAACATGGGTGAGACATTATAGATAGGTAATATAAAAGCAGATTCTATACCATCATCAGGATCTAATCCCCATAGATTATGAGTGTTCGGCTCCCCATCTGTCATAATAACTAAATGTGTTTGCTGGCAACGATAACGCAACGGTGTTTCGAATAACTTGTATTCATAATAATCCTTACCATTACTATCCTGTTTCAGATGCTTATGTGGCTGTCCCCACAGATATCCCTCAAAATTCACACCAAATATTGTGACAGGCTGCCCCCTAAGCATTTTGATAGCTTCATAGACAGCTGGATATAAAGGAGTACTACCTGGAGATTTTTGAATTAACCTTGAAATCGGTGTAATAACCTGATCCTCAAATGCCTGACTAGGTAACTTAGAATAATCTTTTAATGGTAAACGAATCAGACTATCATCTTCATCTCCAACATTACCATTATTCACTTGCCATAATACTGAAATGCCTAAATAAGCCGCTTCCTTATATTTACGTAAAAGCGTCTGAACGGCATGATCTAAAGCAACATTACGTGCTACATATGCACAATTCATTATTCTCGGTGGTTTTTTTTGGCTATTAATCAAACCACCATTAGCCTTACTATTATCCCACGGTAGATATCTACCATCTTGAAAAGGGTCATATTCATTGTTTTGCTTGCGCTCTTCATGCCATGCTTGATCTTGCAGTCCAGGTTCACAAGCTGGTTGCCCGAATCCAAAAAAATGCTCCGGAGCCATAACATCAACCTCTTTCATAGATCCTGAATCATCCAACATCATATGAATATTTGGCCTTGCCTGAGGCGTACTGAAAATAGGCGTTGTAGATGGCTCAAATGAATTTGCATTAGCAAAAGCCATAGTGCTTATGGAAGTTGCTAGAAACAATAATTTTTTTGTCGATATTTTTTGATATTTCATAGTATTACTCACGCAATTATTAGAGATTTATTAATTAATCATACCGTATTTAAACATTTTAACTTAATAATGCTCTATACACAGAAAATTACTAGTGATGATTTTATGTGATTGTTATTTCAAGCTCTAATGAATATTTTTATTGGAACAATAATGATCTTTATTAATAACCATTTAAAAACAATTGATTATTAATTTTTTCATACAAAAATACACTGCAAGCACTATTCGTATAGATATGTTAATTTATGAAAAGCTGACAATAATCAAAAAAAAATCCCACGCGATCATGCGTAGGATTTTATACTTCAAATGATAAAAATGCTATTACACTTCTACCAAAGAACCTTCATCTGGTCTATCAATTTCTAATAAATCAACCTCACCACTTAATAACACTTCATCAAATGCTTCTTTATCAATGTTACATTTCAAGAAGTTAGCAATTAAGTACATATCTTTTTCAGCATTACCCAAGCATGATGTACCACCTGGCGATGGTGTCATGTTAAATACAATGCCTGTTCCTGGATTGATTTTCGCTTCACCCATGATCAATTTACGTTGATTTTTATCAATCACTTGTGGACGAATACCACCAAATCCATCTGCAAACTTAACATCATTGATTTCTAATGAAGGGATAATCTTTTTCATCTCTTTTAAGAAAAGACGCTCACGTACATAAGGAATTTCATACAAGAAATTTGTCAATGTATAGTTACGAATATCCTTCACTTTCATCAACTTCCAAAGTGCAGACATTGTACTAGGCGCAAAACTGAAAACTTTCCAGAAATCTGCAAATGTTTTCAAATTACGACGCTCTAATACAGGCAAAGCAATCGCTGTTGGTCCAAAACGTGTTTTACCAGGCACAGCAATATCAGGATCACCATGCACAGCTGCAAATGGTAAATTAGGGTTTTGAACTGTGTAAACCTTACCATTCAATACTTCTGGAGTGAAATAATACGAACCACCCATTGGTAAACATGCTAAATCCAAACCATAACCCATTTTATGAGCAAATAGTAATGAATGACCACATGCAGATACAACAACATATTTAGCCTCTACAACGCCCACTTTTGGATTCGCTGTATGTACTTGGAACACATCGCCAACTTTTTTAATATCAGTCACTTTCGTGGACATCATGATGTCACAATCAGCTTCACGATTATCCGCGGCTTTCTTCGCTTCTTTGACAAAAGATTCTGATAATGCACGGTAATTACATGCTACATATTCATCTAATGCACCCAATGCAAAGATCTCTTCATCTTCAGGACGACCTTCAACAATCTTTGGCTCAATCGCACGAATACCTTCACGATCTAATGCTTTTAAATTTGGGAAAAGGGATTTAAATTCTTCAAAGCGTTCTCTTAAGCCATCACACTCTTCCTTACCCACACCTAAAACCATTTTTGGGTATTTAGCCACAATGCCACTGCGATCTTCTTCTGCCAACTTAGTTACATAGTTAACAATCATGTTACCTGTACGTTTTGTCGCTTTTGCTTTTTCGTACGTGTAATTTGTTTCAATATCGCCTTTATGAATTGTTTGGCTATTATTGAAGCTCTGTGAGTTGACAGAAGCAATTGCATCATATTGTTCCATCAAACCTATCGTTTTTAGGTCCGTAAAACGTGACAATTGATATAAAAGCGACGTACCAGAAACGCCACCACCTATGATTAATACATCAAATTTTTTCATATCCCCATTCCATTCAGAGTTGACTCGACAACCTTTCATATAATACTTGAACCATATTTTTTCTCAAAAGAAATTTAATAATCATGACGAATGAAAAGTTGTCAATAAGTAGTCAATTATCTAAGCTACTTTCCAATACAGAAGCTTGAGAATATTTCACCCAATAATTCATCTGTTGTGAATCGGCCCGTAATGAGACCAATATCATCCTGCGCTAAACGGATTTCTTCCGCCACAAGATCAATGCTATGGCCTTCTTGTAACAAGTTTCTAGCTACATTTAAATGCTCTAAACTTTCTCTCAATGCGACTAAATGGCGCTCTCTTGCACTGAACATACCTTGGCTTGGTTGAAATTGTACAGCTTCTACAATCGCATCTTTCAATAACTCAATGCCATCTGCACGCTTAGCGGATAACATGATTGTATCTTCAACGCGACCAACTTCTGTACCTGTTAAATCGATCTTGTTTCGGATATGTAGTATTGGTGCATTTAATGATTCTAGAAGCAAATCCTGTTCCACGTTTTGATCTTGATCGTCATGTATCCATAAGATCAAATCTGCTTTTTTCATCGCTTCACGCGTTCTACGGATGCCTTCTTGCTCTATAATATCCTGAGTTTCACGCAAACCCGCTGTATCAATGATGTGCAATGGTAAACCATGAATGATGATGCTCTCTTTTAATGTGTCACGCGTTGTACCTGCAATATCCGTAACAATTGCGCTCTCTTCACCAGATAATGCATTCAAAATACTGGATTTACCTGCATTAGGCTTACCCGCCAACACAACGGTTAAACCATCTGTTAATAACTTACCTTGATTAGCATTTTGTAATAATTTTTGAATATCTGCCTCAACAGCATTTAAACGTGCCATCACATTGCCATCCGAGATGAAATCAATGTCCTCTTCGCTGAAATCTATAGATGCCTCTACAAATACACGCAGATGAATCAATGCTTCGCTGATAGAACTAGTTTGTGTAGAAAACTGCCCTGATAACGAGTTCATTGCGGCTTTTGCTTGTGCTTCACTTTGGCTCATGATGAGATCGTGGATCGCTTCAGCCTGCACCAAATCCAATTTACCATTTAAAAATGCACGCTCAGTAAATTCGCCTGCCTTAGCTGGTTCCACGCCCAACTCATAAACACGCTTAAGAACACGATTTAAGACAACTAAGCCACCGTGACCTTGCAATTCCACAGAATCTTCACCCGTGAAAGAATTCGGCCCTTTAAAGTAGATTGCAATCCCTTCATCCATCACTTCATCTTCGCCATTATAAAATTGCGTGAATGTTGCATGGCGTGCCGCTAAAGACTCTTTTTGACAAATTTTTAAAGCAATCTCATAGCTTTGTGGCCCAGATATACGAATTATACCAACACCACCAATAGAAATACCTGAAGCAATCGCTGCAATGGTTGTCTCTTTCATGATTCCCTCATATAAAAAATCTCCTACAACGTTCACCATTATAGGAGATTTCATGTCAAATAAACTAAAAACTATACCTTAAAACAATACTCCTTGCCGTAGGCAAGGAGTATCATAAACAAAGATTCAATATAATTATGCTTTTGCTTTCTTTTCTGCAGCTGCGATACGACGATTAATTAACCACTGCTGTAGGATTGTTAACAAGTTGTTCACGATCCAGTATAAAACGATACCTGATGCAAACCACAAGAACATGAAACCGAATACTAAAGGCATGAATTTCATGATTTTAGCTTGCATTGGATCTGGTGGCGGTGGATTAAACATTTGTTGAACAAACATTGTCGCACACATAATGATCGGTAAAACGAAGTAAGGATCCATAATCGCCAAGTCGTGAATCCATAAAATCCATGGCGCTTGACGCAATTGAACACTTTCTTGCAACATCCAGAACAATGCAATAAAGATTGGGATCTGGATCAACATTGGCCAACAACCACCCATTGGGTTCACTTTCTCTTTACGATAAAGCGCTAAAGTTTCCTGACCAATCTTTTGTCTGTCACTACCATACAACTCTTTTAAGCGCTGCATTTCTGGTGCCAAATGGCGCATTTTTGCCATTGAGCGATAACCTTTTTCTGAGAAAGGATATAAAAGTAATTTAACCGCAAATGTTAACAATACAATTGACCAACCCCAGTTACCCACGATGCCATGGAAAAATTCTAGTACCCATAACATCAGTGCAGAAATAGGACTGAACCAGCCATAATCCAAAGTTAACTCCAGCTTCGCATTACCTTTTTCTTGTTCGCCTTTTCCATTCACATAAGTATATTCACCAGCATTGACTAAATCTTGTTTAATCTTAGGACCAATGTATAACTTATTTGCAAAGCTATGTGTAGCACCAGGTTGTACTGTTACACCTTGTGTATCATTCAAAAGAACAAAAGCCGCACCATTAATGTTAGGATCTTTTGCAACTTTTACAGCTGTTGGTCGATCATTCAAAGATAACCATGCAGACGTAAAGTACTGCTGAATCATCGCACCCCAACCTTGCGTTCCATTGACAACAACACCTTCATTGCTTGTCTTATCAAATGGCACTTTTGTATAAGCTTCTTCACCCATTGAGAATACAGGGCCTGTATAACTGGAAGCACCCATCAAATGCCCACTGATCATAGGATCTTTTTGAACTAATGCAACATAACTACCACCAACCCAAGGCATCGATGAATGATTGGTAATTGTCTGTTCAAAACCAACGTCATAACGACCTTTAGTGAAAGTATACGTTTTAGTCAATACTGAGCCTGTTGTTGCATCAGTATAAGTTAATGGCACAACTAAAGATTCTTGGCCATCAACTAATTGATAACTCGCCTCAGATGCAACAAAAGGGCCAACTTCATGAGAGAAATTTGCCTGCTGATTATCTTTAGGGCCCGCTAAACCCGTTTGGCTAACAAATAAACGATTATTACTTGAAGATAACAATTCAAATGGCTGATCTTTCGCTTCCAAGCTTTCAGAATATTTCAACAATTCAACGCTGATGATATCACCACCCATTGGTGATAATTCGACAGATAGAACATCCGTCGTCACTGTAATTGTTTTAGTTGCATCAATTTGTGTTGATCCCACGCTACTTGGCATATTAGATGTACCAATTGTTGGCACAGAGCTATTTGCTGTAGTGGAAGAAGTTGCAGAAACTTGTGCAGTTTCTGTCGTCTGAGGCACTGGGGGTAAATTTGCCGTTTGCCATTTACTAAAAATCATAAAGGCAAGCAACCCAAAGACTGCCCAGAGTATTAATCGATTATTTTGCATAGTAATATCTTTAAACTCAAAAATTAACAAAAATGCTTCTACGGAACAGGATCTTCACCACCATCGCAAAAAGGATGACAACGAATTAAACGCCTGAATGTCAGCCAACAACCTTTAATGGCACCATACTTACGAATGGCCTCAATAGAATAATTTGAGCACGAAGGCGTAAAGCGGCATTGCTGCCCAACCCACGGACTCAAAAAGAGTTGATACATTTTAATTAAGCCAATTAAAATCGTCTTCACAACTTTTCTATTTTCTCCCAATGTTGTTTCAATGATTGATGTAACAGCTCACGATTATCTAAGGAAACGTTCCCTTTGACAAGCACTACTATGTCATACCCTATCAATTTTTCCTGATTTAATCTAAAAGACTCACGCACAATGCGCTTTACAAGATTTCGATCATGTGCTCTTTTTAAATTTTTCTTAGCAATGGCAAGACCGAGTCTAGCTTGCATTGGCACCATTTGCTTTTTCACCAAAATTGTAAAAAAACGATCTGACAATCGTGAGGGTTTGTCAAAAACATTACCAAAATCTTTTGACGTTAATAAACGCTGTTCTCTCGTAAAACTGTATTGCATCAAGATTATCTCTCTAAAATGTAAAAAGGCGCTTTAATAGCGCCTTTTTAGCAATAATCAAATGATTATGCAGACAATCTAGCACGACCGCGAGCGCGACGGCGGTTTAATACTTTACGGCCATTTTTAGTTGCCATACGTGCACGGAAACCGTGGTCACGTGCTCTTTTGATTACGCTTGGTTGAAATGTACGTTTCATAATGAATCCTTAAATATATTCTTTAACGCAAAAAATAAACGAAAATTTTATCTTTTTATAAGAAAAAGTCAAGTTATAGTTTTGCTTCGCTTCGTAAAACTTCAGCTTTATCCGTTTTTTCCCAACTAAATGCCGTTGCTTTTGTCTCTACATTATCAGAGTTTTGATAAGTAATTTCGTATGGATCACGACCAAAGTGACCATAAGCAGCCGTTGGCTGATAAATTGGGTGCAACATATCCAACATTGTCGTAATTGCATAAGGACGTAAGTCAAAATGCGCACGCACTAAACGCTCGATTTCTGCTTCTGGAATTTTGTTTGTGCCAAAAGTTGTGATGGAGATAGATGTTGGTTCTGCAACACCAATTGCGTAAGAAACCTGAATTTCACATTTATCCGCCAATCCTGCTGCAACGATATTTTTTGCAACATAACGACCAGCATAAGCTGCTGAACGATCAACTTTTGATGGATCTTTACCTGAGAAAGCACCGCCGCCATGACGAGCCATCCCACCGTATGTATCCACGATGATTTTACGACCAGTTAAACCACAGTCACCGACTGGACCACCGATCACGAAGTTACCTGTTGGGTTGATATGGAATTTAGTGTTTTCTGTAATCCACTCTTTAGGAATCACATGCTTAATGATCAACTCCATCACAGCTTCTTTTAAATCCTTTTGAGAAACATCAGGATTATGCTGAGTGGATAGAACGATTGCATCAATACCTTGGATTTTGCCATCATTGTCATACGCAAATGTAATTTGGCTCTTTGCATCTGGTCTTAACCATGGCAACAAGCCTGATTTACGCACTTCTGATTGACGCTCTACTAAGCGATGCGCATATGTAATCGGTGCTGGCATTAAAACATCAGTTTCATTCGATGCATAACCAAACATTAAACCTTGGTCACCTGCACCTTGATCTTCTGGCTTAGAACGATCAACACCTTGAGCAATATCTACGCTCTGTTTACCAATCATATTAATGATTGCACAAGTCGCCCCATCAAAACCCACATCTGAAGAGTTATAACCAATGCCAGTGATAACATTACGCACTAAGTCCTCTAGATCCACCCAAGCACTTGTTGTAATTTCACCTGCAATGATTGCAGCACCTGTTTTAACCAATGTTTCACACGCAACGCGCGCATGACGATCTTTCTCGATAATTGCATCCAAAACTGCATCTGAAATTTGATCGGCAATTTTATCTGGATGTCCTTCTGACACAGATTCTGATGTAAATAAATAGCTCATATTGAATTCTCTCAAAGAAATGGTGAGTCCGAGGATTTTTCATCCTAAGACAATACATATTGTACTCTTGTATTCGAAACGTGATAGCCACCGAATACAACCCATATAACAAAAAAGTCCATCCTGTAACTGATGGACTTCGCTATTTTATCAACTCTACAGTAAGAATCTAGGATTATTTTACTTCAACTAAGCCTTTTGTGATTGCACGATTCAATGCAGAGATCACAGCATCAATGGATGCTCTTGCTGTATTTGCATGAATTGCAACGCCAAATAATGTTTTTGCTTCCACTTGCATCTCCACAAATGCAACCGCTTCTGCTTTTGATCCTTGGCTTCTTGCATGCTCGTGATAGCTCACAACATCCACATTAATATTTAAAGTTGTATTCAAGGCATTCACCAATGCTGCAATGGGACCGTTGCCTTGTCCTTTGGCTGCATATTTTTGTGTTGGCGTATGAATTGCCACAGTGATCTCTGTGTGACCACTTTCATCTTCCACAATATTGATTGGCTGCTCAATAGAAACAGAGCCCTTGGTTAAGAATTCACGGTTAAATAAATCAAAGATCATCGGCGATGTTACTTCAATGCCTTTTGTATCTGCTTCATTCTGTACAACACGGCTGAATTCGATCTGTAATCGGCGCGGCATATTAATGCCATGATCTTCTTCCAACAAGTATGCTATGCCGCCTTTGCCTGATTGACTATTCACACGAATCACGGCTTCATAAGAACGACCAACATCGATTGGATCAATCGGCAAATATGGTACTTTCCACATTTGATCAGGATGATTTTTAATGTCAGATAAGCCTTTACGAATCGCATCTTGGTGCGAGCCAGAGAATGCTGTAAATACTAACTCACCTGCATAAGGATGACGAGGATGCACTTTGATCGCTGTACAATATTCCACTTCACGCACAACTTTATTGATTTGTGAGAAATTCAATTTTGGATCTAAACCTTGCGTGTACATATTCAATGCCATTGTGATTAAATCCACATTACCTGTGCGCTCACCATGACCAAATAAACAGCCTTCGACACGATCACCGCCCGCCATTAATCCCAATTCTGTTGCTGCCACAGCACAACCACGATCATTGTGCGTATGCAAGCTCACAATTACGCTATCACGACAACTGATGTTGCGGCAGAAATATTCGATTTGATCCGCATAAACATTTGGCGTTGCCACTTCTACGGTTGCAGGCAAGTTGAAAATCACTGGTTTTTCTGGCGTTGGTTTGACCACTTCCACGACCGCTTCACAGACTTCGACGGCAAATTCCATTTCAGTATCTGTAAAAATTTCTGGTGAATATTCAAATGTCCAATCTGTTTCAGGGTATTTCTTCGCCTCTTCAACCGCTAAGTTCATACCAAATACAGCCAATGCTTTCACTTCTTCTTTTGTTTTATTGAACACAACACGGCGGAATGTTGGTGATGTTGCGTTATAGATATGCACAATTGCTTGTTTACAGCCTTTCAATGCTTCAAATGTACGCACCACTAAATCTTCACGAGATTGCGTCAATACTTGGATTGTCACATCTTCAGGAATACGATTTTCTTCGATCAAGCGGCGCACAAATGTAAATTCAGTATCCGAAGCTGATGGGAAAGCCACCTCAATTTCTTTAAAGCCACATTCGATCAACAAATCAAACATTCTTAATTTTTGCTCAATATTCATTGGCTCGATCAAAGCCTGATTACCATCACGCAAATCTGATGATAACCAACGTGGCGCTTTATCAATCACTTGATCTGGCCAAGTACGATCTTTCAATTTCAATGGTGGAAATGCTTGATATTTATTTTCTGGATTCTGAATCATGATGTTTTCCTCTATTCCCTGCTGAATTAAATTTTTATGTTTCAAATATATGTTAATGCACTGATTATTTTTAAATGATCATCGCAGCAATAGCGCATAACGCCACACAAACCAGCGCTTATGATTGCGATTCAACATACATTTTTTGGAATTTTGGTGATTGTGTGCAATAAACATAAAAAATCTCTTCTCGTTTCTTATTCAAATAATTTCTGTGCCCCAAGCACAGCGAAGGCTGCAATCTTTGCGATTACAGCAGAATAAGTCGTAGTAGAGATTTGTTCATTACATTCGTTTTCATACGAATTAACATAGATAGATTTTATACATTCGTCAAGCAGAAAAAATATATTTATTATCTTTGATAAAAGATTCACATTGGATCAATTTTTCATACAACCTGTGATAAGCATAGGAATAACATATCCTAAGTACCCGATTTATGGCTATACTGAATTGAATTTTTAACAGCAATCTTTCAAAGGAAGAAATTATGTCTGAAGAAAAAATGAAGCTCGTAACATTTGAAGAATTAAAATCTCTCATGAAAAATAAATTCATGAAAGCAGGCTTACCTGAAGTTCATGCAGAAGCTGTTGCTGACCATTTAGCTTATGCAGATTCTCGTGGCGTTCATTCCCATGGCGCTGTGCGTGTAGAATATTACTCAGAGCGCATCAATAAAGGCGGTAGCAATCCTAATCCTAACATTACCTTTGATCAAAAATCTGCAAGCATTGGCATTTTAGATGGCGATAATGCGGTTGGTCATTACATTGCACAACTCGGCACAGACAAAGCCATTGAGCTTGCAAAAGCAACTGGCGTTGGCGTTGTTGGCATGAAGCGCTTAGGTCATTGTGGTACTTTATCTTATTTTGTGCGCCAAGCAACAGAACAAGGTTTGATCATGATCTCCATGTGCCAATCTGATCCAATGGTTGTGTTATATGGCGGTGCTGAACCTTACTTTGGTACAAACCCAATCGCGTTCGGTGCACCACGTAAAGATGGCGCACCCATCATTTTTGATATGGCAACAACAGTTGGCGCTTGGGGCAAAATCCTGGATTCACGCGCTAAAGGCAAAGCAATCCCCGCGGATTGGGCTGTAGATTCTAACGGCGCACCAACAACTGATCCAAACGCAGTTGCTGGCTTAGTACCAATCGCAGGCGCGAAAGGTTCAGGCTTGATGATGATGGTGGATATTTTATGTGGCGCATTACTTGGCCAACCTTCTGGCGGTTCAGTTTCTTCTATGTATGCTGATCTATCTGCTGGCCGTGAATTAGGTCAAATCCACATTGTATTGAACCCAGAATTCTTTGCTGGCTTAGAATCTTTCTATGGCACAATCGAGAAAATGGTGGGTGAAATCCATGGCATGAAACCTGCTGAAGGCTTTAGCAAAGTACAATATCCTGGTGAAAGAAGTGATGCTACATTTGAGAAATACCAAGCAGCTGGCATTCCAATCGTTGAAGAAATCTATGATTACTTAGTGAGCGATGATATCCATTTTGATCGTTACGATGGCATGGATGCATTTGCTAAAAAATAATATTATCAGAATCATTAGCCTCGCAAAGCGAGGCTATTTTTATTCATATTTATAAAATATTTATAAAGTAATTTTAGCGCCCAATAACTCCACAAATGCAGCCAACCAAGCTGGATGTGCTGGCCATGCTGGCGCTGTCACTAAATGACCGCTCACTTCAACACCATCCACAGGAATGTCACTATATTTGCCACCTGCTAAAGTCACTTCTGGACCACAAGCAGGATACGCACTGACTTTTTGATCTTTAATCACGCCCGCTGCCACCAATATTTGCGGACCATGACAAACTGCTGCGATCGGTTTTTTCTCTGCATCAAATGCACGAACAACCGCCAAAACTTGCTCATTCAAACGAAGATATTCTGGTGCTCTACCACCTGGAATGACTAAACCCACATAATTGGCAACATCCACATCATAAAAATCATAGTTCAATGTAAAATTATGCCCAGGTTTTTCACTGTATGTTTGCGCACCTTCAAAATCATGAATCGCCGTTAAGACTTGATCACCTACAGTTTTATCTGGGCAAACGGCATGAACTTCATAACCTAACATCGTCAATGCCTGAAATGGCACCATAATTTCATAATCTTCTACATAATCCCCAGCAAGCAATAAAATTCTCTTTTTTGTCATAATCATCCTAAGCCTCCTTTTATTTATAATGATTTAAGATAATATGATTCCAAAGATGATTCAACCCAAGATTATTTCACTAAAACTTTCACCAAAGCTTTAACTTGATTGGCCTTACGCTTCAAATAATTGGATTCTATCGATTGCGCACGATTTTTACGTTGTTCATCTAAAATGCGTAATGCTTCCATAGCATCCACCACTTGCTTGGTTTCAGGATCAATATATGTCGGATACAACAACATCGCACCTGCCACCAATTCTGGCAATATTAATGATCTATTGCGACGATCACAATGTAATTGATCCACTGTTAAACCCCAACCTGCATAAAATGGCAAACCATAACAGACAACTTTTTTGCCACGCAATAACGCCTCAAAGCCTGATAAAGATGTCATTGTATGCACTTCATCCACTTGCTCAATACAATCCAAAATATTGGCATGTGTGATGATTTGATCCACATATTTAAGTGCATCTTCATCTTTAGTTTTGCCAATGCGATTACCGCTCACTACATCTGGATGAGGTTTATAAATCAGATAAGCCTCAGGATTTTGCGCTCTAACGGCTTTGATTAAATCTAGATTACTTTTCAACTGCGGCGAGCCATAACGAATGGATGCGTCATCCTCCACTTGCCCTGGGATCAAGATCAATTGTGATGGCTTCGGATTCGGTAGATCCAAGCCACCATTGCCCACATTGTATTTACCAATATTTTTTTCCACCAACGCTTTCGTTAATGCTTTGGCCTGTGTGATCTCATAATCATTGAAACTATGATTTTGTAAAATAGCTTCTAATCGAGACGATGATTCAGCATCAAAATAAATCCCTAAATCATCCATCACCAAAGATAAAGGCGCAACCAAATTAGAACCCAAACCCACAGAACGAATGAAGCCATCTTCCATTCGCAATATCGGCAAGTTATGCTCTTTTGCCCATAATGGAATGGCTGGGTATTTTTGCCCCCACATCATAATCTTAACGGATTGCCCCTGATACGCTTTTTTAATGTGCGCCAAAGATTTAAAAAATCTCACATGATTATTGTGCGTGGTTAAAAATGGCGCCATGATTTTGCGCTTCCACCATGACAAACCAATGCACCAGATTTCCCCTGATAACAGTTCCGTGCGCCTTTGCATAGCCACCAAATAATGGATCACATCAAAAATATCACCACGCGCTTTCGTATAAGGATTCAGATAACGGCAATATTGCAAATAACTTGCAGCAAAGACTTCCGTTAATGTTGCTGATCTTCTTCTATTTTCAGCTTTTAACTGCACAATATCCCCATGGCGATCATCCGTTAATCCCCAACCTGCATACCAAGGCACGCCAAACACCACCACATCCTTTTTCATCATGCAAGCTTCAAAGCCCATTTGTGATGTTGCGGTGTAAACCTTATCCATTTTCTCTAATAACGTGATCGGGTTAATATTTTCTGATAATACTCGCACATTATCATCCGCGAGATATTCAGTTAAATGCCCTTGCTTTTTCCCCGTTAATACATCTGGGTGAATCTTGATCCATAATATGGCATCAGGATTTTCAGCTTTGGCAGCTTTCACCATATCCACAAATGTATCCGCCGTAACGCCGCCATATTTCAGCGCCATATCGCCAGCAGTTTGATCAATGATCAATACATTTTGACGAGTATCATCCACCATTAAATGCACAGGCCATGCTGTAGAAATATGATTATATTTAGAGAGATGATTTTGAATAATCAACTCAATCGCCCGACTTGCATCAGATAATAATGGCTGCAAGGAATCAGCATCCATAATTAAAGCTTCTAACCTTGAAGGCTTGCTGTAATCATAGTAAATGCCGAGATCATCCACCACTAATGATAATGGTGGATGTCCATCAATCCCTAAGCCAACAGAACGTAGGAAGCCATCTTCTAATAACAGATGGCAATGATCTTTTTTTCTCAACGCTCGTAAGCCACTTTTTTTATAGCCCCAGCCAATATAATAATTGGCATCCGCATTATTTGAATCATGTAAAAATGGTAGCCAACGATCCCGCTGCCACCATAATTTAAATCCTGTGTAATGCCAATGCTGTGCCATCAATCATCCAAACCAATGATGCGAGACATTTCTTTCAGTCGATGCTCCCAAGTATGATATTTGGCTACATATTCTGCACCTGCACGCGCTCTTTCTAAATCATCCTGACTTGGCCCATGCTTTAAGCGATCAAATAACTCTTTCATCTCTTCTGGGCTATGAACAACATGGCAGTAATCTGCAAACATTTCATCCACAGATAATGCGGGCGTTGTTACTGCAATGCCACCACAAGCTAAAATTTCCACTAAACGACGGGAATACATCGTCGGAGAATCTGTCACCGTATTCACATTGAGCGATACCAAATAATCCTTATAGATTTGCCCCGTTTTTGGGTATTTTACAGCTTGTAAAATATCCATATTTGGTAAAATGGGATAACGATAATTCCCTGATTTTCTTTTAGAATTACGATCAAAAGCCGTTAAGCCTAATCCTGTAGAAGAGGCTGCCTCAAATAATTGATTCTGCCATTCTCTGCGAATATCATGCACATGGTGGCTATAACTGCCCACAAAATTGGCACGGTTATGCTTAAAGTTAAATCCTGTAAAGCTATGAAATTTCGGCTGCACTGCAAACATCATTGTATGAATAGATGCATCCTGCCCCATCACTTCCTTATAACGCGGAATACAGGTGGAATCTACAGTAAATACATGATCAAACAACTTGGCGCTATCAATAAAGCGATCAAAATGCACGCCATCTTCCTTATTCCAAAAGACCGTAGGAATCCCACGATCTTTTGCTTTCTGCACTAATCTTTTGAGCTTATCATTATTGCGTTCAGGATGATCAGGATAAGAAGCTATTTTATACTTCCAACGATTCCAACGACCTTGCCAGGCTGATTCTACAAATAATATATTACATGATAAAAAAAATGCCCCGTAACAAAATATACTGCTAAAATTTAATTTACTTTCGTTTCTAATAGAATTAAATGTTAAAGAGTCCGCGACCAAAAGAATATCTTTCATATTTCAATTAATCATTTAGTGATAGTTATATTTTCAATATAACTATCACTATCTCCCCATTTAACTAAAGTAATAGCTTTTGTACTAACATCAGATGGTATAGTAACTAAAAACTCTTCTTCATTCTTATCTTTAGTTGTAGATAAATATCTATAATAACCATTCCGAGAAAGAACTAACCCGCTTTTTACTATCTCACTATCTGTTAAGTCTCGAGTAAAAGAAAATTTTATTAAAGCCTGCTTAGCTGTACTGGATTCTGATAACAAAGTGTATTTTATAATACAGTGATTTATATTTGTTATCTCATCTAAAATACAAACATCAATACCTTTCTTATTCAATAATAACGATGACTTCTCAAGTAAAGTGTTTTTTTCACTTACATATTTCGCTACTATAGGAAACACATCTGAAATATTTTCATTTACAATAGGATATTTATTTAAATCATTCATGATTTTCTTAAGATATTCTGAACTTTTAAAGTGACTAGATGTATCCTGTACAGCATGACGCAACCATACAAAATTATGCTTTGTAGAATCAATTATCGTCGGAACAGATAAGTCAGTTAACATATGACTACCTGTATTAGGGATACGAATACTTTTATCTCCATCAAACTCACATATCCTCATTTGTCCTATATTTATAAAAGGAAAACGTACTTCTCTTAATATTAATGATGTATTACTGCTTTCATAAAAAGTTGTATATCCTTTAGAAAACACTATATTCATACCTAAAAAACTTTTCTGTAAATATTTTTTCATATTTTGTAAGTAATCTATTGATAGAATATCATCATCATCTAAACTAAAATATCCAAAAATATTTTTTGGCGCAGACATCTGTTCAAACTCTTTAAGAATATGAGTGCGTATATTCAAATCACTCAAAAAATCTACTTCTACTAAACGTAAAAATCTATATTTATTTGTAATTTCAATAAGCTGCGTCTTATATTTTAAAGGTAATGAGTGAGAACATACAATAAAATGAATATAATCGATGCCTTCACAATTCATTTTTGATAAAGATGGTACTATAATTTTTGAAAACATCTCCATTCTGAGAGAAAGCCTTTCATCAGCATATAAATTTTCAACATAATCATCATAAGAACCATTAGACAATAAAAATTTACCATTATGCCTTACTAGCACACTAAAATATGTAATACCAAAAAAATTATACATCTCTACTCCCAAAACAATCAGTCCATTGTTTTATAACTGTCTCTTTAGAAACATGGTATGGAACATTCAACACTTTTTCTGTCGCATGTGAATACTTTAATATTTTACTCACTGCAGAATCTATATTATAAATAATAAATTCATCCCCCCAAATTTCTTTGGCTCCATTCCAATCCCAAATAATAGGATAACAACCTGTCAATATACCCTCACCTATCGCCATGTGAAATGACTCAGCATCTGATGGAGATAAAATATAGCCAACCAAACTTAGCCATTGATTAACATCATCACCAGCAGGATCAAAAATAACTTTATAGCGTAAATTAGGATTACTATTTATACGATGCAAAATTTCCTTGTAATACTCTATTTCCTCTGGTCGATTATGAATCCATGCATAACTTAAAGGGTTTTTTCCTTTTATACGTAAACAATAACGGCTATCCTTCTCTAATAATGCCTCTAAGAGATCAATTGCTCGATCTAATCTTTTTCCTTTTGGGGTTACACCAATCATGCCAAGAACAAATTGAGCATCTCCCATTTTTTTCAAAGGAGTAAATTTTTTATCATCCAAATAATTTGGAATGATACTTGTTTTATTCACAGGGATATTCGGAATCTTATTTAAAGCCTCGTCACGTATATGCTTGCTAACAAAAGAAATATGATCAATAGCGTCTAAATTAGAATTAGCTAAATATGGCAACTTACTTTCTTGCGCATGAAATCTAGCAATTAATTTTTGGTGATCTTTTTTATGCTTTGAATACCATTCAAGATTCCCCAAACACCATTCACAAAAAACAATATCAGCTTGAGATAATAATCTTAGGCTTTGTAATTCATCATGTTTATTGTGTCCTTGCCATTGATCAATAATAAATTTATACTTCCCTGTTTCTAATAAACGCTGTTGTAATAAATTAAAGAATTTAAGATCATGACCTGCGACTAGAATTGTTATAGGGTGATTACTATCCTTGCCATCTAATTCAATAGCCTCATCCAACCATATCGCTAATTCTTTGCTTCTTACTGAAAACGTGTGCTTCTTTGCTAATAAATATAATCTATGAGCTGCATGTTTTAGTACATTTACATCTCTCAGTGCTAGTAATAGTTTCTCTCTAAATTCTTCCTCAGAATTTGCAAATAGTGGATAATCTGCACCTAGTAAACTTTCATGTAAGCTATTTCTATTCAAAATAGCAGCACATCCAGCACCACCATATTCTAATATTTTAGTAGAATATTCTAATGTCTCATTCATAGATTCAGAACGCCACGATAGCCCAATTCTCGATTGTTTCAATAATTCTTGAACATCTTCTCGGCTTTTAGCCCCCATCCATTGTAGCTTTTCTGTATTTTGTAAAGCTTGTAGCATTAGGTCATGATATTCAGGATAATTTCTCTCTTGATGAATTTTATCTCCTATCATTAAAATTTGGCTATCCACAACTTGAGATGATATTGCATTCCAAGCATTTACCATTTCTAGAGTTTTCCAATCACTTTTAAATTTTCCGGCATAGACTACTTGTGATTTTCTTAAATTAATATCTATTAAACTATTATCAATATCAGGAATAACAGGAGAGTAAATTTTAAATTTTGTAACACTGATGCTTGGAACAAGTTCTTTCCATAGATTAATAAAACCTGTACTTTGACACAAAATAAAACGCGCATTATTAGCTAGTTCATACATAACTCTGACTAATTCAACACTATATTCACTTATATCTTGAGGAATATCTGTTAAATAGAGCCAACATTTTTTTAAAACTAAAGGATCATCTAACAACGACTGTGCAATTTCTAGGCCTCTAACAATGATCCCATCATATTTATATTCATGATATAAATCTCTCGTTAACTGAGCCATTTGTGCAGGTGACAGTCTTTTAAAACTTTTACCTTTCCAATATTTTTTATCAGAACCATCAATAATATTAATATTATTTTTATCTAGCAATGGTTGGTATAACTCAAATCTTTCTGGTGTGCTTTTCGCAATAAAATCTACTTCAACATTTTCATGACTTGCCAATGCTAAAGCAATTGTTTGAGCCCAAATAGAAGAACCATCAATATAGTTTAAATCAGGACTAGAACACACTAATACTTTTTTAATCATTACTCTTACCTACATAATTACTTTTTCTTACCAATTCATCACTATCTATAAAATATGTGTTATATGCTTGTAAGCTATGCTTTAAAAGCATACGACGTATTTGGCTCATAAATTCACTTTTATTTTTTAATAAAGTTCCATTTAAAGATTGGTAAGTATGATACTCAAATGGTGATAATGTTTTTTCTTGAGCCTCTACTGAATATGAATTAGCCAATGGTTCATAGATGTACGCATTAGTAAGATCTACTAAATAATATTTAGCATATTCATAATATGGAGAAATGACCCCATACAAATCGCTATTATGGTCAGAAATATATGCCATCAATTCATGTTGAGAAATATTTTTTGTCCCTTCAACCTCATAATCTTCATATTGATCTGATTTCACTGATATTAACTCATAATTACCATACTCCTGTGTTTTACAAAATGTATTAGCTAAAACAATATCACTTTCATTATTAATAAATACAAAAATTGAAACTTTGGGAGCAACAGAAATATTCTGATCAACACCTGTTTTTTCGAAAATATAATTTAATCTATGTGCATAAGTATGCTTCTGAAAAATCTCACGAATTCCTAATAAACTTCTTCTTCTCCACTCCTTGTCATCTGTCATTAATATTTCTATGGCTTTATAAGCTTCTTTTTTACTATCAACCAACCAAACTGCATCGCTTTCAAATAATTCTTTAATCCCTTGTGAATAGGTGCTAACAATAGGAGTTCCACAAGCCATTAATTCAAAGACTCTACGAGAAAACATAGTAGGCGAATTCGTCACAGAATTGACATTCAAGAAAACCCTATATTTTTTATACTCTTCACATAATTCTAAATAGGGTAAACTGCCAATAACATGCTGTTGATATTTATCAGGAAAAGGAGAATGCCCCAATGAATAGTTTCGATCATAAATATCTAGCCCATATTTTTTAGCTGCATCTAATAACCAAACTATTACCTCACCTCTCTCTGCATGTCGATTGCCATACCAACTTCCAGCAAAACAACTTTTATTTTTTCTATTAATTAGTGAACAGGGTTTATGCAATGATGGCTGTGCTGCAAAAGGTAAAACATATACATTTGAATTTCCAGTCTTAGATTTATAAGAGGAAATCATATTTTCATCTGTAGTAAATATATATTCAGCCAAAGATGCACTGTCCATGAAACGATCATGATGTACAGGATCTTCTTTGTTCCAAAATACTGTAGGAATAGATTCATTTTTGAAAAATGTACATAGTTGTGCGATTTCATTGCCTGGCTTATTACTATATCGACTAACTCTATATTGCCAGTTACCTGAATTTCCTTTCCAAGCACTTTCAATAAATATTAAACTTGGATTATATATCTGAGATAAAGCATACCAATTATCAGTTCTAGGCTGTATCAGATTAACATCCGCACCAAAACATCCTTGAGTAAACTCATCCATGATTCCCATCATTATAGGTTTGGATTTATCAATATTTTCACTCCAACCATTTATACTAATTTCACATTCTTGTGCACTAGGAGGAATATATTTTTCAGAATCTATATCAATATCTGTAGAGTTTAAGAGTATATCTTGGTTTCTATATTGTAATTTTAATGTTTCAATAATAACAATCTCTTCCTCTTTAAGATTAAAGCCTGTTAGCCCAATTTGAACTGACCTAGCATTTTCAGGAATATCATAATCATATACTAAAACTTCTGAATTTAATGTATCTGGTAAATATTTATAATAAGAGGAAAACTTATCAATCCATAATAAATTTTTAGGAGAGGAATTCAGCTTATTATCGAATTCATCATAAAACGTTAATAACAACAATGCTTTTTTATCACGCAGTGTTATATTTTTATATTTAATTTTCGCAATGCATTCTAACTTGCTTCCACCATTAATTGGTTTAGTATATTTCAGCTCTTTTTTATTTTTTAATAACTGTAAATCTTTTACTTCCAAAATATTACTGTGAGCTTGTGAACGGCTTGCAATCATAAAATCATTAAAGGTTACTTTTTCATTATCCTTAAGATTAAATTTTGTTTGAGCTACCTTAATAAATGAGATTCTTTGATCAACTAGGAAACTAAAAATGATTTTCTGTTTTAAATTAGTATTTGGAATATACTTAAAAAAGCTATCATACGCTTTGGAATAGCCAATATGACCTAAAAAATTTTCTTTAATTTCCTTGCCAGCATGATCATATATTTTACAAAGTAAAATACCTTTTTTATTATCAGTCAATGTATTTTCATAATTAGAAGATACTAAAATATCAATATAATCTCCCGATTGTACTTCAATTTTTTTCCATTCTAAAGTATCAGAATTACATGACTTTCCTTGAAGTAACTCTCGCTTTATATTTTTATATTGAGCAGAACCAATATTTACAAAATATAACTGGTCCAATTTTTCTTCAAAATTATGAAAAACAACATGCAAATATTTAATAAACCTAGGGATATTAAGTGTTAATTTTCCATAAAAAACTCCATTATGTGAACAAACTTCTTCAAAAAAGCTATGAATCCCATAATCCTCAGAATATTTTGTATTTAATAATCTTAATTGCTTACTTTCAACCTTTATAACTTCAGAAATATCAAAAGACACATAAAAGGTCTTTTGATCAAGTTTTTCTTTACTAGCTACTATAAGTTCATATGTCCCAGATGATATATTCTTAAAAACTATTTCAGGAATTTTAACATTCCAATCTTTCACCGAAGAAAAACTAGCCAATGGAGCTTCTAACATATCAAAACTTAAAGAGGTCTGTGCGATTTTACATAATGCTCGCTCTTGCTGCCTTACTCTAAATTTACTTATTATTTTTTTAAACATAATTCTCTAGCTACTCAATACCGATTAAGATTAATCAAAAAATACAAAAATAAATAATAATGGTCATAAAGCTATTTATGACCATTACATCAAAATTAACAAATACCTTTAGTATCAACAATTACGGCATCATTATTAAATGATAAGCCAGCTTTAAACTCATTATGGTCCACCAAAATCACAGCAACATCGGCAATATCTTTAGCTGCATCATATGAGATCAATTCAAAACTTTGCTTAGTTTCAAAATGATCATTTGCAATATTTGGCTCTACTGCCAATACTTGGTTAGGATATAAAGCTGCAAGTTTATTAGTGATCATCAATGCTGGGCTTTCACGTAAATCATCAATATTTGGTTTAAATGCTAAGCCATAACATACAACTTTTACTTCATTAGCTGCTTTACCTGTTTTCGCTACAACTTCTTGTACTGCTTCTTGTACCTTACTGATAACCCATTGTGGTTTGCCATCATTCACTTCACGTGCTGTGCGCACAATTCTTGCCAAATCTGGGGTTTTATTCACGATAAACCAAGGATCAACAGCGATACAGTGACCACCAACACCTGGTCCTGGTTGTAAAATATTCACACGAGGATGACGGTTAGATAACTCAATCAATTCCCAAACATTGATATCTAATTTATCTGAAATTAATGATAATTCATTCGCAAATGCAATGTTCACATCACGGAATGCATTTTCTGTTAATTTAGCCATTTCCGCAGTACGAGCATTCGTTGTTGGTAATTCACCTTTCACAAAAATTCGGTAAACTTCAATCGCCTTAGCAGAACATTCTGGCGTAATACCACCAATCACACGATCATTCTCTACTAACTCTCTGATCACTTGACCTGGTAATACACGCTCTGGGCAATAAGCAACATAAATATCTTGACCTGTTTCACCTTCTTTCGGGAATTTTAAATCAGGGCGAGCGGCTGATAACCAATTGATCATATCATCCGTTGTGCCCACAGGTGATGTAGATTCTAAGATGATTGTATTGCCTTTTTCTAATACTGGCGCGATTGCTTTTGCAACTGCTTCAATATAGCTAACATCTGGCTCATAATCACCTTTAAATGGTGTTGGTACTGCAATCACAAAAGCGTCCGCTTTTTCTGCCTGTGTCGTCGCACGTAAAAAACCATCCGCAACTGCCACGCGAACTAATTCTTCCAAGCCTGGCTCTACAATATGGATTTTCCCCTGATTAATCGTATTAACGGCCTTTTCATTCACATCCACGCCAATCACTTTAACTTTTTGTGACGCAAACATTGCCGCAGCTGGCAAGCCGATATAGCCTAAACCGATAACAGAGATCGTTGGTGTACTCATTACTCATTTCCTTTTGTAGATTGCATACTTAAAAATAACGACTGAACAATTTTTTGCGAGGCAGTTCCATCCCCATACGGATTTTTAGCGCTGGACATTTGCAAATAAAAATCTTTATCTTCTAATAGTTTTTGGCAGTATTTAATAATATTTTGCTTTGCGGTACCTACTAACATTACAGTTCCAGCCTTTACTGCTTCTGGGCGCTCTGTTGTATCCCTCATTACAAGTACAGGCTTACCTAAAGATGGCGCTTCTTCTTGCACACCGCCAGAATCACTCAAAATAAATTGTGATTTAGACATTAGATAAACAAATGGCAAATACTCCTGTGGCTCTATTAATTTGATGTTAGAAATATCCCACAATTCTTGAATAAAAATATTGCGCACCTTAGGATTCAAGTGCATAGGGATCACAAAATTAATCTCAGGATACATTTGTGATAACTCTTTCACCGCAGCGCTGATATTACTGATACCTTGCCCATGATTTTCACGACGATGTGCAGTAATCAACACCATCGGCTGATTATTTTGAGTGAAAGGAAACTTTGCTTCCATCTCATTTTTTAGTTCATCACCTTCCAATAAATTCACAACTTCCAATAAAGCATCAATCACTGTATTACCCGTCACAAATACTTTATTTGCATCTACACCTTCTCTCAAAAGGTTATCTTGTGCTTCATTCGTTGGGGAAAAATGTAATTGAGATAATACACCTGTTAAACAACGATTCCCTTCCTCTGGCCAAGGTGAATACAAATCATACGTTCTTAAACCAGCTTCAACGTGCCCAATGGCAATCTGCTGATAAAATGCAGCCAAACTTGCAGCAAAAGTTGTGGAAGTATCACCATGTACTAAAATATAGTCAGGCTCAAACTCTTTTAAGATAGGTGCTAAACCCAATAAAATACTGGAAGTGATGCCTTCCAAAGTCTGCCCTTGCTTCATGATATTTAAATCATAATCAGGGGTAATTTTAAACAAAGAAAGTACCTGATCCAACATTTCTCTGTGTTGCGCAGTCACGCAAACTTTTGATTCTATCCCACTAAATTTTTCTAACTCTTTAACTAATGGTGCCATTTTTATAGCTTCGGGACGGGTACCGAATATTGTTAAAACTTTCACTTCTCCACCTTAAAATAATTTTCAATCAAACTGTTTAATACTTATAAATTCTGGTAAACCTTTATACCTTCTTCCACATCTTCATATAATGTGGCTTGTCCTTTATCTAATACGATGACTAAATCACACATCGTGCGCACTTGTGTCATTCCGTGTGTAACCAATAAAATATTTGCTTGCCCCACTTTAGCTTTAAATGCATCACTGGCTTTGGTTTTAAAGTGAACATCCCCGACGGACATTGCCTCATCCACTAAGTAATAATCAAAATCAAAAGCAAGACTTAAACCAAAAGCAACACGCCCTTTCATGCCAGAGGAATATGTTTTGGTGGGTAGATCAAAGTATTCATTAATCTCTGCGAACTCTTCGACAAATTTAACTTTTTCCTGTAGCTCTTTTCCTCTAAAACCTTGCGTGCGCGCAATGAATTTTACATTCTCACGAGCAGATAGAGAGCCTTGAAAGCCACCACTTAATCCTACAGGCCAAGAGATAGACTTATCTGTAATAATTCGCCCACTATCTGGCGTATCCACTTTTGCCAATAGATTCATTAAAGTGGATTTACCTGCGCCATTTCGCCCAATAATTGCAACATTACGCCCGCTAGGAATTATGAATGATAAATCTCGAAATATATATTTGCGCCCACCTTTATGGTGTAAATATGACTTTGTGACTTTTCTGATCTCAATCATTTCATCAATAATCTCTCTTTACGCACCTTATATAACCCTAAAGCACAAAATAATATTACGATAGTTGCAATGGTTGGATACGTCATATTCACACCAGGTATATCTGGATAATGCGTAAATGCCGAATCCCTAATATTACTAACAATATGGGCATAGGGATTCAATAAAAGCCAGTTTAAATATTTTTCAGGGATAATCCACAAGGGAAATATAACACCTGATAAAAAATAAAAAGCCATAAACATAATGCCAATAAAAGATCTCAAACTAGGAACTACATGCACTAATATGCTCAATAAGATACCTAATCCAAATGAAAATAATATACCTACCAATAATGCACATAAAAAACCAATTGGATGTGCAATATTGACATCTAAAGCAAACCAATATCCTAAAATAAAAATAAAAATAATATAAATTAAACTATAAATAATTATTTCAACTAATGTGCGAGCAATATAGGTATCCAATATTTTAATATTGGGGTACACAAATAAAGCTTGATTGGCCCCGACAGAATCCATTAATTTCTGTGCTATATTTCGCATCATAAAAAAGGGAATCATTCCAGCCAATAAAAAAACAGGATAATCAATACCTTGTACAGATCTTGCTCTAATGATAGTAAAAATAAATAACATAGCCATAATATGTATCATGGGCTCAAATATCATCCAAAATGCCCCCATTCTTCGGCTACCAAAGCGTGTTTGGAACTCTCGTAGCAGAAGTGCAAATAGCACATCTGCCATGATCTGAATGGAGGTTCTTCTAGATTTCATATTAATTACTAATTGCGTTACCCAAAACTAATACTTGGATGATAGGGGAAATCATCTTCTGGAATTCATACACGCCAGCATTAGTCACATACACAGCATCTTCATTTTTTACTAAAAACTGTTTAGCTAAAAACATAGAGGTTGGATTTTGCATATCTAAATGAAAAACTTTTGGCTTATCATTTTTTGCTGTAGTCTCTGGCATACGGAAAATAAACACACCACGAACATCTGCTTTTGCTTCATCTAAACCGCCAATTTTACCCAATACTTCCAGTAAGCTTGGGTTCATCGAAGGAAAATCATGCAGCCCTGATTGTTTAACAGCACCCATCGCGACGAAACGCTTACGAGCACGCTCTAAAATCACTTCGCTGTTTGGTGCCAATTTAAAGTTTTGGCCGTTCAATAACTCTTCATAGTTAAACTTACGCACGGTTTTACCATTACGGACGATCACATTCACTAAGTAAGGTTCAAGCTTTGGCCCACCTGCTTGGTTCACTGCATCCAATACTGTCAATGGCCCTTGCAATGTAGAAAAACGTCCTGGTTTGTTTACATCACCAGATACTAAAACGGAAGCACCCAACTCACTTGTTAATGAGATATAAACTTGTGGGTCCATTGTATAGTTTTGAACGGCTTTTTTAATTGCTTCTTGAGCTTGAGTCAGTGATAAACCTGAAATTTTCAGATTATTCACATAAGGTAAGGAAATCTTACCATGGGCATCAATTCTTACTTTATCAAACGTCGTACCACCACCTGCTAACGGTGCAAATAACCCACCATTTTCCGCATTATCTGCAATCATTACCGTCAATACATCACCAGACATTAATTTAGTATCAGGAATCGTTGATTGCGTGACAGATGCTTTTAATTGAGCTTCTTCTGGCTTCATATAATTCACAATTGTTTCTGCGGATAATGGCACTAAAGTATAATTTTGTGCTTCATATTTATCCGAAGCATTAATGATCGAAGATTTAGAAGGACCTGCCGCAGAAAAAATACTACCGCATCCACTCAAGATCAAAGCACTACAGACTAATGTTATCGTTTTCGCGTGGTACTTATTCAAAACCTTATTCATAATGATCCCTTATCGATGCAATCACAAAACGTAAAATGCCATATAATAAACATAAAATAATGATTATGGTTAATAAATTATAAATTTTTTGTGGATAAATTGCTTCTTGTGGTTTGATAGGTTTCACAACCGCAATTAAGCTACGCACATTTTTAATGGCTTCGAGCTTTGCATTTTCCACAATGGCTAAGCTTGTTTTATAAAACTCTTCTGCCACGATGATATTCACTTGTAATTGGCGATACTCAGATGCAATCGCATTGAATGATCCATCGACATCGGTTGTTGCTGTAATTCTACTTTTCTCTATCTTCAACTGTTCTTTTAACGATAAAATTTTATTATTCAATGCCTTAATTTGCGGGGCATTTTTAGCCAATGTAGATTCCAAAGCCTTTAAACGTGCATTTTCTTTAGCAATTTCAGACTCTAATGAGCTAATAATTTCTAGCATGGATTGCGCTGTTGCATCTGCATCCAATAATTTATGTTGATTTTGGAACGCTTGCATCTCATCTTTGCTTTCTTGATAACGCTGAGTGGAAGCTAATAATTCTGTATTGGCAAACTCTGATTGCTCTAATGCCATATCACGAGATACTGAGTTTATGAAAAACTTACTTCTTGTTAAAATCTCTTGCACAATTTGCGCAGAAAACTCACCCGTCAACGCTTGTGCATCGATATGCAATAGCCCCGTCATATCATCATAATGCGTAGTGATCATTTTATTATAGAACTTCAGCTTTTCTTCTGTCAGCGCATCTTCTGCGATAAAGAAAAATGGATCACGATATTGGGCTGCATAATGCTCTGACCAATTGATCGATTTTTCTAAATGATTCAACATATCGTAAGAGCCGATGTACTCTTTCAAATACAAAGTATATTCACGAGATGCAGGATCAATACCGCCTGTTAATATCGCCAAGCCTGCTGCGGCCTGCGAACCACGGCTATCAATTTGTCTCACAACAACTTGCGCGCTGCTCACATAACGATCCACAGCAAAAAATGTGAAATAAATGACTGACAATAAAAAAGGAATAATAACAACGATGCTAAAAAGTCGTTGAGGCTGGGATGCAGCTTTAATTACTCGTTTCCATGAAAACAACTTCATAACTACTTTATTCCTTTTCTTTCACTATTTCGTCAATTTTTTTATCAGAAAGAGCACATTGTACAAAATCTTCATCTAAATTGCTGATATAAAAATTAGCATTCAATTGTGTTCTACATAATAAATAAGATCGATATGCATCAAATACTTTGGGATCTGGCTTTTGAGGATTACCCCAAAACCTACTTAAAGACTGCTGATCCGTTAATCCTTCAAAATCATAAGGTGCCTGTCCTGATGCTTTCACTGGCATATTATGCAATAAAGCTGATAAACCTGATGTACTATTTATCACCACCATGCCTTTTGCTTTACGTAAAAAAACAGGCATTGGGATATCAAATACATAATGCACTCGATCCTCAACACCATATTTTCGGCTTAATTTATCAATTAAAGCACCATAATGATTAAAACCACGATCCATAGGATGATGTTTAAAGATAATATGAACATCTTTATCCGCACCTTTAACAAAAGACCGCAATACAGTTCTAATAAATGCAGGGACATTTTTAACACAACCAAAGCTTTTCACTTGACTATCATTATGTACTTGTAATGGCACAATAAAAAACTCAGGAAAGCCATTATTCTCAATGCTTTTTGCTAATAACGATTCTCGTGGTTTATACGCCCATTTTCGCCAGCCTGAGATTGCCCATGCAGCCATATAATTGAGCACTCTATAATCACGATGGTGAATATAATTTTTCAATTGATTTCGACAAAAATACATTGCCATATAATAATGCATAGCCAACCAAAATCTTGTAAAAAACCCAGAGACCAATGCTCTTGGCTCTTTCATACTAGGTATATTTGGCTCATTATCCAGATAAAATTCCGCACTTCTTGGCAAAACAGATGCACTATTCACCCCCCATTTTTCAAAGGTAATATAATGCGGCCTCAAATACCCTTCTTCAAAAGACCAAAAATTCACCCCATCCAAATCTTGGCAAACTTTTTTGGCAATATCATGATAGATTCGTTTGTGACCAAAGCACACAACGGCATCAATTTTATTTTCCTGTACAAAATCAGTCAAATAGTTAGAGAAATTATCCGCACTATCATTATAAATAAGAGTCAGGTCATTAAGCGGGTAATAAAACACGTCCCCACCATTAAAATTCAGCTTATAAACTTCCTTTCCTTGCTTTTGAAGAAATTGGCTTAACTGAAAAAAATAAGGACCAATTGGCCCTTGAAGCAAAAGTATTCTGCATGACTCATCAAGAAACTCCTGCCAGTAACTTGTACACAATTTAGTTGACCTAGACGATTTAATTTTTATAAGAAGGCCGATTATACATAATAGCCATTCATAATGATATTAGAAATATCGCCCCACTTAATAATATGAAAGATTCATAAATCATTACACCTTAGTAAGACTTTCGCGAATCCCCAATGTATGACAAAGCGCATAAGTTAGCTCTGAGCGATTCAATGTATAAAAATGAAAGTCTCTAACACCTTCTTTTCTCAGTAATCTAACCATATCAATCGCAACACTAACACCCAACAATTGGCGTGTAAAAGGATCATTATCCAAGCCTTCAAAACGCTTATGCAACCAATGCGGGACTTTAATATTTTGTGGCTCTGCAAATTTCAATAATGTTTGATAATTAGTCACTGGCAAAATGCCAGGAATAATTTCTGCTTCAATCCCAATGGTTGCGCAGCGATCTCTGAATCGTAAATAAGCATCCACATCAAAGAAAAACTGTGTAATTGCTTGAGATGCACCTGCATCCACTTTACGCTTTAATGCAACCAAATCAGCTTGAGCACTTTTTGCCTCAGGATGAACCTCAGGATAAGCAGCCACAGTGATATCAAAATCATGCACAGCTCGTAAGAAAGCAACGAGATCTTCCGCATAGATCTCTGGCTTAATCTGCCCAGCTGGCACATCACCACGCAATGCTAAAATATGGCGAATCCCCATATCCCAATATTGATTAGCAATATCTAAAAGCTCTGCGCGCTCCACATCGATACATGTTAGATGGGGCATAGCAGTTAATGAAGTTTTATCCACAATTTCTTGAATAACTTTATGCGTACGATCACGAGTACTCGCATTCGCACCATAAGTCACAGAAACAAATTTAGGATTCAAACCTTTTAAACGCTCAATGGATGACCACAAAGTCTCGTACATTTTTTCGGTATTAGGTGGGAAAAACTCAAAAGATACATTCAAATCATTCGGCAAATCCGCCAAATTTTGATTCAATAGCTCAACCTGAGATGCAGCGCTTAAACTCATAAACTAAACTCCTTATCATTAGAATTTTAACGTTTAATCTTATAGAGTACTTGCGCACACACTTATCTTCCAATGATCTTTGGAGGAGTTAGCACCTTGTCAGCTGATAGGTTGCCGGGTTTCACAGGGCCATTCCCTCCACCACTCTTGATAAGTAAACGTTTTTTGACACGTTTCTCAACTATAGCGAGAGATTTATGACTTTGCAAGCCCTCTTCTGCAAAATATTCCGAGCAATAAAAAAGCCCGATTTTATCGGGCTTTCATAAACTTAACTATAAATTATGCTTGCTTAGGATTCATCATTTCTTGGAAGTTAGATGCCTCTTCTACAACTTTAGCCTTAGCAACAACGAAATCAATGATTTGATCTTCTAATGCCAAGTTACGCAATTGTTGCATTGTTTTTTCATCATTTTTGAAATGAGTTTTCACTTCTTCTGGATCTTCATAAGTTGCCGCCAAGTTATCTAAACGTGCATCAACAAATTTTTCATCCAATTCAATTTTTTGATCTTTAACCAATTCGCCCAAGATCAAACCTAAACGTGCACGCTTTTCAGCTTCTGCACCAAATGCTTGTTGAGCAATTTTCATAAATTGTTCAGCTTGCTCTTTATCTTTTGGCTGTGGGAAGTTCGATTGTTGAGCCATTGCCTGAACTTCACCCATTACCAAAGCTTCAGGTACTTCAACAGGATTAGCTTCACCCAATGCAGTCATTACGCTTGTTTTCAATTGATTATTCAAAACATTTTTCAATTCACGAACCATGTTTTTTTCTAATTCTTCACGTAACTTATCCACATTGCCATCTTCGATACCGAAAGTTTTTGCAAACTCTTCGTTCATTTCTGGTAATACAGGAGATTCTACAGAGTGAACCGTTACATCAAACTCAGCTGGCTTACCTTTTAAACCTGCTGCATGATAATCTTCTGGGAATGTTACAGAGATAGTGCGAGTTTCACCAGCTTTTACACCAACCAATGATGATTCAAAACCTGGGATCATTGTGTTTGCGCCCAATACGATCGCAACATCAGTGCCTTTACCACCTTCAAACTCTTCACCATCAACGCGACCAACAAAATCAACAGTTAATTTATCGCTGTTTTCAGCTGCACGATCTTCTTTCACCCAAGTTGCTTGCTGTTTACGCAATGTATCTAACATTGTATCAACATCAGCTGCTTCTACAGATGCAGTTTTTTTAACGATTTCCAAAGCTGTTAAATCATTCAATTTAACTTCTGGCATCACTTCAAATTCAACATTAAACTGCAAATCGCCCGCAGTTTCAGAAGGAACGATGACAGGGTAACCAGCTGGTTTTACATCTGTATCTTTGATCGCTAATCTGAAAGCTTCATTGATTTTATCATTGATAATTTCATTTTCGATTTCAGCACCGTGCATTTTTTCAACAACTTTTACAGGTACTTTACCAGGACGGAAGCCATCCAAACGAATACGTTTAGAAACTTCTTTCAAACGCTTTTCTTTTTCTAATGAAACTTCAGCTGCGTCCAATGCAATTTGTACGCGACGTTTTAAACCTTCTAATACTTCAACTGCTGACATAATTTGAGCACCCAATTTTAATTTAAAAATAAAAAAAGGTGCGTATAAAACGCACCTTTATCACCTGGTGCGAGAGGAGAGACTCGAACTCTCACGGTCGCCCGCTGGAACCTAAATCCAGTGCGTCTACCAATTTCGCCACTCTCGCAATGAGAAGCAAATTATACGCGCTTCTCCTTCCTTGTCAATATCACATTTTACAGTGATCAAAGATTGATCAATTTAACTGATTTGGATCGGCAATACCGTTTTGCATACATGTTGCAGATAATGTATTACGCAACAAACATGCGATCGTCATCGGACCAACACCACCAGGAACTGGTGTGATGAATGCAGCTTTTGGCGCAACTTCATCAAAATCAACATCGCCCACTAAACGATTTTTACCATTTTCTTCTATACGGTTGATGCCAACATCTATCACAGTTGCACCTTCTTTAACCCATTCACCTTTGATTAAACGAGGCTGACCGACAGCAGCCACAATAATATCCGCCTCACGACATACTTCAGGCAGATTTTCAGTTCTGGAATGTGCCACTGTTACAGTGCAATTTTCTCTTAATAAAAGTTGAAACATTGGCTTACCAACAATATTAGAACGACCAACAATCACAGCCTTCTTACCTGTTAAATTGCCTAATTTATCTTTCAGTAATAACAATGAACCCAACGGTGTACATGGAATCAATGAAGGCTCACCAATAGATAAACGACCAACATTTACAGGATGAAAACCATCCACATCTTTTTCTGGCAAAATTGACTGCAATACGGTTTGCTCATGAATGTGTTTTGGCAATGGTAATTGCACCAAAATACCATGCACAGATGAATCATGATTCAAATCTTGAATCAACTGTAACAACTCTTCCTGCGTTGTTTCAGCGCTTTTTTTAATCGTCACAGAGTTCATACCACACTCTTCTGCAAATTTTTGCTTATTACGCACATAAACTTGACTCGCAGGATCTTCGCCCACCAACACAACAGTCAATCCAGGCGTAATGCCATGATCTGCTTTTAATGTTGCGATCTGTTCTGTTAACTTTGCACGTAAACCTTCTGCAAATAATTTACCGTCAATATTCATTGTTCCTCCGAATGTTTTTGAAAAGAGTGCGTGATGTGTAATTCACGATGCTTCACAATTAGCGGATAGCGCTGGGCGATCACTTTTGCTAACTGCTCCACCAAATAAACCGAACGATGCTGCCCACCTGTACAGCCAATCGCGATTGTTAGATATGCACGAGTGCCTTGCTCAAATCTTGGCAACCACGTATAAAAAAAATCTTCCAAATCTTTTAAATAAGTTTGTACATCTTCATGGCCTGCCAAATAATCAGACACCTCAATGTCCCGCCCTGTTTTTGGACGAAGCATTGGCTCCCAGTGTGGATTAGTCAAACAACGAGCATCAAATATAAAATCTGCATTCAACGGCGTTCCATGTTTAAAACCAAAAGACTCAACCTGAATGGATAACTGATGCTGATCATGCTTATTTAAGAGCTGCTTCTTAATAAAAGCACGCAGATCATGAACGCTTAAGCACGATGTATCAATATGTAAATCCATATAGGCTTTCAATGGCTGCAAAAGAGATCTTTCGTGCTCTATTGTGTCCAATAAACTCAAATGCGCTTGATAAAAAGGATGTCGACGACGCGTATCACGATAACGCTGCACAATCGCCTCACTTGTGGCATCTAAAAAAACAAAATCGATATACTCAGGCAACTCATTTAACGAAGCAAAAATCTCTTTTGCCTCACTTAAATCATCTGGAAATCCTCGAGCATCCACTACAATTGCTAAACGCTTATGGGATGATTCTTCCGAAAATTTTTCGATGAATGACAACACAAAACTTAGTGGTAAATTGTCAACACAGAAAAAGCCTTCATCCTCAAATGTTTCAAGCGCAATGGATTTACCCGCACCTGATAAACCACTAATCAATACGATTTGCATATAACCTTCTCCTTTTTCGATTATATCCATGCCATTCATCATTCTGAAAAATCCAATTGCTGCTGTTTATCATTTTTCTTTTTGGGCGCTCTTTTCTTTTTCACCGCTGTACTTTTAACCTTCTCATCCACAACCTTAGTAGCTTTCCGAGTTTTTTTAGGTTTTGACTCAACATTTTCTTTATTGTCTTTAACGACTGTTTTTTTCTTGGTATTTTTTGCCTGAGCCGACTTTACAGGTTTCGATCTAGCACGCAACTTATCCGCATCTCTTTTTCGTATTTTTTCAGCTTTAATATAACTTAGCGCCGCTGTTATGACAGTTAATATAGAAATTGCACTCGCAATTTGCATGCGATAATTGGATAAAAATTCACTGATTGCCTGATTTTGGAATGGCAAAATAGGCAAAATCCACCAACTGATTGGCCAAGCCAATAATGCAACACACAAATGCACCCACCAAGGAAACCACAACCAACCACCGGATAAACCATCATAATCATAATGTGCTTGAGGCTGTTTTGACTGTGATAAATCTGGCTGGCGGAACATTGACTAAACTCCTAATAATTTGTGTTTTTCAATGATGACGGGCATATGTCCATTGGGCTGACATATATCCTTATATAAATGATGCAATCCCAAATGTTGCACCCAAATGATTTGCCCAGAATCTTTATCGCGCAAAATTTTCACTTTGGATCGCAACCATGATTCTAATTCTATTTCTTGTAATAATTTTTTCAAGGTTTGTGATCTATCTCGCCATACTGGATGAAAAACTAAACCATCCTCACGATCAACCAACTCTAGATTAAATGATTCCCAAAAATCTAACGATGGCGCATTTTCAGTTACCATCCATTCATAATCATCATCAACTATATCTACATCTGCTGTTTTTGGCATAAAATACAATCGATTCTTAAAAGCACGAATCTCCCAATCATCCATCATAAAACAGCTTTGCGAAGTTGCTTTTTTCGCAATAAACATTGATAAAAACTCATCAAACTGGCGCTTTTCTAAGATCACATCATGTAATTTCAACCAATAACGCAATACATTTCGCTGACGTAATTCAGACAATGCTTGAAGTGGCGATAAATCCAAATATTCTGCTGAGTCTTTATATAAACTTGCATAATCCTCTTGTGCGATCTCTGATAACAACAAATCGCTTTCTTGAATCAGCTGTGCACTTCGGGCAAATGTTTGCTCATAATGGGGGAAATATTGCGCGACAACTGGAAAAATAGCATTCCGAATCTGGTTACGTGCCTCTTCTGTACCATGATTTGTATAATCCTCCATCCAAGGCACATTCATGGATTTGCCCGCTTGATATAACTCTGACTTTGAAATGGATAAGAATGGACGGCACACAGATAATGCATGTTCGCCAAATTTCAACTGCGTAAATGCCCGCATCCCACCCAAGCCTAATGTGCCAGAGCCACGAAGCAAGCGATACATTAAAGTTTCTGCTTGATCAGAACGATGATGGGCAACCACCAATAAACCATTTTTAACCATTGTTTCAGCAAATTTTATATAGCGAGCCTCTCGGCCACAAGCTTCTGCACCTTTTTGATCAATATCAATCACAACATCATAATTAATAAAATCAATGCCATAACGCTGCGCACTATTTTTTGCAAAATCTGCCCAAATAAAAGAATCTTCACCATGCCATTGGTGATTCACATGAATCGCTGTAATTGGTGGCAAACTTTCACGATAAGTATGCAACCAATGCAAGAGCATATTGGAATCAATTCCCGCACTTAACCCAATGTACAAGTGATCATATTGATTCAATAAATCACGATGCTGATTAAAAACAACTGGATACCAAGCAGGAATCATATTTCCTTACCAATATTCAAGTGGAAACGCACATTATCCCCATAATCTTTATCAAAACCATGAGCAATATCGAATTTCACCACACCAATTTGCGAGAACCAACGAACGCCCAAACCTGCACCAAACTTTAGATTAGGTTTATTACCATTGAATGCATCACCCGCATCGACAAATGCAACACCTGCAAATTCTTTTGTGAATTTATGCTCCCATTCAAAGCTTCCCACAATGAGCTTTTTCCCGCCATAAATTTCATCGTCTTGATAACCTCGCTGCCCTATTCCGTTATAACGATAACCACGCACAGAATTATCACCGCCTGTTTGGAATAATAATGCAGGACTCAAATGGTACAAATCTTTAGACGCAATGAATGTATGCCCAATCTGCCCTCTTAAAATCACACGATCATTTTTCGCAATTGGAATCGCCGCTGTACCTTCTGCTTTGACTTGAACAAAGTTAATATCCGAACCAATATTTTTAGATGCACCGCGCACCATCACTGAACCTTTTAACACCCATTCTTCAAAAATAGGATTGACAATATTATCCCAAGTAAAAGTTGCAGATGGCACAAGTAACTTAGTATGCATTCTAACACCGTAAGGCGTTCTGAATTTATCATTACGATAATCCAATGCATATACTTGTTTGAAACCTTCTTTTTTATGTGTGCTCGAAGCACCAATTAAAAATGTAGTGTAATCACGATATTTTGTATCTTCATAATTATATCTAAAATAGATATCATAAAAACTTGTTGCAGGTCTCTTACCAGGAATTCGATAATTAAAAATGGCGCGTCTTTGCTTTTGAGCGAGCAATAGATCAACATTAAACTTATGGCCCATTTTATTCAAATAGCGCCAAGTGCCCAAACCTGACAATCTCATACCAATGTCTGTGCTATAACCAATACCTGCACTGAATACGCGCTTCTTCTTAGGTGAAACTGTAATATCTAAAGGGACAGTTTTCGTTTGATGATCCACCGTTGGCGCAATAATAACTTCTTCAAAATAATCTGCGGCATCCAGATCTTGTTGCAACTCAAGCGTTCGCGTATCAGAAAACTCAGTCTCTTCATTAATATTCAAATAACGGCGTAATAATTCCTCTGAAAAATATTCACTGTGAAATGTCACTTCACCAAATTTATAACGATCCCCTGTATCCATTGCCAAATGAACAAGACTTTTATAAGTATCTAAATTCACAATAATTTCATGCATTGGAAACGTCACATCAAAATATCCCAATGCCATCGCTTGGTTATACAGCGAACCCTTCATTTTTTCATAGCTTACCTGATTCAGTGGCGCTTCTAATCTAAGCTCACTCTCTTTAATGATATTTTTAAAAATTCTTTTTCGATAACCTTCACCTTCGATCTCAAATATCAAATCATTAATCTTAATGGGATCTTTAGGATTAATAGTATAGGTTGCAATCCAAGTATCCCCATCTTTTGTTAAGTTTGTTTTAATGGTGGGGCGATAAAAACCATAAGGCTCCAAAGCCATTGCGATCTCTTCTGGTGCTTGGTCATTTAACCATTCCACACGCAACGGTGGTGGCGCTTCTCTATTTTGGTATTCATAAATACTCAGCGCATTTTGCACATTCGTCAACGCAGTTTTATGCTCTGTTAACCCTTCAATTTTCACGGTTAATTTATCAGCATAGGCAAAGCTCGATGTCAGCAAAAATGTCAAACAGGAAAGGTAAAATTTCATCCTATCGATATCGTTATAGTAAAAGAGATGCAATTATAACAAAGTCATGAATTTTATTTGTTATAATCACACATTAATTTTTCATTTAAAGATTTTAGGTATCATGAGTCAAGAGAACAATACACTTGTATTAGACGTACAAGATTTACATAAGTCATTTGGTGATTTGAAAATTCTAAAAGGTATTTCATTGTCGTTGTATAAAGGTGAAGTGATCTCTTTATTAGGCTCTTCAGGCTCAGGTAAAAGTACATTTTTACGTTGTTTAAACTTATTGGAAACGCCTGACTCTGGTCGATTAATTTTAGATGGCGAAGAGCTAGAACTCAAAGAAGGCCCAAAAGGCTTAATGGCTAAAAATCAAAAGCAATTGCAGAACTATCGCAGCAAAGTGGGCATGGTTTTCCAGAGTTTCAACTTATGGGCACATATGACAGTTTTAGAAAATGTCATTGAAGCGCCTATTCATGTTTTGGGTATTTCAAAAAAAGAAGCCATTGAAACAGCAGAAAAACTATTAGATAAAGTAGGATTATTAAACAAGAAAGATTCGTTCCCAAATAGTCTCTCTGGCGGACAACAACAGCGTGTTGCGATCGCTAGAACATTAGCGATGAATCCTGATGTCATTCTATTTGATGAACCAACATCTGCGTTAGATCCTGAGCTTGTTCAAGAGGTTCTTAAAGTCATTCAGGAATTAGCTAAAGAAGGCATGACTATGATCATAGTTACGCACGAAATGGATTTCGCGCGCAATGTTTCTGATAAAATATTATTCTTCCATCAAGGTGTGATTGAAGAAAGTGGCACGCCCGACGAAATTTTCAATAATCCTAAGTCGGAACGTTTTAGACAATTCATAAATCATATAGAATAACCTTGATCCATAACAACTTATAAGGAATGATCATAATGAAACACAACAAAGGTTTTACCCTTATAGAATTAATGATAGTCGTCGCAATCATTGGTATTATTGCGATGTTTGCTGTGCCTAGCTATCAAAATGCACAGAGAAAGGCCCGCATTGCAGAAGGTGAAGCGGCATTAACTGAGATGCAATCACAAATTGAAAAAGCTCGATTAACTGAACGGGTACCATACAATCTTATTCACTTAGTAGATGACTCTACAAAAGTAGGAATACAAAAAGACGCTGATGAAAAAGTAATTGCCTTCAATATTTTGCATGATAAAAAAATTAGATATAACAATAAAGTTATTTATATAGTTGAATATAATGCAAATAATCAAGGTGCAAAAAAATATACATTAAAAGCTGAAGCTACAGGCTCTTGGATTAAAGAAAGTGATGAAAGCTGCTCATTAACACTAACCTCTATGGGAAATATCACTAAAGCGGATTGTCTCCCGCCCATAAAATAATTCCGTGAATCTATCAGCATAATTTTATGATTATAGATTTCTTTGCTACAATATCGCCCCGTCATTGGTCTAGAATATTAAAATGGATGTAATTGTTGAAGAATGTCTCGAGGAATTGGCCAACCAAATTCCTGAGGACGACTTTTCTATGTGGGTCGCCCCACTAAAATTTTTGATTAAAGAAGATAAGGTTATTATTTTAGCCGCATCGGACATGATCATTCGTTGGGTGAAAAAGAATTACGAAGATACTATTCGTGAAACTTTTTCAGATAAACTCGATTCTAATATTACACTTCAATATGGTGTTGGCACAGAAGATGAATATTCAGCGCCTGTTGCTGTCGAAAAGAAAAATAAGAAAAACACAGCTCGTGGTGGTAAATCTCGTGATGTTATTAAAGACTTCATCAAAGAATCAGCCATTGAAACTAGTAATCTGAATCATGACTTCACTTTCTCAAACTTCGTAGAAGGTAAATCAAATCAGTTTGCTTTAGCGGCATGCGCGCAAGTTGCTCAGCACCCAGGAACATCTCACAATCCATTATTCATTTATGGCAATACAGGTTTAGGTAAAACTCACCTAATGCATGCTGTAGGTAACTCTATTCGTGAAAAATATCCAGATGCACGTTTGATTTATCAACATTGCGATAGCTTTATTGAAGACATCGTGCGCAGCTTCAGAAACAATACACATTCTGATCTTCGCCATTTTTATAAAACTTTAGATGCTTTATTGATCGATGACATTCAATTATTAGCAGGTAAAGACACAACTCAAGAAGTTTTCTTCCATACATTCAATACATTACTCGATGGCGGGCATCAAGTAATTCTGACATGTGATCGCTATCCTAAAGAATTAGAGATGATGGAAGACCGCTTAAAATCACGTTTTGCCTCTGGCTTAATTGTTAACATTGAACCACCAGAACTAGAACATAGAATGGCGATTTTGTTGCAGAAAGCTGAAAATTGGGGATTAGATTTACCACAAGAAACTGCATTTTTTATCGCTCAAACAGTCAAAGCTAGCGTAAGAGAGCTAGAAGGCGCCTTAAAGCAAGTGAATGCTATGGCAAACTTCAAAGGTTTGCCATTAAGCGTTGCTGTTGCACAAAGTGCGCTCGGCAGCTTAGTAGAGATTCAAAGTCGTCAGATTACGTTACCGAATATTCAAAAAGTTGTGACAACCTATTACAGCTTAAAAGCTAATGATCTAACTGGTAAATCACGTGCTGCCAATATTGCCAAACCAAGACAATTGGCTATGTTTATTTCACGTACATTAACCAAACATAGCCTACCTGAAATTGGCCGTGCTTTTGAGCGTGACCACTCAACAGTAATGCATGCTTGCAGAAAGATAGAAGATGATTTGAAAACTGATTACGTTTTACAACGTGATTATGAAACCATCAAAGCAACATTGACACATTAAAACTAGAAACCTCCACTATGGAGGTTTTTTATTGAACTAGCCTTTCAACAATGCTTGTAAATCACTGAACATTGAAGACATCTGCTCTTTTTGCTCTTTAGATGATATTTCACCTGCTCTTCGCCATATAATATTCTCTTCTGGGAGCTCATCTAAAAATCGGCTTGGCGTACAAGATTCCCATTCACCATAGCGCTTACGTTGTCGACAATATGTCAATGAAAGCTTCTGTCTTGCTCTGGTAATTCCCACATAGAATAATCGTCGTTCTTCTTCGATTGTGTCATTATCAATACTGTTTCTGTGCGGCAAAATATCCTCTTCCATACTGACTAAAAATACATAGGGAAACTCCAAACCTTTTGCACTATGCAAAGTCATAAGCGTCACAGCATTATGATCTTTTTGTTCACTATCATTTTCTAAAATGGAAATCAGTGTTAAGTGCGCTAAAATCTCCTCAAATGGCATATCATATTGATCCAACCAATTAATGAGATACTCAATATTCTTTTGTTTTCTTTCTAAAGATTTCGGTGAGGAAGATTGCTCACGTAAATAATCCTCATAGCCAATTTGATCTAGCAATTTTTCAATGGCAACTTTCGTCTCACCTTTCGTCAATAAGTCTCTGGTGATTTCCAAAATCCGATGAAATTCAGCACATTTTGCACCCAAAGATTTTCCCAAAACTGCACCTAATTGTGGATGCTTCAAAGTATCATACAAGGAAACATGATTGACTTTGGAAAACTCCACAAGTTTCTTCAATGAAACTACGCCAATTTCACGTTTAGGCACATTAATAATTCTCAGCAATGACGCAATATCTTCTGGATTCACGATCACTTTCAAATACGAAATAATATCTTTCACTTCTGGCTGCTGAAAGAAACTGGTCCCTCCAACAACACGCACAGGAATATTACGCATATTCAGCGCAATTTCATAAACTTTTGCCTGATGATTACCACGATACAAAATAGCAAATTGACTATAATCATTTCCTACCAGCGCAGCATTTTCTTCAATAGACAATGCGACAAAATCAATCTCATCTTGAGCACTTTTGAATTCATCCACGGTGATTTCATCGCCCATTCCTAAGCTAGACCACAAAGATTTTTCATACAAATGCGGATTAACGCGAATCACTTGATTGGCCGCATTCAAAATATGCCCTGTTGAACGATAATTTTGCTCTAATTTAATCATTTTCAAATTAGGAAAATCATCATGCAATTTATGCAGGTTTTCAGGTCTTGCACCGCGCCATGCATAAATCGATTGATCATCATCACCCACAACAGTCAAACCAGTTTTATGCGCCATCAATAGCTTTACTAACTCATATTGACACAAGTTAGTATCTTGATATTCATCCACCAATAAATAACGAATTTCTCGTTGCCAATACTTTAAAACCTCTTCATTCGTTGACAACAACTGAAGTGGCATAAAAATAAGATCATCAAAATCCAATGCATTGTATGTCAGCAATTGATCCTTATAATCCATATATGCTTGCAATGCTGTTTGCATAAACTCATCTTCGATAGAACCCTGCAAACTTTCCACCGATTGGTGATCATTTTTCCAATTGGAAATTTGCATTTGAACTAATTTGGCTTCATCACTATCGCCCAATAAATCCGTTAACAAAGACAAGCTATCACGCTGATCATAAATGGAAAAACCTTTACGCAAACCACATAAATGGCCATGATTTTTAAGAATCTGCAAACCCAAGCGATGAAAAGTTGTGACCTTTAGACCTTTAGCTTCTTCACGAGTTAAAGTACCTTTAACTCTCTCTTGCATCTCTTTGGCTGCTTTATTAGTAAATGTTACAGCATAAACATTTTTAGAAGGATAAGAGCATTCCCGCACAAGATAGCGAATCTTCTCTGTAATCACTCGTGTTTTGCCAGAGCCAGCCCCCGCCAAAACCAAAAGAGGCTGACTAATTGAATGAACAGCCTCTAACTGCTGCTGATTGAGCTGCATTATTACATAACTCTCGCTTGCAATAAGTGATGCATTGTCACAACGCCCGCAACTTTGTTATTTGCATCCAATACTGGTAATGCGCTGATGCGCTTCTCTTCCATTAAATTGGCCGCATCCACAGCTAATGCTGTCGGATGAATAAATTTAGGTGTTGCTGTCATGCATTCTTTCATGGTTAATGCATGAATATCTGTACGGTTGGTTAATGTGCGACGTAAATCACCTTCACTGAATACACCTTTCAATGTTCGATCAGCATCAGTCACAATAATAATGCCTAAAGGATGCTTGGTCATTTCTAATAATGCGTCGGTTAAATGGTGTGTTTCAGAAACTTCAGCAATCTCTTCATATGGCGCCATAATATCTTGCACACGCAATAATAAGCGGCGCCCTAGTTTCCCACCTGGATGAGATCGTGCAAAATCTTCAGAAGTAAAACCGCGCATTTCCATTAATGTTACGGCAATCGCATCGCCCAATGCCAAAACAGATGTTGTTGATGATGTCGGTGCCAAATTTAAAGGACAAGCTTCCTCTTTTACCTTTGCCAATAGATGATGCGTAGAGTTTTTTGCCAATGTAGATTGATCATTACCTGTGATAGACACAACTGGCGTGCCTTGACGAATCAATATGGGAATAATGGCAATTAGCTCATCTGTTTCACCAGAATTAGATAACGCCAATACAACATCATCAGCTGTAATCATACCCAAATCACCATGACTTGCTTCAGCTGGATGCATGAAAAATGATGGAGTACCTGTACTGGCTAGTGTTGCTGCAATTTTATGCCCGATGTGACCCGATTTCCCCATGCCAGTCACAACCACACGACCATTACATTTTTTTAATAATTCACATATAACATAAAAATTCTCATCAATAATTAACTTTAATGATGTTACTGCTTCAGCTTCAATGTCTAATACTTTTTTAGCCTGTGCGATTGCACGCTCTCTTACATTCATATCTATTCCACTTAACTTCTGAATGATTAATTATACCTAAAACATCTGCATTTCTCAGTTTATGTTTGCGCACTTTGACGTATAATGGAATGATGATTGAATAGCAATATCAAACATATTTAACAAACTTATAAACAATTTTAGTTTTTGCAAAACTAGGAGACAGCATAAATGACTAGTTCTCGCGAAGTCGAATTACATTTATATGATGGTTCAACACGCACTGTTACTGTAACAGACCAAGAAACAGAATATCCTATTGGCCGTTTAATTGTATCCTACACTGATGTTAATGGCATTTTATTACATGCAAATCAAGCTTTTGTGGATATTTCTGGTTACACAAAAGAAGAGTTAATCGGACAACCACAAAATATTTTACGTCATCCTGACATGCCAAAAGCCGCTTTCCAGGGAATGTGGGAAACAATCCAAGCAGGCAAAACTTGGTATGGCTATGTAAAAAATCTATGTAAAAATGGTAACTATTATTGGGTTTATGCAACAGTGGTGCCATCATTTGATCACGATGGTAAGATTATTGCGTACACATCCATTCGCAGAATGCCAAGCCCTGAGAAAGTGAAAGAAGCAGAAGAGCTCTATAAAACACTATAAATATGATTTTTAAAATCACTCAAAAATAAACCCTGCCATGATCATGACAGGGTTTATTTTTAGATTCGAAACATATCTAAATTATTTCTTTTTCTCACTCAAAACCATTGTGCCATGTTTTGCATAGTGATCATGCCATGAGAATGCTTCTGACAGGATATGTGGTGTTTGCCCACCTTTTTCATTTGCGCGCTTAACGTAATCTCTTGCTTGCTCTTTAAACTTCGGATGTACACAGTTATCGATTACGATCTGAGCGATTTCTCTTGGTGATTTACCACGAATGTCTGCATAACCTTGTTCTGTAATGATCACATCCACATCGTGATTTGCATGATCAACGTGTGTTACAAATGGAACGATTGCAGAGATGTCTCCACCTTTTGCTGTAGATGTTGTCACGAAAATTGTGATACGAGCATTACGTGCAAAGTCACCAGAACCACCAATACCATTCATCATGTGCGTACCATTAACATGCGTCGAGTTAATGTTACCGTAAATATCTGCTTCCAAAGCAGTATTGAAAGAAATTACGCCAACACGACGAATCACTTCAGGATGGTTTGTAATTTCTTGTGGTCTGAAAATTACTTTGCCTTTGTAGCGTTCTAAATCTTCTGCCAATGTCGCAACACGTTTAGCTGACAATGAGAATGCAGTTGCCGCAGCAAATTTAACAACACCAGCATCGATCAAATCAAAAATACCATCTTGCAATACTTCTGATGCAACAGTGATGTCTTTAAATTTAGATTTAGCCATGCCGCTTAATACAGCATTCGCAACAGAACCAACACCTGATTGTAATGGTGCCAATGATTCAGTTAAACGACCTTCATCCACTTCTTTTTCTAAGAATGCTAACAAGTTATCAGCGATTTGTTGAGTTTCAGCATTCGCTTCAAATAATGGCGATGGAGTATCAGGACGATCTGATAAAACGATACCACGAACTTTAGCAGGATCGACTTTGATACCTACAGAACCAATGCGTTGACTGATGTCAAATACAGGAATCGCTTCACGTAAGTTTTCACCTTGATCTTTTGGAATATAAACGTCATGGATACCTTCATAAGCTGCTGGTGCACTGACATTTAGTTCAATGATGACATGCTTTGCTTTTTCAACAAAAATTGGTGAGTTACCGACTGAGCCTGTTGGAATAATTTGACCATCTTCAGTAATTGCAGCAGCTTCAATGATTGCATAATCAATGTTACCCAAAACACCTTGGCGTAACTGTTCAGCTGTATGAGATAAATGCTGATCGATATACTTAGCTTCGCCTGCATTAATTTCTTTACGCAATGTAGGATTACCTTGATATGGTAAACGCAAATTGATTGCTTTATGTTCAGCTAAAACACCATCAGCATCAGGGCCCATTGATGCACCAGTATAAACATTCACTTTGATGTTATTTGCACTTGCGTGTTTTGCTAAAGCGCTTGGGAATACTTTTGGTTCACCAAATAATGTGAAACCACTCATCCCTAAAGTCATACCATTTTCAATCCAAGATGCCGCTTCATCTGCAGATACAATTTTATCCTGGAAATCTTTGAAACGAATTTTACTAACTGCTTGTTCTTTTAAATCACTGCTCATTTCATCCTCCTGTCACAATTCGCAACTTGTATGTTATCTGTAGCTCAAGATACTATACATAAATGATCCCAAAAGCAATACGATTACATCTGTGATCGTTTCTGCTCTAGCTCTTCCCATCGCATAAATGCTTCTTCTAATGCTTCATTCTTTTGTGCCAGTTCATCTAGAATCTTGGCTTGCTCTAAATGATCTTGCTGGTAAAAATCATTACTCTGCGTCTTTTGAGAAAGCACCGCAATCTCTTGATCTAAAGTCTCCAATAATTGAGGCAATATTTCCAATTCTCTTGTCTCTTTATAAGACAATTTAACTTTTTGTACTTTCACTTCATTAGTGCTAGATTTTTTTTCAACGGGTGCAACTTTTTTCTCTACTTTAGATTGCTGACTTGATTCCGTATTGGCAAAATACTTACGACTTTCGCTACTTTCCAACCAATCTGTATAGCCGCCAACATATTGACTAATTTGCCCATTACCTTCAAAGACTAAAGTAGATGTCACAGTTTTATCAATGAATGCACGATCATGCGAAACAATTAACAAAGTTCCTTCGAAACTTAATAGCAATTCTTCTAGAACTTCCAAAGTTTCAATATCTAAGTCATTCGTCGGTTCATCGAGCACAATAACATTCGCAGGTTTAGCGAATAATTTTGCCAGTAATAAACGATTGCATTCACCGCCTGATAATGCTTTCACTGGGCTTCTAGCTTTTTCTGGTGTAAACATAAAGTCCTGTAACCAGCCGATGATGTGCTGTTTTTTGCCATTGATCTCTATAAAATCACTGCCTTCTGCCACATTATCAATCACACTTTTTTCTAGATCTAATACTGAACGTAATTGATCAAAATATGCAATTTCTAATTTTGTCCCAACTTCAACTTTGCCTGATTGTGGTTCAATTTGTTGAAACAACAGCTTCAACAAAGTGGATTTACCTGCACCATTCGCACCAATTAAACCAATACGATCGCCACGCATTAAAGTAGTGCTGAAATTATTAATAATCTCTTTATCACCGATGCTATAAGAGATATTCTCAGCACTAATCACACGTTTACCTGATTCTTTACCTTCTTCAAAATTCAGTTTAGCAACGCCCTGCTTTGAAATACGTTCTTTATATTGTTCGCGCATGGCCTTTAAAGCACGTACTCGCCCTTCATTGCGCGTTCTTCTCGCCTTAATGCCTTGACGAATCCAAACTTCTTCCTCTGCTAAACGCTTATCAAACAAAGCTCGCTCTTGTGATTCAGCATGTGCCATTTCTTCTTTACGGCGCTGATAATTCTGATAATCACCTGGAAATTCAGACAATACACCACGATCCAACTCAATAATTTTATTGGCAATTTTCTCTAAGAATTGACGATCATGCGTGATGAACAATAATGCACCTGAATAATTTTTCAAAAGCATTTCTTCTAACCACAAAATTGCATCAATATCCAAATGGTTTGTTGGTTCATCCAATAACAATAAATCAGGTTCAGAAACGAGAGCTTTACCCAATAATACTCGGCGAATCCAACCACCAGATAAATTGGCAATGATTTCATCTTTAGGCAGTGCTAATTGCGTGATGATTGTCATCACCTTTTGATCCAACGACCAACCATCAAGCGCTTCAATTTCCTGTTGTAATCGACTTAGTTTATCTAAATCCATTTCAGCTTCTGGTTGCAGCAATAATTGATGATATTGAACCAGCTTCTGCCCAACCTCAGGAATACCTTCTGCCACAACATCGTAAACTGTTTGTGTTAAATCACGAGGAATTTCCTGTGATAAAGAAGCAATCCGATAGCCTCTATCTATAATAATTTCACCATCATCAGGAATCACATCACCTAAAATCACCTTCAATAGTGAGCTTTTACCTTCACCATTACGGCCAATTAATGCAACACGATCACCTTTATCTAAAGTGAAATCAAGATCTTTTAAAAGGGGACGATCCCCAAATGCTAATGAAACATTGTGTAACGTTAAAATTGCCATACTTATGATCTATTCTGAATTCCATAAAGCGCATTACTCACTACGCCTTCCACTACGCGCTTTGTATCATATTCCATCGGTGAACCGATGCTAAATTTCTGATCCAAACTTAAAATGGTTACGCCATGTACAGCTCCCCATAAACCTCGTGTTAATAACTCTAATTCTTCTTTATTCAATTTAGGTGCCAATAGAGATAATTGGTGACCAATGACTCTGAATAAATTACGAATATGATTAAAATACTCTTCTGTGAGCAATTCAGAATCTGTCACACGATGCATGAATATCGCCTGCCATTTCTCTTTATGTTCAAATGCAAAATCAACATAACTCACAGCAATTTGCATCAATGCATCATAAGGCTTTAAGTTAGCTCCCTTTGCTAAATCCACTTCTATCTTTTCTAAAAGTAGTTGCAAAGTGCGAGCATTCAATAACAGCATCAGATCATCAACATTTTTAATCACCATATACAAAGAGCCGACAGTATATCCTATCTCCTTTGCAATTCTTCGAGTGGTGAGTTTGCCATAGCCTTCTTCTACCAAGATTTTTTCAGCGGCAACAATCACCATTTCCTTCAATTCATCACGCGAATGATCGTTACGTCTACCCATGTTAAAATTCCTTGTTAACTTTCAAAGGTAAGCTCTGCAAACTTGCAGGCAGTTTAATCTTTCCTTGTGTTGCTTGAGCTTCACTACCATACGGGCCAATGTAAGCCACCCAAATTTTAGATCCACTCATTTCAATTTGTTTAAATTGAGCTTTACCTGGAATGGATCGCCCTTTCAACATATTTTCCAATTGAACCTTAGAGCGATGTCTTCCCAATTCTATCACATAATTAGACACAGTTTTTTTATCAATAGCCTCAACCTTAGCCGTATTCTCTGGCTTTACCTTTAACACTTCTATTTCAGATGTTACTTTAGGTTCAACAACTGATACTGGGCCAATGAATGGATTCTTATCATCCAATAATAAAGGACCAATCATTTCTGAAGAATCAATAGAAATATCTTTAACTGGCAAAATCGTTTTAACTTGTACAACTTCTTTTTTGACTAAAGTAGGTGGTGCTTTTTCCACCATCGCCACGGTTGTAACCTTTACAGGGACATCAGACTCCTGATGTGGAAAGAATATCCATACACTAAAGAGAACCAACAGAGTTGATAATCCTATTGCTAACCATAGCTTTTTATGCGATCTATCTTTAATGTTAGGCTCTAAATATTGCTCTAATAATTTAATTAATCGCCCTGCATAGCCATAAGACAAACCATGCAGATGGTTGACATCGGACATTGTCAAAGATTTTTGCTGATGCGTATGATGATAGACTTTATCGATGAATTGTTTTGCTTCAGAAACCGACATTCCCTTGAGCGTAATCATCTCAGCCCCACGGAATAATCGACGAGTTTCCAAATGAATCGGTGCAACTCCCATGAAAACCACCAAAGTTACTTGAGCCTTAAACCTTGGATTTTCTGAAATAATCAGAATGATGCCTTGCAACAAATCATAAGATAAAAATTCGACATCATCGATTAGTATATAAAAATGCTGTTTATCTTTGAGAATAGATTCCAGAGTTAATGTAAAATTGTGTAGGAACTGTCCATCTTTCACATTCAACAAATTAGAAGATAGCTCAACATTATGGTAAAAAACTTCATTCTCGTTACCACTCAATGCAATCAAACTTGCTGTTGCATCAAAAGATAAGGTTGACAATAATTCTGTCAAAATTCGACTTTTTCCTGATCCATTCGGACCTTGCACACAGATCAGGCTCACATCACGTTGCTGACATGAGCTGATAAGATTTGTCAAAATTTGATCATAGGGCGCAACATCTATCCATGGTAATCGATCTAATTTCAAAGTTATTATTCACCCTTTATCATTGTCGTTTCAAAAGCTTCCTGAATATACTCTTTTGGCACATCTCCAGTCACTACACCACGGCCGATATCTGATAATAAAATATAGCGAATATCTGTTGAAGTATTTTTCTTATCCAACAACATCGCTTCCCACATCTCTTCAAATGTAAATTGTTGCTTCATTGTAATGGGCAATAAGAATGCTTTTAAAGTTTCTTCAACTTCAATTTGCTGCTCTAATCTCATCAAACCCATTTTTGTCGAAACAATTGCTGCCATGCGCATACCAACAGCTACGGCTTCGCCATGTAAAATGCCTTTATAACCCATATTTTTTTCAATGGCATGACCAAAAGTATGACCTAAGTTCAATAAAGCACGATTGCCTTGCTCAAATTCATCTTCCATCACAATTTCTTTTTTATTTTGACAAGAACGTGCAACCAACTCTTTTATGGCATTTTTATCGCGCATTAAAATCGTATCTTTATTCTCTTTCAACCAATAAAAGAAAGCTTGATCACGAATCAAACCATATTTAATCACTTCAGCCAAACCACTGATAAATTCTCGTCTTGGCAATGTATCTAATACATCTACATTAATAAAAACAGCCTTGGGCTGGTAAAATGTACCAATCATATTTTTGCCCAATGGATGATTAATTGCTGTTTTTCCACCCACAGAACTATCCACTTGTGCTAATAAACTTGTTGGGAATTGAATGAAATCGATGCCGCGCTGATAAATACTTGCCGCAAAACCTGTCAAGTCACCAATCACACCGCCGCCTAATGCTATCAAAGTTGCTGATCGTGTATATTTTAAGGTTAATAGTTTAGTGATAATTTTTTGTAAAGAATCAATATTTTTAAAAATTTCTCCATCATCTAAAACCAAAGTTTCAACCTGCTTATTCGGCAAAAGCCCAGCAACATATTCCATATACAATGGTGCAATGGTTGAGTTGGAAACGATTAAAACATTATCGCCTCGTACTTTTTCTTCTAAACGATCCACAAATTGGTTTGTAGATGAAATATAAATGGGATAAGAGCGATCTTCTAATTCAATATCTATAACTTTCATATTCTATTTCTTTAAAGGTTGACACCAATCGGATGAAAAATGTTCTGCATCATTATACAGACACACTAAAAGATCAGAAATCTCCTCAGGAGTTCTATCTTCGATGAATAAATGGTAATGAGCTGAGTCTAAATATAATGATTTTCTAACACTATAAATGGCTTGCATTGTGGCTAAAGGATTATCAGTTTGCAAAAGTGGACGATTTTTATCCCCTTGAATGCGCTCAAAAATCTTTTCAGGCGATAAGTCCAAAAAAACAACAGTGCCTCGCTCTTTTAATCTTTGACGATTAACATCTCGCAAAATAGCGCCACCGCCCGTGGATAATACAACGTGACGCTGCATAGTTAATCCGTCGATTGCTTCAGACTCTATATCTCTAAAGACATTCTCGCCTAAAGAATCAAATATTGATGGAATTGATTGATTCATGCTTTGCTCAATCCAAACATCGCTGTCAATGAATGCATATTGCAATTTTTCAGCCAATAATCGCCCAATCGTTGTTTTACCAACGCCCATCGGCCCCACTAAAAAAAAACTATTGATCATATTCATGATCAATAGTTTCTATCGTTTTACTGCAAGAAGCAATAGTTATTTAACAATATTTGGTGTTAGGAAAATCACCAATTCTGCTTTATCATTTCGATTTTTATTATTTTTAAACAAATTACCTACAAAAGGTAAATCACCTAAAAATGGTACTTTAGATACTTCAGTAGAAGTTTCTACCGTATAGATACCACCCAATACAACAGTTTCACCATCTTTTACAATTGCCTGAGTTTTTATTTCACGCTTTTTAATAGGTAATTCACTACCTTGTAATGCTTTAGGATCAACATCATCCTTTTTAATATGAATATCCATAATGATATTATCATCAGGTGTAATACTTGGTGTTACTTTAAGCTCCATTAATACATCTTTAAACTCTGTATTCGTTCCATTATCACTCACAGTTGTATAAGCGACTTGAGAACCTTCATTAATATAAGCTTCTTGTCTATCTGTAGTCATTAAAGTAGGACTTGCAAGAACCTCACCTTTACCATCTGTTTGCATTGCTTGTAACTCTAAAACAGCAGCAAAGTTTTTACGCAAAATACTCAATCCCATAACACTAGTACCAGCAATACTTAAATCAGCTTGACCACCACCCCACATATTACTACCAGAACTTGGACGAGGTCCTCCTGTTGGTAAAGTACCAGGAACAATTCCTCCTAATCCTCCATCCTGCTGCCATGCACCACCATTAGAACCATTCAACCCCCACTTCACACCTAATTCACGAGTAAAATTATCCGTTGTAGCAACAATTTGCGCCTTGATAACAACTTGACGAAGTGGTTTATCTAAACGAGTGATTAATTCACGAATAATCTTCATTTGCTCTGGAGTATCACGAACAATTAATAAGTTTTGATTAGGATCGACTGTCAACATACCATGCTGAGAAATACCTGTGGATTGATTACGACGATTATCATCATTCCCCGCTTTAGTTGAAGACAATACCTCTGCAATCTCAGGAGCTTTAGCATTGTTAATTTGAATGATTTCTGTGATCAAATCAGGATCCAATGTTCTTGCTTCGCTTGCAGGCATGATATAAACAACATTACCGCTTTGTTGCTTAACTAAACCTTTTGAACGCAATACCACATCTAGAGCTTGATCCCAAGGTACATTTTGTAAGCGAATCGTAATGCGACTATTCACACTATCACTTACAACAATATTCAAGCCTGTAAAGTCAGCAATAATCTGTAAAATTGCACGAACATCAATATCTTGGAAGTTAATACTGATTAAATCACCCGTAAAAACATCTTTATCACCCAAAGCACTCTTCGCCGTTTGTACCACTTGTTTTTTAGGCTTAATGATTAATTGATACTTCGAACCGATTTGCTGGCTGCTATATTCATAGTTTGCTTGTGTACGAATCTTCACACTCGCAGTACCATTATTATTGATCACTTCTAATGCTGAAACAGGTGTTGCGAAATCCGTCACTTCAATGCGACGAACCTGCGCAGGATTCCATGCGGAACCAGGAACGGATAACGTTAATCCACGTGTTTGCTCATCCACTAATTGTACTTGTGCTTTATCGTTAGGCAAAAATACCTCAACAACACCTGCACCTTGAGAGTTACGATAAAACCCCACATCTTTAGATGTTGGCTGCTGAACCTCTACATTTGCAACATTAGATTGCACCGAGTTATCCCATGCTGGCTGACTCACCGCATAAGGATTCTTTGATGACAATGTCACAACAACTTCTTTACCTTTATTCGTCAAAGAATATGCTGTATTCGATTTCAACTGAACTGTAGAGCGTACTTTATTATTAGCATAAAGATTACTAATATCTTTCACAACATTATTATTAATACTTCTACTTTTCAATACCTGATTTAAGCCAGTTGAAGGAAAGTCTACAACTAAAAGATCTTTCTCATCTAAATAAAATGATTTTGGAGCAGAAATATTTTTATCAAAATGATAACGTAACTCTACATCACCATTTGCTAGTGTTACAGATTCTAAAGCGGTTAAACGCTGTGCATTTGCTGCTGTCAACATTAAGCAAGACATCGCTAAAGAGATAACGCCTAGCTGATAGCCTTTGATGTGCTGTATTGATCTCATAAATATTCTCCAATTATTTTATTTTCAAATCTATTTTGTTAGGGACAACAACCCAAGCATCAGGATCATCTTTATTCACCGAACCAAATTTTTCATCGATGATCACCGACTTTTCCGTAATCTCTGTCACGATACCGAAATCACGACCAATATAGTCGCCTTTTTTCAACATCATAATCTTATTTTGACCAACATCAATCAAAGCAGCAGTTTCACCGTTTGCCAATGACATTACGCCAATCATAGAAACGCCACCCAATTCATATCGCTCGAAAGGCCCTGGCTTATAACCTTTTGGCCTAGAAGGATCAGCTTTTAAACGGACAATTGAATTTGTAGGACCTTTAAAATCACCATAATTAAAAATGCCTTCAAAAAAGCCTGTAGCTACAAATGGATCTCTACCCTGTTGTAGATAGAATAAAGTCGTATCACCTAAGCTAATTTGGTTCGCAACACTCTCAATCTTGATTGAACGCACGCGTTGCGACACTGATTGTTTAGTCTCCATGATTCGTTCTTCAACAGGTACAGATCTTTCAAATTGATCAATACACCCTTGCAACAACACAGAAGAAACAACAATGCTCATCATTATTTTCTTATTCATTCTAATTTCTCCTATGAATTATATTTGTATGTAGCAATCATAGCAGAGAAAGCCTGTCGGCCAGATGCACCACAATCAAAGGTTGGAATTGTTACATTGTTCACACTTTTAATTGTTTGTAATCCTGTTGGTAACTGACTAGTTGGCACATAACTATTTAAACCAAAATTATCCAATGTAATGATTCGTTCAATTTCTGATAAATTAGCAACAAATTGACCGATTTGATCATAAGTTGCACACCCATCAATTCTTACAGGAATTTTAGTATAAAAGCCTTCCGTCACTGGTGGCAACGGAATAGATTTTTTCACATCAATACCCGCTCTGACTGCATTTAAGTTCAATTGCTCAATAAAATTAGCCGCGTTCAAATCGCGTGGTAATTTTTTTCTAACCTCAGCCAATAACTGGTTAACTTGTTCAATCTCTGCCAAATAACGATCTGCTAATGCTTTAAACTCCAATTTTGAAGCCAACTCTTTCAGCTTTTTATCTTCATTATCTTTTTGCGCTTGAAACTGAGCTGAATAATCGAAATATTTAAATGCTGCAAAAAATACAATCAAAAATGTTGCAATTGCACTACCTACAAAAACAATAGCACGCAACCACGCTGGTTGTTTTGCCAAATATTCGATTGTAAATAATTCATTAAAATCAAAATTAATATTCATTATTTAGCATCCTTTTTTGATTTACTCGGATCAACTTCAACGCTATAAGATACAACGCGATTGCCATCCATCAATACTTCCAAGTGAGGAGGGATAGGAGCGGGTCCAATATAATTATCCAAACTATCCAAATGGACAGCCAAAACATCTCTATCTTTTGCCAAGGCATTAAAGCTGATCTGATTCATACTGAATGCTAAAGAAATAATGAAAGCATCTTGTGGTGTAACCGATGAAAACTTCTCCATCAAACTCACAACTTCTGAACGCTGGGCCGATAGTTTCTGCAAGATATCTAATTGCTGTTTAAGGCGCTCTGTTTGAGCTTTACGCTCGTTCATTTGAGCTTCAACATTACCTAACTGCGTAAATTCCGCATTGATAATATTCATTCTAACTTGACGAGAATTGAGTTCCTCTTGCACTAAAAAGAGCAAAGCTCCTGCTAACAAGGCACCAAATAAGCAGCTCAAAGCCAAGATTCTTTTAACTTTATTTTCTTCTTGAATCTTCAGCTCTTCACGCCAAGGCAATAAGTTTATTTTTACTATCATTATAATAATCCTCTCACAGCTAAACCTGTTGCAGTCGTTAAACTATTAATGCTCGCCTCATTTAATTTTGAATAGACTTTATCATCCACATCTAACAATGTATCAGGTGACAATGTAATCACATCCAAATCATTCAACTGTGTTTTAAAAGCTTGTTCAATTTCTGAGTAACATGCCGTTGCACCGACAACATACATTGCATGTAACGTAATTTGAGGATTATTAGAAATATAAACATCAATTGCTGACTGTAATTGTATATTCATTTCTGAGACAAATTGCTCAATACTTTCTGCAATATCAGGTGCTCCACTTAATTTCAGCTTTTCCGCATCCGCCAAAGTGATACCTTTCTTTTCAGCAATAATTTGCGTTAGTCGTTCGCCACCAATTGGAACATCACGTACATAAACGGATTGATCACCTGTAATAACATTCAAGCTTGATTGATACAAACCAATATCAAACATCATCACTGCATCATAATCAGATAAGCCATTGAAAGCATCTTGCATATGCAACAAATCTAAAAGCCCATATACATTAATATCGATGGCAGAAACTTTAACACCTGCAATATCCGCGCAGATTTCACGTTGATTGACGAACTCTTTTTGTGCTGCAACAATAAGAATATCTGTATGACCTTCTAAGGTTGTAGATGGTTTAATTGGGATAAAATCTATAAAAACTTCTTCAGCAGAAAAAGGAAAATACTGAGAAACGTTCGCCTCAATGGTTTTCCATAACTCATCGGATTTCAACTTGGATTCCATAGGCACAGAGCGCACCATTGCAACAGATGTCGGAATAGCCATTGTCGCCTCTTTTAATCCACCAAATGCAGCAACTGCCTTATTTAAACTGATACCTGCGACATCCACTTCTGTTGGTAGGCCATCTTTCCAATCGCCCTCACAATTGAAAACTAGTCCACGCGTTAGAATATAGTCTCTACCTTTCTTCTGAACTTCAGCAATTTTTATAGAATAAGATCCAATATCTATTCCGATACTCACGCTGGGCTTTTTAGCCATAATTATTATCCTCAATTAATTTTTATAGAATTAATCTCGCAAGTTTACTAGCTGCGATTTATAAAATCAATTTATAAATTTACACAACCAACTCATTAAACTCTTGAATTTCAATCCATTCTTTACGCTTAGTGCTCATTTTTTTATTCAACAAACGATCAAACACTTGATTTATATCAGAGTCATCAATAGTTAACTGAACTAATCGTCTTGTATCTTGTGACATTGTTGTTTCACGAAGCTGAATCGGATTCATTTCACCAAGCCCTTTAAAACGCGTAACAGAAATTTGTTTTCGACTATTGCTATATTTTTTTATTATCTCGTTTTTTTCATACTCGTCTAAAGCATAATATATTTCTTTCCCAATATCCACACGATAAAGGGGTGGAACTGCGACAAAAATATGTCCACCTTCAACTAAAGGCCTAAAATGTCTTAAAAATAAAGCACATAACAATGTTGCAATATGTAAGCCATCAGAGTCAGCATCGGCTAATATACACACTTTACCATAACGTAAACCATCTAAGTTTTCATTACCTGGATCAACACCGATCGCAATAGAGATGTCATTGATCTCCTGTGAAGATAAAATTTGGCTCGAATCAACTTCCCATGTATTTAAAATTTTTCCTCGGAGCGCCATAATTGCCTGCACTTCTTTGTCTCGTGCCTGCTTTGCAGAACCACCTGCAGAATCACCTTCCACTAAAAACAACTCTGTTAAATTGACATCATTGCTAATGCAATCCGCCAACTTCCCTGGCAATTTAGGGCCTTGAGATATTTTCTTACGCACAACAGCTTTGGATGATTTCACACGAGCATTGGCATTTTCAATGATCAACGTCACAATTTCCAGACCATCTTCCACATGCTTATTCAACCACAAAGTGAAAAAGTCTTTCATAGCTGCTGCGACAATATTAGCGATATGACGAGAACTCAAACGCTCTTTTGTTTGACTTGCAAACTGAGGCTCCACCATTTTTAAAGACAATAGAAAATTTAAATTATGCATCACATCTTCGGGTGTAATTTTTAAATTTCTTGGCAATAAGTTACGCTGTTCACAAAACTCTCGAATAGATTCTGTTAAACCATTTTTTAAACCATTAACGTGCGTACCACCTTGAGTTGTAGGAATCAAGTTTGTATAGCTTTCCATCATTAATGGTGAACCTTCCTTATTCCAAGCCAATCCCCATGTAAATTCTTCCGTTTCACCTGTAAATTCACCAATAATCGGTGCAACAGGGACAATCTCTTCATTACTTAATTGATCTTCCACATATTCAGTAATACCACCTTGAAAGAACCATTCTAAACATGCATCTTCTGATCCTTCTGGCAAAGTTTCATCAATCAACGAAATTTTTAATCCTGCTGCCAATAACGCTTTAGCCTTTAGAAGTGGGATCAACTTACTTTTCGCCACTTTATCATAATCAAAATACGAAGCATTGGGCCAAAATCTAACTTCTGTGCCTTGATCTTTTTTATTACGATATGGTTCTTTTGTTAAAGTTTCGACACAATCACCATTTGCAAAGATAATCTTATACTGAAAACCTTGCTGAATCACTGTGACTTCTAAGCGCTCTGATAATGCATTTACAACAGAAACACCAACGCCATGTAAACCACCAGAATAGTGATAGACATCTTGATTGAATTTACCACCTGCATGCAATTTCGTTAAAATTAATTCAACACCACTAACACCATGCTCAGGATGAATATCCACTGGCATACCACGGCCATTATCGCGCACACCATAAGAACCATCTTTATATAAAGTGATAACGATATGATCCGCAAACCCAGCCAATGCCTCATCCACAGAGTTATCAATCACCTCTTGCAGCAAATGATTTGGCCTTGTTGTATCTGTATACATGCCTGGTCGTTTTTTAACAGGATCTAAGCCCGTTAAAACTTCAATGGAACTTGCGGTATATTTTTTTTCAGACATTGTTAACCTATTAATTGAATACTATTTTGCGCTATTTGTAAGATCATAAACATTTTGAATCACACGACGATATAGATCTATCGCGAGATATAATTCAGCCTGTATTTGCAATATTGGATCATCTTCAGTTTCTAAGCTCTCTTCAAAACGCTCCAAGAACTTTAAACGCTTAAAAATAAAATCGCCTGACATTGAAAACGACATTTGTTCATCATACTCTAGCATCACTTTTGTCACTTGCCATCCATCCTTCAATGGATCTTGAACCTCTTTGGAATCCATGGCAACACCTTTAAACTTAGCATTACCGCCTTCATCCTTGAGCTCTTTTAACTCAATCTCATCTAATAAAGATAAAACATCAGATTGAATGCCATGCAATGCCCAATGCGTCAATGCCGCATTCACGGAATTTTCAGGCACAAATGGCACAATCGGCAAACTTCCTAAAGTTTTACGCAAATGGCTCGTTAAAACAGAGGCTTTTTTAGTGGAACTCGCATCCACAACTAGCCAATTTTTCTCGAGATCAATATATGCCATGATAGAGTTGCGATTCACCAAAGCATTGGGCAATAATTCATTCGTTACGATTTCATGCAACTCTTTCATCTCTGAACGACTCACATGCTTTAACTCTTTCTCTTCAATTTTCTTTTCGACCGCCGTTTTGACAGCAGAGTTCGGTAGAATTTTCTGCTCAATGCCTAAACGAAAAAATAACGCATTATTAATTTTTTCCACATATTGCTTACCTTCTTTAAATACAGGCAACCAACCAATACTTTCCAATTCTTGTGTTAAACATGCTGTTAACGGTTTTTCTGATAATTTTTCTTCAACCGTTTCTAAGCTCTCTTTAATTGGCTCTTCAAATCGATAAACTAATAAATTTTTAAAACTCATATTAATCCTTTAATTGATCAATTATAGATAATATTTCAGAAAAATTATTAATCACATAATCAGGTGATTCATTTTCAATCGGCTCACCATAATTGTAACCATAGGTTAATGCAATAGACTTAACGCCTGCATTTTTGGCAGCCAAAATATCATTGCGGGAATCACCCACAAAAACAAATTCTGACTGCGTAACACCCAATTCACCTAACACTTTAAAAATCGGGGTTGGATGCGGCTTAATCTTCACTGAATCATCCGCGCCTAACATCATTGTAAATAAATGACTAATGCCAATATAATTCATTAAATCAGGGACAAATCGGGAAGGCTTATTAGTGATTAAGACCAATTGAAGATCTTCTGAGTGCAATTTTTCTAGAGTTTCTTTGACTTCAGGAAACAACGGGCTGCCTGATAACAACTCATTTTGATAACATTCCACCAAAATTGCTCTCGCCTTTTCTCGATATTCTGGTGTTACAGTAACATTTGCCCAAGCTAAAGCACGGTCCAATAGTACCTCCATGCCATTACCAACCCACGTTGTAACTATTGCTTTGCCTGGTTGCGCCAAACCTAATCGCTCGCACATTGTATCAATTGTATCCGCCAAACCTTGCCCGCTATCAACGAGCGTACCATCCAAATCAAAGCCAATTGCCTGAATCGTCATTTTTAATCCTTTTTAACCAATAAAGCCATAGATTCAACATGCGCAGTATGCGGGAACATATCCATCACACCAGCATCTGTTACTTCGTAACCATACTGAACCAATTCAGCCAAATCGCGCGCCAAAGTCGCAGGATGGCATGAAACATACAAAATACGTTTCGGGGCTAACTTACCTAAATAAGCCATCATTTCTAATGCACCTGATCTTGGTGGATCCACCAAAATCGCATCATATTTCAACTGCATCCAATCAGCATCATCTTGATTCTGTGTTAAATCTGTGCAATAGAATTCAACATTATTCAAACCATTACGCGCTGCATTTTTAGCCGCCCATTCTGTTAAACTCTTGTCACCTTCAACACCAATCACAGAACCTGCTTCCAATGCCAATGGCAAAGTGAAATTACCCAAACCACAGAATAAATCCAAAACTTTTTCATCTTTTTGAATATTCAATAATTTCAATGCTTGTGCAATCATCTGTTCGTTGATCACAGGATTTACTTGCGTAAAGTGATAGGGCTTAAATGCCATCGTTAAACGATCCATTAAACGATAATTCAATAAATCTTCAGTATCTTCCACTTCGCTCAATAAATATGTGGACGCTTCATTTTTAGGCTGAAGATAAATTAGAATATTGTGCTCAACACCAAAAGCTTTTAATTTTGCCAAATCATCTTCTGTTGGTTCTTCTAAAACACGGAAACTCAAAGCCACTTGATCTGAACCAATCGCCAATTCAATTTGTGGAATTTTATCCAGCAAAGTTAAATTACCAATTAATTCTGATAACTGTGGTAATAAATCGCCCACACGCGCTTCTAAAACAGGACAACGATCCATATCTACAATGAAAGGCGCAAATTTTTCACGAAAACCTACTAAAACTTTCTCTTTTTTCGCAACATATTTAACACCTAAACGTCCTTTAAAACGATAATGCTCGCTCGGTGAACGTAATGCAGGAATTTGAGCATCCACATCGAAATCTAATTTGGCTTGTTTTCTTAAGTTAGATGCCAATTGTTTCGCTTTAAAATAGATCTGTTTTTCAGGATTCAAATGTTGGAGTGAACAACCTCCGCAAGTACCAAATGATTCGCAAATTGGCTCAACGCGATCTTCCGAAGCTTTAATCACATTAACAGTCTTAGCTTCATCATAATCTTTGCGTGATTTTACATATTGAGCCATCACAACTTCATCTGGCAGAGCACCATGCACAAACACAACTTTTCCATCCACATGTGCAACACCGCGTCCATCATGTGTGATGTCAGTAATTGCCACTTCAAATGGTTCTTGTGAAAATTTTTGTCTACGCTTTGCCATAGTTGCTCAAAATCCTAAAAAATAAATAAAATAAAAAGAAGCGATCATACCATAAATCACTCTAAAACTGCTTCTAGATCTGAGATATCTGCAAATTGGTAACGAACTGCTTTCTGTAGATTTTCTGGAGAAATCTTGATTTGAGCACCACGTTTTCCTGCTGAAATAATGATATATGGCAAATCTCTAGCTTTATCGGAAATAAATGTTGGAAAAGTTTTTTTCATTTTAATGGGCGAACAACCACCACGAATATAACCAGTCAGAGATTCAATTTTTGCAACAGGAATCATCTCTATTTTCTTATGACCACTGACTTTCGCAAGTTTTTTCAAAGACAAATGCTCATCACTTGGAATCACTGCCACAACATAATCTTTATTATCGCTATGAGTTACCAAAGTTTTAAAAACCACAGAGGCCGATTCATCGATTAACTCTGCAACTTCAACACCACCTAAAACCTCATCACCTGAACAAGGATAACTCAAAGCTTCATAGTCTAATTTTAATTGATCCAACAAACGCATCGCATTGGTTTTGTCAATTTTTGCTTTAGCCATAATCATACCTCAAATAGGTTAAATGGATTATTATAAACAACAAAAAAGCCCCTTGCGGGGCTATTTCAAACCAATATTATTTTTGATGATCTTTAATTGGCACAGCTACAAAGTAAGAATTGGCACCACGCTGAACCAGTAAACGTACAACATCCCCTGATTTCAATCTTGTGACAAATTTATTAAAATCAGCTAAAGAAGTTATATCTTCACCGTTGATTTGCGCGATAATGTCCCCCCTACGAATGCCCACCTCACCCGCAGGACCATCTACCACCAAGCTCACAACAACACCTTTTTGAAGGCTATCTTTTGGCATTTCTTCAACAACTAAGCCTAAACGATTATTTGTTGCATCCTGTGATTGACTAACTAATTGCTCTCCATCAATCGCTTTAATCTCAACTTGAATGGTTTGTTTCTTACCATTGCGTAAAATTTCTAAATCAGCCTTTTCATTCACTTTTGCTCGGCTAACCAAAACGGGTAATTCACTAGATGTTTTGATCGCTTTACCATTAAATGACAAAATTAAATCTCCCACTTTCAAGTCAGATTTTGATGCTGGACCATTTGGCACAATACTTGCGACCAATGCACCCTGCGGTTTATCTAGCTTAAAAGTTTTAGCTAAATCAGCATTCACATCCTGAATTTGCACGCCCAACCAACCACGCACAACTTTACCATTAGCTTTCAATTGATCCACGACATCCATTGCTAAATCAATAGGAATCGCAAAGCTCACACCTGCATAACTACCTGTACTTGTGTAGATTTGCGAATTAATGCCAATGACTTCACCTTTCGTATTAAACAATGGACCACCTGAGTTCCCAGGATTCACAGCAGCATCAGTTTGAATGAAAGGCGTATAATTATCATTGGGCAAATTACGACCTAATGAGCTGATAATACCTTGCGTTGCGGTGTAATCCAATCCAAATGGTGAACCTACAGCCATTACCCATTGCCCAACTTTTAGATCGTTGACATTAGCAATTTTTACCGCAGGTAGATTTTGAGCATCAATTTGTAATACAGCAACGTCCGAACGATCATCTTTACCAATCAACTTCGCTGGTAATTCTCGGCGATCTGCTAATTGCACTAAAATTTCATCAGCCTTCCCCACAACATGGGCATTCGTGACAATGATACCTTCCTTATCAACAATAAATCCCGAACCACCACCTTGAATCACTCGCTCACGCGGTTTTTGCTGTGGGCGCTGACGAGGCTCACCAAAAAAGAACTGGAATGGATCATTTTCATCAAAAAAAGGAAAGCCTTGCATATTTCGTACTTCCTCTTTGCCCTTCACTGTGATACTGACAACAGACGATTTATTTTTTTCAAATAGATCACTCCAATCGGGTAATGTTTGTGCAACAACAACATGGACCATCAATAATGATGCAGTCACACCTATTTGCATACTTTTCATCCAACCATTTTTCATAAAATAGACTCCCTAATTATTTTAAATATTGAATTGATATAATCGTGATTATTGTAGGTTTTTCAACGCAAAAGAATTCAAGAAAACGTAAATTCCGAGTAAATAGATGTCATAATTAATAAGACTTTTTACTTTACAAGAAATTAGTGTATAATTTTTGACTTGGTGTTTTTTGTAAATTTAATTACAAAAAATGTTTTTATATCTTACTTTATTAAATTGGGGTGATGTTTAATGCCTTCCGTCAAGATTCGTGATAATGAACCTTTTGACGTTGCTCTGCGTCGTTTTAAGCGTGCTTGTGAAAAAGCTGGCGTAATTGCAGACGTTCGTGCACGTGAATTCTATGAAAAACCAACGCAAGAGCGTAAGCGCAAGGCTGCTGCTGCTCAGAAACGCCATTATAAGCGTATCATGCGTGATTCAATCAATCGTAAACGCTTATACTAATACAATATTTATATTGAATTAAATCGTTTCTAAAGCCTCATAATTTCTTATGAGGCTTTTTTAATTTCAATAAAACCATTTTTTGCATTCACGCTCTACTCTTCATCCATGATTAACTCCTTTGTTGGGAATTCTATTATCAACAAGTAAAAAACGTCATCGAGCACCATAAGGATAGCATGCTTTAAATTGGCTTTATAGCAAATACACAGAGATTTATTCTTCTTTACATATCGTTGAAAAATTGACAGATTGATCAGAAAATATGCTAAAATGTGCGGTCTCTTTTTTTCTAACTATTCACTGAATAAGGACTTACTCAAGTGATCGAAAAATTACGCAATATTGCGATTATTGCCCATGTTGACCATGGCAAAACTACACTCGTAAACCAACTTCTTAAACAATCTGGAACATTTGATCCAAGAGCACAAGTTGCTGATCGTGTTATGGATTCTGGTGCTATCGAAAAAGAACGCGGCATTACAATCTTAGCTAAAAATACTGCTATCAACTGGAATGATTACCGCATCAACATCGTGGATACACCTGGACATGCTGACTTCGGCGGCGAGGTTGAACGTGTATTGTCAATGGTTGATTCAGTATTGTTATTAGTAGATGCTGTTGAAGGCCCAATGCCTCAAACACGCTTCGTAACACAAAAAGCTTTTGCTATGGGCTTTAAGCCAATCGTTGTGATCAATAAAATCGATCGCCCTGGCGCTCGCCCTGATTGGGTTCTAGATCAAACTTTCGATTTGTTTGACAAATTAGGTGCAACAGAAGAACAATTAGACTTCCCTGTAATCTATGCCTCAGGTTTAAGCGGCTTTGCTGGTAATACACCAGATGTTCGCGAAGGTGATATGACAGCATTATTTGAAGCAATCGTTAAACATGTAGATGCTCCAAACGTCGAAATTGATGCCCCCTTCCAATTACAAGTTTCATCATTAGATTACAACTCTTATGTTGGCTTAATCGGCGTGGGTCGTATTCAACGCGGTCAAATCAAAACCAATTCACAAGTAACGATTATTGACCGTGAAGGCAAAAAACGTAATGGTAAAATTCAAAAAATCTTAGGCTTCCATGGCTTAGATCGTATTGAATTTGAATCAGCACAAGCTGGTGACATTATTTGTTTTACAGGTATTGATCCATTATTTATCTCGGATACTCTATGTGATCCTGCCACACCAGAAGCATTGCCACCTTTGACAGTCGATGAGCCAACAGTATCCATGTCTGTACAAGTTAATACTTCTCCATTTGCAGGCAAAGAAGGTAAATTCGTTACTTCTCGCCAAATCAAAGAGCGCTTGGAAAAAGAATTATTACACAACGTAGCATTGCGTGTTGAAGATACAGAAGATCCAGATCGTTTCAAGATTTCTGGTCGCGGAGAACTTCATCTATCCATTTTAATCGAAACAATGCGCCGTGAAGGCTTTGAAATGGCAGTTGGCCGCCCTGAAGTAATCTTCAGAGAGGAAAACGGCGTAAAATTAGAACCTTATGAAACTTTGACATTTGATATCGAAGAAGATCACCAAGGTAAAATCATGGAACAGATGGGGATTCGCTTTGGTGAATTAACCAATATGGTTCCAGATGGTAAAGGCCGTATTCGTATTGAATACATTATTCCATCACGTGGTTTAATCGGCTTCCAAACTGAATTTATGACATTAACAAGCGGTACTGGCTTAATGTTCCACAACTATGATCATTATGGTCCTTTCAAAAAAGGCGAAGTTGGTCAGCGTTTGAATGGTGTATTGATCTCAATTGGCACTGGCAAAGCATCTGCTTACTCATTGTTCAATTTACAAGATCGTGGCCGTTTATTCATTGGTCATGCTGAAGAAGTATATGAAGGCCAATTAATCGGTATTCACTCACGTGACAATGACTTAACTGTCAACCCATTGAAGGCTAAACAGTTAACAAACATGCGTGCATCTGGTACAGATGAAGCTTTGACATTAACGCCGCCAATTCGTATGACATTGGAACAAGCTATTGAATTCATTGATGATGATGAATTAGTAGAAGTAACACCAAAATCTATCCGTTTGCGTAAAAAATACTTAACGGAAAATGACCGTAAGCGCTTTGCTCGCGCTTCCAAAGATGCTTAATCATTGTGTTTCAATGATCATCTAAAGACAAAAAAAGCGATCTAAATTAGATCGCTTTTTTATTAGCCATTCATTATATAAAAATTATTGAACAGATATTTCATAAATCATTTATCAAGTTAATACCATCATAATATATGCACCGAAAATCACTAGATGAGCAACCCCATCCACTTGATTCGTGCGACCACTTGCAAACGTTGCCTGACATAAGATAAAAATCCCCACCAACAACATCATATCAACTTTTTCTAAACCCAATATAATTGGCGTATTAGTCAATACTGCAATAATAACTACCGCAGGTACAGTTAATGAAATTGTCGCCAAAACTGAGCCAAAATACATATTAATCGCGCGCTGAAGATCATTATTCAAAACCGCACGAATAGCACCCAAACCTTCTGGGGCAAAAATCAAAATCGCCACAATCAATCCCGTCAATGCGTGAGGAGCATTTAAGTTACCTAATAATGTCTCCAACGGCATAGAATCAACTTTTGTGATCGCAACAACTGAAACTAAATGCACAATCAACCATACGCCGTGCCATAAATTAGATCTCGGTGAAGGCACACCTTCATGATCCTCATCCTGATCCTCATGCTCATAGATGAATAAATTCTGATGAGTTTTCGTTTGGATAATCAAAAACACCGCATATAATGCTGCGGACAAAAATGCAACTGTAAATAACTGCCCTGTAGAATATGTACCAGAGGGCAACATACTTGGTAAAATCAACACAACAAAAACCAAAGGAATTATCCCTGTTAAATATTGTGTTACACCTGCTAAATTAACATGCTGTGTTCTAAATTTACGACCACCTAATAATAACGAAACACCAACAAACCCACTCGTTACCAACATAATCAGCGAATATAATGTATCTCTCATTAACGTTGCATAAGGACTCACACCGCCATTTTCCGCAGCAGTTCCACCTGACGTCATCACCGCAGTAATTAAACTCACTTCTAGAATCACAACTGATAGGCTCAAAATCAATGAACCGTAAGGCTCACCCAATCTATGAGCAAAAACATCCGCATGCCTTACGACACTGAATGCACTGTACAAAATAGCACCCAAAGAAATAAAGTTAATTAAAAATAAAAATGGCGTCGAAGTTGTTCGTCGAAAAATTAGATCAAATACAATAACGACAACCGCAAGAATAACCGCATATTCCTTGTGGCGAGTACCATGATGTTCAACTATCGTTTCTTCTTTTTTAATCATGTGCATTCTCCTAATTTTTCCAGTGCGCAATTATATAACAGCACCTACAATCTATAAACCAATAATTCCAAAGATGTAGATTTTTTTGCTTTTTATCTACAGATTATAAAAATTATCTATTTTTTCATAAAAAAACCCTCATTTAGAGGGCTTTTATTTTTCACACAAACACTCTAAATTTAGAATGGAATATCGTCATCAAAATCATCAAATGTTGGCGCAGCTTGTTGCGCAGGCTGTTGAGCATTATTCTTTGATTGCTGATAATTTTGAGAGCCTTGATTATTATAAGACTGTTGCATCTGAGGTTGCTGCTGTTGACCTTGATATCCATAATCTTGAGAACCACCAAAATCACCACTATTGTCATTAGCGCCTTTACGGTCCAACATTTGCATTGTACCTTGCATATTGACAACAATTTCTGTTGTGTAACGATCTTGACCAGACTGATCTGTCCATTTACGAGTTTGTAATTGACCTTCAATATAAACTAGCGAACCTTTTTTTAAGTATTGACCAGCAATTTCGGCCAATTTACCAAAAATTACAACACGATGCCATTCGGTTCTATCTTGTTGCTGTCCTGTATTTTTATCTCTCCAACTTTCTGATGTTGCAATTGTAATATTTGCAACAGCATTTCCGTTAGGCATATATTTGACTTCAGGATCTCTACCCAAATGACCTAATAAAATAACCTTATTAATTCCACGTGCCATAACTTATTCCTTACTTAAAAACTGACAGTTACTATACTAGATTTCCACTAAAATCTCATCCTAGGCTTTTATTTTACTTCAAAATAACTAATGCCCAATGTATCCAATCGCTTTTTAACAGCACCTATTTCTTGTTGTGAAAATCCACCGATGCGAACTCGGTAAATATCTTTTTGAGCATTATTTTTACTGTGTAGAATTTTTGCTGAAAAACCATATTTTGCTAATAACGCTTGATGTCTTTGAGCATCTTGATTAGAACCAAAACTACCCACTTGCAGAATACGACTACTCGAAGCGGCCTTTTTCATTGAAGTAGCCTGCTGACCACTTTCTAAAACCAATGGAGGCATGACAATATTGTCTTGCTTAACAACTGTTTTCACTGGTGATTCTTGTGATTTTTGAGATAAACTCTCTAAATTTAATTTAGGCGGCTCATTCACATTTTCTAATGCGATTCCACCAAACTTCTCTTCACCATCTAAAACCAGCAACCGTTCTTCTAATTGAGTATAAAAATTGTACTCTTTTGCACCTTTAAACTCATCATCTGCAATTGGCTTTACTACTCTTTTAGGATGAGACTCCTTAACTTTGACATCTTTTTTTTCTGGTTTAATCTCAGGTAGCTTTTCATCAAATCCACCAACAAAACCAACAAACCACAAACCTCCAATCAAAACAACAACCCCCACAAGAGCAAACGTCGCTAAACGATTCTTCTTAGAATGGGGGTGCTTCTTCGCAAGAGGATTCTTTTGCTTTTTTGCTTGGAAATATTTTTTTGCCATAGAGCCTATAAATTACATTTTATTAGGCGCAGATAATCCTAATAATGATAAACCATTTGCAATGACTTGCTTTGCAGATGATAACAAATACAATTTAGCATCTTGCAACGCTTGATCATCTGTCAAAATACGAATTGCCTTACCATTTTCATCTTTAGCATTGTAATAACTATGCACTGATCCTGCTAATTCTTGTAAATATGCCGCAATTAAATGTGGTGCATTATTATTATTTGCTGAAACCACCATCTCTGGAAAACGAGAAATTACACGCATAACGTCATAATCCAAACTACTATCTAAGCGTTTAATATTTGCTTGCGCCGTTTCAACATCAAATTCAGCCATTTTACTACGCTCATCCAACAATGAACAAATTCTCGCATGCGCATACTGAATGTAGTAAACAGGATTTTCTGATGATTGGCTACGCGCTAAATCGATATCAAACTGTAATTGCGAATCTGGCTTACGTGCAACTAAGAAATAACGTGTTGCATCTTTACCTACTTCATCAATCAAATCACGTAAAGTTACATAGCTACCAGCACGTTTAGAGATTTTAACTTCTTGCCCATCACGCATCACCAAAACCATCTGGTGCAATACATAATCTGGCCAACCTTTTGGAATGCCTACATTTAAAGCTTGAAGCCCAGCTCTTACGCGCGCAATTGTTCCATGATGATCCGCACCTTGCTCATTGACAACGCGCTTAAAACCACGCTCCCATTTATTACGGTGATAGGCTAAATCTGGCACAAAGTAAGTATAACCACCTTCTTTTTTGCGCATGACACGATCTTTATCATCACCAAAATCAGTGGTTCTCAACCAAAGCGCACCTTCTTCTTCATAAGTGAAGCCATTCTTTGTTAATGTTTCAACCACATTATCCACAGAACCATCTTTATATACAGAAGATTCTAAGAAGAAGTTATCAAACTTAACATCAAATGCTTGAAGATCTAAATCTTGCTCATGACGCAAATATGCAACTGCAAACTCACGAATATTTTCTAGATCATTCACATCACCAGAAGCCACAATACTACGATCATCTGCAATCACTGTTTTTTTAGCTAGAAAATCATTCGCAATCTCAATGATATAATCACCACGATAACCATCTGCTGGCCATGAAGCATCATCTGGCATCACACCATCAATGCGAGATTTCACAGACATGGTTAAGTTGTCAATCTGAGCACCTGCATCATTGTAATAAAACTCTTTAGTGACATCATAACCATTTGCAGCCATAATTCTTGCTAAAGAATCTCCAACAGCAGCACCACGACCATGACCAACATGCAAAGGCCCTGTTGGATTTGCCGAAACGAACTCAACCTGTACTTTCATACCATTAGCTGAATTGTTATGGCCATATTGGGCTTGTTGTGAGATCACTTCATTCAACTCATTATAGTAAGCGTCCTTACTTAAAGTGAAGTTCATAAAACCAGCACCAGCAATCTCAACTTTCTCAATCAACGGATTAGCTGGTAATGCCGCAATGAGTTTTTCAGCAATTTGTCTCGGTGCACTTTTTAATTCTCGCGCCAACATCATTGCTAAATTACTTGCAAAATCACCATGCGCAACATCGCGCGTTCGCTCGATGCTTGATGCAACCTTGTCAGTTGGAATATTTAAATTATCACTACTATTCAATTGTTGAACAGCACTGTTTAAAGCTGATTCTATGATATTTTTCATTGATTTTAAAACTTAATACTGATTGAACTTAGATAAAAGACCTTGCATTTTTTCATCTAAATTTTTAGGTGAAGATTCTGTCTTTTGATCATTACGATTTTGTGGTGCTTTTGCTTCTTTCTTAACGAAAGGCTTATCACCTTGAGGTTTTCTTGATTTTGGTTTAGCTGCTCTTGCTTGTTGTTTCTTTTCTGCAAACTGAGCTTTCTTTTCAGATAAACGCTGAGCTTTTTCAGGTTTATTTTTTGCCAACCACGCTTCAATTTTTGCAATCTCTTCTTTTGCAGCATCTTTCTGCTCTTGAGAAATCTCTTCAGCCTGAGTGCCATCAAGATTCAATCGATGCGTTGCATATAGCAAAGCATTTTGATAACGCAATTGGCGAGTATAATTAAACATTGCCGCACGCAATGTCATCGAATTAAATCCCCATTCAGCTACAATCGGCTGCAACACTTTGTGCATACCAATTGCTAAAGGCACAGCGCGCCCTTGGCCTGCTTTAGGAAATACATTGGGATACTCAACTGACAAACGATTCAATAATTCATTAGCAGCTTGCTGCTTCTGTTTCATCTTTTCACGTTTAGATTGAGCTTGATTATCAACTATCTCAGTAGTTGGCTCGATTGTTTCAGTTGTATCCAATAAGTTTTGTTTTTCTTCTGTCATGACATTAAGCAATTGTAAAATATAATAAAAAATAGATTAAAAAAGGCGTCGTCACGCCTAAAGGTAGTCATTTTATAGCATATAAAAAATAATTGCATTACTATTCCTTAATTCCTAGTATAATTATCACCATTTATTTTATTAATATTCTTATAAAAGAAGGATTTTGTATGGCACGTAAAAAGCTTTCGGTCTTATTGCCTCTATCATTACTATGCTTCTCTTCCCTTGCAATGATCGGAAATGCACAAACGGCTCGTTACACAGATCAAGTAGCCTTAGTTGTTGATTCACATGCAATCACTCGTCAAGAATTCAATTCAGCATTGGCACAAGCGCGTGCTGAATTTCGTGGTTCTGGATTAAGTGATCAAGCAATTCAAGATGAAACCGTCAAAATGTTAGCCATCAGCAAAATCATGGAAAATTTTGCGCAAAATATGGGCATTAATATTCCTGATGCAGCAGTAGATGAAGCTATTCGTGACATTGCCTCGAGAAATCGTGCAACTGTTGCTGATTTAAAAGAGTACTTGCGCTACCAAGGTATTCCATTCAACCAATTCAAAGAAAACATCCGCAAGCAGATGATGTCCGCAGAATTACGCAACCAATTGATGCGCACAGTTCGCGTGACTGATGATGAAGTTGAAATCTACATGCGCTCAGATGAGTTCCAAAAACTTAAAAAAGAACTTTCCAAAAGTAAAACACCTAATGTAAAAGTACGCCATATTTTAGTGCGCGTAGATAACGATGTGACAGAAAAAGAAGCAAAACTTAGAATTGATCGCTTGCATGAGCGTTTAGCAGTGGGTGAAAGCTTTGAAGATATCGCAAAAGCACAATCACAAGATCCCGTATCGGCCGCTAATGGTGGTGAAATTGGTTGGGTTGCACCAGGACAATTAGTGCCTGAGTTTGAAAAAGTAATGCTCAGTCTTAAAATTGGAGAAACCAGTAAACCTGTGAAAACACCATTTGGTTATCACATCATCCGCGTAGAAGATAAAAAAGTCGGTTTACCTGATGATTCACAAATCAAAAACATTGCACGTGACTATTACTATCGTAAGAAAGCTGCACAACAATACAGCATTTGGCAAGATAAAATGCTAGCAGACGTATACATCGAGAGACGCCAATAACAGTGATGAATGAATATTTACAACTCGTGCGCCTACATCAGGCGCGCAAACGTTTTGGTCAAAATTTTCTAGTTGACTATCCTTTAATTATCAAATTATTCCAAAGCATCCATGCTCAACCCAATGATCGTATGATCGAGATTGGTCCTGGTTTGGGTGCTCTGACCCGCCCTATTTTAGCCAATATTAAAGAATTGACTGTCATTGAGCTCGATCGTGATTTAATCCCAATTCTTTCAACACTAGACAATTTAACGATTGTTCATCAAGATGTTTTAACAGTTGATTTTCATTCATTAAAAATTGACGATCGTAAGTTAAGAATCGTAGGCAACTTACCTTATAACATCTCTACGCCAATTATTTTTCATTTGTTAGCCGTTGCAGATATCATCAAAGATATGCATTTTATGCTGCAAAAAGAAGTCATTGATCGTATGGCCGCAACTCCTGATGATAGTGAATATGGTCGATTATCCGTAATGGTTCAGCGTTATTGTCAAGTCATTCCATTACTCACAATTCCGCCAACTGCTTTCAACCCTGCACCCAAAGTCATGAGTCAATTTGTTCGCTTGGTACCTTATGAAAAAGATCCTTACGGCATTGAATCAGATGAAACTTTCTTCGAGGTAGTGAAATGTGCTTTCTCAATGAAGCGTAAGACGTTACGCAATACTTTAAAGCCTTTATTCACTCAAGATGAATTAGAAGCATGTGGCATAGATTCTTCTTTACGTGCAGAAAAATTATCAATTGCAGAGTTTGCAACTTTAGCTAACCATCTCTTTACAAAACGACAATCATAAAGGATAAAGCTATATGGATGAAAAAATATTAGGTGTTGTCGATTTAGGCTCTAATAGTTTTCATTTAGCCATAGTTCAAGAAGATAATGGTCGATTAGTCGTAATCGACCGTATGAAAAGCATGGTACAGCTTGCTTATGGTTTAACAGAAGATAAGCAACTGTTACCTGAAGTTCGTGAAAAAGCATTGAATTGCTTAGCACAATTTGGTGAGCGCTTAGCTGAAATCGATCGCCATAATATTCGTGTCGTTGGCACCAATACATTAAGGCAATTAAAAGATAAATCCTTTATTCGTGATGCGGAAACTGCTTTAGGTGTTCCCATAGAAATTATCTCTGGTAAAGAAGAAGCACGCTTAATTTATTTAGGTGTGATTCAATTTGTTGACTTACATGATCAGCAAGCTCTTGTCATTGATATTGGTGGTGGCAGTACAGAATTGGTATTGGGTGAAAGAGATAAAATTTTACGCTCAAATAGCCTTGAAATTGGTTGCGTCCGTTTATCTAAACAATTTTTTTCAGATGAAAAAATATCTAAAAAACAAGTGAATGCTGCATCACTTTATCTAGATAATGAGCTACTCCCTTTAAATCATAACCTCATTGACAAACCATGCCAAAACTTTGGTGCCTCAGGAACTATCAAAACGCTTAAAGAAATGATTCAACAAGAAAACTTAGGCGATGATAATATTACAACCGACGCACTTAAAAAGCTTTTAAAAACACTTTTATCATTGGGTAGTGTTCGAGCGATTGAAAGACGCTTTGATCTATCCACCGAGCGTGCAAAAGTCATATGTGGTGGATTATTAATCCTCAAATCCGTTATGGAAAAACTACATCTTGATGTAGTACAACCTGTTGATACTGCTTTGCGCGAAGGCATCATTTTAGATTTACTCGGCCGAATTCATAAAGAAGATATGCGTGATTTAACAATTGAAAGCTTAGTTCATCGCTTTGGTGCCAATATTGAACAAGCTAAACGAGTCGAAGCAACTTCTCTTTATATGGCTGAGAAAATTAATTTAAACTCAGAATTATTAACAAACCCAAAACGCTATTTAAGTTGGGCATCTCTATTACATGAAATTGGCCTTGCGATATCATATCATCGTCATTATAAGCACAGTGCTTATTTAGTTGAACATGCAGATCTCGATGGTTTTAGCCGTACAGATCAAAAAATTATTGCTGTTATTTTATACAATCATAAGCGACGCTTTAATTTAGATGACTTTGATTATTTACCCGATTTCGCTATATCTTTGACATTAATTCTACGATTATCCGTTCTTTTACATCGAAGTAGAGAATCTCAACCTCTACCAGATTTTGATTTTTCATATGAAAAAAGAATAATCACACTCACCTTCCCTAAAAATTGGCTAGAAGAACATCCATTAATTCAACAAGATTTAGAATTAGAGCGTGGATGGTTAGAAGAATTTAAACTCAATATTAATTGGCAATAATATTAATTACAATCAATGTGCATATTCTAATGAATTACGCTTACCATATTATGCACATTGAAATAAATATCCTGCAAATGAACAACTTTAGAAATGTCATTTAACATTTCAATAGAATAGGTTTACCCTCTTCAAAGCAATGAACTCATAGGAATCGATAATTATAATTATAATTATAATTATAATTATAATTATAATTATCTTTTCTATTTTCTTTCTTTCTTTTACACAAAGAAAAAGCCCACTCAATGAGTGGGCGATTCATATTAGACCCTGGAGATGACCTACTTTCACATGGGGAGGCCCCACACTATCATCGGCGCAGCTACGTTTCACTTCTGAGTTCGGAATGGATTCAGGTGGTACCATAGCGCTATTGTCTCCAGGAAAACTGGTGGTTGGATGTTATTATCAACACCGCAACAGCATTCTTTGGTTTAGTTGGTTAGCTTTCGCTTGCGTCGTATATCGACATTATTGTGTTACAATTCTGAGACCTATTATATGGTCAAGCCTCACGGGTCATTAGTATTGGTTAGCTCAATGCATTACTGCACTTACACACCCAACCTATCAACGTCGTAGTCTCCGACGGACCTTTAGAGAGGTTAAACCTCTAGGGAAATCTAATCTTAGGGTGGGCTTCCCGCTTAGATGCTTTCAGCGGTTATCCCGTCCGTATTTAGCTACCCGGCAATGCCATTGGCATGACAACCGGAACACCAGAGATACGTCCACTTCGGTCCTCTCGTACTAGAAGAAGCTCCCTTCAAATTTCCAACGCCCACGGCAGATAGGGACCGAACTGTCTCACGACGTTCTGAACCCAACTCGCGTACCACTTTAAATGGCGAACAGCCATACCCTTGGGACCGACTACAGCCCCAGGATGTGATGAGTCGACATCGAGGTGCCAAACTCCGCCGTCGATATGGACTCTTGGGCGGAATCAGCCTGTTATCCCCGGAGTACCTTTTATCCGTTGAGCGATGGCCTTTCCATACAGAACCACCGGATCACTAAAACCTACTTTCGTACCTGCTCGACTTGTCTGTCTCGCAGTCAAGCACCCTTATGCTTTTGCACTCAAAAGCGCGATTTCCGACCGCGCTGAGGGTACCTTCGCACTCCTCCGTTACTCTTTCGGAGGAGACCGCCCCAGTCAAACTACCCACCATGCAATGTCCCCGATCCAGATAATGGACCTAGGTTAGAATTTCAAATATT
>NZ_CP168032.1:1032500-1130000 GCF_056716055.1 Wohlfahrtiimonas sp. XWW7 | reverse complement strand
TTTTATTTTGCATATATTCGAAACTCTGATTACCTGTCATCCCCATGCCAGTGTAATTCATAATATCCCCTGACCATTTGTCGTCATACAAAGGATTTGTATGATTCGCAACTAAAACCAATGCATTCATTCTAATTGATCGACGCATACCACCCTGCGGGCTACATAAGAATAAGTCACACAACTGATCATTATTTAAGACTTCTCCTTTTGCTAACTGCCCTATACGAGCCTTCTGCTCTTCATAGTTAAAAAATAAATCTTGTTTCCCATATAATTTATTTGCAGCCTTTGGATAGCTAGCTCTAAATCTCGTTTCAAATTCAGCTTCTATTTCAGTAATCAATTTCTCATGAGGTTGATATTCTGCCACACTTAGTTTTTCAACAAATGATAGAAAGTTATTTCTCAAATTCAATAACTGTTTTTCTGAAGTAGTTTTGTATAAATTTTGCTTCGCTGTATTTAACTTACCAACAATCATTATTTATTCCTTAAAATTATTTTCATTCCACTATATAACAAAAGCCCTGCTATCGCAGGGCTATGCATTATTAAATCATTGGCAGATTACAAAGCTTGGATTTTCACCAACTGCTGATTCAATTCAGCCAATGTATTTTCCATCCCCGCTAATTTCTCACGCTCTTTAGCTACAACAGCTTCTGGCGCTTTAGCAATAAAGCCTTCGTTAGATAACTTCCCTGCCAATTGCTTAATGCTTGGCTCTAATTTAGCAATTTCACGATTCAAACGCGTTAACTCTTGTTCTTTATCGATCAAACCTGCCAATGGAATCATCAAGCGCATTTTACCAACAACCGCAACCGCTGATTCTGGCGCATCGCCATGACAAGCCACCAATGATTCTAAACGCCCCATTTTCAATAAGAATAATTCGTTGTCAGAAATACGACGTTGATCTTCTTCAGATGCATTTTCATATAACACAGGCAATGGTTTACCTGGTGCGATATTCATTTCCGCGCGAATACGACGAACTTCCAATAATACAGATTGCAACCAAGCAATGTCAGCTTCCAATACTTCATTACGTGCATTCATTGTAGGATATTCAGCAACGATCAGCCCATCAGTTTGTTTAAATTGAGGTGCAATCACAACCAATTGCTGCCAAATTTCTTCTGTAATGTATGGCATGAATGGATGCAACATTTTCAAAATCGCATCCAACGTAAACATTAATGTATGGCGCGTTGCTGCTTTTGCTTCATCACTGAAATCACCATTCAAGATCGGCTTAGTTAATTCTAAGTACCAATCACAGAATTCATTCCAAATGAAGTCATACAATGTTTGTGTTGCTAAGTCGAAACGATATTGATCAATATGGCGCTCAACTTCTTTATTAACATAAGTTAAACGAGATAAAATCCACTGATCAATGTGTGAACGCGCAGCAGGATTGTCTGCAATCAATTTATCTTCCGCATTCATAAATACAAAACGCGCAGCATTCCAGATCTTATTACAGAAGTTTGAATAACCTTCAACACGACCCACATCAAAAATCACATCACGGCCATTTGTAGCTTGCGCTGTAAATGTGAAACGTAATGCATCTGTTCCATAAGCCTTAATGCCTTCAGGAAAGTTTTTACGCGTTGACTCTTCTATTTTCTCTGCCATTTTTGGCTGCATCAAACCTGAAGTACGCTTTTTCACTAAACTTTCTAAATCAATACCATCGATCAAATCGATTGGATCTAAAACGTTACCTTTAGATTTACTCATCTTCTGACCATCTTGGTCACGTACTAAACCGTGGATATAAACTTCATGGAAAGGAATTTCCTGCATGAAATGTTTACCCATCATAATCATACGTGCTACCCAGAAGAAGATGATATCAAAACCAGTCACCAACACAGATGTTGGATAGAAAGTTTTGAGCTCTTCTGTATTTTCAGGCCACCCTAAAGTTGTAAATGGCCATAAAGCTGATGAATACCAAGTATCCAATACATCATCATCTTGTCTCAATGGGCGATCATCCAAGTTATATTTAGTGCGTGCTTCAGCTTCATCATGCGCAACGTAAATATTACCTTCTTCATCGTACCAAGCAGGAATTTGATGTCCCCACCATAATTGACGAGAAATACACCAATCTTGAATGTTGTTCATCCATTCAAAATACGTTTTTTCCCAATTTTCAGGTACAAATTTAATTTCACCTGATTTAACTGCTTCAATCGCAGGTTTTGCCATTGTTTTAGCATCAACATACCACTGATCTGTTAAATATGGTTCGATCACTTGGCCTGTACGATCACCACGAGGAATTTTTAATGTATGTGGTTCGATTTTTTCTAATAAACCTGCTGCCTCAAAATCAGCAACGATTTGCTTACGCGCATCGAAACGATCCATACCACGATAAGCTTCTGGCGCTTCATCGTTGATTTGCGCATCATCCGTTAAGATATTGATCATTGGCAAATTATGTCGCTTGCCCATTTCATAATCATTGAAATCGTGCGCTGGCGTGATTTTAACGCAACCTGTACCAAATTCTTGATCCACATAATCATCAGCGATGATTGGAATTTGACGACCTGTTAATGGCAAATCAATCATTTTACCGATCAAATGTGTATAGCGCTCATCATTAGGATTGACCGCAACCGCTGTATCACCCAACATTGTTTCAGGACGAGTTGTTGCAACAATCATCACATCATTTGTACCCGCAATAGGATAACGCAAATGCCACAATGAACCTTGTTCTTCCAATGATTCAACTTCAATGTCAGAAACTGCTGTTTTTAATACAGGATCCCAGTTAACCAAGCGCTTGCCACGATAGATTAAACCTTGATCATATAAATCTACGAAAGTCTTTTTAACTGCTTCAGATAAACCTTCATCCATCGTAAAGCGTTCACGAGACCAATCCGCACTTGCGCCCATACGACGAAGTTGCTGCATGATTGCGCCACCTGATTGCTCTTTCCATTCCCAGATCTTTTCAACAAATTTGTTACGACCTAAATCGTGACGCGTTTGGCCTTGTTGATTCAATTGGCGTTCTACAACCATTTGCGTTGCAATACCCGCATGATCTGTACCTGGTTGCCACAAAGTATTATCGCCTTTCATACGATGATAACGGATCAATACATCCATAATCGTATCTTGGAAAGCATGGCCCATGTGCAAAGTACCAGTGACGTTTGGTGGTGGGATGACTATACAATAAGCAGGCTTTGTGACATCACCTGATGCTTTAAAAAAACCATTAGATTCCCAAAAACCGTACCACTTTGACTCAATTGCACTTGGCTGATATGTCTTTTCCATAATATTCCGATAAAACTGTCGTTAAAAACACTAAAAGTCATCATTCTAGCACTTACTTTATAACAAGCAAATGATCTTATGGACATTTGTGTCAACGCTCGGAATCTTACAAAAATATAAATTAATATAAAAAAATAACGCCATATATAGCTAAATCACATAATTTTATAGATATAAGAATTTTATTATTTATAGAAGTAATCTTTACTCGTATACCATAAGATCTAAACAATACTTATCTTGTTATCATTTTAAAATCAACATATTATCAAAACAGCAACAATTATAGAATATGACTAAAACAGACTCTCTTGCAAAATAAAATACTTAAAACATGACGTAAGGCATAAATGAAAACTATATGTTCATAAAATATATCTTTATCAAAAGATAATTGATATAACTATCACATATCTTCACATGAAGATAAATAACGCTTCACAATCTCATAAATGTATATCAAGGAGCAGAACAATGAGTACCAATAAAACAGCTATTCGCGGTTCAATGTTAACATTTAAAAAAGATCCTTTCTTTCATCCTATGGATGAATGTTTAGTCTACGAATCGGATGCAATTATCGTAATGGAAGACGGTAAAATTTCGGCAGTGGGTAAAGCCGAGGATTTATTACCAACATTACAAGATGTTCCCGTCAAACGTTACTATGACAGTATTATCACACCAGGATTCATTGATAGCCATGTTCATTATCCTCAAACAGAAATCATTGCCGCTTACGGTGAACAACTAATTGACTGGCTAAATAACTATACATTCATTGCTGAACAGAACTTTAAGGATAAAAAACATGCTGATGAGGTTGCTGATATCTTCCTCAATGAACAATTACGCAATGGTGTGACTTCATCTACAATATTTTGTACAGTCTTCCCTCAATCTGTTGATGCGATATTTGAAGCTGCCGCTAAGCGTAATATGCGAATTATGGCAGGTAAAGTCTGCATGGATAGAAATGCACCAGAAGCATTATTAGATACACCACAAAAAGCATACGATGAATCTAAAGCACTGATTGAAAAATGGCATAAAAATGGCCGTGCAGAATATGTCATTACACCAAGATTTATTCCAACCTCAACACACGAACAACTAGAAATGGTTGGTAGTTTAGCCAAAGAGTATTCCGATACGTTGATCCAATCACATGTTTCAGAAAATGTTAATGAGATTGCTTGGGTTAAAGAATTATTCCCTGAAGCTTTAGATTACACCGATGCATATGATCGTTATGGCTTGTTGAGAGATCGAGCAATCTATGGACATGGCGTGCATTTGACCGAACGCGAGCTGAATGTATTAAGTGAAAGAGGCGCCGCTGTTGCTCACTGCCCAACCTCTAACTTTTTCTTAGGTTCTGGATGCTTCAATGTTCAAAATGCTAAAGCTAATAATCGCCCAATTAAAGTTGGTCTTGCTACCGATCTTGGTGCTGGTACTAGCTTCTCCATTCTACAAACTATGAATGAAGCTTATAAAGCGGCTCAAATGAATGGTAAACCTTATACATCATTACATACATTTTATTTAGCAACTCGAGGCACAGCAGAAGCACTATCTTTACAAGACAAGATCGGAACAATTGCTGTTGGTATGGAAGCGGATCTTGCTGTCATCAATATGAAATCTACTCCGATTATCGAGTATCGAATGCGTTATGCCAATAGCTTAGAAGAAGCTTTATTCATTCAAATGACATTGGGCGATGATCGTGCCATCAGTGCAACTTATGTTGCTGGTCAAGAAGTTTATACAAAATAAAAAGGAATGACTTATGAACGCTTCAAAAGAATATAAACTCGGTAGCAGTTATGCGTGGTTAGTTTGGTCGATTGCAGTTGTATTCGTTATCTTCCTATTCAACGTACAAACAGGCTATGCCATCCTTAACAATAGCGTTGCAAAAACAATTGGCCTCAGTATTGATCAAATAGGACTCATTGCAGCAACCTATACTTGGACATTTGCAATTGCACAGATGTTTTCAGGTGCATTATTAGATAGAGCAGGCAGCCGTAAAGTTCTCTTGCCTGCAATAGCGCTTGTCACCATTGGTGTATTTCTATTCGCTTTTGCACAAAGTTTTGAAATGTTATTACTATCACAGATCGTTTTAGCAATTGGCTCAAGCGCAGGCTTTGTCGGCGCAGGTTATGTTGGCGGCACTTGGTTTGGTATGGCTAAATTTGGTTTCATGTTTGGTCTAGTCCAATTAGCGGCTGCATTATCTTCAGCTTTCGGTCAAACAGGATTTGACTTTGCCCTTAGCCAATGGGATTGGCGCACTGTTATCACTGGATTTGCAATTTTTGGTGTTATTTTGCTCGTGATTGCTGTCATCTTTATGAGAAATCCTCAACCTTTAGAATCATCACAACAAAAACCAGCGCAATTCATTCAATCAGTTTTAAACTCAATTTTAGAGGTATTGAAGAAAGCACAAATTTGGATCATCAGCGTCCAAGGCGCAATCACTTTCGGCATGATTTTGGCACTTGGTGTTGTATGGGGACCAAAATTAATGATGGCACATGGTTTAGATGAACGTTCAGCAAACTATGCAACCGCATGCTTATGGTTAGGCTTAGCAGTTGGTAGCCCATTAATTAATAAATTTTCTGATAAATTACATTCTCGTAAAAAACCTATCATTATCACAACCATCGTTCAGTTAGTTGCACTTGTTTTAGCAATCTACTTACCAATGACACCAGCACTTGCAATGATCATTTATTTCATCTTTGGCTTAGGCAATTCAGGCCATATGTTGAACTTTACAGCAGCGGCTGACAATGTACCGCCTCAATTAATTGGTACTTCAGCTTCCATCGTTAATGGTTCAATGTTCATTCTTGGCGGTATTTTGATGGGCTTACCAGGTAAAGTATTAGCTAATACTCAAGAATCATTGGCGGATTATCAACACGCAATGTTAGTTTGTTTGGTTGCATTAGTTGTTGCGTTAGTTGTGTCATTCATGATCAAAGAAAGTTACCCAAAAGCATCGTAGTTACATCATACTCAAAGAGTGATGCATGCATCACTCTTTGATTTTAACGGAATAAAACCTCTTCTATAGGAAGTTGATTATGAAAACTTCATCCCAGAATCACTACTTAGCATGGATCAATTGGGGAATCGCAACAAGTTTCGTAATATTAATCTTCAGCTATCAAACTGGTTATGCCATTACTCACACAAAAATGGCATCGTCTCTATCACTCTCTTTATCAGACATCGGCATCATTGGTTCAACCTATACATTTGTATTTGCGTTTTGCCAAATATTTTCAGGCTCCATTCTGGATCAATTCGGTACGCGTTTAGTCTTGCCCCTTGCTTGCACTTTATTAACTTTAGGCATTTTTAGTTTTGCATTCTGTACTTCATTGATCGGTTTTATATTTGCACAAACTTGTATCGCCATTGGCGCTTCCTTTGGATTTATTGGCGCTGGGATGACAGGTAAATACTGGTTTTCTCAGGAAAAATACGGAATGATGTTCGCACTTGTGCAATTTGTCGCATCTTTATCTGCATTTCTCACTCAAGTAATATTTATCCAATTGATTGCAAATTATCCTTGGGATTGGGTGATTAATGGGCTAGGCATGATTGGTCTTGTGATTCTATTTTTAATGTTCATATTCTTACAGGATCCCAAAAACCACGAGCCAACCCATAAAAACTTCTCGTTACAATTTTTTAAACAGGCTTTATGTGATGTCAAAATTGTCATATTACATAAGCATATGGTTTTTATATTAATTTCAGGCGCCTTATCTTTTGGCGTCATGCTCAGCTTAAGCATTGTTTGGGGGATACATTTAGCGAAGTATTTTAATATTAATGCTAATAATGCAACCCTAACTATCGCTCTCAGTTGGCTAGGGCTAGCATTAGGCGCACCATTCTTTGCTTGGTTAGGTAGAAGACTACACAATGACATCACTGCTTTTACCATCGGAACTCTCGTACAAATTTCAGCCTTATTAATCATGACATTAATGCCCAATCATACTTTCATCAGTTTATCTGGTTTAATGTTCATTTTTGGCTTTGCAACTGGTGCATCTATGCTACCTTTCAACATCGCAGCAACTATGGTGCCATCGAAATACACAGGAACAAGCGCAGCACTTGTGAATGGTAGTCAATTTCTTATGGGTAGTTTTCTAATGTTCATCCCTGGTTTTCTCATGGAAAACCATATCACAACCAATATCCATCAGGCTTTAATCTTATTCCCTATTTTATTAATTCTTTCAATGGTGACCTTTTATCTGTTCATTATTAGAAAACAAAGTATTCTATAGATGCCCATAAAAAAACCCACAATTTCACCAATTGTGGGTTTTTCGATGCTTTATGCAACAATGTTATTTAGACAAAATCTCTTGGATTTTCTGAGCGATGCCCATTCCCCATTGCTGACCAATCACCATAGATTCTTGCATGATCGCAGGTTGTTTTTCAACCAATTTTTTACCTGCTGGCGATTGATAGAATTCTAAAAATGCTTTCACATCTTCTTCAGTGAACTGTTTTTGATAAACAGGTACCAATAAATCTACTAACTGATCCACATTGAACTCTTTTTTCACTTCAGCAATTTGTGCATCAGTTGCTCCAGCCGCTTTCAACTGTGCAACCAATTGATCAAAAACCATCGTGCCCATTTCTGCTGCACCAGTTTCAACAATTAATTGCTTAATGCTTTGCTCAGAGGCAGTTTGTGCAAATGCTGCAGAAGAGAAGATTAATGATGAACCTAAACACACGGATAATAATAATTTTTTCACGATGTTTTCCTTAATAAATTAATGTCAAAAGACTGAATCAGTATATCAACAATATCGTATAAATTTGTAAATAGCCTTATCGATTATCAATCTTTTCAGGATACAAATCATGGTTCAACAATCGTGTTTCAGCAAACTCAGCCCAACGCGTATTCGGCATGCCATAGTTCACATAAGGATCAATAGAAATTCCGCCTCTTGGTGTGAATTTCCCCCAAATTTCTATATATCTTGGCTGTAATAAATTGACTAAATCTCTTAACATTTTATTCACACAGTCTTCATGAAAACTGCCTTCATTACGAAAGCTAAAAAGATAGAGTTTTAAAGATTTACTCTCCACCATTTTTTGATCAGGAATGTAGCTGATATAAATCGTGGCAAAATCTGGTTGCCCTGTCATTGGACACAATGCCGTAAATTCAGGACAATTAAATTTAACAAATGTATTGTTTTGAGGATGGGCATTATCAAATGCTTCCAAAACAGCAGGATTATAGCGATCAGAATATTCTGTTTTCTGATTACCAAGCAAAGTTAAACCTTCGGTATTTGACATAAAAACTCCTTAGTTTTTTTATGTGGGAGGATTTCGAACCACCATTTTCAAAGCAGAATATCCTAAACAATCATGCCATTAAAAGCAAAATAATTGGCGTTGTAACTGCTGACAATAGCGTTGATAAAACAATGCCAGATGCAACTGCATCTTCTATTTCCTCAAATTTCAATGCCATCAAATAAACATTCATGCCCGTTGCGAGCGATCCTAAAATCACAATTGCCTTAGTTTCAAATTCAGGCAATCCTAAAGCCAAAGCACATAACCAAATCACAAAAGGTTGCAATACTAATTTAAAAAAGACTAAAAACAGGCTCACTTTTAAACTCGAACCAATACGATATTCAGCCAATCCCATGCCAAGCACCAATAATGATAAAGGCGCAACCATATCCGAAAACATTGAAATCGTACTGCTAGCAAACTTTGGAATGGGTACACGGAAATAACTTGCTAATAAACCGACAATGATCCCAATCACAACAGGATTTTTCAATACGCCCTTAAAAGTCGCCGCCATTCCTCTTGCTGAAAATGAGCCATGATCGGCCCATTCAATAGAAAATGAAACTAAGCTCCACAGTAATAATGCATTGAATGAAATGATCATTGCGGAAACAGCAATCGCATCATCGCCCATAAAGAGCATTAAGATCGGAATACCGATCATCACATTATTGGCAAAGATCGTGCCAACGCCAAACACAGAACTTGCACGGGATGTCAGCTTTAGAGCTTTTTTAGAAAAGAAATGAGCGATGAAAAATAGAATAAAAGAGCCACCGAAATATGCCAATATTAACTTGGGATCAACTTCTTGCTGAGTGTGAAATTTACTCATTACGCCAAAGAGCATAATTGGAATGGCTAAATTGAATAAGAATCTCGTCAATCCTCTTGTGAAATCTTTCGGCCATTGCCTGAATCGCACAAGGTAATAACCCAATCCGATTAATATAAAAAATGGCAATAGTGCATAAATTTGCTGAAAGAACGAATAAACAAAAGCGGACATATTGAGAAAGCTCTGAGATGAGAATGATCAATCTAATGTAGCAAAGAATCATCAAAATAGAAGAGAGTTTTTGGTTTGTTTGATTCTCAAGATCAGCAACACAATTCATCAAAAAATAAAGCACCCAAAAATTGAGTGCTTTATGTGATTTATCTCGCCTTATGCTTCAAATGAAATCTCAATATAAATGCTCGGAGCGCTTGTTTCATTGCGCGATCTTCTCGTAATCCTCTAGTTCTCATGATTAATCTCCTCTGCTTTCTTCTTTTTACTCATAGAATTTGATTGTGATAGCGCATACCAATCGACATTTCTCGTAAAGATCATAGTTGCGCCAATGGATAAGAATAATAAGATTGAACCTAGTAATAAGCTATACTCTTCGCCATTCAATAAAATATAGAGCGTGACATATAACAGCGATAAAGCACCTGCAAAACCTAATGATAGTTTTCTATCCTTGAGAATACTGTGCATGTAATAAGTAATGAGCCCAATACAAGAAAATGATGCAATCAAATATGCCCACAAAAAACCAATATGCTCGGACAGTGAAATCAATAATAAAAAGAATAGAACCAATGCAAAACCAACCAATGCATATTGCATCGCGTGAATATTCATACGGCGAACCACTTCAAAAACAAAGAAGCCTGCAAATGTTAAACCAATGAACAAGATCGCATATTTCACAGCGCGATCACTTTTACGATAATGATCCACAGGATCAACCAAATCCACGCCAAAACTCGTAATGCTATTAAAATCACAATAATTTTCTTTGGAAAACCAACAAGTTTTCAGTGCTTCTGGTGTAATGTTAGAAAATTGATTCACTTCCCAAACTGCATCAAATGCGTCATTCTCGATTGTGCGATCTTTGGGCAAAGCATTGCCCATAAAGCTTGGATGCGGCCATTGTCCATTCAACTTAACAGTCGTTTCTTTACCTGCCGCAACAAAGTTCAAACTTGACGTGCCCATTAACTCCAATGCAACATCGAACTTAATCACACCGCCAGATTTTAATGCCGAAGCACTTAATGGACTTTTAACACCTTCTGATAAATAACCTTGCTCACTCAATGGCGACAATGTGATTTTTTGCCCATTAAGCAACATTTCAGTTGTATTACCAATACCGCGAATATCTGAAACTCTCAATGAAACATAAGGCTCACCAATTTCATAACTGTATTCGCCTGAATCTTGTAAATCGAAGTTTTTCGGTAATGTAAACTGCCCTTTTAAAGTGCCTTTAAAAGTAAACAAATTAGTTTTATAAATGCCACGATAACGCTCTTCTGTCGTCAATCCACCTGCAACATTCAATTGATCTGGAAAAAAATAAGCAACATGTTGAGTTCTTTTATATAAATCTCTTTTGCTGTCATATGTTTTAGTTGTATATGGCACAGTGATCACTGGCCCCGCTAACATTTGCGATCTTACGGAGCTATTGGCAATCTCTGTTTCTACGCTATTTTTAAGATACATTCGTTCATAAATCAGCGAGCTGATCATAGCAATGCTAACCAGTAACACTATGATGATCACGCTCATAGATATCAGCTTTTTAGTTAAATTATTCATTATCTCTCCATCATTGAATTTTGATGGTTTATTCTCTGATACCAATATGAAGAGATAATGTGACGAATGTGTTTTTTATGTGAAGATTACAAATAAAAAAGCAGACTTAATCAAGTCTGCTTTTTGAAAATCTATATGAATGTTTATTTTAATTGGGTGCTTGCTGTTTAAAGCTCAAAGCCCAGCCAATCACAAGGCCGATCAATGCTGGTGTGATCCAGCCCATATTGATATCTGAAAATGGCAAAATACTATCTATATATGATGTGATGTTCAATACAATTGGATTTTTACTGATCACATCTGTTGTTGCTTTTAAGCCTTCAATGATCGCAGCTAACAATGTGAATACAGTGGTGCATTGATACACAATTCGCTTATGTTGAAACAATGGTGATAATAATGCCAATAAAATTAATGTGATCGCTAATGGATATAAGAACATCAACACAGGTACAGAAATTTGGATAATGGAAGTTAAACCAACATTGGCAACCAATAAGCCAGCAATACTGAATCCATGCACGAAAGTACGATAAGCAATGGATGGAAATAATTCATTAAACATATCAGAACACGCTGTGATTAAACCAATCGCCGTTTTCAAACAGGCAATCGTCACAATGACTGCCAACAAAATTGATCCCGCATATCCAAAATAGTGTTGAGAAACTTGCGCTAAAGCAATGCCGCCATTGTCGGATAATGGAAATACATTCAGGCTTGTTGCACCAATATATGCCAAGCAACCATAAATTAATGCCATTAAAATCACACTGACAAAGCCAGACTTCATCACATCTTTAGCAATGTCTGCTGTATTGGTGACACCAAAGCGCTTAATTGCACTCACAACAATGATACCAAAAGCTAAAGAAGCCAATGCATCCATCGTGTTATAGCCTTCAGTGAATCCTTTAAAGAAGGCGTTTTGCTGATAACTTTCCTGAACAGGCAAAGCTTCTATCGATCCCATTGGCTGTAAAAAAGCGCTCACGATTAAAAAGGCTAAAAAGACTAAAAATAGTGGATTTAAGACTTTACCAATCCAAACCATGATATTTGTAGGATTTAAAGATAACAACCAACTCAACAAAAAGAATACTAACGAAAAAATGAATAATCCCAAACCTAAAGTATCTGCGCTTAGAAATGGTGTTAAGCCAATTTCAAACGAGACGGTTGCCGTTCTTGGTAAAGCAAAAAATGGCCCAATGGTGAGATACAACGCCATGGTAAAAAACAGACCATATTTTTGTGAAACTCGACTAGATAAATCATACAAGCCATTACTTTTAGAAAAACCAATGGCCAAAACGCCTAAAAATGGTAAGCCAACACCCGTTAAAATAAAGCCTAATGTTGCAATATAAGTGGAAGCGCCTGCTTCTTGTCCCATATGAATGGGAAAAATGAGATTGCCTGCGCCGAAAAATAGCCCAAATAACATGGAGCCGATGGTTAAATATGCTGAAAAAGAGAGTTTGTTGTTCATATATATGTGCGATCTACGATAATACTGTGTTCATAAAAATAACGGGCAGAAATCCTATCATAATTAAATCAAGCCTCTCATTATTTCTTCAATAATCTCGTCATTCTTTTATCAATAAATATTCATAAATCATCAGAAAATCATATTTTCATATATTATATATACGCTGTTTAATAAACATTTTTATCAAATCACAAGGAACATTATGAAATTAAAATCACTTTTACTGTCATGCATTTTATTATTAAGCCCATTGGCAATCGCAGATATTAAACAAGATGAAACAGAAGCCAAAGCTGCTATGGTTGAGATGATCGCACTCATCGATGACAACAATTTCAAAGACTTAGTAGCTAATTATGCTTATTTACCCGAAGATAAAAAAGCAGGCTTACTTGCTTTCATCGAAGCACAACCCGCAACAACAGAACCCAATGAAGGCTTATTAGAAATGAAAGCCGCATTAAACAAAGCCTTAACAATCACACCAACTCAGAGCGATAACGAATTAACCTTTAGATTAAAAGATTCTCGCCCTATAATCTTCGTCAAAGAAAACAATCGTTGGTTGCTTAAAAACTAATTCTGTATGATATTTTTCGGGATAATGAGCATCACCAATACGCCATTATCCTGATTTTGAATGCTGATTTTTCCTTTATGTAATGCCATAATCTCCTTCACAAAGTTTAATCCTAAACCTGTGCTTTTTTCGCCTGAATCTGGGCGCGGTAAAGAATAGAATCGTTCATATAAGCGTGATAATGCATAATTCGGAATGTGCGGACCTTCATTATAAATTGTTAATACGATGTGATTATTGTGATCTTTACCGTCTATGATTAATCGCCCTTCCTTTGGCATAAAATCTACAGCATTGCTGATGATATTCGATAAAGCTTGCGTCATCAGAAAGTGATCACCATTGAAATATAATCCATCATTAATCTCACATTGAACATCCAACTCTTTTTGCTGAATAAGTGATATAAAGCCATTCAAAACTTCATCCATAATATTTGCTAAATGAATGGTTTGCTGCGCCTCCAATGCTTGCTTCTTCTCAACCATACTGAGTTTTAATACACGATCAATCAGATTTTGTAAGCGCGCACTTTCCCGATCAATATTCTCTAAAAATTGCTGTTGTATTGCTTTATCCATATCATTTTGTAGCAGTTCACTTGCGCCACGAATCGCTGCCAATGGACTTTTCAACTCGTGCGTTAATGTATTTACATAATATTCTACATACTCTTTGCCATCCAATTCTTCGCGCAAATTCGACAATGTAGAAGCCAATACATTTAAATCTTTGCCATAAAATTGCGGCTGCTCTTCTCTTTCGCCCTGCCCTAATTTTTTTGCATAATCAATCAGCTTACGAAATGAAACACCGAGCCACCAAGATAAAATTGCCCCAACAACAATACTGGTGGCTAATAAAATCAACGCAAAAAATGTCAGCTCAGCTTTTGCGCTCGCAATGTAAGCATCCGTTGTACTATTCGGTTTAGAAACCGTTAATACGCCAATGATTTCACCTTGATGATAAATAGGTGCACCCACATACATAATGGATAAAACGCCTTTCGGATCATTTTTAGAAATGCCTTTAGAACTGCGCGCACCATATTGCCCACGCAATGTTAAATAAACATCGCGCCATTTGGAATAATCTTGACCAACGGCTCTATTTTCTGAATCAAATAGCACAATGCCATTTTTGTCTGTGATGTAAACGTTTAAACTCACATCATGCTTTTCTACATCCCAAATTTTGGCATCAGGATCACGCTCTTGATAGCTGATCATTCGCTTTTGTAGATATTCAGGCGTGATTTTTTCATCTTGCAAATCAAAAGCCACAATTTCTGCTAAAAAGTTGGCTGTATCCACTAATGTTTCTTCTGTGGTTTGGCGAACACTGGGATAAACTTGGCGCGAAAATATATGCACCATAAAATAACCGCACAATGCCACAAATAGAAAATAGAAGATAAAAATACGTTTGGATAATGCCATAATTATTGGTCCAACTCGAAACTATAACCAAAGCCACGATGCGTTTTAATCACATCCAATTCGGGATCAATGTCACGGAGCTTTGCACGAATGGATTTAATGTGCGTATCAATTGTGCGCTCATAACTTGCATCCGCTGAAACACCCACAGCATTTAAAAGCTGATCACGGCTCAATATCTGTTTAGGATGATTCAATAAGTGGGATAAAATCTGATATTCATGGCGCGTTAAAGGTAAACGCTCATGATCATAAGTAATCGTAAAACATGCTTCATCTATTGAGAAACCTGTGCTTAAACTTGGTTCTTCCAATATAGCTTTATAATCCGCTGGTTGAACACGTTTTAAAATGACTTTAACCCGAGCAACTAATTCTCTTGGGCTAAAAGGTTTACCAATATAATCATCAGCACCAATCTCTAAACCCACAATTCGATCAATTTCATTATCCCGCGCAGTTAAAAAAATCACAGGAATTTCTGAAAATTTCCGAAGTTGCTTACACACTTCAAAGCCATTTAAATCTGGCAAACCCACATCTAAAACCCAAAAGTCATAAGCATGATTGTGTTGTTGCGTTAATGCATCAGAGCCTAAAGTCACCCAATCACATTCAAAGCCTTCTTGTCTTAATGCGAATAAAATTGTGTCCGCGATACTTTTTTCATCTTCAACGACTAAAATCTTGGTCATGCTTATTGGTCATCCATCAGTTATTTTCTGCTATTATCTCATAATATTTTACTCACTTAGGAGAGCATTATGTCAGAATCCATTACGATACAATCCCTTTGGAATGTCAAATTCCCAACACAATCAGAAGAGCAATCTTTAAGTGATATTGTTGGCACTGCAAAGTATTTGGTTGTTTATTTTTATCCTAAAGATAATACGCCAGGATGCACAAATGAAGCAAAAGCATTCCAAGAACATTTAGCAACACTACAATCATTGGATACAGCAATTGTCGGTGTTTCTCGTGATTCTGTAAGCTCACATCAAAAATTTGTAGATAAATACAGTCTCAAATTCCCTTTAATTTCGGATAAAGAGAGCCAAGTATGCAACGCATTTGGCGTGATTAAAGAGAAAAGCATGTTTGGTAAAATTGGCTTTGGCATCGAGCGCAGCACATTTTTATTGGATAAAGAAGGAAACCTTCTACGAGAATGGCGCAAAGTGAAAGTTGCAGAACACGCAGAAGCTGTAATCGAAGCCATTAAAGCACTATAAATAATTTTGATGGACATTAAAAAGTGCAGCCATTCAACTGCACTTTTATATTTTTACTTATACATAGGATTATGAGGCAATGCACCATCATAATTAATACTTACATTGACCTCAATATTACAAACTGAAGGCAAAAATCGTTTAGGAATTCTAGTTTCACAAACCCACTCAATACTTCCCTCTTTTCTTGTTGCTTTTTCTCCCGCAGCTGTTGGTGCTGCCTGAGCTTCTCTGATTAAAATATACTGTCTTGCAAGCCCTCTAGGATTATTTTCACCAAATTGAATCCAGATGCCACATGTGCCTTTGCTTTGTGAACTTTTACCAAAAATCATTGCATGGATATTCTTATTACCAAATTGCAATGGTGAAGGCAAAGATGGATCTTTTACCTCATCAGTATTATTTAAATATTTTGTTTCTCTATTGGTTGGGCACTTTGAACTGTCTTGTATCGAGGTAAATTCAACAATTGTTGATTTATATGATCCTGCTAATGAAATAGCTTCTGCAACTTTAGTTTTAGTCACATAGTCTTGATAACTTGGGTAGGCAATCATTGTTAAAATCCCAATGATAGCGACAACGATCATTAACTCAATTAGGCTAAACCCTTTTATATTTGTCATCATTGTATCCCTATGTAGATTTTAATACATTTATATTGAGAAAATATTAACACAAAAACGCAAAGTAAATTCAAAAAAACATACACTTCAATACAAAATAAAAAGACCTACTTTAATAGGTCTTTGTATTCATGATATAAAGCTATTTAATCAATTTATTGAGCTTTCAAGAAATCCGTGACTTTTAATAAAATTAATTCATTATCATCAGCTTCGTTAGGTTTTCTGCTACTTGAGAATGGTAAATTATTATCATTCCCTACAATGATGGTTTCAGCATCTACAATATCCACATTCTCAATTGTGAAGAATGGGAAAACAAACTTACCATCGCTCAATGCTTTTCTAGAAACTTTATTAGGATCTTTAATATTCAATAGATCAATATAACCAACTTTTTCGACAGCTTTACCAACATTGCTATCATTCATTTTAACTTTATAAATGCGTTTAAATTTTGGTAATTTTTCTTGATCAAAGCAGTTATTCGCAGCTTTACCTTCACATGCAAATTCAATCACACCTTCGCCATTATCACGCTCGATAATCAATCCGTAATCAGCATCGATCATATTAAAATCGCCAATGGCTAAACCATTTTTTTCTAAAGGATACTGCCATGTTCTGCCCGTCCAATCTTCTTTTTGAACATCAAATTCAACAATCTGCAAATACTCTTTACCATTGTTATTGGCATAATTTTTGATAGCAGGATCATACAAAGCTCCTTCTAATAATGCATATAACTTTGTGCCATCTTGGCTGCTTGCCATTCCCTCAAAGCCTTTTGAGCGTTTTACTTCAAACTCTAAAGTGCCATTCGGTGCAGCAGGCGTGACTTGTGCATAATGATCTGGTGAACGAATCACTTTACCATCTAATTTTGTTTCATAAACTTTAACAACCTTCCCATCCATGGTTGCTTGAATTAAATAAGGGCCAAATTCATCGCCAACCCATAAATAACCATTCGCAAATTGGAAGCTTTCAGGATCAAAATCTGCACCTGTTAAGTAACGCTCCGCCGTTGCTTCATTCTGAATTCTAAACGGTACATTTTTATCTGGATCATGTAAAAAGATTGTTTTTAAGTGCTTAAATTCATTGCTATCAAAATCAATATCATATTGATTCAAATACAGCATGAAATCAGGAGAATTAGCTTTTGATCCTGCGCCATTATCTGTCAAAATCCAATAAGTGCCATCATCCATATGTTTAATGCCAGAATGACCTTGAATCGGCTGGCCTTTGAACGGCAAGAAAACACCAGTTTCTCTACCATTTGAAGTACCTTCTACAGATTCAGTTTGATCATTTCTCAATCCTGTTGTGAATTTACCACTGGTTTGAATGGATGCTTGAGCATCATCAGGTGCTGAAATATATGTTTTAGCTGGAATAAAAGCGTGCGCTTTAAGTTCCGCTGAATACTCAGTTGCTGATGCAGCTGAAACTGTGCCTAAAAGGATTGCGCTATATAAAACAGATTGACGTAACATCGAGGTTATTCCCTATTGATAGAAGAAGTCGTGATCTTACTGATTTAATTTGACAGAATTATTACAGTTTTAAAATTTTCATAAAATTATAAAAAAAACTATCTTTTTTAAATTTATTGACTACAATTGTAGACAATAAATTTCTAGGTGAATTATGTCACACATTAAAATCACAAAAACAGAATGGGAAGTGATGCGCATCCTTTGGACACAAGGTGAATGCTATAGCAATGAAGTCACTGCGTTACTCTCTGAAAAGTTTGAGTGGAAACCTTCAACTGTGAAAACACTCATATCGCGATTAGTGAATAAAGGTTATGTTGGTAAACATGCTGAAGGCAATCGTTATCGCTACTTCCCGACCATTTCTGAAAAAGAGTCTTTACAGCAATCTCGTGCTGAATTGGCTCACCATATTTGCTCTACGAAAATGGGCAAATATATTGCTGCGTTATTAGAGGAAAACCCTCTATCGCACAGTGATATCGCACTCATTTCTAAAGTTTTAGAAAAGAAAGCATTGGTTGCACTCGATAAAGTTCCGTGTAATTGCATTAAAGGTCAATGCACTTGTATTGATGATTGTTGCTCTGAGAGCATTAAAAGGAGAAAAAGTATGAAAAAAGTAACATTTTCTGTACCAGAAATCAGCTGTGGACACTGCACTTCATCCATTGAAAAAGGATTAAGCGCAATGGCTGGCGTTCATTCAGTATCATCTGACATCGCCGCAAAAACAACAACTGTAGAATTCGATGATTCGGTGACAATAGCACAATTAATCGAAGAATTTGACAACATAGGTTTTGACGCAACGGAGGCATAATATGGACTCAAATGAAGCTACTCGCCAGGAAACATTTGCCATCACAGGAATGACCTGCACTAACTGTTCTGCACGCATTGAAAAAATCTTAAATAAGAAAGATGGCATCACAAGTGCATATGTTAACTTCGCAACAGAAAAGGCAGTTGTTTCATTTGATCCAAATGTAATTTCGACGGAAACCATCGAAGGCTTCGTAGCCAAAGCAGGCTACGGCGCCATTTTAGATCTTGCAGAAAATCAAGATTCCTTAGAAGAAGCTCAAACCAAAGAGCTTAAAAAATTAAAAATAGAACTTGTGATCAGTGCTCTACTATCTTTACCAATGGTGATTGGCATGTTTGCCATGATACTGAAAAGTGAAGCTGCTTGGGTACACTTTGTACATACACCTTGGGTTCAATTACTCTTAACAACGCCAGTTCAATTTTATATTGGTGCACGTTTTTATAAAGGCACTTATTTATCTTTGAAAAATGGTTCTGCAACAATGGATGTGCTCGTTGCACTCGGTACAACAAGTGCTTATTTACTGAGTATTTACAACGGATTTTTTAGCAATCCCCAAGGACATTTGTACTTTGAAGCAAGTGCAGTGATCATCACATTAATTCTCTTAGGCAAATATTTAGAGCACTTAGCAAAATCTCGCACCAACAGCGCGTTAAAACAATTATTAGATCTTCAACCTAAAACAGCTTTAGTATTAGATGAAAATAACCAACCGAAAGAAATCCCTGTAGAAACAGTTAAAGTAGGCGATTTGATTTTGATTCAACCAGGTCGTTCTATTCCTGTGGATGCAGAAGTGGTTTCAGGCTATACATCCATTGATGAAAGTATGCTCACTGGCGAAAGCTTGCCCGTGGAAAAGAGTATTGGCGATATTATTTACAGCGGCACAATGAATAGCACAGGCACTTTGACAGCAAAAACATTGAAAGCTAGCAATGAAAGCACTTTATCGAAAATCATTAAAATGGTGGAAGATGCACAAGGTAGCCGTGCACCGATTCAAAAATTAGCCGATACAATTTCTGCTATTTTTGTGCCTACTGTCATCACGATTGCAGCATTAACATGGCTGATCACTTGGTACATCACACAGGATTCAACCACAGCGATCATTCATGCGGTTTCTGTTTTAGTGATCGCCTGCCCTTGCGCATTAGGCTTAGCAACGCCAACTGCTATTATGGTGGGTACAGGTTTAGGCGCTCGCCACGGTATTTTAATCAAGAATGGTGAAGCATTGGAAACTGCTTCCATCATCAATGCTGTGATTGTGGATAAAACAGGTACATTAACAGAAGGCAAACCAGTTGTAACTGATTTCCAAGCATTCACCAATGATGATCAAAATAGTTTAACCATCTTGGCATCTTTAGAAACATTCTCAGAACATCCTTTGGCAAAAGCCATTGTGAACTATGCCAATGAAAAAGAAATTCAACCAAAATCTGTTGATCAATTCACCTCGCATACAGGATTTGGCATCTCTGGCGACATCGATGGCAAAACATATTATGTGGGTGCAAAGCGCTTCATGGATCAACAAAATATCAATGTTGATGCTCACATTGACTTAATTCAGCGATTAGAAAGCACTGGTAAAACTGTGATGTTATTAGGTTCGGATCAACAGATCGTTGGCTTGATTGCTGTTGCCGATCAAGTGAAACCAACGACAGCTGAAGCTGTAAAACGCTTGCAAGATAAAGGCATTGACGTTTATATGATGACTGGCGATAACAAACGCACTGCCCTTCATATTGGCTCACAAGTTCATTTGAACGAATCACACATTTTTGCTGAAGTATTGCCACAAGATAAAGCAAACTATGTGAAAGAGTTACAAAGCAAAGGCTTAAAAGTTGCCATGATTGGTGATGGTATGAATGATGCGCCAGCATTGGCTCAAGCCAATATTGGTATCGCAATGGGCACAGGTACAGACATCGCAATGGAAAGTGCTGATATCACCATCATGAATGGCGATTTAATCAATGTGGATCGTACATTGCAGTTATCAAAAGAAACCATGAAAAAAATTCGTCAAAACTTATTTTGGGCATTCTTATACAATACGGTTGGCATCCCATTTGCTGCATTTGGTTTACTGAATCCTATCATTGCAGGCGCTGCAATGGCATTCAGCTCTGTGAGTGTTTTAACAAACTCTTTATTACTCAATAAAAAGAAGCTGTAATTTAAATCTCATTAAAGCAGATCCCATGATCTGCTTTTTTATCATCCTCAAATTCTATATAAAATTTTACGCATAATCATCTGAACATTAAAAGCAACATCATATTTCACTCGATCATAAATAAAACAAACCATTAATGCACTGAATACAATAGACAGCTCCAATATTCGTTGATTAAAGGCTGCGATCCAAATCATGATCCAATAAAACGTCGTTATAACGGCACATAATAATATCAAAAGAGTCATTGTATGATTTAAACTTAATGGATCACTTTCCTGCTTTAATACAGTGCGCCACTTAACAAACATTACTAATAATAACGGTACAATCACAGGTTCCAATAAAAGATTCAATGGCACTAAAAGATACGCTGTCAATGTTTTCATCATCTCTATTGAAATCCAATCAAATATCGACCATGAAATGATGAACATTATTCCATTCAATAGCAAAGATAAAACAACGGTTATCCAAAAAATATGAATACAATTTCTTAATGTAACAGCAACATTGAATCGCGCAAAACCCAATGCAACAATTACGATTATGGGCAGGATATTTAACACAATCCAATGAAGCGAAAAGAATGATGATATTAACGAAAAATAGTTAACAGTATAATCCGTCCATTGGTTAAAAATGCTATGCCACACTAAACGTGCTGCAAACGCACCAACCACCACAATCAATGATAAGAACAAAGGTGAGTAGCCATTCATTTTTTGATCGATATTATTCACCATCATAATCCTTATATATTTTATCCAATAAAAAAGCTCACTGAATCAGTAAGCTTAATCATTCAACCTATGCATCCATATGCTTACATATAATCTTTTAACCAAAATTTTAATGTTGTCTTGCCATTCGATAATGTTAGATTGCGACCATCATCAGCCAATGTGATTTTTGCGCCATCTTCAAGTAATTGGCCGATCTTTTGATCCAACTGATTCAATCTCTTATCAGCACAGAACTTGCGAGTCATACCAACGCCTTTCACAGTCAATGTACCATCCTTCAGCTCACCTTGGCCAAAATAGTTATTACACATTTGCCCAGAAATATTCATTTTTTCACCAAATGCAATGTTCGGAGACATCGCATTTTTCTTCGTGAGATACTTCTTCCCATCAATTTCAAATAACACATAATTATGATGCTGAAGATTTTCAGCAGTCACAGCATTAGGATCTTTTGTCATTTCGCTACCTTCCGTTGCACAAGCAGAAATTAAAAACAGTGCTGCAACAGAGATTAAAATTTTTCTCATAACAATTCCTCTTTTCTATCGTCTATTGGCTTCAATCACAAAAGGTAACTGAATCAATCGGTCAATCAAACGACTCAACTGATTCAAATGATTCAGTTCAACCGTTGCAAAAATCGTTGCAATGCCAGACTCGTCATTTTTAATGGTAATATCAATGATTCTTAACTGCTCATTTGTGATTAAGTTATTCACTTCTTTCAATAAATCATGATGCGGATGCGCTTTAATGATCAAGTCAGAAGTGGCTTTTTGTGCTGAATCATATCCCCAATCCACATCAATTTCACGAGCAGGAGATTGTTCCACCATATTGATAAAGTTTGAACAGGTTTTACGATGGATTACGACGCCGCGATTAACCGTCACAAATCCACCAATCACCTCGGGCGGTGCTGGTTTACAACATGGTGCCATTTGCACCAAAAGATTACCAACGCCTTGAACACGAACACCGCCATCATTGCTCTTAGATTGCGTTTGTGGGCGAATCAAAGAATCTGGTGTAATTTCAGGTTCTGCAACATGCATATTAGGCACGCGCGTCAAAAATTGGTTAATTGTGACTTCACCTGCACCCAACTGTGCATGCAGTTCATTCACTGAATTACAGTTCAATTTCTTCGCAATTTTCAACAATGCATCTGGCGATAAATTCAAGTTCAAACGAGAAAATTCACGATCTAATAATTGTTTACCCGCTGCAATATTCTTCTCTTGTGCTTGCTGTTTAAACCAACTACGAATTTTTGCACGTGTTCTGTTGGATTTAACATACGCCAAATGTGGTGATAACCAATCGCGGCTTGGAGATGCATTTTTCCCTGTTAAAATCTCAACTTCATCACCGTTATTCAACATATAAGTTAATGGCACAATTCGACCATTCACTTTTGCACCACGACAACGATGACCTAAATTTGTATGAATTTGATAAGCAAAATCCAATGGCGTTGCACCTGCCACTAATTCAATCGCTTCGCGATTCGGTGTTAATACATAAACATTTTCACCAAAAAGATCTTTATCCAACAACTCTTTAGTGGATTCGCTATTTGCTTCTTGATCCAACAATTGACGAACACGATTCAACTTAGCCTGTTGGCTTAAAGAAGCATCACTCTCTTTATAATGCCAATGTGCAGCAACGCCCAACTCTGCATGTTCATGCATTTTACGTGTACGAATTTGCACTTCAATGGCTTTATTATTTGGCCCTAAAACCGCTGTATGCAATGATTGATAACCATTGGGCTTAGGATTCGCAATATAATCATCAAATTCTCTTGGTAATGGTGGCCATTTCTCATGAACCATGCCCAAAACACGATAACAATCCGATAAGTTTTTGACGATTACGCGTACAGCACGAACATCCAACAACTCTTCAAAAGATTTCCCTTTTGTGGTCATCTTTTTCCAAATACTGTAAATGTGTTTCACGCGACCTGAGATCTCAGCCTCAATATCTTCTGAAGCCACCATCATTTCCAACTCTTCAATGATCTGATGGATATAAACTTCACGATCCAATCGTTTCTCATTCAAATTTTTAGAGATCATTTTGTAATCTTGCGGTCTTAAATAATGGAGTACTTCATCTTCTAACTCCCATTTAAAACGGCTCAACCCCAAACGATTGGCTAATGGCGCAAAGACATCCCGCGTCTGTTCTGCAACTGCGATTTTTACTTCATCACTTTCATATTTTAAGTGGCGCATTTTCACCACTTGATTCGCTAAAATGATCACCAATGTTTGAACGTCTTCAACAATGGCCAATAACATTTTACGCAAAATTTCTTTGGTTTTTTCTTGTGCGCCCGATAAATCACTGGTTTCTTTCAGCAAATTTAGCTGACGCAAAAAATTATGATAAGACTCTGGCACTTGCTCGATTGGAATTTCTAACACAAAAAACATCGCCGTAATGCGCAGCGGAATGCCAGAGACTTGACCGAGTAAATAAGCAGTTTCCAATGCGCGCTTAAAGCGAGCATCATCCTTATATTGTAATAAAAATTGATATTCAGCTTCTGGCCAACTTCCGTTGCAACCATCAAACCAATCTCGCAATTTTTGTTCATCAACGACTCTAGACATCCGTTCCTTCTTTCATTTTAAGGCTCGTGATAAAAGTTATCTCTTGCGTGTTTTGCTCGACTAAAAACTTCCAATATGGTTTCGCGATCTTCTTTATCCAATGCTTCTTCCACCAATGCAATTTTCTTCAAATACGCACGGAGAACTTCAAGCACCGCTTCTCTATTCTCTAAGCAGATATCCGTCCACATTTCAGGATTAGATGTGGAGATTCGCGTAAAATCTCTAAAACCACCTGCCGCAAAACGGAAAATCTCCGCACGATCATCCAAGTTTGCCAAAGTATCCACTGTGCTATAAGCCAATAGATGTGGAATGTGCGATGTTGCGGCTAACACTTGGTCATGATGCACAACGCCCATTTCTTCCACAATTGAACCCACTGATTCCCACATTTTAGTCAATGTCGTCACTGCTGTGTGATTATTGTTAATGTGTGGAATGATCAATGTTCGGCGCTTTTCAAACAATTCAGCAAATGAGTTTTCAACGCCATGTTTTTCTGTACCAGCAATTGGATGTGCTGGTACAAAACGTTTTGGCAAATAACCTACAGCCTCTGTGATTGTACGAATCACAGAACCTTTTGTAGAACCCACATCACTCACAATGGCATCTTCTTTAAGGAATGGCATCATCTCTTTCATGAGCTTGCCCATTACCGTGATCGGCGTTGCCATGATGATGATGTCCGAATCTTTTACAGCCGTTTCAAGATCAGTTGTCACAATGTCAGCAACACCCAATTCCTTAGCTTTCACCAAAGCATCTTCATTGCTGTCATAAGCGATGATTTGACCTACTGCATTGTTTTTTTTCAACGCACGCGCCAAAGAACCACCAATCAAACCAATCCCAACAATTGTGACTGTGTTAACAAAAAACGGCTTACTTAATTCAATTTTCATTGGGTATTTACGCCATATCGATTACATCGAATTCAACTTCTGGTGATACATCTGCTTCGTAATCCACAGCTGCCAAACCAAAACCAAATAAACGAGAAAAGTTTTCTTTATAACCTTTGTAATCTGTCAAAGTATCCACTGTATCCGTTGTCACTTCTTTCAAGATTAACTCACAAGCAGTTTGTACTTCTGGTTTCAATTCCCAGTCATCTAAACGAAAACGACCTTGCTCATCCACTTCGCCAGTGTTGCCATACATGCAAGTTTCGAATAAACGCTGAATTTGTTCGATACAATCTTCATGCAAACCATTTTCTTTCATCACACGGAATGCTGCTGAAATGTATAAAGGCATCACTGGAATTGCTGAAGATGCTTGAGTCACAACTGATTTCAATACAGCAACAGCAGCTTTACCTTGGTATTTTGCATCTAACATTGCATTGATTTCACGTGAAGCACGCTCAACGTCTTCTTTTGCTTTACCTAAAGTACCATGCCAATACATTGGCCATGTGATCGCTGTACCGATATATGAATAAGCAACTGTTTGAACATTCGGTGCTAAAACACCTGCTTCATCCAAAGCTTTCATCCATAATTCCCAATCTTGTCCGCCCATTACAGTGATTGTATCTGCAATTTCTTGTTCTGTTGCTGGTTCTACAGTTGCTTCAATGATTTCATTTTTGTTGGTATCCAATGAAGGCGCACGATATGTATCACCAATTGTTTTCAACGCAGAACGCACAACTTCGCCTGTTGCTGGCAATTTACGAACTGGCGAAGCCAATGAATAAACGACACAATCTACAGTGCCTAAGTCAGCTTTGATCAACTCAATCACTTTTGCACGTACTTCATCAGAGAAAGCATCGCCATTGATACTCTTAGAATATAAACCTGCTTCTTTTGCATACTGATCAAAAGCAGCTGAGTTATACCAACCTGCTGTACCTGTTTTCTTTTCTGTACCTGGTTTCTCGAAAAATACACCAATTGTTGCTGCATCACTACCAAATGCTGCCTCAATGCGAGAAGCTAAACCATAACCTGTGGATGCACCGATCACCAATACACGTTTTGGGCCATTTTCTAATTTGCCCTTTGAGCGAATATATTCAATCTGTGCTTTAACATTTTCATCACAGCCAGTTGGATGTGCCGTTGTACAAATAAATCCACGAATTTTTGGTTGAATAATCATAATGTTCCACGCTTTCTATAAAGTTAATAATTTTTCATTAATGGTGTGCATCATAGCATTAAACGCGGTCTGGAATTGTTCAATGCCTTCACTTTCTAATTTTTTAGTCACATCGTCCAATGAAACACCCAATGAAGATAATTGCTCTAAAATTCCATCAACATCCGCCATATTATCCATAATGGTCAATTGAGCTACTCCATGATCACGGAAAGCATTATATGTTGCTGGTGGCACTGTGTTCACAGTTTCCGTACCAATCAATGAATTCATATACAGAACATCAGAATAAGCAGGATTTTTCGTCCCTGTCGATGCCCATAATAAACGTTGTGGCCTTGCGCCTTTTGTTTGTAGATCTTTAAAACGTCTTTCACCATAATGTTCTAAAAAGTGTTGATATGCTTTTTGAGCATTCGCAATCGCAACTTTTCCTTGTAGCGCCTGACCATTTTCAGCCAATAAAGGATCAATTGCGGCATCAATACGAGAAATAAAGAAGCTCGCCACAGATGCGATGTGCCCAACTGGTTTACCTGCTGCAACACGTTTTTCTAAACCAACAGTATAAGCTTCCATCACGCGCAAATAACGCTTAACAGAGAAGATCAATGTCATATTGATATTAATCCCTTCCGAGATCAAATGTGACATAGCTTCAATCCCTTCGATCGTTGCTGGTACTTTAATCATCGCATTTTTACGATTGATCTTATTCCACAATGATTTTGCTTCTTGAATGGTTCCTACAACATCATGAGCTAAATCTGGAGACACTTCTAAACTTACATAGCCATCTAAACCATCTGTCGCGTGATAAACAGGCATAAAAAGATCACAAGCCATTTGAATGTCTTTCACTGCTAATTCAAAGAAAATCGAATTAGGCGAATTGAAGCTCTTTTGTAGCTCTTTAATATCCATATCATAAGCAGATGAGCTGCGAATTGCCTTATCATAAATCGCAGGATTTGACGTAACACCACGCAAATCATCTTCTTTGATTAAACGAACCAACTCGCCATTTTCGCTCAACATGTCACGTTCGATATTGTCATACCAAACACTTTGTCCTAGTTTATTCAACTGTTGCAACGGATTCATACAAACCTCTTTTTAAATTTCTATATTATCCTAACGCTTATCAATTCTTCTGCCAACTTCTAATGGTACTTTTTTAGCACTACCTTTTGGCAACCAAACAGGTATATTCTCTGGAATGGCCGCTTTATTTGTACGAACATGTTTTAACCATGCTGGATTGAGTTCGATCAAAGTCATTTCTGAAACCATCACAACATTTGCTAAATCACGAACTTTCATTGGTTCATGTAAAATAATGCCATCCACTCTTCTGGGTGCTTTATGCACTAAATCAGGAAAATAATTGCTCCCATTTTCTGCAACATGTTTTGCTGCCAAAAACTCTGCATAAAAGTTACGAGAAGCAAAGCCAAAACGTGGGCCTTCATATTCCCAAACAATCTTGCCGATATCAGGACCAATCTCCGCTTTGGCACGCGCCATACCACCAACGCCATGATTATAACCTGTCAATGCCAATGGCCATTCTTGTACACGATCATGAGCATCTTTCAAATACAGCGCAGCACCCTGTGCTGCCATAAATGGATCCATACGACCATCAATGACATTGCGTTTCATCGGCAAATAAGCGCGCGCCGTTGCTGGCATAAACTGCCACATACCCGCAGCGCCTACATGAGAATAAGCTCGACCATGAAAAGAAGATTCTACATGTGGTAAATATGCAATTTCTGTCGGCACTTGATTGTGCTTCATAATCTTTTTAAATTCAGGCAGATAATAACCACTCACTTCCAAACCGCGACGGAAGTTATTTTTTAACCCTGTTTGATAACGTAATCTTTCTGGTGCTTCATAAATGGCTTGTTCTCCACCTGCTTTTTTCAGCATGGCAATCCATTTTTTCTGTTCATGTGTTAATGGGCGTTTCGTCGTATAACTCTCCACCATTTCTGTTAAACGCTCACGCAATACATCTTCATGCGCTAACATAAAATTTCGACGATTATAGTTAGGCACATCCACAATTTCATAGATCACATTTAGATAACGATTATCATGATAAATGGCTTGATCTTCACTCCATTCACTATAGACGCGCTCCCAAAACGATACCATTGGCTTCATCGATTTAGGCTGAGGAAATTGAGCTGATTGTGAAGAACAACCAGCCAACACGATAACGCTTAAAATCGTTAAGCGTTGAACAATTTTTTTCATGAAGACTCTCGACTGTATGACTGTAATTACTTTTGACTACTTGCTTGATCAACAATTGCAGAAACAAATCCTTCTGCCTCAAATGGACGCAAATCCTCAATTGCTTCACCAACACCGATAAAACGCACAGGCACTTTTAGTTTGTCAGCAATGGCAAAAATAATCCCGCCTTTTGCTGTGCCATCTAATTTAGTGAATGTAATCCCTGATAATGGCACAATTTCATTAAATTGTGTGGCTTGATTTAATGCATTTTGTCCTGTCGATGCATCCACAACCAACATCACTTCATGCGGAGCCATTTCATCCACGCGCTTCATCACACGATGAATCTTCGCCAATTCTTGCATTAAACCTGCTTGTGTGTGTAATCGACCCGCTGTATCTGCGATCAATACATCCACTTTACGTGCTTTCGCTGATTCCATTGCATCGAAAATCACAGATGCAGGATCAGAACCTTCTTTCTGAGCAATCACAGGCACATTATTGCGCTCACCCCAAACTTTCAACTGCTCAGCCGCTGCTGCACGGAATGTATCACCCGCCGCCAACATGACACTTTTACCTTCCATTTGGAATTTTTTCGCCAATTTACCAATCGTTGTAGTTTTACCAACGCCATTGACGCCAACCATTAAGATGACATAGGTTTTATGCTCATCATTATTCGCAATCAATGGCTGCTCAACAGGTTTAAGTATTTCAACCATCGACTTATGTAATGTCGATAACAACTCATCCACATTCGATAAATTTTTACGAGAAACTTCTTCTGTAATATTTTTGATTAACTTCTGTGTCACTTCAACGCCAACATCTGCCATCAATAAGCGTGTTTCTAATTCTTCTAGAATGTCATCATCGATCTGTTTTTTACCCACAAACAGATCCGCCAAACCTGATGTAATGCCATCACGAGTTTTCCCTAAGCGCTCTTTTAATCTTGAAAAGAAACCCGTTTTTGGCTTTTCTTGATGAACTTCTGTAAATGCAGGCGCTTCGATTGTTGCTTCAATATTTTCTTCAACAGCTTTTACTTCTTCAATGGCTTCAGGCACTGATTCAACAACCGTTTCTTGCTGTTCAACCTTCTCTTCCACAACTGATTCAGCAACAGCTTCTAGAATTTCTTCTTTTTCAATCTCTGCAATCACAGGCTCAGCCACAGCTTCTTCTAATGCCGCAGGTTGTTCTACAGTTTCTTCTTTAAGTTCTGGTGCGCTCGATGCTTCTTCTGCTACCACTTCAGTTTCTGCAACGGGAGTTTTAACCAATGATGCCTCAATCTCATCTTCCGTTTGCTTAACTTCTGCAATCGCTTCAGGCACTGATTCAATCACTTCTTCGTGTTGTTCTACTTTTTCTTCCACAACAGATTCAGCAACCGCTTCTAGGATCTCTTCTTTTTCGATCTCTGCAATTGTTTCTTTATGATCTTCTTGTAATTCAATGATAGGTTCAACGGTTTCAGCCAAGACAGCTGAATCCACAGCAATGTCATCGGCAACCGCAGGCTCATCAACCACTTTTTCTACAACTTCTTCAACCTTAGGTGCTTCTTCTACTTTCTTATCTGATTTAAAAAGACGAGAAAACCATGAGCCTTTCTTTTCTGACATGCCAATAACCTTCAACCAAAATTTAGGGGAAATTAAATGGCAAACATTTTATCAAATAATTCCCCAACCTGCTCAAATCACAACAATTCCTCGACAAATACCCACAATATTACCTATGAATAATGCCGAATAAAATCTTGCACACTTGAATAATCCCCACGAAAAACCACTCGTTCTTTCTTCTTATTGAGCTGATACTCGTACATTGGATCATAATACTCTGTTAGTAAAATCGAGAGCCAATCAAGATGCAAATTGATTTTTCCTGTCAACGCTTGTTGGATCAAACCATCTTCTAATATCTGTTGCAGTACAGCATAGCGACCCAATCCTAAGCGTTTACGCAGTGCAAATAAACCTTGCTTGAGATAATCACAATATTTATCCCAGCCTAGTTCTTCGCCATAAACTTCACGATATTTTTGTGACATTTCTACAAAATAAAGCTCAGAAATACGCTCTAGTCTTGGCTCTAAAGCTTCTTCCACAACAACAATTGGCGCTTTGCCCATTGCGATATAAAGCGCTTCGGGTAAATGAACCTTGCCAATATTACGACTTTCATCTTCTAACAACCAAACAGGCAGATGATTTTTCTGTACGAAATTAACTGCCAAAACGTTTTCAAACGTAGCTTGCGCAGGTTGTGCAGTAATGTTTTTCCCAAAAGCAGAGCCGTGATGATTTGCTAAACCTTCCAAATCAATCATTGCATCAAAATTCTGCAATAACTCTGTTTTGCCAGTGCCTGTATCGCCACTAACAATCAGCATAGGATGCTGCTCGACATCTTCCAGCACAGATAATAAATAGTTTCTTAATCCTTTATAACCCAAATGCACACGAGGCAATTCAATACCAATCTCTTTGAGCCAACTTTGCGTGAGTTTAGAGCGCATACCTCCGCGAGCACAATAGATCACAGCATCAGGATTTTGTTGATAAAATTTCTGCCATGCCGCAATTTTATGATCACGATTTTCCCCTGAGACTAATTGATGACCCAACTGAACTGCTTTATCTCTGCCTTTTTGCTTATAGCATGTGCCGACAGCAACGCGCTCTTCATCAGATAAAATGGGGAGGTTTATAGATGTGGGCAAATGCCCAGTAGAAAACTCAATGGGCGCTCTTACGTCGATGAAAGGCGCGCCATTGAGTATAAGAGAATGATAATCCTCTACGTCTTGATTGGAAGTTGTCATTATTGAACGATTTCTTGCTCTACTGCCATATCGTAAACCCAACGCTGATTCTCAGAACCTTTATTGTACTCTTTCAAGCGCAAACGATAAGCGATGCCATCTTCAGGAGAGAATCCTTCAATTGTGCCCTCAAAAGGTTGCCATGCTTCATTTTTATCATTGCGAATCTGTAAGCACTGCGCTTCTGGATTCGATGGACAAGGGACTTTTTCGTTAGACACATAAACAAAAATTCGTTCATACACTTCTGCTTTCACATCTTTATATTGCCCTTGATCCAATACCACTGGCATATAAACACTTGCTTTCTCATCTGTGATTGTACCAACCAAATATAAATGATTCTCTTGGCGAATCAATTTTGGCTGATTTTCTAAAAATGCATGGATACGAGCACTCATTTTTTCTAAAGGTTCGCTACATGCCATCAATGTACTTGCTAAATTGCGTGATGCTGAAAATTCATCCTGCTGATTGATTTCAAAACCACCGATGATCGTATTGCAGCCGCCTGTCACTGCAAAGCGTTTCTCATCCATATTCAACGTCAGTGAAACTGTATTATCTTCCGCAATATTAGCGATATTCAATGCCGCATAGGTTGTAGTCATAGATGATGCAATCAGCATCGCGCCCACTGCAAGAGATCTAGTTTTCATAATGACTTCCTCTAATTTTTATGATCAATCGTGATTGCAGATTTTAACAGAAATTCAAACTATTTTGACAAATTTACAACATAGCTATCTGAAGGCTGCCACTGCAATCTTTGTTGAGCATATTCAGAGGAAACTTGAAAATCTCCCCAAAATTTTTCAAAAAACTGAGTTTTACCCGCTAACTTCAATGATGCTTTAGCAATTAACTTTGGCGCGTAAAAGAGTTTAATAGGCACAACAGCCGCAACTGCAATGCCATTCATCATCTCGGTTGTGGACAAACTAATGTTATCCGCAATATTCATTGTTTCGTTACGAATTTCAGGCTGATGCAACAGCGCATTCAATGCGGATTCAAAATTACATAATGCCAACAATGTGCGTTGATTATTAATTTTATCCAATGGCAAAGGACGATTTTCCTTCACCATTTTCACATATTGCCCAAACTCATTGACAGCATCAATGTGATAAATCAATGGTAAACGCAGGATGATCAAATTCATCTCGCTATCTTTATATAATTGTTTCAATGCATCTTCTGCTGCCAATTTAGAACGAGCATAAGCACTTTTAGGCTTCAGAGAACTTGACTCAACCAATGGTGATTGACTGTCCGCACCATAAACATCTGTTGTGCTGATAAAAATAAAACGCTTCACATTAGATTCCATCGCAGCTTTTGCAACTTGCAATGTCATCGTAACATTTGCATTATGAAAATCTTCTTCACCACCAGAATTATGTGCACCTAAACCTGCAAAATGAATCACTGTATCCACTTTATCTGTAAGCTCAGACGTTGCATCTGATAAATCACGGACTAAATGATTCGGAAAACTCTCCTGCTGTCGACTTGTGGTCAATAAATAGGCATCGCTCGTTCTTTGTAAAAAACGTACCATGCGTTTACCCAAAAAACCTGATGCACCTGTGATTAAAATTGTTTCTGTCATATTGCAATGCCCGAAATACAAAAAAATTCAAATAAATAAAATGGTTAGCAATATTTCAATATGCTAAAGTGGTCGATTCAATGATAAACGCATAATCAACAAAACATATTTTTTGCACGATTATTGCTCTAATGGTAAAAAAGATGTGACAAGCAAATTTTATTATGTATAATGCAAATCCTTCTGAAGTTGAAGACACAACGGAGCGGTAGTTCAGCTGGTTAGAATACCTGCCTGTCACGCAGGGGGTCGCGGGTTCGAGTCCCGTCCGCTCCGCCACTTCTTCAAAACTTCCAGATCTCTTGGAGCGGTAGTTCAGCTGGTTAGAATACCTGCCTGTCACGCAGGGGGTCGCGGGTTCGAGTCCCGTCCGCTCCGCCAGTTAATAAAAAAGCTTGTTATTGATAAATAACAAGCTTTTTTATTGCCTAGAATATAGCTTTACATGCGTGTATATTTTACTGATAACAATAATGATTAGGTTAAATATAAGCATGAAATTCCTCTATTACATCATGGAGCATTCGCCTAGCAAGCCTAAGTAATGTTAGCCATGTTTCCATATATTTAGGCAATGAAGAAGTCGCAGAATCCATCGGCAGTGGCACAAGAATCATCCCTATACAACAAGCCATCAATGAATCCAATAATATGGCTGTTTTACGACTATCAGGCTTAACTTCCAATCATGCAAAAAAACTCCGCAAGTTCTCTGAGGACAATAACAACAGTGACTATAACTACAAAGGCATCATCATGCTCACACCATGGATGATTACTAAACGTATTTGCGAGATACCTTTAGCTCCCGAAACAATTCGTAATACTTGCTTAAAAACATTAGCAAAAGCTCAATTGGGCAAAAAACAAACTAACGGCTTCTTCTGCTCACAATTTGTCTTAGATGCCTATAATTATGCAGAAATTCCACTCTTCGATGGCGAAGCATCTTGGATAACACCTGCTGATATATTACATATGCGCACCAATGATGTTCCAACTTTTACTGCAACACAAAGATTAAAATATATCGGGCATTTAAAGCTCTGGCGCCCTATTAACTAAATATATAGAACCTATTCAAGCATAATATATTGCTATTAGCATGCTTCTTTTAAATAACAATGTCCATCAATACAAAAAAGCTCATCCTGATCTGAACTGACCCCATAAACTTGGACAGTTTATAAATTATAAAGACAAGGACTGATTTCGATATTCTATCGGACTCAGTCCTTTTAGTTTGAGCTTAATTCGATCATTATTGTAATAATCGATGTACTCATGAATCTCTTTCTCTAATTGATCGATAGATTCAAATTTTTTCACATGAAATAGCTCTGATTTCAAAACACCAAAGAAGTTCTCAATCACAGCATTATCATAGCAATTGCCTTTGCGTGACATGCTTTGTCTAACTTTGTGATCTTTTAAAGATTGTTGGTACTGTTTCATTTGATATTGCCAACCTTGATCAGAATGTAAAATCAGTTTCTTGCGTCCTTTCTTATGTAACTTTAAATGCTTCAATGCCTTATTCAGCATTTTACCCACCAACTCATATTTGGAGTTTTTAGCAACTTCATAGCTAATAATTTCCTGATTATATAGATCTAAAATCGGAGATAAATACAGCTTTTCACCGTTCACTTTAAACTCTGTGACATCTGTTACCCATTTTTGGTTGGGCCTTTGAGCCTTAAAATTACGCTTCAAAATATTCTTCGCTATTTTTCCAACTTTTCCTTTATAAGATTGGTATTTCTTCGGTCTTACTAAAGATTTAAGATTCAGTAATCGCATGATTCTTTGAACTTTTTTATGGTTAATGGGGAAATCTTTTTGTAATATCGCAGTGATGCGACGATAACCATATCGACCTTTATGCTCATGAAAAAGGGCTGTTATCCTTGCTTTAAGGCTTTCATCTGAATCAGGCTTAGCCAATACTGCCTTATGATAGTAATAAGTGCTTCTGGCTAGATTCATGATTTTCAGTAACGATGAATGCTTTACTTTGAGATCTTCTGCGATGATTGTTTGCGCCTGAGCGCTTCTTCCTTCTCGTCCAATTCCTGAAACTTTTTTAACACATCATTCTCCGCACGAAGATAGGCTAATTCAGCTTGAAGTTGATCTATCAACTTTTCTTGTTCAGTGCGATTATCAGGTTTTTTGGGCAATTTCATCTTTTTAGGTCTTCCTTTTTGACGTGGTTCAAGTGCACTCAAACCACCTTCTTTAAACAGAGTTTGCCATTCTAATATAGAAGTAAATGCTGGAATATTAAAATATGAAGCCGCTTCGCGGGCAGAGTAATAATGATCTGACATAAACTTCAATACATAATGTTTAAATTCAGCAGAATAAGATAGTTTTGTTGTTCTTGGCTGAATCCCTGATTGACCATGATATTGATAGGCCTTGACCCACTTTGTTAACGGTGGAATGATCAATATTAAAATGATCAGCTGTAGAGCTATATCCATTTCCTTTTTGATAAAACTTAACAACTTTTAATTTGAAATCAAAAGAATACTTCGCCATATAAAAACACCCCAAAGTTACGTCCAACTTTTGGGGTGCAGTTCAATCATAGAATGAGCTTTTTTATTTGAATCTATTAAAACATTAAAATGTACGATGACTCACAATAAAATCAGGCTGAATGCCAGATTCTTCGATGAAATCATAAGGATTACGTCCACGCAAGAAGCCATAATCAGCCATCAATGCTGTTTTCATGCCAAATGTATTCCCACCCAAAATATCTGTGTGCAATGTGTCACCCACCATCAATACACGATCAGGTTTGACATTACCGACAGTTTCTAAAATTTTATTAAAACTCAATGCATAACAAAGCTGAAATGGCTTACCAAAGAAATGTACATCCACGCCATCAATAGCTTTAATCTCTAGCACATATGTGCCTGGCTCCACAGTGAATGCACTCATCAATGGCGCACATACATCAGGATTACCAATTAAAACTGGACGAGGTCTTTTAGATAAAGATTCCAGCAACCAAACTTGCTTTTCAGCAGACCATTCCATTGTGCCTAAGAAAATAATTCCATCCACATCATCGACATTTGCTTCTGTCAAATACACAGATTTCACTTTCAATGTCGAAGGATCATAATCGGGCGCACCGATCACACCCCAGGTTTTACCTCGAGTACTTAAAGGATGAGAAGGGATAGCATGCTCAACCGCATTACGAGAAGAGACAACATTTTCAGGTGCAATGTTATAACCCCAACTAGGGTAACGTGCTGCATTTTTAGCCACAGGATAGGTTGCACCATTGGTTAAGACAAATGCATGTTTACCTTTTGCCATTAGGCCATTAATGATTTCTGGCATGCCTTCAATAGTATCAGCACCTACATTCAATACGCCAAAACCATCTAACAACAGCACATCAAACTCATCTGCAACATCTAAAAGAGATGTGATCAATCGACTCGCTTTTTGTGGCTGTGTAACTTCTGGGAACAAAACATCGGGACGATAATGATTTAAATAAATATCCCAATTACGTTCAAAATCTGACATTATTTTTCCTTAATTTGTATGACCTGCTGGTAAATCAATATTCTTCAATAAACCTTGAGCAATCGGATGATTCGCTTCAAATAAATCAATAATGGCTTGAACTGTTTTACCGCTAATTTCTGTATTCCAAGCCAACATCATTTTAGAAGGTACGCGATGAGTTGCGATCTGAATTTCCACCAATTCACCTTTTTCAACATAAGGCTGACAAATTGTTGTTGGCAAAAATCCGATGCCTAAACCTTTTAAATGGCACGCCACTTTAGTGGACATATTAGGTACTTTAATCTCTTTCTGCCCTTTCAATAACCATGCTGTGCGTTTTTGTATATTGCGCGCAGTATCTTCAACATTGATCGCTGGATATTTACGCAACATTGCTTCTGTAATCGGACCTTTATGTTGTGTCAAAGGATGATTCTTAGAAACAATAAACGACCAAGAAATTGAACCTAAATCAATAGATTCTATAACATTCGTCAATGATTCAGAACCTGGCGCACCAATGGCAATGTGATGATTGTCATACATTAAACGATCCCAAACACCCATAAAAATCTGACGAGAAATCGTGATCTGAGTTTGTGGGAATAAACCATTTAAGTAGACTAATAGTTCGGTAACAGCTTCAACATCGTACAACAAGTTATTGATCGTAATATTAACGCTAGGCTCAATACCATCATTAATCTGTTGAAGCTCTTTAGGCATATTTTCCAGCCACATAATCCATTCGCGGCATTGCTCTAATAAATGCTCGCCAGCTGCTGTCAACTCAACAGTTCGTGTCGTTCTATTAAATAGTTGAGCACCAACACTTTCCTCCAGCATTTTAATTCTGTAGCTAATGGTTGCAGATGTTTTATGCAAATTGCTAGCAGCTTTGGAGAAACTCTTCATCTCCGCCACTTGAATGAATGAACGCATCATTTCTAAATCAAGCATGGAACTTCCTTCATAATTCATCAATAATAACTTGCTAAAATACAATCTGCTACGTTTGTATGCAAGCTTCTCCATCAAACTTCGTGTAAATAATATAAAAAAGCCAGCGAGTCGTCACTCGCTGGCTTTAAAATGATCATTTAAAAATCAATAAAATGATTAGATACCATTTTTTTCAGCCAAAGCCACTAAGGCTTTTTCAAAACATGCTAGTGGCGCACGAACAGTACCTGCACCCACTTGACCAACACCTGGATCTTTATGTGCAATACCTGTATTGATTAATGGCGTAATACCTGTTTCCACTACTAAACGAAGATCTAAGCCCACCAACGCGCCTTGGAAATCCCATGTTGGAATTTGCAATGCCATGTTGTGATCCACATAAATTTCACTCATCTCTTCTGATGTTTCAACTGCCGCTTCAAATCCACCTGCACCGACAAAACGCGTTACACCAGGTGCCGCAATCATTGCACAACCGCCAACACCATAAGTTTCAGTAATTGCACTGTCACCAATGTCTGGGTTTGCATCATCTTGCGTATAACCTGTAAAGAACAAACCTTGCGGTGTATTAACTGGTGCTTCAAACCATTGATCACCTAAACCACTCACTTTGATACCAAAGTTACGACCATTACGGCTCATCACTGTCACGATTGTACCTGCTTCAATTTGTGCACCTGCATCCATTGCAGCTTTACAATAAGCCATCGTAACATTCAAAAAGAACTGATCTGTGATGCTCATGAAGTTAATCACTTCTGTAATCTGCTCTTTTGGATAATCCAAAGTAGAGATAATCGGTGATAATGTACGTGCCAATAATGCAGATGTTGCAATGTTACGCTGATGGAATTCATCGCCCATTGTTACACCTTGTGCCATATGTGCTGTGATATCTAAACCATCTTCCATTTCTGCCAATGCATCACGCAAGATTGGTCGCAAAGTATCACGCATCCAACGATGACGCACCTGAACTTCTTCGCCAAATGCACCAAAGCGCATCACTTTACCAATACCTTCGTTGATATTGCAATAAGCATAGTTATCATGCACTGCATTATAAACTTTGATCATTGGCATATTCGCTGATGTAATACCACCCATTGGACCAACTGCATTCACTGAATGACATGGAATGAATTCTACTTCGCCAGCATCCAATAATTTACGTGCACCAGCTTCATCTTCCGCCCAACCTTCAAAGATTGCAGCACCAACGCAAGCACCTTGTGCAGGGCCTGTCATATCTTCCCATTGAATTGGAGGACCTGCGTGCAATAACTTCTTGCCTTCAGCCAATGTTGGTACAGCTTCTTGAGCTGGAATAACACTTACCCAACGTGGACGCGCCGCTTTGATGCGCTCAACGACTGCTTGGTTCGCTTCATCAATTGTTGCAAAAGTTGTCATAATTAGGTCCTCTTATTTCAAATGTTTGAGAATATTTGCTAATTTTTTATTACCGCCCGCAACAGGCGCCCATTGATACTGTACAACTGGTGTTTGAGCTGCTTGAAGATCTTCAGCAAAGCCACGTAAACCTGCGTTGATCACTTTCACACCATCCAATAATGGATAAGGTTTCAACTCACCCGATTCTGCTCTTGGCGTAATCAATGCAAATGCTAACATTGCAGCTTCTGGTAAATTATTCACAACTGTAACGCCTGCTTCTTTCAAAATCGCAATTTCATTATCACGACCTTGTGGATCTTGATTTGTACCTGTGACTGTAGCAATGAAATTAATAGGTTCTTGGCGTTTTTCTTTCAATTTAATCACAGCTGTTGCAACTGATTCTGCTGGATTCTTCATAGAACCATAGCCCAACACAACATCCAACAACACAACGCCAATTTCAGGGCGCTTCGCTAACTTCATGATCTCTTCTTGACGAGATGATGGATCAATCATTGGATGTGGGCGACCAACTGTATAAAAGTCATCACCGAGATCCACAACTTTATGACCATCCGCATCTAACATTGTGCCTTTATCATGCTTAGCATCGATCTCTGCATTCAAGCCTTCCGCTAAAATTAATGCAATTTCTGCTGCTAATGTACCGCCTGTGTATAAGCCCAAGATTTTTCTATTAGGCACAGGTTTCATTGTTTCATAATCTTTTTCTACTTCTGATAATTCAGCGGCTAAACGCGCTGCTTTATCAATCGTATTGATCAAGTAAACATTGCCATCTTTTGGCTGATCGATTTTGCTACCTAAAAACAATGCCACAACTGGCTTATTAATAGATTTCATTCGCTGAATAATTTTTTGGCGCACTTCTTCTGCTGGTGGTTTCGATACAAAAGCGATCACTTTAGTATTTGCATCATTTGCCAACATATCCAAAGCTGTCATTGCACTTGTGCCACCGACATCCACAGATAGATCACGACCGCCCAAACCAATAGCGTGAGTAATGCCTTGCCCTTCTAGTGCAATCTGTGAACATAGCTCTTGAATACCTGTACCCGATGCACCCACAACGCCAATATTACCTTCAGGAATAATATTAGCAAATGCCAATGGAGAGCCTGCAATCATAGTTGTACCACAATCAGGGCCCATCACAATTAAACCTTTATCCGCTGCTTTTTGCTTTAAACGAATCTCATCCTCTAATGTTACGTTGTCTGAGAAGATCATCACGTTCAAATCACGATCCAATGCTGAATCTGTCAAGTCCGCTGCATATTCACCCGCAATAGAGATCAACAATGTATTGGCATCGGTCATTCTTTGTAAGGCTGAGTCCAAACGTCTCGCCTTTGGAATTCGTTTACCGCCACCACCTTGATTCTTTGCTAAGTTTGCTAATTCTTCTTCCAACGCTGCAACAATAACATCTACAATGCTTGAATCTGTTGTTTCTGCTTTAATCGCTATGCAAATATCATTAGGCGTTGCTTCATCAAATTCTGGGCTCCAGAAACCTGTTGCTTGTAATAAGTCTTTATTGGCTGGTGTTCCCATCATGACTGAAATTTCTTCGACATCAGGATGTTCACTTAGCTTGCGTGAAATCAACATCAAGCTAACTGAATCCTGAAAGCTGCCTTTCTTCACAAAAGAATGGATCATAGTTTGAGTACCTCGTTTAAATGTACCTAAATTTAAGTGTGCCATATCACAATTAGGATGTGGCATTGCACAATCAAAAAGTAACATGCTTCCCGAATATAATAGTGATAAATGTCATGAAATTCAGGCTGTTTTAAATTTTCAGTCAATGCTAAAAGATTGGCTTAAATTTTTTGATGAGAAACGCCGTGAAGATAGATTTCTTCGATCAATTGAAGGACATTGACAACAAATTTATTGCAATCTTTGAAACCTAACTTAAGTCAAATCTTTCTCCTTCGGACAACACTACATTGAGCATAGTTATCCCACTTAATGTTACGTTTTTAAGGAGAGCTTTCTATGAGTTCAACACAACAATCCCCAAACGTCAGTAGTAAATATTGGATGGTGGCTGTCGCCGTCTTTTTCTTAGGTTGGGTCTTTATCTATGCAGGTCGAATGTTAGTTAGCCCTGTCATGAGCGAGATCGGCAAAACATACGGCATTGGCGCTGCTGCTGTTGGCGGTATTATGAGCCTTTTCTATTTAGCCTATACAGGCTTACAAGTGCCATCAGGCATTGTGGGCGATATCATTGGTAGAAAACGTGTATTAGTCATCGGCTTCATGATCTACGCACTTTTTGTTGCAATGGTTTATTTTGCTAATTCATACGCAATGTTCATTATCTTTTGGATGATTGCAGGTGCTGCACAAGGTAGTTATTACGGTCCACAATATGCATTATCATCTGAAGCCATTCCGCCAAAGCATTTAGCCGTTGGCAGCGCGATCATTGGCGCTGGTATGTCATTCGGTATCGCCTTAGGTTATGAAGTATCAAGCCGCTCTTTCAATGCAGGTAACGATTGGCGAATGGCCTTCGTTTATATGGCAATACCAATCTTTGTTGTCGCTCTATTGATTTTATTCTTCATCAAAGAGAGAGTGAACAACGTTAATACAGCACAAACTGCCACAACGGAAAAAAAGAAAGGCATTACATTAGCGGACTTTTTATCTCTATTTAAACGCCGCAATCTTGTGATGGCTTACATCGCTATATTCTGTTCAATCTATGGCTTTTTCGTGATCATTACATGGTTACCGTACTATCTAGAAATGGAACGCGGTATGGATAAAGCTGTTGCGAGCCGTGTTGCATCTATAGTTCCTTGGTTATCCATCATCGGTACAATCTTCTTCAGTTGGGTTTCTGACCGCTTAGGCAAACGTAAAGCCGTTGCATTGTTCATGTTGCCTTTATCATTGTTATCCATCTTCGGTATCGTTTATTCGGGTAATTTAGACAATAGCACCACAACTTCAACAATCTTGGGCTTAGCAACCAATCCACAAAATATCTTATTGTTATGTGTGTTAGTGCTTTACGGCTTCATTGGTAAAATCAGCTTGAACCCAGTTTTATTGGCATTAACCGCTGAAAATGTACCGAAATCTCTATTAAGTACAGCATTTGGTCTATATAACTTCTTAGGAATGTGTGGCTCTATCTTAGCGCCTTGGATGACAGGTTTCATCGCTGAAAAAACAGGTAATTTGAATGCGAGTTTCTATGTTGCAGCGGCAGTTACAGTGATTGGTATTTTGGCATTATTGTTTGTCGATGAATCCAAAAACTTAAACAAGAAAACCGCGTAACGATAATTAATTTAACTGAATTATTCAGCCTTTCTGATGCATTTCAAAATGGCTTTTTTATGCACATCAATTTAAATATCATTGTTAATTTTTATTAATATAAGTTAATTCTTTTAAAGATAAAGACTATTCTTTATAATCGCCAAGCTTTCTCACAGCGACATTAGTCATTGATTCATATAACTAACTTAAATGAGAATTATCATGCATAGAAAACTTACTGCTCTCATCATATCCATATCTGCTTTAACTTCAGCGCATGCTGCCACAGAAATCTACGGATCATTACAACTCGGGATGACGCGATTAGACAAACAGGGTCTAGCCATTGAGGATTATGGTTCTTACATTGGCTTACGCGGCAGCGAATCTCTCGGTGAAGATACACAGTTAATTTTTAATTTACGTTGGGCTTTCAATGCTGCTGATGGCGTTGAAAATGGCGAAGGCTTTGAAAATGAAATCGCCATGATTGGCTTAGAAACATTCATAGGTACCTTTGCCATTGGCCGTATGGAAAACCCTTTTTATGATGTTGTCAAAGCTGATAGCGTTTCTGATGATTTTAATGCCTTAGGTTTATCTGCCAGTGCAGCAGCGGCAGGTGATATTTTGCTAGGCAATGCAGGATCAATCAATACATTTGATGCTGAAATCTGGGAATACTTAGGCAATGCTGCCATTTACACATCGCCAACCTTTGCTGGTTTAAGCTTCACAGCTGGAATAGTTGCTAGCAATGATGAGGAAATCTATGGCAACAATCATGGTGCTAATCTCTATACAATCAGCCTAGCTTATGAACATGAATCGGGATTTTACTCACGTTTGGGTTATTTTTCTGCGGATCTCGCGGATGATGCAAAACGCGCTTATAGTTACGGTGCTCAAGTTGGCTTTAGAACAGAAGATTGGGGAATCACAACCAATTATGCTTATGCTAAAAATAAAGGTGCAAAAAACTTTGGGATTGGCAATGCACATTCAGAGTTTTTCTGGGATCAAATCAAAGATCAATCAATCAGTAATAATGATTATAAACACACAGCCAAAGGTTGGGATATTGGTGCATATTGGGCATTTGGTTCAGATCATGACACAACATTGCGTGCAACTTATGGTCAAGCCACTGCAAAAAAACGTCACACAGGATTGGATAATCTCAATCACGCCATTCGAAATCAAGAAGATAATCGCTTGAAAACTTTCTCTATTGGATTGGAACAAGAATTATCAGAGCGCACAGCCATTTGGGTAGAATATCAACACAACGTTGTAAAACAGAAATTCGTAATGGATCAAGGCGTATCATCTAGAAAATTCAAAGATGATCAATTAAGTATCGGTATCCGCCACGATTTTTAATACAGATTTTCATTCTAATAAACCATTCTGATAAATTGAACTGCACCCCAAAAGTTGGACACAACTTTGGGGTGTTTTTATATGGCGCACTACTTACACCAGATATTCCAAATACACCTTTAGATACAATTTTAGATATATCGACCGTTGCCAAACGATATAAGTAGCCTTCCATATCATAAATAACATCGTAATCACCATTAGCAACATCAATCGCCTCAGCATATTGCTCTAATTCTTCTTGCGAATAATAAACACTTGCATAACCGTATTCATCTAATATCAATGGTAATCTCATAATGACTTCAATAAATCCTATAATTGCTGAGCAATATATCGATCAAGTTGTTCTTTAAGCGTTTTTCTCTGTGTTTTATCCATATCCAAAGAGATCAAAGATTGATTCAGTATTACAAAATATTCAGAAGTTGGATCATAAACCACAATCATATAACTTCCCGTTGCATCACTTAAAATGAATGGCATCACATTGCCTTGCTTTTTATTCACACCGAAATACATTTTTTGCAATTTCCCATGAATCATTAACTGATACATGACCGTGTTCTTTTTCTCCCACATTTTTTCATCAAAACGATACAAAGCAAGCTCGATATTGCCACGGTTCAACTCATCAAAAACGTGCCGACTGCGCGGTCTTCTAGTGAATAATATTAAAATCAATAACCAAAATAATAAACCACTCACAGCAATCCAGAACAACACAATCATTGCGCGAGCGCCCATCTTTTCGACCGCCAAATCCAAAGTAACATAATCAATATTATTCGGATCTCTTAAGGCTGTCACACTATAATCTCCATTTTTAAAAGAAAAAAATGAGATATCCTGAGGATATGTTTTACCTCCAACTTTCACTTTCACATTACAAGTGGTCAATACAATTAAATGTGATCGACATTTACCATCAATCTGAGCACTTACAAACTCTAATTGATCTTTAACTTTATAATCCTCGTAAATCTCTTTGGCTTGAAAAGCTGCAAATACTAGCAAACCCATCGCCATTGCAAATAGGACAAACATTGCTAACGCAGATTTAATAACACTGACAGAGAATTGAATTTTTGGCTGAGGCATTGGTAATAATGCTTGTAACTCAGGCGCACGCTTAATTTCATTTATCATAATTGACCTTTATTATTCATAATTATGGCAGGCATATTAACCCACAAAGCCCTTATAAAATAGCCATTATCATCAATAATACGCAACTATTAAAAACTGCATGAGCCTTAATTTTCTATTCTTTCAAATAACTTGGTGTTGCCGTAACTTTGTGCTTATTATTTTTTTGCATACTGTTGTAATGCTCTAAAACTTCGGGATTCAATACTCGCGTGCCTTCAATAAAATGTATCGACTCAGTTTTAGCTTCACAGGCCGATTCGTAATACCATTTCTTCCATTTCAAGAATGCTAACATTGTTTCTAGTACTTTAATTTTATCTTCTAAATCGCGTTCTTTTTCCGTAAAAAAATGCTTCCTATCTTCTAAAGTTTCATCGCCCATCATTGTCCATTGTACAAATTGACCAATCTCTTTAACAGGCACGTCAGATCGTTTTAAGCATTGAATCACTTCCAGATACTTCAAATCATTCTCACTAAATACTCGATAACCAGCACCATTTCTCTCTACAAATGGCAATAAACCAATTTTATCGTAATATCTCAATGTATCTGTTGTGATGTTTGTCATTTTCGAGACTTCACCGATGGTATACATTTTTTTATCCTTTTACTTGCATTGGAGTTAACTCCAAGGTGTATTCTCTCTTTCATTCCAAAAATATAAGGATGAATACAAAATGTCAAACAAACCATTAGTTGTGATTACAGGCGCAAGCTCAGGATTTGGTGCTAAAACTGCTGAAATGTTTAATCAAAAAGGCTTCCCATTACTATTGCTAGCGCGTCGCATCGAGAAAGTTAAAGATCTACCTTTGAATTTTGATAATGTCATGATCGAAAAAGTAGATGTTGCAGATGCCCAAACTTTTAAATCCGCCATTCAAAAAGCAGAAGCCATTTATGGACCAACTGATTTGCTGATCAATAATGCAGGTGTGATGCTTTTAGGCGACATCAGAACGCAAGATGAATCTGAATGGCAAACCATGCTTCAAACAAATGTCATTGGCGTACTCAATGGCATGAAAGCTGTTTTGGATGGTATGGTGAAAAGAAATGGCGGAACAATCATTAATATCTCCTCCATCGCTGGCTATAAAGCATTTCCTAATCATGCTGCTTATGTTGCCTCTAAATTTGGCGTTCATGGCTTAACAGAAACCATTCGTCAAGAAGTTGCAGATGCAAATGTTCGTGTCTCACTTGTTTCCCCAGGTGCTGCAGAAACTGAATTACTCACACATGTGACCAGCGAACAATCTCTGACGGATTATAATGCATGGAAAGAGAGCATGGGTGGATTAACATTAGATCCGATCAAAGTCGCTGAATCTATTGATTTCATCTATCACATGCCGCAAGAAGTGACCATTAGAGAAATCTCAATTACAGCGACAAGACAGCAGCCATAAAATTTTTTAAGCGTGATATGTTGCTGAATATTTATTAATTTGTTGTATCAAATCATGTAAAATGGTTGGTTTATTTAAAAGTTTATCAATAGGCAACATATTTTATGGCAGGAATGATTCAAGAGATGGAACGCAGACGCACGTTTGCGATTATCGCTCACCCTGATGCTGGTAAAACCACAATGACCGAAAAGCTTTTGCTATTCGGAGGTGCGATCAGCTTGGCAGGTACAGTTAAAGGTCGTAAGGCAGCGCGTCACGCAACATCTGACTGGATGGAGATGGAAAAACAACGTGGTATTTCCATCACATCTTCTGTCATGCAGTTCCCTTACAAAGAGAAAATGATTAATCTCTTGGATACTCCAGGCCATGAAGACTTCTCGGAAGATACTTATCGTACTTTAACAGCCGTTGACTCAGCTTTGATGCTCATTGACTGCGCAAAAGGTGTTGAAGAGCGAACCATTAAATTGATGGAAGTTTGTCGCCTACGTGATACGCCAATCATGACATTCATCAACAAGCTCGATCGTGAAGGTAAAGATCCGATTGATCTACTCGATGAAGTTGAAGATGTCTTAAAAATTCAATGTGCGCCTGTAACATGGCCAATCGGCATGGGTAAAGAGCTTAAGGGCGTTTACCACTTGATCGATGATTATGTCGCTTTATATGAAGTACATAAAGATGGCAAGAAGCATGATAGCCGTATCATTCAAGGTTTGGATAATCCTGAGTTAGATGAAGTTCTGGGTGCAAAAGCAGCTGAATTCCGTGAAGAGTTGGAATTGGTTCGTGGCGCAAGTAATGAATTCAATTTAGAAGATTATTTAGCAGGTAAATTAACACCTGTTTACTTCGGCTCTGCTGTGACAAACTTCGGTGTGCAAGAAATGCTGGATGGCTTTGTTAAAATCGCCCCGCCACCAAAAAGCCACGCAACAACAACGCGTGAAGTTGCACCATCTGAAGAAAAATTCACAGGTTTTGTCTTTAAAATCCAAGCCAACATGGACCCAAAACACCGTGACAGAATCGCATTTATGCGCATTTGTTCTGGCAAATATTCTCCTGGCATGTCAGCGCGCCATGTTCGTATCAATAAGAACATCAAAATTCCTGATGCTTTGACATTCATGGCATCTGAACGTGAGCATTTAACAGAAGCTTATGCTGGCGACATCATTGGTATCCACAACCACGGCACAATCCGCATTGGTGATACATTCACAGAAGGCGAAAACTTAGTTTTCACAGGGATTCCAGATTTTGCGCCTGAATTATTCCGCCGTGCGCGTTTGCGTGATCCATTGAAGATGAAGCAATTGCAAAAAGGTTTAGAAGAGTTGTGTGAAGAAGGTGCAACACAGTTATTCAAGCCACTCAACAGCAATGATTTAATCATCGGTGCAATCGGTGTACTTCAATTTGATGTTGTATTGAATCGCTTACAAACTGACTATAACGTCGATTGTATTTTTGAAGCTGTCAACGTAACAACTGCACGCTGGGTTGCTTGTGCTGATGCTAAAAAATTCGATACATTCATCAATAAATGCTACGACAATATGGCAGTAGATCACTCAGGTGAATATGTTTATATCGCGCCAACGCGTGTGAATTTAACATTAGCTCAAGAGCGTTATCCTGAGATCAAGTTCACAGCAACTCGTGAACATGGCGTTGGCTAATTAGCTCAACTGCATAAAACTAAAGCGCTTCTGTCGGATAGATTGAAGCGCTTTTTAGTTTACGGTCCTTTATCAGAAGGATCTTTTTTCAAGAAAAAATCTTCAAGCTCTTTACTTTGATCAATCCCATGCGTTCTTCTATTACTCACAAATTCAGAGCTTTTACTTAACTCATATATTCTACCGACATTTGTCTCTCTAAATTTTTCATATTCCTCAGGATATAACTTTTTAAACATCAGCATCCAACGTCTATCCAATCTCATGACCATTGTCAGCACTAAATATTCTTCAAATATTTTTGGATGTAATGCGGGATCACCTTCTTGAACATGTTGAATAAAATATTTAAAGCTCAATACTGTTAATTTTGCATCCAAATACTCAGGCTTAATCCTTTGTCCAAACATACCAAACAAAGCACAAACAAAACCAAGCAATATACAAGCCAGCCACATTGTCACTGCATTACTCCAATGTGCTGTTGTCATGGCAACATCGTTCCATGAAAAAATGAGCGGTACAGCACCAAAAACAAACCCTATTATGATTAAAAACAACATTAAGAAAAATCCTCCCACAGAGGATAAATCATTATTAGATGAAAATAGAGATGTTAAACCAACATAACTCAGCAGCCCGCCCGCTAATGGAAATAACATTAAAGCTAAGAAATAGCCCGAAGTTAATCCATAAAATGCCGCAATACAGCCCAATAAAATAATCATTAAGAATTGGTTCACCCAACCAAATGGTACATAATAAAATTCTCGCGAATAATTCAATGCACCATCATTAATGTCAGTTAAATCCTCTTCATCATATTGTTCCAATGCTTCTAAAAAATATCGCTGCCCTGTTGAGAGATATGCATTTTCTTTCTGATCTTTATTCAGCAAAATTTTGCTTTGGACCACATCGTAAGTAATCACGTTCTTCTGAGCCAAATCCACAACAAGCGCTTTTGTTAAATCATCATCCTTGCCATAAACTGGCCGAACTAAAGCCTGTAATTTAATCAAAGGCATATCTGGAGGTATCGTTGTTGGATGATGAATTTGGGGTATTTTAATTAACCTATTGTTCAATAGAGCATATGCAAAACACCAATAACAAAAAATAATTCCTATAAATATCAACATCAGCAATGTATATGGATGAATAAATATTGGCAACGTTTCTTGTAAGACACTCACCCAATCAACATTAGGTTTATCAAGCACTAATGATGATTCTTTTAATAACCACATTCCCAAAAATATTATAATAATTGTAATCAATATTCGTTTCATCGACCACCTCCGCCGCCGCCACCTGAACCGCCACCCGATGATCCGCCACCGCCAGAACCCGAGCTGCTTCCACCACCTGAAGAACTACCAAAACTGCCAGATATTCCGCCTAAAAAACCTGATGAACCGCTGCCAGAAGTAGAAGAACCTGTCATCGACAGCGCATGATCGGAATCTTCACTATAAGATGGCAATAATGCGCCAATACTATTAATATCATCCAAAATATCAATCGATTGAGATTGTAAAACAACTTCTGGATATAGTTTACGATACAAAGCAACCCACTTTTTCTCTACACCCAAAACAATGGCATATGGTAAATATTCATCAAATAAATCAGCGGTTAAAAGCTCATATTCATGCGCTTTTGTATAAGCTAAAAAATGTCTAAATTCATACACAGCACGTCGTTTATCTTTATAAAGAGAATTCAATAATTGTATTTTTATAAAACTATTATAAATCCATAGCATTACCATACAGATGCAAATCCATATCGCTATCAACCCCACAATGGAGCCCGTTCTTAAAATTGTTGAACCCGTCATATTTATAAAAAACATAATAATTATGGATGCAAAAACACCAAACCCATATATCATTGCTGAAGGTATAAGAAAGCTGAAAAACAGTATGATCTTGCCACGAAAGATTGCATATAACAAAACCATACTGGCAGGATAAAAAGTTTGAGAAACAATGATCAACATTAAGCCCATCATGATATATGTCATCAGATCGGTAGAAGGCAAAATAATCAACACCACTGGCACTAAGAGATAAATTCCGCTACCTAGCCACTTCATGATAGGATTTTCAAACATTGATTCATAATATAGTGATAAAGATGTTTGATATGGCCGAATAAAAATATCTTTCAAACTTTCTTCTGAAATATCTCTAAATCGAATGAAATCACCAGCTTTAGCAAACTTTATAGAGAATAAAAATCTCTGCTGACACACGGATAATGACTGATCTGCTCTCACTTCACTCATCGAATCTTTCAGTAATTGAAAGCCTTTTTTCTGTAATTGAATATAGCCGTTTGCATGCAATCCAACTAATTCCGCTGTAATCAGCTTATCGCTATAGGGATAATGTCGACTCAGTGCCATTGTTTCCATAAGCGTTGTAGAGGGTTCATATCTCACCATAAATATTTTACGACTTCTGCGTTCCATGACTTTGATACAAAGTCGACCGAATAATGTATAAACAAAAATCACAACCGTCAGCCAGAGCAAACTTTGCATCCAAACTGGTATTACAACAACGATATCCATAATTTGTATGCGCCACATGCCATCATTAATAATAATGAATGGCGGTAATGCCTGAGATATATTTAAACCTTTTTCAAATCCAACAGCGACAGTCATGCCTTTTTTTCTACCCAATTTTTCAGGTGATGAAAAATGTATAGTTTGAGGCGTTTCTATTAATCCTTGTATTTGATCAATCGCACCTGAATAACCGTAATAACTGGTTGATTGTGTCATGCCAACTTTCTTAGGTAGATGCACGGTTACACTTGCTTTCTCTATTGGTAAACGCCAATTATGACCAATTGCATTGAAATATAACTCATCATAATCTTTAAATTGACGAATATGATGATAGCTTTGCCAATGGATCTGATAAACATTACGACCAAAGTTAATATAGTTTTTACGCTCATCCTTGTCTTCACCAATGGCAATGTACAAAAGATCATTTTCCCTTGTCCGTAAAAGATTATTATCATGCAAAACACGCGCATAATAAGGTTCTTTATGACCATTTCGTGTAATACTCATGATCCGCGTTGGTGTTTCTACATTGCGATTGTCTAATAAATAATGCAAAGGGATTTCGCGTGTGATACCAAGTTTAATCTCTTTAAACTCTGTATCCACTTCTATAGTCTCCACCACATCAATTTTGCCATCTTCTAGTACTGTGACATCCACATGATAATTTTTGATGACATCAGCGAGTGCAACATTCAGCAACAACCATAATGTGATAAGGATCGTAATTATTTTTCTCATCGTCCACGACCTCCACCACCGCCAGAACCACCGCCTGAAAATCCTCCACCGCCAGAGCCTGAGCCTGAGCTTGAACCAGAGCTAGAACTTGAATCACCATGAGATGTACTCATACTAAATCCGCTAGATGACTTGGGTTCAGATTGTGCATTGTTAAATGTATATGATTGGCTAATACCATAACTAAACATCACACTAGAATTTTCAGCCATCTTATATTCAGCGGGATAAGCCTCTTGATAACGCTTTAACCAATGATGATCCACACCAAAAATAATTGAATAGGGTAAATACTCTTCAAATACTTCAGGTGGAATTAAACGATATTCTTCTGCTTTGGTATAACGCAAATAATGTTTAAATTCTAAAACTTGCTGTTCTAAATCAACATATTTTGTGCGTACAATCGGTTTAATCTTGTTATACCAGCATAATGATGCATAAAAAAACTGAAAAATTACTGCCATCAAAACACCTGCCCATCTATCATTGACAGGATCTGTACCTAACCCCACAAAAGGCCATAGTACAATGGCAAACCCTATACCTCCTCCTAACAGAAATAATACGAAACGCCATATAAAATTCCACAAAGAAGTGCTACGGAATAATAAATACAACATTCTAAAAATAATCGCAGAGCCAATCACACTTGGAATGAGATACATGATGAAAATTTCACCCAAAAATGATACTGCCCATCCAATTAAAACTGCCAATAATAAAACCCAAACAAATGGCATCAAAAATTGAAAAACAGGTGTTTTATAATATTGTTTTTTATAACTTTCAACGGGCCGCACTAATCTTCGTAGCGCTATATTGAGCGACTCATTATAGCTAGAATAGTACAGCTGTTTACCATATTGCTCATTGATGTCTTCTAAAAATACTTCCTGTCCATCCGTCAGTCCTGATACATTCTGATTTTTACTAGAATTACATGCTATCGTTTTTTTATCATCATTAAACCGAATGAGTTTCCGACGTACTAAGTCAATCAATAAAGCTGTTTTCAATCGATCACTGGAACCATGAGATAATGTAGATATTTGATCAAACGATAAATTTGGTGGTGAAAAACGAACTGTGAATGCACGCTGAGAACGTGGCAACTGCATTCGATAAATGAGATAACAAATACACCAATATAAAAACATTACGCTGAAAGATATTGCCATAATAATGTGCATATACCTTACAAAAGGAAAATATTGAGTCAATCCATCCTTTATTCTATCAATGATGCTAGGTTTCACACTCGGCAGGACTCCTTTCGTAACACCCACTGCAACTGTTACTCCTCGACCCAATCCAATCGATTCAGGTACAGTAAATACAGTAGTCTGAGGAGATATTTGCTCTGTCATTATCGTTTTCGTGCTTTTGACAGCACCATAATAGCCCGCATATTGCTTGACTGTAACAACTTCGGGAAAAATCACAGTCACAGAAGCTTTCTCAATCGGAAAAGCCCAATTATGTCCAATGGCATTAAAATACAACTCATCATAATCCGAAAAACTTCTAATATGATTTGAGCTTTGCCAATTGAATTGATAAGTATTTTTACCCAATGGCACATAATTATTAGGATGATTAGCTTGTGCTCCTGTATAAATCTCATAATCATTATTATTGTGTTCCACCCAATAATTTTCTGGCTGACCATTGCGTTTGACACTTAAAATTTTGATAGATGTTTCTACTGTTTTATTGCGAAACGCATAAGATTTAGGAATATCACGAATAATACCTAATCGTACATCTTTATGATCAATGTCCATCTCAATCGTTTCCTCCACATCAATTTTGCCATTTTTCAATACAGTCACGACCACATGATAACTTTTGATGACATCAGCGAATGCAACATTCAGCAACAACCATAATGCAAGGAAAATCGTAATTATTTTTCTCATCGGCCACCACCTCCGCCGCCACCAGAACCACCGCCTGATGATCCACCACCGCCCGAACCTGAACCGCCAGAGCCACGACTACCACCATATCCCTGAATATGATGATTAGATGGCATGCTTGACGATAATGCTCCATTAAAGAATGAAGGATTATGCGCTGCTGAATAGAATGCTGTGCGCCCGTTATTTTTACTCATCATAAACTGTGTTGGATATAAAGATTTATATAGATCTAGCCATTTATTTTCTACACCAAAAATAATGGCATATGCCAGATACTCTTCAAATAAATCTGGCGTAATCAATTGATACTCATCCTCTTTTGTATACGCTAAAAAATGTTTAAATTCTAAAACAGCTTGTTGATCTTCCACATACTCTTTTTTCAATGAAAATTGCCAGCTTTGGACGATATAAAAGCAGATGCATGAAATCACAAGCGATACAACGATTGTTATATAGAATGCTAAAAATTCTAACGATGACAGCTGAATGTTTATAATTTCATCTTGCATGCCAAACATTGGAATCGCCCCTGCAACAAAACCTATTACAACGGCAATGATGCCCATAAATTGGAATTTGGAATCAGTGGGTAAAATGTATTTCATCAGAACTGGCGCAATTAATTTAGCACTGGCGAGCGTCACAAATATTAAAGCCAAATAATCTTCTAAAACAAAATATAGGCTAGAAATTAGCAAAATACCTGCTAATAAAACCGAACCAAAAAACTCATAAAAATGTAATTTATGACCATAAAATTGCATTATAGAATTTTGTAAACTCTGTTGCGTTTGGTTCATTGCTTGCGCCAAATCTGGATTACGTTGTGTTAAGTCATAATGCGCTTTACCCAACAACTCTAGTGCTTTCAATAACACTTTCTGAGCATTACTTAAATGAGATTGATCATCCAATGAATGCACAATAAATTGCTGATTTTGTCGATCAATGGTGATGAATCCTTTCCCATTTAGATCCACCAATAATCCAAACATTCCTCGATCCATTCGGATATTCTCGGGATCTGTACTCACAAGCCCAAAAGTTTTATCCAAATCTATATGTTCAGGTGGTGAATATCTCACCATAAAAGCTCGGCGACTTTTAGGTGTTAACAGCCTATGCAAACAAAATCCTAAGCATGCGTAACCCATCATCACGATCATTGCACCAAACAAAATAATATTCATCGGCTGAATAAACTTTGGAAAATAGCCTAAAATCTTATCCATAATGATATCTTTTTGATCAGCTTTTACACTTGGAATAATCCCTTTCGTAAAACCTGTTGCGACCGTAAAACCTTTGCCATTACCTAATATTTCAGGCGCTATGAATTGAATTTCCTGTGGGGATTTTTGAATAGGTTTTGCCTGATTGGTTTGACCTTGCACACCATAATAAACGGCTGATTGCATGGCTGACACAGATTTTGGTAAATTCAATTTAACGCTTGCATCGATGATCGATAATCGCCAATTATTCCCTATCGCATTGAAATATAACTCATCATAATTTTCAAAGCTGCGAATATGATTTTGACTCTGCCAATGGATCACAAATGTGTGTTTGCCTTTATCCAAATAGTTATCCACAACGTTATCAACGGAACCTGTGAATATCTCCACATTTCCCCCGTTATTTTCCGTCCAAAAATTTTCTGGCTTACCATTTCTCATCACACTTAATACATCAATTGGTGTTTCCACTCGTTTGTTCATGAAATAAAAACTTGTGGGAATTTCTCGAGTGATGCCAAGTTTAATCTCTTCATGGTTAGTGGATATCTGAATCGTTTCCACAACATCTATCGTGCCATCTTCTAGCACTGTAACATCCACATGATAACTTTTGATGACATCAGCGAATGCAAGATTCAGTAGCAACCATAATGTAAGGAGAATCGTAATTATTTTTCTCATCGGCCACCACCTCCGCCGCCACCAGAACCACCACCTGATGATCCACCACCGCCCGAACCTGAACCGCCGCCACGAAAACCACCTGATGAACCATATCCACTGCTCATGCTAGCAGGTGCTGTTGTTGCATTACTCACGATGGCTGAGCCTCCACGTGAGAATGATAATCCACCTGTTAATAAACTTTCCTGATAATGATTAGGATAATATGATTGATATAGCTTTAACCAACGTTTCTCTATGCCAAAAATAATGGAATATGCTAAATATTCTTCAAAAAGATCTGGCGTAATGATTTCATATTGATCTTTTTTTGTGTAAGACAGATAGTGTTTAAACTCCAATAACTGCTGATATTCATCCGCATACATTGGTATCAACTGGTATCTAAATTGCCATAAACTTAACACAAGTTTAATGATCACCCACCATGAAAACCATGCAAGACTAAATGCCACTATATATTCAGGTATAGACAGTGGTGCAATCGCTGTTTCAACCAAAATCAAATACAATGGTACTGCGCTAAAGCTCAACATAAATAATATCACTGGCACATATTTCACTATGATTATGAGTTGCCTGAATATATTTTTGCTACGACCAACATTCATGGCGTGTTGGATAATGGGATAAATAAAAATAAGCATTGGAAACAGTATAAATATCCATGATACATAAATATCTACACCCATAAATAACGATGATAAAAAGATCATTCCCCCCAAAATTAACATACCTAGAAGACTAAAAATGGGGAACTTTTTTTGATAACATTTTTGCCTAAGTTCATCCAATTCCTCTGATAAATCTGTAATATTTTTATCTAAAAAACCGTTGTATTTTTTTAAGGAGATTGTTGGTGTATAGGTTATTTGGAAGCTTCGAACAAAATTTTGCTCAGCAGCTCCCATGGATAACCATTGATCATTGGTGAGTTTTTTATTCACACTTAATGTCTTCTTTTTACGATCAAAAATTAGAATCCCTTTATTATTGAGCTTCACTAAGATCGCAAAAATAGAAGTTGTGTTACATCCTGTTTGAAAGCCCAATGACAATACACATGCTAAATCTATGGATATATTCGGTGGTGAAAAACGTACAGTAAATGCCCGATCGCTTTTTATTCGCATTCGCTCATGCATCATTGATGCAAACTTACGAAAAGCTTGTAATACAACAATCATACTCAATAGAACAATATGAAATGGCTGAATAAAATTTGGCAAAACATCCAGAATTTTGCCCATAATAATGTCTTTTCGGTCAGCTTTTACACTTGGAATAATCCCTTTCGTAAAACCTGTTGCGACCGTAAAACCTTTGCCATTACCTAATATTTCAGGCGCTATGAATTGAATTTCCTGTGGGGATTTTTGAATAGGTTTTGCCTGATTGGTTTGACCTTGCACACCATAATAAACGGCTGATTGCATGGCTGACACAGATTTTGGTAAATTCAATGTAACGCTTGCATCGATGATCGATAATCGCCAATTATTCCCTATCGCATTGAAATATAACTCATCATAATTTTCAAAGCTGCGAATATGATTTTGACTCTGCCAATGGATCACAAATGTGTGTTTGCCTTTATCCAAATAGTTATCCACAACGTTATCAACGGAACCTGTGAATATCTCCACATTTCCCCCGTTATTTTCCGTCCAAAAATTTTCTGGCTTACCATTTCTCATCACACTTAATACATCAATTGGTGTTTCCACTCGTTTGTTCATGAAATAAAAACTTGTGGGAATTTCTCGAGTGATGCCAAGTTTAATCTCTTCATGGTTAGTGGATATCTGAATCGTTTCCACAACATCTATCGTGCCATCTTCTAGCACTGTGATATTAGAATCATAACGATCAATCTGATCGGCATTTGTTATATTCAGCGCGAAACACAGTAATATTAATATGATCACTGAAATATTTTTTATTTGATCCTGCATTTTTATTCCAAAGTATTCTTATAATCTTTGGGCATTATAACAGCTGAGAAAATAATTTATGATTGACACTTTTTCCATAAAATATATTATAGACAATCAATATCCTTAATTAGCTTCTCAAAGACCATCATATCTTTGATGTCATTGCGCATTAATTACGGATATAAAATATCTTTAATATATTTACAAAGGTTCAACTATGTCCATCTTGCCTTATATTTTGCTCGGCTTACTTGCAGGTGCTTTTTTTCCGATTCAAGCCACCATCAATGCCCGCTTAAGAACGTACGCAAAAACACCTTTAACAGCATCATTCATTGCCTTCTCTGTAGGTTCTGTGATTTTATTCATTGCACTAATCACATTCGATGCACAATTTTATCAACGCATTGATTTTTCATATCCCGTCACTGTATTTCTCGGTGGCGCTGCATCTGGCTTAGTTTTCAATGTTGCCAACATAGTATTATTTGCAAAAATCGGCGCAACCATCACAACTTTGGTCACAATTACTGGGCAAATGATCATGGGCATCATGCTAGATCATTTTGGTGTGCTTGATCTGCCCATTCAAGAAATTTCCATATTGCGTTTGATCGGTGTAATTTTAATGATCATTGCCATCATTATTTATCAAAATGCCAATCTAAAAACTCAACATCACACGACAGAAACCAATCCTCATGCTAAATATTGGATTGTCATTGGATTATTTGTCGGGATTTTTCCGCCATTGCAAGCAGCATTCAACGGTCAATTAAGATTAGCCACTCACTCAATTTTAACAGCCACATTCTTATCATTCTTTATCGGCGCCATCATGCTTGCCATTTTGGTTTTCATCGTGGAAAAGCGCATTAAAATTCCATTGCACGATGCACAAGGCAACAAAATTCCCTTATGGATTTATACAGGCGGTGTTTTCGGCATCATCATCGTCGGCGGTACAATCGTCGTTATCCATCAATTGGGCGCTGTATTAACAAGCATTGTCTTTATTTTAGGGCAACTCTTGATGGCCGTATTCATTGATCAACTCGGTCTATTTGGCTTAGCAAAACGTACGATCACTTACCAAAAAACTATTGCCTTATTGTTAATGTTCGTTGCATTAATCATCGTATAATCCCACATGAAATATTTAGCCATTAATATTAATGAGAATATTTGATATTTTTTTCAGCATTAATTTTAATGAATCTTTTGTTATTCTAACCTGCACAATTAATACCGAATTTCATTACGGAGCAAAAGATGGCAAAAAAAGCTAAGAAAACAGATGATGCATTACGTTTACCAGCAGAACTGTTATATGCACATGAATTGGAAGCACTGAAGAAAGAAGATGCCAAAAATGATAAACCCGCTGGCTGGCAATTGTCGCCAAAAGCCGTATTGAAATTCATTGTGGGCGGCACAGCAGATGGCGTTGAGATCACACCGAAATACATTGGCCATGATCGCTTAGTGGAAATTGCAATTGCAACATTATTAACCGATCGCTCTTTGCTATTGATTGGTGAACCAGGTACAGCAAAATCATGGTTATCTGAAAACTTAACCGCAGCGATTTGTGGCGATTCTGCCAAAGTTGTGCAAGGTACAGCAGGGACAACGGAAGAACAAATTCGTTACTCATGGAATTATGCAATGCTATTGGCAAATGGCCCATCGGAAGATGCGCTCATTCAAAGCCCAATCTTTCGTGCGATGGAAACAGGTTCAGTGGCACGCTTTGAAGAGATTTCCCGCTGCGCTTCAGAAGTGCAAGATGCTTTGATCTCTATTTTGTCTGAAAAAACAGTTTCTGTGCCTGAATTGGCGCGTGAACAACGTGCTCAACGTGGTTTTGGCATCATTGCGACAGCCAATACTCGTGATAAAGGCGTCAATGATATGTCATCCGCATTGAAACGCCGCTTTAATATCATTGTATTGCCTGCACCGAATGCTTTAGAAACAGAAGTGAACATTGTTTCTAAACGTGTTGCGGAGATTGCTAATAGTTATCAATTAAAAGCAACTTTACCTAGCCATGATGAAATTGAAAAAATTGTCACGATCTTCCGTGAACTTCGTCAAGGCTCAACATTGGATAACAAACAAAAATTGAAATCACCAAGCGGCGTTGTTTCCACAGCAGAAGCCATTTCGCTCATCACAAATAGCATGGCTTTAGCATCCAGCTTCGGCACAGGCACAATCAGCCCAGATGATTTAGCCGCAGGTTTGCAGGGTGCAATTGTCAAAGATGAAGATAAAGACAAAATCGTTTGGAAAGAATATTTAGAAAATGTGATGAAAAAACGTGGTGAACAGTGGCGCAATTTGTACCACAGCTGCAACGACATGAATGGATAAAATTATGACTGCACAAATTTTTGGTGTGCGCCATTTATCGCCAGCGGCAGCGCTGCATCTTAGAAGCTATTTGGCGGAAAAAAAGCCCAAGTGCATTTTAATCGAAGGGCCAAAAGATGCCACGCACTTCATCCCTATGATTGCTGATCCCAAAGTGCGCCCGCCGATTGCCATCATGGCTTACACACAATCATTCCCAATTGAAAGTGTACTATTCCCATTGGCGGACTATTCACCTGAATATCAAGCCATTGTTTGGGGGAAACAACATAAATGTGATGTAGCATTCATTGATCTACCTGCGGCAAGCTCATTAAAGTTTCGTCAAATCATGCGTGAAGTTCATGAAGATGATTCAGACAATCAATTGCGCCAAGATTTCAATGAATCACAACATCAATTATATGCAAACATTGCTAAATTATCGGATGAACATGATTATGAAAGTTATTGGGAACGCAATTTTGAGCATTCCCAAAGCGCTGAACATTATCAAGGGGCGATTGTTTATCAATCTTCACAGATTCGTGAATTAACAGAATCCACAGAAGCGATTGCAGAGCCATTAGATCATGCTTATAACCTTATTCGTGAAGCTCATATGCATTCAGAAGTGCTGCGCATTCAAGCTGAAAAAGGTTATCAGCTGGATGAAATCGTCATCATTGTGGGTGCTTATCATGTCGCAGGTTTAGAAGCACGATTTGCTGCATCACAAAAAGAGATCATGCCACCATTGCCATCTTGTGAGATCAAACAAGCGCTGATGCCCTATTCTTATCTACGTTTAAGTAGCCGTACAGGTTATGGCGCAGGTAATCGTGCGCCTTACTATTTCGGCATGATGTGGCAAGCATTGCTCAACAATAATATTGAAAATTTATCTGCACAATATCTCACCAAAGTGGCACAAGATTTACGCAAAGATGGATACAATGCATCCTCGGCCAGTGTGATTGAAGCTGTACGTTTAGCAACGGCTTTAACCACAATGAAGGGCGGACAATACCCTGTATTATCTGATCTGCATGAGGCTGCTGTGACCTGCCTAGGCGAAGGCGAGTTATCTAAAGTTGCCGTTGCCCTTAATCGTGCAGACATTGGCACAGAGATGGGACATTTACCAGAAGGCAGCTATCAAACGCCCATTCAAGAAGATATGAATCTTCAATTAAAGCGCTTAAAACTGCAAGATTATCGTGATGCTGTACAAAAAGAGCTAGCATTGGATCTACGTGAAAATATCCGTGTTAAATCAGAGGCTGCTGCATTTATGGATTTGAATCGCTCAACATTTTTGCATCGTTTACAAGTGCTCAATATTCCATTTGCAACGCAACAGCGTACATATCAAGATTCTGCATCATGGTCAGAAAAATGGCTATTACAGTGGTCAACTGAAGTTGAAATCACAGTGATTGAAAGTAACCTTAAAGGTGAAACCATTGAAATGGCTGCCGCTTATCAACTGCAACAACAATTGGATGAATGTGAAAGCGTTGGCACTGCTGCACAATTAATTCGTCAAATTTGTGAATGTGATCTCACAGAGATGTTTGATACAGCCATCATTTCATTACAAGCGTTACTCGTGGATAGCGAAGATTTTGATGCCATTAGCACAGCCTGTTTTGAACTCAGCCAACTGTATCAATTTGGTTCGCTACGCCGCATTGATACACAAACACTTGAGCCCATCATTCAACAGCTATTTTTACGTGCCTGCTTGTTATTGTCTGATGCCGCTAATTGCGATTACAGCGCTGCTAAAAGCATCACACAAGCCATTCATGCTTTAGAGCAAGTTGCCCATGATTTATATGAATCTGTGAATGTTGAACTGTGGCATGCAGAGCTCAATGTTGTGGCACATGGTGATCACTACAACACTTATTTATCAGGCTTGGCATTTTCATTGTTATTAGAGCATCAGCTTGTTTCCGATGATGATTGCAGTGTAGAAGTTGCTCGTAGATTCTCAGCGGGTGTACCTGCTGATTTAGCCGCAACATGGTTTGAAGGCTTAGCTGCACGTAATCGTTATGCTCTATTGTCTCGCATTGCCATTTGGCGTGAACTCAATGATTATGTGACAAATTTGGATGAAGAAGGTTTTAAACGTGCCGTTGTCTTTTTACGCAGAACATTAGGGCAATTTGAACCCACACAAAAAGCAAGCATTGTGGATCTTCTCAATGATTTTTGGGGTACAAGTTCTGCACAAACAGCAGAATATCTTCAGGCAGAACTCACAGAAGTGGAAACACAAAAACTGGATGAGCTCAATGATTTTGACTTTGATTTTTAGCGAGCAACGACATGAATACGATTGATAATACTGAGATCGACCAAGAGCAATTGAAACGTTGGCGTTTAATCTTAGGCGAAGGCGCTGATAATTTACAAGATGCACCTTTGTCCGATACTGAAATGGTGATGGATCAAGCCCTTGGCATGATCTATGAATCCAATGATTCAGGTAATGGAAACAACACTAAGCGAAGTGCTGGCCGTGGCGCTTCATCACCTAAATTGGCAAAATGGTTAACAGATGTTCGTAACTTTTTCCCAAGCGATGTTGTGAGTGTGATCCAAGCTGATGCAATCGAGCGCAAAGGCTTAACACAATTATTGTTAGAACCTGAATCCCTACAAAATGTGACGCCTGATCTCAATATGGTGAGCAATTTACTTGCACTCAAAGATGCCATTCCTGAAAAATCTAAAGAATCTGCAAGACAACTGATTAAAGCGGTTGTGGATGAGATTATGAAAAAGATGGAGATGGATCTGCGCCGTGCCGTTACGGGCGCCGTGAATAAACGTGCACATACGCCGATTGCTAATTTTTCAAGCACTGATTGGAAAATGACGATTGAACGGAATCTCAAAAATTATGATGTGGCTACAAAGCGTTTAATTCCTGAGCGCTTCTATTTCTTTGAACGCAATCAAAAACAGAAAAATTGGACTGTCATTTTGGACATCGACCAAAGTGGCTCGATGTATGAATCCATCATCTATTCATCCATTATGGGCGCAATTTTTGCGAGCATGCCAGTTCTAGAAACTCATGTTGTGGCATTTGACACTAATATTATGGATTTAACAGAATTGTGCCGCAATGATCCTGTGGATGCACTTTTTGGCTTCCAAATGGGCGGCGGAACGGACATCAATAAATCCGTTTCCTATTGCCAAACACTGATTACAGAGGCGAAGAAAACCATCTTCATTTTGATTTCAGATCTCTATGAAGGCGGCGTTCGTAAAGGTTTGCTGCGTCGATTGGAGAATATGAAAGATGATGGTGTCATTGTCATTACGTTATTAGCATTAACCGATAGCGGCCGACCTGATTATGATAAAAATCTTGGCAAAGAGATCAGCAAATTGGGCGTACCTTGTTTTGCCTGTACGCCAGATCGCTTACCAGATATGATTGGTGCTGCGCTCAAAGGCCATGATTTAAAGCGTTTTGAGGAAGATTAAAGCGTTATTGTCGGTGCATTGCGCTCTGTTGAATCATTCACTGCAAAGTACTCAATCATCGGAAAATTGAACATAGAAGCAATGATAACATTTGGGAATTGTTGCTTATAAGTTAAATAATGGCGAACTGTTGCATTATAGTAGCGCCTTGCTTTACTGATATCATCCTCAATCTTCACCAATGATTCACTCAACTGCTGAAAATTATGATTCGCTTTAATGTCAGGATAATTTTCAACCAACATCAATAACTGATGAATTCTGTCACTCAGTTTTAACTCATTTTTGCCTAAATCACCCACAGACAAATTGCCGTTTAAGCCTTGTGAACGCAGCGCCACAATCTCTTTTAAAACATTGGCTTCATAATCACGCGCACCTGTTGTGACAGAAACCAACATCGGAATTAAGTCATAACGCTTTTTCAAAAAAACATCCATGCTGGCAAATGCCTCATTAGACATTTGCCGATGTTTAATCAATTGATTGTAGACCGTGACTGTAAAAATCATAATCAATAATGCAGCCACAGAAATAATGATGAGAATCGTTGTAATGGTCATGTTTTATCCACTTTTTAATTTTATGCAATTATAACACTCAAGCTCATCATTATTCTGTCAGATAAATTAAACAATCCGCGCACCTAAAACATTTTTAAAATGATTCAAAGCCCATTCATGCCCAACAGGATCAAAACTTGCAACACCTTTTTCGTGAATCACAATGTCATAACCCAAGTTGTATGCATCAATCGCCGTATGCAAGATACAGATATCTGTGCAAACACCCACTAAATGCACTTCTTTAATATTGCGTTCACGCAAACGAATGTCTAAATCCGTGCCACTAAATGCAGAATAATGGCGCTTATCAATCCAATAAATTTTAGGATCATGACAATGTTCTGCAAAATATTTAGCTAAATCACCATATAAATCACGCCCTTTTGTGCCCATCACATTATGAGCAGGAAATAATTTATTCTCAGGATGATAACGATCATTAGGATCATGTCCATCAATGGCGAAAACAACATAATCTCCTTCATCCACAAAATATCTCGTCAATGCCAAAATATCATCATGCAGCTTCTGCCCTGCTTCAGCAGTTGTGAGTTTTCCTTCTGTTGCTACAAAATCAAATGTGTAATCAATATTGATTAAAGCTCTCATTAATCCCCTCCAATGGTTAAATGACATCAGCATGATAACTGATTATATTTTGTTTAGTAAGCTAAACAATTCCTTTAACGATTTATGACCTTTTAATCTTGCGAGATTCGTGTAGAATTTACCGCTTGAATCACTTGGGTTCCCTCACCCCAATTTAATTAAAAAGGTTAGCTATGAAATATATCTATCTCATTGCCTACGTGGCAAGTGTGCTCGTTGCAAATCTATTGCTGGATCATTTTATTGAACTGCCATTTTTTGGTTTGCTCAGTTACGGTACAATTTTCTTTGCCTTTGTTTTTACATTGCGCGATCATCTTCATCGTTATGGCTTAAATTTTGCATTATTGGGCATTGCACTCGCTTTAATCGTCAATACTATTTGTGCGATTTATTTTGAGATTCCATGGCGATTTCTTATGGCATCCTTCATTGCCATTTTATTCAGTGAACTGATGAATACAGGCGTTTTTGAAAAACTCAAAGCACGATCTTGGCATGTTCGTGTATTAGCAAGTAACGCCGCAAGCGTGCCCATTGATAGCACATTCTTCACTTTCATTGCCTTTTATGGCATTTTTGAACTACCAATGATGATGGAAATCATCTTTGCAGACATTGTGGCAAAATTCCTGATTGCTTCAACGATCATCAGCAAAGTATTCATCATTAAGCCCAAACATGATCAGGCAACCTTATCCACTCAGTAAACATTAAATCACCATGAAAAAACCTATGATTGATACTGTCGTTTTACAGTATGCATCCGAACATCACGATTTCCCAATTGATCTAATACGCAATCAATACCCTGAATTAAAGACTGCCGTCAAACATGTCATTCAACTACCCATTTTGTGCCATGCGAGTCAAAACCCTAAAGCAGGATCAACCATCAGCATTAGCTACACTGCTGATCTAGTATTACTAGAACTCTTCTCCTTAGAAAAATATATCAATGCGTTTATTGGACATAAAACTGTGCGTGATCTTGAATATCTAACACAGGTGATCGCTTTAGAATGTTGTAGAGCACTCAAAGTGGAAACCACTGTCACCGCTGATATTATTTTAGAAGGATTGAATCAATCACAAATCATCACTGTCACGGCATAATAGCAATGTTTCACATGAATCCAAGATAAAAAAAGCCCCATGAATAACTGAACTGACCCCATAAACTTGGACAGTTTATAAATTATAAAGACAAGGACTGATTTCGATATTCTATCGGACTCAGTCCTTTTAGTTTGAGCTTAATTCGATCATTATTGTAATAATCGATGTACTCATGAATCTCTTTCTCTAATTGATCGATAGATTCAAATTTTTTCACATGAAATAGCTCTGATTTCAAAACACCAAAGAAGTTCTCAATCACAGCATTATCATAGCAATTGCCTTTGCGTGACATGCTTTGTCTAACTTTGTGATCTTTTAAAGATTGTTGGTACTGTTTCATTTGATATTGCCAACCTTGATCAGAATGTAAAATCAGTTTCTTGCGTCCTTTCTTATGTAACTTTAAATGCTTCAATGCCTTATTCAGCATTTTACCCACCAACTCATATTTGGAGTTTTTAGCAACTTCATAGCTAATAATTTCCTGATTATATAGATCTAAAATCGGAGATAAATACAGCTTTTCACCGTTCACTTTAAACTCTGTGACATCTGTTACCCATTTTTGGTTGGGCCTTTGAGCCTTAAAATTACGCTTCAAAATATTCTTCGCTATTTTTCCAACTTTTCCTTTATAAGATTGGTATTTCTTCGGTCTTACTAAAGATTTAAGATTCAGTAATCGCATGATTCTTTGAACTTTTTTATGGTTAATGGGGAAATCTTTTTGTAATATCGCAGTGATGCGACGATAACCATATCGACCTTTATGCTCATGAAAAAGGGCTGTTATCCTTGCTTTAAGGCTTTCATCTGAATCAGGCTTAGCCAATACTGCCTTATGATAGTAATAAGTGCTTTTGGCTAGATTCATGATTTTCAGTAACGATGACAATGAATGCTTTACTTTGAGTTCTTCTGCGATGATTGTTTGCGCCTGAGCGCTTCTTCCTTCTCGTCCAATTCCTGAAACTTTTTTAACACATCATTCTCCGCACGAAGATAGGCTAATTCAGCTTGAAGTTGATCTATCAACTTTTCTTGTTCAGTGCGATTATCAGGTTTTTTGGGCAATCTCATCTTTTTAGGTCTTCCTTTTTGACGTGGTTCAAGTGCACTCAAACCACCTTCTTTAAACAGTGATTGCCATTCTAATATAGAAGTAAATGCTGGAATATTAAAATATGAAGCCGCTTCGCGGGCAGAGTAATAATGATCTGACATAAACTTCAATACATAATATTTGAATTCAGCAGAATATAATCGTTTTGTTGTTCTTGGCTGAATCCCTGATTGACCATGATACTGATAAGCTTTGACCCACTTTTTAACGGTGGAGTGATCAATATTAAAATGATCAGCTGTAGAGCTATATCCATTTCCTTTTTGATAAAACTTAACAACTTTTAATTTGAAATCAAAAGAATACTTCGCCATATAAAAACACCCCAAAGTTGTGTCCAACTTTTGGGGTGCAGTTCATAACATGGGGCAACGGGTTATATGGTTAATATTAGGGGGAGGGAGATTAACCACATCTTGTGATCACGGCAGCTAAGCCACCCTGTGATGTTTCACGATATTTACAGTGCATATCTTTGCCTGTTTCATACATTGTTTGAATCACTTTATCTAAAGAAACTGTTGGCGTACTTGTACGACGAAGCGCCATTCTTGCCGCATTAATTGCTTTCACTGCACCAATTGCATTACGCTCTATGCATGGTACTTGTACTTGTCCGCCGATTGGATCGCACGTTAAACCTAAATTATGTTCCATGCCAATTTCTGCTGCCGTACAAACCTGTGTTGCGCTGCCGCCCATCAATTCTGCCAACCCTGCGGCTGCCATAGAACATGCAACGCCCACTTCACCTTGGCAGCCCACTTCTGCGCCAGAAATCGATGCATTCAATTTATAAAGCATCGCAACTGCCGAACTTGCCAAATAGAATCTTAAATATGCATCAAATGTTAATGGCTCTACAAACTTATCGTAATACGCTAATACTGCTGGAATAATGCCGCATGCACCATTGGTTGGCGCAGTCACAACACGGCCACCTGCTGCATTTTCCTCATTCACAGCAAAAGCATACATATTAACCCAATCAATTGTCACCATCGGATCTGTGGATAATCTATCCTGTGCACGAATCGAACGATATAAATCAGGTGCTCTACGAGGAACTTTAAAACCGCCTGGCAATAAACCTTCTGTTTTCATCCCGCGCTCAATGCCTTCTTTCATCACTTTGATCACATTCTCAAAATGATTTTGGATCTCTTCCATTGAGTGCATACACAACTCATTTTTCAACATTAAACAAGAAATCGATAAAGCATTGTCTTTACTTTGTTGAAGTAATTCTTCCGCCGTTGAAAATGGATAAGGTACTTGAATGGATGTAGATTCTTTTTTGCCAAAATTTTCTTCATCAACGATTGTACCGCCGCCAATGGAGTAATATGTTTTGCTGAGTAACAATTCATCACCACGATAGGCGCGAATCGTCATACCGTTTTCATGTAATGCTAAAAATTCTGAATGAAAGTTCATGCTGGTTTCTAATGGAAAATCTACACAGTATTTATTATCCATCATTGGTAATCTGTTCGTTCTTTCTAAACGCGCCATGAACTCTGGAATTTTTTCGATATCAACGGTTGCAGGATCATTACCTGCTAAACCTAAAATTGTTGCTGTATCTGTTAAGTGACCTTTCCCTGTTAATGATAATGCACCATATAAATCAACAACAATTTTTGTTGTACTTTCGATTAATTCTAAATTAACCAATTCAGTCGTGAATGACTTTGCTGCTTTCATTGGGCCAACTGTGTGGGAACTCGAAGGGCCAATACCAATTTTGTAGATTTCAAAGATGCTGATCATAGGGAATCTCCTATTTTTATTTTAGAGGCTTAAGCTCATTGTGCGTAAGCCTCTGCTTTTATTTAATAAAGTTTTTGTGATATTGGTATTAACCTGCAATCGCCATACTTACTAAGCTGAATACGATCGCTGTGATTGCAATTAAACCTAATACTGTTACAAAGATGTTGCTCACTTGTCCTTTGTATTTCGCTAATGCTGGTACTCGGCTGATCGCATACATTGGTAATAAGAACAAGATCGATGCAATGATTGGGCCAACTAAAGTTTCGATTAGATCTAATACATTTGGTGAAAGAATTGCGATAACCCAGCAAGTGATGAAGATGAATACAAATGTGATCTTGTTAACAGTTTTTACAGAAGGTGCTTTACCCATTGCTTTTGCGCCTCTTGTTACCAAGCCATCAAAGCCTTCTTTTGCACCTAAATAGTGACCGAAGAATGATTTAGACATCGCTACAAATGCTACGATTGGCGCTAAGATTGAGAAGAATGGTGTACCGAAATGGTTGGCAACATAAGACAAGATTGGTAAGTTTTCTTCAGCTGCTTGTGATAGTTGATCTGGTGATAACGCTAATGCACAGCTCACTACGAAAAACATTACTGTCACAACCATTAAAATGTTTGCATATTTGATAATACGAGAGCATTTTTGTTCAGCAATACCTGCATCTTCTTTTTTCTTCGCAACTGCTAAAGAAGAAATGATTGGTGAATGGTTGAAAGCAAATACCATTACAGGAATGATCAACCAAATGTTACCTAAAGTGCCCATAACAGTTTCTTCCGTTGACCAAGAAGAGAAAATTGCTGTTGACCAATATTGAGACATCCAAACTGCAATGAACATTAATACTAAAATGAATGGATAAACTAAGTAAGACATTACTTTCAACGTCATCTCTTGTCCGAAGTTAATGATCAACATTAAACCGCTCACAATCACCAACGATACAATTGTTTTCAATGCAACTGAGTCTGCAGCTGCTGCGCTGATCAAATGAAGCTGATTCTCCATAAAGCTGATCGTTGTATTCGTTAAACCTACGCTATAAATCAGCAAGATTGGGAAAATAATTAAGAAATATAAGAAAGTGATGACATTCCCTGCGGTTGGCCCAAAAAACTCTTCTGTTGTTACAGTAATATCACCATCTTTGCTGCTGCCCGCTAAGATGAAACGACACAATCCTCGATGCGCTAAATATGCCATTGGAAATGAAAACAACAGTACGAATAATAACGGTATTAAGCCACCAGAGCCTGCTTTAATCGGTAGAAACAAAACACCTGCACCGATTGCTGTACCATAAAGGCTTAACATCCATGTTGTGTCTGAACTTGTCCATTTAGATCGAGCAGTTGTCGATTCTATAGTTGTTGCGGTTGGGTTATATGTATTGCTCATAACAGCTCCCTATAACAAGGTTATTTTTGATATAAAATTAGCTAAAATAATGAATGAAACTTAAATGTTTACCCCATTTTTAAATGGTTAACTTCATGATTAGATTTGAACTCTCTAATGTTTTTATAAACGGCATGCCGAGTGATATTTAAATGATCCGCAACAATGACTGTCGCTTCTTTTAATTCAAAAATTCCACTGTCATACAGCACGCGAATAATACTTTTATTTCTATTTTTCAAACTTGTTTGCATTGCATTTACTTCTTGTTCTGCATGTGCAATGGCTTTTTCAATCACATCTTTAGCATTCGTGCTGAAATTTTCTAATTGATTTGTCATTATTGCAGGCAATGCACCTGTTGGCATTAACGTTTGAATCAACTCAGGAAATGGCACTGATAAATTAATGTTAATACAAAACATACCAATAGCTTCATCTGTATGGTTTTTCAAAATACAGGTTGTGGATTTCATCAAGCCACCACTTTTCGCATTTGTAAAGTAACTTTTAGAAACGCAATCTCCAGTTTGTTCATAAAGGTGCAACATTTTTAAACCTAAATCTGTGACTGGTGAATTTAAAGTTCTACCTGTATGATGACCATTAATGATTTTTACAACAGATTTTTCGATGTTTTCAAACGAATGAATAACAACTTCACAATGAGGACCAATCAGATCTGCAACAGTTTCTGCTAAATTAAAATATGATTGTAAGCACTCATGATCTACTTTCGAGAACTTCTTTTTAAAGATGATTGTTTGATCTTTTTGAGCTTTCATATTTTATTTTCTCAGTGTAAAAAATTTAACTTCTGAGACGCATTTTATTTAACAAATCTTTACATGTAAATATAAAATTACATAAATATAACCTTGTATTATTATTTTTATGAGTTATGTCATGTTTAGGATATTTTAGTTAACTCAAAACACCCTGTTCAAATCAAGAAATTGTAACTTTTATACCAAACAACAAAAAAGCTCCAACATTGTTGGAGCTTTGATTTGAAATACGCTTTATGAATGAATTAGTTATTTTATACCTTGGCCTAAAATCTTACCATTCACTTCTTTACCATAAAGATTGACACCATCATTTGCATGATATTTTTCGTAAGTCTTTTGCACTGAACCATCGATCAAACGTGGATCTTGTGGGCGCTCATGACTATTCATGAATGCAGCAACATCCCATGCTTCTTGATCGGTTAAAGAGTTACCTTTCCCTAATGGCATATTAGCTTTAATGAAATCTGCTGCCGTATTGATACGGTGCATACCAGCGCCCCAGTTAAAGGAATCTTTACCCCAAAGCGGCGGGAATACATAGTTATCAGCAACTTTTTGCCCCATGCCATCAGAGCCATGACAGAAGGCGCAGTTATCTGCATAAACTTTTGCGCCACGTTCAATGCTATAGCCACCTTCTGGCTGTGCTACTTTTGGATAAGCACGACCTGGCAAAGAAACGCCCGTTGGTGCATTCGTTGCTAACCAATAAGAATAAGTGATCAATGCAGTCATAGCTTCGCTATCAGCGGCTGGCGGTGTACCATCCATACTGAATTGAAAACAGCCTTGAATACGTTCAGCATAAGTATTCACTTTATTATTCTTACTACGATAAGCAGGATACATTGGATATGCACCCCATAATGGTGCCGCATTTGCTAAACGACCTTGATCCATATGGCAATTCACACAGTTCATACCATTGCCAACATATTCTGGCACTTGATTTTTTGTATCCACAAAAATTGCATGGCCTTTACGAACCATTTCACCATAAGCATTGTCTGGTAGATCTTTTTCTAACGGTGCTTGATGGTATTGAGTTGTTTCATCCACAGCTTGAATGTTAGATAATTGTGATTGATCATCCATTTTGATCGGATTTTCGGCCACTGCTACAGAAGAATAAAGAGCAGCCATAATAGATGCCACTAAAATCTTTTTCATGATTATTCTCCTTGCTGACCAATCGATTCAAAATATGCTGCCACTGCTTTTGCTTCTTCATCTGTTAAAGATTTTGCAATGTGCCCCATTAAGTCTGCTTGGTCATTTGTACGTGTACCATTTTTCCAAGCAGTGATCTGATTCACAATATAGATCGAACTCTGCCCCGCTAATCTTGGGAATGAATCGCCAACGCCAACACCACTTGGACCATGGCATGCGATACATTCGGGAATATGACGACTCCAATCACCACGCAAAGCCAATTGACTACCAACATCTGTTGGTGTTGCCGCTCTCGTAATCATTGGCACTTCTTGCACTGGCAATTCAGACATATAAAACGTTACGGCTTCAATTTCATCATCACTCAAATTGCCCGCAATGCCATCCATGATCGCATGACTTCTTGTACCGTCTTGAAAATCATGCAACTGCTTGGCTAAATAATCAGGTGACATCCCTGTAATATTTGGATAACCCGCGACCGCTAAACCATGTCCTTCCGCCCCATGACATGTTACGCACGCAAGTGCCTGTGGCTTTTCACCACCTTTTAGGTAAATCTGCTCCCCTTCATCAGCATAACTGACGAACGGCAACATCCCCAAAAGAGACAAATATCCGATTTTCTTGATATGTCTCATGTTCCCCTCCTCTATTTAAAATACTTATCCTCGAACGGATCATGCTATCACAAATAAATTAAAAAAAAACACTCCTACCAAAACAGAAATGTTTTTGTTAATTATCAATTAGTTAAATTACAACCAATCTACAGCTAGATTATCTTTATAATTGAGATTCTACAGGTAACCAAGAAACAATTTTTACAATCATTCTTTTCCATAAACTGGTTTCAGGATCTTTTTCCCACTCTTTTAATTCAGACTGACGATCATCCAACCAGATCATTTGATCATCGCGCAAAACTAATTCGTAACTCACGTCGCTTTGCATCACATTTTTATAACGCTGACTTAATTGATCAGCAATACCAGTATTTTCAAAGAATACGCCCATCTCTGTATTAAGCCTTGCAGAACGAGGATCTAAGTTAAATGATCCCACAAAGCCAATAGCATCATCAATGATGAATGCTTTAGTATGCAAACTTGCGCCACTCGCGCCGATCTTCCAATCCTTAGATAACTTGTAATTCACATTAAAAGGCATTAACTCATACAATTTTACGCCACTTTTCAATAAATCTTGACGATAAGGCGCATAACCTGCATGAACCATTGGTACATCATTCGCAGCCAATGAGTTTGTTAAAATTGCCACACTTTTACCTGACTCACTCAATCCCGCCAGTGCTTTAGTGCCTTCTTCTCCTGGGACAAAATAAGGTGAAACAAGATAAAGTGAGCGCTCTGTTTTTTGCCATGTTGTTGGTAGAATATTCATGATCAACCACTGCGCCTCATTCTCACCAAACACTTTTTCGGGAGGATCAGATAGCACATGAACATTATCACTCCAAAATATTTTGCTTTTTTTCGTCACGACATCATCAATTGTAAAATGAATGGTTAAAGCTTTTTGGTAATCCTCCATTAACTGTCGCTCGGTATCGCTCATTGTCAACGGCGTTTCTCGTAATTGTGCCAACGCATTTTTATGCCCAAACTTCACTTGCTTTGCAGGAATGGATGCTTGGCTATCCCAAAAGGATTCAAAAATCACTTCGGCCTCTTCTACTGCTTTGCCCATCAACAATAAATCCACATCCAAAAAGTTAGTTTCAGGATCTGCATCAAAATATTCATTCCCAATGTTTCGGCCACCAATAATGGCAAGCTGACTATCTGCAATCATGGATTTATTATGCATTCGGCGATTCAAACTTAAGCCTCTAAACAGCATTTCCACCGTTCTTGTCACAAAATTACGACGGCTATAAATCGGGTTGAATAATCTAATTTCCACATAAGGATGTTGCGCTAAGCCCGATAGCACAATATCTTTTTCCACAGTATTCATATCATCCAACAAAATACGAATGAATACGCCGCGATCTGCCGCTTTCAGCAATTCATAGCCGAGCATATTGCCTGTCAAATCATCATGCCAAATGTAATATTGGAGATCCAAAGTTCGCTCTGCACTACGAGCCAGCAATATTCTATCCGCATAAGCTTCCAAATTATCATCCAATAGATATAAGCCTGTGCCGTTTGGATGTTCTGCTAAATAAGGCTCTATCACTTCATCTAAATGAGTTTTCACATCTCGATCAATGGGCGGACGTTTTTTGCCCATATACATTTCATTAGGCTTAAAATCATTGAAAACTAGAGTAATAATCGTGGTGATCACAGAGATCAATATGAATAGCAAAAAGAGCCACTTCAGCATTTGGATTATTTTAATTAACATTATTCCTCCCGCAGTCAATTGTCATAGAGTAACACTGACAAAAATAAACCCTCAATGCCACATCATCCGCGCAGTACTAATAGCGGGCTCACCGAGACAACTTTTTTCGTACCCAATATTCCCATGATCGCAATCAACATTGCGCCAATGATGGGTAATAACAACAACCAAGGATGCCATTGCCATTCTAAATTCAAGACAGAACGATACAGTAAGAAGCTAATGAATTCACCGCCGATCATGGCTAATAAGCCCGCCAATCCGCCCATTAATGCAAACTCGATCAATTGGCTTTTGAATAACATTTTTCGATGTGCACCCAAAACTCGTAAAATCGCCCCTTGGCGCAATCGATCACTCAATGTTGCTTGTAAGCCTGCGATTAATACGATCAAACCTGCAATTAAAACAAGGGCCAAAATGTATTCCACCGCTAATGTTACTTGCTGCAAAATGCCATTCAGTTGGTTCACTAAAGCCATTAAATCCAATAGCGTCACTGTTGGGAATTCTCGCGCCAATGTGATCAACTCTTTTTGCATATTCTCTGGCAAATAAAAACTTGTTAAATATGTCACAGGTGCATCTTGAATCGATGTTGGGTCAAAAATCACAAAGAAATTCGGCTGAACAGTATCCCAATTCACTGTACGAATACTGGCAACCTTCGTGCGATAAGTTTCCCCTGCAATCACAAATGTCATTTCATCACCAATCGTAGCATTTAAACCTTTGGCTAAATCTTCTTCTATAGAAACCCCAACATTATTTTCATCCTTTTGCCACCATTGCCCATCAATGATCTTATTTTCACTGGGTAAATCTGCACTCCAAGTTAAATTAAGATCACGATTAATAGAGTTTTTTGCACGCTCATTCTCTAAAGACATTTCACGCACAGAAACGCCATTCACTTCTGTCAATCGCCCTGCAACCATTGGATAAAATGGCGAGATATTGGGCGATAATTCTGCCACTCGATTTTGAAAGTCAACTTTCTCATCTTCTGTGATATTCATGGCAAAATAATTCGGTGCATCATGCGGCAATTGATCTCGCCATGTTTGCAACAACTCGCCACGCAGCATTAACACCAATGCCATTGTCATCAAGATAATACCAAAAGCCACAATCTGCCCCATGGATTTCACTGGATAACGCAATGTTTGCCCCAAAGCCATGCGCCATACAAAGGATGGGCGTGATAATAATTTTCGTAAAAATCTAACAGAAATATAGAGCACAAAACTGAGCAAAGCCACCATCGCAATTGAACCGCCTAACAATGCTAGAGTTAAACTGATGTTTAAACTCAATTGCCACATGATCAAAAATAGCGCAACAAATGCAATACCATAAACCACAAAATTTTTAAGCGGTGTTGGTAATAGATCTTCACGCAATACGCGAAGTGGCGGCGTTCTGCCTAAAGCAGCCAATGGTGGCAATGCAAACCCAATCAGTACTGTAAAACCTGTCGCAATCCCTGCCAATGCGGGTGCAATTCCACCTGATGGTAATTCGGCGCTGATGATATCTTTCAATAATTCAAATAATCCCAACTGCGCCAACCAACCTAATAACGCACCAATGATTGCACCAATTGCACTCACATACAGTAATTCAAAGCCATACAACCAAAGTACTTGCTTTTGTTGCATCCCCAATGAACGCAATAACGCACTCGCATCATAACGATTATTGGCAAACTGATTGGCAGAAAGAGCAATCGCAACACTTGCCAATAAAATTCCCACCAAGCTCGCGAGATTTAAATAATTCTGCGCACGACTCAAAGCACCGCTCACTTGTTCGCTACCATCTGCGATCGTTAATATTTTCTGGTTCGGCTCTAGCGTTTTCTTAAGCTCCACTTGTAACTTTGGAATCACATCTGCATTACCTGCCCATAAATTACGATAAGTGACTCGGCTGCCTTTTTGTATAGCGCCCGTTGCATCTAAATCCGCTCGATTCATCAATGCAAAAGGATTCAAACTATAAAAATTCCCTGCACGATCTGATGCATAAGTGATGATTTTAGTGATCTTTAATGGCAACTTACCAATATCAATAGTATCGCCCACTTTCAGATTCAAACCATATAATAAACGTGATTCAACCCAAACTTCGCCTTGCTTTGGCCCTTCATTCACTGCATATTCCAGCGTTTCTAGATCATCTTGTACTTTCAATTGCCCACGCAAAGGGTAATTGCTATCTGCTGCTTTAACTGCTGTTAACTGTAGATCATCACCATTTAAAATCACAGTGGAAAAATTCACAGTTTTGGCATGATCTAATCCTAAATCTTTCGCTAATTTCAACTGAGCATCGGTTGCATCTTCATTACTTCGCAACACTAAATCAGCGGCTAAAAACTCACCTGCGCGTGCTTCCATTGAGCCATGTAATCGCGCACTGAAATAACCAATTGCTGTGCTGATCATCACTGTGATCAACAAAGCCACAAGCAAAATGCGAAGTTCACCTGCACGAATTTCTCGGATCAATTGTTTAAAAGCTAATCCCGCTAACTGAATCGTGGATAACTTATTCATGATTGAAATCCTGCAACACTAATCGCCCTGCTTCGATCTGAATACGATGCTGACAGCGCTCTGCCAATCGTGCTTCATGCGTCACTAAAACCAATGTTGTTTTCATCTCAAAATTTAATTGAAAGAGTAATTCAATGATGGATTCGCCTGTTTTGGTATCTAAGTTGCCCGTGGGTTCATCGGCAAATAAAATTGTAGGATCCGATGCAAAGGCGCGCGCAATCGCAACGCGCTGCTGTTCACCGCCTGATAATTGTTTAGGATAATGGTGCGTGCGTTCGCCCAAGCCAACGCGCTGCAATAATTCCATCGCGCGCTCTCTTGCGTTCTTTTTGCCTTCCAATTCTAAAGGCAACATGACGTTTTCAACGGCAGTTAAGGATTCTAATAATTGGAATGATTGAAATACAAAGCCAACATGCTCGGCTCTTAATGATGCACGTTCATCTTCACTCATTTGGCTTAATGGCTTGCCTGCCAATAAAATCTCGCCTTCCGTTGGCACATCTAAACCTGCCAATAATCCCAATAACGTGGATTTACCAGAGCCTGAACTACCAATAATGGCAAGGCTATCGCCCTCGTTTAATTGAAATGAAATATCCTGCAAAATTGTTAATTTTTCTGTTGTTTCTACAGCTTTTCCAACATGTTGGGCATCCAAAATTATAGTCGTCATGTATTGTCCAAATGAGTTAAAATTTCAAGGATCAATCATAACATTTTTTGATGCCCACAAAATGGCTGAGGCAAGTTCTATTATTTAAAGTATTGTGGTTGATTATTTAGCAATTAAATACATTTACATTTATAATTTTTCTTCACATTGAGCTAAAAATAATAAATTAGTTGCTGTTAAATGCAATGCATAACTTGCCAAATGTTCAGGAACTTCCCTAACTTCTGTTCCTTGTCCATGTCCTGACTCTCTATTTCTAGTAGTAGGCAATCCACTTTTCAATAAATTTCCTAATGAATCAAATTGGGTTTGCATATATTTAGGTATTAATTCATGGTCAAAACAACTTTGTACAAGCCTTTGAGCAGTATCTTTATCTCTGTTATATTCCCAATTTCGTTTTTCATGAATCGCTTTCAAAAAACTCTCGAATGATTTTAAACAATCATTCAAACTTTCTTTATAGTTTTGGTGGCGATAATGCTCATGAGCGGATAAAAACTCATCATTTGCACCTTGGTACAAGTCATTATTTGCCAAAAATTTTAATACAGGTTTTACAACCTCTGAGTGAATAAATTGAGAATCTACACGAATAATCTCATTTGCTTCAGGTTCAAATTGATAGCCAATTCCATGTTCTTTGAAACGATAATTTAATTCTTGAACCACCTGATTAATATCATTAATAAACTCTTTACCATAATTCCAGCCATACTCCTGAATAAGATGAAGAGAAGATTGTGATAGAAGTTCAATAATATCCAAACATTCTTCTATATTTTTTGTTATTTGTAGATAATTAAAAATTTTCTCATACGTAAATATGGCATTATTTAATGATAAAACCCCATATTCTCTACATAATATTTTATGAATATTCTCATATATATCATTCGTATAAGCGAAAGTTCCTACACACTTTCCAGAATAAAATGATTGTGTTCCAATAATTTCTGTAAATATCAACATCACTTGCCTACGAAATTCAATAGGAAAATCTTTATATTGATAAACATCAGGATATTCACCACGTAATCGTTTTTGGCGTTTTGAATAAATATTAGTAATCATTTTTATACCTTAAAATATTTATAAAATTTTTCGTAATCACACTGCTTAAAGCTTATGTCATATACTATAACCCCTCATATTTTAAATCTCAGGTAATTCATAAAGGTTGACTAAATGTTTATCAAACAACTCAAACTCATTCTAGTTTTATTCATCGCCATTGGCTTTGCGCAAGCACAATCCATTTTAGTTGTGGGCGATAGCATCAGCGCTGGTTTTGGTATGAATCCCAAAGATGGTTGGGTGAATTTATTGGATGAGAAATTGAAGGCCGAAGGTTATCAATATGAAATGGTGAATCGCTCGACTTCAGGCGATACAACAACGAATGGCTTGCGCCGTTTGCCAAGATTATTGGAGCAAGTGAAACCTGAAATTACGATCATAGAACTCGGTGGCAATGATGGCTTGCGTGCAACGCCGCCGAAACAAATCGCCGAAAATTTATCCGCAATGATCGAATTGGCAAAAGCCGCAGATAGCAAAGTTTTATTAGTTGGGATTCAATTGCCACCCAATTATGGTGATGCTTATTTAGAGCGATTTTTAGCGATTTATCCTGAATTGGGTGAAAAACACCAAATCGCCGTTTTACCATCCATTGTGGAAAAAGTGGGCGGTAATAATGATTTGATGCAAGGTGATGGCATCCATCCTAATAAAGATGGACAACCATTAATGATGGAGGCGGTTTGGGAAAAACTTACGCCTTTATTATCCCATTAGCCGCTTGAATGCCCCACCAGCTTGCTTCTTCAAAGATCGAATAGCCTGATAAATCACTGTGAGCAAATAACAATCGTGAGCGATGATTGCGTAAATTCAGCAATCCTTGATTCTGTAAAAAGCCTGGTGTTGGGCTTGCCATTGCATGCCCGCGCACTGTTAAATCCGCATGCACAATGCGATTCACAAATTCACGACCATAGAGTTTTTCTAAATCCTCAGTTGCGAGCATCATCAACTCATCTTGCGTGACTTGATACTGCAACCAATCACGCATTTCATTGGGCGATTTATTTTCCAACACACGATAACTCGTAAATACTGTTCTTTCGGGTCGAATGACAGAAATCTGCTGATGCGTGCTATTGATATAACCCAAAGTTGGCCCTTGATAAACCACATTATCCCAAGCCAATGGATAGGAAACATCTTCTTTCGGGAAGCCATTCAATACAAAATTACCAATCAACCACGGCGCATAATTCGGTAGGTCACGCTTGGCATCAAAACCATAACGCTCGAAATTTTTCACAATGTATTGCGTGATATAAATCGGTGCGGCACAGATTACATTTTTGGCTTTAATACGATATTTTTTCTGATTCAGTAATACATCCACAATCACATGATCATCTTGCTCATCAATGGCAAGTGCACTGCCATCCATTTCATAGCGATAATTGTCTGCCAATTGCTGAGGGAAATTAGCAAGCTTTTCAAAGCCTATCCAATCACGCAATTTCTCAACCAACATGCCTAATCCACCATCCCACGTTAATAACTGATTGCTATCTGTTTCATGTGTTCTTGCTGCAAAATATTGAATCCCTGCCCAAGCGGAAACCGCATCAATGCCTTGCCCATAATCATCCAAGCAGCAGTAGTTCAAATACCACAATAAAGATTCTGATTGATAGCCCTGATCTTTTAACCATATTGAAAATGTGATTTTATCCAATTGCGTGAATGCTTCATCTTGCGATGATAGTGCAATCGGAATCACAAAAGCGCGCTTGCCATCTTTACCGTAACTATTCTGCAATACTTGAATATGCTTAAAAAAGCGTTCACCATCTTTATCCAACTCAGGCAATAACTCAGCTTGCCATTTGTTATTTCTGAATAAACGCTCACTCGGTGCATGAACGACGGCCATTTCATCATATCGTCCATATTTCAATAAGCCTAAATCCGTGAGCATTTCATGAATGTGTGTGGATTCTTTTGTGGGCTCAGCTAAATAATGTGCGCCCGTCGGATAATTTAAGGATTCATAATGACCGCTTCGGCTATTGCCGCTGCGTTCTGGGCCATTCAACAATAAGAATCGATCATGCCCTTGTTTTTTCAATTGCCAAGCTGCTGAAATCGCTGCAACACCGCTGCCCACAATTAGTGTATCCATCTCAATAGGCACGATATTTGGCTCATCTTTTGAAAAAGCATGCTCACGGATCGCATGCCCTAATTCCATCCCTGCAAAATTCACATTGATCGTAGGTTTTGCTGGTGTTCGTGAAAAATAAGTATAGCTACCTAAGCCAATCGTTGCCGTTAAACCAATGCCATTAACGATGAATTGTCGACGATTCCAGCGCATATTAAGGTGTTGCCTTTCGCCAATCTTGCTCAAAGTATTTCACTAAGATTTGCGTATTCAAATGGTTCGCTTCTAAATCTGTTCTCACTGGCATATCGAGCGGAAATTTAAACATTTGCGCTGTAGTTTCTTTATCCAAATAGCGCGTATTCACTTGATAGCTTTCAGGAATCATAAAATTGCCATCACGATTGGCTAAAATATAGCCCCATTCACCAAACGAAGGTACATAAGCATGATAAGGCAATGTTTGTAAGTTCGCTGCTTGCAACGTTTTATTGATGCTACCAAAAGCATGTGGCGCGAAATATGGCGAAGTGGATTGCACTACCATCACGCCATTCGGCGTTAAATGCTGCTTCACTAAGCGATACATTGGCACAGAATAGAGTTTACCTAATGAGAAGTTAGAGGGATCAGGTAGATCGATAATGATCACATCGTATTGCTCTGTTTGTCGCTCTAACCACTTTGCTGCATCTTCATTCACAATCGTGACTTTTTCATTATTCAACGCATTATCATTGAGAATCGTTAACTGAGCCGATGTCTTAAATAGCTCCGTCATTTTGGGATCTAAATCCACCAATGTGATGGATTTCACATCAGGATATTTCAAAACTTCACGCGTTGCTAAACCATCGCCACCGCCCAAAATCAAAACATTTTCAGCTTTGGGTACATTTTCCATCGCTGGTAAAACTAAAGCTTCATGATAACGCGCTTCATCCATCGAAGAAAATTGTAAATTCCCATTGATGAATAAACGCGTATCATCTTTATATTTAGTCAATACTAAGCGCTGATAAGGCGAATTGTATTGATACACAATCGGATCACCAAAGTAATGTTGCTCTGCTCTTTCTGTTAAATCATTGGCAAAGAAAAATGCTGTCAACAATGCAACTAATACGATGTTACCTTTGATCATCAGCTTTTTGTATGTGGGTAATTTCTCACGGAAAACATAGCAAGAAAAAATCGCCACCAATGTATTCAAAATACCAAATAATAATGCACTTCTCGCCATGCCCAATTTTGGTGCTAATACTAATGGAAACAATAATGAAACTGCCAAGGCGCCCATATAGTCAAAGGTTAATACTTTACTGACGAGTTCTTTAAAATCTGTTTTATATTGGTTCATTACGCGCATGACAAGGGGAATTTCCATCCCCACAATTATACCGATGATAAAAACCAATGAATAAACGATCACACGAAAGGGCGCAGAAGATAATCCAAATAGAATAAACAGCAATAATGCACAAATTCCGCCGATCAAACCCACAAGCAATTCAATATCAATGAATCGTGTTAATGCATCTTCATCTTTGATATAGCGCGTTAAATGTGCGCCAATGCCCATCGCAAATAGATAACCACCGATAATGGTGGAAAATTGCAAAATAGAATCGCCCAATAAATAACTGGCCAACGCAGCAATGATGAGTTCATAAGCAAGTCCACAACTTGCCACCACAAAGACAGAGATAATGAGTGTACGATTAAACATTGTTAGAACAGTATAGTTATGATCATTTAAAGTGGACGATATTAACATGATCCCCGTTTTCAAGTGGGATAAAGTCATAAAATATAGTAGAATTCCGTCACTATTATACCAATCCATGAAGGCGACCCAATGAACGAATTAGTCTCGCAATACATTTTATACTTACAATACATCGCTCTTGCTATCGTAATGACAGCTTGTTTTGCAATCACCTATCTCAAAATCACACCTTTAAAAGAGCTACAGCTCATCAAAGAAGGTAATGTTGCATGTGCCATTTCCTTTGGTGGTGCTTTGATCGGTTTTTGTATCACAATCACATCAAGCATGAGCACAACACTTTCTCTATTAAGCTTTTTAATTTGGTCACTATTGGCCACTGTCATTCAGTTGTTGGTTTACTATGTTGCAACGCACGTAATCAAAAAAGCGAGCATTGAATTGGCTAACAACAATATTGCCGTGGGCTGTTTATTTGCAGCATTTTCCATTGCGATCGGTTTAATCAATGGTGCAGCATTAAGCTAATCAAATATTATTTTCACCCTTTAAGGAGAATATAAAATGGGCTTAGGTCGTTTTATTAAAAAGCAATTTATAGATGTTATTCAATGGCCAGATCCTAATCCTGAGCTATTGATGTGGCGTTTCCCGATTGCGGATGAAGAAATCCAAAATGGCGCAGCATTAATTGTGCGCGAATCACAAGTGGCGTTATTTGTGAATGAGGGCAAATTAGCCGATGAATTTACAGCAGGATCATACAAGCTAACCACCAATAACTTGCCTGTATTAACGAACTTAAAAAATTGGGATAAGCTTTTTGAATCACCATTCAAATCGGATGTTTATTTCTTTAATACTCGTCAGCAATTAGCATCTGGCTGGGGAACCGCTCAACCAATCACAATTCGTGATAACGAATTTGGTTTAATCTCTGTGCGTGGTTTTGGTAACTATAGTTATCGCGTGAATGATTCTCGTAAATTCTTCACAGAAGTTGCAGGCATTACAGAAGAGTTCTACAAGTCTCAATTGGATGATCAATTGCGCAACTTATGCATCACAACTTTGTCTACAATTTTGGGCAATAAAAATATTCCCTTCATTGATATGGCGGCAAATTTAACAGAACTATCTAAACTGGTTCAACAATCTTTGCAAACAGCATTTGAAGGATTGGGCTTGCAACTAGAAAGCTTCTTAATCGAAAGCATTACATTGCCACCTGCCTTACAAAAAACTCTAGATGACCGTATTTCTATGGGCATCATTGGCGATTTATCTGCCTATACACAATATCAAATGGCCAATAGCATTCCATTAGCAGCACAAAATGAAGGCGGTGCTGCGGGCGTTGGAATGAGCATGGGCGCAGGCTTAACCATGGGGCAAATGATGGCTGACGCAATGCAGCAAAAGTCTGCCGCAGCTAGCCAACCACAACAACAAGCTGCACCTGCTGACAATAATGATCCAACTGCAAAACTTTCACAGCTGAATGATTTATTGCAAAAAGGATTAATCACTTCTGAAGATTACGACAAAGCTAAAGCCGAAGTTCTGCGTCAACTCATAGGATAATAATAAATTATGGCGACATTTTTCTCAGCAGCGTGCCCAAGTTGTGGTGCTAAGATTGACATTCAGTCACAGACAACATTGATGGTTGCCTGCCCTAAATGTCAATCGAATCTACTATTCAACAATAACAGCTTGGCATTATCTGGTGAACATTCTGCAATTTTAGAGGATTTCAGTGCCATACAAATTGGCTCATCTGGCACCATCAAAAATGAAGCGTTCCAAGTGATCGGACGATTGCAAGTGCAATATCACGATAAAGATGACCAAAAGAAAATTGGTGGTACTTGGAATGAATGGTATATTCAATTTGCTTCTGGGAAAAATGGTTGGCTATCTGACAGTAATGGCAATTATGTCTGTTTAGAAAAATTAGAGCACGACAATACTAAACCTTTACCATTACCCGCTTTTCACGATATCACTGTAGGAAAAGAGATTAAGTTATTGCCAACATCTCATTCTTACTATGCATGTGATATTCGCGAAGCAGTTTTATTGCAAAATGCTGTACAAGGGGAACTGCCATTCATTCCTAAAAAAAATGAAGCCATTCGTGTTGTGGATGCTCGTTCAGAAGAACGATTCATCACTGTTGATTATTCAAACACTAAAGAGATAGAGATATTTACAGGCTTTGCTGTAGATTTTCATCGACTTGCTTGGCAAAATCTCCGTACAGAACGAGAAATCCAAGAAACTTCAGGGGAATTAAAAGGCGCAACACAAGAGAGTAAATGCCCAAATTGTGGCGGCAATATTCAATGGATCACAGGCGTTACGGAAAATGTTAACTGCCGTTATTGCGGCTCTGAAATCGCCATCAATGATAATGTTGCTCAATTGCTCAAAGCTCATAATATTCGTTCCATTCAAAAGCAAGCCATGGCTTTAGAGATCGGACAAAAAGCTAAAATTGATAATAAAGAATGGACTGTAATCGGTATGATGTGCCAATCAGAGTTAGATGGTGATCAAACTCAATTAGCCATTCAAAACAAATTGAAAAAAGATTTTGTCCAATTTACGCATGAACAATGGCATGAATATTTACTGTTCTCTTTCCCTGATCAATTTATGTGGCTAGTACAAAGTGGCCCCAATGATTGGGCTGTTGCGACAACACAAAATATATGGCCGAAAATTGGGCATGATATGCGCCCAATTCACCGCACAGGACAACAGTTGCCTCGCTTATATAATTATGGCGGCCGTGTAAGATTTGCCATCGGTTCATTCTATTATCAAGTCAGCCCTGGTGATATGACTTATTATGTGGATTATGGTCGCGAAGATCAAAAATTATCCATGGAAGTCACCGCAAATGAAATGAGCTGGAGCCGAGCAACAAGCATTTCCAATAAGCGTTTGAATGAATGGTTTAAAGATTCTGGTGGCATTAAAAATGTTTCAACGAGCGCCCCTTCTTCTCTCGTTGCAAATACTATTAAACATCAACCGACAAAAAATACAGCAACGCTATTTTTTATTATCTTCTTAGTGATTAATATTCCTGTATTTTTAATGGATGCACAGCAATTTATTATCTCCGCCATTATTGTGGGCGTGTTATTACATTCTGTTGCTAATAACGATTAAGGAACGTAACAATGAAGACTTTTTATACTTGGTATGCCGTGATCGTCATCACTATTGCAACTATTGTTAACTATACATCTTTGGATAGTAATCGCAGTTACTCTTCTGGGGGATATAGTTCTTATGGCTCATCATCTGGCGGATGGCACAAATAAATGGCAACTGAATACCATGCTTATGGCCAGCACGTGATCTTAGATATTTATGGCGTTGCAGATCTACTCACCAAACCACAAACAATTGAAAAAATTATGTTAGACGTTGCAAAACAATTAAATGCAACGGTCATACAATCGCATTTTCATCATTTTGGAGTAGATCAAGGTGTCACGGGCGTTTTACTTCTCGCTGAATCTCATATGAGCATTCATACTTGGCCAGAAACAGGTTTTGCAGCCATTGATATCTTTATGTGCGGCGATGTCATCATGGATGAAGCCATCCAGCTATTTATTCAAGAATTTACCCCAACGCAATATGATGTCAAAATCATTCATCGGGGTAAATCTTAATCACTTTCACTCAAAATATTATTGCTGAGAATGATTATTCTTTTCCCAAGCTTTCTTCCAAAAATCAGCTGAATCCACAATTTCCTCTGACTCATAAGCATCTTTACGCAATAATAAAAAGTCATACGCAGCTTTAAATCTTGGATGATGCATAATTTTACCAATACCGCCTTTTTGCTTTCTTGCCTTCACGCTCGTTAAACGGAATTGATATTTCCATAAATCTGAAATTTGCGAAGAAATACGCTTTGGAATCATCGTGTAATCTTGCTGTCTACGCAAGATTTTATCGGCCGCAATGGTACTAGCATCATGTGGAGAGAATCGATCTGATACAAGCACATGATATTCATCCAAGAATGGCTCCCACAATAATGCAGCATAAAGAAAGTACGAAGATGCACCCAAACCATCATTGATGCGATTATCTGAATTATTCAATGCAGAAATCAACAAATGCTCTTTCGGATCACCCAATTCAATTAATGCACGTTCCGTTTGCGGAAAAATCTGTCCAAATAAACGGTAATGACGCAATTGATGATAAATAGCATTGCCCTGCCCATTCAGCAATAATTTGATCACTTCATCGAACATTCTCGCAGGTGATACAGTTTGCAATAGATGACTCATTTCGTGAATTGCATTCACTAAATCTTGTGGCAATGCAAAACCTAGCTTGACTTCAAATCGAACAGCACGCAACATGCGCACTGGATCTTCACGAAAACGTCGATCAGGTTCACCAATCAGTTTTAACTGGCCTGATTTCAGATCTTCAAAACCATTTGTGTAATCCACAATGATATTCTGAATCGGATCATAATAAAGAGCATTTAATGTAAAATCACGACGCAAAGCATCATCTTCCACAGAGCCATAAACATTATCGCGCACCAAAAATCCATCATCATCCACTTTACGATCTTGCGTAGGATGATCATTATTGGATTCTGCTCTAAAGGTCGCAACTTCAATCACATCACGACCAAAGAGAATATGAGCTAAACGAAATCGTCTACCAACTAAACGACAATTTCTAAAAAGTCGCTTAATTTGTTCTGGATGTGCATTCGTCGCAATATCAAAATCTTTTGGGGATTTATTCAATAATAAATCACGCACAGCACCACCAACGATGTAGGCTTCATAACCTGCATCCGTCAATGTATTGATCACTTGCAATGCATTTTTTGAGATCTGCCTAGATGTTAAAGCATGATCTTTTGAGGTATATATTTTCTTATTCACACTGAATACTAAATCTATAAAAAGAAAGCCTTTCTGTAGCAGAAAGGCTTGTAGTGTTGTAGAACTGTAAAACGATTAACGTTTTGAGAACTGTGTTGCACGACGAGCTTTGCGTAAGCCAACTTTCTTACGTTCAACTTCACGAGCATCACGAGTTACATAACCAGCTTTACGCAATGGTGAGCGATTAACTTCATCATATTCGATCAATGCACGAGTTAAACCGTGACGAATTGCACCAGCTTGGCCAGATTGACCACCGCCAGAAACAGTTACATATACATCGAATTGCTCTGTTGCTTCCAACAACTCTAATGGCTGACGAACAACCATACATGCTGTTTTACGGCCGAAGTATTCGTCTAATGGTTTACCATTGATAACGATGCTTCCTGTACCTTTACGCAAGAAAACGCGAGCTGCTGAGGTCTTTCTACGACCTGTACCATAATTTTGGTTCACTGCCATGATTTATCTTCCTTAAATTAAAAGTCTAAAACTTTAGGTTGCTGTGCAGCATGAGTATGTTCAGGACCTACAACGATCTTTAGTTTACGGAACATATCTCTACCTAAAACGTTCTTAGGCAACATACCTTTAACAGCGAATTCTAAAACACGCTCAGGATTGCTTTCTAACATTTTCTCTAAAGAAGTTTGTCTTAAGTGACCAACATAGCCTGTATGCTTGTAATAAACTTTTTGCTTCAATTTATTACCAGTTACACGTACTTTTTCAGCATTCACAACAATAATATAATCGCCTGTATCAACATGCGGTGTATATTCTGCTTTATGTTTGCCACGTAAACGTTTTGCAACTTCAGTTGCTAAACGACCAAGTGTTTTGCCTTCTGCATCAATCACATACCATTCGCGAACAACGTCAGCAGGTTTTGCACTAAATGTTTTCATTGAAAACTCCAAAAAATAAATAATCTCTAACTAAAAGCTATCTTATTGTTGCCCCAAGATGAAAGAGCCGTAGCTCTCATCCCGTTCACCTCAAAGCTTTTCTAAAAGACAACCACCGTTAGGGGTCGCTGGTAAACGATCGCACTATTCTACTTAAATTGGGGGATATTTCAAGCCTTATTACTGTTTTTCATCAGGAAAATCTGTCGCAAACTTAAAGGTTTGCTCTACATCAGCTGTCATACGGCCGATTGTTTCAGAATCCCAATCAAAATATTTTGCCATATAATCAATAACGCCAGTTTTTTCTCTCATCGCTTCTGCGATATTAAAGAATAAATGACCTGTACGACGAATCAAAAAGTCACATGGCGTCATCACACATTCATAATTTAAAGCATACCATAATCGCAATTGCGTTAATCGACTCAAAGCCTCTGTATCATCCACAGGGTTTGCTTTAAACTCATCAAACATGACTTGAGCATTTGTACCGTAAAACTGTGCTAAAAAAGCTGCTTCTGACTGCGACAAACCAATAGATTCACCAACTTTCGCTTGTGATTGAATGAATGCATAAAATTTATCAGAACCGCCAACATCGCCGCCTGAAACGGGCTGTGTTTTTGTCATACATGGTTTAAATTGTAAACTGAAGTCTCGCTGAAAAATGCTCGCCAACTTATCCACAATTTCTTCTGCCATGTGGCGATAACCTGTTAACTTTCCGCCCGCAATCGTCAATAAGCCTGTTTCTGATTCCCATATTTCATCTTTACGAGAAATCTCAGATGGACTTTTACCTTCTTCCCAAATCAGTGGACGAATTCCTGCCCAAGATGATTCAATTTTATCAGCTGTCAACTGAACGGTTGGGAACATATAATTCACAGCAGCAATGATGTAATCACGATCAGCTTTAGTTGCAACTGGATTTTCTTTACCTTCCTCATAGACGGTATCTGTTGTGCCAATATATGTTTTACCATTGCGTGGCACAGCGAAAATCATGCGCTTATCTTTTTCTGTATCAAAGTAAACAGCTTGCTTCAATGGAAAGTGAGTTTGATCCACAACTAAGTGAATCCCTTTTGTTAAACGAAGATGTTTATTGTTAGGTGTTGCTTTATCTTTTTTACGATTTTCATCCACCCAAGGACCCGTTGCATTGACAACCTTCTTAGCCTTGATCTGAAATTCAGAACCAGTCGGCAGATCCTTAACATCCATACCGATGATTTGGTTTTTATCATCGTAGATAAAGCTATCACCTTTTGCATAATTCAATACAGTTGCACCAAATTCTACAGCCTTTTTCATCACTTCGATGGTTAAACGTGCATCATCGGTGCGATATTCCACATAATACCCAGCTCCTACTAAACCTTCTTGGCGAACCAATGGTGCTTTTTGAATCGTTTGTTCACGATTAAGCATGCTTTTTTGCTCATCTTTTTTGACACCTGCCAAAAGATCATAAACCTTCAAACCAATGGATGTTGAGAATGGTCCAAATGTACCACCACGATGCATTGGTAATAACATCCATTCTGGCGTTGTCACATGCGGACCATTTTCATAAACAACAGCGCGTTCACGCCCTGAATGCATGACAACGCCCACCTGTAACTGCTTCAAATAACGCAATCCACCATGAATTAATTTTGTGGAACGGCTACTTGTACCTGCAGCAAAATCTTGCATTTCAATCAATGCAACCTTCATGCCTCTTTTTGAGGCATCCAGAGCAATTCCAGCGCCCGTTATTCCGCCACCAATGACCAAGACATCATAAGTATCGCTTTGAAGTTTTTGAATGGTATCTTGACGCTTCATTCCTGAAAATGTCATGAATTGCTCCTTCATCTAAAAATAACAACAGTGTCCATTATATATTTGGTTTGAATGCCTGTGTTGCTTTAATTGCACATTCCCAACCATGATATAACTTCGCACGCTCATCTTCTGCCATTTTTGGCGTATACTTTTGATCTAATGACCAATTTTGTTGAATTTCTTCTTGTGATTCCCAATAACCTGTCGCTAAACCTGCTAAATAAGCGGCACCCAAAGCAGTTGTCTCATTGATTTGTGGTCGATCCACTTCCACACCCAAAATATCTGACTGGAACTGCATTAAGAAATTATTCATTGCAGCACCACCATCCACACGCAATGCAGTCAAATTCAATCCCGAATCTTTCTCCATTGCTTGTAATACATCACGTGACTGATAAGCAATGGCTTCTAAAGTCGCTCGCACAAAATGCTCTTTTTGTGTGCCTCGAGTTAAACCAAAAATCGCACCACGTGCTTCAGAATCCCAGTAAGGCGTGCCTAAACCAACAAAAGCTGGTACAACATAAACACCTTCAGCAGAAGCTACGCGGCTCGCATAATCCTCTGATAACTTAGCATGCTGAAACATACGCAGACCATCACGCAACCACTGAATAGCAGAGCCTGCCACAAAGATAGAGCCTTCGAGTGCATATTCCACTTTGCCATTAATGCCCCATGCTAATGTTGTCAGCAAACCACTTTGGGATTTAACTTGCTTTGCTCCCGTGTTCATCAGCATGAAACAACCTGTACCATAAGTATTTTTTGCCATGCCTTCTTTAAAGCATGCTTGACCAAACAGCGCAGCTTGTTGGTCGCCAGCGGCACCTGAAATTGTGACTTCTCGTCCTAAAAAGTTTTGAGCCATGGTTGTACCATAAACCTCAGAAGAAGAACAAACTTTCGGTAACATTGCAGCAGGCACACCTAAAATGCTCAACAATTCTTCATCCCATTTTAGATCATAAATGTTATACATTAATGTCCTACTGGCATTAGAGTAATCTGTCACATGTGCCTCTCCACCTGTTAATTTCCAAATTAACCAAGTATCGATCGTGCCGAATAGTAGTTCACCTTTTTCAGCACGACTTCTTGCACCTTCCACATGATCCAAAATCCAAGCAACTTTAGTGCCCGAGAAATATGGATCTAACAATAATCCTGTTTTATCTTTAAACAACTGCTCATGCCCTGCTTTCTTGAGCTCATTACAAATTTTATCCGTTTGTCGAGATTGCCAAACTAAAGCATTATAAATAGGTAAACCTGTCTCTTTATCCCAAACAACAGTTGTTTCACGTTGATTAGTGATGCCAATCGTTGCGATCTGTTCTGGGCTTAAATTATTCTCTGTCAGTACTTCTGTCACAACAGATAATACCGACGACCAAATTTCAGTTGGATCATGTTCAACCCAACCTGGATGCGGGAAAATTTGGCGAAATTCTCTCTGCGCAACACCTTTGATATTCCCTGCTTTATCAAAAATAATTGCTCGAGTGCTCGTTGTGCCTTGATCAATAGCCATCACAAATTTTTGCATACAAACTCCTTAAATCTTTCCGTAATTATTCATTTAATGATTCTCTGAACCTACTTCTAATGCACGTTTTTCTGCCTGTTTACGACGACCATAACGCAACAAATAAAAGCACAATACACCACCAATGCTTAACCAGACAATGCTACCAAAAATACTCATTGTATTACCTGCACCTGAACGATAAAAAAGCCCGTAAAGTGCAGTACCAATAATCGTTCCAACCATCGGCCCTAAAATAGGCACAAATGCATAACGCCAATTGGAATCAGTTTTGCCTGCGATTGGCATTAAAGCATGCATGATTCTAGGACCTAAATCACGCGCAGGATTAATTGCATAACCTGTTGTACCACCTAAGCTTAAACCAATGGCCATAATTAAGAAACCGACAACAACAGGCTGCAAACCTCCTGTAAATTCATTAATTCCAATGAATAAAATTGCAAAAATAAGCACTGCTGTACCTAAGATTTCTGAAACTAAATTAGAGGGATAATCTTCTATTGCTGGTGTTGTACAGAATATATCTCGCTTAGCAATGGCATTTTCTGTCACTGCAAAATGTGGTTTAAAATGCGTCCAAACAAGGAAAGCACCAAGCATTGCACCCAACATTTGAGCGATGATATAACCTAGCACATACATCCATGGAAATTTATTGGCAATTGCTAATCCAACCGTTACAGCTGGATTTAAATGCCCACCACTATATTTTCCAACTGCAAAAACTGCCAACATGACAGCGAATCCCCAGCCCATAATGACGACAATCCATCCTCCGCCCGCAGCTTTCGATTTATTCAATACAACATTCGCGACAACACCGCCACCGAAGAGAATCATAATGGCAGTTCCAATAAATTCAGCAATAAAACTAGGCATAAAACCTCCGTGTCTTTGATAGATTTTTAGAATATTAATGCAGATTGGATTAATTATGTTTATTAGGCTTATATATTATATTTATAACACGATCACCATAATTCACAAATAATTGTGTCCAAACTTTATAATTAGGATCATCTTAATTATCATAAAGGTTCAAATATTTTCGGATCGTATCACGTGAACACAATTTATACTTATGACATCTTCAAAGAAATTGAACTCAAAGCAGAATATCGGCCTAGTAAATATTCAAGTAACAAGCCTACATTGCTTTATATCCATGGTGGCGGTTTTATTTTAGGTGAACGTTACGATCTACCTGAGATTTATATCAACATGCTCAATGATGCAGGATACAATTTATTACTATTGGATTATCCATTAGCACCAGAAGCCGAACTCTCTGAGATTCATCAATGTTTAGCCAATGCATTAATATGGTTTCAAACACATTATCATGACATTCTTAAACTAAAATCATCAGAATATTATCTGTTTGGACGATCTGCGGGAGCTTATTTAGCATTATTACTCTCTGCTAAAAATCCATCACCACAACAACAAGGTATCATTGCATTTTATGGTTATTATTCAATGCTAGCCGATGCATTTATGAAACCAAGCGATTATTACTTACAGTTTCCAAAGCATAACTACATGGAACTATATGATCTAATTGATCAAGGAATTCTTACAACAGCATCCGTCAAATCACGTTATCCACTCTATATTAATTACCGACAAACAGGTGAATGGCTATCTAAAATATTACCCGATCGATCTTTATGGGAATATTACAGTTTGACAGATCAAGAAATATCCAAATTACCTAGGACATTTCTAACTGCAAGCAATACAGATAAAGATGTACCATATGAATCTTCTGTACATTTATCCAATACTATTCCTGACAATGAGTTCCATCCCGTACAAAATCAATATCATGATTTTGATCGTGATTTTAACAATGCCATTGCCATTAACATCTATCAATCATTAATCCATTGGTTGAATCAACACAAAGCTTAATTATGACATCTATATCTTGCCCTTGTAATCCTAAAACACAGTATCACATGTGTTGTGAACCTTATCACTTAAAAGAAAAATATCCTGAAAATCAGGAAATATTAATGCGAAGTCGATATAGTGCTTATGTATTAAAAAATATTGATTATCTAAAATTCACTTGGCACAGTACAACCTGCCCCGATGATTTTGGGGATATGGATGCAATTAAATGGTTAGGATTAAAAATCAATAAAGTTGATCAAAATCCAAAAAATCATGAGTATTTCGTAGAATTCATCGCAAGATACAAAGATAGCACTCAAAATGGTAAAGCTGATAAAATTCATGAACTCAGCCGATTCATCTATGAAAATGAACGCTTAGTTTATGTGGATGGTGAGTTTTTGTAATCACTCTATCGCTGGGTTTCTCATGCGCTTAAATCGAGCAAAACGTGGTTTACCATGATTTGTTAAACCATTATGAATAAATGCAATTGTTTCACCTACTTTTGGTGGGTTAGCTCGCATTTCATCTGTTAATCCTGAGCCGACATTAATAATCATGCCATCTTCCAGTTCAACAACCAATGCGCCAACCATTCCTGTGTACTTACCTTTGCCAGGTTTATAGCCAATAATGATACCTTTGCCTTCATCATGCTTTTTGACTTTCAGTAAATGATTTACTCGGCCAGAGCCATAATATGCATCCTCATGATGTAGCATTAAACCTTCTCCCCTTAATGCTACAACATTCTCTAACAATTTATTAAGAGCCTCTTTATTCTGAACTCTTTGCTGAGGAATCATTTTTACATGTTTAAGATTGAGCGCATTAATGTGATTCTCCATATATTCAACACGCTCTTTAAAAGGCTTATTAATATTGGGCATATCAAAAATCATATAACTAACTTTGTGCCAATCATCCTGATTCTCTGTACTATTTAATATTGGAATAATTTCTGAAAATTGATCTCGCCCCAACCATAATTCACCATCTAAGGGTTGATCACCCAAATTTTGAATGAACCATTCAGGAGGATTATAAGCGTAACCCGTTTTGCTTTTTAATACTTTCCCATCCCAATAACCACGAAAACCATCGAGTTTCTCACTTACAAAATATTGTGAAAGCTCTATTTCCATATCTTGATGGTAATATTTACCATGCTGTAATGAATCTGAAAAAGTAGGCACACATAACAAACAAAAATTGAGTAAATACAATATAAATAATCGCATAATCGAAAACCCTAAGTATTAAACAAGATTTATTTTTACATATATTTACAGTTATATAAAATATATTATTCTTATGATCTTATATCTCAATCAACACTTTTAATTATCTTTGCTATTTTCTTTCTTTTACACAAAGAAAAAGCCCACTCAATGAGTGGGCTATTCATGTTAGACCCTGGAGATGACCTACTTTCACATGGGGAGGCCCCACACTATCATCGGCGCAGCTACGTTTCACTTCTGAGTTCGGAATGGATTCAGGTGGTACCATAGCGCTATTGTCTCCAGGAAAACTGGTGGTTGGATGTTATTATCAACACCGCAACAGCATTCTTTGGTTTAGTTGGTTAGCTTTCGCTTGCGTCGTATATCGACATTATTGTGTTACAATTCTGAGACCTATTATATGGTCAAGCCTCACGGGTCATTAGTATTGGTTAGCTCAATGCATTACTGCACTTACACACCCAACCTATCAACGTCGTAGTCTCCGACGGACCTTTAGAGAGGTTAAACCTCTAGGGAAATCTAATCTTAGGGTGGGCTTCCCGCTTAGATGCTTTCAGCGGTTATCCCGTCCGTATTTAGCTACCCGGCAATGCCATTGGCATGACAACCGGAACACCAGAGATACGTCCACTTCGGTCCTCTCGTACTAGAAGAAGCTCCCTTCAAATTTCCAACGCCCACGGCAGATAGGGACCGAACTGTCTCACGACGTTCTGAACCCAACTCGCGTACCACTTTAAATGGCGAACAGCCATACCCTTGGGACCGACTACAGCCCCAGGATGTGATGAGTCGACATCGAGGTGCCAAACTCCGCCGTCGATATGGACTCTTGGGCGGAATCAGCCTGTTATCCCCGGAGTACCTTTTATCCGTTGAGCGATGGCCTTTCCATACAGAACCACCGGATCACTAAAACCTACTTTCGTACCTGCTCGACTTGTCTGTCTCGCAGTCAAGCACCCTTATGCTTTTGCACTCAAAAGCGCGATTTCCGACCGCGCTGAGGGTACCTTCGCACTCCTCCGTTACTCTTTCGGAGGAGACCGCCCCAGTCAAACTACCCACCATGCAATGTCCCCGATCCAGATAATGGACCTAGGTTAGAATTTCAAATATTTCAGGGTGGTATTTCAAGGATGGCTCCACTCAAACTGGCGTCTGAGTTTCAAAGCCTCCCACCTATCCTACACAAAAAGATTCAAAATCCACTGCAAAGCTATAGTAAAGGTTCACGGGGTCTTTCCGTCTTGCCGCGGGTACACCGCATCTTCACGGTGATTTCAATTTCACTGAGTCTCGGGTGGAGACAGTGTGGCCATCATTACGCCATTCGTGCAGGTCGGAACTTACCCGACAAGGAATTTCGCTACCTTAGGACCGTTATAGTTACGGCCGCCGTTTACTGGGGCTTCGATCAAGAGCTTCGCGTTACCGCTAACCCCATCAATTAACCTTCCAGCACCGGGCAGGCGTCAGACCCTATACTTCCACTTTCGTGTTTGCAGAGTCCTGTGTTTTTGATAAACAGTTGCAGCCACCTTTTCACTGCGGCCCTCTCAAGCTTACTGCGTAAAGCATTCACCTAAAAGGGCGTACCTTCTCCCGAAGTTACGGTACAATTTTGCCGAGTTCCTTCACCCGAGTTCTCTCAAGCACCTTAGAATTCTCATCCCGACCACCAGTGTTGGTTTGGGGTACGGTTTCTATATAACTGAAGCTTAGAAGTTTTTCTTGGAAGCATAGCATCAACTACTTCGGAGTCCGTAGACTCACCGTCATCACATCTCGGTATTAAGATCCCGGATTTGCCTAAGATCTCTACCTACTTGCTTAAACTGGGATAACCGTCACCCAGCTAGTTTAGCTTTCTCCGTCCCTCCATCGCATTATATAGAAGTTCAGGAATATTAACCTGATTCCCATCGACTACGCATCTCTGCCTCGCCTTAGGGGCCGACTCACCCTGCTCCGATTAACGTTGAACAGGAAACCTTGGTCTTTCGGTGTGGGAGTCTTTCACTCCCATTAACGTTACTCATGTCAGCATTCGCACTTCTGATACCTCCAGAATCTCTCACGAGTATTCCTTCTCCGGCGTACAGAACGCTCCCCTACCACTTAATATCTAAATATTAAATCCGCAGCTTCGGTATATCGCTTAAGCCCCGTTGAATCTTCCGCGCAGGCCGACTCGACTAGTGAGCTATTACGCTTTCTTTAAATGATGGCTGCTTCTAAGCCAACATCCTAGCTGTCTATGCCTTCCCACATCGTTTACCACTGAGCGATAATTTAGGGACCTTAGCTGGCGGTCTGGGTTGTTTCCCTCTTCACAACGGACGTTAGCACCCGCTGTGTGTCTCCCATGATTGCACTTTCTGGTATTCGGAGTTTGCATCGGGTTGGTAAGTCGGGATGACCCCCTAGCCGAAACAGTGCTCTACCCCCAGAAGTGATACATGAGGCGCTACCTAAATAGCTTTCGGGGAGAACCAGCTATCTCCAAGCTTGATTAGCCTTTCACTCCGATCCACAGCTCATCCCCATCTATTGCAACAGATGTGGGTTCGGCCCTCCGGTCAGTGTTACCTAACTTTCAGCCTGGCCATGGATAGATCGCCTGGTTTCGGGTCTACACCCTGCGACTAATTCGCCCTATTAAGACTCGGTTTCCCTATGCCT
>NZ_CP168032.1:555000-1027500 GCF_056716055.1 Wohlfahrtiimonas sp. XWW7 | reverse complement strand
ACGATGCGCCGCACCGACAATAATCTCACGGCCCGTATCGCGATCTACCGTCCCCAAAATATTTACTGTAACGAATTTCATGTTTTATCCTGACCTTTTTGATTTTTCGTTATTACAATTTATTAGATAATGTAATACACTTACTGTTCAATTCTATGATTATAAACTATTATCTGCCAAATGTGCTACTGAAATAACTCTCACTCGTTAATCTTCTCAACAAAAACATTTGCATTCAATCTACTATGAATATTATCTCTCCTATCAGCTCTACTTTAACTGGCAAAACGCTGATCGAAGCATCTGCTGGCACTGGCAAAACCTATACAATTACATCCCTTGTGATTCGTTATCTTTTAGGCATTAATATACCTGAACCACTTAAATTGAGCGATATATTAATCGTAACATTTACCAAAGCTGCAACAGCAGAATTAAGAGTCAGGATTTATGCTCGCATATTAGAAGTACAGCAAGCGCTTAAAGCAGAATACAGTGACGACGAATTTATCCAAAATGTTCTCTCATTAATTCCACCACAAGAATATATCAAAGCCCGCGCCATTCTCAATGAGGCGGAACGATTAATGAGTGACGCCAACATATTCACAATTCACAGCTTTTGCCAAAGATTTTTGAGTCAAAACCCTTTAGATTCTCAATTACCTTTTGATGCTAAACTAGAAACATCTGATTATGAATTACAAACAGAAACCGCTAAACAGTTTTGGCGTGAGATTTGCTATTACTTCTCTGATCGTTTAGCGCCTGTTGCCTATGATGTATATAAAAACCCTTCGCATGTTCAAACAAAAATCGCCCCATTTTTATCAGTGGCTGATACATTGAATACACCACAATCTATAGAAGATTTAGAAACTGCGATATTCAATTGCCAAGGTGAAGATGGTGAATTAGATCAGAATCAAATCCAATCAATCTTCTGGGCATTTGCCACGCAGCAATCCCACAAAATATTCATTACGTTGAAACAGAAAAACAATGTTCTATTTTTTGATGACTTAATCAAAGAAACAGAAAAACTCATCACTCAAGCAACACCTGAACAATTAGATAATATTCGTGATCGCTATAAAGTCGCAATGATCGATGAATTCCAAGATACAGATAACATTCAGTACAACATATTCTCCCGATTATTTGGCCACTCAGATGATCGCACGCTCCTAATGATTGGTGATCCAAAACAATCTATTTATAAATTCCGTGGCGCTGATATCAATACATATCTTTCCGCTAAACATTCGGCACAAAATCAATATTCCTTAGGCACTAATTATCGTTCTAGCGAAGCTGTTGTTAAGGGCGTGAATGAATTATTCAAACAAAACAGCAATCCATTCTTAGCCGAAGACATTCCTTTTCAACCAGTAGAAACGCCCGAATCAGCGACCCACAACTATTTAACCGTTAACAATATTCAACAAAAAGGCATCGGCATTGCATATTTAGAAGGCGATAATAATAAAGGTAGTTTTCAAAAAGCTTCAGCAGAATACATCACGCAGCGTATTCAACAATTATTGGCACAAGGAAAAATCTACCAAAATAACGAAGCTAGAGCCATTGAACATCAAGATATCACCATATTAGTTCGTGGCAAAGGCGATGCAGATGCGCTGCTTCGAGCTTTACGTGATGCAGAGCTGCCTGCCGTTTATCTCTCGGACAAAAGCAAAGTATTTAAAAGTAAAGCCGCTGGATTGTTACATCTATTCCTGACAAGTTTATTAGATTCCCGCAACCAAGAGCTAATGAAGCAAACGTTCGCTTCCCTACTCTATCAACTCTCTTTAAATGAATTACATCATCTATTGGAAGACCATCAGCAATACGAAGATTTCCTCATTGAGCGAGAACAATGCTTACAAGATTGGGATAAACTCGGAATCATTCCCATGATGGATCAATTTTTACATCGCCATCATCGCATTCATCGCTTTAGAAATCATGATGAATTTGATCGTATCATGACGGATCTACGTCATATCTGTGAATTACTGCAAGCACAAAGTTTATTAGCACCCACGAAAGAAGCATTATTAGAATGGTTCACTCAACAAATTCATTCACCCGATGACAATCCTGATGAATTAGGTGGCGGCAGCAATAGTCTACGATTAGAAAGTGAAATGAATGTGATTACAATTATGACGATTCATGGCTCAAAAGGCTTAGAATTCCCAATCACATTCATTCCATCTAACTTTGAATCCAAAGTGGACAAACCGCCTTTCATTGTGAACCAAGAAAACGGTCAGAAAACTTTAGATTACAGTAAGAATGAAGAGCAGGAATTGCTTTCACTTAGCAATGAACAAGCAGAAAATGCGCGCTTACTCTATGTTGCTTTAACTCGAGCTAAATATTATTGTGAATTTGCGCTCTCTGAAAATTTTCTGGATCGCACAACTAATGTGAATGATAAAGTAATTTTCTCCACATTATTCAACACAGAAAAGAATGAAGCATTCTCTTTAGAGCGTTTGCAAAAATTACAGCATATACAAATTCTACCGATGAATGCACAAATAGAAGTTGAATACAGTGCAAAACCTGAATACAACGAAGATCTAACCGCAGCAACATTCACAGGCAAAATTAATCGCGCCTGGAATATCTCGAGCTTTACGCAGTTAACCAAAGATGCGCCACATTCTTACTTTGTGCAAGAAAATCAAGATGAAACCAATATTGATGAAGTCATTGTGGAATCAACTACCGAGCCAATTCCTTCGATCTTCACCTTCCCAAAAGGCGCGCATACAGGAACATTTATACATGAGCTATTCGAGAAACATAAACCTGAAGATCTTTTGAATCGAGACTATCTCACCAATCTGTTAAGTAGAACTTTCTTCTCTGAAGAGGTTAGCAATCACTTAGAAATTTGGGTGGATGTTGTATTGAATTGGCTGTCAGATATTTTCAAAAATGAGTTATTGCCTAATTTAACATTTGCAGACTGCCTTCAAACGAATGCTTTGCATGAGCTTGAATTTTTGTTTCCCGTGAAACAGCCTTTCACAGCACAAAAATTCAATCAATATTTACAGAATTATCGTGATTCAGAAACTTTGCCACAACTGAATTTCTTCACTCTGCAAGGCATGATGAAAGGTTTCATTGATCTTATATTTATGCACAATGGTAAATTCTACATCGCCGACTATAAAACTAACTATTTAGGTGATCAACTCGAAGATTATGATGAGGCCAATGTTCATCAAGCTATGCTGGATGCTTATTATGATGTTCAATATCTTCTATATTCTGTTGCGCTTGTCCGATATCTTAAATTTAGACTACCAAACTTCAATTACGATGAGCATTTTGGTGGAATATTCTATCTATTTGTTCGCGGAATGAGCCATTCAAGCAATCATGGCATTTACTTTAGAAAGCCCAAAGCAGAAGATATTGTCGCATTGGATCAATTAATGGGAGCTGATCATGAGTAAATTATTGGATTACGCAAAGCAATCAGGTTTTTTCAATAGCATTGATTACCATTTTGCCAAAGTTGTTGCTCCCGAAAATCCTCAACATCAATTGATCGCACTCTTAACAAGCCATGCTTATGGCATGAAACACACGATGATCCCGCGTAGCTTTTTATACCAATCCAATGATTGGATTTCTGATATTAATTATGAAAAAGCCATTGAATGTAGCAATACATTAAAAGCTTTGGCGAATATTGATGGCCAAACAGATTGGGACAAAGCTTTAAATGAGATTCAGCACAAGGAAAATTTTCCCATCAGCGTGACTGAAGCAGGCATTTATCTCGCAAAGAATTTGAATTATGAAAAAATCATTGTAAATTTCCTCAAAACCAATCAACAGAGCACTATTGATCAGCCTTCAGAAAAAACTCTCGCCCTGCTACATGAACTTTTTCCCAAAGAAGAAACTGTGAATAAACAAAAATTAGCTGCTGCCAATGCGCTATTATCACCTGTTTCTATTATCTCTGGTGGACCTGGCACAGGCAAAACCACAACAGTGATTAAAGTTTTATTATTACTATTGAATGAGCATCCTGATTTACATATCTCGCTATCAGCGCCAACTGGGAAAGCCGCGGCTCGCCTGAGTGAATCCATTGAAAAGCAAAAGAGCCAATTCAAAACATCACATCCTGAATTAACAACATTATTGGATAAAATCCCTAATAGCAGTACAACTTTGCATCGCTTATTGAGCTTCAATCCTAGCCAGATCAAGCCAAGATTCCATTCATATCATCCATTGCCCACAGATTTAATCATCATTGATGAAGCATCCATGATTGATTTGTATATCTTCAATCTATTGATTCAAGCTTTACCACAGAATATTCGCGTGATTATTTTAGGCGATAAAGATCAATTGGCATCGGTAGAAGCTGGTGCAATCATGGGAGAAATTTGTCAAGACATTGGTTATGATGAATCTCGTTTGAAGCAATTAGAATCCATCATTGGGCAATCATTAACAGAAGAATTCCCACCCCAAAATGTACTATTGAACAATGTGACATTATTGACAGAAAGTCATCGCTTCTCTGCTGATTCGGGCATTGGGCAATTATCCAAAGCCGTGAATGACCAGAAATACCGTGCATTTTTACCAACCATTGAAAAGCATCCTGAAGAATTAACCTTCATTAATTCACGTGATGAAGATTGGTTACAGCCCATCAATGATTTATTAAAACCTTATATTGATCTATGCAAAATAGAAGCTTTACCTGAAGAGCTATTCAAAGCATTGCATCAAGTGAGAATTCTGTGCGCCACAAACATTTCAGACTTTGGCACGAAGTTCATCAATGAATACATCAGCACTCAACTCTTTAAACCAGAAGATGATCGCCAGCTTTATCATGGCCAAGCCATTATGATTCTACAAAACGATTATGTGAATCATATATTCAATGGTGATGTTGGTATCATTGTACGAGAAGATGATCGTTTAATTGCTTACTTTGAAAGTGATAATGGTGAATTACGCTATATTCCTGTGCAGCTCTTGCCACAATATGAAACAGCCTTTGCCATGACGATTCACAAATCACAAGGCAGTGAATTTGATCATGTGATTATTGTATTGCCCGATTTCTCTAGCCAAATCCTGACTAAAGAGCTGTTGTATACGGGGATTACGCGTGCTAAAAAAAATCTCACAATCATTGGTACGCCTTATAATATTCGCCAAACCATTGAACGAAAAACCGAGAGATTCAGTGGGATTAGTCATCAACTAAAAAAATAACAAAAAAGCCTGCTAATCATTACATTAGCAGGCTTTTCATTGATTGTAATTTAATCAGATTAAATTACTTTTTATTCATCATATGAATTGCTTCTTTATGCACAGACAAAGCAGCTTCTTTCACTGATTCAGCCAATGTTGGGTGAGCATGCATGATGCGAGCTATATCTTCAGATGAAGAACCAAAACTCATTGCTACAACTACTTCATGAATCAATTCAGAAGCATTTGCACCTAAGATATGAACACCTAAAACGCGATCATATTTAGCATCAGCGATGATTTTCACTTGACCTTCAGTTGCATCCATCGCGCGCGCGCGACCTGATGCTGCAAATGGGAATGTACCTACTTTGATATCCAAACCTTCTTGCTTACAAGCTTGCTCAGTTTTACCAACCCAAGCAATTTCAGGGCTTGTATAGATTACGAATGGTACTAAATCGTAGTCAACAAATGCATATTTACCCGCGATACGATCAGCAACTGCAACACCTTCTTCAGAGCCTTTATGCGCAAGCATTGGGCCACGAACCAAGTCACCAATCGCCCAAACACCAGGAACGTTCGTTGCACAGTTACCATCAACATGAACGCGGCTGCCATCCATAACTAGATCAACACTTGGATCGACCAAGTTAGCTGTATATGGTGCACGACCAACAGCAACCAACAAGTAATCAAATGTTTCGTTGTGCTCACCTTCAGTATTTGAATATGTCACTTTCACATCTTTCTTAGATGTTGTTGTCGACAATACGCGCGCACCTAAACGCACATCCAAACCTTGTTTTGTGAAACTGCGCAATGCATCACGAGCGATCGCAGCATCAGCGCCAGCCAAGAATGAATCCATTGCTTCAAAAATAACAACTTCAGCACCTAAACGCGACCAAACACTTGCCATTTCTAAACCAATAACGCCACCACCAATTACACCTAAACGTTTAGGTACTTCAGTCAATGCTAGTGCGCCTGCTGAATCGATGATACGTTTACCATCTAATGGTGCAGCACCGATATCAATTGGTGTAGAACCTGATGCTAAAATTACGTTATCAGCTTGGTATTCAACAACTTTACCATCATGATCTTTAACTTTAACAACACGCTCTGGAAACAAAGTACCTTCGCCTTGCAACCAATCAATCTTGTTTGCCTTGAACAATTGCGCGATACCGCCAGTTAATTGCTTAACAATATCATCTTTACGATTGATCATTTGTGCAACGTCGATACCAACACCACCAACTTTAATACCATGCTGACTAAAGCCTTCTTTCGCATACGCAAAATGATGTGAAGATTCCAACAAAGCTTTTGAAGGAATACAACCAACATTTAAGCATGTACCACCTAATGCTGGTGCGCCTTCTGGAGAAATCCATTTTTCAACACATGCTGTTTTTAAACCCAATTGTGCTGCGCGAATTGCAGCAACATAACCCGCAGGACCACCGCCAATTACGATGACGTCATATTTTTTTGCCATGATGATTTCCTTGTAGATCGATTATGAGCCTCGCCATCAGCGAGGCTTGAATCACTGATAATCAACAGAGTGATTATCATTTAAGAAGATTGTTTCAATTAGATGTCTAACAATAAACGAGTTGGATCTTCAATTGCATCTTTGATTGCAACTAAGAAACCAACGGCTTCTTTACCATCGATGATTCTGTGGTCATAAGAATGCGCTAAGTACATCATTGGTGCGATCACAACTTGGCCATTTTCAGCGATTGGACGATCATAAGTTTTATGCATACCCAAGATACCGCTTTGTGGTGGATTGATGATTGGCGTAGACATCATAGAACCGAATACACCACCGTTAGTTACAGTGAATGTCCCACCTGTCATATCTTCTAAACCTAACTTACCTTCTTTCGCACGGATTGCGAAATCCATGATTGTTTTTTCGATTTCAGCCAATGATTTTTGGTCTGCATCACGGATTACAGGAACCACCAAACCACGAGGCGATGAAACCGCAACACCAATATCAAAATAACCATGATAAATCATATCGTTACCATCGATTGATGCATTAACTGCTGGGTATTTTTTCAATGCTTCAACAGCTGCTTTTACAAAGAAAGACATAAAGCCTAACTTAATGCCATGACGTTTTTCAAATTCATCTTTGTACTTCTTGCGCAATTCAATCACATTTTTCATGTTCACTTCGTTGAACGTAGTCAACATAGCTGTGCTGTTTTTTGCTTCTAACAAACGATCCGCGATAGTTGCACGCAAACGAGTCATAGGAACGCGTTGCTCTGTACGGTTGCCCATTGGAATGTTCAATGGCGCAGCTGCTGGTGCTGCTTTTGGTGCTGCTGGTGCTGCTGGTGCTGCTGCTTTAGGCGCAGTTTTACCGCTTTCCAAGAATTTCAAAATATCTTCTTTAGTGTGACGACCATCTTTCCCTGTTGCAGGAATCACAGATACATCTAATTTATTCTCTTCAACCAATACTTTTACAGCTGGAGATAATTTATGGGCTTCTTCAGATGCAGCCGCAACTGGCGCTTCTTCTTTAGCTGCTGGTTCAGGTGCTGCCGCTTCTTCACCTTCAACTAAAATAGCTAGAATTTCGCCTGCTGTTACGTTTGTACCTTCAGAAATTTTGATAGATTGAATCGTTCCACTTACAGTTGCTGGAACTTCTAACATTACTTTGTCAGTTTCTAAATCAACAAGGTTATCACCTTCATTAACGAAATCGCCTTCTTTAACGTGCCATACAGCCAATAATGCGTCCGCAACTGATTCAGGTAATACCGGAACTTTAATTTCAATACTCATGAGATTCTCCTTAAAAATCTTGGTGGTTCTTTATAAATCAATATTAAATACTTGCTGTAACAATTGGTTTTGCTGATCAACGTGAACACTGTTGTAACCAACTGCTGGAGATGCACTTGCTTCTCTCGCTACATAACGAACTGATACCTTTTTCGATTTATAGATATCAAGATAGTCACGAACAAAGAAAGCGTAACCTTGATTGATTGGCTCATCCTGTACAAATACAATGTCTTTAACATTAGGATAAGTCGCCACAATTTCAGCTAATTTAGCTGCTGGGAATGGATAGATCTCCTCTAAACGCACCAAAGCAAAGTTATTCAAGCCTTTTTCTTCACGCATTTCGTATAAGTCGTAGTAAATTTTACCCACGGATACAACTAATGTTTCAACCTTCTTATTCTCAAGCTCTTTCACTTCAGGAATCATTGGTTGGAATTCACCATGTGTTAAATCTTCCAAAGTATTCACAGCCAATTTATGGCGCAATAAACTCTTCGGAGAGAAACATACTAATGGTTTACGATATTCTTGTAATACTTGACGACGGAACAAATGGAATGTTTGTGCTGGTGTGGTTGGTACAACCACTGACATATTGTTTTCTGCACACATTTGCAAGAAACGTTCAGGACGAGCAGATGAATGTTCAGGACCTTGACCTTCATAACCGTGAGGTAATAACAACACCACGCCGCATAAACGCATCCATTTAGTTTCGCCAGCAGAGATAAACTGATCAATCACAACCTGCGCACCATTTGCGAAGTCACCGAACTGACCTTCCCAAATTACTAATGAATCTGGTTCAGTTGCCGCATAACCATACTCAAAGCCCATAACAGCAGCTTCAGATAAGATTGAGTCGATAACAGTAAAACGAGCACCTTTATTGATGTGCTGTAAAGGAATATAACTTGAGCCATCCACTTGGTTGTGGAACACCGCATGACGATGGAAGAAAGTACCACGACCAGAATCCTGACCAGAAATACGAACACCATGGCCTTCATCTACTAAGGTTGCATATGCCATATTTTCAGCAAAGCCCCAATCGATTGGCAATGCACCTGAAGCCATTTTAATACGATCTTCATAAATTTTTTGAACACGTGCATGCAATGCAAAGCCTTGCGGCAATACGCTCATTTGCTCTGCTAAAGATTTAATTTCATTTGCAGAAACCGCAGTTTTTGGATTCTTCTGAGATTCTGTCCCAAACTTCGGAGAATTTTTTAAGTATTTCGCCCAAGTTTTTGTATAAGTGTCATTGATTGCTGGAATGACAGGATAACCCACTGGTTTACCTTCTTCTAAACGCTCTTTATAAGCTTTTGTCATAGCTTTATATTCAGCATCAGTGATCACGCCTTCAGCCACTAAGCGCGCTGCATAAACAGCTGCTGGCGTTTTGTGCGCTTTGATTTTCTTATACATCATTGGCTGTGTTGCGCTTGGCTCATCTGCTTCGTTGTGGCCTAAACGACGATAAGAAACTAAGTCAATCACAACATCTTTATTAAATTTCTGACGATAGTTGATTGCTAATTCAGCAATGAATTTAACCGCTTCAGGATCATCACCATTCACATGGAAGATTGGTGCTTGGATCAATTTAGCAACATCAGAGCTGTAAGCAGATGAACGAACATCCAAAGGATTTGAAGTCGTAAAACCAATTTGGTTATTCACGATGATATGAACTGTACCACCACAACGATAACCACGAACTTCTGACAATTGTAATGTTTCCATCACAACACCTTGACCCGCAAATGCAGCATCACCATGAATTAATACAGGTAATACTGTATTAAATGGTAATGGGGATAAGTTTTCAGCACGACGCTCTAAACGTGCGCGCACAGAACCTTCCGTCACTGGATTAACAATTTCTAAATGCGATGGGTTAAACATTAAAGCTAAGTGAAGATCACCATGCTTAGTTTGAATACTTGAAGAGAAGCCCATGTGGTATTTAACGTCACCTGCACCGCGTTCTACTGTACGTTTACCTTCGAATTCATCAAATAAATCTTTCGGTGCTTTACCTAAGATGTTAACCAACATATTCAAACGACCACGGTGAGCCATACCGATGATGATTTCTTCAGCACCTTCTTCACTCGATTGATCGATCAATTCATGCATCATTGGAATCAACGCATCACTACCTTCTAAAGAGAAGCGTTTTTGACCAACATAACGCGTGTGCAAATAACGCTCCAAACCTTCAGCAGAAATCAACTCTTTTAAAGTTTCAACTTTACGCTCTTTAGAGAATTTAATGTTTGCTTTAACACTTTCTAATTGATTCTGAATCCATGTGCGCTCTTCTGTTTTTGTTATATGCATGTATTCAGCGCCAATAGATTGTGTATATGTTCTATTGAGAATTTCAATGATCTCTTTCAATTTCATCTGTGCAACATTTGTTAATGTACCAGAGTTGAATTCTGTTTCTAAATCATGCGCGCTCAAACCATGATATTCAGGAGATAATTCAGGAATAATTTGACGTTCTCTAATTTGCACAGGGCATAATTGAGCCGCTTGATGACCACGAATGCGGTAAGCTTCAATCAAACGAAGAACAGCAGCTTGTTTTTCAGATGCAACAGGATCAATAGTATATTGTGCTGCTGAGTTATTTTTAATGCGCGCTAATTCTTCAAATGATCTTTTAACTGCAGAATGAGAAACATTAATTGTTTCATCATTTTTAAAGTCTTTAAAAAAAGACACCCACTCTTCTGATACAGAATGTGGGTCAGCTAAATAAGATTCGTACATTTCCTCAACATAGATCGCATTGGCACCATATAATGCTGACCACTGTTTAAATCTATCAATCTGTTTCATTATTTTCCTCATTTGGTTTGAGCTAAAAAAGCCAGCATAAATTTTATCGTTTTTTACACAATAGTCCAATCGTTTTTATTAAAAAAGATACCCCCCTATCAATTTTTCTGAAAAACTACAAAAAACTACAAAATAAAACTACGTTTTTCAGCACCCTATAGAGGTTCTCGTTTTTATATACTTAAACTACATTTTTATATATAATTGAGAGAAGTGTAAATAACTCAATAAAACAAATATAAAATTAAAGATCTCTGTTGGAATATCATAAACCTGATTTGTCTCAGTAAAAATGATATTATTAAATCGATAAATTTATTTAACCAACAGCTTTTGGTTTATCCTTACAGGAGCATCACACATGAAATTGAATGAACTTAGGTACTTTTTAGCTGTAGCAGAAGAGAAACATTTTGGCCGTGCAGCACAAAAATGCTTTATTTCTCAACCTGCTTTGTCTATTGGTATAAAAAACTTAGAGTACTCTTTAGGTGTAACTTTGTTTGAACGTTCTGCCAGTGAAGTGTTTTTGACACCAGAAGGATTAGAAGCATTACCAAAAGTCAAACAAATATTTTCTATTGTTCAACAGTTAAAAGAACTGAGAGTTTCCATCAACTCTGCTCAAGGTGAATTAAAACTTGGCATTATTTTTACAATCGCACCTTATTTATTACCACGCGTCATTCCTGTTTTAAAATCAACTGCACCTGAGTTAACTTTAAACATCTATGAAAATACCACTGACAATATTATCCCAATGTTAAAAAGTGGTGAAATCGATGCGGCCATTGTTGCTTTACCAATTTATGAGCCATCCTTAGCTGTAGATGAATTATACGATGAAGAGTTCTTTGTCATTACGCCCAAAAATCATCCGTTGGCGACAGAATCTTCAATCGATGCATCAACAATCCATGAATATGATCCTTTATTATTAAATATCGGTCACTGTTTCCGCGATCAAGTTGTCGAGCAATGTCCTGAAATCAGTTCTAATAATGCACACCATTATTCATTAGAAACAATTCGTAATATTGTCGCCTCTGGCCAAGGTATTTCGGTATTGCCAAAATATGCATTAATCCAAGATCATCTTCAAGAACTCATTTCTTGTATTCCATTTAAAGGCCCTGTACCAAAAAGAAAAATTGGTTTGATCTATCGAAAAGAGTATACTCAGTTGAAGAAATTGGAGCTCTTATCAGAGTGTGTTAAATCGCTCCATCTGTAGTTGTTATCGAGGTTTTTATGTTAGTTGATCAGTTTGGAAGAACCATAGATTATGTCCGAATCTCTGTGACGGATAAGTGTGACTTACGTTGTACTTACTGTATCCCAGAAGGATTCCGTGATTTCGAGGTACCAAAAAACTGGTTAACATTTGATGAATTAACCCGAATCGTTCGTAACTTTACAGAATTAGGTGTCAAACGCTTTCGCTTAACTGGCGGCGAACCATTATTAAGAAAAGATTTATATAAGCTAGTAGAATCCATCAAAAGTATTCCTGGCGTCGAAGATCTTTCGATGACAACAAATGCCACTCAATTGAGCAAATACGCATATGCTCTACGCAATGCTGGTTTGGATCGATTGAATATCAGTTTAGATGGTTTAAATACATCCATCATCAAAGAGATTACAGGATTAAACTGCTTTAATCAGGTTTATAATGGCATCATGGCAGCGAAAGATGCAGGCTTTGAGCAAATCAAAATCAATATGGTACCGATGTTGAATCTTAATGATAATCAGATTGAGCCCATGATTGCATTTTGTATCGAAAACGGATTCATTCTTCGCATGATCGAAGTCATGCCAATGGGACATACTGGACAAAGCACAAAAGGCAAAAACCTTTCAGATTTTTTAAAACAAATTTATAAAAAATATGATCTAGTGGAATCATCTGAAGTACGTGGTGGCGGCCCTGCTCGTTATTGGAAATCTCAAGATGGCAAATTCACATTAGGCTTAATTACGCCGATTTCTCAGCATTTTTGTGAAACGTGTAATCGCGTGCGCTTATCTGTGGATGGCACTTTATATATGTGCCTTGGACAAAATGAGAGTTATCATTTACGTGATTTAGTACGTTCACCAGATTGCACTGATGATGCAATTAAATCTGCCATTCATGAAGCAATTGATTTAAAACCACAGAAACATGACTTTGTAGAAGATGATACAAAAATCGCTCGTTTCATGTCTATGACAGGTGGTTAATTATATTATTAGTAACCTTAGGAGTTTTTATGAGTCAAAAATTTGGTGTCAAAATGACGCTTCAAGAGAATAGCCCATTAAGCGCAGAACATCTTTTAGGTGATGAGTTTTCAGCAGAAAGATGGTTCGATACTAAAGAAGAGCGCGCTGAATTTTTAAAATCATATCAAACACCTTTTATCTATTATCGTAGAAGCGACACAGCAACATTAAACTACGAACTATTAGAAAAGTAATATGTCTGAATATCTTAAGCCCATTTTTAATATGGGCTTTATTTTTGCCCGATCGTAATACGGTCGTTATCGCCTAAATCTTTTAAAGTTGCCACATTCCTATAACCTTGCTTTGTAAATTCAACTCGTAACTTTTCGCCTTGTTCAAAGCCATGCTCCATCATCAACCAGCCGCCTTCTTTTAATAGTGGCAAAGATGATTGGATTAAATGAAACAAGTCAGAATACCCATCATCAGCAGCAACTAATGCCGTGATTGGTTCATACTTAACACCATCGCCACCTAAATGTGCATCATGCGCTTCTATGTAAGGTGGATTGGATACGATTAAATCAAAACCTTTTCCTTCAACATTATTAAACCAGTCACTCTGAATAAATTCGACAGCTAAATTGAGAGATTGACCATTTTCTTTAGCCACAATCAAAGCATTGAGCGATTGATCGACTGCCATTACTTCTGCATTCGGTCGATGCTTTTTAATTGTCAAAGCGATCGCTCCACTACCTGTGCCCATATCAATCACTTTATAATGATCTGTATTATTCATTTTAGATAGCGCTGTTTCCACTAACAATTCGGTATCTGCACGAGGAATTAAAGTCGCAGGCGTCACTTTTAACGTTAAGTCATAAAACTCTTTTTCTCCTGTTAAATAGGCAAACGGCACACCAGATTGTCGTTGTTTGACCAAATCCATGTATTGAACATATTGGTCATGTTCTATTTTTCTCTCTGGAAATGCGATAATTCTACTGCGATTACACTGCAAAACAAATGCCAATAACGATTCTGCCTCAAATTTTGGATGATCCAAATGAGAAAATAAAACCACAGATTCATCGATAATATCTTGATAAGTTTTCACAATAAATTAAGCCATCTAGAAAAACTGACACATTACCATTTTTATGCCAAATTTGCAGACAAGATCTCAGCAAGTTTGTTATGCTCAGAAATCAACTATTATTATATTATGCAGTGCCACATTGGAGTTTTTCATGTTAATTTTTTTGTTTGCATTCATCATTGTCGGTGCCTTAATTGGCTTTTTAGCAGGATTACTAGGTATCGGAGGTGGAACCGTTATTGTTCCTGTCATGCATTATATGGCGGAGCAAATGAATGTACCAACTCATCTCATCATGAAAATGGCATTGGGTACATCATTTGCCATCATTATTATGTCGACAGCATCTTCTGCTTGGTCACACAATAAACGAGGCACCATTCTATGGCAATATATTCCTCGCTTAGGTATTGGCAGTGCAGTTGGTGTTGTCAGCGGTAGCATGATTGTTAACTTATTATCCAATACTGTCCTGCAAGTTGTATTTTGTATATTCTTAACTTACACCATTTATTCAATGGTTAAACCAAAAAGAAAATTAGCAATAGAAAATCACAACGAACCCAATCTTCCCAACTATCTCTTTGTGATAGTAGGATTTGTCATCGGATTTCTTGCAAGCTTTATCGGTATAGCTGGAGGTGCAATTGCCGTACCATTGTTAGTTTATTTGGGCTATGAAATGCATAAAGCCATTGCAACATCAGCCATGATCGGTGTTATTTTGTCGACATTTGGCGCAGCCAGTGCCATTGTTAATGGTTGGGGCATTGAAGGCTTACCAGATTATTCTTTGGGCTATGTTTACCTACCTGCATTCATCAGTATCGCATTACTGAGTATTTTAACAGCACCTTTAGGTGTTAAATTGAGTTATAAACTTCCTGTTGCTCGTATTCGTCAAATTTTTGCGATCTTTTTAGCAGCAGTATTAATTCGCATGATGATCAATTTCTTTTGATAGCGCCCATAATTACAGACCTCCCCCCTATTAAAATCTCAAAAAATTGTAATAAAAATGTAATCAATATTTTCAATATTTGACATGGTTGGTCAAGATTCCTTGAAGCAATCAATATTGAAGTTGAGTAAACGTCCGAAGTTATTTAGAATAATGTGTGTTTTTGTTCTCTAACGGAACAATTGTTTAATAATTTTTACCACCAAAGTCTTACCAAGGAGTCGTATGGAAAAGCATCAACGGCCACTATCACCTTTCATGCTAGGTTCAGGCTACAAATTTCAACAAACATCTATCATGAGTTTTCTGCACCGTTTATCTGGTGTGGCTTCACTTTTTGTAATGCTCGCTATTGGCTTATGGATCATTGCGATTCCGTTTAGCAAGCCGCTATCACAAAGCATTCAAGCATTGTTTACACATTATGCTTTCTTCCCTATTTTAGCGCTTGGCGTTACGTCAACTGTTTACCATTTCTGTAATGGTATCCGCCATTTATTTTGGGATGCTGGTATTGGTATTAGTAACGAAGAAGCGGCGAAATCTGGCGTTTGGGTAATCATTGCAACAGCAGTAATTACAGTTGCTTTACTTGGCGTTGGCATTTGTGCATAGGAGAAAACAATGAATTATCGTACACCTTTGGGTAAAGTTAAAGGATTAGGCTCAGCACACGCTGGTTCAAAAGAATGGTTATTGATGAAAGTTTCATCGGTTATCTTAGCTGTACTTTTCCTCTGGTTTGCCTTCTCATTCGCATTCTTAGTTAAAGCTGATTATGCTCGCGTTCTATTATGGATCGATGCACCTTTAAACACAGCATTATTGATTCTATTCATCACTGTAGGCTTACACCATGCTGCAATGGGTATTCAAACGATCATCGAAGATTACGTTCACCAAACAACGAAACGTATTTTCTATATCTACTTGATTAAAACATTTTTAGCAATTATGTGGTTATTAATGATCATCGCTATCGTTCATGTTGCAACTAACCTTGAACTCATGCTTTCAAGCATGGATACGCTTTTTTCATAAAGCTCGATGAACATTATTGAGGACTTAAATTAATGAACTTACAAAAATATAAAGACTACAACATTGTCGAACACGTTTATGACGTTGTAGTAGTGGGCGCTGGCGGTGCAGGTTTGCGAGCAACTTTAGGTATGGCTGAAAAAGGATTCAAAACAGCTTGTGTGACTAAAGTATTCCCAACTCGTTCACATACTGTTGCGGCTCAAGGTGGTGTTTCTGCTGCTTTAGGTAACATGGGTGAAGATGATTGGCGCTGGCACATGTACGATACAGTGAAAGGTTCTGACTGGTTAGGTGACCAAGATGCAATCGAATACATGTGTCGTGAAGCGATTCCTTCAATCTTAGAATTAGAGCATTATGGTTTGCCATTCTCTCGTACGAAAGAAGGGAAAATCTACCAACGTCCTTTCGGTGGTATGACAACGCATTACGGTGAAGCCCAAGCTCAACGTACATGTGCTGCTGCTGACCGTACAGGTCACGCAATGTTACACACTTTGTACCAGCAATCATTGAAGCATCATGCTGAATTCTACATTGAATACTTCGCATTAGACTTAATCATGGAAAATGATGAATGTCGCGGTGTTGTTGCTTGGAACTTGGCAGATGGTACTATTCACGTATTCCGCGCACAAACAGTTGTATTAGCAACAGGCGGTTATGGCCGTGCTTATTTCTCTGCAACATCAGCGCATACATGTACTGGTGATGGCGGTGGTATGGCTGCACGCGCAGGTGTTCCATTACAAGATATGGAATTTGTACAATTCCACCCTACTGGTATTTATGGCGCAGGTTGTTTAATCACTGAAGGTGTTCGTGGTGAAGGTGGTTACTTAACTAACTCCAATGGCGAACGTTTCATGGAGCGTTATGCACCTAATGCAAAAGACTTAGCATCTCGTGACGTTGTATCACGTTCTATCCTATTAGAAATCCGTGAAGGTCGCGGCGTTGGTCCTAAGAAAGATCACATCTACTTGCATCTTGAGCATTTAGGTCCAGAAGTGATCAATGAGCGTCTACCAAGCATCGCAGAAAGTGCAAAAATCTTCGCTAACGTAGATGTAACAAAAGAACCAATCCCAATTATCCCAACTGTTCACTACAACATGGGTGGTATTCCAACGAACTATCATGCTGAAGTTGTAACATTGAAAGATGGCAACCCTGATCATGTTGTACCAGGTTTGATGGCAATTGGTGAAGCTGCTTGTGTATCTGTTCATGGTGCAAACCGTTTAGGTTCTAACTCATTATTAGACTTAGTTGTATTTGGTCGTGCTGCTGCAAATCGTGCTGCAGAAACATTAACACCAGGCGCAACACAGAAAGATTTACCTGAAGATCAAATCTTAGCAATCTTAGATCGTTTCGATAAGATTCGTCATGCAGATGGCTCAATTTCTACAGCTCAATTGCGCAGTAAAATGCAAGATGCAATGCAAGCTGATGTTTCTGTTTTCCGTATGGAAGAAACTTTGAAATCAGGCGTTGATGCAATCACTGAAGCATATCAAGACTTCAAAAATGTTAAAGTTCATGATCGTAGCTTGATTTGGAACTCTGACTTAGTTGAAACATTGGAATTGTCTAACTTATTAGCAAATGCAATGACAACTGTAGCTTCTGCATACAACCGTACGGAATCTCGTGGTGCACATGCTCGCGAAGATTTCCCAAGCCGTGATGATGAAGAGTGGATGAAGCATACTTTAGCGTGGGTTGATGAATCTGGTGATGTAACAATTGATTACCGCCCTGTTCACACTTACACATTGACTGACGATGTGGAATACATTCCACCTAAAGAAAGAACATACTAAAGGATATCGGTTATGGCTGAATTTAAATTGCCTGCAAATTCTATTGTCAAAGAAAATGGACAATATTTCAAAGCAGAAGGCGCTAATAAGCGTGTATTTAAAATCTATCGTTGGAATCCTGATACAGGTGAAAATCCACGTTTTGATCGTTACGAAGTAAACATGGACGAATGTGGTCCAATGGTATTGGATGCATTGTTAAAGATCAAAAATGAAATTGATCCAACTTTAACATTACGCCGCTCGTGCCGTGAAGGTGTTTGTGGCTCATGTGCAATGAACATTGATGGAACAAATACATTGGCTTGTACTAAGTCAATCGAATCCATTGATGGTAATGAAGTACGCATCGCACCATTACCGCACATGCCTGTAATTAAGGACTTAGTACCTGATTTAACGCACTTCTATGCACAGCATGCTTCTGTTCAACCTTGGTTACAATCAGACACGCCAAATCCGCCACGTGAACGCTTACAATCTATTGAAGAGCGCCGCAAGTTGGATGGTTCATATGAATGTATTTTGTGTGCAAGCTGCTCAACATCTTGCCCAAGCTACTGGTGGAACTCTGATAAATACTTAGGTCCTGCGGTTTTATTACAAGCATATCGTTTTATCATGGATTCACGTGATGAATACCAAGGCGAGCGTTTGGCTGAATTGGAAGATCCATTCAAGCTATATCGTTGTCATACGATCATGAACTGTACTAAAACTTGCCCTAAAGGTTTGAACCCAGCTAAAGCAATTGCAGAAATCAAAAAATTGATGGTCGCAAGACATAACTAAGATTAGTCTCTTAGATCAGAACCAAAAGGAAGCTTAGCGCTTCCTTTTTTATTACCTGAATACCATTAAAACGGTAATAATCGACGAAATCCATGTAATAAAATATTATATTTTTCTCATTAAAAAAGGAAGCCTTAGCTTCCTTTCATTCTAACTCAAATCACTCGCAATTAGTAAGCTGGCTCGCCCCATTGGTTGCTTTCTCTTTTTGTATCCAAGCAGAAGAATACGATCAAGATAATTGCACCCACTAAAGGAATCAAACCTAATAATAAGAACCAACCAGATTTACCAATATCATGTAAACGACGTGCACCTACAGCCAAACTAGGTACCAAAAACACCAATGAAAGAATAATATTAATAATACTCATTAAGCTTTCTGGCAAAATAAAACCAAGTACTAAACCAATAACAAATGTGATCAAGAACTGAACTAAAATAAAGAACCAGTATTCTTTACGACGCGCACGACCATTAAAATTCGCATAATTTTGCATACACTTCACGAACCAGTCAATCATATTGTATTCATTTTCTGTTTTCACTGACATAATATCTACCTTAATTACTTATATTTAATATTCAGCCATTATCTGATTTACCGCCCTTGATAATCACCATGTAATAAAATAATACATCGATTATTTTAATAGGCCATAATTATATAGATCCACAAGCAAAAAGAAAGTCTTAGTGACCATTAAAGTATATTTTTTAATCAAAAATCTTTATCATAGTATTTTTAATACTAATATTCTTTAATTCAAATATATGATTAAACAAATTATTACAATTGCAATCTTATCTTCATCTCTATCTTTCGCAAACAATGTTTCTGATGCCGCCAAGTCTATTGTTAATCGCTTAGTGATCTACGATGGTCGCTATGAGAAAATTGATTATCCTAATGGTGATGTTTCACCTAATCGTGGTGTTTGCACTGATGTTATAATTCGTGCTTACCGTCAATTGGATATAGATCTCCAAAAGCTTGTGCATGAAGATATGAAACGAAATTTCAGCCAATATCCAAGCCAAAGGATGTGGGGATTAAAATCAACCGATCGTAATATTGATCATCGCCGTGTGCCTAATTTAGAGAAATTCTTTGAGCGCAATGGTAAATCTCTCACATTATCTAAAAATGCAGAAGATTATAAAGCTGGTGATATTGTTTCGTGGCGCTTAGATAATGGCTTGCCGCATATTGGCATTGTGATTGATCAAAAATCTAAAGATGGCAAACGCCCTTTAGTGGTTCACAATATTGGCTTTGGGCAAGTCCCTGAAGATGTTCTATTTAACTGGAAAATGATTGGGCATTATCGTTATCAACCATAATGTATCAAAATCTTAGAAAAGCCTTTTTAATTCAAAAGGCTCAAAAACAATTACTCTAGAATTTAAAAGTTAAGCCAATCATTGGGCCTTTTTGGACTATGTCGTACACATAGCCATTTTTACGATAATCCACGCCAATCGCACGATAACCTGCCGTTACAGTTAAATCTTTATTAATCGCCCAATTGCCTAATAAGGCTAAATCCCAATCAGATTTAGCTTGTCCGCCGCCTGCTAAGCCCCAATAAGTGACAGATAAATCATCATTGAAGCGATATAAACCACGAAGCCCTGCTGTGACATCCACCCAATTCTTTTTCGTTGTGGCTGAAATGCCATTCAATGGCCCACCTTGTAAGCCTAAATCAACATCAGCATGCCAACCACGCAAGCCAACAACAGTATCTAATCGTGCCGCATCTGATGAATAAACCGTATATCCTGCGCCCACAAAACCTGTAACGACTTTACCTTTTGCCTTTAACTTCGATGCTGGGAATCCCGCTGGCAAACGCTGAGTTACACTGCTATTCACGTACATTACATCCATCAATACGCTATAAGAACCTTTTCGCGCCGATCCCATGATCATCGCAGCGAGGTCAACATCTTTGATGATGTCCGAAAACTCAGATTCCACAAAATGCGTGCCAACTCTAGGATGCCCAACATCACCACGAACACTCGCAGCCCAAATATATGGCGCAACGCTGAACTTCCATTCATCATTAAAGCCTAAATCATCAGAATAAGCGACAGATGTTAAGCCTAAACTCAACAAAGTCACTAAGGATATTTTTGAATGATATTTCAACATATTATTGGTTCCAATCTCTTATCGTTATAGCGTTTCAGCATATCAAAAAATCTATTTTATAGGCACAAGATCTTTGTATTTTTAATTATCATTCGGATATTAAATATTTGCGTAAATTATCCTACAATTAAATTAGTTAAGACTAAAACTTATTGGAATCGTTATGCAATCTTTAACTTACTATTGGATCAATGTTTTCACCACAGAACAAGACAAAGGTAATCCTTTACCTGTTTTTGTATTAAAGAAACCATTATCAAAAGCTGCCATGCAACAGATTGCAACTATGATGAATCAGTCAGAAACTGTATTCATCGAAAATCTCAATGGTGATCTACCCAAATTTCACATTTATACACCAATGCAAGAATTACCATTTGCAGGTCATCCGATTATTGGTGGATTACAAATCATTAAAATGTTGAAAAATTCTGGCTGTATCAAACAGATTGAAACATTGGCAGGCATTGTGGATATACATATCAATCCTAATCAATCAATTTATTGGATTAAAGCACCCATTGAACCTACAAAACGTACAAGCACATTGAATATTCCATTAACAAGCCAAATGCTGAACATTCCTGAAGAGCAAGTTTTAAGTGAGCCAAAATGGTTAAATACAGGCAGCGAACAACTTTTAGTTGAGTTAAGTCATTCATCTGTCGTGGATTCTGTTAAAATCAACCTAGAATTATTTGAACAGCATGCAACCCTTCATGCAGGTAGAACGATGATCTACCTTTGGGCGAGAGATGATAATGATATTTATGTCCGTTACCTATATTTAAAAAATGGTGCATTGAGTGAAGATAGCGGTACAGGATCTGCTTGCTCTAATTTAGGCGGCTTGCAAGTTTTAGAAGGTAACAATGATTTTGAATGGATCATTCACCAAGGCTGTTTATTAGGCCGTGAAAATGTCTTATTCTTAAAAGTCACAGCCAACCAAGAGATCTGGATTGGCGGACAAAACCGTTTCATGGGCAAAGGAGAGTTGCTCTGGGCTGATTGATTCAGCCACAAAGCTTCATCCATTAGATAATTGGCATCGTGCGACCATCGGTAAAATGCATTGTGCCTTTATGAACTTTATTGTGTCGCATTTGTCCGATAAAAAATGAACCATCGCTAAGGGTTAATTTACCACGACCATGAAACTCACCATTCACATGTTCACCATCATAAATTGCACCATCGCTCGTCACAGTTTGACCAAATCCGTGCGGTTTGCCATTTTTAACCGCGCCTGTATAAACAGCATCTTTCGATTTCACAGTGCCAAATCCATTCGCTTGTGAATCTTTAATCTCACCCGAATATATAGATCCATCTGCCAACGTCATTGAACCGTAACCATTGTCAGGTGCAATGTGTGTCACTGGTTTTGCATCACCATAAGTTGAACAACCTGTCACAATGCTTAAAACAACTGCTAATAATACAATCTTCTTCATGATCTTTTCACATCCATGCCATTCATAATTTAAAAACACGCATCACTTTCACACCTAAACCGTTCGCAATTTTAGCTAAACTTTTTATCTGCCATCTTTCTTGCTTGGGCAAATGTTCCACATAACAAAAACTATATTCAATATGTGCATTGGCACCACGATTCAACTTAAAATCAGAAACGCCCGAGCTTGCATGATAAATCAATGATTGATCAATGCTATCCGCAATACATTCTGCAACCAATTGCCGATAATATGCCAACTTTGGTGAACTGTCACAATCATAACCAAAAATCGGAATGGACATCACATTATCCACTTGAAAAATTCCATTTAATCCCACAATACAATCATTTTTATCGTACATCGTGTGAAAACGAATCATATTGATTTTGGCTGACATCGCTAACCATTGTGTGGAATATTGAGGGTTCAAAGGGCAATATTTCTCAATATACAGCTGTTCATACATTTTTTTATACTGCTGAATATTGATGTCATTTGGCTCATGATCCAATTTAAAATAAGATTGAAATTTCTTCTTTAATTTTAAATCTCTCTGCGTATCTCGATGCTTTAAAAGTTGATCTGCTTGCCCATTTCGCCCATCAAATATATAAACTTGGCGGCTTGCTAAAGGAAAAAATTCAGCATCCTGCAATGTTTTCATGAAGGGCTGTTGCAACGCTTCAGTCAATGATCGAAAACAAATTGTATGTTTAGGAAACTGCTGCGTAATAATGTCAACCAACTGTTTGATATCTTCTTTTGTGGGTGCAAAATCTTTTGGGTATACATTCGTGGAAACTAACCAGTTATTCACATAAACCACTCGATCCATCTTCTGCCGATTAAATAAAGCACCAACACCACGAATCATATTTCGCAACAATGACGTTAACCATTTTGGCAAACGAATAATTTCCAACTCTTCCACAGAATATAGAATGTATGTATTAAAAAGCGATGCAACATAACTTTGAGATTGAAGATAATCATTCACTACAACAACAGGAAAAACTCGATCACACCAATGCAAATAATAATAATTTGCCTCAACATTACTGATTAAAGATTGTTTTGCAGAATCTAAATGCGCAACATAAGCTGCCACTTTACATTGATCTATCATAGATTGATCCAATGCTTTCCCAGCGATTAATTGAATACTCATTTGATTGTTTCCCCATTCCATTCAATGTCATGAGTTGTCGCTGACCAAATGGATAAACGATGCTTAACGGCAATGTAGAGCATCTCCAAAGTGGGCAAAGATTGCAACAATGCTGGTTTTAAATCTTGGTCATGATAAACAATATCATCCGAATGACGATAATCTTGCCACCATTTCCCGAGTTCTAATTGCCCCAACTGCTTTGGCAATCCCATTGCACACAATGCAAACTTAAATGCCAAAGCTTTATCTGGCGCAGCAACTAAAACGGAATGATCCAATTGTTTCATACAGTTGAGCAAATCAGATCGTAAATATTCAAATAGATGTAATCCGCTTGTTCCCCTTGGATTACATTCTAAGACCCAAAATTTTCCGCATTCCTCTTGAATAAAATCAAAACCCACTTGTCCTGTGTAACAATATTTTTCACCAAATTCACGGACAAATCGCTCAATGGCTTCATTTTGAAAAGGAATACAGTAATAGCCAGCACCTTTGCCCGCTCGATAAGTTGGCTGATACGCTGTATGTGCTATCAATCGCCCTTCATCAAAAATACTGTAACTACAATATTCAGTACCTTTCACATAAGTTTGCATCACCCATTTTACTGTAGCATCCATAGATGATCGTTGAACCTCATTTGGCGCGATGATTGTGGCATTGGCAAAGCGCGAAAATACAGGTTTAAACACCAATTCAGAAGATGATAACGGTAAAACACGACAATCTTTATCAAATAACCATGTTTGTGGCGCAGTGATGGATAATTGCTGAACCATTTCAGTAAAATCATATTTATGATGCAACGAACGCATTAAAGAGAAATCTGCTGTCCAGACTTTACAATATCGACTCAATTCCTCTTTGATAAAAGAAACATAAAAAGCTTCTTCAGCATTTGGCATCAACCAATCAACACAATGCATTCGTACATATTCCAACAATTGCAATCGCCATTCGGCAAATGCAAAACGTGGCGATGGCAATGATAAATAATGATCCTTAAATTGCGTCCATCGACTAATGGGCCAACGCACAGAATCTGCCACTGTAATTGTGCAATCCATACTTTTTAAGATTCGGCACCATTCCAATGCAACGGGCGATCGCGCACCTAAAATTAAGCAATGCATATCAATGTTCCTCTGTGAATAGACGCTGAATCTTACGGCGTTTGTCACTCAAAACCTGCTCAATGGGTTCAGCAATCAATTGCCATTCTAATTGTGTAAGATCCACATTTTGCATGCGAAACATCTCTTCCAAAGCAGATTGTGCAACCAATAGTTGCGCTTGAGATAATGGCGCGGTCAATGCTAAACTCGTCAAGCTCGATTGGCATAAACGAAAATCACAATCAAAAGGCAAACTGCGTGCCAATGCGCGTAAACAACTATCTGCAAAGATCGTCACTTTTTCACCCTGATGATCCTGTAGCCACAAAGTGTCATTCAATCGCCCTTCGATTGCCTGAATGCGCTGAAATGGACTGCCACAAGGGCAAGGTTCGGGATGTTTAACCAATACGTCATCTAAACGATAGCGAATAATCGGCTGCGTTCTGCGGTTTAAATCCGTCACAATCGGGATGAATCTCATATCATCTATCATCTCTTGTTCGATGATCATCAAATCTTCGTTTAAGTGCAAATGCCCATGAGAACATGTTGATGCAATAAAACCCTCTGTTGCCTGATAAACTTCATGAACTTTTCCCAATGCACGCTCGATTTTCTTGCGTGTCGCATCATCCAAAACTTCAGCTACAGAGATCACTTTAATGGGATGAATATCCAACTGATGTTCCGCAATCAGCTCCAAAACTTGTGCGGGTGCAATCAATATGGTTGGCTGATATTCCTGCAATGCAGATAATTGCGTTGTCATCGATTGAAAAAGATCAAAAAATTTAAAAGAGATAAAACGACTTTGCACGGTTTCATAAAGATTGCTGTTAGCCCTCAAGAAAAATGCAATGCGTTCCCCTTTAAATAATGAACCTGGCAACATTTTTGCCAAAATTGTCCCTGCCCACTGTTTCTCCTCTGATGGACTTAACAAAAATACACCGCGTGTGCCAGATGTGCCTGAGGATAATCCAATCGTATAACCTTCAATGGTTGGTTTAAAATCTCGGCTTGTTTCAGCGCTCATCGCTTCATCATAAGCCTGTGCTAATGTAATACCTGCACCATTCATCCAATGAAAATTCGCCAACATAATCTCTTTATTCATATATGGCCAATCTTTAAAATCACCTTGGCAACGGCTTTTAAAATAAGGATTGTGTGATAGATGTTTTTCCCATAATTTTTCTAAAGCCTTGGCCTGAAATGCTTTTAATTCAGCGCTTGTTTTGATCTTCCGCTGTTTAACGCAGAGATAATGCCATAATATTTGCAATAGTTTCATATCACTCCTCATGGCTTAATAAAATAGGAATCTGCTTAGCATCTAAAGCTTTAAGTACTTCTAGCGTTTGATAAAATGCAGGCACATTATCCATAATTAAATGCGCTGGTTTCATGGGCAATCGATCTTCTCGATAGTTTTTATAAGACCACGCAGCATCACTTGCCAACAGTTGCCAGCCATCATCTGTCAAAATCAAAGCACCATAATGTCCAATTGCATGGCCAGGCAATGGCACAAGTAAAATTTCACCATCGCTATTAGGCAACTCATAAGCATATGTCAAAGGTAATAAACTCGAATCCAATAGAACTTGCTTAAAAGATTCAATGCTCATTAATCTCTGGTCAAAATCATCTGGCATCAAAGCAGGCACAAAGCCTTTCATCAATGCTCGGAAACCTTGTTGCAATCTCACCCCTTCCCAACCTTCATAAGAAGCAATCATTGGAACATTGGGAAAATCTTTTAACCCTGCAATGTGATCCCCATGAAAGTGAGAAATGATTAATCCTGAAAGATCTTTTGGCAAAATGCCTTGTGCTTTCAATTGCTGATAAATGGCTTCTTCTGGCTCAAAATAAACAGGTGTCACTTTTCGATATAATTTAAATACGCCAGATGCTGTTGCATCCATAAAATGATTCGCATAACCTGTATCCCACAACCAAAGCCGCCCTTGGCTTTCTAGTAAAAACACTTGTGCAGGAAATTGGCAGGTTTGCCATCCTGCGCCACGTACAGCAACACATGCAGGATGAGTACAATAACCAGCTTTGAATTTATGAATTTTTGCCATATCAGCAATCCTTTAAAGCTTCTTTAATGCCTGAATCAATTGTATAGATTGGGGCATAACCTAGATCTTGTTTCGCTGCGGTTAAATCTAAACTCACATCGTAATTCAAAACTCCGATACCATAACGTGTAAACTTTGGCGTTTGTTTCAATTGACGGGCTTTCCATTCACTCAATGTTGCAACAAAATTTAATAACCAATAAGGCAATGGTTTAATAGTGCAAGGCAAACCTAAAGTTTCCACGAACACTTTGTTCACTAAGTCCACAACTTTAATGGGCGAGCCATTGCTAATATTGTAAGCTTTCCCATTGATCTGATCTGCATTGCTCAACAGTTTTTCTGTGGCTAAACACATTGCATGACAGACATTTTTCACATATGTGATATCAATGGATGCTTGTCCGCCATTTGGCAAAGGTAATCGACCATTGCGCTCTTTAAATAATTGCTGCATTTTCGGCAATAAAACTTGATCATACTTGCCATAAATTGCTCTCGGTCTTAAAGCAACATATTTAAATTGAGGATGTTGTTCACGAATCTTTGCCAATGCTTGTTCTGCAAGATATTTAGTTTTCGCATAAGCATTCACAAATTGCTGTGGCAAATAAGACTCCTTCACCAAAGATAAAGATTGATAAGCAAAATAGATGGATGGCGTAGAAATATGAACAAAAACTTCAATCCCGCGATCTAAAGCATATTGTGCTAATGTCTCCGTTGCGATGACATTATCTTGATAAAACAGCTCATAATCACCCCAATCCGATGAGCGTGCAGCACAATGCCAAATGACATCAATATTTTCCAATAAATGATCAGCAGATGTTTCATCTAATAGTGATAAGTCTTGTGGAATAAATGTAATGCCTGATTGTGTTAATTGCTGCCCTATTATTTCATTTCTACCAGTTGCCACGACATTAATATCATGTTCATGCAGATATTCCACAGCACTTCGCCCCAAACCTCCTGTTGCGCCCGTCACTAAAACTGTTAAACCTTTAAGATCATTGCGCCCCAACATATCCCTGCTCCTGTGCCAATCAATAAAATGTTCTGCCCTTTTTGAATTTTTTGCTCATCGTAAGCTTTATGCAAAGCTGTTGGTAATGAAGCTGAAACCTGATTACCATAATGCTGATAAATATTAATGATTTTTGATTTCTGAATATTCAGTTTTTTTGCAATATGTTTCAAAGATAGATGGCTCGCCTGATGACAAACCACCCAATCAATATCTGCCATATCCAAAGATAATGGTTCAAATAATTCTGCGATAAACTCATCCACAGTTTCTGATGCCAATTTAAATAGCGGCTTGCCTTGCATCACAAAATAATAATCACTGTGATCAATGCCTGTGACAACATTGCGTGAACTGCCACCTGCTTTAATTTGGCAATAATCATAACCTTCAGGATAAGTTTTCATTAAATATCGTAACATTTGGTGCGAATCATCGCCTTTCTCGACAATGACAGCAGCACAACCATCACCAAAAATTGCAGAGCTTTCTAAATTAGCCCAATCTATACCGCGCGATGCAAATTCTGTACTCACAATGGCAATTCGTTGATAAACATTATTAGCTAGGAAATTGGCTGCTATATGCAGTGCTGTTAAAAACCCCAAACAGCTTGTATTGACATCAAATCCTGGCGTACCTGATTTTAAATTCAATTTCGCTAAAATATTGGCCGCAGAAAATGGCAAGGCTTGCTCTGGCACTGCACTTGCAGAAATGATGAGATCAATGCTATCAGATGAAATATTTTGAGATGTCATTGCCTTTTCAATGGCATTGGCCGCGATTTGGGACAAAGAATCTTTTTCATCAAAAAAATAACGCGCCTGTATGCCAGAATATTTTTCAATGGTCCCAATGGGCAGATCATTTTCTATATCGATCGTTTCTGATTGAACATGATGGGCTGGCTCTATCATGCTTGTTGCTATAATTTTTATAGGCAACATATCTATCCCCTTTAATAATAAACACTGTTTAAATTAGAATAAATATATCACACATGAATGAATTGTGTACGATGATTTAACCATCGTTTAATTAATCCTTGGACAATTTCATCATTATTCAATAATTTTGGCACCATTTTTTGTGCTTTTTCAATGATGTCTTTGTGTTGGAAAATATTTGCCACTTTAAATGTCACTTCACCCGTTTGTTTTGTACCGATGATTTCGCCTGTACCACGTAATTCGAGATCTTTTTCTGCAATCACAAAGCCATCTTCCGTTTGTTGTAATATTTTCAAACGCTCTTGTGCCACTTGCGACAATGGCGTTTCGTACATCAATAAGCAGAATGACGCTTTACTACCGCGCCCAACTCGCCCACGTAATTGATGCAACTGGAATAAACCTAAGCGTTCTGCATTTTCAATGATCATGATGGATGCATTTGGCACATCCACGCCAACCTCGATCACTGTTGTTGCAACTAACACATCCAACTCATGATTTTTAAAGGATTGCATAATAGATTCTTTATCTTTCGGCTTCATCTTGCCATGCAACAAACCAATGCGTAAATCAGGCAGTGATTCTTCCAATAAACGATGACTTTCCTCGGCCGCTTGCGCTGTTAATGTTTCATTCGATTCTATCAACGTACAAACCCAATAAGCTTGCACGCCTTCAGCACATTGCAACGCTAAACGTGCGATTAATTGATCACGCTTTTGATGATTAACTAATGTCGTTGTAATAGGAATTCTGTTCGCAGGCTTTTCGTCAATGATGGAATGTTTCAAATCTGCATAAGCAATCATTGCCAATGTTCGTGGAATCGGCGTTGCTGTCATCATTAAGAAATGAGGTTGTTGGAGTTGATTCTTCTCTTGCAATGCCAAGCGTTGCTCAACACCAAAGCGATGCTGTTCATCCACAATTACCAATGCTAAAGATGAATATTCCACACTTTCTTGGAAAGTTGCGTGCGTGCCAACAATAATTTGAGCTTCACCACTTTTAATCGCTTCACCACGAATGCGCTTCTCTTTCGCTGTTAATCCACCCGATAAAAATGTGACTGAAATACCGAGCGGCGTTAATAATTTACTGATCGTAATGTAATGTTGCTCTGCCAATAATTCTGTTGGCGCAATCATGATCGCTTGCTGATTCATCATCGCAACATGCAATAACGCAACTGTTGCCACAATCGTTTTACCTGAACCAACATCGCCTTGCACCAATCGCATCATAGGTTTATCCAGCATTAAATCTTCTTTGATCTCCGCAATCACACGATTTTGTGCATTTGTTAATTGATACGGCAATGAAGATAGCAGTGATTTTTCTGCATCAAATGAAAGCTCTATCGGAATGCTCACTTTATGTGATTCTTGTTCTCTCGCACGATTCAATGCCAATTGATATGCCAAAATTTCTTCTAATGCTAAAGCCTTTTGCCAAGGATGCAATCCTTCCGATAATAAAAACAGATCAGCATCTGGTGGCGGATTATGTAGATAATGGAGCGCTTCTGATAGTGAATATTTTTGGCTCACAAAGCTCGGGAAAGAATCTGGCGTGATTAACTTCATGGCAGAAGCCACGATTGTGCGAATTTGCTTTTGCGTTAATCCCGCTGTTAATGGATAAATCGGCGTTAAGCGCTCTTCCACAGGAATATTTTCATGCAAAGCCTTAAATTCAGGATGCACCATTTCCAAATACGGATAACCTTTTTTCACTTCACCAAAAGCACGGATCAAACCATCCTCATCAAAAGATTTCAACATCCCGTGATTGAAATTAAAAAATTTCAGCATCATTAAGCCTGTGCCATCTTTAATCCATACAGTTAAATATTTGCGTTTACCTTGTGATAACTCTTTTTTAACAACGCGCGCTTCTACAATGGCAGTATCGCCGATGCGAAGAGCTTCAATCGGCATTAAACGCGTACGATCCTGATAACGATAAGGCAAATGAAAGATCAAATCTTGGATCGTATGAATGTGTAATTTTTCCAAAGTCTTAGCCATTTTTGGCCCAACACCAGGAAGTTGTGTGATGGATTGCTCAAGAATCACAAATTATCTCTTCTATTAGGAATACTTTTTGGTGAACAACCCTTATAATACATGAATTCATTGTAAAAAGAGAAACCGAGGCGACTGGATGTCAATCAAAAATGTTCAAGCGTTAATTGCTGAAGATTTCAATAAAGTTAACGAATCAATCATGGCTGCACTATCTTCGGATGTTGCATTAATTAACGAATTGGGTGCTTATATCATTATGTCGGGCGGCAAACGTTTACGTCCAATGATGACAGTATTATGTGCAAAAGCCGCGCAATATACTGGTGACAAACATATTTCGGCAGCAGCTTTAATCGAATTCATTCACACAGCAACATTGTTGCATGATGATGTTGTGGATCACTCAGATATGCGCCGCGGCAAAGAAACTGCCAATGCCATTTGGGGCAACGAAGCAAGCGTTTTAGTGGGTGACTTCTTATATACACGCGCGTTCCAAATGATGGTGGATTTAGATTCTATGCAAGTGATGCGCGTATTAGCACAAGCAACAAACCGCATTGCAGAAGGCGAGGTTCTACAGTTATTAAATATCAAAGAACCTGATATTACAGAAGCTAACTACTTCAACGTGATCTATTCTAAAACTGCTAAATTATTTGAAGCAGCCGCAGAAGTTGCAGGCATCATGGCTTATGAAGATTCTAACCAACCTGAATATCAAATCGCAGCTTTCCGTGAATACGGAAAATTTGTGGGTACTGCATTCCAATTGATTGATGATATTTTGGATTACACAGCAAGCGCTGAAGAAATGGGCAAAAACACAGGTGATGATTTAGCTGAAGGTAAACCAACATTGCCATTGATTCGCGCAATTCAAGTGGGCACACCTGAAGAAGCTGAATTGGTTCGTACAGCATTATTGAATGCGGATGTGAGCCAATTGGATGAAATCCTAAAAATCATTGAACGTACAGAATCACTTACTTACACATATCAAAAAGCATGCGAGCAAGTGGAAATGGCAATCAAAGCGATTGAACCAATTGCTGATTCACCATATAAAGAAGCATTGGTGGAACTCGCAAAATACTCGATTGCACGTAAGTTTTAAAAATTTGATATGAGTAAAAAATTCGAACTCATAGAAAATTCAGAAATCCATATTTTTGGTCGTACCTTACGACAAATAAGAGCTATCAAAGACTTTGGAACTATTAAGGTTGGAGACTTAGGTGGTTTTCTTGAGTTCGAAAAAAATCTAAGCCATGATAATAATGCTTGGGTTGCCGAAAGAGCAATGATTTTAGGTAATGCAAAGATATATGATAATGCATACATTTCAGAACGTGCCTTGATCACAGATCACGCAGAAATATATGGCAATGCTACAGTTAAAGGCAGTGCTGTTGTTTCTGATCATGCAAGAATATATGATAATGCGGAAATTTTTGGAGAGGCAACTATATCGGGCAATGCAAATATCTATGCAAATGCTGTAATTGCGACTCGAGTTTATGGTAATGCTCACATTTACGGTGATGTTTCTTTGTCAATTTTTCCATTTCAACAAATCTGTGGTGATGCTAATGTTAGCCAACGTACTGACGTTGTTTGTTTTGTTGATGTTGGTGCTCACAAAGGCACATTAACTGTATGTAAAGCTACATCTGGTTTATTTATTTCACAAGGATGTTTTGTGGGCACAGAGCAAGAATTTCTCAGAGCCATTGAGCATACTCACGAGAATAATGCTTTCGCTCAAGAATATAGAAGACTTTTACATTATGCTAAAGCCATCATTAATCATGATGACTTCGTTGATCTCAATGATATTAGCTATAACTACATATCCCCTCTTTTTCCATTAGTATTCCCAAAACAACTTTGGCACTCTAATTAAATTTCAATACATAATAATATGACCAAAAAGTATGAACTAATTAAATCAACTGCCATTCATTTTCAAGGCAAAAATCTTTATAGAATTAAAGCATTAAAAAACTTTGGAAAAATTACAACTGGGCAAATTGGTGGTTATATTGAATCTGAAGATAACTTAAGCCATGAAGGGAATGCTTGGGTTGGTGGACATGCTCATGTTTTAGGACATGCAAAAATCCATGAAAATGCACAAGTACTTCACTATGCAATCATTACAGATGATGCTGAAGTCTTTGGAAATGCAGAAGTAACAGGTCGCGCACTGATTGGCGGACACGCCAAAATTTTTGATCATGCCATAATTCGTGGTAGTGCATTTATTTATGACCAAGTTCAAATATTTGGCAATGCAGAAATTTCTGAAGATACAACATTTAATCAGCATGCTAAAATTTATGGCAATGCAAAAATTTTAGGCAATACTGTGATTTCAGATCAAGCTGAAATTTATGGTCAATCATATATATCAGGAGATATTCACCTATTCGGTACAGCCAAAGTATTTGGTAATGCTTGTTTGAGCAACAAACTCTCTATTCAAGGTAATGTAGAACTGCATGGAAATATTTTCCTAGGCAATGAAGAGCATAAAATTGTATTAAACACTCCCAAAGATTTCATGTTAATCACTTCGATACATCAACAAAATGATGCGTTGTTGATTTACCAAATCAATTCCCAACTACAATTTATATGCAAAAATTTCTCTTATGAGGAAATTTATGATGATGGCGGTAGAGAAGCTGGTAATCTATGTCTTTTTAATGGTTCAGAAAATGCATTTTTAACATTACTAAATAGAGCGTATAGAAATAATGATCATTTATGGCAAAGAGATGAATCCGACATACAAAAATATCTCGTGATCATAGAATTGGCTAAATACTACATCCAAAATACACCCTTAAGTCTAGAAACTATCAATGCATTGCAACATTATCCTGAATTAGCACATTTTTGGCACAGTCAAATATCTTAATCTTTTGCTCTTAAAATATTAAGTTGCAGTACCCACATTCTTATTTAGTATTCAATACAAATAATTTATGTCATCTCATGATATTCTACAATCCATCAGCAAATGAAAAATTATAGGAAATGATCATGTTGAATTATTGGTTACAATTTGAAGAGCGCCATCCTGAACTGTATCAAACACTCAAAGCACATCATCATTTCCTTGCACTCAATCAATTCATCGAAGCTTCACCTTGGGCTGGTCGTTTAATTCTCAATCGCCCTGCTTTGTATCTGAATCATTTTTTGGATGGCATTTGGGATTCGCCATTGGATCTATCCATTTATCCCATCAATACTGAAAATGAAGATAAAGCTTCCATTTGCCTTCGCCAAGTGCGCAATCAATTATTACTCAAAATGGGCTATCGCGACATTAATCATCGTGATGACATTATGATCATCAACCGTGATTTAACATTGATTGCTGATTTTTTCTGTGAGCAAGCACTCAATATCGCTTATGAAATCACAAGCCGAAATAATGAAATTCCTGTGGATGAATCAGGCAAAGCCATTCAGCCTTATATCATTGGAATGGGGAAAATGGGTGGTTATGAGCTCAATTTTTCATCCGACATTGATCTGATTTTTGGCTACGCAGGCGATGATGCGCACTTTTTCCATAAAGTCGCCCGCAGATTCATCCATCTATTGCACAACAGCACAGAAGATGGCTTTGTTTATCGTGTGGATTTACGCTTACGTCCATTTGGTAGCAGCGGCCCGATTGCCCTTTCAACGCATGCAATGGTGAATTATTACTTCCAATATGGCAGAGACTGGGAGCGTTATGCACTCATTAAAGCCCGAGTTGTCGCAGGTAACTTTGAAGAAGGCAATGCATTTTTAACAGAAATCGAGCCATTCATCTATCGTAAATCCATAGATTATGAATTAGTGGATGCACTCAAAAATATCAAAGAGATGATTCAAAAAGAAGTCATCCTTAAAGAAAACTATTACAACATCAAATTAGGCGATGGTGGGATTCGTGAAATTGAATTCATTGCGCAAATCTTCCAATTGATTCATGGTGGCAAACAAACTGATCTACAAACAACTGAGATCATGAAGGCACTAGATATTATCGCCATTCGCTATTTGCCACCTGAAACAGTCGCCGCATTGAAAAATGCTTATCTCTTTTATCGTGTGATCGAAAACCGATTACAAATGGTGCATGATGAACAAACGCACACATTGCCAACAACTCATCACGATCAGCAACGATTGATCAAAATGTTGGACATTGCCACTTGGGAGCATTTTGAGAAATTGCTGATGTTGCATCAAGGCATTGTGCATGAGCAATTTGAAAATATCTTTGGTGCAGTCACTGTTCAGGAAAATGAAAACCACTTCTCTTCCCTCTTAAAACTACTGCGTGAACCGCAAGAAGCTATTGATTTCAAAAAATGGTGCGATCAACAAAATATTCCTGAGAGCGAACAGAAATCCTATTTATTGTGGGCATTTCAAAAAGAGACTTTCTTAAAACTAGATGAAAATGACCAAAAAGAGATCACATTTGTGATGTTACATGCGTTTCATTATTTAGAAACTAAACAACAGCAAAGTTCGCATACATTAAATTTATTTTTGGATATTTTATCCAGCATTGCTTATGAAAAGCGCTTCATTCATTGGTTATATGAATACAATAATGCGCTCATGCGTATTTTGGATCTATGTTGCAACACAACATGGCTCAGCCGTTATTTAGCACGCTATCCTATTTTATTTGAAGATTTAATGGAAAGCTTAGAAGCCACAAAACCCATTAATCATAAAACTCTCAACAAATCACTTAATACATTATTGGAGCAACCGAAAACCACAGAAGAACAACGATTAAATCTACTTCGTGATTTCTTGCATAAAAACATCCTTAAAATTGCAATGGCTGATTTTTCAGGCAAGGTACCACTGATGATCGTCAGTGACTATTTATCAGAATTAGCGGATGCATTACTCAATAAAATTTTGCGTTTAGCTTGGCATGAATTGAGCTTAAAACATGGTCAGCCAACATCTGATCACCATAAAAATGGTCGTCCTGACTTTATCATAGTCGCTTACGGCAAATTAGGTGGATTGGAATTAGGTTATCAATCAGATTTAGATATTATTTTCCTACACGATGCTGTGGAAGAGCAAATGACAGATGGTGCTCATCCAATTTTAAATAGCGATTTCTTCATTAAATTGGCACAAAAAATCATTCATTATTTAACAGCTCAAACAGCTGCTGGCCGATTATATGAGGTTGATATGCGCCTACGTCCAAGTGGCGATTCTGGTTTGTTGGTTTCTAGTTTTGAGCGTTTCAAAAACTATCAAGCCAATGATGCTTGGATTTGGGAGCATCAAGCATTAATCCGAGCTCGCCCTGTCACAGGCAGCCAAACATTAACCAATGCATTCAATCAATTCCGCAAAGAAATTCTAACGCGCCAGCGCAGTATTCCTCATTTAAGACAAGAAATTATCAAAATGCGTCAAAAATTGGACAAGCAGTTTTTGGCTAAACAATCTGATCTTTCTCGCAAATTAAAATATGGCGATGGCGGCATGGTGGATATTGAATTTTTAGTACAATATCTTGTATTGTCGCATGCGCATCATGAGCCTTTACTTGTGCGTTTTACAGATAATATTCGTCAACTCGCTGCACTTGAAGCTTTAGGTCGATTAAATTCTTGGGAAGCAATGATTCTGCGCGATACTTATCGTTCAATCCGAAAAATTCAGCATTATGCAAAATTATCTGATCAAGAAACCTTAGAAAAACCACCAGAGTTAGTGGAATCAATGCAATTGGCCAAAGAGATTCATGACAAAATATTTGGGTACATCACAAATAAAAAATAAAATAATGTTGATCAAAGATTAATTAATCATTTCGATTATAATGTTGAGTTATAAATAAAATGATTAATTGGTTATTGGATAATGAAAACATTACTTTTAATATTGACTGCTGTTATCACAATGTTTGTACCTGCAGTCGCTTTAACATTGAAAACGGCTGAGCATTATTATCTAGTCTCACCTAAAGATGAAAATGACGTACAAAAAGCTATTTATAATGCATCACCTATGTTGATGAACCAACATGATCGCAATAGTCATAAATATGTTGGAATGCATGAGGCTAGATATACAACACCTGGTTATAACTTAAAATATTCACCCGGCAAAATTTGTTTCATTGACTCAGTTAATATTCAATTTCATTCTAAAATTTATCTGCCTAAACTCAATATGGAAAAACATCGTTACACAGATACAACCATGATGAAGTTTGATGCTGAGCTATATGAGATCAGAACGCATGAATTTAAACACAGAAAGATTTATATCAAACGCTTACAAAATTTATTATATGATTTGCGCTCAATCAATCAGAACAACTCACAATTTAAAGATTGTTCTGCACTCAAAAAACATATCGATCAATCTTTTGCGCGCACAAATGCTGCCATTGAACAAGAAAATTTAGACTTAGATTGCTATGAATATGGTAATAAATTGGATTTGGCCATCTGCAATCAAGCCACAACACAACAAGAAAAAGCAGCACAAGGATCCTTCTCTTCATTGGTGCAAGACAGTAATGCAAAAACAAATGTTGTGAGCTACAAAGATGAATCTCAACATGATGAATGCCAAGGAAAATTGATCGAACCTTTTAAAGGTAAATTTTATTGCGTGCCAGAAGAGAGTTACTCAGAGTTATAATCTCAATCAACTGGGCGAGAAATTTAATCAAATACTTTGTAAAACTACGATACAAATGAAGTCAGTCAGGCGCATACTCAAGAAATAGAGGAAAATTATAAACTCGCTCAACATAATCTAGAAAAAATTGTGGAACAATATAATGAAGAGTTAATCGAAACTAAACGTGAGCTCAATAAAATGCATCAAAATGTCGCCATTTACAAAAACAACAAAAAAACTCAGGTGCTGCCATCTCTTCAAAAATATTATTTTGATTCACTTGTCGATTACTCCACATAGCCTGTGGATAATTTTGTGAATAATCTTTGTAAACTTAACCAAATCACCGATATGTTCGGGCTGTCAATGCAGAGATTAAAGATTAATCATTCTATACGGTGCTGATAAGATCAGTTGTTTTCAATACTTATTTATAACTTATGAGTTGTAAAGATGTTATCCACAGTTCATCATGATAGCTCTGTGGATAACTTTGTGAATATCTTAACTTCTCCAAAAACTTGGAGTTAATAATACAAAAATCGTAAAGATTTCCAATCGCCCTAAAAGCATTGTAAAACTTAAAACGGATAAGCCTGTATCCGAGATAGAAGAATAGTTATTCGCAATAGATCCCAATGCTGGCCCTGTAATATTCAAACACCCTGCCACCGCAGAGAACGCATCTAAAGGCGTTAAACCACAGCCAATCATTACTAGTGTTAATACGGCGGTTGATAAACCGTAGAGAACAATGAATGCCCAAACACTCGCTAAAATGGATAATGGAATCACTTTGCCATCCACACGAACAGGCAATTCTGCGCGAGGATGGATCAAATGTTTCACCTCACTATATGCGTGCTTACACACTAAAATAATACGAATCATCTTCATACCACCTGTTGTAGAGCCTGCACAAGCCCCCATAAATGATAAGAAAATCAATAAAAGTGGTAGAAAAATTGGCCAATCACTGAATGGATTGATTAAGAACCCTGTTGTCGTGATCATTGCCATCACAGTAAAAAAACCGTTCACGATAGAATCATACCAACCATTAAAAATAGAAAAATAGTGCAAGGTGATTGCAACAATAATCGACGCACCTACAGAGACAAAGAAAAATGTTCTTAGCTCAAAATTCTGAAAATAACGTTTAACACTTTTTTCCCTAAATACCAAAAAGTGCAAGGTAAAGTTGATACCGCCCATGAACATAAAAAAGATGGCAATCCAATTAATCAACTCGCTTTGAAAGTAACCAATACTGTCATCATAGTTAGCAAAGCCTGCGGTTGCTACAGTCGAAAAACCATGTGTAATAGCGTCAAATAGATCCATACCTGCAATGTAATAACTCACAATACAAGCTAACATTAAGGATATATATACAAACCATAAATTACGTGCTGTTTGTGCAATTCTTGGTGTTAATTTTTCTTCTTTCATTGGCCCAGGCACTTCAGCTTTAAAAAGCGCCATGCCGCCCATACCTAAAATTGGCATGATAGCAACAGCCAAAATGATGATCCCCATACCGCCAAAAAAGTGCAGTTGCGTGCGATACCATAAAATTGATTTAGGCAGTGTTTCCAAATGATTCAGAACAGTTGCACCAGTTGTCGTAAAGCCAGACGTTGCTTCAAAGAAAGCATGCACAAAGGATATATCAAGTTCCTTAGATAAATATAAAGGCACTGCACCTATCAAACTGAGCACACTCCAAAAGAGTGCCACAATGATGAATCCATGCCGTGTTTTTAACTCATATGTTACGTTCCTAAATGGCAACCATAACAATACACCTAAAACTATTGTGCTAATGAATGCACTGATAAAGTAATGTGCTTGGCCATCTGAATAAAGAAATGAAATTCCAACTGGAATTAAAAAAGTAAAGCTAAACCCCACCATCAACATTCCCATTATCTTAAAAATAATGGCAAGCTGTTTATCCATGGAAAATATCCTAAAAGAAAAAGAGATTCATTTTACTCTCTTATTAAATAATTGTGTAGTTTATAAGACTCTATACAATAATGTGCCCCGAACACGAGTCGAACGTGTGACCTTTCCCTTAGGAGGGGAATGCTCTATCCAGCTGAGCTACCGAGGCATTGTTCTTATTATTTCTGATTTTCAATTAATTTAGCAAGTGATTCTGCATGTTGGCGTGATGCTTTTACATCAAAACTTTCCACCATCACACGCACAACTGGCTCAGTACCAGATGGACGAATCAATACGCGACCTTTATCACCAAGCTGTTGCTCAACGATTGCAATGGCATTGGTCACAGCATCAGTTTCCCATCCATCTCGATCTGCAATTTTTACATTGATCAATGTTTGTGTTGATTTAGGAATGTGTTGCAAGGCTTCCTGAATCGTCATATTTTTAGCAAGAATTGCTTGTAAAGCTTGCAAGGCGGCAATAATTCCATCACCTGTCGTATGTTTATCCATACAAATGATATGGCCTGAGTTTTCTCCACCCAATGTTAAACCATGATGTTTTAACTGCTCCAATACATAACGATCGCCAACTTTTGCACGGATTAATTCGATACCTTCTTGTTTCAATGCATGCTCAAAACCAAGATTACTCATAATGGTTGCGACAATCGCTTTTTCTTTACGGTGCGTTGCAATTAAATACAAAATTGCGTCGCCATCATAAACAACACCTTTAGAATCTACGATCACTAAACGATCACCATCGCCATCAAAGCCAATGCCACAATCTGCTTTTTCTTCCAATACTTTCTTTTGAAGTGCTGCTGGTTGCGTTGATCCCACTTGATCATTGATATTAAAACCATTAGGTTGATTACCAATCACAATAACTTTTGCACCTAGCTCAGTAAATACATGAGGCGCAATGTGATAAGTTGCGCCATTCGCACAATCTAATACAATTTTCATACCACGCAGATTAAGATCACGCGCAGAACTTTTACAAAACTCAATGTAACGACCTGCTGCGTCTGTAATGCGACGAACCCGACCAAATTTATCTGGGTCAACAGAGATTAATGGCTCTTCTAATTGACGCTCAATTTCAAACTCAATGCTGTCATCTAATTTCTGACCATCTTCGCCAAAAAATTTTACACCATTATCATAATAAGGATTATGTGAAGCTGAAACCATACAGCCCACAGATGTATCCAATGTTTTAGTTAAATAAGCAATGGCTGGCGTTGGCATCGGTCCTGTTAAAGCAACATCCACGCCTGCGTATGTTAAACCTGCTTCCAAAGCGGATTCAAACATATAACCCGAAATTCGTGTATCTTTACCAATTAGAACACGAGCACCTTCACGTGCCAAAGTTTTACCTGCCGCATAACCCAGTTTTAAAATAAAATCTGGTGTCATTGGAGCCTGACCTGTTAAACCACGAACTCCATCTGTACCAAAATAACGACGCATGTAAACTCCTTATATTTTGTTAATTTTCTTAGTGGCGCTGATTTTATACTGTTTTGCTAAAAATTGATATTCTGATCACTTGTCAAAATATATAGAGATATGTGGATATGCAGTTTACGACACTTCTCCCTTTGGTTAGAATGGATCGGTTATTCTTCCTATTTCAAGAGGATTTGTGTATGTCTAAAATCATCATTCTCGGTGGCAGCGGATATGTCGGCTCTCATATTATCAGTCGCTTAGCGAGAGATAAAAACAATTCAATCATCGCATTCTCACGCAACAAGAACCCTCAAGTTGACACAAGGCAGCATCAATTTGTGAAGTTCAAAAATTATCCACAAACTGATGCAGAAATGCTCTATCACATCCATGATGCTGACATTATTATTAACTTAATTGGCACGATGGACGGCAATCGTAAACGTGCAACTAAAGCACATGTTGAATTAGTCAAACATTATGCTGAATTGGTGAAACAAACGAATATAAAGCACTTTGTACACATGAGCGCTTTAGGTGTTTCTGAAAAAGGTGGCTCTGTTTATTTTGATACAAAATGGCAAGGTGAAGTTGCACTGAAAGAAACATTAAAAGAGAGCAATATCAAAATTTCCATCATTCGCCCTTCATTTATATTTGGTCATCGAGCACCTAGCCTTGATAATTTAGCGCGTTTAATCAATAAATGCCCAATGTTTATGTTGCCAGGTGCATTCACAAAATTCCAGCCTATTTATATTGATGATGTAACACAGGCTGTTGCAAACATCCTAGAAACACAAAAAAATCATGAACAAACTTATGATTTGGTTGGTCCAGAAGTGATGACATTCATTGAAATGATGCGTGATGTTATGCGTTATTCTCACTTGTGCCCTAAAAAAGTTATGGCAATGCCTAATGTCTTTGCATACATGTTGGCATTAACAACTGGCTGGTTCCCAAAAGCACCTTTTACAATGAATCAGTATAACAGCTTGAAAGTCGACAGCATTTCAGATACAAATAATCTACCGCAACTCAATATTGCGCCTCAATCATTCCAATCCGTCATGAGCTTTGAGTACAAATATGGTCTACAAGATCGCTATGAAAATGACAGAATGACCGCGGGCAGAAATATTATTTAAAGGATTTACAGTGTTATTAGTTGATTACAAAATTTTAGACAAACGTTTAGGTGATGAGTTTCCGCTACCAAGTTATGCAACAGCAGGCTCCGCAGGCTTGGATTTACGTGCGATGCTCGATGCACCTTTAACGTTGCAACCAGGCGAAAGTGCTTTTGTGAAAACAGGTTTGGCGATCTACATTAAAGATCCAGCTTATGCAGCTATGGTATTACCGCGCTCTGGTTTAGGCACAAAACACGGGATTGTACTTGGCAATCTTGTGGGCTTAATTGATGCAGATTATCAAGGTGAATTAATGGTTTCAGCTTGGAATCGTAGTGATAAAGCTTTCACAATCGAAGTTGGTGAGCGTTTGGCACAGATGATCATCGTGCCCGTGATCCAAGCGAATTTCCAAGAGGTAGAAGAATTTGAAGCATCGGAACGCGGCGCCGGTGGCTTTGGTCATACAGGCCGCAATTAAACAATAAGGATGAGGAATGAAAGTATTAGTATTACCTGGTGATGGTATTGGTCCAGAAATCACAGAACAAGCAGTTCGTGTATTAAATGTTATGAATGACAAGTATAAACTTGGCATTGAAACAGAAACCGCGCTCATTGGCGGTATTGCTTATGACAAAACGGGCAAGCCTCTACCAGATGAAACCCTCACCAAGGCAAAAGCTGCTGATGCCGTTTTGCTTGGCGCTGTTGGTGATACTAAATACGATACATTGCCTCGTGAAGTTCGCCCAGAACAAGGTTTATTAGCAATCCGTAAAGGTTTAAACTTATTTGCTAATCTTCGTCCTGCTCACGTTTTCAAAGAATTGGCTCACGCTTCTTCTTTGAAAGAAGAGTTAGTTTCTGGGTTAGATATTTTAATCGTGCGTGAATTAACGGGCGATATCTATTTCGGTCATCCTCGTGGGATCGAAATTCGCAACGGTGAAAAAGTTGGCTTCAATACAATGTTGTATTCTGAATCTGAAATTCGCCGCATTGCACATGTTGCATTCCAAGCAGCACAAGCACGCAATAAACAAGTTTGCTCTATCGACAAAATGAATGTGTTAGAAACAACACAATTATGGCGTGATGTTGTGACAGAAGTTGCCAAAGAATATCCTGATGTAAAATTATCACACATGTTAGTGGACAACGCTGCAATGCAGTTAGTTCGCCAACCAAAACAATTTGATGTGATGCTAACAGGCAATATCTTTGGTGATATTTTATCGGATGAAGCATCGATGTTAACGGGCTCAATCGGCATGTTACCTTCGGCATCTTTAGATGAAAACAACAAAGGTTTATATGAACCAAGCCACGGTTCAGCACCTGACATTGCAGGGCAAAATAAAGCCAATCCTTTGGCAACCATTATGTCTGTGAGCATGATGTTTAAATACACTTTGAATCGCCCTGACATTGCCAAAGAAATTGATGATGCCATTGAAACTGTATTAGGCAAAGGCATTCGCACAGGTGATATTGCACAAGCAAACAGCACGGTGGTTGGTTGTAAAGAAATGGGCGATGCAGTGATTGCAGAGCTTCAAGCATAAGAACAATACTCAAATCACTTTATAATTCTCATTAATTATCAATATCCTTCCCTTCGGCAAGGATATTTGAATGGGATATTTTAAGGTGATCACTTTGATAAAAAGGATTGAACAATGAAAAAGGTTGGTTTAGTTGGCTGGCGCGGAATGGTTGGCTCTGTATTAATGGAAAGAATGGTTGAAGAAGGTGATTTTCGCCATATTCATGCAACATTTTTTTCAACCTCTAATGCTGGCGGTGCTGCGCCAATCATGGGCGGTTCACAAGAAAGCACATTAGAAGATGCATACAATATCGATGCGTTAATGGCACAAGATATTATTTTGACATGCCAAGGTGGTGATTATACAAAAGCAGTGTATGACAAGCTCCAATCTGCAAATTGGCAAGGCTATTGGATTGACGCTGCATCGACACTGAGAATGGAAAATAATGCAATCATCGTTTTAGATCCCATCAATCGCAATAACATTGATCAGGGTTTAAACAATGGTATTAAAACATTTGTAGGCGGCAACTGTACCGTAAGCTTAATGTTAATGGCTTTAGGTAGCTTATTCAAAGAAGGATTGGTGGAATGGACAACATCCATGACATATCAATCAGCTTCTGGCGCGGGTGCTCAAAACATGCGTGAATTGCTACAACAAATGCAGTTCATCGGTAATGAAATGGCTGAAGATTTAATTTCACCTGCAAAAGCAATTTTAGAAATTGATCGCCGCGTTTCACATTTATTAAAAGCAGAACAATTCCCTAAAGATAATTTTTCTGTACCTTTAGCAGCCAACTTGATTCCTTGGATTGATAGTGAATTAGCAGATGGCCAAAGCCGTGAAGAATGGAAAGGCATGGTGGAAACTAATAAGATTTTAGGCTCTGCGCATGATGTTCCTGTCGATGGTATTTGTGTTCGCGTCGGTGCAATGCGCTGTCACTCACAAGCATTAACATTGAAATTAACTAAAGATGTTCCTTTGGATGATATCGAAACAATGATCCGTGAATCCAATGATTGGGTTCGCGTGATTCCTAATCATCGTGAAGATACAATGAAATTATTAACACCTGCTGCTGTTTCTGGCACATTGGAAGTTCCAGTTGGCCGTTTACGCAAAATGAAAATGGGCAACGAATATTTGTCCGCTTTCACAGTAGGTGATCAATTGCTTTGGGGTGCAGCTGAGCCTGTTCGTAGAATGTTGACAATTCTTATTTAAAAGTTTTAATAAATTTTTATTTTATATAAAAAGTCCGACCATTTTTAATATGGCCGGACTTTTTTAATCATGCATTCAATTATTTAGCGGAATGCTTCATAATTGACAATCGTCCTGGTGTTAAAACCTGCTTATAAGGTGGACAAACTAATGTCATGCCATTAGTTACGATTGCATTACAAATCCCCTCTTCATTTAAATAATGGCCTTTATTCAACAAATTATTATTTGGCAGAGATTCTAATTCAACTAATTCAAAATCAGGATCATTACCATTTTGCATTTCACCATCTTTACTGGTTGAACTTGATTGATCTGTTCGCACCAATTTCAATGTTGGTAAAATCGTGCCATCAAATTGAATAGCATGTTCTTTACCCATTTCTTCTAGACGAGTATCTTTATCCTCATTCAAGATAGCACCTGTGCGAGCATTGATTTGAAACAACCATGTATCAGGGCTCAAGGCTGGGCGATAACACATCGCATTATCAGGCATTGCTTGCTTATCATGTAAAACATACGTTTGAAAAAATACTGTTCCATTAAAGACAACAGGCTTTTGAGATAATCCTTCTCTCGCTGTGTTACTTAACAATATACGCCATCCAATATGCTCTTTATCGACTTCATGATTTGAGATACTTCTCGTCATTTTGCTCATATCAGAACTTAATGTTTGATCTATAAAGTTACTATGCGCTGTCAATGGCTCATCTTGGAAGGCTGTAAATGTATCATTTTCAAAAATACCGTAAATAGCATTTTGGACAATATGTCCATTAAAATCATCTTTTTTCGCATAACTACCTGTGCCAAAGATCACAACATTTTTGCGGTCATAGCGAGAAACAGATGGCGCCTGTGTAATAGGATACTTATCACTGCCCTCATAAATTAACTTTAAAGTCCATGCATCAGGATTATCACCCCGTAAATCTAAACGGTACAAATGTCCATTCAAATCAACAACATAACCAATGTCTGCGACACCATCAAATGTTAAATCTACCAATGTTGGTGCAGACAAACTATTTCTATATTTTAGAGATATGCCTTTAGGTAATTGCGCACTAACTTTTCTAATTAACTTACCAGCTGTTATGTCTTTTTTATTCTGATTAATTCCTACATTCACTCCTAACGCATCATAAATATACAGTGTTGGCTCTGGATCTTTATTTTGATCACCAAATTCACCTGAAGGTAAAACAGCGACATAACGAACATCTTTTTTCATATTAGGAATGCCATTTGAACGCGACATCGCCACCCGCGCAATCACAGGTCTGCCTAAAATATGCCCAATAGCCTCACTTCCTTCTTGAGCCGCACCAAAGGCACTAGAATTTGTATCCCATAAGAATGAATTTTCACCCCAAGATGGTTTTGGCATACTTTCAACACCTAATTTTTGGCTTTGATCATGATGCGCCCTACCTGCAATATTTAATGCAAAAGCACCAAATCCTCCTTGTCCTAAAGTCCCCACCATAAATGTTTGATTTTTATTCGTAGTACGATACGCAATTTGTCCGCTAATCCCATATTCATGAACAGGATATTTCGATTCATCACCGTATGCTGGATCTGCACGATATTTATAATGTTCCATTAATTTACTGCCATCTGAACGTTTTGCGCCACCTGGCATATAAGCAAACTCATAAACATAAGGAAAAGGTTCATCTAATTCTTCAAGCCCAGGCTTATTAGGTTCAGGTTGCATATTATAAAAAGGATTGGCTCTGTACACTTTCAACATGCCATCATTAGATCCAACCACCAACATTCCTGGTGCATTAATAGAAGATGAATATGTACCTAAAATTTCTACTGTATCATTAGTAATATCACCTAAATATCGTTTACCTGAAAATGCATCATCCGAACGCGAACGATATTGAGGATAGAGACTATCACCAAAATAATCAGAACCACCATCGATAGGATGCTCACCAATTAACCAGCTGATAAAGTCACTCACATTCTCTGTGATTGGCAAGCCAAAATCAGAAGTTTTAAGCACATTTCTATCTTTTGCGATCCCCGATGCTGATCCAAATAAAGATAGATACACCACATCTTTACCAGTATTTAGATAAACATCAGGGTAACCTTGTGCATATCGCATTGTGCTATAAGCTTCTTCTTCAAGAGTTTTATTCACTCGAATATGTCCAAACCATCCATCAGGCTCCGAAACAGATGTAACCCAAACCTGTTCTTCTTCATTAGTGTCTGGATTAATTCCAACATAAACAGCAGGCGCTGAACCTGTGAATAAAGACTTCGGAGACATTTCACGCATAAACTCTTTCAGATGCAAGATAATATCTTCATCATCATTAGCAACCACGCCACGCCCTGCACCTATTGCTGCAAATGCTCTCACATCTTGAGAGTTCAAAACCCATTCTGTACTTGTATGTTTTGTATTTAAAGCTAAGAGTGATGTTTGAACATATTGATCTGGAAAATCCAATTGATTGAATAAATAACCTTCGGCATCCTTTTCATCACTCGATTTAGGATGATTTTTTGCATATTGTCCAATCGCCTTACGATTCACATCATCCATCACTTCTGAGATGTTATTCGTGATCACCAAAATATAACTATCTTGGCAACGATATTTAATATTATTAACAAGGTAATCGACTGTTTGTGGTAAAACATCTCGAATTCTTCCCTCACCAAGACTTATTGTTTTTGTCAGAAGATTTAAATTATCCTGCTGCTGTTGAAATACATAATTACTATTAAATTGCGTTAAAAGTGGGACTAATAACGTCATTCCCATTGTATTCTTTTGTTGTTCAGTCAATCCTAGAACATATGTTTGATAAGTTTGAATGCCGCCAACTAACCGACTATCTTTAAATTTATTAAAGCCATAATTTTGCTTGCCATTTCCTGAACCTACTGAACGTTGCAGAGTTCCATCAGAGGTACTTGGCGCTATATCATATGGATTAAAATTAGGTTCATTACTATAAAAAATATTGTCATTATTAATGCCTGATGCAAATAAATAACCTGATGGCTGGCTCTGATCGACTTTCCAATGCATATCTTTAGCCACATCTGTCAATGTGATTAAAGTTAAATTATGTGTGCCATAAGCGTCAGGATAGGCTTTAATCAAAGCATTTTTCACAACATCGATATATCTTGGATTCTCATCTTTATGTTGCGATGCCATCGACTCATTCATAATATTTGAATTATCAACGATGATGGCGATATTCGGAACCGTTTTATTAATATAACGATGTAATGCTACAGGATTAGCTAAGTATGGGCTTTCTGACTGTTTTGCTTGTATCGCGGATAAGTTTGTAATGAGTAATCCTAGAACAATTACGCTTATTTTTTTCTCTGCATCGCATGTTTGCCTCAATCCAACTGTAATGACAGCATTTTAACATTTATGCATATAATCTACGCAATAACTTTTTCATTTGAAGTGGTGAACTATTCAACATAACTTCCATATCTTTGATAGAATGCTCTTTTAATTTTGCGATCCACTATGCTTTTTCTACTGCAATGAAGCTAACTCCAGAGCAAGATGCCATTCTTGCAATTGATGCTAATTTAAAAGTTAATGCCGTTGCCGGTTCCGGTAAAACGACAACGATCGTCGCATACGCAAAATCTCGTCCCAATGATGCAAAAATTCTCTATTTAGCCTTTAACCAAACGGTTAAACAAGAAGCTATTTTAAGATTCCAACAAGCAGGCTTATACAATGTCACTGTAGAAACAGCTCATTCTTTAGCATTTCGCTACATAGTGCGTCGTGGAGGTTATCAATTAAAGCAAAATGGTTACTCTATTCCAGAAACCGTAAATGTTTTAGAACTGCAATCCTCCATGCCAATTCAGCGTGCTTATTTGTTTGCCCATCACATTGATAAATTGCTCCGTTTTTATTGTAATAGCTCTGTCAAAAGTGCGGAGGAATTAGATTATTTCAGTCTACTCAGTGACGATAAAGCCAAAGCTTTTGTGAAAATGAATTATGCCGAAATTGTGGATTACACACGAACATTCATCCGCAAGATGAACCAAGCAGAGATCGAAATCACGCATGATTTTTATCTCAAAAAGTTCCAGCTCATTCGCCCAAGCCTACCTTACGATTATATTTTCTTCGATGAAGGTCAAGATGCATCATCTGTGATGCTCGATATATTTTTAAAGCAACCTGCCAAAAAAATGATTGTGGGCGATCTTCATCAACAAATTTATAGCTGGCGACATGCAGTCAATGCATTGGAAGAGACTGATTTTACAACTTTTCCATTAACAAAAAGTTTTCGATTCCATGCAGATATTGCGCTGTTGGCGGAATCCATTTTAGAGTGGAAAAGCTATCTCCATATTAAAGATGACTTAAGCATTCAAGGTGTCGGCATTACTGAAAATAAGCACCAAAAAATTGTTTTAGGCAGAACCAATTTGGGCTTATTGAGAGAAGCCATTCGCTATATTCATGATCCATCATTGACTGGCTCCATCTATTTTGAAGGTAGCATTTATGCTTATACACATACAGAAGAAGGCACTTCGTTATACGATGTGGTGAACTTGCACCTCGGTAAAATTGATAAAATTCATAGCCCAATGATTAAATCGTTTGCAAATTTAGAAGCGCTCGAAGAATACGCAGAAGAAACCAACGATACACAACTTAAAATGTTGATCGAATTAGTACGTTTATATGGTGCAAAAATTTTTGGCGTAATGAAAAAACTAAAAGATCGTTTAGTTGCCAAAGAGGATAAAGATCATGCGGACCTTCTCTTCTCTACCGTTCATCGCAGCAAAGGATTAGAATACGATGAAGTTTATTTGGTTGAAGATTTCATTACAGAAGATGATGTGAAGCGCCTAGCAAAAAATTCAGATACAATTCAAAATCTCAAAACCATTGAGGAGATTAATTTATTGTATGTTGCCATTACACGTGCAAAACATACAATTTATATCGCAGAAAGTATGTTACCTAAAGATTTTCCACAACTACCGCACATTAGAATTATGAATCCAAAAGTGCGAGCAAATTACTTACAAGAATTTTATAACATCGGGAGGAAATAAATAATGTGGACGATTTATCATAATGAGAGCTGTTCTAAATCTAATGCTGCTTTTGATCTATTGAAAGAAAAAGGCGTGAATTTTAAAATTGTGAACTATATTGAAATGCCACCAACTGTGGATGAATTGCGTACACTTTGTAAACAACTCGATAATAATATCGAATCCATGATTCGTAAAAAAGAAGGTGGTTTTCTAAAGTTTCGTGATGATTGGGATGGTTGGACTTTAGATGAGAAATTAGAATTTCTAGCGAATAATTCAGAATTAATGGAACGACCTATTTTGGTCAATCCTAACAATCAAGCAAAAATTGGCCGTCCTGATCACACTGTTTTAATTGAGTTATTTGAGGATTAATATCATGCGTAATTTCTTTATTATTGGTGGTTTATTTTGCGCTTTAGCTGTTGGTTTAGGTGCATTTAGTGCACATGCTTTAAAAGCCATGATAGGAGATTACGGATTAGGCTTATGGGAACGAGGCACGTATTATCAAATGGTGCATGGTATTGCCATCATCATTACAACACTTGCTGCATACTTTTTTAAAACATCCCGTTATTTTTTCAGTGCCAATCTATTATTTATGATTGGCATTTTTTGTTTTTCAGGCAGTTTATATACCATCGCACTCACAAATATTAAAATGTTTGGCATGATCGCCCCTATTGGCGGCATATCATTTATGATTGCATGGTTATTGGTTCTTATTGGTTGTTTTAAATTTTCTTCAAACCTTGTTATTCCTAAAGGGGATTAAATATGTTGGATGCAATTACCGCACTCTCTCCACTCGATGGACGTTATTCAAGACAAACATCACCATTGCAAAATATCATGAGTGAATATGGCTTAATCAAAGCGCGTATTACTGTTGAAATTGAATGGTTCATCGCATTATCAGAAAATGCGGGCATTCCTGAAGTGCCATCTTTCTCAAAAGAAGATGTGCAAAAACTTCGTGACATCTATGCCAACTTCTCACCAGAAGATGCAAAAGCTGTTAAAGACATTGAAAAAACAACTAATCATGACGTTAAAGCTGTTGAATATTGGTTAAAGAATGCATTCAAAGCTGTGCCTGAAATTGCTGAATATTCAGAGTTTATCCACTTTGCATGTACATCAGAAGATATCAATAACTTGTCCTATGCTTTGATGTTAAAAGAAAGCATTAACAATGTTGTGAAGCCTGAATTATCAGCGATCATTGCAACATTACGCTCAATGGCACATGAGTTTGCTGAAATCCCATTGTTGTCACGCACACATGGCCAATCGGCAACGCCATCGACTTTAGGTAAGGAAATGGCAAACGTAGTTTACCGTTTAGAGCGTCAATTCAAAGCATTAGAAACATTTGAATTCTTTGGCAAAATCAACGGTGCTGTTGGTAACTACAATGCACACATGGTTGCTTATCCTGCAGTTGATTGGGAAGCTCATGCTCAAAACTTAGTGATCAATCATTTAGGTTTAAGCTTCATGCCTTACTCAACACAAATCGAACCACATGATTACGTTGCTGAGTTATCTCACATCATGAGCCGCTCAAACACAATTATGATCGATTTAGCACGTGACATTTGGGGTTACATCAGCTTGGGTTACTTCAAGCAAAAAGTAATTGAAGGCGAAGTTGGTTCTTCTACAATGCCACACAAAGTTAACCCAATTGACTTTGAAAATGCAGAAGGTAACTTCGGTATTGCTAATGCATTATTCATCCACTTTGCTGAAAAGTTACCTGTTTCAAGATGGCAGCGTGATTTAAGTGATTCAACGGTATTGCGTAGCTTAGGTTCAGCATTTGGCTATACTTTGATTGCTTATAAGAGCTTACAAAAAGGCTTAGGTAAATTGGAAGTGAACGAAGCTTCAATCAGCAATGATTTAGATTTGAACTGGGAAGTATTAGCAGAACCAATTCAAACTGTAATGCGCCGTTACAACATCGAATCTCCGTATGAAAAATTGAAAGCATTAACGCGTGGACAAAAAATCAGTGCAGAGAAATTATCTGTATTCATTGATTCTTTAGAAATGCCTGAAGATGTGAAAGTGGAATTGAAAAAATTAACGCCACACAACTACATTGGTAAAGCTGTTGAGTTAGCGAAAAAGATCTAATCTTTTAATTGAGCATTAAACTTTAACCACATCAACGATCTTGATGTGGTTTTTTATTAGCTTGCTATAATGTTCTCTCATTCAGATTAATTGGGCAATATCCATGAAGAAAATTGGCATCATAGTCGTTTTTTATAATTTAAGCCATTACGTTGAAGAATGTTTAAATTCGATCAAAAATCAGACTTTCCCTGATTTCAAATGCATTTGTGTGGACGATCGCTCAACGGATAATACCTTTGAAAAACTACAACAATTTGCTGCCAATGATGATCGTTTCATCGTGATACAAAATGAGAAAAATTATGGATCACCCTGCCATTCTCGTAATGTTGGTATAGAAAATGTGAGTGATTGTGAATACTTCATGTTCATGGATGGTGATGATTTATTACATCCACAAACAATGGAGCTTTGCTTCAATGCTATTGAACAACAATCTTCATTAGATTTCATTACATTCAATAAATTCACATTTGGCAATATCTCTGAAATTCCAGATCAAAAATATGATGGGCAAAATATTCAAATCTCTACACACAACAATGCACTAGAATTATTCTTAAAGCGAGATCCTCAATCGCCAGATTCACCTGCCTGGAATAAGCTTTATCGTTTTGATCGTTACAAAGAATTTCGCTTTTATGAAGATATCTTCTATGAAGATGATTACATGTATGCATTGCAATTGTACGCAAAAACCAATCAATTCGGAAAGATCGATCTACCACTCTATTTTTATCGCCGCCATGAAGCGAGCGTCACATCAGGTTTGCGTGCAGAACGTTACTTAAATGATGCCACAACACGTTTAAAGCACACTTACGATTACTTCATTACTGGTAACAATATCCCATCACAAGTGGATACTTTGTTTAAGCAACAAATGGCCAATGATGCTTATCGTATGATCGTCAGTAAAATTATCCGTAAAACGAAAGGCAAAGAATTACGAGATCAATTAATTCCAGTTGCTCAACGTAATTTCAAAAAGCTCATCGATGAAAAGATCATTGATCTCAACCATTTGAGCCTTGCTAATCGCTTAGTGATTAAGCTATTTTTATGCAACCAATTGGGTTTGGCAAAATTATTGGCAAAAATATTTGGATAAATATTTTATCTGCACCAACAAAAAAGCATCCTTTCGGATGCTTTCCATATTAATTTGAAGATGTTTCAATTAATCACGTAATTCTTTCGGCAATGGAAACACAATTGTTTCAGGATTTTCAGATACATTCTCTTGCAAAACTGCACCTTCTTTTTCCAATAACTCAATCACTTCTTTCACCAAAATTTCAGGAGCAGAAGCGCCTGCCGTTACACCAATTTCTGTATGATCTTTCAAGATTGCAACATCAATATCATCGGCTCGATCAATCAAGTAAGCAACGGCGCCTTCTTTCTCAGCCAATTCACGTAAGCGATTAGAGTTTGAGCTATTTTTAGAACCCACAACAAAAATTAACGAGCATTTTGCAGAGAGCTCACGCACAGCATCTTGACGATTTTGTGTTGCATAGCAAATATCATCTTTCTTCGGTGCTGAAATCACAGGAAAACGATCACGCAATTTTACGATGATCTCTTTCGTATCATCCAGTGATAAAGTCGTTTGCGTCACATAACTGATGTTATCAGGATTATCAATGGCAATTTTTTCAGCATCTTCAAGATCTTCTACTAAGTAGATTTTTCCACCATAAGCTGGATCAAACTGCCCCATTGTACCTTCAACTTCAGGATGCCCTGCATGACCAATCAAAATGGTATCACGTGCATTACGAGCATCTCGGCTCACTTCCATGTGCACTTTTGTGACTAATGGACAGGTTGCATCAAAAACTTTCAAACCGCGCTCTTTCGCTTCATTTTGAACAGCTTTAGAAACACCATGTGCAGAGAAAATCACAATTGAATCATCTGGTACTTCATGCAGCTCTTTCACAAAAACTGCACCACGTTCACGCAAGCCATCCACAACAAATTTATTGTGAACCACTTCATTGCGAACATAAATCGGCGCACCAAATTGCGCCAAAGCCTTTTCAACAATACCAATGGCACGATCAACCCCCGCACAAAAACCGCGAGGATTGGCTAAATAAATCTTTTTACTCATGATGTGAACGCTCAATAAAAGATGACAAAATGACTAAGCCTGCACCAACTGAGACGCAAATATCTGCGACATTAAAAATTGGAAAATAGTAACTACCAAAATTCACACTGATGAAATCAATCACTTTTTCTATTCTAATGCGATCAATCACATTGCCAATCGCACCTGACATAATCAACGCTAAACCGTAAGGCAAAATGCGCTCATGCGGTTTACGTCGCATGATCCAAATAGAAATACCAATCGTCGCAACAATCGCAAATACAATGAAGAACCATCTCTGCCAGCCTGAATGATCAGCAAATAAGCTAAAAGCTGCACCTGTGTTATAAGCCAACCGCCATGATAAGAAATCAGGAATCACCGTGATTCCTAATCCATAAGGCTCTAAATTTGTGTTAAACCACCATTTAGTCCCTTGATCAATCACAACACCAATCAAAGCCAAAACAAAGAAGATCGCAACCTTCTTTGTCTGTAAGGATGAATTAGGCATATTGACGATTCTCGCCTTCTGGCGTTAAGTTAGTAATACAACGATCACACAACTCTGGATGATCTGCGTGCGTACCAACATCTTCACGATAATGCCAACAGCGAACGCATTTTTTGTGATCATTCACTTCAATTGCCACAGCAAACTGTTGATCATCTAACTCAAATACTGGCAATTCAGCACTCTTTTCAGATAATGGTTTAACTGTTGCATAAGATGTTAACAATACAAAACGTAATTCATCTTCTAACATCGCCAATTGATCCAACATACCTTGCGTACAATAGATCGTTGCATTAGATTGCAATGAAGAACCGATTTCACCGTTTGCACGATGCTTTTCGATCTCTTTAGAAACTTCTGAACGAACATTCAACAACATATTCCAGAAATTACGATCAAACTTAGTATTCTCTAAAGGCACTAAACCTGTATAAAATTCTGCTAAGAAGATAGATTCTAAACGATCACCATCTTTTTCACGCATATTTTGCCAAGTTTCTTCTGCTGTGAATGACAAAATTGGTGCCATCCAACGAACCAATGCTTCCAATACATGATGTAATGCCGTTTGACATGAGCGACGTGCAAGTGAATCTTTCGCGCAAGTATATTGACGATCTTTTGTAATATCTAAGTAGAAACTACCTAAGTCAATCGAACAGAAGCTTTGTAATTTCTGATAAATATTATGGAAAGAGAAATCTACATAATGCTCTGCAATTTCTTGCTGTAACTGATGTGCACGATCGATCACCCAACGATCCAATGGCAATAGCTCATCCATCGGCACAGCGTCTTTTTTGAAATCAAACTCACCTGTATTTGCCAACAAGAAACGCACTGTATTACGAATACGACGATAAGTCTCTGATGTACGTTTTAAGATTTCATCAGAGACAGGAATTTCACCACGATAATCTGTTGAAGAAACCCATAAACGAAGAACATCCGCACCCATTTTATCCATCACATCTTGTGGTTCAACGCCATTGCCTAAAGATTTAGACATTTTGCGGCCTTGAGCATCCACAGTAAAACCATGCGTTAATAACTGCTTATAAGGTGCAATGCCATCCATTGCAACAGACGTACAGATTGAAGAGTTGAACCAACCACGATGCTGATCTGAACCTTCTAAATATAAATCTGCTGGATATGTTAATTCTTCACGTTGACGCAATACTGTGTAATGCGTCGTTCCAGAATCAAACCAAACATCCAAAATATCTTTGTTCTTTTCATAGTTCAGTGCATCTTCAGCACTTAAGAATTCTGTAATGTCAGCTTCAAACCAGCCAGTCAAACCTTTGTCTTCAATTTGATCTGCTACTTTTAACATCAATTCTGTTGTATTTGGGTGCAATTCACCTGTTTCTTTATGCAAGAATAAAGGAATTGGATTACCCCAATAACGCTGGCGAGAAATACACCAATCTCCACGACCTTCGATCATGCCATATAAACGAGCTTGTCCCCAACTTGGAGTAAATTTAACACCATCAATCGCTTTTAAAATATCTTGACGAAGATGTTTATTATCCATACTAATGAACCATTGCGCTGTTGCACGATAGATCGTTGGTGTTTTATGTCTCCAACAATGAGGATAACTATGCTCGATTCTTGAGAAGAAAACTAAAGCATTGTTCTCTTTCAATGCTTCAATGATATTACCTTCCACTTGCGTAATATTTTGGCCCGCAAATAAAGGTACTTCTGATGAATAATCACCATTACCTAAAACATAGTTCACCATTGGTAGGTTATACTGCAAGCCAACTTTATAGTCATCATCACCGTGAGATGGCGCAGTATGAACACAACCTGTTCCGCCATCAAGTGTTACATGCTCACCTAAAATCATTGGTACTTGCTTATCATAGAAGCAGTGCTTCAATTGTAAGCCTTCTAAAACTTTACCTTTAAACGTTGCCTTAACAGTGATATCACCTTTCCAACGTTTTGCTAAACCTTCAACCAATTCAGTCGCAACAACCAATTGTTCACCATTAAATTCAACCACTGAATAATCATATTCAGGATGAACAGATACGGCTTCATTCGCAGGCAATGTCCATGGTGTTGTTGTCCAGATCACTACAGATACTGGTTCAGAAATATTCGCATTTGTTGCGGCATTAAATGCTGCCAAATCAACTACTGAAAATTTAACATCAATGCTTGGTGATTTTTTATCAGCATATTCAACTTCTGCTTCCGCCAAAGATGAGCCACAATCCAAACACCAATTAACAGGGCGAGAACCGCGCTCCATATGGCCATTTTCATAAATTTTAGCCAATGCACGAACTGTGTTTGCTTCTGTCTTTTTATCGTATGTCAAATATGGGCGATCAAAATCACCTAAGATACCGAAGCGTTTAAATTCATCACGTTGTAAATCAACTTGTGTTGCTGCAAAATCAGCACATTTTTGACGAAATTCAGCAGCTGTCATATCAGGACCAACTTTACCGTATTTACGCTCTACAACTAATTCAATCGGCAAACCATGACAATCCCAACCAGGAACATACGGAGAATCATAACCCATTTGACCATGTGACTTAACAATAATATCTTTCAAAGTTTTATTCACAAAATGACCTAAATGCAAAGCACCATTTGCATATGGAGGGCCATCATGTAAAACAAATTTTGGCTTACCTTCAAATTGCTTTCTCTGCTTAGCATACAAATCAATAAATTCCCAAAACTCTACAAACTTTGGCTCTTTAATTGGCAAGTTTGCACGCATATCAAAATTAGTTGTTGGAAGATTCAACGAATCTTTATATTGATGATTACCATTGTTTTGAGATTTATCTTTGCTCACAGTCTGTACCTATTCTGAATAGTCTTTAAAAAACGAATAAGAGTTCGTTATATCATGCTCAATTTGCTTTCGCAAATCATCAAGTGTATCAAACTTAATTTCGTCTCTCATCTTATTAATAAAAGAAATTTTGAAGAACTGACCGTAGAGATCCTCATTAGTATCATGCAGATGAACTTCAAGCACAACATTTGTACCGCCAATCGTTGGACGAAAACCAATACTAGCCGCACCAGTATATTTTTTGCCTGTGCATAAGTTCTCAGCAATAGCGTTATAAATCCCCATTAACGGGAAATCATGTTGTAAATGAATGTTAATCGTTGGCATGCCCCAAGTACGCGCTAATTGATTCCCTGGTACAACTTTACCAATCAAACTATAATCTCTTCCTAAAAATTCCTTAGCCGAAGCCAACTCTCCCTTTGCAAGAAATTCTCGAATTTTTGTGGATGACACGCGCACATCATGACGCATTAAGTCATCAATGGCAGAAAAATGATATCTGCCTTCTAAAGCCTGAGTTAAAAACTCAATATTCCCTTGTGCTTTATGGCCAAATTTAAAATCATTACCCACAAAGAGTGCTTTCATTTGTAAATGATCAATTAAAATATCATTCAAAAAACTATCTGCTGTAATGGTTGCCATTGCTTGAGAAAAGGGAATCAATACAATTTCATCCACTAAATCATTTTTCTTCAAAAACTCAGCTTTATCCCTCAATGACATCAAACGATGTGCCATGCCTTTTTTAAAATATTCTGGTGGCAATGGACTAAAAGTCACTAAAGTACGTTGTAAGTTATGCGCCTTGGCATGTTGATTTAACTCATTTAGAATCTTTTGATGACCTATATGAATACCGTCGAATGAACCAATAGTAATAGCACGACCATCATAATGAGATGGTAATGAAGAGAGATTTAGATGTGTAAAATACATATTTCACCAAATAATAAAAAGGCCGGATGAACCGGCCTATTCTATCAATTTTAAAACAATTACTCAGCTTTATCTGCTGGTACTGTTGCGCGATCAACTAGCTCAACATAAGCCATTGGCGCGTTATCACCTGCACGGTTACCACACTTAAGAATTCTTAAGTAACCGCCTGGACGTTGTTGCATACGTGGTGCAATTTCAGTGAACAATTTTGCAACTGCTGCTTCTGAACGCAAACGAGCAAATGCTAAACGACGGTTAGCAACTGAGTCAACTTTTGCCAAAGTAATTAAAGGCTCAACAACTGATCTTAATTCTTTAGCTTTTGGTAATGTTGTTTTAATTAATTCATGCTCAATCATAGAAACAGCCATGTTCTTGAACATTGCTTTTCTATGCGCTGATGTGCGACTAAAGGCACGACCTGATTTACGATGACGCATTAGAATAATTCCTTAAAAATTTTGTAACTTAATTATGCTGGCGGCTTGCTCACATCTAAATGTGCTGGTGGCCAATTGTCCAATTTAGTACCCAAAGACAAACCGTGTTGTGCAAGCACATCTTTAATTTCTGTTAAAGATTTCTTACCCAAGTTTGGAGTTTTCAATAACTCAACTTCAGTTTTTTGGATTAGCTCACCAATATAGTACAAGCTTTCTGCTTTTAAACAGTTTGCTGAACGTACAGTCAACTCAAGATCATCTACTGAACGCAATAAGATCGGATCGATTTCGCATACTGGCTCTTCTTTCTCTTCAATTACATCAGGTTTTGATTTTAGATCAACAAATACTGCTAATTGTTCATGCAAAATAGTTGCTGCAGCACGAATTGCTTTCTCTGGATCTAAACTACCATTGGTTTCAAGATTAATAACCAAGCGATCTAAGTTTGTTCTTTGTTCAACACGAGCAGTATCTACTTTGTAGCTAACAGTTCTCACTGGGCTAAAAGAAGCATCGATCTTGAAGTTGCCAATTTTTTGTGTCGCATCAGAAGCTGATTCACGAACACCTACTGGTTGATAACCACGACCATTTTCAACTTTTAAACGAAGCTTCAAAGAGCCTTGAGCTGTCAAGTTAGCGATCACATAATCAGGATTGAAAATTTCCACATTATGAGGAACCACTAAATCTTTAGCCGTCACAGGACCTTCACCAGATTTCTCTAGTGTTAAGTATGCTTCATCAGCATCGTGAAGTGATAAAGAAATTCCTTTAAGATTCAAAAGAAGATCTATTACGTCTTCATACATTCCAGGTACTGCTGTGTATTCCTTTTGAACACCTTCAATTTCACATTCAGTAATTGCTGAACCTGGCATTGAAGACAAAAGGATACGACGCAAAGCATTACCCAGCGTATGGCCAAAGCCACGCTCTAAAGGCTCGAGCGAGACTTCAGAACGTGTAGGACTAATTGTTTTTATATCAACAATCTTTGGCGTTAATAATTCATGTACAGCCATAATAAATATTCACCTAGATATTAACGTTAATCAATAATATTACTTAGAATACAATTCAACTACTAGTGATTCATTAATGTCTGCTGGTAAGTCGCTACGATCAGGGATACGCTTGTATGTACCTTCCATTTTAGAAGGCTCGATAGCCAACCAGTCAACAAAACCGTTGCTTTCAGCCAATTGCATAGCGTATTTAACACGTGTTTGCTGTTTTGCTTTTTCAGTTACAGAAATAACATCTTCTGCTTTCAACTGATATGAAGGAATGTTAACTGATTTACCATTCACTAATACTGCTCTATGAGAAACTAATTGTCTAGCTTCTGCACGAGTTACAGCAAAACCCATACGATAAACAACGTTATCCAAACGGCATTCTAAGATTTGCAATAAGTTCTCACCAGTAGAGCCTTTACGACGTGCAGCTTCTGCATAGTAAGATCTAAATTGCTTTTCTAATACACCATAGATACGACGTAACTTTTGCTTCTCACGAAGCTGTTCACCATAAACTGATAACTTCTTAGGACGAGCGCCGTGTTGACCTGGTGCTTTATCATGAAGTTTAGTCTTTGATTCGAAAGGACGAGCTGGTGATTTTAAGAAAAGATCCGTACCTTCTCTTCTTTCTAATTTACATTTAGGACCGATATAACGTGCCATTTAAATACTCCAATTATACTCTACGTTTCTTAGGTGGACGACAACCATTATGAGGAATTGGTGTTACGTCAACGATAGATGTGATTTTGTACCCTAAAGCATTTAATGCACGTACCGCAGATTCACGACCTGGGCCTGGACCATTAACTTCAACGTCAAGATTTTTCAAACCATACTCTTTAGCTGTAGTACCTGCTCTTTCAGCTGCAACCTGTGCTGCAAAAGGAGTAGATTTTCTAGAGCCACGGAAACCAGAACCACCAGATGTAGCCCAAGATAACGCGTTACCTTGACGATCTGTAATAGTTACGATTGTATTATTGAACGATGCATGTATGTGTGCGACACCGTCTACAACAGTTCTTCTAACACGCTTACGTGTTTTTACTGAAGGTTTTGCCATCACTAATTCCTATAAATTTTTATTTCTTAACTAAACGTCTTGGGCCTTTACGAGTGCGTGCATTCGTTTTGGTACGTTGTCCGCGTACAGGTAAACCACGACGATGTCTGATACCACGGTAACAACCAAGATCCATTAGTCTTTTAATACTCATTGACACTTCACGACGAAGGTCACCCTCTACTACGAATTGCGCAACTTGCGCACGTAGTGCTTCAACTTGATCTTCAGTAAGATCACTTACCTTTGTAGTTGGATCAACTTGTGCATTTTGACAAATTGCTTTTGCGCGTGTAGCGCCAACGCCATAAATGGACTGCAAAGCAATAATAACATGTTTTTTGAGCGGTAAGTTTACACCTGCTATACGTGCCATATATTATGAAACTCCGAAAATTTTTGTTTTATGACCAAGGGGTGGAATTCTATACTGTTTTTTAGAATTCCACAAATTTAATTATCCTTGACGTTGCTTATGACGTCCATCTTCACAGATAACTCTAATCACACCATGGCGTTTAATGATTTTGCACTTTCTGCAAATTTTTTTAACTGATGCTCTAACTTTCATAAAAACTCCTAATCGAGAATATTTTAGATTGATGGCGGTTTGCCATTTAAAGCATTGCTAATATTAGCTTTTTTCATCAAAGATGAATACTGTTGGGATACCAACTGAGCTTGAACTTGAGCAATTAAGTCCATGACAACTACAACCGCGATCAGAATAGAAGTACCACCGAAATAACTTGGGAAGTTAAAAATTGCGCCCAACATATCTGGTAATAAACAGATAGCCGTAATATACAACGCACCCCAAAGTGTAATTCTAGTTAATACTTTATCAAAAAACTGAGAAGTTTGAATTCCTGGGCGAATACCTGGAATAAAACCACCAGAACGCTTTAAATTTTCAGCTGTTTCTTTTGAATTAAACTGAATTGCAGTATAAAAGAAGCAGAAGAAAATAATTAAAGCAGCAAATAAAATCATATAAGCTGGTTGACCTGGTGTGAAATACTTAACACCATAGTTACCAATTTTTTGAAAGAATTGACCTGCAAAAAATGAGAACTTTTGTAAACCAGACATAGGACCATCAACAACCTGTACTTCAATCTTAGCCAGTGCTGCTGAAATTGTGTAAACGAAAGACAAGAATGCCGAGCCGAAAATTGCTGGAATAACACCTGCCATATTAAGTTTCAATGGAAGATGTGTCGTTTGCCCACCAATTGACATTTGGCGCCCCTGTTGTTTTCTTGCATAATTGATCGTAATACGGCGTTGGCCACGTTCAATAAATACAACCAACAACACAATCGCCATAACAAATAAAATTACAAAAACAACTTTCAAATATGCAAGTGTTGTACCTTCAGTACGTGCAGTATCAAATAATGCGCTAACTCCTGTCGGCATCCCCATTAAAATGCTAGCAAAGATGATCATAGAGATACCATTACCAACACCTCTCTCAGAGATTTGTTCACCCAACCACATTAGGAAAATTGTACCTGTAATCCAAGTAATTACAGCCAATAAGACAAAGTTAAAGGCAGGGATCACGACAATATTTGCGCTAAAACCTAAAGAACCATTAACAATACCAAATGCATATGCCGTACCTTGCGCTGCAGCAAAAACAATTGTGAGATAACGCGTATATTGCGTTATCTTACGACGCCCTGCTTGGCCTTCTTTTTTAATTTGTTCAAGTGGTGGGTATACCACACTTAGCATCTGAATAACAATAGACGCTGTAATGTATGGCATAACCCCTAGCATAAAAATCGACATCCTTTCAAATGCGCCACCTGAAAACAGGTTCATCATCGCACTTAAACCTTGGCCTTCACCTGGTTGTGTCATTTGATCCATTAACAATGGAACATTGATCCCAGGGACCGTGATATGCACACCTAAACGGTAAACAATCAAAGCCAACATCAAAAATAAAAAACGAGATTTTAATTCTGATAAATTGCCAAGCTGAGGAAGTTGATTATTTTTCATACTATATCTTTATTCGTTGATTGTTCCACCTGCCGCCAAGATTGCTTCCTTAGCACCTTTTGTAACCGCTAAACCATTAATAGTTACTGCACGGTCAATTGTACCTGAAAGAACGATTTTTGCTCTTTCAAATTTACCTGCAATCACATTTGATGATTTCAAAGCGATTAAATCAATCTCTGTACCTTGTACTTTTGCCAATGCAGACAAAGGAACTTCAGCTGTTTTCAAAGAGATTTGAGAAACGAAGCCTACTTTTGGAAGACGACGTTGTAAAGGCATCTGACCGCCTTCGAAACCTACTTTATGATAACCACCTGAGCGTGAATGCTGACCTTTATGACCACGACCAGCAGTTTTACCCAATCCAGAACCAATACCACGTCCTAAACGCTTCTTAGCTTTGCGACTACCATCTGTACAAGTTAAAGTGTTTAAATGCATTATTTCACCTATTTTTCAGAAACTTTCAATAAATAGGACACTTTATTAATCATCCCTCTGTTTTCTGGTGTATCTTGAACTTCAACAGTATGATTAATTTTTCTTAATCCTAAACCACGCACACAATCTTTATGTGACTGTAGGCGACCATTGGTACTTTTAACCAAAGTAACAGTAATAGTACTCATGAATTACTCCTTAATGTCTTCAACTGAAAGACCACGCTTAGCAGCGATATCTTCAGGTGATTTCATAGAGCATAATCCTTCGATTGTTGCACGAACAACATTGATAGGATTACGTGAATTTTGACATTTAGCCAAAACATCCTTAACACCAGCAACTTCAAATACAGCACGCATTGCGCCACCAGCGATAACGCCAGTACCTTCTGAAGCAGGTTGCATATAAACGCGCGCTGCGCCATGAACACCTGTTACTGGATATTGCAATGTACCGTTTGTTAAAGATACTTCTTTAATACTTTTACGTGCTTGCTCTACTGACTTTTGGATAGCCAAAGGAACTTCTTTAGCTTTACCGTATCCAAAACCTACGCGACCATTACCATCACCTACTACTGTCAAAGCAGCAAATGCAAATTGACGTCCACCCTTAACTGTTTTAGATACACGATTTACCGCAACAAGCTTTTCTTGGAAAGCATCTGCTTGTGCAGCAACGTTTGTATTTTCTGATTTCTTTGCCATATCAAATCCCTATTAGAATTGTAAGCCAGCTTCGCGAGCTGAATCTGCCAATGCTTTAATGCGTCCGTGGTATTGGAAACCAGCACGATCAAAAGCAACAGTTGTAATGTCTGCTTTCAATGCACGTTCTGCAACTACTTTACCAACCACCTTAGCTGCATCCACGTTACCACCATTTTGGATTTGAGCACGAACTTCTTTATCTAAAGAAGATGCTGCAGCCAAAATAGTTTTACCGCATGGAGAAATTACTTGAGCATAGATATGACGAGGCGTTCTAAAAATTGTTAAACGAGTCGCACCAATTTCTCTGATTTTTGCTCTAGCTTTACGACTACGACGTAGTCTAGCTTCTTTTTTCAAGTTCATAGATCACCTACTTCTTCTTAACTTCTTTCAATGAAACAACTTCGTCAGCATAACGTACACCTTTACCTTTATATGGCTCTGGTGGTCTGTAAGCGCGAACTTTTGCTGCTACTTCACCAACTGCTTGTTTATCAACACCACGAATGATGATTTCAGTTTGAGAAGGAGTTTCACAAGTTACACCTTCAGGCATAGCGTGAACTACTGGGTGAGAAAAACCTAATGAAAGATTTAAAGCAGTACCTTGAGCTTGCGCACGGTAACCAACACCAACTAAAAGTAATTTCTTTTCGAAGCCTGCTGATACACCGATAACCATATTGTTTACCAATGAACGCATAGTACCTGCTAAAGCATAGCTACCTTTTGTTTGATCCAAATCAGGAACGATAACCAAGTTACCATCTTCCTGTTTAATACCAACTGCTGAATGCAATTGTAATTCGCTAGAGCCTTTAGCGCCCTTAACTTTCACCAAATTACCTGTGATAGATACTTCAACACCAGCAGGAATTGGAATAATTTTCTTTGCTACACGAGACATATCCTACTCCTTACGCTACGAAACAAATAACTTCACCACCTAAGGACATAGCTCGTGCTTTACGATCTGTCATCAAACCTTTAGAGGTAGAGATGATCGCAATACCTAAGCCACCCAAAACTGATGGAAGTTGATCTTTACTTCTGTAGATACGAAGGCTTGGACGGCTTACGCGATCTAAAGTCTCGATTACAGCTTTACCTTGGTAATATTTCAACGTAACTACTAAAGTCTTTTTAACACCTTCAGAAGTTACTTCAAAACCTGAAATATAACCTTCATCTTTTAATACTTTCGCAATTGCTTCTTTTTTTGTAGAAGAAGGCATTGCTACAGTTTCTTTTTGTGCAGATTGTGCGTTACGAATTCTCGTCAACATATCTGCAATTGGATCATGCATACTCATGAATTATCTCCTCAATTACCAACTTGCTTTACGTAAGCCTGGGATGTCACCGCGCATAGTAATTTCGCGCAATTTGTTACGACCCAAACCAAATTTGCTGTACACACCGTGCGGACGACCAGTAATCGAACAACGAGAGTGTTTACGTGAAGCAGAAGAGTCACGAGGCATTTTCTGCAAAGCGATAACAGCTGCTTGCTTTTCTTCAAAACTCACAGTTTCGCTTTTAATAATATCTTTTAAGCGATTACGCTTAGCTTGTAATCTTTCAACCAATTTTGCTCTTTTAAGCTCACGATTGATCATTGATTTTTTTGCCATAATATTACCTATTAATTACGGAATGGGAAGCCAAATGCAGCGATTAATGCTTTTGCTTCAGCATCAGTTTTTGCAGTTGTCGTAAAGTTAATGTCCATACCACGTAATGCATCAACTTTTTCATAATCGATTTCTGGGAAAATGATTTGCTCTTTGATACCGAAGCTATAGTTACCACGACCATCAAAAGAACGACCATTGATACCACGGAAGTCACGTACACGTGGCAACGAGATATTAATCAAACGATCCAAAAATTCATACATATGAGCACGACGTAAAGTTACTTTACAACCTACAGGCCAACCATCACGGATTTTAAAACCAGCAATTGATTTCTTTGACAAAGTCACAACTGGTTTTTGACCTGCGATAGCAGCCATATCAGCTACTGCAGAATCCATTACTTTTTTATCAGCAACAGCTTCACCAACACCCATATTCAAGGTAATTTTAGTGATTTTTGGTACTTCCATTGGATTTTTATATCCAAATTGTTCCATCAATTTAGGAACAACTACATCACTGTAGTATTGATTTAATCTTGTCATAAATTAATCCTAGCCAAACGGATATATTAAAGAAATGCATCCTATTCAGCGACTGTTAAAACAAACACTCTCATAGACATACATCTATGAGAGTAGAGCACAATACAATAACAGAAAAACTAGGGATTAGCCAATTTTTTTGTTAGTTGATTTAAAAAATCTTTCTCTAGTGAAAGTATTTTTACCATTTGCATCAGTAGTAGCAGTTACTTCGATGCGAACGCGATCACCTTTCTTAGTTTCTGGATTGAAGATCATAACGTTAGAAATATGGATTGTTGCTTCCTGTTCTACGCGACCACCTTCGATACCACGTTGTGGGTTTGGCTTAACATGTTTAATTTTCTTGTTAACACCCGCAACTAAAACTCTTGAGCCGTCTTTAGTAATTGAAACGATATGACCAGTTTTACCTTTGTCATTACCAGCAATTACTACAACTTCATCACCTTTACGTAATTTATTCATGCTATCACCTTAAATTACTTCTGGAGCTAAAGAGATGATCTTCATGAAACGATCACCACGAAGCTCGCGAGTTACTGGTCCAAAAATACGAGTACCAATTGGTTCAAATTTTGAGTTCAACAATACTGCTGCATTGCCATCAAATTTTACCAATGAACCGTCATCACGACGAACACCTTTACGTGTTCTAACAACTAATGCGTTGTAGATTTCACCTTTCTTCGCACGACCACGCGGAATAGCATCTTTAACAGATACTTTAATGATGTCACCAACACCAGCATAACGACGATGTGAACCACCCAAAACCTTGATACACATCAAGCGCTTTGCACCAGAGTTATCAGCAACTTCAAGCATAGATTGAGTTTGAATCATTTCACTAACCTCTTGCTTCTTCGATCACTTTAACCAATTCCCAAGATTTCAACTTAGACATTGGACGTGATTGTTTAATTTCGACTAAATCACCCATTTTACAGATGTTATTTTCATCATGCGCATGAAACTTCGTAGAGCGCTTGATGTATTTACCATAAATAGGATGTTTTACTAGACGTTCAACCAACACTGTAATTGTTTTATCCATCTTATCAGATGAAACGCGGCCAACTACTGTACGCTCAACTTTTTGTTTAACTTCAGACATTACTCACCTGCCTTTTGTGCTAAAACTGTGTTGATTTGAGCAATTTGCTTACGAGTTGCTTTGAACTGGTGTGGTTTTTCCAACTGACCAGTTGCTTTTTGCATACGCAAGTTAAATTGTGCTTTACGCAATTCTAAACGCTCAGCTTTTAACTCTTCAACGCTCTTAGCAGATAATGTTTCCATAAAATTATTACTCATAATCATCACCTTATAGTACTGTTCTAGCAACAAACGTTGTCTGAACAGCTAATTTAGCAGCCGCTAAACGGAATGCTTCACGTGCAACATCTTCAGCCACACCTTCGATTTCGTATAACATTCTGCCTGGTTGAACTTTAGCTACCCAATATTCAACATTACCCTTACCACTACCCATACGAACCTCTAAAGGTTTATTAGTAATTGGCACATCTGGGAAAACGCGAATATAAACTTTACCACCACGACGAACATAACGATTGATCGCACGACGTGCAGATTCGATCTGACGCGCTGTAATACGACCACGTGTCGTAGCTTTCAAGCCGAATTCACCAAAGCTAACTTGATTACCAGCAAGTGCGTTACCGCGGTTGCGGCCTTTACGCATTTTTCTAAATTTTGTACGTTTAGGCTGTAACATAATTATTCACCTCTCTTTTTAGAGCGACGACCTTTTTCTGGTTGCTCATCAGCTTTTTGATAGTCGAATACTTCACCCTTATAGATCCAAACTTTGATACCTAGGATACCGTAAGTAGTTAAAGCTTCAGCTGTACCATAGTCGATGTTCGCACGCAATGTATGTAATGGCACACGACCTTCACGATACCATTCCATACGAGCAATTTCTGCACCATTTAAACGACCAGAAACATTCACACGGATACCTTCCGCACCTAGCTTCATAGTGTTTGTTACAGCGCGCTTCATTGCACGACGAAACATTACACGGCGTTCTAATTGCTGTGCAATACCTTCAGCAACCAAATAAGCATCTAATTCAGGCTTTTTGATTTCTTCGATTGCTACATGCACAGGACAACCCATAATTTTAGTTAACTGTGTACGTAATTTCTCGATATCCTCACCTTTCTTACCAATAACAACACCAGGACGAGCTGTGAAGATCGTTACTTGTGCTGACTTGCTTGGACGAGTGATTTGGATTTTAGAAACTGCAGCGCTTGCTAATTCTTTACGAAGAAACTCACGAGCTCTGAAATCTGCTTCGATAAATTCAGGAAATTCCTTACTGCTTGCATACCAACGTGAATTCCAATCTTTAGAGATACCTAAACGAATTCCGGTTGGATTAACTTTTTGACCCATTATAGTCTCCCTTATTCTGCTACTGTGATCGCAACATGGCTAGTACGCTTAAGGATGCGGCTACCGCGACCTTTTGCACGTGCTCTCATGCGCTTAAGAACAGGACCAGCGTCAACCATAACCGCTTGTACTTTCAAGCCGTCGATGTCTAATGCTTGATTGTTTTCTGCATTAGCAATCGCTGAGTTCAATACTTTCTTCATGATGTCAGCTGCTTTCTTATCGCTGAATTCCAAAAGAGCTAATGCACGCTCAACTGGTAAACCGCGAATTTGATCAGCAACTAAGCGCGCTTTCTGAGGAGAGATACGCGCAAATTTTAATGTAGCTGTTTGCATAATAAACTCCTATCGCGCTTTTTTGTCTGCAACGTGACCACGATAAGTACGAGTAAGAGCAAACTCACCCAACTTATGACCAATCATGTTTTCAGTAATTAAAATCGGAACATGCACCTTACCGTTGTGCACTGCAATTGTTAGACCAATCATTTCAGGAAGGATCATTGAGCGACGAGACCAAGTTTTAATTGGCTTGCGGCTTTTAGAAGCAATAGCTTCTTCAACTTTCTTCATTAAGTGATGATCGATAAATGGGCCTTTCTTAATAGAACGTGGCATAAATTATCCTTTATCTTACTTATTACGACGACGAACAATAAACTTATCAGTACGTTTATTAGTTCTTGTTTTGTAACCTTTAGTAGGCACACCCCAAGGAGTAACAGGATGACGACCACCCTTACTACGACCTTCACCACCACCATGAGGGTGATCTACCGGGTTCATACACGCACCACGGACTGTAGGACGAACACCTAACCAACGCTTAGCACCAGCTTTACCCAATACGCGCAAGCTGTGCTCACCATTAGATACTTCACCTAAAGTCGCTTTACAATCAAGATGTACACGACGCATTTCACCTGAACGTAAACGCAAAGTTACAAATTGACCTTCACGAGCTACTAACTGAACGCCAGCACCAGCCGAACGAGCCAACTGAGCACCTTTACCTTCTTTCAACTCAACACAGTGGATTGTAGAACCCACTGGGATATTACGAAGAGGCAAAGCATTACCAGGCTTAATTGGAGCACCAGAACCTGACAATAATACAGCACCTTCAGTTACACCTTTAGGTGCAATGATGTAACGACGCTCACCATCTGCATAACACAACAATGCAATATGCGCAGTACGATTAGGATCATATTCAATACGCTCAACACGCGCAGGAATATTATCTTTATCACGCTTAAAGTCAACGATACGATAGTGTTGCTTATGACCGCCACCGATGTGACGAGTTGTAATACGACCATTATTATTACGACCACCAGTCTTTGACTTACTGCCTAATAATGGAGCGTATGGAGCGCCTTTATGCAAACCAGGCGTCACAATTTTAATCATATTGCGACGGCCAGCTGATGTTGGCTTAGTCTTAACAATTGCCATTATGCACCACCTACAAAATCAATAGTTTGTCCATCAGCTAAAGTAACATATGCTTTTTTCCAATCTTGTCTTTGACCAACAAAACGACCTAAACGTTTTTGCTTGCCATTTTGAATCGCAACAGTTACAGCGCTAACTTTAACATTAAAACTCAACTCTACAGCTTGTTTAATTTCAAGCTTAGTAGCATCTTTCAATACCTTAAAACAGATCTGACCAGCCGTTTCTTCTAAACGAGCCGTTTTTTCTGACGCGTGAGGCGCAAGAATAATCTGCATCAAACGTTCTTCTTTCATACTCATGCTAACCACTCCGCTACAGATGTTAATGCTTCTTGAGTCATAACAACTTTTTCAAATTGGATTAGGCTTACTGGATCAATACCCGCAGCATCAATAACTTGTACATATGGCAAGTTACGAGTTGCTAAGTATAAAGGCAAGTCAATCGCTTGAGTTACCAACAATGCGTTGTTACCTACATTTAAATCCTGAAGCATTTTTAAAGCTGCTTTAGTTTTTGACTCAGCCAATTCAATTTTATCTACAACAACCAAACGATCTTGTCTGATTAATTCAGAGAAAATTGATGCAATAGCTGCACGATACATTTTTTTATTAACTTTTTGTTCCCAGTTTTGTGGCTTAGCAGCAAATGTTACACCACCAGAACGCCAAATTGGACTGCGAGAAGAACCAGCACGCGCACGACCTGTACCTTTTTGTCTCCATGGCTTAATTCCGCCACCTTTAACTTCAGAACGAGTCTTTTGAGCACGAGTACCAGCACGACCTGCCGCTTGATACGCCACAACTACTTGATGAACAAGAGTTTCATTGAATTCACGAGCAAAGATAGAATCTTCTAATGCAACCGTTGAACCATTTTTAATATTTAATTCCATTGATTACCCCTTTGCCTTAACTGAAGGTTTGATAATCACGTTACCGCCTTTAGCTCCAGGCACAGCACCTTTAACTAAAACGATATTTTTATCAGCATCAATACGTACGATTTCTAAGTTCAATGCTGTACGCTTAACGGCACCCATGTGACCTGTCATTTTCTTACCTTTGAAAACACGACCAGGATCTTGACATTGCCCGATAGAACCAGGAACACGATGTGATAATGAGTTACCGTGAGAATTTCTTTGACCAGAGAAGTTCCAACGTTTAATAGTACCTGCGAAACCTTTACCTTGGCTCACACCACTTACGTCAACTTTCTGACCTTCTTCAAACACTGAAGTTGTGATTTCTTGTCCAAGTGCGAATTCTGCCACGTCTTCAACGCGGAATTCCCACAAGCCACGACCTGCTTCCACTTTTGCTTTAGCAAAATGACCAGCTGCAGCCTTATTTACACGACTTGCTCTTCTTACACCTGTTGTTACTTGAACAGAAGTATAACCATCTACTTGACTGTTTTTAACTTGAGTTACTCTGTTAGGAGTTACTTCTAAAACAGTTACAGCGATGGATTCACCACTTTCAGTAAATACGCGAGTCATCCCCGCTTTACGTCCTACTAATCCAATTGCCATTTTAAAACCTCAATATAGATAAATCACGAGAGGAAGGTTGGCCACCTTCTTCGCCCAGTTGATTAAGTTAGGATTAACCTAATTTAATCTGAACATCAACACCTGCCGCCAAGTCTAGCTTCATCAAAGCATCAACTGTTTTTTCAGTAGGATTAATGATATCCATCAAACGCTTATGCGTTTTTAACTCATACTGATCACGCGCATCTTTATTTACGTGCGGAGAGATCAATACTGTGAAACGCTCAGTTTTTACAGGCAATGGGATTGGACCCTTAATTTGCGCACCTGTACGCTTAGCTGTTTCAACAATTTCTTTAGCTGATTGATCGATTAAACGATGATCAAAAGCTTTTAAACGAATACGAATTTTTTGATTGGTCATTTTTATTTCTCAAAACGATGCGCCCCAACAGGGCGCATACTAATTAAATTGATCTATTACGCAATAATTTTAGCTACAACGCCAGCACCAACAGTACGGCCACCTTCACGGATTGCGAAACGCAAACCTTCATCCATTGCGATTGGGTTGATCAACTCAACTACCATCTTGATGTTATCACCAGGCATAACCATTTCCACGCCTTCTGGCAATTCTACAGCACCAGTCACGTCAGTTGTACGGAAGTAGAACTGTGGACGGTAACCTTTAAAGAATGGAGTATGACGACCGCCTTCATCTTTAGACAATACATATACTTCAGCTTCAAATTTTGTATGAGGCTTGATTGAACCTGGTTTTGCCAATACTTGACCACGTTGTACATCTTCACGCTTAGTACCACGCAACAATACACCAACGTTATCACCAGCTTGACCTTGATCCAACAACTTACGGAACATTTCAACACCAGTACAAGTTGTTTTAGCTGTTTCAGTGATACCAACGATTTCTAATTCTTCACCAACTTTAACAATACCTGATTCGATACGACCAGTAATTACTGTACCACGACCAGAGATTGAGAATACATCTTCGATTGGCATCAAGAATGGCTTATCAATTTCACGAGCAGGCTCAGGAATGTAAGAATCTAATGCATCTACTAATTTAATAATTGCTGGAACACCGATTTCTGACTCATCGCCTTCCAATGCTTTCAAAGCAGAACCAACAATAATTGGAGTATCATCACCTGGGAAATCGTAAGTGCTTAACAAGTCACGAACTTCCATTTCAACCAATTCGATCAACTCAGCATCATCAACCATGTCAGCTTTGTTCAAGAATACAACGATGTATGGAACACCTACTTGACGTGACAACAAGATGTGTTCGCGAGTTTGAGGCATAGGACCATCAGCTGCTGAACAAACCAAAATAGCGCCATCCATCTGAGCAGCACCAGTGATCATGTTTTTAACATAGTCCGCATGTCCAGGGCAGTCAACGTGTGCATAATGACGCGTATCTGATTCATATTCTACATGTGATGTAGAGATTGTAATACCACGCGCTCTTTCTTCTGGCGCTTTATCGATTTGATCGTATGCTTGAGAAGCACCACCGAAACGGTCTGCACCAACTTTAGTCAAAGCAGCAGTTAATGTTGTTTTACCATGGTCAACGTGACCAATTGTACCCACGTTTACGTGCGGTTTATTACGACTGAATTTTTCCTTAGACACAATATCACCTCAATTGTTAAAGAATGAATGAAAATAGCGCTATATTATAGCGCTATTTTTTACGTTTGCAATCTAAAATTTAATTTAGATTAACCTTGATTTTTCTTAATTACTTCTTCAGTTACATGAGAAGGCGCTTCTTGATATTTAGCAAATTCCATAGAATATGTTGCACGACCTTGCGTTGCTGAACGAAGAGCAGTCGCATAACCGAACATTTCTGATAAAGGAACTTCTGCACGAATCAACTTAGAGCCATATGCATCATCAATACCTTGCAAGTTACCACGACGACGATTCAAGTCACCCATTACATCACCCAAGTAATCTTCTGGAGTCTCAACTTCAACCTTCATCATTGGTTCTAACAATACAGCACCTGCTTTACGAGCACCTTCTTTGAAGCCCATTGAACCAGCGATTTTAAACGCCATTTCGTTTGAGTCAACTTCATGATAAGAACCATCAAACAATGTTACTTTAACGTCAACAACCGGGAACCCAGCAAGAACACCATTTTCCATCTGTTCTTGAATACCCTTATCAACCGCTGGAATGTATTCTTTAGGAACAACACCACCAACGATCTGGTTAACAAATTCATAACCCTCACCCGGTTCTCTTGGCTCAATACGCAACCAAACATGACCAAACTGACCACGACCACCAGACTGACGTACAAATTTACCTTCTTGCTCAATTGATTTTCTAATCGTTTCACGATAAGCAACCTGAGGTGCACCAACGTTACACTCTACCTTGAACTCGCGCTTCATACGTTCAACAAGTACTTCCAAGTGCAACTCACCCATACCACCGATAATCGTCTGACCTGATTCATGATCAGTAGAAACACGGAATGATGGATCTTCTTGCGCCAAACGAGATAAAGCTAAACCCATTTTCTCTTGATCGCCTTTAGTTTTTGGCTCAATCGCAACAGAGATAACTGGCTCTGGGAATTCCATACGCTCAAGAACAATAACATTTTGCTGATCACACAACGTATCACCAGTTGTTACATCTTTCAAACCCACAAAAGCAACTATATCACCAGCACGCGCTTCAGAAATTTCTTCACGAGAGCTTGAGTGCATGCGATACATACGACCAATACGCTCACGTTTTTCTTTTACTGAGTTATAAACAGAATCACCATTTTTAACAAAACCCGAATAAACACGTACGAATGTTAAATTACCATGTGGATCATTCACAATTTTAAATGCCAAACCTGCAAATGGCTCATCATCTGTTGAATGACGCTCACTCGCTTCGCCATTTGGCAACGTACCATTAATAGCTTCAATATCTGTTGGCGCAGGCAAATAGCGAATAACAGCATCCAACACACACTGAACACCTTTATTCTTAAAGGCTGTACCACACATTGCAGGTACAATCTCAGAGTTCAACGTACGAATACGCAACCCTTTATAAATATCATCGATAGATAAATCACCTTCTTCAAGGTATTTTTCCATCATTTCTTCAGAAGATTCAGCCGCCGCTTCGATCATTGCAGTACGATATTCTGCCGCTTGCTCTTTCAAATGCTCAGGAATATCACCGTACTCAAACTTCAAACCATGACTTGCTTCGTCCCAATAAATTGCTTTATTGACAACCAAATCAACCACACCTTCAAAATTCTCTTCAGCACCAATTGGAATTTGAATTGGCACTACGTTTGCACGTAAACGCTCTCTCATTTGCTCCATTACACGGAAGAAGTCAGCACCAGTACGGTCCATTTTATTAACAAATGCCATACGTGGAACTTTATACTTATTCGCTTGACGCCATACAGTTTCTGACTGAGGCTGAACACCACCCACAGAACAGTAAACCATAACAGCACCATCTAGAACACGCATTGAACGCTCTACTTCAATTGTAAAGTCAACGTGCCCAGGAGTATCAATCAAGTTAATCAAATGCTCAGGAAATTGATTTTCCATCCCTTTCCATGAACAGGTAGTCGCCGCAGACGCAATTGTAATACCACGCTCTTGCTCTTGATCCATACCATCCATTGTTGCCGTACCTTCGTGTGTTTCACCGATTTTATGAGTACGACCTGTATAGAATAGGATACGTTCAGAAGTAGTAGTTTTACCAGCGTCGATGTGAGCACTAATACCGATATTACGATATCGATTAATTGGCATTGTACGAGCCATATTTATTTCCTTCTATTTAGAAAATTATCTTAAAAACGACGATGCGGCACCATCAATACTGATAGCACCGCATTACATTCATACTAAAAACACGCGATATTACCAGCGGAAGTGAGCAAATGCTTTATTTGCTTCTGCCATTCTGTGTGTATCTTCACGTTTTTTAACTGCAGCACCACGACTCTCTGCAGCATCTAATAATTCTGCCGTCATTCTACGTGACATTGATTTTTCTGAACGCTTACGCGCAGCATCAATAATCCAGCGCATAGCCAAAGTATCACGACGAGTTGCGCGTACTTCGATTGGAACTTGATATGTAGCACCACCAACACGGCGAGATTTAACCTCAACCTTAGGGCGCACATTTTCCAATGCTTGATCTAATACAGCCATAGGATCTTCATGACCCTTCTCTTTAATACCATCTAAAGCGCCGTATAAAATGCTTTCAGCAACAGATTTCTTACCAGAAACCATTACCATGTTCATGAATTTCGCCAACGTTTTGCTACCATAAACGGGATCTGGCAAAATATCACGTTTTGGGACTTCTCTTCTTCTTGACATGAGATACTCTCAACAAATACTAAATCCTAACTAAAAGACCTTTTCAAAGAACAACTACTTATTCTTTAGGCTTCTTAGCACCATATTTTGAACGACCTTGACGACGTTTTGCAACGCCCTGCGCATCCAAAGCACCACGAACTGTGTGATAACGAACACCTGGAAGATCCTTAACACGACCACCGCGTACTAATACTACGCTATGCTCTTGCAAGTTATGACCTTCACCACCGATATAGCTCGATACTTCGAAACCATTCGTTAAACGCACACGACAAACTTTACGTAAAGCAGAGTTTGGCTTCTTTGGCGTAGCTGTATAAACCCTAGTACACACACCACGACGCTGAGGACAGCTTTGTAATGCAGGCACGTCAGATTTGTCAGCTTTGATAGAGCGTGGACGACGCACTAACTGATTTACTGTTACCATTAAAATTCAATCCTATGATTATAAAAATTATACATAAGCCAATCTTGGATAAAATTATCCAAAGATGCGAGATTTTATAAGACTGTATAGAAAGTGTCAAGTTGCGTAACAATTAACTCGACCTTTTCTTGCGAAACCCCAAAGGGATAAATGATACTTTTTGGCTAGCTGAACAGCCTTATCCGTCGGGGCAGACATTGTTACCAATATTGGAACTTTAATTGCAATTGTTTTTTGAACAATCTCAAAACTTGCTCTTGAACTCATTAAAATAAATACGTCATTCATATCTACATTTAATTGTGTGATTGCACCGATCAATTTATCTAACGCAACATGACGACCAACATCTTCACGAGTCAGAATTATATCACCATTTCGATGACATAGAAATGCCGCATGAGATGCACCTGTTTGTTGACCAAATTCCTGCGCAGAATAACTTTGCATTAATGCATTCTGAATAGCCTCATAGTTCAATGGTGCTACACTTTCAAGCTTTGACAAAGTTTTCTCTACTAAAGATAAATTTTCAACGCCGCAAACACCACATCCCGTTCTAGCACTCATTTTTCTTTGATTACCTTCTAAACGGCTCATTAAAATGGGGTCAATTTCTATATTAAGTTCAATGCCCACAGCAGTTTCGATAATCTTTACAGATAATATTTGCGACGTAGATTGCACAATACCTTCCGTCAAACTAAAGCCATAAGCAAGATCTTCTAAGTCTGTCGGCGTACACATCATCACCAAATGTGGCACACCATTATAGATAAATTGAATCGGCTCTTCCGAAATCAAATAATCTTCTTTTTCAATCCCGCCATCATTTTGGTAATTGACAACATTACATGTTTTAATCGCGTCCATCAGTCACTTATCAGTTTAATAAATTAGCGCTATTCTATCACTCTGGAAAGTAATAACGTATTTTTTGCTGAATATCACAGCCTATTATCCATTGATCCAACATTAAAGGCTTTCGGTATAAACATGCAATCAATTCAATTTTTCGATCAAGAGCAGAATACTCAAACCCCGCAATATCATCACCAAAAAATGATTGCCCTGATAAATACATTGCGATAATACTTTGATGATGCACTTCTCTATCATGCAATGAGACAAAAATTACATTATTTCTGATCAGTACCGAATCTAATATCTGCTGCGTTAATGTCATCTGCCAATTCTGACTTTGTTCATCATTAATATTAACTATTCGCCAATCATTATGATCATGTGCGCGCTCTTTCAGCAACTGAAATCGATGAGTTCTAGAAGGCTCAAAATATAATTCATTGATAGGAATCCACAAATGATACACATCCACTTGCTGAGAACCTGCATCTTCAAAAAACAGCAGTAACTCATAATACAACTGATTCACTCGCATAAACCTATGCGCAAGCAAAGGCAGATTTTCTTCCTCAATCAGTATAATTTCCTTGTGCAAGACGCCATTATCTAGCACTAATATCCATTGTTCATCCTTTTGTATAACATCCACATGAACATGATTTTCTATAATCAATTCATTTTGCCAATCATCTTGAGATTTTAAATGGTCAATCACCAAATAATCTTCTAAATTATCCAAGCTCGCCAACCAAATTCGATGAGATACATGCCCATCACTACAATATTCTGTCAATGGTAAATACTGTTGAAAAACCTCCAAATCATTCGCTTCACCATACTCTGGCACAACCCATAAATCACACTGCGACCATTGATCACTCATAGTGATCGTTCGCGGATCACTGCGGCCTTGTACTGTAATTAAAGATTTACCTGCATTTAATAATTTCTGCCGATTCATCGCTGAATCTTGCGCCAATCCAATATCCGAAAAATATTGCCGATTCACCATAAACATCATACCCGCCAACAAATATAATGCCGCCATGATGATCAATACTATTGCCAAAATACTACCTTTCGATCGTTTCATAGATTCAATAGCCTTATATAAAGTTCTTTATGAACAGGATCATCCTTGCCATACATCGGCAGTAATAAATCAAACGCCAACAATTGCCAATGATCATCACTCTGCTTAACTTTCATTCCTTGAGTGTTTGGAAAACGCATATGATTCGAACCATCTAAAAAGTTATGAATTAAATAATGTCTATTCTGCTCATAACTCATATATATGAAGGATCGACTCACTTTATAGTATTGAATATATGTATTTTGGCTCAAATGATTCATGATGCCCTGCTGTGTTTTATCTAAAATCCTATATTGATTGAGCCCAGACTTATGGTATCGTCCTAAAACATATTGTCGACAATCTGTTGCGTAGATATAACCTGATGCATTCCCTTTCAACTCATCAGCATTTTGAATAATACCTTCTTCAACGGACAATGGCGTTAATGTCACTAACTCAATTAAATCACTGCCCACCAAAGTTCTTAATTTATAATCATTCAATATTAATTCAGGATATTGCAACGCAGCATCTTGCATCACAATGGTGTGAGCCAATTCTGAATTATCCTTCGACTGGTGGATCATCACTCGCCCATTGCGTGATACAAAGGGAACCATAGGATGCTCATGCTCTATCGCTTTGTATTGCAACCACTCGGGATTCATACAATGAGGCTGAAAAATTGCTCGACCAATTGCAGGACGAAGATAACTCACAATTTCTAAATAATCTTGAGATAATTCAAGCTTCAAGATCTCTTTATGACTATTTTTGGATAACGCTAACCAAAAAGTCATCAAAGCAGTCAATAAAGACAAACCAATCGACATTGCCACCATTAGCTCTATTAATGTAAATCCTTTTAATCGCTTCATCACAATTCCACCTAATATGCCTGATCAAACTGATTTTCATCGGATAATAAGTTTTCTTGAAACTGTAAAAGCTCACCATTACTTATAGTGAGCGCTTCATGATATCGATAGGCAATCATCACAATTCCCACTATAATAGCGAGTGCGATCATCACCTCGACCAAAGTCATTCCTTTATCAACCATTAGCTTTTTCATGTTAATAACTTACATTACTTAACATTAAATAGACAATATATTCTATTAATTGCCATGACTCGAAAAATTCTTCACGTGGATATGGATGCATTCTTCGCCCAAGTTGAGCAGAGGGATTTTCCGCACTACCGAAATAAGCCATTAGTTGTGGGTTCTGCCGATGCACGTGGCGTAGTCGCAGCAGCCAGTTATGAAGCACGTAAATTTGGCATCCACTCCGCAATGCCTTCCTCTACTGCCAAAAAGAAATGCGCTCACCTGATTTTCGCACCGCACAGATTCGATGTGTATCAATCAGTTTCCCGTCAAATTCATGATATTTTTAAAAGATATACAAAATTAATCGAACCATTATCATTAGATGAAGCATATTTAGATGTCACAACAATGACTCAAACTGGCATTTATGCAACAGAGATCGCCAAAAGTATTCAGCAAGATATTTATCAAGAGCTTAACTTAACCTCTTCAGTTGGCGTTTCTTACAATAAGTTCCTCGCAAAAATTGCATCCAACATGCATAAACCCTATGGCATTACAGTGATTTCACATCGATCAGCAATCTCCATTCTAGAACAATTACCCATCGAAAAATTTTATGGCATCGGACAACAAACCGCGAAAAAGATGCATTCGCTGGGTATCAAAAATGGTCTAGATTTGAAACTTAAATCTAGAGAAGAATTAAAGCATCATTTTGGTAAAACTGGAGAATTTTATTATTTATATGCGCGCGGTGAAGATAATAGCCCTGTTGATCCTTTTCATGAAACACGCTCCGTCGGCGCTGAAAATACCTTTCCAAAAGACATTAATACACATGAAGAGATCAAAGCAGAAGTGGATATTATCATTAAAACTCTGCTGCAACGATTAATTGGGCATGATTTTTATGGCAAAGGCATCTCTATCAAAATACGGTTTGCTAACTTTACATCCGTCACACGCAGTAAAACATTCAGCTCCGTATTACCTTATGAACACGAATTTATCGAAAACTGTTTTTGGGAGCTGTTTGAAACCTTGCCCAAACAGCCCATTCGATTGATTGGTATGACCATCCAATCACCCGATCCTTATCATACGGCACAAATCAGATTGCCATTTTAATTAAAGCGCAGCACAGCGCCCAACGCGTGTGAATGTCGTAGTTTCTACATAATTGACCGCTGGTGTATAAGGGATCGTCGAAACAGAGCGCTCTAGCACATATTTGTTATAAGCCTCTTTCGTTAAACGATACATTTCTGTCGTCGTCAACTTTTTCTCATCACACTTCAGCATATACGTTTGGCTATTGCGTGTATTACTTGCCGTCATACGGCAACTACGTTTATTTGCCTGTGCCTGTTCTAATAACAATTGCGCAGAATATAATGGCAATAATTCAATGTTTGTAAAGCATTTATCAGTCGTTGTACCGCCTAGCGCACTATGATCGACTTCAACCTTCCATTGACCATCCAACATTGGTAAAAATGTTGGGCTCAAAGCATCCGCAGAACTTACACTTAACATCACAGAAGATAAACAAAGAGACATCAAACCTTTCAAGAGTTTTCTTTCCATATTCACGACCTTTCTTATTTAATTTATTTGGCAGTCTTTGCTATGTTCTTTATTTTCAGCAATATAGACAATTAATTGCTTTAATTTTACCCATTAAATACAAATAGTAAACTAAATTTACATTTGTTTTATCAATCAAGCTGATTGTACCTTTAAATGGCCCGTCACTATTTATATCTATATTCAAAAAAACCGAGCCTTGGCTCGGTTTCTCGTTGATTATTTTGTCACTTTCTTTAAAAACTGTTGCGTCCAATCATAGATATTTTCATCCCAATCTTTCTCTATGATTACCCAGTGGGCTTTTGCTTGTTCAACTTTTCCTCGGCTGTACTCCAATTTACCCAATTGATATTGCGCCTGCGCATAGCACCATAAATCAAGATCTTTAGAGATATTCTGCCAATGCTGTTCTGCTAATGCTTCATCACCTTGTGCCATTGCTGCATCTGCCAGATAAAGTTGCGCCCAAGCATAAGATTCTTCATCCCAATCTTTCTCGATCACTTGCCAATGATGAATGGCTTGATCAACATTCCCACCTTCATTTTCCAATTCACCCAAATTTAATTGTGCTTGTGTATAACAACTCAATTCCCAATCTTTCTGAATGTTTTGCCAATGCTGAATTGCGGCTTCAAACTCATTATTCTCTTCTGCCAAATCCCCCAAATATAATTGAGCTAGCGCATAAATTGGCAAACCACCGCTTTGATCAATCGTCAACCAAGTGCTTTTGGCACCTTCAACATCGCCCAAATCTGACAAAGCTGTGCCCAATAAAATGTTTCGCCTTGCGATATAGAAGGGATAATCCGTTTCAATACTATTCAACAACTCAATCGCCGCAGCGGGATTTTCCGCATCAATTAGATCTTCTGCATCTCTCAACTGCTGCTCGATAATCACATCCATGTTAATTCTCCTTAATCAATCATGCCGCCATTTTACATTTTGCTAATAGGTTTACCAAAAAAGATCAGAAGTTTTATAGATCGCTAATGATGCGAGTAAAACAAAGCAAACAATATGTATTATCCAAATCCATCTATGATGTTTCATATAATCTTGTGTTGATAAAAAACGATGGCTTGCCCAAAGATAAATCTGGCTCAAACCAAACAATAATAACCATGTTGATGCACCAATAATCCATACAAGAATTACTCCATGAAACACAGAATTTACGAACCAAACAATGGCAAGCCCATAAGCTATAAATAACAATACCACTTCAAAAATAATTCTAGAAAGATAAATGGCTTGTGAATACGATCGAATTTTATCAATCTTTTCTGCTTTGGATTCACGTTGTGTTGGTGAAAACAGATCAATCCACTCAAGTACCCCTAAGAACAATTCAATTATTTTCATATTATGAGCCTTAATGATTTTAGTTTTGATATAAATATAATTGCTTATAATTGTACCCATTATTTTTACAGTAATATCTTAGGCTTTTATGACTGAATCTATTAAACCTTTTCACTTTTTAATTCATGATGATGGCAAAGCATCATTCTTCTTTATGTCGGATGCTTTTTACAATGATCCAATCATGGATCTTTTAGAAGCGCAAACAGGCACAAATCGTGATTATTTCAATGGTTATGCTTGGCAAAAAGTTGTGGCTAAATTCATTGAAGAGAATTTCAACGAATCCGCTCACTTAATCGAATTCGATCCTGAAGCTGATATGTTCTCGGCTTATTCTACAGATGTAGAATTATTGAAAGCTGTGGTAGTTAGATTTCACAAAACAATTACAAATAAATAATAAAGGAATGGTATTTCCTGATTATTTGTATATTGAGAGTATCATAATCAAAATTTGATCAATCATTCTATTTCCCACAAAAAAACATGAAAAAATACAAAAAAATTATAAAGCGTGCATTATTAACACTAGTCTGTATTTATAGCGCAATTTACATATTTTATTTTATAGAATCTTCTATCAAACCATATCTGATATATGGTGTTGGTGCTAATAGCAACCAGCTTTTATATGCTTACACTCAGACTAATAAGCTATTAAAATCTCCTCATACCAAATTACAGCAATATGCTGATGATCAAAATAGACAGAAACAATTTTTTGAAAAAGTAGCACAAAAAGATCCTACTACTATTAAACGTGCAGCTGATGATATTTTAATATCTTATCTACCTCATGCTCAAGGTTTCACAGCAAATCAGCTACTAGAACTTATTCAAACAGCAGAAGATCAAAAAATTATCACTCCTCTCTATTATTATTTATTTTATACAACACCTTATCTAAATAGCACTAATTCTCCCGTTAAAAATCCATTATATCAATTAGATCATGCTTGGAATGCACTAGAAGATGCAGCTTTTAAAGGTAGTCAAAATGCACAACTTCTGTTGAGTCATTATTATGAATATGGAGAATTGTTTGGCTATAAAACAGAGATCGACCCTATAGAAGCTTTAGCATGGAAAGTTAATGCTAGATTTCAAAATAATGAAGATATAATCTTTAACTTACAATCAATTAATAAAACTCAATTTATTAGCTCAGAAATTGCTAGATTAAATATTTTAGATACGGTGAAGGCTACTAATCGTATAAATGAAATACTACAAAAATACCCTATCAAATATTTTACAGAAAATAATGGTGCTCAATTATCAGAAAGTACTACCGTTAATCAAAAAAAATTAATTGAACAATCATACAATGGAGATAGAACAGCAATTAGAGATTATGCAAGAAAACTATATCAAGGATATCTAGGTTTTTGTGATTACGAAAATAGCTACCAATGGTACCAAAGCATTTTTGACTTAAATGATCCTAAATTACTACTAGAATTATCGACGTTTTATACAACAAAAGGCAACGAAAAACATGGATTGAATCCTTACTATGATCAAAAAAAATCTATCAATTATTTAACAAAATCGGGAATGCTCGGAAATCTAGAAGCCATAGATGCTCTATATAAATTATATGATAGAGGGCATTACACTGTAAGCGCTACTGATCGAGACATTCCTGATTTGGAAACTACTATTGATAAACCTATTGGAAACTTCTGGTTTATTATCAAATATATGGATAAAAATGGGGTTATTAATATTAGTGGTACCGAATATTCCGTTGACTTCCTTTTACAAAATTACTCAAAAGAAGATAAAGCTCGCACTATGAAGTTAATTGATAAATATAGAGATTTGCACAGTATTCCAAAATTATGATTTAAAAAAACCGAGCGTAGCTCGGTTTTACTTTTTCAATCTAGGTTAACTCAGCAATTAAACCGAAACATCCACCAATTTGAATTGTTTCACATCAAATAAACCATTCGATGTTAATTTCAATGCAGGGATTACTGGCAATGTCATAAACACCAATGTCATCAATGGATGGAACTCATGCGACAAATTAAATTTATCACGCGCTGTGATGATCAAATGCTCGATGATTTCCGCAACTTCTTCTGCTGTTTGATTCGTCATCAAACCGCCAATTGGCAATGGTAAATGCGCTAATACTTCGCCATTTTGCACCAATGAGAAACCGCCTTTGATTGCTTCAATATCTTTCACTGCTGCCAACATATCCGCATCATTATCACCCACCACAACGATGTTATGGGAATCGTGTGCAACTGAAACAGCGATCGCACCATTTTGAATGCCGTAGCCTTCCAAAATGCCAATGCCCATTTTACCTGAAGCATGATGGCGCTCGATCACAGCCATTTTATTCAATGCACCATTTGCTTTGGCATTGAATTGACCGTTTTCATCACGCACAACATCAACTTCCAAGTTTTTCGTCACAACGCTTTTTGGAATCACACCAATCGCGCGCGCTTTATCACTTGTTAAGTTCAATGCAAAATCTTCAACTGAAATTGGTGCAATGTTGATTGTATTCAATACATCTTCACAATGATATTCAGGCAATTCAATCAACATTTTGCCATCGCGCGCAACTTCTGTACCCATTGAGAATACGTGCATTGGCTCGAAATCTTTTAGATCTTTAACGATCAACAAGTCTGCATCTTTACCCGGTGCAATCTCGCCTTTATCATGCAAACGGAAGCATTCTGCGCCATTCAATGTTGCCATTGTGATTGCGATCATTGGATCAACACCATATTCAACCGCTAAACGTAAGCTCTTATTGATATGGCCTGTTGTTAAGATATCATCTGGTTCACGATCATCCGTACAGAATACGCAACGGCGTGAGTTTGCTGGCGTAACTGCTGGCAACAAGTTCAATAAATCCTTACATGTTGAACCTTCACGGAGCAAAATGTATTGCCCCATTTGTAAGCGCGCCAACATACCTTCTGTATCGCTACATTCATGATCTGTCATCACGCCTGATGCAACATAAGCATTCAAAGCCAAGCCTTTAACGCCTGGGCTATGACCATCGATCACACGATTGTGGCGTTTTGCCATCAACAATTTATTGATCATTGGTTCATCGTGATTGATCACACTTGGGTAATCCATCACTTCGCCCAAACCTAAAACGCCTTCATCTGCAAACAATGGCTCTAAATCTTCAGCTTCTAAAACTGCACCTGCTGATTCAAATGGCGTTGCAGGTACGCAAGATGGCAACTGAATTTTCACATGCAAAGGTAAATTACGGCTTGCATCCAACATATATTGAATGCCTTTCACACCGCAAACGTTACCAATTTCATGGGGATCAGCGATGATTGTCGTTGTACCAAAAGGTAAAATCGTGCGCGCAAACTGTGCTGGCGTTAATGATGATGATTCAATATGAACGTGACCATCAATCAAGCCCGGCATGACGATTCCGCCTTTGGCATCTAATGTTTCTTTCGCTTCATAAACGTAACCCACGCCAACAACTTTACCACCGCCAATAGCCAATGGGCCTTCGATTAATACTTGGTTGTAAACATCCACAACTTTACAATTTGTGATGAGCAGATCAACAGGCATTTTACCTGCCGCCATATCAATCAAATGATTTAATTTTGCTTTCTCTGACATATTTGTTCCTTAATGCATTATTGGATATCTTTTAAGATGATCTCGCAAAGGGCGAGATCATTGCGACTGAACAATTATTTCCCTGCAATTCTACCATGGCTACAGCTACATTTTAGTACAGGTTCTGCAACTGCTTGTGCTGCGAAATCAATCACACCCAAATCTGTAATGGCAAAATCAGGAATCGCCGTGATTTGTAAACAGCACATATAGAACATTGGATCAGGTAAATCACAGCCCAATTCACGCGCTAAGTTAAATAATTTCTCTTCTTCGATCGCCATTGCTTCAGGCTCTAAATCAGAAACAATACCTGCGATTGGCAATGGCAAGAAACCTAAGATTTCACCATCTTTCACGATCACTTGTCCGCCACCTTGTGCAGCTAAATGATTCACAGCAATTGTCATGTCTTTGCTATTTGTGCCAATACAAACAACGTTATTGTCATCAGGCGCACATGAACTTGCCATTGCACCACCTTTCAATTTCCAACCTGTTACGAAACCAACAACAGGTTTAACATCTGTAATACCAAAGCGCTCGATCACTGTTGCGTATAGAACATCTTCAACTAAATCAGGCTGAACAACGCCATCAACTACTTTCAACTCTACATTACGAGCTTTACGCACAAATGGTACATCGAAATCTACAGCCAATGATAGAGCGTGAACTGAATCTGCATCCAATTCTGTTTTTACATTCATGTCATGCTCGAGAACTGGCTTCATTTTCATTGTATTCAACAACAATTCGCTACGTTTTGGTGGCGTTAATGTTTTGCTCATTTTGCCAGCTTCAACAACTGTTTCACCTTTTGCGATCACTGTATCGATTTCAAACTTCACCAAGTCTTCAACCATCAAGATATCCGCATAACGGCCTGGAGAAATTGAACCCACTAAATGATCTACACGATAAGCTTCCGCTGAGTTAATCGAACCCATTTGGATTGCTGTTAAAGGATCAACACCGTTTGCAATCGCCATGCGAATCAATTTATCCATGTGACCATTTGCCAAAATTTCTGATGCAACAACGTCATCCGTACAGAAGCTCACACGGCGCGCAACGCGAGGATTCAAATGCGTCACGATCTTCATATTCTCTTCCAAGAAATGAGAAATCGAAGATTCACGAATGATGACAAACATGCCTTTACGCACTTTTTCCATCATCTCTTCATGGTTATAGCTTTCGTGATCCAAGCGAACACCAGCACATAATACTGAGTTCAATTTTTCACCACGATTCATCGGTGCACAACCAAATACTGGCAAACGGTTTTCACGCGCCAATTCTAAAGCACGCATTACATCAGGATGTTTGTTTTCTACGAATTCAGAAACAGTTTCCCAAACACCGAAAACTTCAGGCCATTTTTGAACTTCTTCATGCACTTCAGCTGTTACGTTAAATGCAACGTTACTTTGTGGCAATGTATACGGCGTGAAAAATGGCAAACCCCAGAATACATGCAATGGCAAATCATCAATTTCAGCTAAAACTTCTTTGATGCCTTCCAAGCCAGTTGTGACAACGTATTGATCCAAGCCCGAAACGATACTTGTTGTACCATGAGGAACTACAGCTTTTGCAAAGCTTGTCATGGATAATTTACTGCATTCAATGTGCAAATGACCATCGATCAAACCTGGTACTAAATATTTACCTTTTGCATCGATGATTTCTGTTTTCTCACCGATATAAGCATCCACATTGCCTGTTGCTACGATCTGTGTTTTGTAGATCGCAACATCCGCAGGATAAATCTCGCTAGATGTAACATTTACCAACATTCCATTTTTAATCACACGATCCGCTGGAATTTTAGCTGCACCTGCATCAATCATTTCACGAATGGATTCTTTTTTCATAATAAACTCCTAATAAAACTCAATAAACTTTAATCAAAATAATTTTTTAGTATGTTTAGTCTTTTACAAAAAGATGTAGCGTAATAAAAATAGAAGCGCCATGATGCCTGTGCACCATGTAATGTCTTTGAATTTACCTGCGGCAATTTTCAATACCACGTAAGTAATGAAACCAAGCGCAATACCTTCTGTAATTGTGAAGGTAAATGGCATGGCAACCGCTGCAACGAATGATGGCGTTGCTTCTGTTAAATCTTCCCAGTCAACTTTAGCGAGCTCTGAAATCATCAAAACACCGATATACAAAAGCGCGCCCGTTGTTGCATATAACGGGATCATTTTTTCGAGTGGCGAGAAGAATAGTAATACCAAGAACAATAAGCCAACGCCCACAGACATCAAGCCTGAACGACCGCCCACAGCAACGCCTGAAGCACTTTCGATATAAGCTGTAACTGCTGATGTTCCCATAAAAGAACCTGCTGCAGATGCACCACTGTCGATCAATAATGATTTTTGCTGATTAGGATAGTTACCTTGCTCGTTGGTTAAGCCAGCTTTTGAAGTCACCGCAATAAATGTGCCTGATGATTCAAATAAGTTAATCAACATGACTGAAACAACGATGCCAACCATAGATGCGCTGAATACGTCTTTAAAATCTAAATGCCCTGCAACAGGTGCAATGGATGGTGGCATACTCACTAAACCGTGATAAGAAACTTCAGGATCAATCAATAAAGCAATTGCGGTTACGACAACAAATGAAATCAATACAGAAGCATAAACATTGCGCTGTGCCAATACGATGACAATTAAAAATCCTAAAGCACCCAAAGCAAATGAAATGCTTTTAGGGTCGCCCAATGCAACCATTGTGTCTGGATTAGCAACGATGATGTGCGCATTATGCAAGCCAATCAATGTGATTAACAAGCCGCAACCGACACTGATCCCAATTCTTAACGAATAAGGAATATTGGAAACCATCCAATAACGAATTTTGAATAAAGACAATAAGAACAGAGAAACAGCACTGAGGAAGATCAATGTCATCCCTGTTTCCCATGTGAGGCCGTTCGCCCCAACTAAAACATAAGCAAAGTAAGCATTAATGCCCATTCCTGGTGCTAATGCGATTGGCAGTTTTGCAATTGCACCCATTAAAACTGATGCGATGGCTGTGATTAAGACAGTTGTGACAAACACAGCTTGTGTGTCCATACCCGCTGCACCCAAAATTTTTGGGTTAACAAACGCGATATAAACCATTGTGATAAAGGTTGTGAAAGCAGCAATTAATTCCTGCTTAATCGTTGTATTGTGGCGCTTTAGTTCGAAATATCGTTCTATAAAGGCTAACACTTGTGGCTCCTAGATAATGTAGATGAAGTGCATCAATGATGATGCTGATTTGAAAAGGTAACTTAAACATTTGTTGATATTTCTTTGGGTATGTCTTTAAGTCACCTCCTTCACCTATTTAATCTAGCGTCGCCTAGCGAATGTTAGAAAGGAAGGAGATACAGCTATGCTGATCCCGCGGCAGCGGTATCTTTGGGGGTATTAAAATGCGATAAAACATTTAAAAGTCCTTAGCTGTATTCAACATGAAAAATTAAGGCTCGCATTTTATGCCGATTTTTTGAAAAGTCAAATACATAAAACACTCATTGCCCAATCAAAGCATTAATTACCTGCGATAAAACCAGCAGCCATCAATAACAAACTGCCTGAAAAACCTTCGACAATTCTACGGCGTTTATCGCTGGGGGAACTTTTAGCGCTTAAACGGGCCAAACTTAATCCAATGATTGTATAAACAATGGCACAACTGATGATAAAAATCCCTGCCAAAGTCAGTGCTTGCAAACCATAATTGCCAGATTTATCAATAAAGTTCGGTAAAATCGCTAGATAAATCAATAAACCTTTAGGATTCAAAAAACTTGTGAGAAACCCTTTTCTGAATAAATTTTTATGAACTTTGGCATCTTTTTGTATTTCTAATAAGCCTTTTTTCATTGCAGAACGAATCATGCAAAATGCTAAATATAATAAATATACAACGCCAACCCAACGAATCACATTAAACAACACGGGCGAAGCTGCAACTAATGCTGCAACACCCAACGCACTCAAAACAGCATGAACACAATAGCCCGTTAAAATCCCAGCATTGGCTTTCATCACAGCTTTTTTACCTGCTGTCAAACCTTGTGATGCAATGAACAAAACATCTGGCCCTGGTGTACAAACCAGTGGAAATACCGCCAAGCCAAACAACAATATGTTATCTAAATTCATGATTCAAAATTCCTCTCAAAAGCGGAGGCTATTGTATTCCTTCATCATTAAAATTTTGGCTTGTTGTTGTCAAAAATAACTGATATTTTGAAATATAATTTCAATTATTTATAGTTTATTAAATTTATATGTCAATAAAATTGGATAACATAGATCGCCGTATTTTACGTGCCTTACAAAAAGATGCGAGCTTACAAAATACTGAATTAGCAAAGCTTGTAGGTTTGTCACCATCGCCGTGTTTGCGCAGAGTGAAATTATTGCAAGAAGCTGGCGTAATTAAACGATACATTGCCATTATAGATGGTGCAAAAGTGGATGCGGGCTTAACACTTTTCTCTCGCATTTGGTTTAAAGCACAAGATGCCAAAACAATTGATAGTTTCATTGAAGCAATTCAAGACATGCCAGAAATTATCGAATGCCATCTAATGGCAGGTGAATGTGATGCGTGGCTAAGAATTGTGACAAAGGATCTCGACAGTTATCGTAAATTCCATGCAAACAAACTCACAACCATTACAGCCATTCAAAGTGTTAAAACCGATGTGCCAATGGATACAGTAAAGCTCACATATAGCTTGCCGATTTAAATTATTATTTAATTTTCAATTAAATAATAAAAAGCCTTTAGAAAAAATGAACTGACCCCATAAACTTGGACAGTTTATAAATTATAAAGACAAGGACTGATTTCGATATTCTATCGGACTCAGTCCTTTTAGTTTGAGCTTAATTCGATCATTATTGTAATAATCGATGTACTCATGAATCTCTTTCTCTAATTGATCGATAGATTCAAATTTTTTCACATGAAATAGCTCTGATTTCAAAACACCAAAGAAGTTCTCAATCACAGCATTATCATAGCAATTGCCTTTGCGTGACATGCTTTGTCTAACTTTGTGATCTTTTAAAGATTGTTGGTACTGTTTCATTTGATATTGCCAACCTTGATCAGAATGTAAAATCAGTTTCTTGCGTCCTTTCTTATGTAACTTTAAATGCTTCAATGCCTTATTCAGCATTTTACCCACCAACTCATATTTGGAGTTTTTAGCAACTTCATAGCTAATAATTTCCTGATTATATAGATCTAAAATCGGAGATAAATACAGCTTTTCACCGTTCACTTTAAACTCTGTGACATCTGTTACCCATTTTTGGTTGGGCCTTTGAGCCTTAAAATTACGCTTCAAAATATTCTTCGCTATTTTTCCAACTTTTCCTTTATAAGATTGGTATTTCTTCGGTCTTACTAAAGATTTAAGATTCAGTAATCGCATGATTCTTTGAACTTTTTTATGGTTAATGGGGAAATCTTTTTGTAATATCGCAGTGATGCGACGATAACCATATCGACCTTTATGCTCATGAAAAAGGGCTGTTATCCTTGCTTTAAGGCTTTCATCTGAATCAGGCTTAGCCAATACTGCCTTATGATAGTAATAAGTGCTTTTGGCTAGATTCATGATTTTCAGTAACGATGACAATGAATGCTTTACTTTGAGTTCTTCTGCGATGATTGTTTGCGCCTGAGCGCTTCTTCCTTCTCGTCCAATTCCTGAAACTTTTTTAACACATCATTCTCCGCACGAAGATAGGCTAATTCAGCTTGAAGTTGATCTATCAACTTTTCTTGTTCAGTGCGATTATCAGGTTTTTTGGGCAATCTCATCTTTTTAGGTCTTCCTTTTTGACGTGGTTCAAGTGCACTCAAACCACCTTCTTTAAACAGTGATTGCCATTCTAATATAGAAGTAAATGCTGGAATATTAAAATATGAAGCCGCTTCGCGGGCAGAGTAATAATGATCTGACATAAACTTCAATACATAATATTTGAATTCAGCAGAATATAATCGTTTTGTTGTTCTTGGCTGAATCCCTGATTGACCATGATACTGATAAGCTTTGACCCACTTTTTAACGGTGGAGTGATCAATATTAAAATGATCAGCTGTAGAGCTATATCCATTTCCTTTTTGATAAAACTTAACAACTTTTAATTTGAAATCAAAAGAATACTTCGCCATATAAAAACACCCCAAAGTTGTGTCCAACTTTTGGGGTGCAGTTCAAAATTCTAAAGGCTTTTTGAAATAATATATTTTCAGTGATTATTGAGTGATTAACTGCTCAATTGGCACTGGCGTTTCTTCTGCTTTCAACGCTGCTTTTTCAGCATTGATGTAATCCATAATTGCGCTTGTTAATGGTTTTGTATTATCACCAGAAATCGCAGAGATTTGGAAACATGGACCTTCCCACTGAATCTCTTTCAAGAAATCAGCGATGCGCTCTTCGCGTTCATCTTCAGGGATTAAATCCAATTTATTCAATACTAACCAACGATCTTTCTTCGCCATCTCTTCATCATACTGCTCCAATTCCTTCGTGATCACACGGAAATCTTCAACAGGATCTTGTGAATCGCTGTATGGAGACATATCAACCAAGTGCAACATAATGGATGTACGAGATAAGTGACGCAAGAATTTATGGCCTAAGCCAGCACCTTCTGCCGCACCTTCGATTAATCCTGGAATATCTGCCATTACAAAGCTATCCAATGGGCCAACACTCACAACACCTAAGTTAGGATGCAAGGTTGTAAATGGATAATCTGCAACTTTTGGACGCGCTGCTGATACAGCTCGAATCAATGTTGATTTACCTGCATTTGGTAAACCTAACAAACCAACATCTGCCAATACTTTCAATTCCAAACGCAAACGGCGTTCTTCACCTGGCGTACCTGGCTTAGTTTGTCTTGGTGCACGGTTAGTGGACGATTTAAAGCGCGTATTACCCAAACCGTGGAAACCACCTTGAGCAACTTTAGCCACTTGACCATCTTCTGTTAAGTCGCAAATGAATTCATTTGTATCAGCATCGTGTACTTGCGTACCTAATGGAACAACCAAAACTAAATCTTCACCTGCCGCACCTGTACAGTTTGCACCACGACCATTTTCGCCGCGCTTTGCTTTGAATGTTTTAGCAAAACGGAAATCTACTAACGTATTTACAGCATCTGATGCTTGTAGAAAAATACTACCGCCATCACCGCCATCACCGCCATCAGGTCCTCCGAAAGGGATGAACTTCTCGCGACGAAAACTTAAACATCCATCACCACCATTACCTGCTTCAACCGTAATGATCACCTCATCAACGAATTTCATCTGCCCTCCTTGAACTGACAGCATAAATAATAAAAGCCCCAATAAAAGGGGCTTTTAAAAAAACTAAAATTTATTAAGCAACTGGTTGGATGCTTACAAACTTACGGTTTTTTTGTCCTTTTACTTCAAAAACAACGTGACCATCAGCTTTAGCAAATAAAGTGTGATCTTTACCCAAACCTACGTTGTCACCAGCGTGGAAACGAGTACCACGTTGACGAACGATGATAGAACCCGCAGGAACCAATTCACCGCCAAAACGCTTAACACCTAAGCGTTTACTTTCGGAATCGCGACCGTTACGGCTGGAGCCGACGCCTTTCTTCTGTGCCATGTTTAAATCCTCTTATACGTCTAGGAATCTTGCAATTATGCAGAGATGCTAGAAATTTTAACTTCAGTAAAGTGTTGACGATGTCCAGCGTGCTTGCGAGAATGCTTACGACGACGGAACTTGATGATTTCGATCTTACGTCCACGACCTTGCTTCAATACTTCTGCAACTACTTTAGCATTTGCAACAAGTGGTGTACCAACAGTTGTAGAACCGTCTTTACCTACTAACAATACTTCTGCAAATTCTACGTTAGAACCTTCAGCAGCGCCTTCTAATTTTTCAATGCGAAGGATTTGACCTTCAGCTACACGGTATTGTTTACCGCCTGTTTTGATTACAGCATACATGTGTAATGCTCCAAATAGTTAAGTGAATCTGAATTCTTTTGCTATCATGTTGAACAAGTCAACAAGAAATAACAGTCCATAAAAAGGACGTGATTGTATAAAAAAAAATGGTTTGCGTCAAGATTAAGCACCTTATTCTTGACATCTTTTTTTCCAAATTAATATGTTAATCTTGTCAATTGTAGCAAAAATCAGACAATTTTCTAAGCAAAAATTTCATTTATTCACATTCACCTAACAATCGGCCCATTTTAAATTCAGAGACCACTTTTTTATTCCCATCTTCTATTTTTGTGATTTCCAGCAATGTCGACAAAGATCTCTCTTTTGACATTGTGCTAAAATGAATGCTTTCACCTTCTGCCAATTCCTTACAATGCTTTAATGTCACCGCAAAATAATTTTGACTTTGGCTATCGATTCTAACCTGACAATCCTGCTGACTTTTTAACAATATCCCACCAATCACCGATTGCCCCGAACGAATACACCTTTTCTCTTCTGTATTACGAACAATTACATCATCCACTTTTGTTGTGACAGTAAAATCATAATAACCTGGCGTTACACTATAAACCTCTTGTTTCATTTGTTTTGGCGTGTCTGCATCACATGCACCTTTATATCGTCCTTTTAATACAACCTGAGATTGATTAGATACATCCATAACCAATAAAAATTGCTGATTATTTATCGTTTCATTCACCGAGATTTCCATCGGTTGATTATTTTTATCCAAACATTGAATAATGTAACGTCCAATTTCTTTGCCAGCAATCTTTTGACAACGCTGATAAGTTTTTGACATAAAATCAAATGCCATTGATTTTGCATCTTTATCATTAAAGCATGCAATATAATCTGTTCGTTTAGAGGCAATCTTACCTTCCATTGTCATTGTTGAGCGCACATCATAACCGCCTTCAAGCAATGTCTCTGCCATCGTAGCATTCAGCCCAGCACATAACAGCAATCCAACTAAGGAGATCCATTTTTGACCATGCATACTTTTTATCCTTATAATTATTTTCTATGCATTATATCAAGCTTATAAACATTACCAACATCACTCTCCTAACTAAAGGAGAATGATATGACATGAATGATGATTTACTCTTGTGACTTTCGATCCATTTTCGCAAAGATATTCGCCAAAATCGCACCACTAATATTGTGCCAAACACTGAATAAGGCGCTTGGTACTGCCACAATAGGATCAAAATGTTTATTGGCTAATGCAGCACCCAATCCACTATTTTGCATACCGACTTCAATGGCAATCGCTTTACGTTGTGCCAATCCTAATCCCATAATTCTCGCTAAAACATAACCAACGATATAGCCCAATGTATTATGGATCATCACAATAGCAATAATGATCAAGCCTGTTTCTTGTAATCGCACCTGATTCAATGCCACCACAATTGCAACAATCATCACAATACCAAATACAGAAACAATGGGTAAAACTGGCATAACATACTTAACATTTGATCGTAATGCCATACGAACAATTAAACCGAGCACAATCGGCACAATGACAAATTGTATAATCGACATCATCATTGCATAGAAAGAAACATTGATGCTTTCAGCAGCTAATAATTTTAATAATAATGGCGTCATAAATGGCGCTAGTAATGTCGTAATACTTGTAATTGTCACACTCAACGCAACATCACCACGAGATAAGTAAGTAATCACATTACTGGATGTACCGCCTGGACAAGAACCCACTAAAACAACACCCAAAGCTAACATAGGATCGATATTAAACAGCTTCACTAATCCTAAGGCTAAAAGCGGCATAATAATGAATTGTGAACCAACACCTAATAATACTTGCCATGGCTTCTTCACAACTTGAGAAAAATCCGCTAATGTCAGCGTTAATCCCATTCCAAACATAATAATGCCAAGAAAATAAGTAATCAGCCAAGCCAAGGAATTAAACAATGACGGAATAAAAAATCCTAATAATGCGAACAATAATGTCCAAATGGCAAAAGTTTTACCAATAAATTCTGAAAATAAATTTAACAAACGCATAGAGCAGCCTTCAATTAATATTGAATCAATAAACTAGATTTTGTGTATAAAAATTTGGGTAACGTGCTGATGAGTGCGATTTTGTCGCGAAGGATGCACTCATTTGAGTATACATAGGCTATGAATACTGTAAAGACAATTTTCAGGAAATAGTTCACAAATTATTTATAATAATCACTTATTTTTAACCCTTTTAATCAAAATAATACGGACCAATTATGAATAATGATAAAGAGTACGAAGTAGTCATCATTAAAGATGAACCCGAGATCATTCAACCTTCCAACGATAATGATAAATATCGTTCACTCAGCGAAGCCATTAACTTTGATTATGACTTTTCTATTTCTGACATCATCGCTGAAGCTTGGAAAATGGTTCACGGCAATAAATTACCCATTTTCATCGCCATACTTTTAGCAAGTATTTTTAGCTCTATCGTCTCTTATACTGGTGAGTTTTTTGCAATACTCTTTGAGCAAATCCCAGCGCTAAGCATTGTAATCAGCGTGTTATTTGATAGCGCCAGTGCTGTATTTATCGTGGGCGTCATCATCGTCGTACTAAAGCTATCCAATCGAGAAACTGTTGATGCGGCAGGAGATTTTTGTAAATTCACCAAATTTTGGTTACCGATGTTAATTCTATCTGTCATGATGACATTGATCATCGCATTAGGATTCGTACTATTAATCATTCCTGGAATCTATCTTGTCATCGCTTATTCTCTTGCTTATTGGATCCTAGTGATTCATCCCAATGAATCCTTTTGGGATATCCTAGAAGCATCGCGTAAAATTGTGTCTCGCCATTGGTTCAAATTTCTTGGTTTAAATTTAATATTGGGCATTATTTTACTGATTTCTCTCATCCCACTTGGCATTGGATTAATCTGGACATTACCACTTTATAACTTCACTTATGCACTCATCTTCAAAAAGATTTTTGAAAAATAAGCGCTCAGCATATAACTCAAAACATAAAAAGCCGATTCCATTATGAAATCGGCTTTTTGCCATCTAATCTTCAACTATCAATCTGATCGAAATTATTTCTCTCTCAACATTGGGAAACCCAATGCTTCACGGCTTGCATAATATGCTTGTGCAACTGATTTAGCCAATTCGCGTACGCGCAAAATGTAAGATTGGCGTTCAGTAACAGAGATCGCTTTACGCGCATCCAATAAATTAAATGTGTGAGATGCTTTTAACACCATCTCATACGCTGGCAATGCTAATTTTTCTTCGATTAAATGCTTCGCTTCTTTTTCAAAGAAGTTGAACTGAGTTAATAAGAAATCCACATCCGCATGCTCAAAGTTAAAGGTTGATTGTTCCACTTCATTTTGATGGAAAACATCACCGTAAGTGACAGTGCCAAATGGTGTTTCTGACCAAACTAAATCATAAACGCTTTCAACATTTTGCAAATACATTGCTAAACGCTCTAAACCATAAGTGATTTCGCCCATCACTGGTTTACATTCCAAGCCGCCCACTTGTTGGAAATACGTGAACTGTGTAACTTCCATACCATTCAACCAAACTTCCCAGCCTAAACCCCAAGCACCTAAAGTTGGTGATTCCCAGTTATCTTCCACAAAGCGAACATCGTGTACTTTTGTATTGATGCCCAATACATTCAAAGATTCCAAATACAATTCTTGGAAGTTTTCTGGTGATGGCTTCACAACAACTTGGAATTGATAATAATGTTGCAAACGATTTGGATTTTCACCATAACGACCATCTGTTGGACGACGAGATGGTTGAACATAAGCAGAAGCCCAAGGCTCTGGCCCTAATGAACGCAAGAAAGTTGCTGAATGGAATGTTCCCGCACCCACTTCCATATCGTATGGCTGTAACAACACACATCCTTGTTCTGCCCAGAATGTTTGCAGTTTTAGAATCATTTCCTGAAATGTTAATACTTTTGACATAATTTCGTTTTACCTTAAAAAATTGGCGATATTATAGCGAGTTCACAGTTATTTAATCACTTTTTTTAAATAATGATAACTGTGCATCACGAATATCATCTTTAAAACTCTTCTCAAACTCATCATCTTCAAATGGCTTAATGGCCATTGCACTATTATCTCTAAAGCGCAATTCACTTTGCGGCACAGGAATTTCAATATTATTAGAACGAAGTGCTGTATCAATCGCCCACATATAAGCAGCATGCACAGCATTTGGACGCTTAACTGCGCGCGCTGTCAACCAAACCACCAATTCAAACTCATAATAATAATCCCCAAAGCGATTCAACCAAACCGCAGGATTTCTACCTGGAATCCCTTTTAAAGTATGTGGCACTTCTTCCGCTGCCTTCAAAACGGCTTCTCTCACAAATTCTTTATCCACGCCATAAGCCACTTTAAATGGATAACGAATACGACGATGCGGCTCCGTTAACGTCCAGTTCAGCATCTTTGTATTAATCAATTCGGAGTTTGGAATGACGATCTCAATATTATCGTTATCCGCAATAATCGTTGCACGGACATTAATGGCACGAACTTCACCACGTAAATTACGCTCTTGTAACTCAATGAAATCACCCACTTTTAATGAGCGTTCAAATAAAATAATCAGACCAGACACAAAATTACTTAAAATCGACTGTAAACCAAAACCCAAACCGATTGCCAGAGCACCTGCGACGAGTGCGAAGTTTGTAAAATCAATCCCGATAATGGTTAAGCCACCTAAAAAACCAATGGAAATCACAGAGTAATAAGTTAATCGTCCTGTTAAATAATAGGCAGGTAATTTTTCACCACCATTACGATTTCCCACTCGAACCAATAATTTATTGATCCAAAATGCAGCCCACCATGCAACAAATAGAACCAGTACAAATCGTACTAATCCGCTCGCCGTTACAGGCGTATCGCCCACTTTAAATAAAGCCGTGGATGTAGAATTTTTCACAAAACGCCAAGAATCACTCAAAAAGAGTCGCACTTTATAATAAGTATTTCGCCAACCGCCGCTCAGCGCAAGAATCTTCTCTTTGGATAAATTAGAGATATATTCGCTATCATCCAATAACACATTTAAACGCTGCAAGTTAATGGCTGTATCTTGAATCAAATTAGAGCGATCTTGAATAATATTACGCAAAAACAGCGATTGTTCGCCTTCTATGGGCGTTTCAGCTAAAAGCTCTGTTGAACGAATGCGTTCAATTTCATTCTGCTCCGTTCGTCCTGCTGCTTTGGCATTTAACTCTTCTAACTCAACATCATAACGGCGGACATTTTTTAATGCTTGTTCGTTATCAGTATCAGGATTATGAAGCAATTGCAGTAAATTCAACTGCATCTTATAAAATACGATTTGTGCTTGTGCGGCGGCCAAATGAACTTGGGTATTCAATACACGAAGTTCACGATATCTAGCAACTGCTGCATCTTCCTTTGTGCCTGTCGACTCTAACGATGCGACAAATTGCTGCTCTCTCGATAATTTCGTTGTGATCTCTTGCACTCTTTGTTCAGATTGCCCAATGGCATCTCGTAATTGTTTAATCTCTTCATCGGATGTTGAAATCAAACCCACTGCAATACCCAGCACAGCTTTAATATCATCTAAACGTAAATTAATATTAGCCAATTCTGCTTTCATCGTTTTATTGCGCTCATCAATTAACACAGCTTCTGTTTGTGTCAAAATGATGTTTAAACCTTCACCAAAACGATTGCTATCTGTGTTTGTCATATCTAAATAACGCGCAAGATTAGTATTCAGCTGACGATCCAATGTTCTTAACTGTTTTTCATATTCGCTGATCTCTAAACGAATGCGTTGTGCACTACCTTTTAACTCTCGCTCTTGATGAGTTAAATCTATGACTTGCTTAATCGTATAAGTTTCTGCAATGGCCAACTTTGCCGCATTAGGCTTAGATACTTTTTTACTCACCAACGTTTCATAAGCTGTCAGATTAGCTGATATTTGACTCAAAATTGGCTGATATTTTTTCTGTTCATCCAGTGGCAAATGGCTGATCTGTTCATTGACTTGACCAACGAACTCACCAATTGCTAACTTTAATTCATCGCCTGTTTTGGTGGAAAAATAGCTCCACCATGTCGTCACGAGCTTAAGTGGATCAGGTAAATTATGAACTTTTTTATCGTTATTTTTGTTTCCTAAACCATCGGATAAAATGGTGTTAATCGGCAATGCTTGGCTGAACGCGATATTCGTGCTAATCGGCAGCACCAACAACCACATCATTAATGTTGCCAAAGCTATGTTTCTTTTTTTCACCTAACCACCTTAGTCCAAAAATTTAATCTTACTTGATTATTATTGCATTAGTCGCTTTTTATGACAGAAAAAGACAAAGAGCTAGTATTATATACTTCATTTGAGTAAAATTGCAGAGTTTAACTCACTCATTAAAGATTAAAAACATCGGGGATTATTGTGGCAAAAAGCAAAAATACGGATGAAACAATTGAAGGCAAATTGAATTCAATTGATACAATCATAGAACAGCTCGAATCGGGCGAGTTGACGCTTGAGCAATCATTAAAACTATTTACTGATGGCACAAAACTCATTCATGATTGCCGTAACATTTTAGACAGCACCGCCAAAAAAATTGACAAAATCTCACAATCCAAAACCATGGACAGTGATGATTTCAATGATGATATTCCTTTTTAAAGCCTCAATCAGGTATCCATTATGTTTCAATTTAGAGAAGAATTTGAGTGCTATTTAGCCAAATATTTAGATAAACTTCCCACCGTTCCATTATTAAAAGAAGCGATGTCTTACAGCGCATTGGATGGCGGCAAACGCATTCGTCCACTATTGGTATTTGCAGGCGGCCAATTAAGTGGTGCCAATCATCAAGCCTTATTACCGATTGCAGCAGCCATCGAAATGATTCATTGCTACTCATTAGTCCATGATGATCTACCTGCAATGGATGATGATGATTTTCGCCGTGGTAAACCCAGCAATCACAAAGCCTATGATGAAGCAACAGCGATTTTAGTAGGCGATGCACTATTAACTGAAGCATTTGCATTACTATCTCATGATGAAAATTTCACTGCTGAAACGAAAGTAGAGCTCCTTAAAATGCTCAGCACAGCTTCTGGCGCACTTGGCATGATTAAAGGCCAATTCTTAGATATGCAAGCTGAACAAAAACCTGTGACGCTAGAAGAATTACAAGAGATACACAACAACAAGACTGGTGCATTGATCAAAGCGAGTATTTTAATGGGCTATATAGCGGGCAAAGCACAATCCGCAGAATCACTACAATCGTTAGCAACTTTCTCTCAAAAAGTTGGGCTAATGTTCCAAATTCAAGATGATATTTTAGATGCCACCAGTTCTTCTGAAGTATTAGGCAAAAGCGCAGGCAAAGATGCTGAACAAGAAAAAGCCACCTATGTTAATTTGCTAGGCATTGAAACTGCACAAGATTACATGCAAAAACTCAATACCGAAGCTTTAGCACTATTAACACCGTTTCAAACCAATGCAGATCCTTTAAAAGCCTTAACGCTTTATGTGATCGAAAGGCAGAATTAACAATGTCACTCTTAACCCAAATTCAAACCCCACAAGACTTAAAACGTCTCTCACCACAAGAGTTGCAACAACTTGTGAATGAATTACGCCAGTTTTTAATTAACAGCGTATTGGAAAGCGGTGGGCATTTTGCATCTGGTTTAGGTGTGATTGAATTAACAGTTGCATTGCATTATGTATTTGATGCACCAGAAGATTCGATTGTGTGGGATGTTGGGCATCAAGCTTATCCGCATAAAATTTTGACTGAACGTCGTGATCAACTTAAATCCATTCGTCAAAAAGATGGTTTAAAACCATTTCCTTGCCCAAAAGAGAGCAAATACGATGCATTTACCGTTGGGCACTCTTCAACATCGGTCAGCGCTGCTTTAGGTATGAGCATTGCTAATGAATTATTACATGCACATCATCATGCCGTTGCTGTGATTGGCGATGGTGCTTTGACAGCTGGTATGGCTTTTGAAGCATTGAATCATGCAGGTGCAATCAAAGCAGATATGTTGGTTATTTTGAATGATAACAACATGTCAATTTCACCAAATGTTGGCGCACTCAGCAACATGGTGACAAAAACATTATCCAACCCGATCATGCAATCACTCCGTTCGGAAGGTAAACGCTTCATCCAAAGCTTGCCATTGCCACATGCTGTAGAATTGGCAAAGCGCACAGAAGAACAAATCAAAAACATGGTTGCAGGCGATGGCGGATTATTTGAATCCCTAGATTTCCAATATTTTGGTCCTGTGGATGGTCATGATTTACCATCGTTGATCAAAATATTACAAAATTTAAAACAAAAGCGTGGCCCAAAACTTTTGCATTTGATCACACAAAAAGGCAAAGGCTATTCTCAAGCAGAATCTGCACCTGTGAAATTTCACGCAGTTTCAGCACCCAAACCTGTCGACAAAGTTGAAACAAAACCTGCTGCAAAAACTTATACACAGATTTTTTCACAGTGGATTTGTGATGTTGCAGAAAAAGATCATAAAATTGTCGCAGTAACACCTGCAATGCGCGAAGGCTCTGGCTTAGTTGAATTTGATCAACGTTTTCCTAAACGTTTCTTTGACGTTGCGATCGCAGAACAGCACGCAGTAACAATCGCCGCTGGTATGGCAATGAAAGGCTTAAAACCTGTGGTTGCGATCTACTCAACATTCTTACAGCGCGCTTATGATCAATTGATTCATGATGTTGCATTGCAAGATTTGCCAATCGTATTCGCTATTGATCGCGCTGGCGTTGTAGGTCCTGATGGCCCAACGCACATTGGTGCATTTGATTTAGCTTATTTGCGCATTGTGCCAAATATGGTGATCATGGCGCCATCTGATGAAAATGAACAATATCACATGCTAAATTTGGCATTAACTGTGCCACATCCAACTGCTGTGCGTTATCCTCGCGGTTCAGGCGAAGGCATGGAAGTGACAGAAACATTAGACATTCAATTTGGTAAAGCCAATATTATCCGTAAAGGTGTGGATACTGTCATTTTCGCAGTAGGAACTATGCTTCATGTTGCAGAAAAAACAGCGAATGCACTCAATGCAACCTTAGTGGATTTACGATTTGTGAAACCATTAGATGCAGAGTTAATTATTGCTGAAGCTAAAAAACATAGCATCATCATTACGATTGAAGATGGCGTTGTGACTGGCGGTGTTGGTACTGCGATCCAAGAATTATTAGCGAAAAACTATATCTTTAAGCCTATCAAAACTTTTGGTTTACCAGATACATTCTTAGAGCATGGCGAGCGCCATGAAGTTCTAGCAATGGCAGGCTTAGAAGAAAATCAATTCCTAAAAGATGTGACAGAATTCAGAACAAAAATTCTAGCCTAAGCCTAAGTTCATCAAACATATTCTGATGCGGCATGTGCAGAAGCCCATGCCCATTGGAAGTTAAATCCGCCCAATTGCCCCGAAACATCCAAAACTTCACCCACAAAAAACAAGCCTTTTTGCTTTTGGCTCTCCATCGTTTTGGATGAAATTTCTGTTGTATCTACTCCACCTAAAGTGACTTCTGCTGTGCGATAACCTTCTGTGCCTGCGGGTTTCACTTCAAACTGATGCAAGGATGATGCAACTTGCAAAAGCCTTTCATCGCTCCATTGACCAATCATAATTTCAGCATTATCTTTCCACAATAACTCTTGAAGCTCTAACACTAAATTTTTCGGTAAATATTCTGTTAATAATGTGCGCAATAGAATTTTAGGTTGGCTATTTTTCTTAGCTTTAAACAGCTGTGATAAATCTTCTTGCGGTAAGAAATCAATATTAAAACTCTGCCCTGCTTGCCAATAATTAGATAACTGTAATGAGCTTGGTCCACTTAAGCCACGATGTGTGAATAATAAGGCTTCTGTAAAACTCTGCTGATCATTCGATAACGTTGCATCAATCGCATTACCACTCAAGCGCACCGTGATCTCTTTCATGGCATCTGAAAATGTAAATGGCACTAATCCTGCACGCGTTGGAAATACTTTGTGCCCAAATTGCTTGGCGATTTCATAACCAATGCCAGATCCACCCAATGTTGGAATGGATAATCCACCTGTTGCCACAACCACAGATTCAGCTTCAAAATTTCCTGCTACTGTTTGAACTTTGAATCGTCCATTTTGTAGAACATTCACGGACTGCACTTCGCTATGTGTGCGAATCTCTACATTTTTTGTATGTTCACACTCTTCAACCAACATTGCTAAAATCTGCTTAGCACCATTCAATGTGAACAGTCGACCATGTGCACGCTCTTCATATTCAATGCCATGTTCACACACTAAACTGATGAAGTCCCAGTTGGTGTAACGTTTCAAAGCTGAAATCGTAAAAGGATGATTATGCGTAATGTAGTTATTGGATTCCACATCTAGATTGGTGAAATTACATTTGCCACCGCCAGACATTAAGATTTTTTTGCCAATCTTATTGGCTTTTTCTAGCACAAGAACTTTGCGACCACGTTGCCCTGCCATAAATGCCAGCATTAAGCCTGATGCGCCTGCACCAATAATAATCACATCATATTGTTTATTCGACATAGTTCCACAGCTGATTGGCTAAAACGCGCCATTATATGTGATTTTATCAGCTTGTGCGACACCAAGGCGATGCTGCCTTGGTGCTTACCCTGTTAAGCCTCTTTTTTGAGAGGTTCAAAACTCAGAGATAAGAAGTACTCCAAAGTATCATCTTTAATCTCTAACCATGGCATGGGTAATTCTGGTGCCAAAGTATTGGTTTGTGTGGAACGATAAGATCTCTCACGGAAACCCATGATGTCGTTTTTCTTATCTTCTTGCCACTCTTTTAAAATTTCTGCTTGCGTTTCAATCGCAAAGTCAGGGTAATCAGTTAAATCAATAAGATCACGAACATAAGATGCTTGGAAATCAATAGAATCATAACAAGTTTCTGCTTGATCTCTACGTGTTAGCCATTGATCCATATCGACTTGTCGCTCTGATTCATCGGGCAGCTCAAAACGACCAATCATATAATCACGTGCCAACCATGCTTGTGCATCAAACATGTTGAAGGTGAAATATTGATCCTGCATACCCAAATAGATTAACTGAGGATGCTCCTGCCAAAAGATCCCTTTGTAAAGGTTCTCAGGATAGAGACAATTGTGCGTTTGTAAACGCAAACGATCTTCCAAAAATGGGAAGTGAAATTGATAGCCCGTGCATAGAATAATGGCATCAAATGCTTGACTACTACCATCTTTAAAATGCGCCACATTGCCATCAAAATGTGTCAACAATGGTACTTCTGCAATACCATCAGGCCAATCAAAACCTAATGGATTTGAACGATAACTAATCGTAATCGAGTTTGCACCATATTTGTAGCATTGTGTTGCAATGTCTTCTGCGGAATAACTACTGCCGACTAAAAGAATATCTCGGCCTTCAAACTCTAATGCATCACGGAAATCATGTGCATGTAAAATTCTGCCAGGGAATTGATCTAGTCCTTCAAAATACGGCATATTTGGTGTTGAAAAATGTCCTGTTGCCACAACAACATAATCGAATTCTTCTGTTTCTTGTTGCTCTGTTTTATGGTTCATCACTGTGACTGTGAATTTTTCTGTTGCATCATCAAATGTAACCCAACGAACAGGACATTCAAATTTAATATATTTACGAATGTCCTGCTTATTAATGCGCCCCATAATGTAATCTTTTAAAACTGCGCGCGGTGGATATGATGGGATTGGCTGACCAAAATGCTCTTCAAATGAGTAATCCGCAAACTCTAAACACTCTTTTGGTCCATTTGACCATAAATAACGATACATACTGCCATGAACAGGCTCGCCATGCTTATCTAGCCCTGTTCTCCATGTGTAATTCCACATTCCTCCTATATCATTTTGTTTTTCATAACACACGATTTCTGGTAGATCTTCTACACCTTGTAATCGTGCCGCTTCAAAAGCACGTAGCTGTGCTAACCCACTGGGCCCTGCGCCCAAAATTGCAATACGTTTCTTCTCGATCAAAACATACTCCTTTTTAGTTGAGGACCTTTTACCTTATAAAATCATTTGATCCAAGTCAAACTATAATGTTTGGATAATTCAATAATAATATCTATTTGAAAATATTTTTGTTCTTTTATGAAAATAATTAAACTATTGATTATTGAAATAACAGATCGATACAAATAACAGCGAATATTTACATTACTCAGCCGATAAAAATCTATGAAAGCCACTTAAGTTATGGGCTCAAGTGGCATTTTCATTAAACTTTCTTTACTCTACATTTTTCTGTAGCGCTGCTTTTTCTTCTTTCATGTAATGAAATTCATACTCAATCTCTTTACCCGATTTCATTTGCATTTCATAATCCTTCAAAGCATTGATGGCGGGTTTATGGAGCAGAATGATCGCCACAATATTCAACCAAGCCATAATACCGCAGCCTAAATCACCCATTGCCCAAGCAAGATCAGCAGTTCTAACCGCACCATAGCCAACCATAACTACCATTACCACTTTTAGAATAGGGGCTGCCCACGTTAATTTTCGGTACTTTTTCAAATAGATCAGATTGGTTTCTGCAATATAATAAAAAGCCACCAACGATGTGAATGCAAAAAATAGCAGTGCAATGGCAATGAATGCAGATCCAAAGCCAGGAAATGCTGTTTCAACTGCCAGTTGAGAATAGCCAGACCCCATACCAATGCCAGGAATGCCTTCATATAAAAAACTATTTTCAGCGGCTGGATTCAATGTATTGTATTTGCCCGTCATAATTAACATCACGCCCGTTGCACTACAAACCAATAATGTATCAATGAATACCGAAAATGATTGAACTAAGCCTTGCTTTGCAGGATGACTCACGCTTGCCGCAGCAGCCGCATGTGCACCTGTTCCCATTCCTGCTTCATTAGAATAAACGCCTCGCTTAATGCCCCATTCAACCGCTAAACCAAGTAATGCACCAAATGTTGCTTCTGCACCAAAAGCAGAATTCATCACTAAAGAGATTACTTCTGGTACTTGACTAATATTCATAGCAATCACCACAATCGCCATTAAGATATAACCAATCGCCATCACAGGTACAATCACTTCCGTAAACTTAGCAATTCTATAAACACCGCCCATGACAATAAAACCTAATAATGCCGCCATGATAATGCCAGAAATATAAGCATCGAGCCCAAAAGCAACATTTAAACTTTCTGCCACAGCATTGGCTTGAATTCCAGGAATTAAAAAACCACATGCGACCATCGCAGCAATCGCAAATGCTATGGCCAACGGTTTATTTTTCAAGCCCTTTTCTATATAAAAAGCAGGTCCACCACGAAACTCATCATTATATTTCTCTTTATAAATCTGAGCCAAAGTGGATTCTATAAAGGATGTCCCTGCACCAAAAAATGCGACAACCCACATCCAAAATAGTGCCCCAGGCCCACCATAAGTAATCGCCGCAGCAACACCTGCGATATTACCAACACCCACGCGTCCTGCCACTGAAATCGCCAATGCTTGAAATGATGACAACCCTGTTTTTGAACTTTTCTTATCCAAAACTAATTGAAAAAATTTAGGTAAATGCCTAACTTGTGCAAATCGAATCCGACAAGAAAAATAAATCCCTAACGATAAACATGTGATGATGAGCGCTTTACTCCAAATCCAACCATTCAACCAATTAACAACTGTTGATAAATCCATCATTCACCTCCAGCTAAACATTCGGTAATTCAACAAATTCGAGAATCACATTACCTGCAAATTCAGGGCTAATCAGCACACTTTGATCGCTGATGGCACTCTTGATATTGGAATCTGCCACAATATTTTTAACAGCATCTAAAGATGTTGTATTCACTTGAATCAACACCGCATGAATACTGTCACCATGCCATATTGGCAAATCAACATCAGGGTATTTGTGAATAAAGTTTTGCTCTGTCATACCTATCAATTGACCTGCACCTGTATCCACACGAACTTCACCATTAACGTGCTGTACTTTGTCTCCATACAATGCTTCCCAGCGGGCGGATAGAATGGATAAATCACCAATGTATATGATTCGAGTAATGCCATTAGCTTGATTGGGATGCACTTGCCATTCTGGTACCCAGATTAATTCTGGCTTATGTTGCTGACAGATAAAATTGGACAACTCAGGATGATTAGGATCAATGAATAAACCTAGTGATACAACAGCTTCATCCATGCCCTGCGGGGTTTTGATGGCTCGTCTAAAATCTACTCGCCCTTGGCTTTGTAATCCTTTATCTAGCAATCTTTGATGATCAGAATCCGCATCATTGCTATAAAGTGCAAGCAAAGCAACACCTTCTTCTTTCTGTAGAAAATTATTCAAATTTTCCCCAAAGCAGAAAGCTTCTGCACCATTGGCATGAAATTTACTTGAATCGTGAACAGAAATCAGTTCAATAAAGTTTTTTGCAAACATCACTAAACTTGTCACAGTTCCCCAAGGATGATAGCTAATGGGCGATAAGTTAAAGCCAAGTTTCTTGTAATTCTCTAGTACTGCTGTATGATCTCTCACCGTAACCAAAGGGTGATCAATCCCAAATGTTTCCTTAACTATTTGACGCATATACTCCTCCATTCTTATATTCAATAGCCCATATATTTGGTGCTTAAATCGAGTATATGTGAATAAAAAAGCAAACAACAATAAAACAGATTTGAATTATTGTTGCTATTTAGGCAACAAAACAACCATTCAAACCATCAAAAAAACCGATAATACTGAATCGTTATCGGCTTTATGAATATCGTTAAATTAGCGTAAAAACATTTTTAAGAACATTGTGTTGAATATGACTTTTTAATCTTATGGGCACGACCCATTTCATCTTTCGTTAACACATCAACAGGCATTAATTCTGAATCAAAAGCAATATCAAACACGCTGTATTTACCTTCTGGCCACTCTGTTACCACATAATTAATGTGTGGATCATAACTTTGTGATCGTGTACCTTCGTTAATATAATCACCTGACATCACAACATATCGCAATCGATAGGCCGCATTGTATGTACCGTCTGTTTTTAATGGCATAACACATGCAATGCCATCATCCAAAATTTCACCAAATGATACGTTAGAAAATGACACTGCTAAAATCAATAAACTTAATATTCTCAAAATCATTATCTCATTTAATTATAAAAATCTAAATAATACGCTATTTTAATAAAAATTTTTTAAATAATAAAAAGCCCTTGCTATACAAGGGCTTCAAGAATTCATTGGCGGAAGCAGCATCATAAGAACAAAAAATATAAGGATATGATTTATATTATACTAATTTCGTTAAAATCATAAAATTACCAACAAGGATACCAACATACAAAAATCATAGAGGCATTTTATAAATAAATCGTTCTGAATATTTTTACCTCTTGAAGATTCATTTTATATTTAATTACTCAATTGTTAAAGGCTAATCATGGATAACCATAAACAAAATATTGAAACAGATTACACCGATAAAGCATCTGTGAGTTTTGGACTAGTACTTAAGAATGGCAAATTAATTGGTTTTAAAATGCCTGAGCATAACACCCACAAAGAGCAAGAAAAGCAACAGATCATTACAGCCAAAGACAAAAAGCTAATGATTGCTGAGGGTCGCAGGTGCTTAGAAGCATGGCAAAAATGGCTTTTTACAAATAATGGCTATGGTAATTCATATCTCGAGAGCTTAGGCAAAAGTAAAAGCACTAGAGTAGATAACACCCCCAACCTATCTACAAGCAAATCAGTTAGTTATGTCATTGAAGCGCTTTCTATTATGGAATGTGGGAATATTTATCAAAAGAAATACGCAAAACTAATAAAAGCGGTCATGCTAAACCAGCAACAAAAAGAAACGCCCCGTAAAACATTAGAGCGCTTAGGAATTGCCTCCAGTGCTAGACAATATTCAAATGCTGAACATTCAATAGCTAGGGTTATCGCAGACATTCAAAGAAAGAAAACCAACAAAAGATAGCTTTTAATTGAATTTTCGGGCACGTTAGAACCTGACAAAACATGACATTTATAAATAATATCTTTTAAGTATCGGAACACTATAAAAAGAGAATTACAACAATGTTATTAATTGTTATGGCTAGATTAGGTGAGCATAATTCGTGCTTACCTTTTAACGAGTCCAAATTTGGACTGGCTGCGTTTTTAGAGTCCATAAAAAAAGAAGTTTTCGGGCACGCTGAGAGGATTAGTTTAGGGTGAGAGTTGTTACTCAAAAATGTTGACATTTGTTAACATTAAAACCTTACTAAACCTGACATTAAAATCATAGTTTTGTAGATCATAAGAGCCGTGTCTTTGTTTTCCGTACACGCATTTTGAGCGCACGCAAAACGACTGGACGGATATTTTCAGAATAATTTAATTATCCGACACGTTAAACAATGGTAAATATAATCATATTCCTTTCAGACTCATACCAAATTTAAACGATATGATCTTTCTATTGTAATGACAGCCAAAACTAATAGGGGCGATTTAATAGCGAATTTAAAGCCTTAAGCAACTATGTGGAATTTCCGCCACATTCAGAATCAAGTCTAATAATTTGCAATTGCTCAAAATGACACTTCCATTAGGTCAGATTGGCTCTATCGTAATAACAGCATTAAACAGAAATAACACCTGACAACCTAATAAAACCTGATATCAAAAATCATTAAGCAGATATACAAATGAGAATAATTCCAATAAATTTACAGAATATTGACATTCTAACTATCCCTACGATAGTTACTATTTACTGACAGCTATCCCTACGATAGTCACTAAACGATCATAAAACGCCAATAGCTATCCCTACGATAGTTGTCAGCCACTTTTGATTACTTTTTAGCCACCCAATAGCTATCCCTACGATAGTCCTTCTAATATATTAGCCATATTATGTATATTCTTTATTGTTTCTTTCTCTAAATATTAACCAATATTGATGATGTATAGCACGTGGGTCATAAGTGGTAAAAAAATAACATCTTAAAACCTGAAATAACCTGAAACAAAAAAGGTACTCCCTAGCTATTTTACGGCTTGCGGGTGCGTAGACTCGCAATTTTCAAACATTCCCAAATCTCTATGAGGTTTGTTTTAATTAATATAGTCAAATATGGACATATAAGAAACGGTGGATAAAAATATCCATTACTATATACTATACATGTATGGAAATTCACGCCAACAACCTAATAAATCAAGGAGATAGCAATGTTTGATGAATTAAAAACAGCACAAGCAGCCGCCTACCTTGTCGCCAAAGAAGGCGGAAAAATGCCCCATCTCAAGCTAATGAAGTTATTGTATTTAGCTGATAGAGAAAGTTATAAGCACTTTAATACTCCTATTACTGGGGATAGTTATTGTTCTATGCCATATGGTCCAGTACTATCAACCACATTAAATCTAATTAATGGTGTTGTTAGGTTTGATAATACTTGGAATAAATGGATTACAGACAAAGAAAATCATCATGTGGGAAGCGATTACAATTTTGATAATGATTTGGATTTAGATGAATTGGGCGAATTATCCAAAAATGATATAAATATTCTTTCTGCAATTTATGAAAAGTTTGGGAACTATGACCAATGGAGCTTAGTAGACTATACGCATAATCCACTAAATATCCCTGAATGGAAAGACCCTCAAGGCTCTAGTATGCCAATTCATTTGGATACCCTCCTAACTTATCTAGGCAAGGATATAGACACCATTAAGGCGATAATGGATGAAAATAATCTACGCCTAGAATTTGATAGCATTATCGAAAGAAATCAATAATGATTAATGCTAAAGCTTCTTTATTGATGTATACAAGATCGCAATCAAACGATGATACTAAGCATTTATTCGTAGTATTAAATGACCCTTGTAATGATGTTTTAAACGGGCGATCTGATGTGGTTTTATTGGTGAATTTTTCATCTATCAAGCCTGACATTATTTACGATCAATCCTGTGTTCTTAGAGCTGGCTGCCATGATTTTATCACTAGAGATAGCTATATAGTCTATAAAGAGGCTAGGATTGAACCCGCATTATTTTTACAAAATGCTATTAATTCAGGTGATTTTATTGCTAAAAGCCCCGTTTCTATGGACGTATATAATCAGATCATTTCGGGATTATTCCAATCAGGCTATACCGCAAGAAAATATACAAGATTTTTCAAGCAAGCAATGAACCAAGAAGCCTGCCCCGAGTTATACCTAGAAACAATCGAAACAATAAACGCCACTTAATTTTAAATTATTATTTGGCCTATCAAAAAAGCCCATCGGCTAAATGGGCTAATTTAAAACTGATTATCATTGATCGGGAGGTATTGCTTATTCTGTATTGCTATCATTCTCCAGTCATTGCTGGGCAATTCAGTCGGTGGATGGTCAATTTTTCTCTTTCCGTTTGCGTCCCTAATATCGCCTATTTTCATAAATGTAAGAGCATATAAAGAGCATAGATTTTTACCGCCCTGCCTCGTCTTGATAATAAAGCCTTTGTCTATCATTTCCTTAATTGAATTATAGAAGCTATTTGGGGATATTCCAATGCTGTATTTTTCTGTTAGCTCTTTATGAGTAATGCTCAGATCGCCATTATTAGTAATATACTGCCCTCTCTTCTGCTCCCCTCTCAGTTTAGATATTAATAGGTTTAATATCCTGACGGAATTAGATGAAAGGACAATAGAAGCATGACGGCAATAGTCCTGGGGATACATGGAATAAGCCTCCCGACCAATAGACATAAAACCGCTTTCTTTCTTGCCCTTATATGCTTGGGCTTCTAATTGCTTTTTAGAATAGCTCATAACAAGCCACCACAAGGCAAGAAATATGCTTTATTTGTTGCGAATGTCATTACAATTGATATACTCATGATCATAAACTTTAGATTGATAAAAGCGTATTAGCTGCGAACTAGTACGCTTTATTTTATGGGTTTATTACTGTGTTTTGCTTACTAGGTAGTAGCGTTTAACATGAGTGTCCTTACCCCAACGGGTAGGGACTTTCTCAAATTCATCACGAATATTAACGCCCTTTTTTCTCAAAATGCTGATCGTTGTGTTTAAACACCAATCGCCCACCTTAGTAGCTTCAAAACGATTAATCCCGTCATTAGCTACCATATACTCACATACAGCAAGCTCCTTACCTTGTAGGTTTTTACATTCATTCATAGCCTAAATATCCTCGTCTAATTGGTTTAAAATTGACAATCTAGCCATGTCAGCAATCCTTTTGTTTATCTCAGCTTTAGCGGCATATTGTAGGGATAAGAGTGTTATTACTTCTTGCTTCATATCTCTGATTTGATGCTTATAAAATGACTCTTCACTTTCACAATAGAACGGCATTGGCTCGCCCTTTTCGATCAATGATAAATCTAGGCTTGAGTCCATCGCTTTGATAACTTCATCTATCAGCCAATAGTTTTCTATGAACCCCTCGCCATTAATAATGGTTTCCTCGATTTCCTTTAATCGCCCATTGAGAATAAAGCTAATATTTTCAGCGCTATATACTTCGCTCTGCAAATATTCCACCGTATCCGCTACCTCGATAATTCGGGCATTTTTTGCATCGTAGCCCTTTTTATTTACAGCCATAAACGTATCAAAATCCATTTCTTTTACTTCCATAATATTTCCCTCTGTTTAAATTAGTGATTGGCTTTGGCTTCTTTGTATATATCCTGAATATTGTTACTACTGGCAATATGTGCCGCTATATCGCTCAATTTCTCAATAGTGTAAGCGTTTGGATTTTCCTTTCTGATCTCATGGCTAATCATTTCATTTAAGAAATTAACCCACCCAAAGTACTCAACGGATAAAGACAAGTTGTCGTAGTTTTCTAATTGCGCGCTCTTTGCTGCTTGTGACATATTTAAAATATTCCTTGTTGTTAAATGTTGTTGTTAATTAGCTGTTAAAGTGACTTTATGGCTCGAATTTTCAAACATTGCTAGAACTGTAGCCCTGACGCTAATATCTGATTTATTCTTAGTTTTAAGCTCTGTGACTGACGTTATAATATCCATGACAGCCTTACGGCTCTCCAATTGCTTGAGGTTAAAATCGCCTTTTTTAACGCCCTTGTCTAAGCCATATATTTTTTGGACTACCTCATTAGCTAGTTTATTGGCGTTGATATAGTCAAAGTTCTTAGCATTGGGCTTTAAATCCTTGATCTTATCCATTGCGTCCTTTTGGTACTGCTTATCCGTCATGGTGAAGATTTGATAGCCCTCAAGCCCTGCTTGCTCTCTTAGTGATTTGATTAGATCAAATACCCATTTTTTAAATGTTTTAGCCTCGGGTAATTCACTATTAAAAATGAGGTTGTAAATATCTAGCTCAGTTATGACGCGAGTTTTTCTATCTCGGTTCATTCGATCTTTTATTGGGTGGTGTTTTGCCACCCCATCGCAATGTTGCTTAATTGCGTTCACGCTATCTTTATAACCAAGCGCCTTAGTAATATCCTTACCAACTGCTAACCATTCGCCATCTATAAATAGAAAGCGAATATTTTTACCGTTCCATTCCTCAGCTTTGATCTGCTCCATAATCGCCCCCCTTAGTTGGCTAATTCTTGCTGACAGTTATCAATAAACGCCAATACATCGGATTTTCTCCAGCGTGAAACGCCCCCGATTTTGATTGGTTTAGGGAATTGGCTTTTATTCATCGCGCTGTATAAGCCTGACACGCTAATTCCCAATAAGCCCGTTACTTGCTCTTTGCTCCACAAAACGTGGCGATCTGATACGTTTAATTCTTCTTTTTTAATTTCCATTTTACCTCCTAAGTAAAAATAATGAATTTCAATGCAAATACAAAGCAAATACATTATAAATACATAAAAAAGAAAAACGCAAACAAAATAAACTAAAACACTTAATTGGATTACAATGAGTGTAAAAGAAAAGTGATTTTTCAATAGGAACTAACAAGATGACAGAACAAGTAAAGCCACTAGCTAAAAAAAAAGAGACAACTACCTTTAGGCTTGATCCTAAAATTAAATTTTTAGCTGAGTTAGCAGGACGACAAGAGAGAAGAAGCCTGACCAATTATATTGAAGTTTCATTAGAGAACTCCTTTAAAAGCATAATAGTAGATCATGAAAGTGGAATATCATTGGCGGATATTTCAGATAATATTTGGTCACCAAATCAAACAAATAGATTTATTAATATTGCTAAAAGTTTTCCTCATCTTCTTAATGATGAAGAACATGAGATAAATAGCTTAATCTTAGAAAGATACCCAAATACTTTCTTATTTAATGGAAGCCTGAAAGATGGTTACCACTTTCTTAGAATAGAAGATTATTGGCGCTTATTAGTATTAGCAGCACAAGATAATGATATTTTGATTTATTTAGACGGGGTAGAACAGTACTATAAACTACAAAACACCGTCAAAGATAGAGAGGAATTGAAGCGATTAACTATCGTTATTATTAAACATTTTATACATACAATCATTATAACTTTCAAAGCATACAAAGAAGTAACCAAGTATGAGGAAGCATTATTTTATTACATAGATAAAAATGACGCTTTTAAGATTGATCCAACGAAAGAGAATAGCACTGATAACTATAATTACGATCTGCTTTATGATTGCTGGGGCGCTGCTCTATCTAAAAGTTATCATTCTAAGATTTAAGGGTGATTGAACTAGTGCAATTTTTGCCTTAGTTGGATTATACAAAACTCAATTTTGAGGCTTGCTTTAAATTCAACAAGTTAGATAGTCCAAATTTGGACACACCTCAGCCAAGTAATATTTGACTTCACCTAACCAAGTCTTATCCGTCCTCATGGTCGGAATCCCAACATCGAATAACCACCATTGGTGGGAATTAGATTTATCAATGCTTACAGAGGACAGCAAAAAATTATGCCCTCCTATTTGATTAGCTCTATTAATACTTAATCGAGGTCGGCACAAAATTATGCTGACCTATTTGTACTAGGTCTATCGCTATTCCGATATACATTAGAACGGCAAGATTACGGCAAGGCAAGATGGTAAGATTACGAAAGTATTTTATAACTGAGGGTAATATCAATACTCGTTTTATTGAGTTTTCCGACACGTACGCGCGCGAGGTTTTATTGTTTAACTCTCTAAATTAGAGTGTTTCTTGCCGTTTTTAAGTGTTTTGATATATTATCTTCTTTTACGTTACACCTATACAAAATAAATTAATTCCCCTATACTTATAACTAAGACTCTTGTCCCCAAGCTTCTGGTTGTATGATTAGCGGCGTTATTAGGGGGCAAAGGGTCTTTTTTTATATGTCTAAGAAAATAGTTGTTTATGAATTATATGCGGATGAAGCATGGACGCACCAAGGTAACCCCTTATATAGATATCATACTTTTTTTGGTGGAGCATTTGCTTATGAAGGCTTGATGCAGCGCTTAGACAATGAAATTTTAAAGCTAAAAATAGCCTCTTCTGATAAGCGAGAAATAAAATGGCAATCCATTGAGCCTAATAATTTAGAATATTATAAAAACTTGATTGATTGTTTTAAAAACCATGTTTTATTTCATGGAATAAAATATAGACAAATGTTTTGCGATCGATTTTATGAATACCCTAATTCTGTGCCTGATATTGACTCTCAATTTAAACTGTATTATCAGTTTTTAAAACATCATATTGAATGGAGTGGAATATCTGAAAAAAACACTAACGATCAAATTCAGGTGAATGTTAGGCTAGATAACTATTCAAGCCAAAAGCACAAAGATAAATTAAAAGAGCTAGGAGAAAGAATCCCTTCAATGCTTGGACTAAAAAATTTACACATAAATATTAACTTTGTTAATAGTCGCCATCATTTAATTTTACAAGTGTGTGATTTGATAATGGGAGCAGCTGGATTTTATGGCAATGGGAAGCAATTAGAAAGAAATACTAATATCAGAGGAATGACCCCTAAGCAAAAGGCGCGCTACCAACTTGCAAAGCATATCTATAATGCTTTAAGGGAAATAGATGAAAAAACGAGAGGAAGCAAAGTTTTTCATTGGTTTGAAAATACGCGTTGGGGAGAAAACAATAAATTCCACCAAGCTATAGCTATATGGAAGTTTAAGCCGAAAGAGCATATTGAAAATGCCAAATGGCAAAAGAAGAACTTTAATAAAGGAAAATCTTTTTCAGAAGTAAATATGATTGATAGCTTATAGGTCGGTGCTATTTTGCGCTGTCAAATATGACATTAAATCACCCTTGTGATTTAGTTTTACGAGTCCATAAAAAAGGACTGCACAATTTTGTGCTGTCCTCTATCCAGCAATAGGACTGGTCAAATTTGACTTCACGTCTATGGTTATCCCCATAGACCTATTTAGCCAAGCCATTAATAACCTCGTTACAATAATTTTGTACTGCCCCGACTTTTCAGGTGAATGAACCCCGTAGTTGATAGGTTGCGAAAATTTCACAGCGGAAAATATTTCTTTCCTTACTCTGTGCTTAATCGCCTCCATTTTTTTGTGGAGCTTTAAAAAATCTACATTAATTGGACGCATTAATCTGACGGCGAAAAATTGCGCCAACCTATTATTTGAATTTACTCAGTTTGAGGGAATTAAAGACAATTTACATCTCAGTCCAAAATTGGCTTGAGTCAACCAACCCAAATTTGGGGGCGTTAATCTGACAGTCCAAAATTGGGCGCTCCTCAAAACTCAATTTTTAATAATTCAGCAATTTTATTGCCTAAATAATTCATGGGGCTTTTTCTTTCCTCAAATAATGACGATCTCATATAAGCCGCTGTAGTTTGGTCGCCTCCATCTTTGGCATGTGATAACACCGCATGAATTAACTCACCACTATAGCCGCCCTCTTCTAGCATCGTCCCTGCTAATGATCTCAATCCATGCGCTGTGGTGGGTAGGTTTGCTCTTCTCAACATAATACGCGGCGTTTCTCTGTTTAAATGGCTTTTATAGTCATTGCTCTCAAATAAATACACACCTTTTTTATTTTCCTGTTTGATTTGTCCTAATAGATGAATGGCCATATCAGATAGCGGGATAATGTGCGGGCGCGTTTTCTTCATTACTTCCGCAGGGATTGACCATGTGCGGGCTTCTAGGTCAATATCTTCCCACTTAGCAGATACCGCCTCTATAGGTCGTGTGGCAGTCAATAGTTGCCAATAGATAGCAAAACGGGTCGTATCAGTAATAACGCCATTCTCCAACGCTTGTATAAGCTGTGGAAGCTGATCAGGTGCTAACGCCTCATGATGCGCTTTTTTATGCCTCTTAAATGCTTGCGTTCCTACTGCTGTGACGGGATTAACTTCTATTAACCCACTACTGGTGGCAAAGCTAAAGATTAGGTTTAGGCTAGATTTAATTTTAACGAGGTACTCAAGCGCCCCTCTTTCCTCAAATGGTCGTAATGATTCAACAATATGAATAGCTTTTATTTCTCTAATATCCATATTGGCCAACACTGGGAATATATTAGTTTTGATCGCACTATCTACTTGAGCTACATATTTTTTATTCTTTCGTTCTAGGGACCATCGTTTAAACCACTCCTCGTAAACATGGCTAAAAACATATTGAGCCTTATTAGTTTCGTTGTGAATTGATAGACCTCGATCAAGCTTGGCTCTTATCTCTTCTCGCCATTCTCTAGCCTCAGTTAATGAATAAGCAGGGTAATTGCCCAAATATATGGTTTGCTGCTTTCCGTTCAATCTATAAGATAAGGCCCATTTCATAGCGGCACTTGGATACACCCAAAGAGATAAGCCGCCACCGTCAGAAACTTTATATAGTTTGTTTCTAGGTTTAAGCCCTTTAATTTTGGCAAAGGTTAAAGGCGTGGATAATTTAGGCATAATCTAATCTCTAGGCGTAGAAAAATTACCAACAAGATTACCAACAAAACAAAAGAAAGAAAAGAATAAACTTAGAAGAGCATGGAAAAATATAATACTCGCAAGCCCGTTAAATACTGGGATTATTAGTTTATTTTGGACAATAAAAAACCCCTTTGAAAAGGGGCGTTTTAGGCATATGGCGGAAGCAGCAGGAATCGAACCTACCTCAGCCGATAGGCTGACAACGGTGTTGAAGACCGCGGAGCCCCCAGGACCCATTTACTTCCGCATGTACTATAACATTCAGCGACGCAATTCACAAATTTAGACTGTAGATTGATTCAGCAATACTTTATCCTTATTTTTCAACTATAATTACAAGATATTTTATTAAAAAGCTAGGCAAAGATCGTGCAATTATCAAATATTATACAAGTAGGTAAATTACTCAATCGCCCCGAATTATCTCACTATATTTCTGAATTGGGCCGACCAATTGTCAGCGATGTTGTTCGTACAACCATCGATCAATACAAAACCTATATCATCGACAATGATGCAACCGTTGATCTTGATGAATTAATGACGCACATCATCCATGAACTCACCTTGATCTCACGCGAAAAAACCCAACCTGTTATCAATGGTACAGGGATTTTAGTACATACCAATCTTGGGCGCTCACCCATTAATCAAACCATTTGGGATGAGGCAGGCAAAACTGTTTGCCGTTACTCTAATCTTGAATTTAGCCTAATTGATGGGAAACGTGGCAATAGAATGGGCATGTTAAACCGCGTCATTCGTTCATATTTTGGTGGCGATGATAATGTTGTTGTCAATAATAATGCTGCGGCTATTCACTTGATTTTAAAAGCTTTTGCCATTGATAAAGAAGTGATCATCTCCCGAAGCGAGCAAGTTCAGATTGGTGGCGGCTTTCGTATTCCTGAGATCTTAGCCGAATCAGGCGCGATTATGAAAGAGGTTGGTACAACCAATATCACAACGCTAGATGATTATTTAAATGCCATCACAGAAAATACCGCGATGGTTTTACTGGTTCATCAATCTAACTACTATCTTGAAGGATTCACCGAACAAGTAGATCCCAAAGAGCTCAGAAAACATTTACCTGAACATGTCATGCTCGTGGTAGATCAAGGCTCTGGGAACCAATCTCCATTACTGCGTGATGAAACAACTGTCAGTTACTATGAAAAACTAGATGCGGACATCATTTCATTCTCTGGAGATAAAATGGTGGGCGGACCACAAGCTGGCATCATTATCGGTAAACAACAATATATTCAAAAAATTAAAAAACATCCCATGATGCGAGTATTTCGCCCTGGTAAAGAAACTTATGCATTATTGGAAAATCTGCTAATCACACAACTCAATGACAAACACAGTGATGCCAATCGCACAGAATGGGCACTGAAACAATCCTTAAGCTGGCATAAATCATTGGCTGATGATTTAGCAGAAAAAATTGGTGGTTTTGTTAAAGTAATTAAAGCTGAGTTTTTAGTGGGCGGTGGAACAACTCCAAAAGCAAAATATCCTACCTATGCATTAGAGATACAAGCCAAACAATCCGCCGATGATCTTTTAACACTACTTCGCCAACAATCGACTGCGATTATTGGCGTCATTAACCAAGGAAAAGTTTTGATCTATCCTATTTCTCTACTGCCGTCTGAATATGATTATGTTGTTCAAGTGATGACTGAACTAAAGGATGAACAATGAATGCAGTTATCGGAACAGCTGGCCATGTCGATCATGGTAAATCATCACTCATTCATGCGTTAACAGGTATTCATCCATCTCGATTACCGCAAGAAAAAGAACGTGCAATGACCATTGATCTAGGTTTTGCGCATTTCACATCGCCGCGCGGTGATAAAATCGGCATCATCGATGTGCCAGGCCATGAAAGATTTATCCGTAATATGGTCAGCGCTGTTTGGGGATTAGATCTTGTGCTGTTTGTCGTTTCAGCTGATGAAGGTTGGGCGCCATTATCTATGGAGCATTTACGCATCATCACAGCAATGGGCAAGCGTGAATGTATCCTAGTATTAACTAAATGTGATTTAGTGGATAAAGCACAATTGCAATTAGTAGAAGATGAAGCTTTAGAACATTTCCTAGATACAATGGGCACATTACCTGATGTTGTACATGTGAGCGCACATACTGGGCAAGGCATAGAACAACTCAAACAAATCATCATCGATAAAACACAGAACTTACCTGAACGCGATGAGTTAGATTATGGTGCACACATTTATGTGGATCGTGTATTTTCTGTCAATGGTATTGGCACGACAATCACAGGAACATTGCGTGGTGCAGAAGTTAAAGACAATGATACCTTAACACTATTTCCTGGCAATCAATCAGTTAAAGTCAGATCGCTGCAAAGCTATCACAACCAAGTGGAAGTTGCAGAACCTTATTCAAGAACTGCCATCGGATTGAAACAAGTGAATAAAAAATCTGTAAGTCGCGGTAGTTGTTTAGTGGCTTATCCTGATTCAATCACAATGGGCACCGACTGGGTTGTACAACTGGATCCACAGTTTAGCGGGAAGCTCAAAAAGCAAGGCGTTGTAGAAGTTGCACTGGGAACATCTCATACACAAGCAAAATGCTATGTCTATGCCGATGGACAATTAGCAAGATTGCAACTACAAGAAGCCATTCCTGCATTTTGGGGACAACCAATGCTGATCATCCAACATGGTGGCAGTCAAATTATCGGCGCGGGGAAAATAGCATGGCTGCATCCTTTGAATCCTAAACTGCGCAATCTATTACAAGAAGCACTCACAAGTATCCATATTAAAAGTGCAGATTTAGAATCCAAAATTGCGTTAGAAATTCAGTTAAATGGCTATACATTGCGCCACAAAGATATTAAGCAACCCGCTGATTCTGAAATTTTAGGCACTTGGTGGATCTTGCCAAAAGCGAAGAAAAAGCTACATGATGCATGCGCAAATTTATTGAACAATGCTATCAGCGCAATGGCAATCGAAGACATTGCTAAATCCATTCAACATCCCTTAACATTAACTGAAGCGATGATTGATCAAGGCTGTGCAAATAATGAATGGCAAAAAATCAAAGGTGGCATTGTTAATTCTTTCAATCTTGCGAGCGATTCTTTACCCGATAATCTACAAAATTTATACGATGAAATTAAAAAATGTAGCATTTCTGGTTTTGAAGCAGGAAAATCACGCATTGTAGGCATCAAGCGTTTGCTCCGTGCATTGACAGAAAAAGACCTCATTGTGCCCACTGAAGATGATATTTTCTTCACTTTGGACGTTTATAATGACATCGTCAAACAAATCATGATCAATCGTACTATTGGTGAACGATTCACGATTGCAGATGCAAGGGAACGCATTGAACTTTCTCGCAAACAATTCATCCCATTATTGAATCGTATGGAAAAAGATGGCTGGGTTAAACGCATCGAGAATGATCGAGAAGTTTGCAAAGAATATGTAGAGAATTAAAGGAGTTAAAATGATTGAAGTTTATGGTATTCCCAATTGTGATACAGTGAAAAAATCGCGTGCTTGGCTCACTGACAACAATATTGAATATACATTTCAAGATTTCAAAAAAATTACTGTAGAAGCAGCAACCATTCAAAATTGGCTGGATATTTTTGGTTTGGATGTTGTGATCAATAAACGCGGCACAACATGGCGCAAGCTATCGGATGATGAAAAATCATTATGTGAATCAGCAGATACAGCCATTCCTCTAATTTTAAGCAATCTCAGCATGGTTAAGCGCCCTATTTTGGTTCAAGATGGCAAGGCTGTTTTAATTGGCTTTAAAGCGGAAGATTGGGCTAAGCACTTTCAGTAATCTATAAAAGTTCATACAAAATAAAGCTTCTCACCTACGGTGAGAAGCTTTATTTAATTAAATCTCATGAATTAATTATTTATCTTCTCTAGGAAAGATTAAATTCAAAATGATCGCAGTAAATCCACCTGCTGCAATCCCTGATGAGAACAATGTTTTAATCATATCAGGTGCAAACTGTAAAATCATCGGTTGCTGAGAAACGCCCATGCCAACTGCCAAAGACAATGCCATGATCATAATTGCTCGGCGATTCAACGCTTCACGAGAGACAATGCGAACACCAGAAGCTGCAATTGTGCCAAACATCACCAATGTTGCACCACCTAAAACAGGCTCAGGAATGCGCTGAACAAATTGTGCAACCGCGGGGAATAAGCCTAATAAAATTAACATACCAGCAACCACATAACCCACATAGCGACTGGCAACACCAGTTAATTGAATCACACCATTATTTTGGCCGAAACATGAATTTGGGAATGTATTAAATACTGCTGAAACCATCGAATTTAAGCCATTAGCTAAAACACCACCTTTCAGACGCTTCATATACACAGGACCTTCCACTGGTTGTGCTGATACATCCGATGTCGCAGTAATATCTCCAATCGTCTCTAATGATGTCACCATAAAAATCAAAATTAACGGTAATAACAAGTTCCAGTCGAATGATAAACCATAATAAAAAGGTTCGGGCACAGAAACCAAAGGCACTTCTTCCATGACTTTGTTTGGCAACATATCCGTTGCCCATGCAACAATATAACCAACAGCCATTGCAATCACCAATGATGCAATACGAAGATAGGGATTCTTTTGACGATTCAACAAAATGATCACAACCAACACGGAAGCTGCAAGCAATAAATATTTTGGTGAACCAAAAGTGCCATCAGATAAAGCACCGTGACCGCCACCAATAGATGTTAAACCTACTTGGATCAACGATAAACCAATGATCATCACCACAATCCCTGAAACTAATGGTGTAATAATGCGACGCGCTAAATGCAATGTACGAGACAAAATAACTTCAGTCATTGCTGCAACCAATAATGTGCCAAATAAAGCCGCCATCATGGCATTATCATCTAATCCGCCCGTTTTTAATGCTGTACCGCCCATGATCAGTGGTGCAACAAAGTTAAAACTTGTACCTTGAATGGATAGCAAGCCAGAACCTACAGGGCCCCAAGTACGGATCTGGATCAATGATGCAACGCCCGATGCAAATAAAGACATGCTGATAATGCGCTGTGTATCGTGAGCTGATAATGCTAAAGCCTGACAAATAAGCATTGCTGGTGTGATGACCGCAACAAACATCGCTAAAAGATGCTGAAAAGCAGCAAAGATGGTTTGAGGCAATGGTGGTCTATCTTCTAGACCATAAATTAAATCACTTTTGACAGCCTGCTCTGACATTCTGGGATTCTCCTGATCGCAAAATGCGCATTGTAGTCCTGCTAAAAAAAAAGGCAAGCAGATATTTATTTTTATAATTAAAACAAATAAAAAAGGCTAGATTTTCATCTAGCCTTTCTATTATGGTGGGTAGTGAGGGGATCGAACCCCCGACCCTCGCCTTGTAAGGGCGATGCTCTACCAGCTGAGCTAACTACCCGAGTAGGTGCGTATAATACTGAATGGCTTTGATCATGTCAATCTCTTTCAATGATCAATTTTTTGCCAATCAACTTGCTAACGACTTAAGCAATTAACACTAGATTTCTCTAGTCTTTCGATATGGTGGGTAGTGAGGGGATCGAACCCCCGACCCTCGCCTTGTAAGGGCGATGCTCTACCAGCTGAGCTAACTACCCGAAAGAGGAACGTATAATAACGAAAGAACTATACGCTGTCAATTTTATATTTGCTCAAATATTAACCACTACGCTTCACTGCCCACTAAAGCAGATTTTAAGATATGTGGTTTGATCTTGCCCATTACATGCATTTCACATGGTCGGCATTTGAATTCTAAGCGAATTTCCTCATCTTGATGCATTAAAACCATCGGCTCAGCACGTACTTGTCCTTGAACACCTTTCACCCCTTTCGCTTGTTTTGGGCATAAATTATACGCAAAACGTAAGCAATGTTTTGTGATCATCACAGGTACTTCACCTTTTTCTTGGTGAGCTTCATACGCTGGCTCAATCAATTTTACGCCATGCTCTTCATAAAATTCACGCGCTTTCTGATTATAAACGTTCTCTAAGTAAGTAATGTGCTCTGAAGGATATGCTGCTTTCTCTTCACTTTCATACAAACGAACGCCACGTTCATTACTTGTAATATAAGCAACACGCAATTGCTCAACAGCATCACGACGAATTTGATTCAATAAGCTCTTTGGCATGAATGGCGCGGTTTTAACATTCACTGTCACGCTTTTGGCTTCAAAGATTGTTTCACCCAACTTCTGTAAACCATCTTCTAAACCTTGCAATGTTTTTTCAACATTATTCGCAGCTTCAAATTCACCTTCAATTGGATAAGTCACAGCCAAGCCATCTTCACCGATCATCACCAAATCATATTTGCCGTCAGTTTCTTGGAAAATGATATCAATACCAATCTTACGGCTAGATGATTCACGCGTTAATAACTTCTGCCAAGCTGTATCTGCATTGCGATATAGCATCTGCCCTGCTTTAACTTTATCAATATTCTCTGGCGCTTCTTCATGCCAATAAACTAAATAATGTTTATCACCAATCTCTTTCACTTCACTTGCGCGGAAACCGACAACTTCACGTTTAATCAATACGTTTAAACCATCGCCATTTGCTAAAGGTTCAGCCGTTTTAACTTCCAGGTGATTACCACCAAATTTTAAAACTTCACCCACTTCAACGCCACGGAATTTTGGTGAGTCAAATGCACCAATATCATCCTTACGCGCATTCACAAAATAATCTGTCGAACCACGATTGAAGGTTTTATCAGGATTAGGAATAAAGTGATGAACCGTTGTCCCCAATGAGCTACGAGAATAATCAGGATTCACATCCAAGAACTGATCCAGCATTTGACGATAATGCGCTGTGATATTTTTTGAATACGCCATATCTTTATAGCGCCCTTCGATCTTGAAGGATTGTACGCCAGCCTCAACTAAAGCACCCAAATTTTCCGTTTGGTTATTATCCTTCATGGACAATAAATGCTTATCAAAGGCAACCACGCGCCCTTCTTTATCCTTCAATGTATAAGGCAAACGGCAAGCTTGCGAACAATCACCACGATTCGCACTTCTACCTGTATCTGCATGGGAAATATAACATTGCCCAGAGAATGCCACACACAACGCTCCATGAATGAAGAATTCTAACGGCGTATCCACAGTGTCATTGATGGCTTTAATCTCTTTCAATGACAATTCACGCGCCAATACCAACTGAGAGAAACCGACTGTTGATAGAAATTTTGCACGATCTAAAGTGCGGATATCCGTTTGTGTGGAAGCATGTAATTCAATCGGTGGAATGTCCATTTTTAGAACGCCCATATCCTGCACGATCAAAGCATCCACACCTGCATCGTACAATTCATGAATGAGCTTACGGCCTTTTTCCAATTCATCATCATGCAAGATTGTATTGAATGTTACAAAGATTTTCGCATGATACTGCGATGCAAAATCCACTAACTTTGCAATATCCGAAACGCTATTATCCGCATTGTAACGCGCACCAAAACTAGGGCCGCCCAAATAAACTGCATCTGCACCATGCAAAATTGCCTCGCGCCCGATCTCGATATCGCGCGCAGGACTTAAAAGTTCTAATTGATTATGTTTTAACATTTCTACAAATCTATAAAGTTACTTAAGCGTTCTTGTCCATTTTCTTTTTAATCTGAAAGCCCACAAATGTAATGGCTAACCATGCAGGAATCACAAACACAGCAGGTTTAAAACTGCCTAATTGCGTCATTGCGCCCACAACAATCAATAAGAAGATTAAACAAAAATAGTTCACATAAGGAAAAAATGGTGTTTTAAATTTAAATTTTTCACCCGCATGAGCTTTTCTAAAGCGTAAATGCATGATGATGATTAATCCCCAAGTAATGACAGCTGCTGCAATTGCCACTGACATCACAATCATAAATGCACCGTTTGGCACTAACAGATTAATCACAACCGCGATCAATGTCATCGCAGATGAAAATAAGATCGCAGCATAAGGCACACTATTTTTACTCAATTTCAAAAATACTTTAGGCGCATGCTTTTGTTCAGCCAAACCATACAACATACGGCCATTACTGTAAATACCACTGTTATAAACTGAAATCGCTGCGGTTAATATGATGAAATTCAAAATATCCGCAACACTCGGTAAATTCCAATCTTCTATAAAAGAAATCTTTGGCAAATCTAACTGTTCAAATACTAAAACAAATGGGCTAATGCCTGCTTTGATATCTGTCCAAGGCACTAAAACCATCATGATCACAATTGAGCCAATGTAAAAAATCAAAATGCGCCACATCACTTGCTTAATCGCTTTCGGAATTGTTTTTTCAGGATCTTCAGCTTCAGCTGCTGCAATCGCGATCATCTCTGTACCACCAAATGAGAACATCACAATCACTAATGAAACCCAAATCCCCCAAGCACCATTGGCAAAAATATTACTGAATCCACCATCGCCATGCATCCATAAATTCGAGACTTTCACTGTAGATGTTTCAACAAATAAACCTTTACCCACAAGATAAATACCAAACACAATCATACCGACAACAGCTAATACTTTAATCAAAGCTAACCAAAATTCTGTTTCACCAAAGAATTTCACGCTCGCAAGATTGATAGATGTGATGATAATAATGGTCGCAAGCACCGATGCCCACATTGGAAAATCTGGATACCACTTCGTAATATAAACGCCAATTGCGGATAATTCAGCCATGCTCACTAAAATATACAAAAGCCAATAGTTCCAACCCGCAAGGAAGCCTGCATATTCACCACAATATTTATTCGCAAAATAACTGAAAGCACCTGAAACTGGTTCTTCTGTTGCCATTTCACCGATCATTCTCATGATCATATAGATGACAAAACCACCGAGCAAATAGCCCAAAATCAAACCTGGACCCGCTAATGGAATAGATTCTGCTGTACCATAAAATAAACCTGTTCCAATACAACCACCAAGTGCGATCATTTGGATGTGTCTATTCTTCAAATTGCGCTTGAGCGCTTGTTTATTTTCCATGATTCATTTTTTATGAGTAATAAAGTAGCCATGATAAGTCATCTAAAAAAAATTACAAAGAGGCTAACAATATTAAATAAAAAAGCCTCTGTGAATACAGAGGCTTTCATGCGTATAATTTAAACTATACAAAGTCTAGAGTTGGTGGCGTTGCTTCTGCTTTAGGCGCACTATTATCATCATCTTTAGATTTCGTATTCAATGAAGAATCACTCAACTCACGATCATTCATAATGTCATCCACTTGTTGTGCATCAATTGTTTCAACATCCAACAAGATATCCGCCATTCGATGCAAGCGAGTAATATCATCTTCCAATACTTTTTTCGCTCTTGCATAGTTAGCTTCAACAATGCGACGAGTTTCTTCATCAATCAATTGTGCTGTCTCGTTAGAGATGATTTCTTGACGTGATCCACGACCACCAATGCCACCATCACCTTCACCGAAGAACAAGAAACCAACTTTGTCAGATAAACCCCATTTTGTAACCATCTTACGAGCCATATCTGTTGAATGTTGAATATCACTCATTGCGCCAGTTGTCACTTTGTCATAACCGAAGATAATTTCTTCCGCAATGCGGCCACCAAACACCATCGCCATCTTGTTATTCAACCATTCGCGAGAGTTACTGACTTTATCATTCTCTGGCAATGTCCAAGTCACACCCAAAGCACGGCCACGTGGAATGATTGTCACTTTATACACAGGATCTGATTTCAAACGATAAGCCACAATTGCATGGCCAGCTTCATGATAAGCAGTTAACTTCATTTCATCAGCTGTCATCATCAATGAACGGCGCTCTGCCCCCATATAGATCTTATCTTTGGCATTTTCCATATCGTCCATGCCAACTTCATTTTTGTTTTCACGCGCTGCAAATAATGCACCTTCATTCACAAGGTTTGCTAAATCAGCACCTGAGAAACCTGGTGTACCTTTTGCTAAGCTCAAAATATCTACATCGGCAGCAATTGGTACTTTACGCAAATGCACTTTTAGAATTGCTTCACGACCTTTGATATCTGGTAATGGTACTGTTACTTGACGGTCAAAACGACCAGGACGTAACAACGCAGGATCCAATACATCTACACGGTTTGTCGCAGCAATAATAATAATGCCCGAGTTATCACCGAAACCATCCATTTCCACCAACATTTGATTCAATGTTTGCTCACGCTCATCGTGACCACCGCCTAAACCTGAACCACGATGACGACCAACCGCATCGATTTCATCGATGAAGATGATGCAAGGCGCATGTTTTTTAGCTTGTTCAAACATATCACGAACACGCGCAGCACCGACGCCCACAAACATTTCCATGAAATCAGAACCTGAAATCGTGAAAAATGGTACGCCCGCCTCGCCAGCAATTGCTTTTGCTAATAATGTTTTACCTGTTCCTGGTGGACCAACCATCAAAATACCTTTTGGCATTTTTCCGCCCAATCGTTGGAACTTCGTAGGATCTCTTAAAAAATCAACCACTTCACCCACTTCTTGCTTAGCTTCATCCGCACCTGCAACATCAGAAAAACGAGTTTTCACTTCATCCGCTGATAACATACGTGCTTTAGATTTACCAAAGCTCATGGGATTTTTACCACCGCCACCAGATTGGCGCATCATAAACATGATCAAACCAAACAAGATCAAGATCGGTAATAAATTTAAGATGATTGATAATAAAATGCCGCGACCGCGCATCTCTTTACCAACGATTGTTACGTTTTTATCACGCAACACATCGATCAACATACCATTACTTGTTTCAGGATTATATGTTGTGAAACGTGATCCAGAGGTATATGTACCACTAATTTCTGGTCCAGCGATTGTCACTTCCTTAACGCGCCCATCATTAATGGCATTTAAGAATTCTGAGTAGGCAAGCCCTTGTCCAGGGGAACTGCCAAAGTTTTGAAACACAAGCAATACACCAAGAATTGCTACGATCAAAACGATGATATCTCTACCGTTATATTTCAAAAGATTAACCTCTATACTAAGTTAAAAAATTGTCGTTCATGAGAATAAATGTCAAACTGCAACTATACCGAATATCTTTGATTTAGTCATCATTCACACATGAATGGGGCTAAAATTATCTAATTCAATAGGCACAATTAATTTATTCTGCTCTACCTTTAAAACCACGTGCCAATAAATAAATTTCTGAACTTCTTGCACGTGATGCTTTAGGCTTTCTTGTCACGACTTTATCAAAATTGGTACGCAATAACTTCAAATACTCCTCAAATCCTTCACCTTGGAAGATTTTCATTAGAAAATCCCCCCCTGGCTTTAAATGATTCATAGAGAAATCAAATGCAAGTTCTAATAAATACATCATTCTCGGTTGATCTACACCCTTTACACCGCTTGTATTCGGAGCCATATCCGAAATAACAATGTCAATTTTGCGACCATCCAACAATGTTTCTAATTCATTTAAAACAGAATCTTCGCGGAAATCACCTGTGATGATATCAACACCTGCAATCGCACTCATTGGTAAAATATCCAATGCAAAGACTTTACCGTTATGGCCAACTTTATGCATCGCATATTGCGACCAACTACCTGGCGCTGCACCTAAATCTACCACTGTCATACCAGATTTGAACAATAAATCTTTTTCATCCATCTCAGATATTTTATAAATCGCGCGTGAACGCCAACCTTCTTTACGTGCACGTAACACATATTCATCATCATGATGCTCTTTTAACCAGCGAGAACTACTCGGCGTACGTTTTTTTCCCATACTTTAAATCACTTTTAATATTGCAATTGAACGCAATCCCATAACATTTTCACCTCATCAATGGTTAATGCTCGGAATTCGCTCGGTTGTAAATTATGATCCAACTTCAATGGACCATACTGAATTCTTTGAAGATAAGTCACATACAAATCCACCGCTAAAAACATTTTTTTAACTTGGTGAAACTTTCCTTCTGTAATTGTTACCCATGCTTCACTTTCATTTTGATTCGCATAGATAATCTCTAGTTTAGCAGGTGCGCAAAAAATTCCACCATAAAACTCTATACCGCGTGCAAATTGTTCAACTTCTTTGGAAGTTATTAAACCATTCACTTTGACACGATAGACTTTTTCCACTTTATATTTTGGCAAAGGTAAACGAAAACTCAATTGCCCGTTATCTGTCAACAACAATAGCCCTTCAGTATTACGATCCAAGCGTCCAATCGGCCAAACTTCTTCGGAGAATTGATCACAAACTGTTGGTAAATGCTTATCTTGTGTTGCCGAAATATCGCCAATACTTTTATTCAACATATAATAAGTATGTTGCGGGAGCTGAACAATTTCATTTCGGATTTTAAGCTGATGTAAACATCCGTCCACTTCAATTTTTTCATCATCCACAATGACATCATTCAACAGAACAACTTTGGATTTGATCAATTGACTCATGGACTTTTTAGAAAGCGCCTGCTCTCTTAATAAAAACTGATAAAGATGCATTAATGATCTTTTTTCTTCTCTGTTGCTACAACAAAGGAACGAGCTCTTGCCATCAAAAAACCACCGCTCACCAACCCATAAAAGATTAATATGATAAATTCATCTCGTTTGGATAATGAAAAGAATGGTAAAATGGCCACAAGGATTATACCCGCAACCACAAACATTAACGCCAACATTCTTAAACTTAAGAAAAGCTGGTGAATTCTTCGTGGTTGCGCTAAGCTTGCCTCCACTTTTTTTTGACTAGGATCGTTATTCATGACTCAAATGAAATTAACAAAAGAACATATACATGCTTTAAAAGGCCTCGCTCATTCGATGAAACCTGTATTAATTATGGGTGAAAAAGGCGTTACTGAATCATTTTTAGCAGAAGCAGAACGCGCCATAGAATATCACGAATTGATCAAAATCCGTATTTCTGGTGATGATCGCGAGACAAAAAAAGAGATCGCAGCTGAAATTACTGCAGCGTTAAATGCAAATATGATTCAGCACATTGGTAATGTGATCACGCTATTTAAGCGTAATCATGAAGCGCCAAAGATTTTCTTTTCTAACAAGTAAAAAACAATAAAAAACCCTAAAAATCATTTTAGGGTTTTTGCACTTTAAGTTCCATCATCTTCTGGCACCGCCGTCACAGCACTGATAACGCTATATGTATCTAAAACTCGAGCAATGATGGTAATGCGATACAATAAATAACCTACACCCTTAGAATCTTGACCTAACTGCTGGATAATGTAATACACATCACCATCATCAGAAAAACTACCTTTAAAATCCTCTTTATTTAGATATTTCCAAGCGTTAAGATTGTTTGAGCCACCTGATAAGCCAGCGCCATTACGCAAATCTGTTAATGCTTGATTAATCACAGCATCTGTAATTGGATCACAATTCCTTTCTTTGATATCTTCAGCATCTCCCTGTTTACATACCTCTCTTTTCGTATAAGTATCACCTTTGACATTTTCTTCTAACTCATTCAAAGCAAGCATTGCTAAATCTTCAGCCTCTTGTTTAAACGTAACGTATTGCACATTTTGGGTCGACATTGTCGTTTGTTGGTATAAACTAATACCCAAAATTGCAAATATAATCAACATCATCAAGGTAATGAATAAAATAAAACCTTTGTCTATTTTTTTAATTATTTTCATATTTATTCTCTCTTAACCTATGATCCCGCTGGCAGCGCTGGAATAACATTACTATCATCCAACACAACCGTGTAATCTTTGGTTTTATTTGCATCGATCATATCTGTAATGGTGATTGTTGCACCATTTACGCTCACGGTTTTTAATAATGCCTTGCCTGTTGCGATTAATTCTGTTTGTTCAGTTGTCGATAACGAAGGTACAGTAGAAGTATCTGCACGCTGAATAAGATTAATGCGCGCCGTAAAATCATCAATCAAAATTGGAATCGCCATATCAGAACCTAAATCACTTAAGTCTGCAATAGAACGATTTTGCAACTTAACCAATCCAACGATTGCGATAGAGAAAATACCTAAAGCTATCAGAAACTCTAGTAGGAATGAGCCTTTTTGTTGTTTTATTATCATTTTATCCTCTAATTTACGTCAGCATATTTATACATTCTAACAAAAATTCGTGCGTTAGTAATCATTGTACCTGCTTATCAGTCATACAGATTTAATCCACCAAGACTTGACATTGCGCTAATTGCAAATAGTCCCCATAACTCGCGCAATCAAATTCCATATTTTTAACCATAATTTCATCCAAAACTTTAGACATTTTTTGATTAATCTCAGTAATTAAATCATCACAATATTCATTATCAGGCAGGATTAATCCCCGAATATCCAGTTCAAACTGCTTTAATGCTGTTTGCCAAATTTGCTCATGAACTCTTTCATGTTGTTCCAAATCCTCGTAGGCTTCCTCAAAAGCTTGGCGAATCTTTAAAGAATAATTCCCCATTGTTAATCTTGGTAAAATCATTGTGCCATTGAGTTGCATCTCAAAAACTTTTGCCTGACATTTGCCTTCATGATGTACAAGATTCATTCGCCGAATAGTTGTCGAAGCTTCATATTCTGCAGTACTTTGGTGCTCAAACTCTGTTTCATGTAATGGTGAAGCGGTTCTGATCTCTTGCTTGAGCTGAGTTTCACTTGTTGGCGCGACATCATAATATTGCTTTTCTAGATGTGTCTCTAAAGCAGATGCTGGCACCAATCCTAATAATAAAATCAACCAGCTATTCTTCATTAATGATCTCTTTCAATGGTTTATAGTAAATCATTTAATAATCCTTTGATCGCAGGATTTTTTCGAATCTGCTTTTCGAGCTCGCTATCTAATTTTTCTTGTAATTTACCTTTTTGCTTATCTAACTCTTTTCGCGCTTTATCTTTAATCGCTTTTTCAGCCAAGCCCGCAATCACCTGCCCTAATTGGTCGGAATCTAAACGACATAAACCCTCTGTTTTTTCTAATGAACCTTCACAAATCAATGGAATTGGAATGCCTTTAAAACGTTCATTGATTTGGCAAGCAGGATCAGGGTTAATCGAATGATCACCTGTTAACACGCCGTTCACTCGATAATCAATCATCATGCGATTTAAGTTAACATCACCTTTACCATTGACAGTCAATCCAGGAATCAACATTTGAAACGGATCATTCATAACAACCCCATTTTTTATCCGCATTTTTCCAGACAGTTTTTGGAAGTCGGTATAAGTGCGATCAAAATTTCCTGTGAGCGGCTTTTGGTTCAACAATGCAATACCTTGGCACATTAGTCGTTCGTAATTAAGATTATTCACACGACCTTTAACCAAATCAAAATCCATATTGCCATTTAAATTCGCAATCACTTGATTCTGTAATTTTCCTGATGTTGAAATTCCAAATTGAGCATTCAAAATACCTTCAACACTGATATTTTTATGATTCTGATTCAAATTAGCCAGTAAAAAATCACTATCAATGTAATCTTTCAGAGAAACCTGCGGAATAATCTTCGCAAGATCAATCCTCTGAATTTTACCATTTAAGATAGTTTTAGGAGATTTTTGCCCTTTCAAAGACCCATTAAATGACAAACTGCCACCATAAATATTGGTCGATAATTGGTTCAATACAGCATCACCATTTTTTAACGAAGCTTTCAGTCTATTCTTCGTCAACTGTAATTGATCCAAAGTTAAACGATCCCACTGAATATCCGCAATGACATTAATATCTTGGGGCAATACTGGAATCACTTCAGGATTTGCAGGTGCTTTTGTCTTAGCGTGAGCATTGACAGATTGCTTGCTAGAATCTTTGGATTGTTTTTTAGGTGGCAAATAATGATTCAAGATTAACTGATCACCATGCAAAGCCACTGCTATAGTCGGTACTTTTTCTAAGGCAATCGCTCCCGAGCCTTTCACTTTCGTCTCATCCAATGTCAACTCAATCGGGTTTACATCAATATTTTTCAGATTACCATTGACAGACATGACAACAGAAGCTTTCTGCAATGCTGTTTTAGATTCAAATTGTGGTAATTCAATCTTCAATTGATTCAACAACGCTTTTAAATTAAATGTATTGGTTGTGATATTACTGCTAAATTTCAATTGATCACTAGAGTATTTTTCAGCAATCACATCGCCCGTTAAAGTTAAATCATTCATTGATAGTTTCAATTGATCAATATTGATGAGTTCTTTTTTGAGATCTGCCTTGATTAAGCTACTCATGCGAACATTGTCCAGTGTAATATCTTTGACTTTCCCCTGCGTTTGAAGGGATAAATTGGATAATTGCAATAATTGCTCATTTAAATCAAAATCCACAACCGCCAATAATTCAGTATTCATTTGAAGATCATTCATCTTCACACTATTTTTGAGTTTTAATACTTTCACCTGCAAGAGCTTCTGCTCTGCTTTAAAAGCAACAATTGCAGAAGCCTCTAAATTGCCTTCTACTTTAGGATTAAACAATAAATATCCACCATTCATTGCAAAAGTAATCGGTTGATTCAACGTGACTTCGCCAGTTACGACATTTAATCCCTTCAACGCAACAGCTTGATTATTTTGGGCATCTTTATAAATTACATTGGCATCTTTAATGTTAATGCTTTTGACATATAACGCAGGTGCAGATCGCGCATTATTGTCTGTATTGTGTGTAGCTCCACTTGCACCAGCTGGAGTTTGTTGTGATTTCTTTGGGAACTGCCAATTAGTATTACCAGTTGCATCCTTTAATAAAGCAACTGACAAGCCTTCCACAACAATATCGCTGACATTAAGCTCTTTATTGAACAAACTTTTTAATAAAATTGACGCTTGTGCCAACTTTATATTGGCAATGGGCACCGTTGGTGTATTTGGGCTAGCAAGCGTTATATTTTGTACTTTAATGCCAAGCCAAGGATAAAAAGTCCATTCGATATCGCCATCAATGGTTAAAATAACATTGGCATTCTTTTGCACCAATTCTGTAATTTGAGGCTTAAATTGATTGGGGTTGACAAACATCACAATCCCACCAATGGCTAAAGCAATAACGACAACAACCGTGAGAACCAAATAAACAAAAATTTTAAGCAATTTTTTCATGGTAGTACCCAATGGATTCAATCATTAGGATTTAGCATACAACAGTTTTTAATCTTGTGCTGTTTCTAATACATTTCGTTTCCCAATGTGATAAAACAAGCCAATAATTCCTACAGAGAACAGAACACCAAAGCAGACCATCAATACAATCACAGAAACTTGGTAATACGCCAAAGCACCAAAAATTACCATCATCAAAATCATCACAAAGTTTTCAGAAAAATTCTGCACAGCGACCGCAGTACCTGCACTTTCAAAGAGTTTTCCTCGTTCTTGCAACAAAGCATTCATAGGAATCACAAAAGTACCACCACAAGCGCCTATCAAAATCAAAAAGATATACACGCTATAAATATTTGTTTGGAAAGCAAAAATAGTGGCAATCACGCCCATTGCTAAACCTGCCCACAAACACCATTTGATGTTTTTCACACTGATGAACAAAGATGCAATCAAAGCACCAAATACAATGCCAATGCTCACAATTGCACTTAACATCGCAACCATTTCTGTACCGCCACCTAAAACAACTCGCACCCAATCATTCAATAACAAACGTAATGTTGTCGCAGCGCCCCAAAATAGACTTGTGCCTAAAATGGCAAAACGTGCCTGTTTGTCACAGGCCAATCTCACTAAAATACGACCGAAACTTTTCAATAGTGCTTTAGGTGCAAAGCTATCTTTGCGCACAGCCTGAATTTTAGGTATGAATATATTGAACAAGACCGCAACTGCATACATTCCACCTGCAAAGACAAATGCCATCACGATATTACGTTCAGCTAATAGCCCACCTAAATAAGCACCCAGTAAAATTGCTAGAATCGTTGAACCTTCAACCAAACCATTAACTTTAACTAATAAGCGAGTCGTCACTAATTCGCCTAAAATCCCAAATTTAGCTGGAGAATAAATGGCAGCACCAATACCAACAATTGCATAACATAAGAATGGGCTAGCATCGAAGAATAGCAAAGCAACGCCCAACAATTTCATGCCATTACCAATCATCAATACACGAGATTTCGGCTGATTATCAGCAAATAACCCCACAACAGGTGCTAACAAAATGTATGAGATTAAGAAACATGCTTGCAGTAAATATGTGCTTTCCTTCAGTGCACCTAACTTATCCAACAACTCAAGCAGTGCAAAAAAAAGCGCATTATCAGCCAATGCCGAGAAAAACTGAGCATTAACAACGCTGATAACACCTTTATTGAATAGTTTATCCGATGGCTTTTGCTTCATGATCTACACTTCCTGTGCCATTTTAGTTAAAGTCACATAATCGATCTTACCTGATCCCAACAACGGAATCTCTTTCACAACACGGACATCCCTTGCAACTGCCAGCTCAGGCATTCCTAAAGATTTCGCCATTGCTGCAACATCTACACGTACAACATCTTTTTGTGTTGTGAACAGCACGATAGCTTCGCCTTTACTAGGATCTTTACGCACAACTGCTGCATGATCATCTTCTTTATAAACTGATTTAAATAAACGCTCTGTGGTTTCCAATGTCACCATTTCACCTGCAATTTTTGCAAAGCGTTTTACGCGGCCTTTGATAGCCATATAGCCATCATCATCCATTGCAACGACATCGCCTGTATCGTACCAACCTTGTTCGCCATTGTATTCTGAAGGCACTAATTGACCAGGATTATCGTAAAATAAATAACCTTTCATCACATTTTGACCTTTAACAATCAATTTACCGCCTTCTGCAATACCATCAATCATTTCCAACTCATAATCCATGCCTGGTAAAATTCGACCAATGCTATGATCACGGTAGCTCATTGGCACATTGATTGAAACCACAGGCGAACATTCTGTCGCACCGTAACCTTCTAAAATACGGATGCCAAACTTATCCATCCAACTATCACGAACAGATTCTGATAAACGCTCTGCACCCGCGACAACATAACGCAATGTTACAAAATCATAAGGATTCGCATACTTCGCATAATTTTGTAAAAACGTAGATGTACCAAATAATACTGTTGCTTGGATATCGTAAACAATTTCTGGAATCACTCGATAATGCAATGGTGATGGATATAAAAATGTTTTACAACCTGCACGCAATGGCAATAAAACGCCTGCGGTCAAACCAAATGCATGGAAAATTGGCAAAGGACTCATGAATACATCTTTCGTTGTAAAGTCTGCAACAGTACACAATTGTTCAACATTCGTTAAAAGTGAACGGTTTGTATGAACAACGCCCTTTGGTTTCCCTTCAGAACCTGATGTGAACAACACAACAGCTTCATCATCAGGATTAGCTTTAGGCAAATATTTATTAGGCATGAACTTCGCTTTCAATACCCACAATTTATCTTCTGTTGTGATCTGTTTACGCAAATCTTCCGCATACACCCAATTAATTTCTGGGAAAGCTTCCACTAAATAAGTTAACTTACCTTTTTCCAAAAAAATGCGGGATGTAATGATCGTTTTCACTTCCGATGCTGTGATTGCAGCGCCCATTCCATCAACGCCCGCTGTATAATTTAATAATGCAGAAACACGTTGAGTTAAGTTTAATGCCAAAACTGTCGCCATAGAGCCAATCGCATTCGGTAATAATACGCCAACACGTTCATTTTTATCTGTAAAGCGTGTAACAATTCTGCTGACGCCTAGAATTTTTGTAATGAACTGATCATATGTTTCAGGCTTACGTTGGATGTCTTCCATACAATGAGCATCACCACCAAAGCGTTGCTTAGATGCTAAAACTGTTTCAAACAATGATGTTGGTTCAAATAATTTTACGCGCATATCCATCATTAAATCATGAGTGTATTTGGCTAAATATTGACGACGTTTTTTACCAAATAATCCTTCTGGAACTGTAATGTCTAATGGCGCACCCATAGTAATTTTAATCGGTGTGAATAAGCGCTGCTTCACTAAACCTTTTAAACGACTGAAATATGTATATTCAGCGCCTTCTAAAACGACAGGAATCAAAGGTACTTTTGCTTTATTAGCAACAAAAGCTGCACCTTCGTAAATCTTCATAAAACTACCAGTTAAAGTAATGCGCCCTTCAGGGAAAATGACAATCGTACGACCTTTTGCAACTTCTTTCGTCAGCATTTTAATGGCCATTGGATGCAATGGATCAACCGTCACATGATCAATCAATTTCAAAAACGGTTTAAAATACCAGCGATTTGCAATATCTGTATTCACCACAAATACAGGCTTTTGCGGTAAGAAAACACCGAGCAAAATCCCATCCAAAAAAGATTGGTGATTACACACAATCACACCATGTGTTTTAGCAGCTTGCGCATCTAACTTCGTTTCAACATTGAAGAAGAAATTCAACAAAACTTTAAATATCGTTCTCATAATTTTATACCACAACATTTCTATTAATGAACATCGTTTATTTTATAGTCTAATTTCGAATTAATCAATGTTTATTTCAAATAACCAGAACAAATAAACTCATCTGCGCATACTCTAAATCATTTTGTTTATCATGGACATTAGAATATTTAATGGTTAAGCAAGACTTTATAAAGATGAGTTCAGTATAATTACCTCATTATTGACTGTTTACAAGGGTTATTTTATGTCATCTTCCAATATCTCATTCATTGTTGCCATCGCTGAAAATGGTACGATCGGCATAGATAATACTCTGCCTTGGCACCTTCCTGATGACTTAGCTTTCTTTAAAAAACACACAGTGAATAAACCAATCATTATGGGTAGAAAAACTTATGAATCCTTAGGTCGACCTTTACCAAAGCGCGACAATATCGTTATCAGTCGTCATCCTGCGCCTGAAAATTTACCTGACAATGTCTTTTACTTTGACTCATTAGATAAAGCGATGGATGCTTATCAACATGCACCAGAATTAATGATCATTGGTGGTGCACAATTATATTGCTCTGCACTGCCTTATATGAACAAACTTTACCTCACAATTGTGGAAAGTGAAGTTTCTGGCGATACTGCCCTACCTGAGGTTTTAGCTTTGCCATTTCACGAAGCAAAACTGATTTACACAGAAAATCACCCCGAAGATGAAAAACATAGCTACCCTTTTAGATTTGAGATTTGGGAATTTCCATCAAAAAACTAACGAAAAAAATGACATTTACAAACGTTTACCTGCCTTGAATACTGCAAAATTTGGTAATTTCGTTATAATTATGCATTCTATTTTATCTTGAGTGAATTATGGCTGTTTCAACAAAAAAAGTGAGCTGGTATAAAAAATACGCAAGCTATAAATATTACATTCCGTTAGCCAATGCGATTGTTCCTTACTGTTTATGGGGCAGCTTAATTTTAGCAATGGTTGGTTTAACATTAGGACTAGGCTTTGCGCCTGCGGATTATCAACAAGGTAATAGTTTTAGAATCATCTATATCCATGTACCAGCAGCCATGCTTTCCACTTCTTTATATATGGCAATGGCTATCACAAGCCTATGCTTCTTGATTTGGAAGGTAAAATTACTACCATTAGTTGCGCGCAGCATGGCAACTGTTGGTGCAATTTTAACGCTCATCTCTCTTGTCACAGGGGCAATTTGGGGCGCACCAACTTGGGGAACTTGGTGGGTTTGGGACATTCGCCTGACATCTCAACTTTTATTACTATTTTTCTATATTGGCTACATTGCTTTCGATCACGCAATTGAAGATCGTCAAACCGCTGATATTTTTACTTCGATTCTCGCAATGGTTGGTATTGCTGTTGCATTACTCGTTAAATTCTCTGTGTACTTTTTCAATTCACTCCATCAGAAAAGCACACTTTTTGCATCCGGCGGGCCCAAAATTCCAATGGATATGTTATTACCTTTGATTTTAATGATTCTTGCTTATTCACTCTTCACAACTGGTTATATTCTCAAAAAGAGCGTGATCTTAATCAATCGTGACAGAGTTATGAAACATTATTTGAATCAATAAATTAGATTAGCGGGGGGCGCTATGACGTTTGCATTTGGGAGCTTTGCAGAATTTCTGCAAATGGGAAAACATGGTCTCTATGTTTGGCTGAGTTACGGATTTTTCTTTATCTGCCTGCTTGGCTTAATTATTCCGTTATTTAGCGAGGATAAAAAATTAAAACAAATTTTGAAGCAGGAAGGAATTGAATAATGACACCAAAACAGAAACAACGCGCCATAATAGTTGTAGCCTTAGTTGTAATTACGCTCTCAGCGATTGGTTTATTGATTTATGCATCAAGAAGTGAACTAAACTATTACTATTCACCAATCGAAGTTAAAGAAGGGAAAGCACCTTTAGAAAAGTCTATTAGAATTGGTGGCTTAGTAGCACCAGGATCAATTGTTAAAAGCACTGAAACCATTGACGTTACCTTTGACATTATGGATGGTAAAGATCGCGTACGTGTTACCTACGATAAAATGTTACCTGACTTGTTCCGTGAAGGACAAGGCGTCATTGCAACAGGTGTGTTATCTGACAAAAACAATTTTACTGCGACAGAAATCCTTGCCAAGCATGATGAAACTTATATGCCGCCTGAAGTCAAAGAGTCTTTAGAAAAATCTGGCATCGTGATTGATGAAAATTCCAGACATCCTGGCTCACAGCCATAAGGAGAGATCATGCTACCGATTGGTGAATTAGCCCTTTATATCGCACTGGCAACCTCGCTATTGCTTCTATTCCTACCTTTGGTGGGTTTATACACTCATAACATTAAGTTAATGCAAACGGCAAAACCTTTAACTGCATGGCTATTTGGCATGCTGTTAGTATCATTCTTATGCTTAGGTTATGCTTTTTATATCAATGATTTCAGTTACGCTTATGTTTTCCGTAACTCCAATACTCAACTACCCGCAATTTTTCGCTTCACTGCAATTTGGGGCAGCCATGAAGGCTCTATGCTCCTTTGGGTATTAACATTGAGTCTCTGGATGTATGTTGCAATTTTCTTCATGAGAAAAATCCCCATTGAGTTAACTGCAACAACTTTAGCAATTTTAGGTGCAATCATGGCATCTTTCCTTGCTTTCGTAATTTTCACATCCAACCCATTCGATCGCATGATTGATAACATCATTTTTGATGGCCGCGATCTGAATCCTTTACTGCAAGATGTTGGCTTAATCATCCATCCACCATTACTTTATATGGGCTATGTTGGTTTTGCGATCCCTTATGCATTCGTGTGTGCCATTTTAATCAATGGTTATATTGATCGCACAACTGTCCGTTGGTTGCGCCCTTGGGTATTAGCAGCGTGGGGCTTTTTAACGCTTGGCATTACTGTTGGTAGTTGGTGGGCTTACTATGAATTAGGCTGGGGCGGTTGGTGGTTCTGGGATCCTGTAGAAAATGCATCCCTCATTCCTTGGATTTTATCCACAGCACTGCTTCACTCTTTAATCACAACAGAAAAGCGCCAAGTATTCTCTGTTTGGTCTGTTTTAATGGCGATCTTGTGTTTCTGTTTAAGCGTATTGGGCACATTCTTGGTGCGTTCAGGTGTTTTAACCTCTGTTCACTCATTTGCTGCTGACCCTCGCCGTGGTGCCATCATCCTCATGATTTTGGCAATGGTTGTAATCTTTGGTATTGGTTTATTATTGTTACGCTCTGGCAGAATTCGTCAACAAGCAACAGTGACATTAGTATCTAAAGAAACAGGCATTTTATTGAACAACATCTTCTTATCTGTTGTGTGCTTCATCGTTGTTTTGGGAACCTTGTATCCTTTAATCATCGACATGCTTGCCATTGGTAAAATCTCAGTTGGCCCTAACTTCTTTAATAAAACAGTGAATCCTTTAGCATTGATCTTATTAGTAATCATGGGCGTTACACCAATGATTCGCTTCAAGAAAGATCAGTTGAGTCGCATCAAAAAGCCGTTGATTTTTATGGCAATTGCTGCGCTCATCATGGGGCCATTATCTAATGCCGCATATGCAATGTACGTCAATGGATTGAATCATAATAATGAACCGCCATTGGCATTGATTAATCCTATGGTGACGCTCACTTTGATTTTATGTTATTGGGTATTCTTTGGAATTTTTGCTGAAATTGCAATGCACAAACCACGTAATGCAAGCTTTATTAGAGGATTCTTTACACAATCAATGTCTCGTGTTGCGATGAATCTTGGGCACTTTGGTACAGTCATTTTAATTATTGGTATCACAATGACAAGTTATTACAGCGTTGAAGCAGATCGTCTATTGCGCGTTGGACAAACAGAAGCTGTTCAAGGTTATGATTTCAAACTTGAAAATTTACAAGACATAAAAGGCCCGAACTATACAGCAACTAAAGGTACGTTCTCCGTAAGCTTCCAAGGTGAATTCCTTCGCATGATGTATCCTGAAAAACGTATTTATGCAGCAAGTGGCATGCCAATTAGTGAAATTGCATTGCGCGCTTCTTTATTAGACGATCTATACATCGCATTATCTGAAGAACGTCCTGGTGAAAGTTGGGCCATCCGCTTATATGTCAAACCTTTCATTCGTTGGATTTGGTTGGGCGGCATCATCATGGCCATTGCTGCAGTTGTTGCGATTTTCAGCTTGCGCCGTCCTGAACGTGCTGAGAAATAAGGAGTTAATATGAAAAAACCTGCAATCGTCGGTATTACTGTTGCTGCTTTAATGGGGATTTTTGGATTCTTCTTCATCACTTTAGGCAACGATCCAAGTAAACTGCCATCACAATTAGAAGGCAAGCCTTTACCTGAATTCAGCACCAACAAACTCGTAGCGCCAGGGAGTATCACAACCATTTTGACAAATGAGGATATTAAAGGCCCTGCATTGGTGAATATATGGGCAACATGGTGCCCAACTTGCCGCGATGAACATGAAACATTAAATGTACTCAAAGGACAAGGTGTGACCATTTATGGTGTGAACTATAAAGATGATCCTAAATTGGCTTATGATTGGTTACAGGCATTAGGCGATCCTTATGTCTTTAATTTCTTGGATGAAAGTGGTGCTGCGGGCATTGAACTTGGCGTGTATGGCGCACCAGAAACTTTCTTCGTAGATAAAAATAATGTGATCAAATATCGTCATGTGGGTGCAATTTTACCTGATGTTTGGAACAGCAAGTTAAAAGCGATTTATGAATCACTTGATACACAAGGAGAGCAGCAATAATGAAAAAACTATTAATGTTAGCGCTATTCTTGGGTGCAGTTGCAACAGCTAATGTGAATGTTTACCCATTTGAAGATCAAGTGAGTGAAAAACGCTTCAACTCTCTCATTACAGATTTACGTTGCCCAAAATGTCAAAATCAAAACTTAGCGGATTCTGATGCACCTTTAGCCAAAGACTTAAAAGATCGTGTTTATACAATGATCAACGATGGTAGAAGTGATGGCGAAATTTTAACCTTCATGGTGGACCGTTACGGCGATTTCGTATTGTATACGCCACCAGTTAAGCCAATCACTTGGTTTTTATGGTTTGGCCCTGCGATTATTTTAATCGGCGTCTTGATCATTGTCTTTGCTCGCCGCCGTAAACCTGTTGTTGAAACCGTGCAGCCTTTATCACAATCAGAAGCAGAGCAATTGGCTGAGCTGTTAAATAAAAAGGATACTCATCAATGATTTTCTTCTCTTTCCTCCTTTTCGCATTGACAATGTTGGTAATTTTTTACCCGCTAACCCGTTCAAAATCAGCACAGCAAGAAACAACGCTTCAATCCATTTATCAAAAAAACTACGTTGCAACAGAAGAACGATTATCAAAGAACTTGAGTAATGGCGTAATCACTCAAGCAGAATATGACATTCAAAATGCTGAAGCCGCTCGTGATCTTTTGAAAATGAATAAAAAGAATAGTGCCGTATTGTCCAAACCTGCTCGTTTGTTGGTTGTATTGATCGCTCTACTTTTCCCTGTTGTGGCTATTGGTGGTTTTTGGGCATTTTCATATAAACCTGATACTCGCTTATTTGACTCTGAGCGTTCTCGCTTAATCAAAGAATTCACAGAATGGCGCGAGGTCATTCCTAGATCTGAATTAGACTCTTTAAATAGTGTATTGAGCATTGATCCACAACCACGTAATCCTGAGATTTTTAATCAGTTAAAATATGGTTTCCCTGCACTGTTCTTTATGAGCGCAAAAGAGACTCATGACGATATTCCTACCTTAAAATTGCTAGGAAAATTATTGTACGATGTTAAATGGTTTCCTGCTGCTCACGAAACTTATTCACGCGTTTTAGAATTAGCACCCACTGATTTCGTTGCCAATGCAATGGTGATCGACATTGAGCTTCAAGGTTCTAACAATAAATTAACGCCCGTAATCATTGCGAAAATGGATCGTTTCTTTGCATTATATCCACAAGAAACATCTATGCGCGTAATGTATGCTCAAGCATTGTATGATAACCAAATGATCGATAAATCCATCGAACAATGGAAAATTCTACGTGGCTTATTTGCACAGAACCAAGATCCAGCAAGACAAGCACAAGTTCAACAGACATTACAAGCGATTGATATGATTCTCTCTTCAATCTCTCAACGCACCATGGAAACATCACAAGTGCGTAATTTTGTCATTGATATTGCGACATTTGAAGATTTAGATTGGGAGAAACTTTCTCAGCCTGCAATTTTAACCCTTTATATGATCGACCAAGAAGATAACACTTCTATCGCATATAAAGAAACGCTCATCACACCAAAATCAAAGTTGCCAACGCAATTATCGTTGAATGATTTTGATCGCTTTGATGATGTGAAAAACCCTATCCGCAACTTTGAACATTTAGCGGTATTTGGTGAAATCACCAATGCTGATACAGGCGAAGCTATCTACGTCACAGATATTGCACAATTAGCAAAAGGGGCATATGAAAGTGCTGTGATGTTTGAGCTAAAATCAGATCATCATGCTTTTTCAGATTCGATGCAAAAAACTGTGGATTTAGTCAAAGCAAAGAAAGATCAACGTTTCTTAGTTCAAGTGAATGCACCAGATGTTGACATCAGCGCATGGCCAGATGATGCAACTTTGAGCCTATTCATTTCTCCCGCGGGTTCTCGCATGCCATTGGCAGCAAAGAAAATTCCTTCTGCAAAAAGCTTAACATTCCCATTGACTGTTGAAATCACGGATGACAACAAATTAATGCAAGGTACACCAAGCTTATTCACCATGGAGAACTTAGAAGTGGGCGGTCGTTTAAGCCAAGGCTCTGATGTTATTGGAAAAGCTGGCGATATTGAAAGCGTAAAACAAGCAGTTTCACCCAATAAAGCAAACGTGATTATTTTAGATCAAGTACGTGAAGAATCTAAAGCTTCACCGATCATGGCTCCAAGATAATGATATTCGTTGATTTTACTTTAACCATTGAAGATGTCAGTGCAACGCGTAATTACCGCAAGGTTTTTATGCCTGTTTCACTGTCATTAACCAATGGCATGAGCCTTTATATCGAAGGTGAAAATGGCGCAGGAAAGACAACTTTTTTGCGCGTTTTAGCTGGTTTAAATAATATTTACTTGGGCAATATTCTCTATAACGATCTCGATCGTAAGGAACTTGCCCACACTTATAACCAAAATATTCTATATATTGGCCATGCATTGGGCTTGAAAGAAGATCTCACTGCCTTTGAAAATATTAACGCCATGCTTAAAATTCAAGGTGTAAAGTGTACAGAAGCAGAAATTTACAAAGCTTTTGAAAAACTTTCTATCCCAACACAAAATCGCGCCATTCGCTTTTTATCCGCGGGACAAAGGCGCAGAGTTGCATTGTCTCGTTTATGGTTAGAACCCAAAACCATTTGGATTCTCGACGAGCCATTTACAGCGCTAGATAAACGCTCCATTGAGATTTTAGAAACTGCCATCACAGAACATTATCAAAAAGGTGGCACAGTTATTTTCACTTCTCATCAAACGCCGTCCGAAGGTGTGTATAATCATCATCATAATATTGAAAGCTATAGGAAAGAATGAGTGTATTCACTGCGATCATTCAACGTGATCTACAATTAGGCATGCGCCAACGCACAGAGCTATTAACGCCCATGATCTTTTTCTTGATCGTTGTCAGCTTGTTTCCATTGGGTTTAGGATTGGACAATGAAAAAGTCATGCGCGATGTTTCACCTGCCATTTTATGGATTGGTGCTCTATTGTCGAATTTGTTGATTATGGATCGCCTATTCAAAAGTGATTATGATGATGGTTCTTTAGAACAATTAATGATTTCAGGCTCGCCATTGGTTGTGGTTGTCTTTGCAAAAATCGTTGCCCATTGGTGTTTAACAGCCATTCCACTCATTATTGTTTCTCCTATTTTAGGCTTAATGCTCTATTTTTCAGTCCCACAAGCATTGGAAACAACCTTTCTTCTGCTCATTGGCACACCAGTTTTAAGCTGCATCGGTGCGATCTGTACCGCATTAACACTACAATTAAAACGCGCGGGCGTATTGCTCAGTGTGATCGCATTACCGCTATTCTTACCCGTTCTCATTTTCGGCGTACAAGCAACGCTTCGCATCGTAGAGGGACATTCTGTGATCGGTTTCTATGCCGTATTCGCAGCCCTTGATCTCATTGCACTTGCTGTCGCACCATTAATTACTGCTTTTGCTCTTCGCATTAGCCTTCATTAAATTTTCTTGAGTTTTACATGACAAAAAAATCAACTCCTTCCACGACTATGGATTACTCCGAACAATTACCACCATTAGTGCATTCGTGGATTCTAACCATTATTTTAGATTTAGGCGGACATCGTGAGTTTATCCATAAGGATTTTTTCAGCGATGATCAACTAGCCACAGCACTTGCATTGGAAAAATGGATCAATCATAAGCCACCATTGAACCGCGCGGATATTTTAAATACCTTGCGTGAACAGCAAGAAAAGCTTTTGGCAAATGCCGAACTATTTGCAGCACCTTACAATGCTGATCTACGCCATAACTTAGACAATCTCAAAACCCTGATTGATCTTACAGACGTGGAATGTGATCTACTTGAGTTTACATTGATCACTTATAATGAAACGTTATTAAATAATGCATTAGATCTTTTAGGCGCCATCAGCTCAGATCAAATGTACCGAATTTTAGCAATCCTTTTACAAAAAACACCGCAAGAGATTCGTACAGCATTTGCATCCGATGGCACATTGGCACGCACAGGATTAGTTCGTGTTCATCATGGCCCTTCTCTCTTCTTCCGTGGCAAAGTGGATTTATTATCACGCAACTTCATCGAGGCAATGTTTTCACATGAAACAACGCCTTACAATATCTTGAAAGATGTTGTTTCCAAAAGTAAGCCAACAGATTTAACTTTACACAATTTTGGTTACTTAAAAACTGAATTATCTGTGTTAGTGCCATATTTACAACATGCTTTAGATAACAACGAAAAAGGTGTCAATATTCTTGTGTACGGCGAACCTGGCACAGGGAAAACTGAATTGGCGCGTGTTTTAGTTGAACACTTTAAAGTGACAGCTTATGAAGTGGTTTCAGAATCGATTCAAGGTGAAGGTGTAGAAAAAGGCGAACAGCGTTTATATGCTTATTTGGCTGCGCAGAACTTTTTCTGCAACCAAAAATCTCTACTCATTTTTGATGAAATCGAAGATGTATTTTTTGATGCTTCCTCAGAAGGTTTGCCAAACTTCTCGAAAGCGTGGTTCAACCATATTTTGGAAACCAATAAAATTCCAACCATTTGGATTTGTAACGATACTTATGAAATTGATCCTGCCATTATTCGCCGTTTCGATTTCACATTCCATTTGGCGCCACCACCAAAGTCAGAACGTAAAGCCATGCTTGAATCTTCTCTAAAAGGTTCACTTAGCCCAAATACATTGAATGCTTTGGCATTATCGAAAGATTTAGTGCCTGCTATCATTGATCGCACAGCAAAAGTTTTGAATACCATCGAGAAATCATTGGATGTAAGCTACGATGAAGCTGCTGCTGCCATCATCAATGGCACATTGAAAGCGCAAGGCAATGATGAGATTCGCATCGCAAAAATTGGTGGTTTAAGCGAAATTTACAATCCTGCATTCACAAATACTGACAACAATTTAGCGTTATTAGCAGAGCGCTTAAAAGTATTCAATGAAGCACGCATCTGTTTATATGGTGCTTCTGGTACTGGTAAATCAGCGTTTGCACATTACTTATCGGATTATCTCAACAAGCCTTTGCTCATCAAAAAAGTATCGGATTTGATGGATAAATATGTGGGTGAAACTGAGAAACAGATCGCTGAAGCATTCCATGAAGCCAATACAACAGGCGCAATCTTGTTAATGGATGAAGTGGATAGTTTCTTACGTGATCGTCGCCATGCTCAGCAGAATTATGAAGTCACAATGGTGAACGAAATGCTGACACAAATGGAAGAATTTTCAGGCATTTTCATCGCAACCACAAACTTAATGGATCATTTGGATCAAGCAATGCTCCGCCGTTTCGACTTTAAAGTGAAGTTTAATTACTTAACAGCTGATCAATCTTGGTTACTCTTCAATGAGCAATGCCGTTATTTGGGCTTTAAAGAGATTGATCCTGCATTGGAAGAGAGCTTTAAGAAACTCACGAGCCTAGCACCTGGCGACTTTGCAATTTCTGCCCGCCAAGCAAAATTGGGCGTGATCACAAAACCTGAAGAGATCATCGCACAGCTTGTTAAGGAAAATGATTTGAAACAAGCCAAAGGCACGACGATTGGGTTTGTGGCAAGTAAATAAAACCATCAACACCAAGAATAAATAGCCTATGAGTCTTTACCCATAGGCTTTTTTCATAATTCCACTTGACCAAAAATATAAATCAACATATATTTTATACATACAACATACATATAAAATACATAGGAGTTTAGAATTATGAATTATGTTAATCCCGCTGAAGTATTGTCACCTAAAGGTAAAATCAGCCAATTAAAAGTATTATACGATGGACAGGCTCATTCATTTTCTTTAGCAAGTTTCTTATGGAATGGTAGTTTAGCCCTAGGAATGCGTTGGAATGGTTTTGATGACAATAAAGGCAATCCTACATCAAGAGGACATGCAACATGGTTTGTTATCCCTCATGAATTAGAACGTACTATTTTAGAAGAATGCTTAACTTTATTAGATGATCCTGTAGAAGAAGTATTTATTGGGATAATCATGGCAGTACGAAAAAATTTAAATAAAAATAATGAAATTCATTATCAAAAAGAAATTCACTTGAATCAGGCACAAGTTTCCGCTATACAAACCAAGCTGCAAAATAGTGGAATACAATTAGACTTGACAAAAGAAAACATCATAAAAAATGGTTATATCAATCTCAACCTAATTACTAATCAATCTTCTACTTATGAGATTTAAGTATTTTTCATGAAAATCCTCCATGTAACAGATAGACATTTTGTTTTTGATTGAATTCAAGATCAACAAAATCTCTATGATGCTATCTGTTTAACGAGGGATTTTTTAGATGAAACTTGTGATACAGATATCATTCATCAAATCACTTGGACAAAAATTGGCTACTATTTAAAAATATTTTTACAGGAGCAGAATAAATGGTCGATATTAATTTAAACTTATTAGGCAAGCCTTTAGGAGATGAGTGGTTATCAAAAGGAACAAGTAAAATATTCAATTTGATATTTAACAAACAACTCAGCAAACTCGAAAGATCTAAGCTCTTAACCAATGCTCAAAATGAATATGATGCTAATTTGATAAAATCAGGAATAGCTAAATTTGAAAATAACATCTTTAGTGCAATCAAAACCGAACAAGAAAGTAATTTAGCTAATAGCCTCCAAAATTCTATTGAGTATCTAAATGAATTATCAGATGATCAAATTTCTGATGAACCAGTATCTCAAACTTTCTTTAATAAGTGGGCTAATTATGCTAAAGAAGCATCTGAAGAAGAATTACAGAATCTTTGGGGTAATATTTTAGCCAAAGAAATTTCAACACCTAATACAATTAACTATATGGCATTAAATGCATTATCATTGATGTCAACAGAGCATTTAAAGTATTTTATTAACTTATTAAAATATAATATCTTTATAAAATACATTGTGTATAGCCAAAGCAATACTCACCAAAATTTCCCAGATATTCCTCAATATATTATCGATGATTTTTTATCTCTAAATTTAATTAAAGCACCTATGGGGATTCAGCTCACTAACTCTCTTCCACAAATGAACGTATACAATAAGGAAAATAGCTTTATATGTCTTGGCTCTGAACAAAACCACATACTGTATTGTGTATCTGATTATGAAAATACTATTTCATTACCAACATTTGAGATCACAAGCATTGGCAAAAAATTAGCAGAAATTTCAGAAAGTAACATCGATATATCTCAAAATAGTGTTCAGCTAGCTGAATTTCTCATAAATTTAGATGAATTTAAACAAGTAAAAAATATAGAAGTTAGCCACCGTTATGCCATTTCTGAGAATGGTCAAAATTTATATAACAACATAAAAGTAGTTCACAGAGACACCCCTAAATAACAAGATCAAAAGCCCTCATTGAGGGCTTTGAATTGATTTTATGCAGCCATCTTCACTAAAAATTCCTGCATACGATTCGCATTATATTTCACGATATTGCCTTGATTTTTGATGTGTACAACATCCAAAAACTCCATTCGACTGATCACATGCGTTACTAAATGTTCGCGCGCTCTATCCGTCATATCACGGGCTTTAAGCTGAGCACGAATCGAATTTCGTAAGCCTTCCAATTTCACAGGACGTGAACAATCCTCGATTTTATGGAGCATTTTACACATTTTAATGAGCAATGAATCAAACTGTAGTTCTTTATCGCTGCGCGTTGTACCTACGCGCTTTGCTTTCTTATCAGGTGCCCGATTCACCAAGTTAATAATCGCATCGAAATCTTTATCATTGGAATAAATTTCAAAACGATCATATTGCTCAAAGTAACAGCCAAGCATGAAAGTGATGCCAAAATCTGCGGAGTTATTAGCAATATCACTCATTTTAACGAGTTCCAATCGCCCTTGGATAACAAATTCACTTAAAACAGTGAGCCAATCTAGCGGAATTTTAACGCCTGTATTGGCGTAGCAGATCACAACCTTATGATATTCTTTAAATTCTAAAATGAGTTCCGTGATCTTTGAGGGGCAGTTTTCAATGTCTATGAACAAAATTGAGCGTTGAGGTATATCAGGTAAACTAATAGTTTTCTCTTTCATATAGTTGTCACTCCTTTGAAATGAAACTCATTTGATCGTATCAGGCTTTTTTGACAGATTTTTGACAATCACAATTTTATTTTGCACAAAAAAAAGCGGTTTTCACCGCTTAAAAGGAACAGCCAAAGATCTTTATTGTTATGTGTTAGCCATACACAACTTTGGCAAGGGAGCCTTGATCCTCCAATTTTTTGATCTTGAAAGGACCATAAAAGATCATAGCAATCAATACAATGCCAACATAACCCGCAATAGGATAGAAATAACCCATCAATTGGATAAAGCCAACAAAACTAATGCCATAACCTAAAATCAATGTCACCAATACAACAACGCGGGATTTAGATGTTTCCATTGGAATGTAACGAGAGATGAATACATAGAACATGCTCACAGCTGTACTGTAAATCATTGCCAATGCGACTAAAGTTAGGATTGGACTTAAGTTTGGTGCATATGTATTCATGATCTGTAATGATGGCATTTGTGCCAATGTTTCAACGGTTGGTGCGATTGTTTTGATTTGTGCAAACAATGCAAAATGCCCCATTGTTAAAACGCCTCCGATGATTAATCCGCCTAAAGCACCGCCTAATCGTGCCACTTTTGGATCTTTCTCTTCACCGCCGATGACCAATGACATACCAACACCCGCAACTGTCATCATCGTGACGTGATTCAATGCTGCCATCCACCAATTGGGCAATGTATCAGGTAATGTATCGCCAACTGCGACAACATAACTATTTAACTCTGCAAATGATTCTGTTTGATTGGATAGCCCTTGATAAATCACGATGGATAACAAGCCAATTAATACAGGCGTAATCATACCAATCACTAAAATAATTTTACGCAAACGCAACATTAATGTACCAATCACAAGCAAAGTCATGATCAATGAACCTTGCCAAAGTGGCATACCATATTGTTGATGAAATAATGCACCACTACCAGATAGCATGATAATACCTGTGCCCAACATCATGATAATGATTAGAATATCTACAAAGCGCCCCACAACTTTGCCACCGACTAAATATGCTGCTTCTTTATAATTTTTGGACTGTAATCGTTGCCCTAAACCTGTCACAAAATAACCGACAATACCATATAACATCGTTGCTAACAGAACGCCTGCTGTACCATCTATCCCGAAAGATGTGTAATAAAAAAATGGTTCCATTCCAGATGCATTACCTGCACCAACAACGACACTTGCATACGCAAAGCCGACAATTAATATCTCTAAAAGCTTCTTCATTCCTATCCTCCTCAACAGTGATTGACTGCTGATATTTTTTGAGTTCACGTCATTAATCAGAATTGCTAAATATAAAAAATCAACTCTAATTATTTGTTTTAGATGAATTTTATAAATCTTTTGACCTACATCAGGTTGTTCGATCATCACTTTTCTTCACCAAAAGTGTCAAAAGATATGAATTCAGAAGTTTATGAATTATTTTCCTAGCACAATAAAATCAAATATATACATTTAAAACACTCTCATTATTCCTCAAAGGAATAACTCTGTGCATTTAGTTCGTTTGCGGAAATAAGTAGCCACAATGTAGGATCAAGCCATCTTCTACGCAACAAAGGAAAATTTGAAAATGGAAATTTCAACAAAAGTATTAAACAAGTTAGGCATTTCAGATGCCGTATTAAACGGTGGCACACATGAAGTTCACAGTCCATTAGATGGCTCTGTTATCGCAAAACTTCAATTCATTGATGAAGCAGCAACAAACAAAATCGTCGATGATGCACATGATGCCTTTTTGGAATGGCGCACAATGCCAGCGCCAATTCGCGGAGAATTAGTCCGTGTGTTAGGTGAAGTCTTGCGTGAACACAAGGAAGATCTCGCTGCTGTGATTACTTTAGAAGCAGGTAAAATCCAATCGGAAGCATTGGGTGAAGTTCAAGAGATGATCGACATCTGTGACTTTGCAGTCGGTTTATCTCGCCAATTATATGGTTTGACAATCGCATCAGAGCGCCCTGGCCATCACATGCGTGAAACATGGCATCCTTTAGGTGTTGTTGGCGTCATCACAGCATTTAACTTCCCGATGGCTGTTTGGTCATGGAATACAGCATTAGCATTGATCTGTGGCAACTCTGTGGTTTGGAAACCATCAGAAAAAACACCTTTAACAGCATTAGCTTGCCAAGCAGTGTTTGAAAAGGCGGCTGCTCGTTTTGGCTCAGCACCGAAAAATTTGTCTCAATTAGTCATGGGCGCGCGTGACTGTGGTAATGCAATTGTTGAAAATCATAAAGTTCCATTAGTCAGTGCAACAGGCAGTACAAGAATGGGGCGTGAAATTGGCCCTAAAGTTGCAGCACGTTTTGGTCGCTCTATCCTTGAATTGGGCGGTAACAATGCAATGATCCTAACAGAATCAGCGGACCTAGAATTGGCAGTTCGCGCGATCCTATTCAGCGCTGTTGGTACAGCAGGTCAACGTTGTACAACACTTCGTCGCTTGATCATTCATAAATCAGTCAAAGCACAAGTATTAGAACGCTTAAAAGCATCTTACAACACTGTTCCTGTAGGCTCCCCAAGAGATACTAACAATTTAGTAGGCCCATTAATCGACAAAGATTCATTTGATGCAATGCAATCAGCATTGGCAAGAGCAAAAGCTTCTGGTGGCGTTGTTCATGGTGGCGAGCGTGTATTAGCAGATGAAATGCCCAATGCATACTATGTAAAACCTGCAATCGTTGAAATGAAAGAACAAAATGAAGTGGTGGAAACAGAAACATTCGCACCAATCCTTTATGTCATGGAATATGAAAACTTTGCAGATGCAATGGCAATGAACAATGATGTGCCACAAGGATTATCATCGTGTATCTTCACAAATGATGTGAGAGAAGCTGAATTCTTCCAATCTGCGGCGGGCAGTGATTGCGGTATTGCAAACGTGAACATCGGCACAAGTGGCGCTGAAATTGGTGGTGCATTTGGCGGTGAAAAAGAAACGGGCGGCGGCCGTGAATCGGGCTCAGATTCTTGGAAAGGCTATATGCGCCGCCAAACTAATACTATCAACTATTCACGTGAATTACCGCTGGCACAAGGCGTTAAATTCGATTAATGTAAATCTTCAACCACAACAGGAAAGAGAGTTTATCCCCTAAAAACATCTCTCTTTCCTGTTGAACTCAATATTAAAGAGCTATCAAAATAGCCAAAAAGATTATGAACTACCGAGGAAACAATAGGATGATGACATCATCCTCTAGGAGGAGAGAATGCAAATCTCTATTAATCAACTACAGACGCTGGTCGAAAAAATTTTAGATAGTAGAGGCTTTTCACAACCACAACGCAATGCTATTACTCAAAATCTCATCACAGCACAAATATCAGAATGTCATTCACATGGCGTTTGGCGCTTGCTTGAACTGATCAAAAATCTCGATAAAGGGATGCTCAATCCCACTGCGATTCCTAATATCACCAAAAATAAAGGCGCCATCATTCGCATTGACTGCCAAATGGCGGCCGCACAATACGGTCATCAGATTGGGATTCCATTGTTGATTGAACGCGCTAAAGATTTCGGCATTGCACTACTTGCCATCAATCGTTGCATTCACTTCTCTGCCCTGTGGGTGGAATTGGAAGCCCTCACAAAACATAATCTTGTCGGCTTAGCCATGACGACAAGCCATGCTTGGGTTGCACCACATGGTGGATCAGTACCTTTATTAGGCACAAATCCTTTTGCATTTGCTTGGCCACGACAAAATGCTGAGCGACCATACTTATTTGATTTTGCAACCAGTGCAACAGCACGCGGTGAAATTCAATTGCACGCGCGCAATAATACACCTTTACCAGATCATGTAGCGATCGATGCCAATGGCAAACCCACCAATGATCCACAAGCAGCATTGCAAGGCGCAATGCTCGCATTCGGTGGTCATAAAGGTACTGCAATCTCCACCATGATCGAATTAATGGCAGGACCTTTAATCAATGATCTGACAAGCCAAGAATCACAAAATGCGGCTAAAGATGGTGCGGCATTACCTTATGGCGGTGAGTTAATCATTGCAATTGATCCAGAAATGATTCTCGATACAGATTTAGACAGCGCACAACAACGCGCGGAAGATTATCTCAATCAATTTAAACATGCAGGTGTTCGTCTACCGTCAGAACGTAGATTTGATGCACGAGCACATAATCAGCAGGCTGGCGTTCTCACCATTGATGATGCTTTGATTGAAAATCTTCAAACATTGATTAGGAATTAACTATGGCAACCGCTCACAACACATTTAAATATGAAAACTTATGGCATACACTAGTTGAGGATAAAGTCTCTTTTCCTGTGCTACAAAATAATGAAACAGCAGATGTTTGCATCATTGGTGCTGGTTTTACAGGATTATCCGCAGCGATTCACTTGGCGGAACAAGGCAAATCCGTCATCATTTTAGAAGCTCAACATGTAGCTTATGGCGGCAGTGGTCGTAACGTTGGCTTGGTGAATGCAGGCACTTGGAACAAGCCTGATTTCATGGTGGATATTTTAGGTAAAGAGATGGGTGAAAACTTAGTCACTGCATTGGGCGATGCACCAAAACTGGTATTTTCCATCATCAATAAATATGGCATCGATGCACAACAGCAAGAAGTCGGAACATTGCATATGGCACACAGCGAAAAAGGCGTGCCTGAACTACAAGATCGTTATGAGCAATTGACTCGCCGTGGCGCTCCTGTTGAATTATTAACAGGCACTCGCATGGAGGAATATTCAGGCAGTAAAAAAATTCCTGCAGCATTATTAGATCATCGTGCTGGCACTGTGAATCCTTTTGCTTATGCAACAGGCTTAGCGAAAACTGCAGCTAAATTGGGCGTAAAGATCTTTGAACATTCACCTGTTGATTCTGTGAATTGTGAAAAACCTGGTGAATGGGTTGCGACAGCCTTGGATCATACTGTACGCGCTGAGAAAGTGATCATCGCGACCAATGCATATGCAGAAGGAGAATTATCAGAATATCGTCAAGCGGTTTACAGCGGTTACTATTATCAAGTTGCTTCGGAACCAATGGGCGAAGCTGGCACCACTGTTTTACCTTATAAACAAGGCTCATGGGATACACGCTTAGTATTGAGTAGTATTCGTTTAGATAAAGATGGACGATTGATTTTAGGCAGTATGGGTAAAGGTATCAACAAGCCTGTTTGGTATTTAAAAGCCTGGGCAGATCGCATTCAACAGCATTACTTTCCACAATTGGGCACCCAAATGAATTGGGAATACAGTTGGTGTGGCCGCATTGGTTTCACGGATAATCATACGCCAAAAATCTTTGAACCCGCACCAGGATTAATTGCTGCAATTGGTTACAATGGTCGCGGTATTACAACAGGCACATTGATTGGGAAATTATTTGCTGACCATTTAACTGATCAAGAAGTGGCGCCAATTCCATTGCCATTCTTCTCTTCTGTCGATCAATCAAAATGCAACTATTCACAAATGAAATCCCTCTTCATGGAATCGGGATTTACAATGTACCATTTAGGCCAATGCTTAAAAGTGATTCGTTAAATCAGCTTATAAGCACTTGCTGAATATCGATCTTCTCGCTCGTGGTGAGAAGATCATAAAAAATTAGAATAGATCATATTAAAAGATAAACATTATGATTCTTCAGGTAAATACTTCAGATCTTTACCTAGATAATTCAAAATCCATTCACGAATGATCTTAACTTTCGGCTCCAATGAATGGCTTTTTAAATACGCCATATAATATGAGCCAACGCCTGTTAAACGATGAGAAGATGCTGGCACTAAACAGCCATTTTGCAAATCTGCTTCCACAAGAATTTTTGGCACCAATGCCAAACCACAGCCCGTTTTTGCTGCGCTAATACATGATGACCAACGCTCAAATAATAAAGAACGATAACCATCAGGATAAATTTGATGGAAACGCTCAAAAAACTGATCCCAAGTATTTAAACGAGAACGACATTCAATCAATCTCGTATTGAAATAGATATCAATCTCAGGATTACCAGCATTCTTAGCTAAAATTTCAGGATGACATACAGGAATCATCTCCTCATTGAAAAGCTCTACGGCTTCCATTCCATGCCAACCGCCATAACCATAAACAAATGCCACATCTACATCCACTTCAACGGGATCATAAGGTAACATTTGTTCATAGAAAGAGAGCTGCACATCACCATAATGCGCCGTAAAACCCTTCAATGCTTTCACAAGCCACGCTGAACATAATGAAGGGTGCGATGCAATACGAATCACATCTTCAAACACACCGTAAGATAACATCTCTTTTGATGTCTCTTCGATCTTGCGCAAAATTGTATTCACATGACCAAGGTACGTGCTGCCAGCTGGTGATAATTCTAGTTTCTGTCGGTTGCGTACAAATAACTGCACTTGTAGGCTACTTTCTAATAAAGCGACTTGCTTACTGATGGCGCTCTGTGTCAGATTCAATTCCGCAGCAGCCAAAGTAAAACTTAAGTGCTTAGCGGATACTTGAAAACACCGCATTGTATGCGTTGTTGGTAAATATAAACGACTCATTTTCTCCATTCCTCTTCACCCATTGACTGGATATTTTTATCTATTTTTGTTAAATAAATCTAACAAATAAATGCTTTTGCATGCAACATGTATATCATACGCACACCCATAAAAAAAGGCGGTTAACCGCCTTTTTATCACACATATTTTGTATTGACTTTACTGGTGAATTCTCGTGCCTTTTGTACCTTTCAATGCATCTGCCATCGATTCAAGCTTTGTCACAATACCAACACCATTCGGGCAAGCTTCGATATAATCCAACAATGATTCAACCTTTGGCAACATACTGCCTGCTGGGAATTGCCCTTCAGCTTTGTATTTTTCAGCATCAGCTACTGATAATTCAGATAGCCATTCTTGATTCGGCTTACCAAAGTTCACAGCAATTTGTTCAACGCCTGTTGGAATTAAATAAACGTCTGCTTGTAAATCTGCCGCCAATAAAGAAGAGACTCGATCCTTATCAATCACTGATTCAATGCCGCTCACAGTATTATCTGCATTACGCTGCACAGGAATGCCACCACCACCACAAGCGATGACTAAAGCATCCGCTGCCACTAAACTTTTAATCACATCCAATTCAACGATAGACTTTGGCGATGGTGAAGCCACAACGCGACGCCAACCACGACCTGAATCTTCTACAACAATCCAACCTTCGTTATCTGCACGATCTTTTGCTGTTGCTTCATCCATAAATACGCCCACTGGCTTATCTGGCGTTGCAAATGCAGGATCTTTCGGATCCACTTCCACTTGAGTGATCACAGAAACAACAGGCTTATTAATGCCACGACGCTTAAACTCATTACCAATGGCTGATTGTAGTAAATAGCCAATTTCACCTTGTGTGCTAGAAACATGATGATCCATAGGATATTGTGGCAAATCTGTTGCGGCTGCATCTTGAATTAAGTGAATCCCAACATGCGGACCATTACCATGAGTTAATACAACACGCCAACCAGTTTCAATTAAATTCACAACATCAACCGCTAGTTTCTCTGCAACTGCTCGTTGAGATTGCATATCAATGTGATTATTGTCTTCAATCAACGCATTGCCACCAATTGCCAATACCATTACAGGCACTTTCTTTTGATCACTCATGATACTTTTCCTCTCAGTTTAAGTATGTCAATAACGTCAGTTTAAATGAGAAATAGCAAATAATGTGGCTATTAAAATAATTAAGTTAATCCTTATAAATTAATAAAAACAATTATTTGCCATCCTAACAAAACTTGATTATGACTCTTGACATCCTTTGTATGAGAGTGGAATCCAAGCAACAATAACGGCTAAAATTGCAACGCCACCAATGTACCAAGCCGCACCCAATGGCGTTTTCTCCAATAACCAAATGGTCAATGCTGGCGTAATTGCACTGAATGCAGCATATGCCAAGTTATAAGAGAATGATAAACCTGAGTAACGGATTTTAGCTGGGAATGCGCGTGTACCAATGATTGGCGTAATCGCAATTGCACCTGTAAATAAACCCATCACACCAGCCATAACATAGATTGTATTAAGCTCTGGGTTTTGCATTAACATGCCATAGAACAAGAATGATGTAACGGCCAAACCGCCCCAAGCAATCAATGCGGTTAAGCGTGTTTTAATCACATCTTCTAACCAACCAAACAAGATACAACCTAGCGTCAACATCAACGCCATGATGCAACCCGCTATACGGAAATCTAACTCAGATAATTTATACATGCCACCCAAAATTTTCACAGGTGTGATCAAAATGCCCACCATAACAGTTGTGGACAATGACCATGTCATCAATGTCACAATCGTACAAGCCCATTTGTGTTTTTTCATGACTGTTACAACAGGGATTTCTTTCGATAACTCTTTACGTTCTGCCATCTCCTGGAAAATTGGCGTTTCCGACAAATAACGACGTAAATAAACAGAGATGACACCAAATAAACCACCTGCAATGAATGGAATTCTCCAAGCGTAGCTCAAAATTTCTTCTTTAGTAAAAGTCAGATCGATCAAGATAGAGACTAGGAAACCTAATAAAATACCGCCTGTGATACCACTTGTTAATACGCCAATACCCAAACCATAACGATTTTTTGGTGTATGTTCTGCAATAAACACCCAAGCACCTGGCATTTCGCCACCAATTGCTGCACCTTGGAACATACGCATGACAATCAATAATACTGGTGCTAATAAACCAATGCTTTCGTAAGTTGGCATCACACCAATCACAAATGTTGGCAGCGCCATCATCGCAACGCTCAATGTAAACATTTTTTTGCGCCCAAGAATATCACCAAAGTGCGCCATAATAATGCCGCCAATTGGACGTGCAATATAACCCGCGGCAAAACCGCCCCAAGCATAAACATCGCCCCAAACTGTACCCAATAGATCTGCTGGTAAAAACAGCTTTTTCACCACAGTTTCAATGTACAGTGCGTAAATGACGAAATCGTAAAATTCTAGTGTTCCGCCTAATGATGATAAACCTAAGGTTTTATAATCTTCTTTATTCAAAGGGCGAGCCGAAGGCGCCCCAGATGCTTCTTGACTCATGGTTGTCGACATATAATATTTTCCTAAACTTTTTTTGATCGAACCCTCATCATAGCGACATATCTTTCAAAAACTCAATCCCTAATGGGAAATATATTTTTAAATTAACAAAAATATAAAGCCATCAATGAATTAACAGAGATGACTTTATTGGCACTTCTATAACTTTTAAAAACTTAACCGTTATTTCATCGAGCTTTCATTTTATGTTTGAACTGTATCTTGGTATTCACACGTTGTGCGATGATCACGCCTGTTAGCGAAACAATTCCCCCAACAATGTGATAGGTTTCTAACGATTCGTTTAAAAACAGAATCGAAATAATGGCTGTAAATAGTGGCGATAAGTTCATAAACAGAGATGTTTTACTTGCACCTAAACGCGCCACGCCTTGCAACCACAAAAAGGGTGCAATAATGGAGGCTGGTATCCCGGCAAAAAGAATCAGCCCCACATTATTGCTGGTAATCGTTGCATCTTTAGTGATCATAAACAATGGAATTAAAATGATCACACCAAAGATGGCTTGCCAGTACAACGATTGCCAAATAGAAACTTGAATTTTCCACTTCATGGTTAACACGCCATAAAGTGCATAAGCAGAAGCTGCAATGATCATCATTAATTCACCTTTGCCAATGCCGCTTTCTAGAATCACTAAAGGATTACCCGCGCTGATGAGCCAAGTGATCCCAGAAAAAGACAAAATACTGCCCACAACCAATCCGACCGTTAATGGTGAACGTAAAATGATAAAACTTAATAAAATCGTCAATAATGGCGTTAAAGATAGAAAAATCCCGATCATTGTCGCGGAAATTGTATAAGCAGCGTAATACGCCAAACACTGATATAGCGCCATTCCAAGAAAACCTAAAAATGCGAATTTAGGTAACAAAGGACGAATCTCTGCCCAATTTTTAATGGATTGACGCAGACAAAACGGCGTCAAAATAATAAAAGCCAACAACCAACGATAAAACGAAATAGCTTCAGGCTCTATCACGCCCGCAGACAATTTATTCACAACCGCATTCATAGCCCAAATCAAAACGGCCATCAATGGATACAACATCGCCATAAAATTCATACAACCCACCTTTACAAAACTCATTGATATGAGAACTTGTTCAATGGTGCGCTAGTATAAATTGTCCTATATTAAATATATAATGATAATCGGACATTTAAATTCGTTATTCTGACATTTTGCAATAAAGGCAACTCATTCATGATAAAAAAGCGATCTTATCAAGATCTAACCTTTAATCCTGATCAAATCATACTGCTATCTCACGAGAGCGTGAATGAAGCGACAGAATTCCAGCCACATCGCCATGATTGGGGGCAAATCATTCTGGTGAAATATGGCGTTGTTGCTTTAGATATTGAGCATGAACGATTCATTGCTCCCTTAGGTTTTGCCATCTGGATTCCGCCCAATTATCTGCATTCTTGCATTAATCATCTCCCTGCTCGTTTCCGTTCTATTAACATCTGTGCTGAAGCAGCAGCGAAACTCTCTCAAACACCTTCTTTATTGCAATTGAGCAATATCGCTATTAGCATCATTGATAATTTCTTTGAAAAATCACCTTTAGCACTCTCAACAGAGCAAGATTACCGAAAAGCGTTAGTTTTGATCGATGAACTACAAAATTCAATGGTGGCACATACTTATCTTCCAACCTCCCAGCATCGTTTACTTCAGCCCATCTTGCAAACTTTAGAAAAAGATCCCGCCAATCGATTAACGTTAAAAGCATGGGCAGACAAAGTATTCACCACAGAACGAACTTTGGCACGCTATTTTCGCAAAGAACTCGGCATGAGCTTCAATGAATGGTGCCAACGCTTGCGATTCATTCATGGCATTGCACTATTAGAGCAAGGCGAAACCATTGAAGAGATTGCATTTAAAGTAGGATATCGCTCTGCCTCTAGCTTTATTGCAATGTTTCAAGCATTATCTGGAACAACACCAGATCGCTATCGACAAATCCACAATTTAGATGAGAAAAAATGATCTATCTATTTTTAAAACTTTTCTCATAACAGAGTATTTTATAAAAACAATAATTTATCATTTTCAATAAGTTAATTAGAACTCTAATTTTATTCATTAGATTTTAATCTCATAAATTTGTTTTTTCTTCCGAAATATGATTTATATAGTAACTACAAAATTACTACAATTCCCAAAAAATGGGAAAATCAGCAAGGAGAGGAATCGTGTATAAAGTTATACAAATGGCATTTGCCTTTATTGGCGTAATTGTGGGTGCAGGCTTTGCATCTGGTAATGAAATATTACAATATTTCACAAGCTTTGGAACTTGGGGAACGATTGGCGTTGTTGTCTCCACAGGACTGTTTGCATATTTAGGTATGATGCTCATGCAAATGGGCAGCCGTTTAAAAGCACAATCACATGATGAAGCGATCTATAAATTAAGCGGTAAATTCATGGGCGTTGCCGTTGATTACATCATTATCTTCACTTTGTTTGGTGTTGGCGTTGTCATGGTTGCAGGCGCAGGTAGCATGTTGAATCAACAATATGGCTTACCAAATTGGATCGGCAGCTTAATCATGACGGTATTAGTCGTTTCAACAGTATTATTGCCGATTCAACGTGTAATCGCCCTGATCGCAGCAATCACACCATTCTTAATCATCGCTTTAGCAATCATCTGCACTTATAGCTTATTCACAACACATGCGACAATCACTGAATTGGAACCAATCGCAACATCAGTACAAAGCTCATTACCTAACTGGTTCATTTCAGCGATTAACTATGTATCCTTTAACGTGGCCGTTGGCGCTGGCATGTCCTTAGTCATGGGCGGCAGCGAAAAAAATGAAAACATTGCAAAATGGGGTGGATTATTGGGTGGTTTAGGCATTGGCGTGTTAATTATGATCGCGCACTTTGCAATCTTCTTAAACATCAAAGATGTTAAAGATGTAGGCTTGCCATTATTGAAAATCATCCAAGACATTTCTCCAGTTTTAGGCATTATGATGACTGTTGTATTATTCGGCATGATCTATAACACAGGCGTTGCGATGTACTATGCTTTCGTTGCTCGTTTCACTGTAATGCAAACTAAGCGTTCATTCATATTCGCAATCGGTACAGGCGCAGTTGGCTTCATTGCAAGCTTCGTAGGTTTCACAGGCTTAGTTGCTTACTTCTATCCATTGATCGGCTACTTAGGTTTGTTATTGATCGCAATCTTAGTTGTGGCACCTTTCAGAATTAAGAAAACTGAAGAAGTTGCCGAACACAATACAAATGATGAAGCTGAAGCATTGGGCGTACCAACTGTATAAAACTGCTTAATCAACACATAACAAAAAAGCTTTGGTGAATTTCACCAAAGCTTTTTTTACAATCCAAAAACAGACCCAATGTAACCAATAAATATAATGAAAACACCATAATGAATACTATAGTATGTAGATAAATAGTATTCATTACATATACCATTTACAAAGAAAATCTAGGTATATTAATTCAATGAATATAAAACTTGCTACTGCAAAAACATTAATTTTTTATAGAGAACTATCAGGAATATCTCAAGAAGAATTGGCATTTCGAGCTGGTTTACATCGAACTTTTATCAGCCAAATAGAGAGAGGATTGAAGATCCCTACATTATTAAGCATATTCAAAATTACTAAAGCTCTAGAAATTTCACTTACTCAGTTTATTTCCACTTTAGAAGAAAATATGAATGTATAGATATAATGATCAGTTTTTCATAAATAAAGGTTTTGTTGTTAATGGAAAAGATGTACTAAATGCTGTAATAAATACTAACAATTTATTACAACAGTTACCTCATAATATATTTATGAATATTGATTATAAAACAACTAGTGCGATTATAGGAGGCTTTTTCTGTAATGAACTATCAAAATTATGTACAGGCTCCATTGTCAATCCAATAGAAAAAGGGCATCCTGACATTGTTCCTAAAAAAGCTTTAACTGCCAAGGAATCTGAGCTTAGAAACTATCCAGAAGGCTTAGAAATAAAGTGCACTATTGGTAATATAACACAAGGTCAAAATTTAAGAGCTGGTAGTACTAGAATCTCAGTCTTAGAACACATTGTTTGGCAAGCACATCATAGAGATGTTGCTGAACTAATGGGTATAGTATGGGATTTTTATAATAGAAATAATGCGTTTAATTACCCTCTAATTACGGGCGTATTTTACTCTGACAATTTGATCGAAAATGATTGGGGTGCAATCAGTGGAACAACAGGTAGAAATACAAAAGTTTCAGGAATGAAAAGCTCAGGCAAAATGAAAATGGGACAAGGCTGGATAGTTCTATTAGAAGATCCGATTTTCATTGAAAAATATCAAAAAATTCTAAAATTTTCTATAAAAGATTAAGCTGAACCTCTTGAAAAAGTATATTTTTTTTCTCACTTCGATAATATATTTTTTCAAGACTCGTTTTTCCTGCTACTCCACTCAGCTCAGTTAATGAAACAAAAGGTAAATAGTCTCCATTAATTCCTTCACAGCATATTATTTCACCTCGACGAGTTAAAGCCCATTCTGCCAATGCACCATAATCTATATCTTTACTACTGTGACCATAACCTAATCCTGGCTCTCCCTTATATGGAGGATCAATAAACCAAGTGGCTTCTATGTTTTCAAAATCCTTATAGTCTCGATTATAGATTTGCCAATGTTTAATTTTATATAAATTTTCTTTCATTACTCTGAGACTAATTTCCCAGTTTCTTGCAAGAACTGCCGTTGTTTTAATGGTTTTATATTTAAATGCCATTTTTGTAGCCGCATGAATAATATGTAAAAATTCAGAACTTTTTTCTCCCACTTTCAATAAAGGCATTTTAGATATTTCAGCTACCGTAGCTTCATTGATTAACCAGTCCCATATGTCAAATATACGCTGATCTTTTTCAATTAAAATTATATTCTTTTTCCAGTTATCACCAAATAGCGAATATGCTGCTGATCCAGCAAATGGTTCAATAATTGTTTGATAATTTGGTTTTGGATAGTAGCGAGCTAACTGCTTTTTTCTTCCGTAGTAATAAAACATAAATCAACATTAATACTATAGTATACACAGCAGAGATATTACCAAATTCATATTGTATTAAATAGGTTTATTTGACAAATCAATACAATAATCCGTCACTCTCTTCGACATATCATAAATTTTTAATGCCTTAATCAAAAATCTATCAATATAGCAAGGCTTAAAACTTAATAAGCATCAGTAAAAAACTTTGGCGAATTTCACCAAAGCTTTTTGTTGCATCATAATTACGCTTAATCTTCTATTCTATTTTGTTCAGCATATTGTCGATGTAGTTCATTCACTTCCTTAACAAAAACATCACCATTTTTTATATCTTTAAGAATAATCTCAGCATCCTTAGTAAAACGATGAGAAAGTATGATTCGATATGATCGTAGCGCCCAACTTGTAAAGCCTGTTGTATAGAGCGCAGTATCTAAGTCACGCCACTTAATACCATTACTCCCTTTATTCCATGGAAAAATACCTGAGTAAAGCCAAACGCCATCTTCATCGTAATAAAGCTTAATACTAAGATTATTTAAAAAAGTTAAACTCCCAAAAAACAATATAACCCCTCCCCATATCGTGAGGGCAATATAACCAAGTAACTGCCAATCAGTCACCCCCAATTTAGAAGGTACAGCATCTAGCATCTCTTTTGTTTCTAAAGATGCAAAGCTAGAGAAAATTTCCATACCGATACCAAAGACAATCATTAAAATCAATGAAATAAAAAATGTTCCTACAGGCAAAAATAGTAAAGTTTTTACATATGAAACCCATGAAAGGCGCCAAACTTTTTGATTTTCCATTATAATCCTATTGTTTTATATAAAATATTAACGCAAATAATTATATAATCTTTTAAAATTAAAAATAAAATTAATTGATGCAAAAAGCATCTAACTACAATAGATAGATGCTCTTTTGATTAGAAGTTGTTTTGAGCCTGTAAGACTATCTTGTATAATCCTTCAAAACCTTCATATTATCTGTAATCACAGAATCCACGCCGATTTCAAATAGATGTTTGATATCTTCAGGTTCATTGGCTGTATAGATCATCACAAAGCGCCCTGATTGATGGCAACGCTCTACAATCTCTTCCGTTAAGATTTTGTAATTCGTGATAATACCAATGCAATCTACATCATCCATAATTTGGAAAAACTTTTCGATGTCATTTTCCCAATCATCCACCAATAAAGCGCGCGGAATGGCAGGCACTGCATCCATTGCACCTTTCAACGATTCAGGTTGAAATGATGATAATAAAAATGGATAAGCACCTGTACCAAAATGCTGCTTTGCTTCTAAAAACTTAGCAACGGCAACGCCTGTTTCATAAGCTTCATCTGGATTTGGCTTAATTTCCACATCCAACTGAAATTTATTGGCGATCACAAAATCCACCAATTGCTCAAACCGTGCCAATGATTCACCCGCATAATGAGCAGAATGCCAACTGCCAGCATCTAATTTAGACAATGCAGCCCAATTTTGATGCTTAGCTAATCCTTCCCCATTCGTCGTTCGCACTAAATCATCATCATGATGCAAGAACAATTCTTTATCTTTTGATAATTTCACATCGCACTCAAACATCGTATAACCATTCGCTGCGCCCAATCTAAAGGCTGCTAATGAATTTTCAGGTGCATCTTTACCTGCACCACGATGCGCGATCAAGTTGGGATAAGGATAAATTGACATGTTAGCTCCTTTCGCTGAACGATTGCCTAAATACGTTTTTGTGTCGTTGGATCGAACCATAATAACTCTTCCAATTTTGGCTCTATATGGAAGGTTTGATCTCTGTGATATTTGTTCTCAGAATAACGCGAATCCTCTGTGCGAATCGTCAAAGAAATTTTGCCCAAATTCGTATATAACAATTGTTCTGAGCCTAATGTTTCTGCCAATGACAAAGTGACATCCCAGCTATTATCTGTACTTTCAGGCACAATCACAATGTGTTCAGGGCGAATCCCTAAAATCCACTCTTGTTGTGCGCTGTTATGAATAGATTCTGGCAGTGGTATACCTTTCAACTCTGTTTCACCTAGCCAAACTTTACCGTCACGAACCACAACATCCAATAAGTTCATCGCTGGTGAACCCATGAAGTTCGCAACGAATGTGGATGCTGGCGAATGGAAAATTTCACTTGGCGTTGCAAACTGTTCAACCACACCGCCATTCATGATAATAATACGATCTGCCAATGTCATTGCTTCTGTTTGATCATGCGTCACATATAAAGATGTGATACCAATTTCATTATGACGACGGCGAATTTCTAAACGTGTAGATGTTCTTAATTTTGCATCCAAGTTAGATAAAGGCTCATCGAATAAGAATAGTTTTGGCTTACGCACGATTGCGCGCCCCATTGCAACGCGCTGTCTTTGTCCGCCTGATAATTGATTCGGTTTTTTATCCAAATGTTGTGCGATATCGAGCATTTTTGCAGTATCTTGAATGCGGCGCTCAATTTCATCTTTTGGCATTTTAGCTAATTTCACACCATAAGCCATATTTTCACGAACTGACATATGCGGATACAATGCATAATTTTGGAAAACCATCGCAATATCACGTTGCGCAGGCTCAAGCTTTGTTACATCTTTATCACCGATGTGAATCTCTCCGCCTGAGCTTGTTTCTAAGCCCGCAATCACACGAAGCAAAGTAGATTTACCGCAACCTGATGGCCCAACCACAACGATGAACTCGCCATCTTTAATATCAATATCAATCCCTTTTAGGATCAAAGGCCCAGGCCTTCTTGCTGTACCATAATGTTTTGTAATGTTTTTTAACTGAACTGTTGCCATAATTTTGTGTTTCCTTTGTCTATTTCTCGCTGTCAATCAAGCCTTTCACCAACCATTTTTGCATCAATAAGATGACTAACATTGGTGGGATCAACATCAATACAACTGTTGCCATCACGATGTTCCAATCCACTGCAACATCGCCGTTGCCCATCATTTGGCGTAAACCAACTGCAAGCGGGAACATATTCTCTTTTGTCGCCATCAATAACGGCCATAAATATTGGTTCCAACCGTAGATGAATTGAATCACAAACAATGAGGCAACTGTTGGGATCGACAACGGTAATAAAATATCTTTGAAGAATCGTAATGCACCAGCGCCATCGATGCGCGCAGCTTCCAATAATTCATCTGGCACAGTTTTAAAAAACTGCCTAAATAAGAATGTTGCGGTTGCAGATGCAATGAGCGGAATCGTCAAACCTGCATAGCTATTTAACATTTTTAAATTCGCTACAACATCAAATGTTGGAATAATACGAACTTCCACAGGCAACATTAATGTGATGAAGATGATCCAAAATAGCAATGTACGAAATGGAAATCTAAAATACACAATCGCAAATGCCGATAACAATGAGATCGCAATCTTGCCAATCGCAATGATCAATGTCATCACAATTGTGACCCACAACATGCGCGCTGCGGAAATAGATGTACCTTCTCCGCCTGACAATGCTTTGGAGTAATTTGCCCAAAATTGATCACCTGGCACCAACGACAATGGCACATTCACAACTTCTTGCGCCGTTTGTGTGGATGCTACAAACGCCAAATAGATCGGAAAACACACAAGTAATACAGCCACGATTAAACAAAAATGGGATAAAAATTTTAACCCAGGACGATTCTCTATCATTATTGATTCCCCTTACGATCAATGAAACGGAACTGAACGATCGTCAGCAATAATACAAAGCCCATCAATACAACTGATTGTGCAGCAGAACCACCATAATCCATCGCTTTAAATCCATCGAAGTAAATACGATAGACCAATGTCGATGTTGATTTTCCTGGCCCGCCTTGCGTTAAGGCATCAATGATTGCAAATGTATCGAAGAATACATACACAACATTAATTACACATAAGAAGAATGTTGTTGGCCACAATAATGGAAATTGAATCGAAAAGAATCTACGCCAAGGGCCAGCGCCATCAATTGCCGCGGCTTCCATTAATGATTTTGGAATCGCTTGCAAGCCCGCGAAGAAGAATAAGAAGTTGTAGGAAATTTGCTTCCAAATGGATGCAATGATCACAAGCCACATTGCTTGATCAGAATTCAACTGGTGATTCCATGTAATCCCCATTTGCCCTAACCAATAAGAGACAATCCCGAAAGATGGCGCGAACATGAATGTCCACAATACGCCCACAATGATTGGTGAAACAGCATACGGTAAAATTAATGCTGTGCGGTAAAAAAGAGATGCTCGCACCACTTTTTGCATAAAGAATGCTAAAAACAGTGATAAACCCAAACCCAATAATGTCACCCAAAATGAGAAATACATTGTGGTATAAATGGATTCTTTATAAGTTTTATCTGCAAAGAGAACCTTAAAGTTCTCTAAACCAACCCATTCGCGGGCTGTACCAAAAATATCTTCCATTTGGAAGCTTTGCACCAGCGCTTGTCCTGCTGGCCAGTAGAAAAATATTGCGATGATTGCTAACTGCGGCAGAATAAGCAGCCACGGCAATACTCGATAATGTTTAAAGTATAATTTCATAAAACAGCCTTTGATTTAAAAACAGATAAAAAAGAAGTGAAGAGTTTTAAACTCCTCACTTCTCAATCAATGCTATTTATTGTTGACACGTTCAAAACGCTTCAGTAACGCATTACCGCGCTCTACTGCGCTATCTAATGCATCTTTTGGCGTTTTTTGCCCTGTCCAAACTTGCTCTGTCTCTTCATCTACGATTGTACGAATTTGTAACATATTCCCTAAACGTAAACCGCGCGTATTATCTGTTGTATCACGAATCATCTGTTGTACTGGAACATCCGCACCTGGATTTTCGTTGTAGTAACCAGATTTTTCTGTGATCTCAAAAGCTTCCTTAGTGATTGGCAAATAACCTGTTCTCATGTGGCTATTGGCTGCTCTTTGTGGTTCTGAAATGAATTCAAAGAATTTTGCCACGCCTTTATAGTTTTCAGCTGGCTTGCCGTTTAATACCCACAAGCTAGCACCGCCGATCACTGTATTTTGTGGTGCACCTTCAACATCATCATAATAAGGCAGTGTTGTTTCTGCAAAATCAAACTTAGCATCACGTTTCAAACCTGAATAAAAGCCTGAAGAACCCATGAAGATTGCACATTCACCTGATAAGAATGCAGGCTGCGAAGCCACTGAACGACCTTTATAGACGAATAAACCATTTTTCGCCATATCGCTCAAGTTTTCAAAATGTTTAACATGCAATGGCGAGTTGAATTGTAACTCAACATCCATACCGCCAAAACCGTTGTTCTTCGTTGCAAATGGTACATTGTGCCATGCTGAGAAACTTTCTAATTGCGTCCAACCCATCCAAGAAATTGTCATCGGGCATTTGCTACCCGCAGCTTTCAATGCTTCTGTTGCTTCACGCACTTCTTTCCAAGTTTTTGGTGCTTTGTCAGGATCTAAACCTGCTTTCTTGAATTCATCTTTGTTGTAGTACATCACAGTTGTTGAACTGTTAAACGGTAATGACAACAAATCACCTTCTGGCGAAGCATAATAGCCTGCAACCGCTGGAATGTAAGTATTAATGTCAAAAGGAATTTTATTCTCTTTCATGATGTCAGACACTGACTTCGTCACACCTTTTGAGTAAATCATAGATGCTGTGCCCACTTCAAAAACCTGAAGAATGTCTGGTGCGTTACCTGAACGAATCGCAGCAATACCTGCTGTCATAGATTGCTCATAGTCACCTTTAAATACTGGTACAACTTTGTAGTCTGATTGGCTTTCATTGAACTCTTTGGCTAAATCATTCACCCAATCGTTCAAAGCACCGTTCATTGAGTGCCACCATTGAATTTCTGTTTGCGCATACGATGCAGACATTAATGTACCCGCACCTAAAATTGTTGCCAATGCAATTTTCTTCAGTTTCATAGTCATCAAACTCCTCTTCATTTTCACTTTAATTAACGGACATATAATATAACTTTCCTACCCTATTTTCCTGATTATAAATAACCCAAATAGTGAAAGCATATCATTGTCTGTACTTTGTACCATCACAAATTATCACAATCTGATATAAGCAACTGTTTACATATAATTTTTATAGATATTTCCTATGTTTTTACAATTTCTAAATACCTACATATTCAATTTTAATTTTTGATAATCGCTGTAAAATTTTTACTCAAAATGAAAAATCATCGACAATATGTAGCAACAAAGTAATCCATAAAAAAATGCTCAATGTCACCATTGAGCATTACAACATTGACCACCAAAAAAATCGTTATTGATTGACGCGCTCAAAGCGTTTCAATAAAGCATTACCACGTTCAACAACATTATCTAAAGCTTGTTTTGGCGTTTGCTTGCCTGTCCAAACTTGTTCTGTCTCTTCATCCATAATGGCACGAATCTGCAACATGTTACCTAAACGAATACCGCGTGTATTATCTGTTGCTTTACGGATCATCTGTTCTACAGGCACATCTGCACCTGGATTTTCGTCATAGAAACCCGTTTTCTCTGTGATTTCAAATGCCTCTTTCGTCACAGGCAAATAACCTGTTCTCATATGGCTTTGTGCCTGTACTTTTGGCTGAGAAATGTATTCAAAGAATTTTGCCACACCTTTATAGCTTTCCGCAGGCTTCCCATTCAAAACCCATAAGCTCGCACCACCAATCACTGTATTTTGTGGCGCACCTTGTACATCTGCATAATATGGCAACTGTGCTTCACCAAAAGCAAATTTCGCATCACGCTTGATGGAGGAATAAGCCCCCGAAGAACCAAATGTAATTGCACATTCACCTGAGATAAATGCAGGCTCTGAAGCATCACCACGACCTTTGTAAACAAATAAACCATTTTTTGCCATATCATCTAAATTTTCTAAATGGCGAACTTGTAATGGGCTATTCAATAATAATTCAACATCTAAACCATCAAAGCCATTGTTCTTAGTTGCAACAGGCGCATTGTGCCATGAAGAAAAGCTCTCTAACTGCGTCCAACCAAACCATGTTGTTGTCATTGGGCATTTACTACCAGATGCTTTCAATGCTTCTGTCGCTTTGCGTACTTCTGCCCATGTTTTAGGCGGTGCATCAGGATTCAAACCCGCCTTTTTAAACTCATCTTTATTGTAATACATCACAGTTGTGGAGCTATTGAATGGCAGTGATAATAGCTTACCATTCGGTGCTGTGTAATAACTTGCCACTGCTGGAATATAAGCATCTAAATCAAAAGGTACATCATTTTCTTCCATAATGTCAGATACAGATTTTACAACGCCATCTGCATAAATCATGGAAGCTGTACCCACTTCAAAAACCTGAAGAATATCTGGCGCATTACCAGAACGAACAGCTGCAACGCCCGCTGTCATGGACTGATCATAGCCACCTTTATAAACTGGTACCACTTTATAATCTTTCTGGCTGGCATTAAAACCATCTGCCAAATCTTTCACCCAATCATTCAAAGCACCATCCATAGAATGCCACCATTGGATTTCTGTTTGCGCCAACGCAGCTGTGGATAATAAATTCATACCGAGAAATGCTGCCACTGTTAGTTTCTTCATTTTCGTTGCCATGAGATTTCCTTAGATTAGTTTTAATGATGACTCATGGGCTGATTATAAAAACTAATTGTGACAGAAAGATTACAGCAACCATTTTTTATTAAGTTCATAGATCTGTCATAAAGTTATCCTATACTTCACCAAAATATTAACGAAAATATTATATATATGGGCTCAATGATTCTGTTGCAGAGCATTCGATATTTAAAAATAAATTAATTGATTAAGATAATGATGAACGAAAGGAGCCTGCATGATTGCAATTTTTGACTTAGATGAAACTTTGATCCAAGGTGATTGCGTCACTCTTTGGTGCCAATGGTTATGTGAACATAACTTGATTCAAAATATGGATCAATTCATGCAAGAAGAAGCTAAATTAATGGCAAATTACAAAGCCAAAACATTGAATCAACAAGATTGTATGGATCATATTTTTGCGCCCGTTGCCCATTTAACCATCTTTGAAGTACAAACAATGATCACAGAATTTGTTGTCAAAAAAATCGTGCCCATTGTTTATCAAGCTGGCGGTAAGCTGATTCAAGAACATTTAGATAATGGCGATGAAGTGATGATCATTTCTGCTTCGCCACGTATTTTTGTACAAAAAGTGGCGGAAATTTGCTTCAATATTGAGACAGTTTTTGGCATCGAAATTACGGAACAAAACAATCATTACTCTAGTAAAATTCTAGGTTTAATACCTTATCAATCTGGGAAAGTGGATGTTTTTAAAGCCCATTTGGCCCGCAGCAATATTGCTCTACCTGAAGCGTTTGAGCGCAGCTATTTCTATAGTGATTCCAGCAATGATCTACCATTACTGGAATTAGTGGCTTATCCCAATGTTGTTAACCCTGATGAGCATCTAAAAATCACAGCAGAAAGCAACAACTGGCCAATCTTGCAATTCACTAAGCTGATGCCGGTGAAACAATGTCAAAACTGAAATTTAGCTTGGCATCTTCCACATAATTACTCGCTTTGAGTTCATTATATTTTTTCAAAACACGATTGGAATATTTCAATGTTTTATCATCTTTACTACCATTGTAACGATGAAGTGCTTGGCGAATATTCCCTTCTTTCTCGAGATATTCCATCAATATCGCTGTACCAATGGCGATATTGGTGCGGATGTCATACAAAACATCCACATCGCCGTATTCTTTGATTTTATCCAGATGCCATTTCGGCACAACTTGCATTAAACCAATGGCGCCTTGGCTGCTTTGCGCCTTAGCTTTATATGTGGATTCAACAAAAATAATCGCCATCAATAGCTCTAAATCAATTTTATATTTATGTGCATTACTGTCTGCACTGCGCACCAAAATTCGTGCTTCACGTTCATTGAGTTCATATTCATTCACTAAATAGCGAATCATTTTTTGGCGTTTATTTCTTCGGATATCATTGTGATATTGAATGCTTTCGATCACACCGCGCCATTGTTCTAATTCAGACTCTGTAAAGAGCGTTAACTGCCCTGATAATCCCCAAATTTTCGCCATATTTGGCATTAATTCCACATTTTCATCTCTAGGATGCAAAATATCAAAGCGCCCACTTTCTGGCTGATCATCATCTCGACAATGAATACCGTAAAATGCAACGCTCACAAATGTGAGAATAATCGTACCAATGGTTCTTATGTATTTTTTAAAAAAATCTATCTTCATGCAACCTGCACTTTTAGAGAACAAGCCACAATTATAACCATAAAAACAAATAGTTCAGGCAAAATTAATCTTTTTTACAAATATGTGTCAATCCTATTTTTCCAACCTGGCAACCAACGCTGTTCGTTGCGCTCTTTTGGCGCATTGTTCACGCGATTGGTTAAAATTTCTTTGGCGGAATTTCTAAAGCTGAGCATCAAATCTGTTTTTGCTGTTTGATCATCCATATTTTCGATCACTTGCAACAATCCCCAGCCTTGCCCTTGATAACGTTCATTAGGATTAATGCCTTCACCTTTAAAGTTAATATAATCAATCAGAGCATATAAACCCACTGGATGATTCAAAAGCGCATTAAAATTACGCTCAACTTTCTTTGCTTGTTGCGTATTGGCTAAAATTTTGGGTAAAGATGCGTGCAAACGATTAGCAATGAATTCAATCTGCACAGATTGCGTGTTATACAAAAAACTCTCCAAATCTTTAAACGCTTGATCATTTTGTTTAGCGGTTAGAAATTCAGACTGAGTTTTCCAAGGCGCATAACGATACATCCGCAAAATCCAAGGTAATTCAATATTTTTCGACTGATAAAATTGTACTAATAATGGAAAACTTTCTTCAAAGCGCTCTGGTTCGTTGTACTTATACCAAATAAAATGCCCAATCCCCAAGGATGGGAAGTTTTCACCATTATTCCACACGATGAGATTTTCTCGCTTTCCGCCTGTTTCATTGCGATAAATTTTACCTGCAATGTCGTTCAATGTTGCATCAGGAATCGTAATATTTGCCAAGCCAATATTCAAAGATAACAACAAAACAGTAGCTAAACGTCCAATCATGAAAACCTCTATCGTATTAAAAAAGCGCCCTAAGGCGCTTTATTGTCTGTGATTTTAGTAAAAAATCAATCGAAAAGATTCGCTTCTTGGTTGATGCCTTCAAACTTAAAGAGTTTCGCTTCTTTAAAGTTTGCCGTTGCATCACCTGAGAAGATATTTTTTTGATCTGCACCCAAATCCAACTTCATCACCTTGCCTGTTTTTGGACTAAAGTCGATCTTTTTCAAATCCACCCAAAATGTATTTGGCGTCAATGCAGATTCAAAGAAATACAATAATTCTTTATGATCTACAACTGTACGCCAGCGTGTTGAAGAGATGTTTGGCTCTGACTCTGTTACGATACCAAATGGCACAGATACATTACGAATCACACTAAAAACACTCGCAACTGATGTGCGCATATCTTTATCTTTAGGAATGGCATTAATATAGAAAGATGCACGTGCAAAACGATCCGCTGCACGATTAGTCCCTGGTAACATCACAGTGCCACCAATTTGTTGCCAATAAGTGTTCAATGCCAATTGTTCATCAAATGTTGGGGAGTTCGTCATCACCTGATATTGACGATTGTGATGAATCACTTGCTTACCTTTGATGTATTCGATAATTGCGCTATCCCCTGTTGCATCGGAAATGGATAAATGCAATGTGGCATTACGTGTTTCACCTGGTACTTTGTCAGTCACCACAATGAACTCTTCTTTAGATAATGCTTCCACTGCTTCTTCTACAGTTGCGAAGTTATCCAATACATATTGTGCCCATGCAGAAATGGATAACATTTTTTTATCTTTCGTTGGCTGCGGATACTCTGATTCAACCAACCATAATAAATTGGCCGCTAAACCTTTTTCATTCACACCATCCGTACTTGAAATATCATAACCTGATGCAATCACGCTACCATATTTGGAAACCCATTCAACTGAATTAGGGCCAGCGCCCCCATGCTGTTTCAACCCTTGTGGCATCACCCATAAATTTGTACCAACATCCACTTTCCAATCCATTGAACGGCCAGTAATGACACGATCATTATCGCCTAAGAAAACTGCGCGAGTACAAGCCAAGCTCACAGGAATGGCAGCAATACTCATTGCGATGACAGCGGTTGATAATAAGCGGCGTGTATATTTCTTCATGTAATCACCCTTTTATATTCAATGAACTTTTGATCGTAAAGACTTTATTCTATAGAAATAATCCATTTTGTAACGAATTTATTAATATAATCTCCACACTAAGGTATATTATTAGCTATTCATCATCATAATAAATTATGGATTAATCATGACTCAACAGAAAAAACTTGTCGTGCTTGGCAGTACAAATATTGATCACATATTAAATGTCCCATATTTTTTAGCACCTGGTGAAACCTTGAGTGCGCGCCAATACCAAGTCGCAATGGGCGGTAAAGGTGCAAACCAAGCTGTTGCAGCAGGGCGAGCGGGCGCAAACATACAATTCATCACTGCCATAGGCGATGATCCTTTTGGTAAAGAAGCTCTAGAACAGTTTAAAAATGATGGCATCGATTGCTCATTGATTAAGATTGTCGCCCATGAAAAAACGGGTGTTGCGCTGATTTTCGTAAATGATGAAGGCGAAAACATGATTGGTATTCATGCAGGTGCAAATGCTTATGTCATTCCTGAAATGATTACAGAATGTGAAGATGCCATTCGATCTGCTGATGCACTATTAATGCAGTTAGAAATTCCATTAGAAACGATCCAAGTCGCAACGGATTACGCAAAAGCCAATAATATTCTAGTGGCTTTAAATCCTGCACCTGCAAAGCCATTGTCTGATGATTTACTCTCTAAAATTGATATCATCACACCCAATGAAACAGAAGCTGAGATCCTTACAGGCATTAAAGTCGACTCTACTGACAATGCAGAAAAAGCGTCCAGAATTCTCCATGATAAAGGCATTAAAATTGTGATCATTACAATGGGAAAAATGGGAGCTTGGGTCAGTGAAAATTATCAAGGCTCTTTATTATCAGGCTATAAAGTGCAAGCCATCGATACCATTGCAGCAGGCGATACATTTAATGGCGTATTAATGACAGCATTGATAGAAGGTTTATCCTTACATGCTGCTGTTAAAAAAGGACATGCAGCTGCTGCGATTGCAGTCACAAGGAAAGGCGCACAACCTTCGATTCCTTGGAAAGATGAAATTGAAAATTTTTTAGTGCTTAATTAATACAATTCAAGCACCAATAAAATCAATCCTCCTCAGCAATAGCAAGGAGGATTGATTCAGTATTAAATATACCATTACGCATATTTCTTCAAAATGAAAGTCACAGCTTTATCAATTTCTGCAATCAAAGCCTTAGCTTCGTGACAATGCTCCTCTTCATTGATCTTAAAAAATGCAGTCTCTTTTTCCTCTTGAACCAATGCCTTAATATCTGAAGCGGGCTTAAACTCATAATCGCCTTGGCTATTCGTAATTTCCGCTATCTCATAAAAACTGTCGGCTAAACCTACAGAATGAAAGCGCACATCTGGCAATAAATTTTTCCAAACATATAATGCGAAAAATCCTTTAATGTATTCGCCTTTCTGCGGTGCTGAAATGACAGATAATAATAAATTGATGGCGCTCTTTTGGCTTGGATTAAACTCACAGGCATAATCAAAGTTACGAGCTTCTTGATTAACATTCATTAACCCGACAAAATCATTCATATTCACAGTGAATGACATATTTTCTACACGATGAATAATTTTTTGTGCTGTAGGATTATTTTGGCCGCTGGCTAGGAGCTTCTCATAATGCTCACGGATGTGACTTAGTAGTTCGCAATATTCTAGGTCTTTAACTTCTGATGTTCTCACTTCTAAAAATAGTTCATGAAACTGCATATAAACCCCTTACCAAGTCATGATGATAAAATAATGAACAATGTTAATATATACTTAGTATTTACATTTCGTCTATAGGCTTGGGATTTTATTGCAAAAAATATAATAAAATGAATTAATAATTTATTATCCATTAATTCATTTTAATTTTTAGAATCAATAAATTAATTATTTTAAAAATAATTATCTATACTGCATAAACCATAAGGAAACAACATGAAAAAACTATTATTAGCTGCTGGGATCATTGCTTCAATGCAATTCACACTTGCAGAAGATTTAGCATTAGAAACTGATTACTATGCAACACCATTGCAAATTGTGATTCAGGATAAATCATTATTCGAGCAAGAAGAATTATCCACCATCAACTTAACGCAAACGTTAAGCTCTGCTGAAAATCCTAATCAAGTAATCATCACTTTAATTGAATCGGGGTTCTTGGATGATTCAGTGCAAGCGCTACAAACCACTTATGAGATCAAGAAAGATGAGCATGGCTGGTATTTGAAAGATAAGGCAATCGCATATCAATGTGTTCGTGGTGAGAATACAAAAGATTTTATTACAGATCTTTGCCCATAGATATTCCCAAAATATAACTTTAAGTATAGAATGTAAAACATAAAGTTATATAAAGAGGATCTTCTATGAAAACTGCATATATCGTTCAAACATTTACAAGACAAGGCAATGGACAATCATCGAAGCTATTCAATGATCCCGCTGTGCAATGTAACACTGCCGAGGAAGCCATGAACCGTGCAGAGCGTTTCTCTGAAATGCGTGCTGGTGTATTAGCTATCTCGCAAGCTTACGATGAAACAACAGGCGATTATGGTGAAATGAAAGTTCTAGCACATTATGGTGAAATTCCAGAAGGTGCTTTAGGCTACGATGATTAATCACATGAACGACAAAAAGGCGCATCAAGCGCCCTTTTTGTTAGGTTTATTTCTAAGGATTATTTTAGCTATAAATCTGACTATTATTATCCAAGAACTCTTTGGATTTTTCCTTCATGCCATCTGCAATTTTTTGCTCTAAAAATTCGCCTGTTTGATCTTTTAAGCGAATGTCTTGAGAGATTTTCATACTACAGAATTTAGGGCCACACATTGAACAGAAATGCGCAACTTTCGCACCTGCTGCTGGCAATGTTTCATCGTGATATTCACGTGCTCTTTCAGGATCTAAGCCTAAGTTAAATTGATCTTCCCAACGGAATTCAAAACGTGCTTTAGATAAAGCATCATCACGTTGTTGTGCATTTGGATGGCCTTTTGCTAAATCTGCTGCATGCGCTGCCAATTTATACGTAATCACGCCAACGCGCACATCTTCACGGTTTGGTAAGCCCAAATGCTCTTTTGGCGTCACATAGCACAACATCGCTGTGCCGTACCAACCGATCATTGCGGCACCAATTGCAGATGTAATGTGATCATAACCCGGTGCGATGTCCGTTGTTAGTGGCCCCAATGTATAGAATGGCGCATCATCACAATGCTTTTCCTGCATGATCATGTTCTCTTTGATCTTGTGCATTGGAATATGTCCTGGCCCTTCGATCATCGTTTGTACATCATGTTTCCAAGCGATCTTCGTTAATTCACCCAATGTTTCCAATTCAGCAAATTGTGCTGCATCGTTTGCATCCGCAATTGAACCTGGACGCAAGCCATCACCCAATGAGAATGAGATATCATATGCTTTCATGATGTGGCAGATTTCTTCAAAGTTTTCATAAATGAAGTTCTCTTTATGATGCGCCAAGCACCATTGCGCCATAATAGAACCACCGCGAGAAACAATGCCTGTCACACGTTTTGCCGTCAATGGAATATAACGCAATAAAACGCCTGCATGAATCGTGAAGTAATCCACACCTTGCTCTGCTTGCTCGATCAACGTATCGCGGAATACTTCCCACGTTAAATCTTCCGCAATGCCGTTTACTTTCTCCAAAGCTTGATAGATCGGCACTGTACCAATTGGTACAGCAGAGTTACGAATGATCCATTCACGGGTTTTATGAATGTCTTTACCTGTCGATAAATCCATCACGTTATCCGCGCCCCAGCGCGTTGCCCATGTCATTTTTTCCACTTCTTCTTCGATAGAAGAAGTCACTGCGGAGTTACCAATGTTTGCATTGATTTTTACATGGAAATTTTTACCAATGATCATTGGCTCAGATTCAGGATGGTTAATATTGTTAGGAATAATCCCACGACCCGCTGCAACTTCATCACGTACAAATTCAGGCGACATACCTTCACGAATGGCAATGAACTCCATTTCAGGCGTGATGATGCCTTGACGAGCATAATGCATTTGCGTCACATTCTGCCCTGCTTTGGCTTTGAGTGGTTTACGCTTCAAACCAGGGAAAGAGCCTTCAAAGTTACGAGGATCGTTCAAATCCTTATAGCCATTATCCACAGCTTTAATTTCACGGCCTTCGTACTCTTCCACATCGCCACGCTCCATGATCCAATCACGGCGAAGCGCAGGCAAGCCTTGCGTTAAATCTACAGTGTAATTTTTATCTGTGTAAGGGCCACTCGTATCATAAACGCGGAAAGGTTCATTCTGCTCGATGATTTGGCCTTTGCTATCCAAAGTTGGATCTAATGTGATTTCGCGCATTGGCACGCGAATGTCAGGGCGAGAGCCGATCACATAAACTTTTTGGCTACGAGGAAAACTAGATTTAATCTCAATTTTGGTGGTTGTTGTCATTAAAACTCTCCATATCATTATGGTGTCAATAAAAAACGAGAGTCTGGCAACGTAATGAATGTATGAACGATGCAATGGCAAATTAAACCCATAAAAAAACCTCGCCCTCACAATCGTGAAGACAAGGCTCATCTATTCGTTCGGATATACTTCCCTACGCTGGTATGAGCCAGATCAGGTCCAAAGGGTTTAAAAGCACATTCGCCTTAATCTCAGCCCACAGCGTGGACACCCCCAGTGAAATCTGCACTAGTTATAGCTTTTATTTATCGTAAATGCAAATAATGAATAAATTAATCTAAATAAACGCTAACTCTATTTTGCCATTTACGAGTGTAAATGTAGGAGTATAATTACCGACTGATTTACTATCTTTGTATATAATCGGTGAATAAGGATAAAGCCTTTCTTCATATTTCTTTTTATTAACAAATCTAAACAACTTGCCTTTGTTATAAATTTCCAACACATAATCTTCTTTTTTATAGCTTACAAGTCTAGCTTGATTTCTTTTTTTAAAAAAATCAAGATTCAATTGTTTTGAAATAGTGTTGAAATAACTGTCAATATCAAGATCGGGACGAACCACCTTGGTAATATCAAGAGCTGGCTTAAATAACACTTTTAAACCTTCCATATCGCCTGCTTCTATCAATTTTCGGTATTTATCATACTCTTGCCATAACAACTCTCTATTCTCTGGAGTATCTTTGAAAGGTGATGATGCCGTCATCCAACGATAAGGTGGAAGAGCATGATTAATAACAAGACTTCTTTCTAAAATCACATCATTATTTTTTACAGCATCAAATACTTTATGATCTAATATAGTTAAACTAGGTTCAGATGTAACGTTCCTATCAGAGTAAACAGCACTTTCTTTGCTTGTAAAATTACCATCTTTATCCAATGTTAAACGTAAATTGGATATTTCTTTACTTTGTTCTTCTCCTGTTGCAGGATCAGTAACAAAAGCAATTAAAGAAACATTGCAATAAGGTTCACCTGTATTAGGATTTTGATCCTTTTGAGGCATTTCTACCCCCCGTAGTTTTAAACTATTAACACCTTGCTCAAATCGTCCTTCAATATCAAAGCCCGTAGAATATAGCTCTCTTGCATTATTAATAATAGTTGAATGCGCAGATATATCATTCACCATAAACTGACAATGCATATTATTGCTATTAAACTGCATCCAGTAAACAACTTTAGTATTATCAACCTCTTGCCTCATCTCTTCAATGGCCTTTGCTATATTATTTATACCTAGGAAAATAACCATACTCAGTATAGATACGATGAATACGTTCATTTTCTTAAATTGTATATTGATCATATATTCCAACCTTCTTCTTTTTATATGGGTCGCCAGAATAATAGCATCAGAATACCTTTCTGCATCATCTTTAATATCCTTATACTCACTATCTTTGTTTGGATTATGTATTTACACTCGTTTTTCCTTCTAAAATGCCTATATTTACCTTAGTACTCGTAGATAATATATATTTCACATCCATCATACCTCATTGTCCCCCCAAAGGTTTGGCTTGGTATCAAAAAGTATTCCCGATGGCAGAAGCCATTTATTTGTCTGAATTTGATTTTAAATAGTTACAAATTTGTAATTGTAAAATTGAAATTACTTACACTGATCAAAATGCGGATTTTAGGCATAATGGCGCTGTGTAGTAGTATTACAATCTCATTAGCCTAAAAAATAATTAGTTATACAAAATAAACAGTTAGATTTATTTTTATTAAAATTGTTTATTTCGCCTAATTAGGTTAGCATTGCATGTTTTGATTTATATCAAGTTTTGTACTGCTTTAGTTTCTAGGGAACGCATGAAAAATACGCTTATTACATTAGCTGAAATTCATTATGATTTAGGGCTTATCGGTCACAATGAATATTGTGAGCGCATTGATATTGCGCTTTGGTTATCTGGGCAATATGATTCTGAAGATCCAAGAGAATTGCCGCAAGGCTATCCTCCAACGCAACAAGAAGTACTCAAAATACAAGGCAATAGCCGCTTACTTTCTCATCCTCAAACAGAAGAAAAATTTCTATGTATGGGTTATTGGATTTTCACTAAATCAGATGCTGAATCCTATCCTTCTGTGCCATTTGGTTTTTATAAAAACCCAAAACAACAATGGCCAAAGTTAGATCCTTATACTGGTCGTGTTTACAACGCAAAGCACCAAGAAAATGTACAACAGCGCTTGTCCAAAGCAGATTTAGAAAAACTATGGTCAGATGAAAGTCTCAAAAGCTTATGCCGTGAAATTACAGTTTGGTATCAAGAGCAGTTCAGATCATACACATTTCCTGTGCGCAATCATTTGAGAATGCCAAAAAGCCCAATGCAATAACGACAAATTTTTTCCATAAAAAAACACCCAGTTTGGGGAAACTGGGCAAAATTCGAGAAAGAGAAAGAGAATTTATAGTTATTATTATTCTTGAGTGAGGTTACTTGCATCAATCACGATGTTATCTGGATTAATGTTATCCCCATAAAATGACTTCATTGTTTTGTCGTAAGCTTTGTGGAAAAACTCTTCATTTTGCAATGTTGTAATTTCCGCATTGACCCAATCCAATAATGCTTTGTTACCTTTTTTAACTGCTGGCGCAATCACATCTTCTGGGCCAATCACTTGTACAGATACATCGAACTCAGGATTATTCTTTGCCCACGCATATAACATTGTATTGTCATGTGCTAATGCTGCTGCACGGCCATCTTTCAATGCTGCGAATGCTTCAGAGTTATGATCATATTTTTGCAACTGTACATTTGGGTGATTCTTTTCAAAGTAAGTTTCTGCCGTTGTGCCTTTATTCACGATCAATACTTTGCCATCCAAATCTTTGACATCTGTAATCGTTGCCTTATTTGGCGAAACTAAGCCAATTGCAACTCTCATATAAGGCTTGGCGAAATCTACCTGCTCGATTCGCTCTGGCGTCACTGTGAAGTTTGCCAATGTAATATCCACTTTATTTGCATTCAAAACATTGATACGGTTTTGTGCTTCTGTTAAGACAAATGTGACTTTATTTTCATCACCAAATAGCGCTTTACCGAGATGCTTTGCTAATTCGATATCGTAACCTTGGCTATTGCCTTCTCTGTCAACGTAACCAAATGGTGGTTTATCGCTGAATACCGCAACACGTAATTCACCACGATCTTTTACTGCTTGTAAGCTGTTATCCACTTCCTGCGCTAATGCAGATGAAGAAAATAGTGCTGATAAACCCAACAATGCGACTGATGCTGACTTTTTAAAACTAAACATGACAATCCTTCCTTTTTTATAATTAATAACTCACTGCTACCATACTTATCGCCTTTCAATATTCGTTAAATACTTACCTATAAACTTGAAATTACTGAGGTATAAACAAATAAGCTTTGAATACTTAAAAATCAAAAACGGTTAAAAACTGCTGCGCGCGTTCTGTTTTTGGCGCTGTAAAAAACTGTTCAGGCGGTGCCATTTCCACGATATTACCTTGATCCATGAACACAATGCGATCTGCTACTCTGCGAGCAAAATTCAATTCATGCGTCACAATTAACATCGTCATACCTTGCTTTGCTAAGCCTTGAATCACTTCCAGCACTTCTCGTACCATTTCAGGATCGAGCGATGCTGTCACTTCATCAAAGAGCATAATTTCAGGATTCATGCACAATGCTCTGACAATCGCGATGCGCTGTTTTTGCCCACCCGATAATTCTCTTGGATAAGCATTTTTACGATCCAATAATCCGACTCGCGTTAATAACTCATCCACTTGTTTCATCACTTCTGCTTTATCACGCTTTTGAACTTTCAAAGGCCCAAGCAGAATATTTTCTAACACTGTCATATTTGGGAAGAGATCATAACTCTGAAACACCATCCCAACTTTTTGTCGAACATTGATCCAATTCGTTTTAGGTTGATTTAACTCTTCATCATCCAATTGAATTGAACCACTATCTATTTTTTCTAAGCCATTCAAACAGCGTAAGAATGTTGATTTACCACAACCTGAAGGCCCGAGAATCACTACCACCTCGCCTTTCTTCACTGCCAAATCAATGCCATTCAAAATGGTTCGCTCCGAGAAAGTTTTAACGAGCTTGGAAACGTTTAATAATGCATCAGACATTTGTGTACCTTTATTGATTTGACTTACGTGTTAATAATGTTGCAAGTTTAGAAAGTGGGTAACAGATCAAGAAAAAGACCAGTAAAATCACGCCATAGATCCAAAATGGTGCCATCGGGTTATTCATCATCGTTGCGTATTCAATGATCTCTTTGCCCACTTTTGTGACATCTTGCACACCAATCAAGACCAATAACGATGTGGTCATCACAATGCGGGATGAAAGATTCAATGTTGCAGGTAATGCTCGCTGAAAAGCTTGTGGCAGCAATACATATCTAAATAATTGAAAATGATTTAGGCCAATCGCTTCTGCTGATTCTCGCTGATGTTTGGGTATCGAAATGATCGCACCACGAATGATGTCACTCATTTCCGCAGCACCCCAAAATGTGAAGGCGATGATGCCAACTGTGCGACCATTGATATCTATCTTCAAATCTGTCGGAAAAATATAATAAAGCACATACAACAAAACCAATGTTGGCAACACACGCACAGTCTCTAGATAAATTCTAAATACTGTTCGGATGGCCCAATTGTTGGAAGTACGAAGTACACCAAAAATCGTGCCTAAAATCACACTCAACGCAATCGCAATCAATGCCACTTCTAATGTGAAATAGAGCCCGCTTGCTAAGCGCTTAACGGTGATCCAATCCAGAATATCAAGCCCCAAATTCTGCATGTCGCACCCTTTTTTCTACATAAGATAAAACGAAAGTGAACGGTAAAATCACGATCACATAAGCAATCACTAATAACATTAAGTTTTCATTGGTATGACCAACATTGCTAATGTAATTCACCACAACTGTTGTAATATCAGTGCCTGCAATCGCTGTAAATACCGATGTTTCTTTGAATAAGAAGATACAGTTCGCACCCAATGCTGGAATACAATATGAAAATGCTTGCGGCAATATGATGTAACGAATCATCTGCAATCGACTTAACCCTATAGCTTTACCTGAATCAAACTGTGATTTAGCCACTGCTTCTATACCACTTTTAAAAGCTTCTGCCATATAAGCACCACCCAAAAGCGATAACCCTAATAATGCTGTGGCTTCAAAACTTAAAACAATGCCAAAAGCTCTCGGTAAGCCAAAATAGAGAAAAAATAGATGAAGCAATAATGGCGTGTTTCTAAAAAATGCCACATAACCTTGTGCAACTCTTGCAATCACAGGGACACGATAAAAAATCACTAAACTTAACATCGCGCCCATAACGATTGAGGCTATAATCCCAAAAAATGAGATTTTTAATGTTAGCCACAGAGCTTTCTCTAAGGTTGGCAATACTGAAACAATGTACGAAAAATTCATTTATCTTTTTTCAAATAAAGGTGTTGATAGATATTTTTCACCGCTATCTGGTAAGATCACCACAATGTTTTTCCCTTTATTTTCAGGTCGTTTTGCCAATTCTACAGCCGCACTCAAAGCTGCGCTTGAAGAAATACCAATCAATAAACCTTCTGTGCCAGCAACAACAGGCGCAACCGAAAATGCATCGCTATCTGATACCGTGATCACTTCATCGTAAACTTTAGTATCTAAAGTTTCAGGCACAAATCCTGCGCCAATGCCTTGGATTTTATGTGGGCCAGCAACGCCTTTCGATAAAATTGGAGAAGACTCAGGCTCGATTGCCACCACTTGGATATTAGGGTTTTGCTTTTTCAAGTAAGCGCCCGTACCTGAAATCGTACCGCCCGTACCAATACCCGCTACTAAAATATCCACTTGACCATTTGTATCGTTCCAGATTTCTGGGCCTGTGGTTGCTTCGTGCGCAGCTGGGTTTGCAGCATTGACGAATTGACCTAAAATTACGCCATTTGCAATTTCTTTCGATAATTCTTCAGCTTTTGCAATTGCGCCCTTCATACCTTTCGCGCCTTCTGTTAGAATCAACTCTGCACCATAAGCTTGTAATAAATTACGGCGTTCAATGCTCATAGTTTCTGGCATTGTTAAAATGATGCGGTAGCCTTTCGCCGATGCAACAGATGCTAAACCAATGCCTGTATTGCCGCTCGTTGGCTCAATGATGACAGAACCTTCTTTTAAAATTCCTGCTTTTTCTGCTGTTTCAATCATAGCGCGCGCAATACGATCTTTAACGCTGCCCGCTGGATTCAAATACTCTAACTTAACAATTAAAGGTGTTTCCAAGCCTGCTTGTTGAGAAAAGCGATTCAACTTTAATAGTGGCGTGTTACCAATTAAATCAGTTAAACTTTCATAAATTTTTGTCATTGCTCTTTTCCTTCTACAATTTTAACTTGATTCTCGATTAACATACTTTTAATATATGCTTTGTATGTCTTATAAATTATCAAACTATTTGATAGACTGTCAATCAATTTTTATGTAAGAAGGTGAAAATGAAACTCTCTGCAAAATCCCGTTATGCATTAGCCTCTGTCACGAAGATGGCGATGGCGTATGATTCTAAAGAAACTATGACAATTTTAGAGATTGCAACAGATCTCAATATTTCTAAAATCTATCTTGAACGTGTATTTTCACAATTGAAGCAAGGTAATGTTGTCTCTGCTATTAAAGGTGCTCAAGGTGGTTACTTTTTAACAAAAACGCCTGACCAAATCACTATTTACGATGTTTTAGCAAGCGTTGAACCTGCCATTTTTGCAGACAATGAAAAAACAGTGGAAGAAATTGCACCTAAAATCGAACAAGCATTACATAATCAAATCTATGCTCGTTTAGATGATGCTTTAAAAGAGAGTTTAAGTCACGTAACTTTGGCAAATTTAGCCGAAGATGCACAAAAAGATGATGACAATTATATGTATTACTTATAAATAAATATTTAATATTTTATGCTATAGCTTTGTTTTATGGATGACAATATAATTAAACGCATTACAATGAGTATTCATCTCATACTTTTATAAACACTCACTAGTGATATCAAGAGGAATAAATGCGTACAGAAGTTGACTTACTTGGTAGTAAAGAGATTGCCGATGATTGCTACTATGGCATCCATACACAAAGAGCGATTGATAATTTTAAAATTTCATCTCAAACCATTAATGATATGCCAGAAATCATTCGCGGAATGGCGATGACGAAAAAGGCTGTGGCTTTAGCTAATCAATCTCTACACGTTTTAGACCCTAAAATTGCAGATGCAATTGTTAAAGCATGTGATTTAATTCTCAAGGATGATCGCTGCCTCGATCAATTTCCAATTGATGCTTTCCAAGGTGGTGCAGGCACTTCTGTCAATATGAACAGTAATGAAGTAATTGCCAATCTTGCATTGGAAATTTTAGGCCACGAAAAAGGTCAATATCAGATCGTGAATCCTAATAACCATGTGAATATGTCGCAATCCACAAACGATGCTTATCCTTCTGGTTTGCGCTTAGCATTCTATGAAAAAATGCATACTTTAATCGCGGGATTGATTCATTTAAAAGCTGGGATTGACGCAAAAGCACAAGAGTTTGGTGGCGTATTGAAAATGGGCCGCACACAATTACAAGATGCAGTACCAATGAGTGTTGGCCAAGAATTCAATGCTTTTTCAACATTAATTGGCAATGAAATTGTGGCATTGAAACAATCGACAGATGAATTGTTAACATTCAACTTAGGTGCAACAGCAATTGGTTCAGGCATCAATACACCAGAAAATTATCCTGAAACTGTTGTGAAACACTTATCTGAACTCATGGCTAAAGAGTGCAAATCAGCACCCGATTTATTCTCAGCAACCTATGATTGTACTGATTTTGTCACATTACATGCAGGCTTAAAGCGCTGTGCAATTCGTTTAGGTAAAATCTGTAACGATCTTCGTTTATTAGCATCTGGCCCACGCACAGGCTTAAAAGAATTAAACTTACCTGAATTACAAGCAGGTAGCTCAATCATGCCAGCAAAAGTTAACCCTGTAATGCCTGAAGTTGTGAATCAAGTTTGTTTTAAAGTCATGGGCAATGATGTCACTGTTTCTATGGCAGCGGATGCTGCGCAATTGCAACTCAATGTCATGGAGCCTGTTTTGGTACAAGCGCTGTATGAATCCATCACATTATTGAACAATAGCTGTTACAACTTACGTGATCGTTGTATTGATGGCATTACAGTCAATACTGATCGCTGCCGCCAACATGTTTTAAACTCTATCGGCATCATCACTTATTTAACACCAGTGATCGGCCATGCTGAAGGTGATATCATTGGTAAAATCTGCGCTGAAACTGGCAAAAGCATCAAAGAAGTTGTATTAGAACGCAACTTAATGACAGAAGCTGAATTGGATGATTTATTATCTGAAGAAAATTTATTGCACCCACATCATGTGAAAGCAAAATTTTAAATTTTTATCTTAAAATATAACAGCGAAAACCCTATCATTCGATAGGGTTTTTAATAGACTATAATCTACTCCAAATGTGCCAAACGGATGAATTGCGTTTCATCATAAAACAGCGTGGTTTCGTGTATTTTTCCACCTGTTTCTTCTGCAAATAAAACAAAACCTAATGGCTTGGCAGGCATATGTGGTGCAATCGGATTAGCGAGTTTAATTCTACCGAGATCCGACAGAACTTGTATGTGATAAAACATTGTCATCACACATTTTTCCACATCAACATTTTCGTAAAGCAATGCTGTTGGATAATAATGTTGGATCGCTATAGCAATCTCTTTAGAATGTATGAAAGGTTTTTCATCTTGCTGCAAAATTTCAATAATGTACGTCAATATATTTTTATCAATATGCATATATTAATCCTTTTAGATCTCATTTTTATCATCTATTATCGATAATCATTTTAAAGAAAAACACCCTATATTGATATAACCTAACTCATTTTTAATGGAAAAATATGTCTAATCAAAATAATAATGATGTTCGTCGCTTAACAGATGAAGAAATTCACGCACTGCGCGAAGAGATGAAGGAAGCATCCGAATATATGCGAGCGGAATTAAAACGCCGTAAAAAGGCGAAAGCTGATCAAGAAGATTAAATAGCATTCGGCAAATTGTAAAAAATTTTGAAATAAACTCTCGTTGACTAGATCAATATCAACTAGTTAGCTCTCAAACAACAAACTTTTTCAATTAACAACTAATATCTTTTCTACAAATCGTCATAATCTGCTATGTTGAAAACTCACTACAAAATAAGTACATATTTAAGGAGATTGATTCATGGCATTGGATATACTGCGTTCATGGCTCGCCGAAGCCACAACCATTCGACGACAAATCCACGCACATCCAGAACTGGGATTTGAAGAAGTCAATACTCAGAAACTCATCATCGAACACCTTACAAGCTATGGCGTTGATCACATTGACACCAACTTTGCAAAAACAGGTGTTGTTGCAGTCATCAATGGTCAGCAAGATGGGCCATCGATTGGTTTACGGGCCGATATGGATGCACTGCCAACGCAAGAGAGCAATACATTTAAACATGCCTCCAAAATTACTAATCGTATGCATGGTTGCGGTCATGATGGGCATACAACTATGCTACTTATGGCAGCCAAATTTTTAGCCCAACATCGAGATTTTTCAGGACAAGCCATACTATTCTTCCAGCCTGCTGAAGAAGGTTTAGGCGGTGCTGAAACCATGGTTGTCAAAGACAGAGTATTTGATCATTATCCTGTCGATGCTGTATATGCACTGCATAATTGGCCAGGATTACCTGTGGGAACCTTTGCATTTCGCCCACAAAACATCATGGCGAGCTCAGATCGTTTATTCATCACCATTAAAGGAAAAAGTGGGCATGCTGGTTTACCACATAAATCACAAGATCCATTGTTAGTGGCAACGCATATTTATCAAGGTATCCAAGGTTTAGTCGGCCGAACATTCAATCCACTAGATCCTATTGTGGTTTCCATTACACAAATGCATGTGGGCCAAACCAATAATGTCATTGCTGATGAAGCAAAAATGTCAGGCACGTTTAGAACCCATTCCAAAGATGTGCGTGAAGATCTAATAACAAAACTTCAAACATTAGTTGAAAACATGGGCAATGCTTTTAATATGGAAGCACATCTAGAATTAGGCGCCATCCATCATCCTGTCACTATCAATACAGAAAAAGAGACAGAAATTGCCATCGAATCAGCCATTCATATTGTGGGTAAAAATAATGTTGTGACAAATATCACGCCACAAATGACAGCAGAAGATTTTTCACATTTCCTAGAACATCGTCCTGGTTGCTATGGATTCATTGGCAATGGTACGCAAGCACCATACAACGTGGATCTTCATAATTCTCAGTATGATTTTAATGACGACATCATTCCTTATGGTGCTGCATATTTTGTAGAAGTCATTCGTTCTTATCAATAAAAAATACAACCACAAATAACAATCAACTCAACTTTAAGGAGAAGTTTATGTCGACACTCGTAAGTAATAAAGGGTGGTTCGATCGTTTAGAAGCGTTCGGCAACAAAATCCCACATCCACTATTTTTATTTGCCACACTCTGTTTGATCATTGCAGTGATTTCATTCGTAATGAGCTTTTTTGATCCTCAATTGGTTCATCCTGCCACCAATGACGTCATTACCGTTCGTAGCATCATCAGCAGCGAAGGCTTAGTCTATATTTTGAGTTCTACCGTCAATAACTTCATCAACTTTAAACCGTTAGGATTAGTCTTATCTATGATGATCGCTGTAGGTTTAATGGAAGAGATTGGTTTAGCGAGTGCCACCATTAAATCACTATTATTAAATGCGCCACGTCGATTCATCACCATGAGTATTTTCTTTGTGGGCATCGTAGGTAATTTAGCATCAGATGCAGCCTTTGTATTAATTCCGCCATTGGCAGGTATCATTTTTGCTGCGACAAAACGTAATCCTATAGTGGGTATTTGCGCAGGATTTGTTGCCGTTGCTGCTGGTTTTACAGCCAATATTTTCATTGCAGGCACTGATGTACTTTTATCAAGTGTGACGAATGAAGTTTTAAAAACAGTCTCAGATCAACAAATCACACCTGCTGCAAACTGGTATTTCATGTTAGTCTCTGTGCCATTTTTAATGATCGTTGGTACTTGGATCACTGAAAAAATTATTGAACCTCGCTTCCCAGTTGAAGAAGCGAACATCGTCAAAGCAGAGGACGAATCTTCATATCAATTGTCAGCAATTGAATTGCGTGCTGTCAAAATCACAGGTATTTATGCGCTCTGTTTTAATATTGCTTTAGTGTTGGCAATCTTGCCGTCAAGCTCACCATTTCGTAATGCATCAGGTGGATTGGTTCCTTCACCATTCTTAAGCGGTATGATTCCTATCATCATGTTATTTTTCATCAGCTGCTCTTTAGTTTATGGTTTCCTCGCTAAAAAGATCGAAAAACTCGATGATATTCCCGCAATCATGACACGCTCTTTAAAGAATGTCGGTGGCTACATTATTCTCGTATTCTTTGTGGCACAGTTCATCGCATGGTTTAACTGGACAAACTTATCACTATTTCTCGCGATTGGTGGCGCTAACCTTCTCTCCTCCATCGAAATCCCTAATGTTCTCATGTTGGCACTATTAATGTTACTGTCAGGCTTTGTGAATCTCATTGTATTTAGTGGTTCTGCACAGTGGGCATTAATGGCACCTGTATTTGTACCATTATTTGTATTGCTAGGTATGGAGCCTGCTGCCATTCAGATGGCATATCGCGTCGGTGATTCCACCACCAATGTCATTTCACCCACTAATCCCTATTTACCTATGATATTGGCTGTGATCGCACAATATAATCCTAAATTTAAATTTGGAACATTCTTATCCATCATGATGCCTTATGCATTAATACTATTATCCACTTGGGGAATATTATTCTTACTTTACTACTACTTTGGATTACCACTTGGCCCAGCATAATGTGCTCTTAATCATAAAATCCCAATCAACCATGATTGGGATTTCTTTATCACCAACCAGCATAATTTACATAAGTTGATCATTAGATTAATATCAATAAAATGCTCTTTGTTTAATTTTTATACAAAAAATTATAGTAAGCTGCTGATTAATATCGTTAACTGATAAAAATAAGTTAATCAGCAAATCAATGTTTGAATGACAAAGGGAGAACAATATGACAAAAAAAATTTCACGTAGAGACTTCCTAGATGGTGTAGCAAAAGGTGCTGGCGTTGCAGCCATTACATTATCACCTTTAATGCATTTATCTTTTTCTAAAGTACCAGAAGCTGCAAGGCTTGATCTGAATATCCCTTTTAACTATTATCCGCCCGCAGAAACAGGCCTTCGTGGAAATGTTCCAGGAACATTTACAGATGCACATCGCTTAATGCGAGGCGAAGAGCCTTTTGATGTTCCAACACAAAATCAAATCAGTGAAACCTATGATCTAGTCATTGTCGGCGCGGGAATCAGTGGATTAGCTGCGGCTGATTTTTATCGTGAAAAACACCCGAATGATACAATTCTACTTTTGGATAACAGCGCAGATTTTGGCGGACACTGTGTTCGTAACGAGTTTGAAACCGACAAAGGCATGATGATGAGTTATGCAGGCAGCGAATCATTGCAGTCTCCACGTCTTGTTTATAGCCCAGTTGCAACACAATTTCTCAAAGATCTAACCATCGATTTAGATCAATTAGAAAATAGCTTTAATGTTAACTTGTACCCCGATTTAGGGTTATCCAAAGGTGTTTATTTTGATAAGAATCATTGGGGCGTGAATAAGATTGTTTCTGGCAATCCTGAACATGAAGTGGCGGATGACATTCCGATTAATAAACTGAATGGTCGTTCATACCAAGAGTTCTTTACAGACTTCCCAATGGAAGAAAGCGATAAAGCAGCACTGATTGCACTTTATGCAGAACCTAAAGATTATCTTAAAGGCATGTCCATTGAACAAAAAACTGAATATTTAAAAACAAATAGCTATCTCACTTTCCTAAAAGATAAAGTAAAGTTATCTGATACAGCCATTAAATATCTCAAACAACAGACAACGGAATTCCAAGGCGTTGGTATTGATGCAGTATCAGGATTTGCAGCACGTTACAATGCCTGCCCTGGCTTAGAAGGCATGGAACTTCCAGCTTTATCTGGCGATGCATTAGCAGAGCTCAATGATCTCTATGTGTATCATTTCCCTGATGGCAATGCTTCAGTGGCACGCTTAGCTGTACGCAAGCTCATTCCTGATATTGCATCTGGCAAAGATATGCATGATATTTTGCTCTCTCAATTTGATTATCAAAAATTGGATCAAGCAGATTCAAAAACACGTATTCGCCTTCAAGCAACAGCTATTTTGGCAGAGAATGTTGGCAAACAAGCCGATGTTGTCTATGCCCATAAAGATAAATTGTACCGTGTACGCGCAAATAACGTCATTATGGCAAACTACAATGGCATGATTCCTTACATGGTGCCATCTATGCCTGAAGCACAACGACAAGCCTTATCTAAGAATGTGCGTGTACCTTTCGTGTACGCCAAAGTGATGATTAAAAACTGGGAAGTGTTTAAGAAACTTGGGGTTCATAAAATTTACTCACCAACAGCATCTTTCTCGCTTGTTAAACTCGACTATCCTGTTTCTATGGGCGGATACAAACACTCAGCAACACCACAAGACCCAATGTGTTTACATATGGTTCATGTGCCTGTCCCTGGCGATGGCAGCAGCCCCAGAGATCAGTCACGCGAAGGTCGAAAAAAGATTGTAAGACAAAAGTTTGAAGATTTTGAAAGCATGATTCGTGAGCAATTAGATGGAATGTTTGGCGAACACGGTTTTAATCATGAAGAGATGATCACAGCCATTACCGTGAATCGCTGGGGCCATGGTTATTCTTACTTTGAAAGTGATCTATTTGATGATTCTAACGAAGTCAAAAAGATCATGAAAACAGCCCGCCAACCATTTGGTAATATTTTCATCGCAAACTCAGATTCTGAATGGAGCGCATATCTTCATGCGGCTGTAGATGCTGCACATCGAGCAGTCTCAGAAATCGACGCTTAAAATAATAAAGCACTCAATGATAATACATTGAGTGCTCTTTCACGTTTACCCACAATTTTTGTGAATTAATTTTTAATCTTTGCAATCCTTGCAAATACCCTGAATTTCAATACAGTGATCCTGCAATGAAATCCCCATATCATCTAGTTTATGGCTAATGGTTTCCGTCAATGTGCAATCATCTATCTCTTCCGCTTTTTGACATTGTGAGCAGATCACCATTAGTGAGTTATGTTCATGTTGATGATCGACAGTGCAAGAGATATAAGCATTCAATGTATGAATTTTGTGAATGAGTTTTTCGGACAATAAAAAATCCAAAATGCGATAAGTTGTTGTCGGCGTGATGTTATGCCCTTGCTCACGCATCTTTTCAATCAGCTCATAAGCTTTCACTGGCGCATTCGCTTCCAATAACAGTGCCAAAATCATTTTACGCAAAGCGGTTAAACGTACACCATGTTGCGCAGCCAAAATCTCTGCATCTTCAAGATATTTCATCATTATTTCTGATAACTGATCTTTTGCCATCATTGATATCTCTCAATTTCATCCAATAGCATAGTATAGCTCGAAACGCCCATTGCTGCCGCATCATTTCTTTGAATGATCAATCGCCCAGAAATAGAAACTTCCGACATTGAATGAATATTTTGAACAGGTTGAGCCAATTGAATATGTATGATCTGATTTGCAGGTGGCGGTGGAGAATGAATGCAAGCACCAAAATATGGCACTAACAGAAATTCGCTCAATGAACGGGAGTCCGACCAATCTAAAGGCACAACATAGCCTGAAATTGTCACCATTGAATCATTCAATGCATCGTTCACAGGTGCATTTGCCCATTCTGCCAAGATTGCTTGTAACATCTCTTCTGCCATAGGATCCGCATCGGAAATCGCACTCAAATTCATATTGCTAAATAGAAATTCAGGCTGACTCGCATCCTTTGCGATAAGGTCTTGCCATTGCAATATTTGATATTCGTGTGGCGCATTCTTATAAACCGCTAAACCTAACACAAGTAAGAGCGCTATGAATATCACACCTAAAACACGTACAACCCACAACATTAATTGATCGTCACAATCATTGTTAACAGCGACATTGTTAATAATGCTGTGATCATCCCTGTTGTGACAGATTTTTTATGCATCATTGGTTTGGCTTTCGGCAATATCTCCCGCAATGCGACATACATCATCATTCCGCCTGCGAATGCTGACAAATGCATTAAATAATCCATGGACAAAATGGCTCGCAAAAATGTATAGATGAATATCGCTAACAACGCTGGTGCAAGCCCTGTGAATAGTGCACGATAAAATTGCTGTCGGCGACTCTGTTGAGCTTCAGGCAGAGCCAAACCACAACCCAATGGCAAATTATGACAAATCACCGTCAGCGCTAATATTGTGCCAAGCCCGATATTCATCATTGCCGTGCTGAATACCACAAAACTTTCAGGGATATTATGCATCACTAAAGCAAACATGGTTAATTTACCTTTGCTATGCAATATACGATTGAAAACTGCTAGCCCAATTAATCCCACAAGCCATAATATGATCGAAATGACATTGAGTTGAAGCCACAGAATTGTGATACTTAAATAGATCATCGTCCCTGCGGAAAAGCTCAATAATATCATCATAATTGAGATGCTCTTTCGTTCAAGCAATACACCAAAAAACCAACCGATACAGATGGATATTCCGCTCAATAGCGTCAAAATTAATGCCAATAACCATGATTTCTGATGACTTTGATGATCCCACTCAACATGATCCGCCAATAATGCATAGCTGGATTCACCATATTCTGAAACATTACCATCAATATTCAATCGCCCTGATACTGTCAGATTATCCATTGTTTGAATGCCTGACAATCCCTCTTTCAATCGTACATGTACAATCTGATTTTTCGGTGGCGGCGGCACATGAATGCACGCACCATAATAAGGCACCAATAAAAACTCACTGATATTTGCATTTTGATCCCACTCTAATGGCACCACAAATCCTGACAATGCTATATTTTGCCCAGCTAATGCAGAGTTTGGTAAACGCTGCTCTTGATGATCCATATAATTTTTCAACATCTCAGGAGAAATGTCATCTTGTGATAACTCAAATTCCGTTGAAGGTGCCAACAACTGCTCCCATTCAATCACATGATAATCATTGGCAAAACCCACCTTGACCAATGATAAGATCATCACAATCCATAGCGCTATTGGCTTAATTGCATTCATACTATTTTGAAACACTTAAACCATCCGCTAAACTCATTCGATAAGCGCGCCATGCAGGAATCATACTTGTACACAAACCTGCTAACATAATTGCACCTAACAGTAACCATTCGCCATTCGTTGGCAGTGATAAATAGATGGCAATGCCATATTTATCCATTAATAAAGGGCTAAATAATATAATCAATAACGTCAGTGAAACGATACCAATCAATACACCTATGACCAATAACATCAAGCCTTCACATGCCAATAAACATAAAATATCTGTTGGCTTTGCACCTGCTGAACGTAAAATAGCCAACTCTCTTCTGCGTTCTCCTAAGCCCGCCAAAATGGTTGCGGTTAATCCTGCCAAACCCACAACAGTGACTAATGCAGAAACAATTAATAATACTTTCTCAGCTGAGTTCATCATCGACCAAATTTGATCCATCACAACGCCTGGCATAACCGCCATTAATGATTCTGATCGCCAATCATTCACAGATTTTTGCACAGCAAAAACATGACTGCGTTTTTTTAAGCCCACCAATAATGCTGTGATACTTTTAGGTTTCAAATCAAACTTCGTAATCTGATCCGCAGGAATATTTAACCCTGGAATGGGTGCTCCACTTTGCCAGTTTAAATGAATGGCCTCCATTGCCTCTAAACTAATGTATAAGGAGCGATCCACTGACGTACCTGTTGGTGCTAAAATACCAACCACCTGAAAGGGTTTATCACCATGCTGTGCAATATCCGATGTACTATTGCCATGACTTAAAACTACTTTCTGCCCAAGTTCATAATTAAGATTTTTAGCAACTTCAGAACCAATCACAACATCAAATAAACCTTCAAATTGTTGTCCTTTTGCTAGTACTAAATTTTTATCTTTCTGATATCGATAATATTTAAACATATTTTCATTTGTGGCAACCACAGGATATCCTTGATGTGTATCGCCCAATGAAATCGGAATCACCCAATCCACTTCAGGCTTCTTAGCAATCAGTTCAGCGCTATTCCAGCCCATATTATTGGTAGCACCACCCAAATGAAAAATTGCATACAGAATCAACTGAACATTGCTACCACGAGCACCAATCACTAAATCTGTGCCTGAAACCGCTTGCACAAAATTCTCTCGCACTTGAACGCGAGTTTTTTCAATGCCTAATAATAATGTTGTGGATAAAGCAATGGATAATATGATTAATAATAGTGTGCCTCGTCGATTCCACGAGCTTTTCCAGGATAATGATATTAAATACAGTAATCTAGTCATTCCGATCCTTTTTCGCACACATTGATATCATTAAGATGAATCACTCGTTCAAAACTCGATATGATTTCGCGATCATGGCTGACAAATAACAAAGTTATATCGTGTTCACGGCAAGCATTGAGCAATAGATCTAAGAAATCTTGTCGACGATCAGCATCTAAAGCAGAAGTGGGTTCATCTGCAATTAATATGGAAGGCTTCCCCATTAAAGCCCTTGCGGCTGCAACACGCTGCTGCTGCCCAACAGATAATTGATTCGCTTTTTGGTGCCATAACTTTGATGATAAATCCAATCGTTCTAATAGCGCTTTTGCTTCATCCACAATAGAACCATAATGCCGAATGCTTTGCGCTGCTCGTAATCGAGATAACTGGCAAGGAATCAACACATTTTCCAGCACAGTTAAATATGGAATTAAATTAAATTGCTGAAAAATAAAACCAATATGATCACCCCGAAAAATATCTCGCTCGCTGCCACTGAGCTGATTGGTCAAACAATCATTGATGATAATACTGCCAGATGTTGGCGATAAAATACCTGCAATCAAGCCCAGTAATGTACTTTTACCACTACCGCTTGGCCCTGAGATAAAAACCTGCTCACCTTTATGCACAATCAACGATTCAATGGCAAGTGTCGGAATCGTTGCATTCGGCCAATAAAAATCTAATTCTGTTAACTGTATAGCAACAGAAGCTTGTGCTCCTGTTGCTTTTAAATCATTAATAGTCATCTAGTTACCATTGAATCACAGTATTTTTTGATGATAACTCAGCAGATTTTTGACCTTTTGGAGTGATCATTTGCACTTCTATATGCTCTAAATGTGGAAAATATTGGAATAACTGAACATTCATCTGTTGTAATTTTTCAGGTGATTGGCATTTCCATTGCGCTGAAACAGTTAAATTACCATGAGTTTCTGTGTGGTTGTGTTCATGTGCTTTATCATGATGATGTGTTTGACCTAACAAACTTGCTTCGATCACATCGGATGCTAAATCCACATCTTTCAGCTCACATTCTGCATCTTTTGGTAATACAATCAATTGATTCATTTGTGAAAAATGTTTTACCATTGCCTTAACCTCAGCAATTTCCGCATCACTCTTAGGCGCATACTCAAAAGAGATAAAATTGGCCAAAGCGCCTTCTAATGCTAATTCCACATCACCATTTTCAATGCTGACATTCATATTGGCAACGCCATGTTGATGCGCACCATGATGTTGATCATGCCCAACCATTTCATCCACAATGTCTTCTTTACTCAATGCAGCAGGATAGAATGTTGGCCAATTACTGAGTTCTAATGCCAATGTTTCATGTGAATCATTGCCCATATAAAGATGAAAATGGCCTGCTTTTTCAGGTGCAATGATGTGATCACTGAACTGAATATATTTCGGAGCCTGAGATTGTGGATCTGTGCATTCAAACAAATAACGAACACCTCTTTTGCCTGAATCGTATGTCAAAATTTTATGGCCAGAAGATTTATATTCACAGCTTGTCACTTGTGTAGGAGATTTATACTCGATGACATTGTCATGAATTGCGACAGAAGTTAAATCTGTTTTGTAACCTTTTAAATAATAAGCGCGATACTCTTCCAATGTTTTATCGCCCTTCTCTGCTTTAAGCGCCAACATTGGATCTAAATCACCACTGACTAAATATGGATAAATGGATTGCCAATCGCCTTCCCAATCACTCAATGAACGTGCCTGAACATCTTCATCTTCAAAAATACCTTGGCTTGCTAATACCGCTTTCTCAGATTGATCATGTGAGTGTTTATGAGCCACGCTCACTTGCAGGCTCAAAATAGCTAATAGCAATATAGACTTTTGCATCTCTCATCCCCTTAATTAAAAAATGTAATGTTATATCATTTCATTTTTAGCGTCAAATGCCATTAATATAATTTCAAAAATCACTTATTCACAATTTATGTGATTAAGATTGTGGATAACTTTGTGGGTAAGATTTGAAACAACCCATTATGATTTTTGATACAATTGACTGCTTATTAACCCTTGGAAATAAGCATTATGAGCACCCAAATTGATGAAATATTAGTGGTATATACGAACCTAAAAGATGCGCAAAGCCTTGCGCAAGTTGTTCGTTCATTGAACTTTTACTCGGCTCTCACACCTGCATTTAAAGTGACAGAAGAGATGATCGACCTAGCACCTGCAATCATTGATTTATCTGAACAGGGTAATTTCCCATCAGAGAAAACGCTTTCAATCGCTAAAGATGCTCTGGAAAATGATCAATTAAAAGCTCAAATTGCGGCTTTCTTACAAGAACAACGCCAATTGAAACCAACCTGGACAGTAGAAGCATTTGCCCAACTAGAAAGTGCACGCATTAAAGAGATCGTAGGTAAAGATGAAGTGATTTTGGCTTTATCTGGCGGCGTGGATTCTTCAGTTGTTGCGGCTCTTTTGCATAAAGCAATCGGCAAACAATTAACCTGTATTTTTGTGGATACAGGCTTGATGCGCTTAAACGAAGGCGATCAAGTGATGAAAGTTTTCGCTGAAAATATGGGCGTTAACGTCATTCGCGTCAATGCTGAAGACCGTTATCTAGCAGCATTGGCTGGTGAAAATGATCCTGAGCGTAAGCGCAAAATCATTGGTGAATTATTCATCAAAATCTTTGAAGAAGAAGCTCAAAAATTATCCCATGCAAAATGGTTGGCGCAAGGCACAATCTACCCTGACATTTTAGAATCTGGTGATCATCATGGTGCTGACAATGTGATTAAATCACATCACAACGTGGGTGGTTTGCCTGAAGACATGCAATTTGAGTTGATCGAACCTTTAAAATATCTATTCAAAAATGAAGTACGTGAACTGGGTGTTTCTTTAGGTTTACCTGCTGAAATGTTGTATCGCCATCCATTCCCAGGACCAGGTTTAGGTGTGCGTATTTTGGGTGAAATCAAAAAAGAATATGCTGACATCTTACGTTTAGCGGATGACATTTTTGTTCAAGGCTTACGTGAACATGGCTTATATGACAAAACATCACAAGCATTTGCAGTATTTTTACCCGTAAAGTCTGTAGGCATTAAAGATCACAAGAGAACTTATGAGTACACAATTGCCCTTCGTGCAATCGAAACTATCGACTTTATGACAGCTCGTGCAGCGCGTTTACCTTATGAATTCATTGAAGAAATTTCGGACAAGATCATTTTATCGATTCCTAAAGTGACAAGAGTTGTTTATGATGTATCGAATAAGCCACCTGCAACAATTGAGTGGGAATAACAAAATAGTGTAATATTACAGAGATGTATTATCACATATCGATTTAGGAGAATGACATGCGTATCGTATTATTGGGTGCACCTGGCTCAGGCAAGGGAACTCAAGCAGCCAATTTGGTCGAAAAATATGGGATTACTCACCTTTCAACAGGTGATATGTTGCGTGCTGAAGTTAGCGCGGGTACAGAACTTGGTGTAGAAGCTAAGAAAATCATGGATGCGGGCCAATTGGTATCAGATGATATCGTATTAGGTATGATCAAAAACAACATTGAAGCAATCGATGGTGGTTTTTTATTGGATGGTTTCCCTCGTAATTTGAATCAAGCAGAAGCTTTAGATGAATTATTGACAGGTTTATCTCAACCGATCGATAAAGTAATCTTCTTTGATGTACCTTTCGAGATCATTAAAGAGCGTTTATTGTCTCGTGGCCGTTCAGATGACAACGAAGAAACTATCGAAAAACGTCGTAAAGTTTACGAATCAGAAACAGCACCTTTGATCAACTACTACACTAAACAAGGGAAATTAGTAACAGTGGAAGGCGTTGGCGAAGTGACCGAAATCAGTGAACGTATTTTTAACGCACTAAGCTAAATTACAGCTTACAATAATGGAATGGCAGCTTAAGCTGCCATTTTTATGAGCATGAAAAAAGAAACTATAATTACTGTTGCTTGTATCTTATTTGTTGGTTCTTTTGCCTATTTTGGCTTACCGATGTTTGTACCGAGAATAGAGAATCAGAGCAATCAGCCCTTTTGGGAAACATCATTGTCCGACAACAAGGATATGCAAGCCTTTGGTTTAACACTGAACCAATCAACATTACAAAATGCCATCGATACTTTTGGTAATCGCGTTTCTCTGACTTTGTACGAAACTGAATCTGGTGATCAAGTGGAAGGTTATTTTAGAGAAACTCAAGTAGGCCCATTCGTTGGTAGAATGGCTTTTACATTGGTCAATAATCCTACGGATATGGCAACTGCTAAAGAAAAAGCAATCCCAGAGCAAGCACCAATGAGTGGCAATAAGAGCTACAAATTACCTCCAGAATTGAATGAATTATTCTTAGATGAGCCTGTTTTCAGCTTGGCTTTCATTCCAACACATATTGTGCTAACGCCTGATGATGTTAAAGGACGATTTGGCGAGCCTGCACAAATCATCGAAGAGATGATTAACAATAAGAAAACAGGCACAGTCCATTATCTCTATCCTGAAAAAGGTATTGACGTAACTTTGGATAAAGAAAAAAGATCAATTATTCAGTATATCTCACCTAAATATTTTGGGGAAAAAATCATCTCTCCAATCGCCATTGAAAATTGATATTGATCAAAAAAGTTGACATCTAAAATAATAATGGTAATTTAGATGTAGCTCCTGAAAAAGAGATTACCTAAAAAGCTCTTCAGGATCTTAGGCAAAATAAGCACATTGAGGATATGATAAAACCCGTAATGGAAATTCCATTACGGGTTTTACCTTTCTACGCACTTAATCTCTATTGAGCAGAAATTTTATCTAATACTTGCTCTAAGCGACTCACCATCACATCAATATGATCTAAAGAAATATTCAATGGCGGGAAGAAACGCACAACATTATCACCAGCGCCTACTAATAATAAGCGTGCATCAAAAGCAGCATTCACAACATCAGAAGCCTTTATCACGGCTTCATCAAATTGAATACCTAACAACAAACCTTTACCGCGTACTTCTTTCACAAATGGATATCGAACTTTTAATAAGTTTAACTTTTTCTGTGTATAAGAACCACGCTCTTCAACAGCAGCCACAACACCATGATCCACTAATTCAGTCAATACAGCATGTGCAATTGCACATACGAAAGGATTGCCACCATACGTCGAACCATGATCTCCAGGCACGATAATATCATTCGCTTTTTCGCGTGTTAAACAGGCGGCAATTGGAACACCACCACCCAATGCTTTCGCAATCGTTACAACATCAGGCACAACATTCAATTGTTGATAAGCAAACAATGTGCCCATTCTGCCCATGCCACATTGAATCTCATCAAAAGTTAGCAATGCATTGAATTGATCTGTCAATTCACGCAGTGTTTGTAAGAACTCAGGTGTTGCCGCACGAATACCACTTTCACCTTGTACAGGCTCAATAATGATGCCGCAGAAGTCTTCATTTACTAAAGCTTTTGCCATTTCAACATTATTGAATTCACATTCAACAACATCGCCCATTAATGGTCGAAAATCCTCTTGATACTTCTCTTGCCCTGTTATCGCCAATGCGCCTGTACTACGGCCATGAAATGAATCTTTCATATATAAGATTTTCGTCTTATTCGCAGCAATCTGATGCCCATGTTTACGCATCACTTTAATGGCTAACTCATTTGCTTCTGTCCCAGAATTACAGAAGAAAACTTGCTGATGATGGCTATTGCGCGTTAATTTTTGTGCCAAATATGTCTGCATATCATTTTGATACAGGTTAGAGATATGAAACAGTTTTTCACTCTGCTCTTTCGCAGCTTGCACCATTGCTGGATGCGAATGTCCTAAACAGTTAACAGCAATACCCGATACACAATCAATGTACTCATGATTCTGATCACTGTATAAGAAAGGACCTTTCCCACGAACAAAATTGACAGGAAAGCGCTTGTAAGCATTCATTAACATCAGTTATTTTCCTCTTTAGTTTCTTTGATCAATGTACCTGCACCTTCGGCAGTAAAGATCTCTAATAAAATCGCATGTAATGTTTTACCATTTAAAATAATAACGTTTTTTACACCACGATCAATTGCATCTAAACATGTTCTGACTTTTGGCAACATTCCGCCAGTAATCACTTCTTCATCAATCAATTTTAATACTTCTGAATAATCCACTTCTTTCAATAAAGTTGACGGATCACGGAAGTTCATCATAATGCCATCCACATCCGTTAAAAAGATGAGACGAAATGCATTGAGCTCTGCTGCGATTGCACCTGCAACATAGTCAGCATTGATATTATAAGTATTACCATCTTCATCCATACCAATCGAAGAGATCACTGGAATGTAGTTATCCTTCGTCATTGTATAAATGATGTCTGGATTAATTTTTTCAATCTCACCCACAAAGCCAATATCAATCTGCTCACCATTTTTATCAGCAAATTTTTTATGGGCAGTGAAAAGATTGCCATCTTTACCACTCAAACCAACCGCTTTACCACCTTGACGCTGTACATCTGCAACAATCCCTTTATTGATCTTTGCAGAAAGCACCATCTCAGCCAATTCAACTGTATCTTGATCACTAACACGTAAGCCTTCAATGAATTCTGTGGTTTTATTCACACGCTCAAGCATTTGGTTGATCTCAGGCCCACCACCATGAACAATCACGGGATGAATCCCAACGTACTTCATCAACACAACATCTTTTATGAACTCTTGACGAATATTCTTATCCACCATCGCACTGCCGCCGTATTTAATGACGACAGTTTTGCCATGATAACGACGAATGAATGGCAAAGCCTCAATCAAAAAGGCTGCTTTATCTTGATTACTAATCATATCCATCACCTAGGTTCTATAATCTGCATTGATTTTGACGTAATCATAGGAGAGATCACAACCCCAAGCTGTTGCAACAGCTTCACCATTATGAAGATAAATTTCAATTTCCACTTGTTTTTCAGAGAAAATCTCAGCCAATAGTGCTTCATCAAATGCCATGCCAGCACCATGTGCAACGATTTGAATTTTTGCATCGCCACCTTTGACAAAAATCTCTATTTTATCCACTTGCAAATCCGCAGATGAATAACCAACTGCACATAAAATTCTACCCCAGTTGGCATCACCACCGAAAATTGCCGTTTTAACCAAACTTGAACCAATCACAGATTTTGCAACTTTTCGTGCATCTTCTACAGTTTTAGCGCCAAATACATTTGTTTCAATGAGTTTAGTCGCACCTTCCCCATCTTCTGCGATTTTCTTTGCCAATGTTTGATTAATGAAACGCAATGCTTCAACAAATTCAGCGTAACCAGAATCTGTTACTGATGTGATTAAATCATTACCCGCCAAGCCATTGGCTAAAATGATCGCTGTATCATTTGTGCTTGTATCACCATCCACTGAAATCATATTGTAGCTTTCATCGACACTTTCTAAAAATGCGCGTTGTAGCAATGATTTTTCAATGGCAATATCCGTTGTAATAAAGCCTAACATCGTGCCCATATTTGGGTGAATCATGCCAGAACCTTTCGCAATTCCGCCAATTATCACAGTTTTACCTTGAATCTCTAATTCAACCGCAATATTTTTCTCTGTTAAATCTGTTGTCATAATCGCTTTTGTTGCAATCGTGCCATCTTGTGACAACGCATCTACAACATGATCAATGCCAACATTGATTTTTTCCATGGGCAATTGCACGCCAATAATCCCTGTCGAGGCTACTAGAACTGCATCCTGAGACAAATTCAATCGCCCTGCCACTAATTTACACATACTTTCAGCATTACGATAACCTTCATCGCCCGTACAAGCATTTGCATTACCGCTATTCACAATGATTGCTTGTACATTGTCTGATTGAACATGTAATTCAGACAAAGTTACAGGCGCGGCTCGCACTGCATTGCGTGTAAATGCACCAGCAGCTACTGCAGGTGATTCTGAATAAATGAGCGCCATATCATAATTACCGCTCTCCTTAATACCTGCTTTAACACCTGCCGCTAAAAATCCTTGGGCAGATGTTGCATTTCCATCCTGAATGATTTTCATATTGTCCATTCTCATTATCTTTTATATATACATAGAAAGCTGATGAATGCCTGTTGTCTCTTTTAAACCAAACATCAAATTCATACATTGCACAGCTTGACCACTTGCACCTTTAATCAGATTATCAATCGCCGAAACCACAATCACTTTCTGGCGCGCTTCATCCACACGAATACCAACTTCGCATAAGTTACTATTTTTAACGTGAGAAATTTGCGGCAGCTCATTCACAACACGAACAAAAGGCTCATCCTTATACATTGCTATGTATTGCTGATAAACCTCAGCTTCTGTCATACGTTCTGTAATATCTAAATAAATTGTTGATAAAATTCCACGATTAATCGGTAATAAATGTGGCGTAAACGTCACATCCACTTCTTGATGCAATAACTTTGACATCTCTTGTGAAATTTCTGGCGTATGACGATGAGAGAACAAACCATAAGCCTTAAAGTTTTCATTCAGTTCAGCAAATAGTAATTCAATTTTCTCGCTGCGACCTGCTCCGCTCACACCAGATTTTGCATCCACAATCACAGATGGCTTCACTAAACCTGTTTTCAATAGTGGCGCAACACCTAAAATTGCAGATGTTGGATAACAACCTGGGCATGCAACAATATTGGCCGCCTTAATTTCTTCACGATATAACTCTGGCATACCATAAACAGCTTGCTGATTGATCGTTGGATCTTCATGCTTGGTTTTGTACCATTTCTCGAAAACCTCTTCATCATCAAAACGGAAATCCGCGCCTAAATCGATGACTTTGACACTTGCATCCACGGCCTTTTTCGCCAATGGTTCAGACAAACCATGTGGCAATGCCAAAAATAACAAATCAATCGATGATAATCGCTCTTCAACCTGTTCTAAATTAATTAATCGCTTATCAAAAAAAGACTCGTAGTTTCGGTAAACTTCCGAGAATTGTTTAGCACTGTGGCTGTGTGATGCGACAAAATTAATAACAACATTAGGGTGCTGATGCAATAACCAAACTAATTGTTGCCCAGCATAACCTGTAGCACCAATGATTCCGACTGAAATTGTTTTCTGTGACATATTTTCCTCCTTGAACTTAATAATGTAGCAAGGATTACTAGCTTTAAGAATAGCTAAAAGAACTTTTTTAAATAAAAGCAAAATAAAAAGTGTTATATGATAAAAACTCGTTTTTAATCGTGGAACAAATATGAAGAGAAAACTCATTCTAGCGTCACTTTTATCGTCTTTATATGCAGTGCAAAGCAGTTATGCACTTGAACTACCCAATGAAGTCACGTTAAATTACACTGGTCCTTACGGCATTCCAGCCACAATGAAATTCACTCATAACAACAGCGATTATGCCATTGATACAACTGTTGCGATCCCATTTAACAAAATGCAATTCAGCATTAAAGGTAAAATTCAAAACAATCAATTAATGCCAACGGAATACACTGTTTACAGAAGTGGTAAAGCTTATTCTTCTGCACTCATTGATTACAATAAAAACACCATTACATACGGTAAATTGCCAAAGCGCACAGAAGATAAGCTGATTCAAAATACACAAGATTTATTTTCTGTTGCTTGGCAAATGAGCATGAATCAAGGTTTACCCAATAAAAATACACAAACAACTGATGGCAAAAGAATTTATCAACTGCCTGAATTGAAACAGTCTCAATCTATTGAGCATCGCATCAATGGCAAAAAAGAGAACTCCATTTATTTTAAAGGTGGCGAAGGTGATCGCCGATTAGAAATAGGCTTAGCAACTGCACAGCATTTTGTGCCTTCTGTAATCGTTTATTATGATAAAGGTACGCGCTATGAACTCACACTCAGAAAAGCCACTGTAAAACATCAATAACCTACAAAAAAAGCCATTTTTGATAACAAAAATGGCTTTAACTTTAATGATCACTCTATATAGTTAGCATTATTATGATGGTGTATAGTAATAATGTCCTTCAATACCTAATGGCAAACCTAAACCCCACCAGATCAATAAGAAGATAATCCATGAAATTAAGAATGCGATTGTGTAAGGAATCATAATAGAAATCAGAGTACCAATCCCTGTAGATTTCACATAACGCTGACAGTAAACCACAACCAATGCAAAGTATGTCATCAATGGTGAGATAATATTCGTCGTTGAATCACCCACACGATAAGCAGCTTGCGTTAATTCAGGCGCAATCCCTAAGTGCATCAACATCGGTACTAAAATTGGAGATAACAATACCCATTTTGCAGATGCAGAACCAATGAATAAGTTAATGCTTGCGATGAAAAGAATAGCCAATACAACTGTTGTTTTTGGTCCAACATTCAAGCCTTGTAATGTTTCCGCACCTGCTAATGCGATCAAGCGGCCCAACCCTGATTGTGAAAATGCTTCGATAAAGAACGCACAGAAAAACATCATGATTAAGAAACTACTCATGTCACGCATATTTTCTGTTAATGACGTAATAATATCATCCGCTTTTTTGTAATAGCCCACTAAAAAGCCATACACAATACCAGGAATGATAAATGTGATGAAAATGATTGCAACGATCGATTTCATCAATGGTGCGCCCGCGCTTGTTAATGAACCTTCGTGTCTTAATAATGAGTCTGTTGGATATGCCCACACAACAAATACGGCCAACACTGCCATCATTACAAATGATGAAATCCAAAAAGCACGACTTTCTTTCGCCGTTACCGCTTTGTGTTCTCCCGCCGCTTGCCTTACAACTTGACCTGATGCATCTGTATCAGTACCATGACTACCTTCGATCTGAGCATCATCATCAATTTTTACGCGCTGTAAACGTGGTTCAACGATTTTATCTGTCACAAACCAGCCCACTGCCATTAAGAAAAACACTGAAGCACTACCAAATGCCCAGTTAGATAATACATTCACTGTATACTCTGGATCCACGATGCGTGCAGCGGATTGAGTGATACCTTGCAATAAAATATCATTCGTTGCTGGAATCATGTTCGCAGAGAACCCCGCTGAAACACCTGCAAATGCGGCTGCAATACCAGCCACAGGATGACGACCTGCGGCATAAAATAAAATACCACCAATTGGAATCACTACAATGTAACCAGCATCTGCCGCAAAATGGCTCAACATTGCAACAAATAGAACCATCGGTGTTAATAATTTTTTAGGTGTAATGTTCAATAATTTTTGTAGTGCAACATTCACATAACCTGTACGCTCAGCAATGCCAATCCCCAACATACCAACAACAACAACGCCCAACGGCGCAAATGTTACAAATATGCGTACAAAATCAGTTAAAAAATATAATAATTTCTCGCCAGACAACAAGTTATAAACTTTCTCTGTTTGTACAACTGATTCACCACTAGAATTGGTCAATGTAAAAGAAAAATCCATATATGATAATGGCCAAGAAATCACCATGATCAACAACATTGAATAGAAAAATAGTAATGCTGGCGCTGGTAATTTGTTACCAACCCATTCGATTCCGTTCAGGAATTTATTGATCAATCCTTTTGATTGATCATTCACTTGCGGCTGTTCACTCATGTTATACATCCTTTATTTTTTAAATAACTCTCTAATCTTACTAAAAAGCTACATATTTATCCTCTTTATTGAACTCATAATGTATTTATATTTGAGTTACATAAAACAAAAATCAAAATAAATTCATTTATATCATTCAATTAATGATTTTAAAATATGCATTAATTTCTGGTAGGATTATCAGCTCGACAACCACTTGATAACCATTGATCCCGAATCAATTGTGCTTGCACACAGCTCCACTGAATGGATCCTGTAGGATTTGCATCTTTGGGTGCTAATGCCAAAATAGCCTGATCAGTGCCAACAGTCATTGATTGATTCGCTGTTTCGTTCGGCACAACAGAACCTGCATAAACTTTATCGTTAAAATAGATCACAATATTGGTGACATTTGCACTGGAACTTTTAGTTGTGCCATCTGCACCTAAACGCAATCCTACGCCAGATACTGCCTGCCCTGTAATTGTACTGGCTTGTCCTAAACCTATATCAGCATTATTAGATGGCCATGTGCCCGTCGTTGAGTAATATTCAACAATCGCCGCTTTTGCCATGCTAGCTATAGATACACCTTCCGCAACATACGTGCGCTTTGTATAGTCTTGATAAGCTAGCAACGCAAATATAGATAAGATGCCTATGATGGCAACCACGATCATCAATTCAATTAATGTAAATCCCTTCTGTAACATTTTTACCCTATTTTCTCTTCTAAATTGCTGTTATATCAACAGATGCGGAATAGGATAATAAAATTTTCAAAAAAATGTTTGACAAACTTTCCTCAACATATATAATGCCAATCCTTAATTCCTCGATAGCTCAGTTGGTAGTAGCACTTGACTGTTAATCAAGGGGTCCCTGGTTCGAGCCCAGGTCGAGGAGCCAAGTTTTCAAGCCTAGCATAGCTAGGTTTTTTTTTGCCCAAAATATAGCAAGGTATCATTTATATGCAATCAATCACCATCAATGGATACAAACTGCATTACCTTCAAACTGGTTCTACAAACCAAACACCTATATTAATCATCGGCAGCGCACTGTATTACCCAAAACTATTTAAAGATGCTGCAAAATATTATAAGCACCTCCTCACATTTATCTCCTAATCAACCTGTGATCATTATGAAATATTTCATCACTTTCATTCTTTTATTCAGTAGCTTTTATACGGCTCACAGCGAAAATATTCGCAACATTAAAGTAGGCTACAGTGATACTCTAAATATCACCAAAGAAGCCACAAATATGGTGTGTTTTGGCTTTGAAGCGGATCATCCTAACAATCATTGTAAATCAGAGTATGTAGAAGCTGAAGTGATGTGGGATCAACTCATGAATAATGAAATCCAAGTCGCATTAATGCCCGAAGAGATTCTCATCGCTAATCAAAAAAAACGATCCCAGCCACTGATTATCGCCCCGCTATATCAACAATATTTATTACTCATTGGCAATCATGATATCTCCATAGAATCAGTACAAGGATTTCGTGATCGTACAATTGGTGTCACAGATTGGGCAACCAAAGAACACCGCGCAAAACCTTTAAGCCGCGCACTTGGATTACAAGAAAATGAGATTTATTTCCCCATTGTCAATACAAGAGAGCAGCTATCGGATCTATTTTGCAGCTTTGGCATCGATGGCATCATGATCATGTCTAATCCTTCTAGCCCTTTAGCACGCGAATTAACCACAAGCTGTAATGGTCAAATTCGATCATTCACAGAACGTCAAATTCAAAAGGTAATGAAAAGCAGTTTAGGACTTTATCCTGCAACCATTCCTAAAGAGATGTTTTGGCGCGTCGATGAAGATATAAAAACATTACGTTCACGTGTATTTTTAGTCATCAACCCGCAAAAGAAGGTTGCCACCAATATTTTAGCCAGCTTAGAACACATCAAAGATGAAATTGATCTAACCACAATGCGCACCAATATCACGAGGGAATCCATATTAGAGACATATGACATTAATCCCATTAAACTACACGACGAAGGCCAAGCATTGATCGATGCTTTACGCGTCGATCAAGCCGTAACCGCAGACTCTATCGCGTTATAAATCTCTAAACAGAAATCTGGAGATTCAACACTCATCGGCAGTACATTGGTTTCGCTGCGCAACCATGTACGCTGTCTTTTAGCATATTGGCGCGTTGCAATAATGGCTCGTTCTATTGCTTCATCTTTTGTCATCAACCCATCCAAATAATCCCAAATTTGGCGATAACCTACAGCGCGCTGTGATGGATAATCACCATTTAATTCAGGGTATTTTGCTTTCAGCTGCTCTACTTCTGCAATAAAGCCATCATCAATCATTTGATGAAAGCGTTTTGCCATAGCATTATTGGCGCGCTGAATATCTTGGTATGTTAATGCAAATTTCAGATAGGGATATTCCAAAGCTTCTTTCGATGGCATTTTCCAGAAATCATTCAATGTTTGCCCTGAACTTAACACTACTTCTAGCGCACGTAGAATGCGCTGAGTATCCGCTGGTGCTAATCGCTCAGCACTGATCGGATCAAGCTGCTGTAGCTCACGATATAAAGGCTCAATACCTTCAGTGTGATGGCGAGCAATCACCGCTTCTCTAATTTCAGGTTTCACTTCTGGAATCGGTGAAATCCCTTCAATCAGAGATTTCATATATAAAAATGTACCACCCACAATCACAGGCATTTTACCTAATGCGCGCGCTTTTTCTATCTCTGCGCGAGCATCTTGCCTAAATTGCTCCGCAGAATATCTTTCCATTGGTGACAAGATATCCACAAGTGCATGTGGATAACTTGTGAGTATCTCTTTACTTGGCTTTGCCGTACCGATATCCATATCACGATAAATCAGCGCGGAATCACATGAAATTAAATGACACGGGAAATGATCTGCTAAATAGAGCGCAGTATCCGTTTTGCCCGATGCTGTCGGTCCCATCAAGAAAATAACTGGAAAATTTGGCATAATACTCACTTTGATTATCAATTGGCTCTATTATCTCTCATGGCTCGTTACTGGACAACTCTTAAAGATTTACACAATGCAAAAATTATCCACAATACAGAAGAATTATCTTCCGTTGCCGAGCATTTTCAGATTAGAGTTTCACCCGCGATGCAAGCCGCATTAAAAAATAATGAAAAAGATCCAATTTATCAACAATTCATCCCTTCCATACATGAATCAATTATTTTGGATGATGAAGTGGGCGACCCAATTGGCGACATTCCTTATACGCCCGTAACTGGCATTGTGCATCGTTATCAAGATCGCGCTTTATTGAAAGTGACGCAATTATGCGCTGTATATTGCCGCTTCTGCTTTCGTAAAGAGATGATTGGTCAATATGGCGAATCACTCAGTAAAGATGAGCTCAACGATGCATTTCACTACATTGAAACACATCCTGAATTGTGGGAAATCATTTTAACGGGCGGTGATCCACTCATTCTTTCTGTGAATCGATTAACGGATATTCTGCATCGCTTAGCTGATATTGAGCACATTCAAAATATCCGCATTCATACTAGAATTCCCGTCGTTTCACCTGAAATGATTACGGAAGATTTATTAGCATTATTCAGTGCCATTCAAGATAAAGGCAAAACCATCACGATTGTAATTCACGCCAATCATGCCAATGAATTAACCGATGAAGTTGCTGTGACCATGAAGCAATTACAGAGAAATGGCATTATGCTGATTTCTCAATCTGTGATGCTTCAAGGTATTAATGATGATTTTGAAACGCTTGCAAATCTCATGCGTAGATTCATTGCTGTTAGCATTAAACCTTATTATTTACATCAATTGGATTTTGCACGCGGTACGAGCCATTTCCGCGTGGAAGAAGAGAAAGCAGTTGCGTTAATCCGTGAGTTACGCTTGAAGCTATCTGGCATTTGTGTGCCTGTTTTGATTCAAGAGATTCCTCACGGCAAAAAACCGCTCTTTTAAAATTACGCCAAAATCTGATTCAATAAAGCACGGGCTTCACTAGCAATCTTTTGATAGTGGACAATACGCTTAAATGTTGTACCACCGCATTGGTGCCACAAAATACCTGAACGAACGCCCGCCAAGAGCAATGTACGAATCATCGATGCATTGCGCTCGCTTGATAAGAAAGATTGATCAGTACCTTTCACGTAAATGCGTGGTGTTAATTTACTGATGGTTTGCGTATAGAGATCTGCCAATGCCATTTGAATGTTATCGTGCATCATAGGAAAATGCACCAAGCGCCCACTGATATTATCAATACCACTACCCATAATATTCAAATATGATGGATTATTTAGCAGGCGCTTTTGCAATTTCAGCATCGCGGTAAAATAGTACACAGTTTCTTTAGATAAACTATTTGTACTGGATAAAGCCGTCAACCCTAAAGCCAAGTTCTGAAGCCCGTCATAAACATCTGTAATATTTTCAGGATCTGTGGCAAAAATACTATTCACTAAGCCTTTTGCATCTTTTTCAGAATATTCCTGTAATTTTGCAAAACGATCCACCAAAATTGCACATTGCATCACGCCTGCCAATGCAATTGTTTGTCCTCTTAAATCATTTGTCATACACTACCTAAAAAAATTTCATCAATGATTAATACCATACATTATGGCATAGACAAATAAAAAATCCGTTACCAATGCAACGGCAATTTTTACAGTGGAAGCAGAATTAATTAACTAATGAATCGTTTCACTTGGCTTGGCGGATAGATCAGCGCTAGAGGTTGTTAAACCAACTTCTTCACGTGAAACCAATTCTAATTTGAGCGCACCAACATCACTATAAGCAACCGCTTGTCTTGTAATGCCATATTCATCACTCAAGACACCCACAAAACTTGCGGCCTCTTTAATCGCTTGGCTTGCATAACGATTTTCAACACCTGCAATCATCGCACCTTCTTCAGTGCGCAATGCCTCAATATCAATCATTAATGCTAAATAGATTTCTTTCAAATTCGCCATGTTTTGTTCATAGCTTTGGCGCTCTAAACCCTCTGCCATCAGATATTCAGGAACTTTTTTAAGAATAATATCCAACATTTCCGTCAGCTTTTGCTGAAAATTTGGCTGAGCCATTCTAATAAAAACAGCACTATTATCTGGTGATGGAACAAAACGAATGCCCTTATCACTGAAAAATACAAAAGATCCTACAGGATTATCTGCGCCATAAATTTCTAATAACTTAGGAGATTCTTCTGACAAAGCACGGCAAACTGCATCATGACTGATCTCATAACAAGCACCCAATCCTTTCAACGCTTTTTGCACATTTTTCTTTTTCATCGGGCACTCCTCATTATTATCATGACAACTCATCAAAACATCATATTCAATTATGAATAAAAGGCAATGTATGTGTAATTTTTATCGCTTCGTCGGAAATAGTCACGCCATAAACCAGCGGCTTAACACCATTAGTAATCGCCTCTTCAAATGCAACAGCATAAGCAGAATCAATTTCACTGGCAATGCGAACTCCTTCAATGCCAGATAAGTTCACACAATATAAGATATAAGCTTCAATATTATCCGCTTGCACATTCGACAATTCACGTAAATGCTTAGCGCCCCGCGTTGTCACTGCATCTGGAAATGCTGCTATATCAGTATCGTCAAAACCTAAAGTTACACTTTTAACTTCCAAGTAAACTGTACGATTCTCATATTCCAAATAGAAATCTATTTTAGAATTCTCCTCGCCATATTTCACTTCTCGCTTTAATTTTGTGAAACCTGCTAATTCCGCAATCACACCATCACGTAATGCTTCCTCCACCAAAGTATTCGCCAAGTGCGTATTGATGCATGCTAAACGGCCTTGTGGTGTTGCGGACAATGTCCAACTACCTTTTGTTTTGCGCGCGGGATCAGAAGATGGCTCGTACCAAATCTCGCCGTTTGGCACCATGCAATTCATCATAGAGCCAGTATTGGCACAGTGAATCGTAATTTCATCACCATTTTCTGTGACTATATCAGCCAAAAAGCGCTTATAGCGCTTAATGAGGGTTGCTTTCTGTAAAGGGGTTTTGAATTCCATAATTACTGATTAAAGCACTCTTTCTGTTTTTCGATGATTTGATAAATGCTGTTTTTCGCAAATTTTAACATTTGTGAAAACTCTTCTTCAGAGAACGCAGCTTCTTCAGCTGTTGCTTGAATCTCAATAAAGCGACCTTCTGCATTCATCACAACATTCATGTCTGTTTCTGCTTCAGAATCTTCAATGTACTCCAAATCAGCAATCACATTGCCTTTGTGAATACCAACAGAGATCGCAGCAATGTTAGAGATAATTGGGTTTTCAGTCAAAACACCTTCTTTCATCAATTTATCAATGGCTATTTGCAATGCCAAAAAGCTGCCTGAAATTGCTGTTGTGCGTGTACCACCATCTGCTTGGATAACATCACAGTCAATCGTTAAAGTATTTTCACCTAATTTTTCTAAGTTCACAGCAGCACGCAATGAACGGCCGATTAAACGCTGAATCTCTTGCGTACGACCAGATTGCTTACCTTTTGCTGCTTCACGTTGCATTCTTGAATGTGTCGAGCGTGGTAACATACCATATTCCGCTGTGATCCAGCCACGGCCTTCACCGCGCATAAATGAAGGTACTCGATTCTCAAATGAAACTGTACACAAGACCTTGGTTTCACCAAAGCACGCTAAAACTGAACCTTCTGCATGTTTTGTATAATGAGGAATGAATTCGATTTTACGCATTTCATCAAATGCACGTTCAGATGGACGCATTAAATATCCTTTATTTTCAAGACGAAGAAAGACTAGCCATATTATAAATTATTATGGCAAAAGTGATGCTGACTCAGCTAATCTTTTAAATGATTGAATCTATGGTGTTAAAAAATTAACGACCACGGAAAACGATACGTGCTTTACTTAAATCGTATGGTGTCAATTCAACACGTACTTTATCGCCAGTCAAAATACGAATAAAGTTTTTACGCATTTTACCTGACAAGTGAGCTGTCACAACGTGACCGTTCTCTAATTCTACTTTAAATGTTGTATATGGAAGCGTTTCAATAACCGTTCCTTCCATTTCAATATGATCTTCTTTAGACATAATTTCCCATTCATAAAGATTTCAATGAAAAAAGCCTTAAGATGATCTTAAGGCTAAATTTGGTCGGGATAGCAGGATTTGAACCTACGACCCCTTGCACCCCATGCAAGTGCGCTACCAGACTGCGCCATACCCCGTTTCGAGCGAGTATTATACAGTTTCTATACAGTTTTGCAATCGAGAGCTACTTTGCTTCTTCGAACATTGGCGCTTTAACTGGCGTATTTACAGTGTCTTCATACAAGCCACCACCCAATGCAGTATAAAGAGAAATACCATTCATAATTTTCTCTTGATAAGTACTCAACAGCCCTGTTCTCGCTTGGAAATGTGAGCGCTGTGCATCCAATACGTTCAAATAACTAGCAATACCGTTATCATATAGCAACTGGGCTAAACGCAAACTTTCACGCGTAGTTGATACCAACTTGATCTGTGCGCCTAATTGTCTTTGCAATGGTTTTTCAGACTGCAAACCATTTGCAACATTCATAAATGCTGTCTGAATTGCTTTTTCATATGAAGCGATGCTCGATTCTTTACGCACTTGCGTTAAATCATAGTTAGACTTGATTTTACCCCAGTTGAAAATTGGAATAGAAATCGAAGGTGCAAAGTTCCAAGTTTGCGTTGGCCCTTTGAATAAATCAGAGAAATCTGTTGAGATTGAACCCACTGTTGATGTCAATGAAATACTTGGGAAGAATGCTGCACGTGCCGCACCAATATCTGCATTAGAAGACATTAACAAGTATTCTGCAGCCATGACATCTGGATGAGCTAGCAATACTTCTGAAGGTAAGCCCGCTGGTAATTTTCCTAAAATCTTCTGGCTACTAATTGCATAGCCTTTTGAGCTTGGCTTGATCGCTTTACCCACAACCAAATCCAACGCATTATTTAACTGAATCACCGCCCTTTCTGCTGTTGCCACTGCAACTTTAGACGAATACAACTGAGCTTCTGCTTGTGCTAGATCTAGATCATTCGCAATACCAGCTTCCACTTGCTGTTTAACTAACTGATAAGAATCATTATAAGTACGTGTTGTAATGCGCGCTAAATTGAGTTGTTCTTCCGCTGTTCTTAATTGAATATAACTACGTGCAACCTGCGCAACTAATGCAATATGAGCACTTTTCTGCCCTTCTACACTTGCAAGATATTTATTTTGTGCAGAATCACTTAAAGAAGCGAATTTACCAAAGAAATCTAATTCAAATGCAGAAATTCCACCACCAACTTGATAGCCTTTAGAATAATTTGGCTGCCCTGTCATTGGATTAGTTGCCTGACGAGAATGCGAATAACCGCCTTGCGCATTAATGCCTGGTAAACGATCACTGATCGTGATGCCATACGCTAAACGCGCTTGTTCAACATTCAGCATCGCAATTCTTAAATCACGATTATTATTCAATGCTGCTGTAATGTATTCTTGCAAACGAGGATCTTTGAAGTATTGCTTCCATCCAATCTCAGAAGCTTTAACTTTTAAATTAGCAACCTTAGCTGGCTCGCCTGGAAAACTATTTTCTACTGGTAAAGGTGGACGCTGGTAATCAGGCGCCATTGAACAAGCGCTTAATACCGCCGTCAATACCACATAAAGAGGTAATTTTTTCATAAAGTTTTTAACTCCAAAGTTAAAATTTAAACCAATTCGCTGCTAAATTTTCAAGCCCAAAATTATAACAATGAGCCTAAAAATAAAACAGCTAGTTTACATTAAATTGACAACCTTGTTGTCAATAATTTTCAAAACCATAATCTGTTGGATCAAATGTTACAGCGACACCTTCTTTTACTAATTTATTCACTGCATGCTTATTATCTGGCATTTTAATGCGTTTTGTGCGCATCACAGCAGCTTTAACAGAATCATCAAAAGGCTGAAAACCACTATATTTAGATTTCTTATCATCTATTTTAGTAATATTTCCTTGTTGATCAACATAAAATACTACTGTTGCTGTATAGCCTATCATTTCTGCGCCAGTTACCCAATTATCATAAAGCGCTTGCTGTAATGCACCCACAAAGCTTGCATTACCTAGATATGCATTTGCAATTCTATCATTTTCAGCCGCCTGTGCTTTTGCCTTAGCATCGGCTTCAGCCTTGGCTTTTGCTGCCGCAGCTTTTTTCGCCTCTTCTGCTTTGAGTTTTTCCTCAGCTGCTTTCTTATCTGCAATACGTTTCTTTTCCGCCGCTTCCGCAGCTTCCGCAGCTTCTTTCTGTTTTTGAATCTCTTCTTGCTTTTGTTTCTCTTTTTTCTCTTCAGCTAATTTCTTCTGACGAGCCTCTTCCTCTTTTTTCTTTTTCTCTTCCGCTATACGTTTCTCTTCTGCTTTACGTTTTTCATCAGCCTTGCGTTTTTCTTCCGCTATACGTCTTTCTTCTGCTTTACGCTTTTCATCAGCCTTGCGTTTCTCTTCTGCTATACGCTTCTCTTCTGCAATACGTTTTATCTCCGCAACCTTCCTTTCTTCTTCAAGTCTTTTTTCCTCAAGCTTATCTCTAAATGCAAATTTCTTGAAGTCATAATCTTCACTAGTTGGCTCAGATTTTGCCACTACATGCTCAGCAACTGAATTAAGTTCATTCGCGATTACTGGCTGAATAAAATCTGGCATATCTCTTTCAACTTTTTTATCAGCAACCAAACCAGGAAGACCAACAAAACTCATAACTTGCTTGGGCTCATAGATAATAAAAATTACCACTATTAATACAAATAGTCCTGTCAATACAGAGCTAATTATATTTGCCAAAAGATTTCTTTTTGGATCTGCCATAGATACTTATTCACCCTGCGGAGTGGTTAATTGAACTTTACGACCTGTAATTTTCCCAAGACGTCCCATTATATTCACTAAACTACCATATGGGGCAGCAGCATCAGCTTGTACAAAAACTTGCACATTTCCATTTCTCATTATTAAATTTTGCACAGATGAAGCAAGCTCTGCTTCTGTAAGAGCTTGCGTTGGATCGTCACTTTCACTTAAAAAATAACGACCTTCCTTATCTACAGAAACCATGACATATTCATCAATAACTTCTTCATAGCTGCTATCTGATTCCATTTCAGGAGCATTAATTTCAACACCGATAGGAATCGTTGTTGCAGTAACCATAAAGATTGTCAACAACACAAACATCACGTCCACATAAGGGACAATGTTCATCTCAGCCTGCAAGCCTTTGCCACCTTTTCTACGTGATCGACGCATTATTGCGCTCCATTTTGACGTTGTAATTGCATTTGACCATATTGGCGCGCCAAAATATTCGCAAACTCTTCAATGAATACATCGTAATGATCTGAAATTTTTTGAATCGTATTCACAAACGAGTTATAAACCATTACTGATGGGATCGCTACTAATAAGCCCAATGCTGTCGCAATCAATGCTTCTGCAATTCCTGGTGCAACCTGCGCTAATGTGACTTGCTTCACAGCACCTAATGCAACAAATGAATTCATAACACCAATCACCGTACCAAATAGACCAAAATATGGCGCAACAGAACCTGATGTTGCCAACCATGACAATGATTTATGTAGCGTATTCTCTTCACGCTGCGCACTTGCTTCCATTGCACGACGAATATTTTCCACCACAAATTCTGGAGAAAACACAGGCGTTGTACGCAAACGATTAAATTCGTGAAAACCTGACACAAAAATATACTCCATACCTTCCGTATATTTTTTCTGACTTGCCATGTTGTACAGCTCTTGAATATCAGTACCCGACCAAAATTTACTTTCAAACTTTTTAGCATCACGCAACGCTAACTTTAACAAAATCCATTTGCGCCAAGCGATAAAACTCACAGAAATCAACATTAATACAAGTAATAACATTACGATCTGCACAATGATATTCGCTTCGACTACTAACGTCCAAAGACTCAATTGTGAATGTGCGTTCATGATTTTTCCTATGAAAATAACGGGGGTAAAGGTACAGGACGACGACTTTCAGTATTCAGGCATACCAATTCCACTAAACCTGATACTAATAGCTCTTCATCACGATAAATTAACTGCTGAAAATAGACTCGCGTTGCTGTGAGTTTTGTAATCGTTGTTTCTACAATCAAATCATCACACAAATGCGCAGGCTTTTTATAATCAACTTGAATGCTTTTAACAACGAACATTTTATATTCTGTATTCGCGTATTCATTCAAATTAATGCCTCTAGAGAACATCCACTCAGTTCGTGCTCGTTCCATAAAATTTAAATAAGTTGAATGATAAACAACGCCGCCTGCATCTGTATCTTCATAATAAACACGTATAGGCAAGCGAAATACTGATAACTTTTGTTCTTCCATTAGTGATTGATTCCATCTAATTTAGCCAAAGTAATGGCGGCATTATAACAGTGGATTTGTAAATAATTCGCATTAACACTTATATTTTTTCTTCCGAATGCAAAAAAACCTAGCTAGGCTAGGTTTTCTTTGTTTTGGCTCCTCGACCTGGGCTCGAACCAGGGACCCCTTGATTAACAGTCAAGTGCTACTACCAACTGAGCTATCGAGGAATTAAGGATTCGTATTATATACACCAGAAACAGATTGTCAAACTTTTACATGATCAATTATTGATCATCACAAGGTTTTACTTCCAATCGCTCCAAAACTTTGCCGTCATACGGTAAAACTGTGAACTTATAATTATCAATCACAACTTCTTCATTAACATTGGGAAGTAAGCCAAACTGCGTCATCACAAGTCCGCTGATCGTTTCAACCTCATCTTTATCAAAACTTGTACCAAATCGATCATTGAATTCCTCAAGAGACATTTTAGCGTCAATGACATAATGATTCTCATCCACTTGATGCACTTCAGGTTCTAATTCAGGCTCTGCAATATCATGCTCATCGTCTATTTCACCGACAATTTGTTCCAAGATATCTTCAATGGTCACCAAACCTGACACTGCACCATATTCATCCACAACCAAAGCCATGTGTGAATGACGTTCGCGAAACTCATTCAACTGTGCAATGACGTATTTGCCTTCAGGCACATAATCAACGGAACGCAATAAAGATAGTTTGCTAATGGTCGGATCTTGCATGATCTTTAATAGATCTTTTGTTAACAATACGCCTTGAAATTCTTCATGATCTTCAGATAAAACTGGGATTCGAGAATGTCCTGACTGTATAATTTTTTCTAGAGATTCATCAAAAGGATCATCGATAGCGATCGATGTCATGTGCGCGCGTGGCACCATAATATCTCTAACAGTTAGAGTTTGAGATGAAAGAACCGAGCGAATCATACCTACTGCACTTGGGTCAATTTGCCCTTCTTTTTGCAATAGTGAAAGCTCTGTATTCCAATCATTTAAAGTGACGTTTTTACGTTCTAATCCAAATCGAGATAACCAACTCTTTCGGCTCGGCGAAGGATCATCTGACATAATTTTTATTTTTCCCTCAAAGTGATAAAATTATCCAAGTTTAAACATAGCTATCTAAAAAGTTAAAGTTTTAAATGCCTTTTCTCTTTAAACTAGTCTAGTATAGCAAGCAATTATTCTCAGCAAAACTAATTCAACCACTTCATACTTTAACCATGAAATTTAATTTTAAAAAACGCACTATTGGATCAAGAATTAACGCAGCAATGCGCTATTTCCTACGTCTAGTCATCTATATGATTGTGGGCGGCGCATTTTTAATGATCCCCATTTTCTTCTATTTTCTTGTCAAAACCAATCAAGAGCTCGGCACTCAATTCGAGGATCGCAGCTGGGCAGTTCCTGCACGAGTTTATGCTCGTCCATTAGAACTTTATGTTGACAAGCCTATTAAAAAAGAAGATTTGTTATTAGAGTTGCAAATGCTCAACTATAAAAAAACAAATCAGCTGAATCAGCCAGGCACATATCGCGAACAAGAAAATGCAATTGAAATCTATCTTCGTGAATTTACTTATAGCGATGGATTAGCGCCAGCACAAAAAATTCAAATTAGCATCAATAAAAATAAAGTTACCGCTCTGAAAAGTGCACAACAAGATGAAAAAATCAGTTTAATCCGTGTTGAGCCTTTACACATTGCATCCATCTATCCTGTGCATAATGAAGACCGTATCCTTTTACAGCGCGAAGAAATCCCACAATTATTGGTGGATACATTATTAGCAATGGAAGATCGCCAGTTTTACGATCATATGGGGATTAATCCTAAAGCAATCATGCGTGCAATGGTTGCAAATATGAAAGCTGGCCGTAAAGAACAAGGTGGTTCAACACTCACCCAGCAACTTGTTAAGAACTATTTCTTAACACCTGCACAAACCTATGAACGTAAAATCCAAGAGATGTTTTATGCCTTAATCATCGACTGGCGTTATCCTAAAGATGATGTTCTAGAAGCATATATGAATGAAATCTATTTAGGTCAAGATGGTTCTCGTGCAATTCATGGCTTTGGCTTGGCAAGTGAATTCTTCTTTGGCAAACCTGTGGATGAGCTGAGTATCAATAATATTGCAACATTAGTGGGCATTATTCCAAGTCCATCCGCCTATAATCCTCGTAATCGTCCAGAAACAGCATTAAAGCGCCGTAATCTTGTCTTAGATGTTATGGCAAAGCAAAATTTAATTTCTGTTGAGGAAGTTGAAGAGCTTAAAAAGCGACCTTTAGATGTATTAGAAAAAGCGCCATCGGGCATCACAAAATATCCTGCATTTATTGATCTTGTCACTAAACAAATCAAAGAACTTTATGCAAGTGAAGCATTAACAAGTGATGGTTTAAAAGTATTCACGACTTTAGATCCAATCGTTCAAACTTATGCTGAAAAAGCCGTCATTGAAACATTGCCTGTGATTGAAAAAACACGTGGCGTTAAAGATATCAATGCTGCAATCATTATCAGCCAAAATAATACTGGCGAAGTAGAAGCATTAGTCGGTGATCGACAAGTGCGCCAAGCAGGATTTAACCGCGCATTAAGCGCGAAACGTCAAATTGGTTCACTCATCAAACCCTTTATCTATCTGCGCGCTTTAGAAGAACCACAGCGTTTTTCTTTAGCAACATTATTGGATGATCAAACGCCTTTTAGCATGAATACTGGCGGTAAAAAATGGTCGCCCAACAACTATGACAGAAGATTACATGGATGGATTCCATTAATAACTTCATTGACAAAATCATACAACATTCCAACCATTCGCTTAGGTTTAGATGTCGGTGTTGATAATGTATTAGACACATTGTACCGCTTAGGATTGCCTACGGATTACCATTATCCTTCTGTGCCTTCTTCGTTATTAGGTGCTGTGGATATGACTGTTTTTGATGTCACTCAGTTATATTCAACATTTGCAAATGATGGTTACTACATTCCTTTGAAATCTATCCGAGAAGTCACACAGCAAGATGGCACTGTATTGGCTCAAAACTTAGTAGAACCTAAACAAGTGATCTACCCTGGCCCTAATTACCTCATCACAAAAGCAATGCAAAATGTTGTCGATGCTGGTACAGGCGGCGGTGTTCGTCGTGCAGGCATTAGAACAAAGGTTGCAGGCAAGACAGGGACAACCAATGATTATCATGATGCTTGGTTTGCAGGTTTCTCAGGTGATCGCACAGCCGTTGCTTGGGTAGGTAAAGATGACAATACCCGCATGGGGCGCGTCGGTGGTGCAACAGGTGGATTACCAGTTTGGGCAGCAGCAATGAAGCCATTAATATTGGAAGATATCAGTGGTAAAGCACCAAAAGACATTGTTAATGTCCGCATTAATATGTCAACAGGCTTACCGCCACCCAATTATGCATGCCCAGGTATAAAAGTCAGAACATTACCATTCATACGAGGTTATCAACCTACTTATCCTGGTGATTGTGAATTCTTCCCACCTGACACTGAATTTAATTTCAGTGAGGACTTTGAACCATTTAACTTTGAAGGTTTCGAATAATTCTAAAAACGAGTAGCGAATGTGTCTACTCGTTTTATATATTTTATGATAAATTAATGGCACTGACTTTTACGTCTAACCAAACTTTTAACATATCGTTATACGGGAATAACTATAGTGAGAACTACTACACTTCTAATATTAGCTCTACTCGTCATTAGCGGATGTACCTCGCGCACAGATGGTGGCGCAAGAGTTCGTCCTTTACCTAATCAACCTGTAACGCCAGCACTTCCTAATGGCATTCCATTGGATGATGGCACGAGCCAAAATACCAATGCTGCGGCACAATCTGGCGAAGTACAATTCCCAGCATATTCTGGGCAACCTGAATTTCCAGCGGACAACAATGCAAGCTTCCCTGCTTTTCCAAATGGCTCGCAACAAGGTAACTTCGCACAGAATACTTCAACTGCCCCAATGATTCCTGGTCGTGACAATACTTCTACAGCAGTAAATACTGCCGCGAATACTTATCAAGCATCACAAAACCAAGCAAGCGCAGTACAATCTTTACTAGACGAAGCAAATACTGCGGTTAAAGCTAATCAATTAGAGAGAGCTGCCACTGCATTAAATCGTGCTGTAAGATTAGAACCTAACAATGCAAGTATTTGGTATGATCTTGCACAAATCCGCCTACATCAAGGCAAATATGAGCAGTCTGAACAATTGGCAAAAAAATCTATTGATTTTGCTAAAGGTAACCAAGACCTCATGAACAAAAACTGGCGTGTTATCTCATCTGCGCGTAAAGCTCGTGGAGATACAGCAGGTTCAGACGAAGCGATGAGGAACGCACAATAAGTCTCATCAATGATCACTCAAAAACACCCAAATATCATTTCCTACTCATCATCTGATGAGTAGGCTCTGCTTTGCATCCTATGATATTTTTTTCGAATTTAATTTTGGTTATAAATACTGAGGAATAACAGTACTAATACAAATCAATGCGTTAACAACCAATACTAATTTTAAATGTAACGTACATTGTATTAAAAATAAGTAAGGAGTGATCTCTGTCAACTCCTCACTATTTAGGGCCTGGAGAACACAATGAAACGCATGTTAATTAATGCGAGCCAACCTGAAGAGACGCGTGTCGCTTTAGTAGATGGTCAACGCCTATATGATTTAGATATTGAAAATGCCACCAATATCCAAAAAAAAGCAAATATCTACAAAGGTATCATCACTCGTATTGAACCATCACTAGAAGCTTGTTTCGTAGACTATGGTGCGGAGCGTCATGGCTTTTTATCTTTTAAAGAAGTTTCCAAAGAATACTACTCAGATGCTGCAAAATCTATGCAAAAACCGTCCATCAAAGATGCGTTGACGGAAGGCATGGAAGTTATCATTCAAGTTGAAAAGGAAGAGCGCGGCAACAAAGGCGCAGCTTTAACAACAATGATTACATTGGCTGGTCGTTATTTAGTATTGATGCCAAACAATCCAAAATCTGGTGGTGTTTCACGCCGTATTGAGGGTCAAGAACGCGTTGCCATCCGTGAAGCCATGAGCCATTTAACGATTCCTGATGAAATGGGCGTAATCGTTCGCACAGCAGGTTTAGGCCGTACAGCGGAAGAATTACAATGGGACTTGGATTATTTGATGACGCTTTGGCGCTCAATCAAAACAGCATCCACAGAAAAAGCACCGTTCTTGATCTATCAAGAAAGCAACATCATTATCCGTGCATTACGTGATTACTATCGCAATGATATTGGTGAAATCTTAATTGACAACCCTGAAATTTATGAAGAAGCAGCCTTATTTGTGAGTAGAACAATGCCACAAATTCGCTCTAAGATTAAATTATACGAAGATCAAATTCCTTTATTCACACGTTATCAAATCGAGAACCAAATTCAATCAGCTTACCAACGTGAAGTGAAATTACCTTCAGGCGGTGCGTTAGTGATCGATTATACAGAAGCTTTGGTTTCTATCGATATCAACTCAGGCCGTGCAACACGCGGTGCTGACATTGAAGAAACAGCATTCAATACCAATGTTGAAGCTGCTGAGGAAATTGCGCGCCAATTAAAATTGCGTGACTTAGGTGGTTTGATCGTGATCGACTTCATCGATATGCTCGAATCGGATCACCAACGCCAAGTGGAAAAAGCCTTCCATGAAGCATTGTCATTGGATCGTGCTCGCATTCAAACAGGCCATATTTCTCGATTTGGCTTATTAGAAATGTCACGTCAGCGTTTGCGCCCTTCCCTAGATGAAACAACGCACATTGTATGTCCACGATGTTCAGGTCACGGCACAATTCGTAATATCAAATCATTGGCATTAGAAGTATTGCGTTTGGTTGAAGAAGAAGCGTTAAAAGAGCGTACAGGCGAAATTATCGTTCAATTACCTGTCGATGTTTCGATCTTCTTATTAAATGAAAAACGAGAAGATGTTTCGGACATTGAGAAACGCTTAAATGTTCGCGTTGTGATGATTCCTAATCAAGAATTAGAAACGCCACATTTTGAGATTACACGCTATCGTACAGATCAAACTTCATTCACCAATAAAGTGAGTAATGATCACAACACAACCGTTAAACCTACGGAAGAAGAACTTGTTAATCAAGCTTATAATCCAGCAAAACCACAGAAAAATATCCCTGTTGTAAGCAACATGGTACCAGCAACACCACCACCTGTGACAGAAGTGAAAGCTGCTGAACCACAACCAACGCCATCTTTATGGTCAATGTTAGTGAACTGGTTTAAATCTTTGTTAACACCTGCTGAAACTCAGCCATCAGAAGAGGAAACAAAGACAAAAGCACAGCCAAAACAACGTCAGCGCTCTAATAATCGCCGTCGTAATAATCGCCGTGTAACGACACGTGCAAATTCACCAGAACATAATGAAATTGCAACTGTTGAACGTGTTTCAGAAAGTCGCTCTGATGTATCTAAAACAGATAAATCAGATAAAAATGAACGTAAGAATGTTTCTGATAAACAAAATGATGAATCTCGTGATAATAATAACGAAGCACCATCAAGATCTAGAAATCGTCGTTCACGCAACAAAAATAACAATGGCAATAATAATGCATCTCAAAACACTCAGAAAAATGAAAAATCTGATCATAAAAATGAGAGCACAGTTAAAGCCACAAACATTACGCCAAAACCAGATTCCGTAGAGGTTGAAGTTAATGGCGAGGTGCGTAAACGTAAAATTAGAAAAGGTCGTAAACGTATTTCAGAAGAAGAAATGAATGTTTTAAAAGGAACTATAGCAGTCGAAGCAGTAAAAGCAACAGAAGAAAAACCTGTAGAACTTTCTACTGCCAAGGATCAGGCAATCCCAGCAGAATCTATCGTTGAAACTCAACAGACTATGGAAACCGCTGTGCAAGCAGAAGAAATAGTCATTCAACATTCATCTGAAACTGAAAGTAAATCTTCTAAAAAACTTGAGAGTGCAACCATTAAAGTTGAATCAGAGAAAGTTGAAACGGTAGAAACAACACCAGCACCGCAAGCGCCAGTGGAACCAGAGCCAACATCAGCGGCAGATGAAATTGTGATTCAACAAAGTCCAACTGATGCTAAGGTGAACACACCTAAAGCTGATATGAAAGAAAAGGCTGTGATTGCACCACAACAAACCGTTACTGTGGAAGATGAAATTGTGATTAAACCGCAATTCATCACCACTAAAGATGAACCCGATGAACCTGAAGCGCGTAGCTTCAAAATCATCATCGAAGATGAAGAACCTAAAAAATAGATTCCGATAGAGTTTTAGGGATCTCACGAAAAAGCACAGAAGTCTGTGCTTTTTCTTTGCATAGAAACCATACATTTTTTCCGCTACAATAGAGCGTTATTCTTTTTATTATATAAGTAGGTCAATTGTGGATGCTTCGTTAACCATGTTAACCCCACATACTGTTCCGCTCATCAACAGAGAGCGCTCTATTCTTGCATTCCAAGAACGCGTATTGGCACAAGCAAAAAATAGCAACCTACCTTTATTAGAGCGCTTGAAATATATTGCCATTGTCTCATCCAATATTGATGAGTTTTTTGAAGTTCGCATGGCAAATATGCAAGAGCAAATTCAATCTGGCTTATCTCGTATAGAAAATCAAAGTGCAAGGGAATGGCGCTTAAGTATTCAAGCATATGCACTAAAAATCACACATGAACAACATCAAATTTTCTTTAATGATCTTCTACCAGAACTAAAAAAAGAACACATTACATTACTCAAAAAACATGAGTGGAGCTCAGAACAGCACGAATGGCTCTATCATCTTTTCACGCAAAATATGCTGCCTGTTTTCACGCCAATTGCGCTAGATCTTGCACATCCTTTTCCTCACATCACTAATAAATCTTTAAATTTTATTGTGGATTTAAAAGGCACTGATGCTTATGGTCGTAATATTGATACTGCAATTTTGCCTATTCCTGAAAATCTACCACATATCATCGAATTACCTTCACCGAATGGAAAAACACAACTCACAACCATTCAGTCCATCATTGAAGCCTTTGTCACCGATATTTTCCCGAGTCTTGAGATTTTAGGCTTGTATCAATTCAGAGTGACGCGAAATAGCCACCTTTATATCGATAAAGAAGAGTTAACCAATCTTCATCAAGCATTGCGTGGCGAGCTCAAGCAACGTGGCTTTGGCCATGCTGTACGATTAGAAATCAGCAATGATTGCCCAAAACATTTCATCGCATTATTGCTTAAAGAGTTTGAACTAGCTGCTGAAGATCTTTATTCATCAGAATATCACTTTGATTTCTCACAGATTCATAACATTTTAGAATACGTTGATCACAAGCCTCATCTGTTGTTTAGCCATATTGAACGCAATATCCCATTGCGTTGGCAAAATCGTACAAGTGCATTCAATGAAATTAATCAAAAAGATATTGTATTACATCACCCTTATGATCGATTTTTACCTGTGGTTGATTTCCTAAGAGAAGCCGCCGAAGATCCAGATGTCCGCGTCATTAGAATGACAGTTTACCGAATTGGCGATGATTCTGAATTAATGGAGTTGCTCGTCAATGCAGCACGCAAAGGCAAAGAAGTGAATGTTGTTGTTGAATTAATGGCTCGCTTTGATGAAGCCACTAATTTATCATGGGCATCTCGCTTAGAAGATGCGGGCATTAAAATTGTTTATGGCGTATTTGGCTATAAAACCCATGCCAAAATGCTCTTAGTAATTCGCGAAGAACTCAATCATTATGGTGAAAAATATCTTCGCCGTTATGCGCACATTGGCACAGGCAATTATCATCAAGGCAATGCAAGATTATATACAGATTTTAGTTTACTAACATCTCATAAAGAGATTACCGCTAGCATTTCTGAAATCTTTTTAAACTTATCGAGCCTTGCGAAAATTCCTACACTGTCAACAGTGTGGCAATCTCCTTTTAACTTCATTGATCGTCTATTAGAAGAAATCGACTTTGAAATTAACGAAGCCAATGCAGGTAGAAAAGGCCATATTATTGCCCGTATGAATGCATTAATGGAGCCTATCATCATCACCGCGTTATACAATGCATCACAAGCTGGTGTGCAAATTGACTTAATCGTGCGTGGTGCTTGTGCATTAAAACCTGGCATTTCAGGATTATCTGATAATATTCGTGTTCGCTCCATTGTGGGCAGATTTCTAGAGCATTCTCGCATTTACTACTTTCATCATGCAGGCCAAGAACATGCATATCTTTCAAGTGCAGATTGGATGAATCGCAACTTTTTTAGAAGAATCGAAATTGCTGTACCATTGTATGATAAAGACATTAAACAAAAGGTCATTGAAGAAGGTTTATTATGGTGCTTAGAAGACGAGACTGCATGGTGTTTAAATGGTGAAACAGGACATTATCACCAAGCACCTTGTATTAACCCCCAAACATCTGTTCAATATCGTTTAATTCAACAGCGCCTCAAATAGGACATGTGATGCTCAGCTATATAAATATTCAACTCATTCCATATTTGACTAATGAACAGTTATTCGCACTGACTGTTTTACTCATATCATTCATTGCATTTTTAATGGGACGAATTCGTTACGATTTCGTAGCCTTAGGTGCATTATTGGCATTAGTTGTCTCTGGCATTGTACCAATTGCCCAATCTTTTGATGGATTCAGTCATCCTGCTGTCATCACCGTTGCATCTGTTTTAGTGCTAAGCCATGCCATTGGCAGAACGGGCATTACTTATCATTTATCAAAGCGTCTGAGCTATTTCTCCAGTAGCCCTTCTATGCTTGTATTCACGTTAGCAGGGCTAGTTGCTTTCTTCTCTGCTTTTATGAATGACGTTGGTGCATTAGCGCTCATCATGCCAATTGCCATACAACTTTGTCAGCGTTATGACATTCCACCCGCAAAAGTTTTAATGCCAATGGCATTCGCATCGCTATTGGGTGGCACAATTACTGTCATTGGTACACCGCCCAATCTGATTGTTGCCAACTATCGTGAATCGATTGGTTTAGAACAGTTTAATATGTTCGACTTTGCACCCACAGGCTTGATCATCTCCACAGTTGGTTTACTCTATTTAGCCACTATTGGCTGGCGCTTAATACCTAATCGCCGCTCAGAAAGCTCACAAACCAAATTCACCACAGATAACTATTTACTAGAAGCTAAAGTCGAACAAGGTAATAAAGTTGCAGATAAAACCGTTGCCAATCTCGAGGAAATATCTGAAAACTCAGTCAAAGTTGTCGTGATCATTCGTGGTGCACGTAGAATCATCGCCCCAAGCAGTGAAGAAATTATTCGCAGTAATGACACATTACTTTTGGAAGGACAACCTGAAGAACTCAAGCAACTGGAATTATTAACAGGCATGAACTTAACCCGCAGCATTGCCAATAAAGATATTCCTCATGATAAATTAGAAGTTCTAGAGGTTGTATTAAATCCTGGCTCTCGTATGGAAAATCGCACGTTGTCTGAATTACAGTTCCGTGAAAAATATGGCTTAAATGTGATTGGCGTTGCGAGACATGGTGAAAATATCCGTAAACGTTTTTCTCGCATTCAACTCAAAGTGGGCGATGTTCTATTGGTGCAAGGTCATTCTGATGAATTACCAGAAACCTTGCGTTATTTAGGCTGTTTTCCATTGGCTGAACGTGATATCAGCTTGAAAGCATCTTATCGTTTAGTGCCAACATTGTTGATCTTTATTGGCTCCATCGTTTTAGTTGCAACACAAACTTTACCGCCACAAATTAGTTTCCCCTTAGCCGTATTCTTACTAGTTGTTTTTAAATTATTGCCTATTCGAGATGTTTACCGCAGCCAAGAAGGCCCATTATTAATGTTATTGGGCTGTTTCATCACCGTTGGTTTTGCACTTCAACAAACAGGTGTAACAGAGATTCTTGCAAGCAAATTGGTTGGCTTCATCGGCGACTTACCTGATTATTTGATCATTGGCATCATTATATTAATCACCATGATCATTACCGATATTATTAACAGTTCAGCCACCGCAATGATCATGTGCCCGATTGCTTATGGTGTATCTCAGCAGTTGGGCCATAATCCAGATGCTTATCTCATGGGGGTTGCCATTGCAAGCTCTTGCACATTCAATACACCCATTGGCCATCACTCTAATACATTAGTTATGGGGCCAGCAGGATATCAATTCGGCGATTATTGGCGTGTTGGCTTAATTTTAGATATATTAATTCTAGTAACGGTGACACCTGCATTGGTTTGGGTGTGGCCTTTGTCATAAAATCACTCTAATTTAACTTCAAAGGAAATCTATATGAGCGTTTTTAATAATGTTGTATTGGCACCAGATGATCCTATTCTCGGTTTAGTGGAAAATTTTAAACAAGATCCAAGAGAGAATAAAATCAATCTAACGATCGGCATTTACGCGGATGCAAATGGTAAAGTGCCAGTTTTAAATGTTGTAAAAAAAGCTCAAGATGCTCTCTTTGCAGAAGCAAAGCCACACGTTTATCTACCTATGCACGGCTTACAAAAGTACAATACATCTGTACAACGCTTATTGTTCTCTGAACATCACTCAGTGATTGCTGAAAATCGTTTAGCGACTGTTCAAACATTGGGTGGTACAGGCGCATTGAAAGTCGGTGCAGATTTCCTGAATCAGTTATTTGCAGGCAACTTACCAAAAGTGCATGTTTCAGATCCAACTTGGGACAATCACCGCGCAATTTTTAAAGGTGCAGGTTTTGAAGTTGAAGCATATCCATATTTTGATACAGAAACTGGCGGTGTTCGCTTTGAAGCAATGATGGAATATTTCAAAGCATTGCCAGCAAACTCTATTCTAGTTTTACATGCATGTTGTCATAATCCAACAGGCGCAGATTTAACAGATGCCCAGTGGAGAGAACTAGCAGAAGTTGTTAAAGCAAGATCATTAATGCCTTTCTTAGATATGGCTTATCAAGGTTTTGCACAAGGCGTCCAAGAAGATGCTAAAGCAATTCACATCATGACAGATGCGGGCGTTCCTGTATTAATCGCGAACTCTTTCTCGAAATCATTCTCATTGTATGGTGAGCGCGTGGGAGCTTTATCAGTCGTAACAAAGTCAACTGAAGAACAAGTGCGTGTAACATCACAATTGAAAAAAATGGTGCGTGCAAACTACTCTTCTCCACCAGAATTTGGTGCAGCATTGGTTGGTCACGTATTAAGTAATGATACATTGCGCCAAGAATGGTTTGATGAATTAGCAGAAATGCGTGTACGTATTCATGCAATGCGTGAGAAATTCACTGCATTATTGAATGAAGGCCAAACGAAAAAAGATTTCAGCTTCATTAAACAGCAACAAGGCATGTTCAGCTATTCTGGTCTTACAAAAGAGCAAGCACAGAAGTTAAGAAATGAACATGGCGTCTATATTCTCGATACAGGTAGAATTTGTATTGCAGCCCTAAATGAGTATAATATCGTGGCTTCGGCACAAGCCATCATTAAAGTTTTGTAGCATATAGAGCATCGAGGAGATATGATGAAATTTTTTGAAAATCAATTACCACTATGTATTATTTGGGGTCTTTGTATTCTTGGTTATGTAGCTGTTATCTCAGTTGTGTTATTCAGCTAATACATAATTCATTATTCAGGGAAAAGTGCTTGTTAGCACTTTTTCTGTATTCAATAGGCAATTTTATATCGCTATTAGCTAAAAAACTCTTTTATTGATCACAATCATGATTAACATGATGCTTATGTCTTGGAAACAAGTATAATATTGTGGAGTCAACACAAACTATTATTAAAATTCCATAACATTTGACGTCAGGGAGAGAACATATGAAAAAGTTTATTGATAACGAATTACCACTCTGGTTCATCTGGGGTGTTTGCATTCTTTCTTATGGTCTTGTTGCGGTTATTGTCGCTTTTAGCTAATACAAAACTCATTACCCAGAAAAAGTGCTTATTAGCACTTTTTTCTTTTCTAGTAGCGTTAAATTTATGTCTCCATTAGCCAAAGAACTTTTTTATCTTTTACAATCTGGTGAACTTTATAGTGGTGAAACTCTAGCTCAGCGCTTTAATGTAACGCGCCAAGCAATTTGGAAAGCCATTAATGAACTCAAAACAGGTCATCTTGTTGAAACCATTGGAAGGCAAGGTTATAAAGCTTTTTATCCTTACATTCCATTAGATCGTTCTGCCATTCTGAAACAGCTTCCTAAAAACTGTGTTGATGATGTGATTACCACTATCGATGTCACATCAACAAATGAGGAAGTTGCCAAATTACCACTTAAAAAATCATTAGTCATGGTCAGCGAAATGCAGACACAAGGCCGTGGTCGTAATGGTAAAATTTGGGTTTCACCACTTGCGCGCAACCTATATTTTTCCATGCGCATCCAGTTTAGAACTCAAGCATTGGCGAATTTAACAAGCTTTAGTCCTGCGCTTGGTATTTATTTAGTTGAATATCTACAGAGTAAAAATATCCCTGCAAAAATCAAATGGCCCAATGATATTTGGGTAGATGGTGCGAAACTTGCTGGAATTTTGATTGAAACCAGTGCAAAATCTGAACATGAAGTTGAGATGATCATCGGCATTGGCTTAAACAATTTACCTTTGGCGGAGCAAAATATTACTCAAAATCGCGCCACTTCCATTTATGAGATATTAGGCCAAGCTTTTGATCGTAACATTTTAATCGCTGATATCATTCAGCTCATCTCCAATCTCAGAGATGATTATGAATCCTTTAATATTCCCAACATCGTAGAGCTCTGGAATAAAAACAGTGCACTCTATGATCAAAAGGTTAAGTTATTCTCCCCTGCGCGAGAAATTATTGGGCGAGAAGTTGGCATTGCTAGCAATGGCGCACTCCTCATCCAACAAGAAGATGGCACCGTGCAGCAATACTTTTCAGGAGAGCTTTCGCTGCGTGCCTATGCCTAAGTTTTTGTTTGATTGTGGTAACACTTGCATTAAGTTTGCTTTATTCACCGAAGAACAGGGTTTATCCCAACATCAATTCATCGATTATTCCATTCTTCACAGTTTTGTTAAGAAGTTATTTGTGCTCTATCCAATGCCTGATGAGATCAAGATTTCATCTGTCACAAGAACTGAACGACTCGAAACTTTATTGACAAATATTGCAGAATTTACGGACATCCCGCCCACAATTGCTGTCTCTCAATCGACAGCTTTTGGCTTGACCAATCAATATGATCAAGCGCAAACGCTTGGCATTGATCGTTGGCTTGCAATGCTCGCAGCTTGGGATATTTATCATGAATCAACTTTAGTCGTTGATTTAGGTACAGCTTTAACCATTGATTACATAACAGCTGATGGTAAATTTGAAGGTGGTTTAATTTTGCCTGGCCTTAAATCATTGAGAGATGCCTTACTTAAAGATACAGCCATCCGAAATATTCCAGAATTACCCTATACAAATGAACTGGGACATAATACAAGTGCATGTATTTCTTCAGGTATTCATTACGCAATTGTGGGATCGATATTAGCGCTTCATCAATCATTGCCTGATGTCAAAAGTGTTGTTTTATCAGGTGGACGAGCTAAATGGCTTAAAGATATTTTAGAACCTGTGTTACCTAAAACGGAGTATCATGTTCACAAACATCTTGTTCTAGAAGGTTTACTCCGCTTCGAAAATTAATCATTCAGCGAGGGATTCATCATGACAAAAAAAATGCGTTTCCCACTTAAACCCAAACACCCAGAAAGAATTTGTTGGGGCTGTGATAAATTATGTGCCGCCAATAAAATGCTGTGTGGCAATGGATCTGATCGCTCTCAACATCCCATCGAAATCATTGGCGATGATTGGTACGAAACCTTATCCGAAGAGGATAAGGCAAAAATTATATTGATCGAATAAAAATCTTAATCACATGGTGGCAAGATTGTAATGGCTAATCCGCCTTGAGAGGTTTCACGATATTTAGCATTCATATCTTTACCAGTGTTGTACATCGTTTCGATCACTTTATCCAAAGAAACTAATGGCGCACTGTGACGATTAATTGCCATGCGCGCAGAGTTAATTGCTTTAACAGATGCAATCGCATTACGCTCAATACATGGCACTTGAACCTGTCCATCTACAGGATCACAAGTTAAACCTAAATTATGCTCCATGCCAATTTCCGCTGCCATGCAGACTTGTTTTGGCGTTGCGCCCAATATTTCAGCCAAACCTGCCGCAGCCATTGAACAAGCCACACCAACTTCGCCTTGGCAACCCACTTCTGCACCAGAAATTGAAGCATTACGCTGATATAAGGTACCAATCGCCCCAGCAGCCAAGAAAAATTGCATAGCTTTTTGAGCCGTTAATGGCTCAATAAAACGATTATAGTATTCCAAAACTGCAGGCACAATGCCACAAGCACCATTGGTTGGCGCTGTGACAACACGGCCACCTGCGGCATTCTCTTCACTCACGGCCAAGGCAAATAAATTCACCCAATCAATAATAATCATCGGATCTTTCGTATTCTGCCCATGTGCGGTTAATAGCTGATATAAATTATTTGCACGTCTTGGCACTCGCATTGGTCCTGGCAATTGGCCATCTGCCTTCATTCCACGCTCAATACATTCGCTCATAACACGCGCAATATTACTAAAATATTCTTCAATGTACTTTAAATCATATGAAACTAACTCATTTTCTAATACAAGATCAGAAATTGATTGAGATGTTGACTCGCAATGTGCCAATAGCTCTGCCGCAGAAGTAAACGGATAAGGAACAACCACATCATTCTCTGACTGGCTCCCTGCATTCAGATCATCATCTGACACAATTTGTCCACCGCCAATGGAGTAAAAACTTTTCTGTAACAAACATTGCTCACCATTGTATGCAGAAAATGTCATTGCGTTTTCATGGCGAGGCATAAATTCACGATGGAATTTTAAATTGTCATTCGGAAAATCCTTTTGATATTTCCCGTTGTATATATTCAATTTTTCATCCGTTTTAATGGATTCCACAATATGTGGAATCGCCTCGATATCCACATTATTGGCTGAATATCCTGATAAACCTAATAAAATAGCCACATCAGTTAAGTGACCTTTGCCTGTTAATGATAAAGAGCCATAAACATCCGCAATCAAATTTGTTGTTTGATCCATTAAGCCTTGTTCGATCAACTGATCAATGAATTCTTTGCCTGCTTTCATTGGGCCAATAGTATGTGAGCTGGATGGGCCGATGCCAACTTTAAATACATTCAATATGCTGTACATGGTCAGCCTCCAAAGAAATTTAAATAAAAGTAAAGGTTGCTCATTTTGCCTAATCTCCATCAATTAGGCAATCAGAACAGATGCTATTTATTTTTAAATTTTTTATCTTTTTGATATGATTTCTAATAACTTATCTTTATAACCATTGATTCAAATGGAGCAACAATGAAAAAACTTTTTTTGCTTGCAACTCTCTTATTGATCCAAGGCTGTGCCTCTAATTTTCTTGTGAACCAAGCGGGTGATGCTTTACATTATGAAGCCATCGTTCAATTACCAAAAAATGAGATCATGGATAAACGTGCTTATGTCGGTGGACAAATTGCAACGATTGACCGCAGCAAACGCCAAGTTGAATTGGTCAAACGACACATTAATAACTCTGGTTATCCTGAAGAAGGCAGTAATAATTTAGATCAACGTATTTTCGTAACATTTACACCTGATGTGCGCATCAACTTTTTTGATCTGTCAGCGGGCGATCGCATGGCTGTGATCGGTAATATCATTGATCTCCAAAAAGTGGATATTGCGAGCAATGATATGACAATTTTACAAGTGGAAGTGAGCGGTGATAATTACAGAACTTGGTCAAACAATTATAGCCATCGCTGGGATGATGATTATTATGGTTGGGATATTTTCCATCGCCCAAGTCGCTATCGCCCTTGGTATTATTAATCAAAATCCCAAGGATCAATCTCACAAAAGTGGCGAATCTGGCTTGGCAAATGATTCGCTGCTGAATACATTAAATAATTCACCAATTGATGCAAGGCTTTTCTCGATTTACTCTGCAACACAACATAAAAACGATAATAATTCTGACGCTTAGACAAAGCATTAGGATAAACTGGTGTAATGCCTACAGGATAATCTCGACAATCCAAAGATTGCATTAATCCTTCAAAAGCTTTCAAGGTTTCCTGCTCATTTTGCCCTTCCACTTGAAAGAGTGCTTGATATTGATAAGGTGGAAATTCAAAGTGACAACGCTGAGATAATAAATCACGTGCAAATCTTGCATAACCTTGCTGTGGCAATTCTGTGAATAAAGGATGCTCTGGAAAATGTGTTTGAATCACAACGTGTCCATGAGAAACATCTCGGCCTGATCGACCAGAAACTTGCATTAATGTTTGCGCTAGCTTTTCTTCTGCACGAAAATCGGATGAATACAAAATGCCATCAATATCAACCATGCCCACCAATGTCACTTTATCAAAATCATGGCCTTTTGCGATCATTTGGGTACCAATGATAATATCCACATTCCCAGCGATAACATCTTTCACTGCACCTTCAAAGGCTGTTTTGTTTTTCAATTGATCACGATCAAAGCGAATGACACTAGCCTTTGGGAAGGCATCTTGCAATGCTTTTTCAATGCGCTCAGTGCCTTGCCCATGCATTTTTAATAATGCATTATCACAACTTGGACATTTATGTGGTAAAGGTTCGCTGTGCCCACAATGATGGCAACGTAAATTATGACTTTTACGGTAAACCGTTAACCGATATTCACATGCTTTGCATTCAGGCACCCAGCCACAAACTTCACACATCAAAACTGGTGAATAGCCACGACGATTAATATAGATGATTACTTGCTCTTTTCGCTCAATCGTCGCTTCTATGGCATTTAATAACTCTACAGAAATACCATCCATCACCATAGATTCATTCATATCAATGATCTGCCAATTAGGTGTTTGTCCTTTAGCACGTTCATTCAATGATAATAGCTGATAGCGCTTGCGTTCTACATTATGCAATGTTTCTAGAATGGGCGTTGCGGAACCTAATACTAATGGGATTTTTAATAAATGGGCTCGCTGAATTGCTGCATCATGTGCGGAATAGCGAACAGTATCACGCTGACGATAAGAACCATCATGCTCTTCATCAATCATGATCATGCCCAAATTATCAAATGGCGTAAACAATGCTGAGCGAGTGCCAATCACTAATGGTACAGTATGATGTTTAGCCGCTTCCCACGCTTGCATCTTTTGGTTCTCATTCACTTCAGAATGCACAACTACAAATGGAATATTCAGAATCTTTTGTACACGATCGATAAATTGTGGTGTTAACCCAATTTCTGGCACAAGAATTAAAACTTGCTGCCCTTTTGCTAAAACGCGTTTCACAAGCTCCAAATACACAGCTGTTTTTCCTGAGCCTGTCACACCTTCTAACAATGAAACTGAAAAACTTTGCAGCGCTATAGCATCAACAGCCTTGCGCTGCTCGTCATTCAAAATATAAGGTAACTCAGGAAAAGCATGTTCTCTGAAATCTACAGATTCCGCATAACGCGCGATATGTACAACAACATTATCAGCCATTAAAGCTTTTTCATGAGACTTAAAATTACTGAACAATCCACAAAACCTTGATCGTTCTACGGGCACATATTCCGCGAGCTGCTCAACCAAAGCCACGCGAGCTCTTTTATTTTTATTCTCTTCAATCCATGTGGAGAAATCATCAGATAATGTTAAATACGTTTCGCTACTACGCTCGTATGATTCACTCTTACGAAGCTTTTGTGGCAGCATCATACGAAAAACTAAGCCAATCGGTGAATGATAATAACTAGCAATCCATTGCCCTAATTGCAATAAATCGGCTGTTAAAATGGGGCGTTCATCTAATAGTTTTGCTTTTTTAAGTTTTTTATACTCACTCGATTCAACCACAGCAAGTACAACGCCCACTAATTGCTGTCGACCAAATGACACACTGACTCGACAACCAATCGGATCAATATCGCTTTCTAATTCATAATCAAATAGAGAATAGAGCGGACTTGGAATTGCAATTTGAACAATCATTTAAAAACTTTAGGCGCACCGCTATCAATATCTAGATCCAATTGGGCTAAATGCTTAAAGCCGAATAAACCTGCAATGATATTCATCGGAAACGATTCTCGATCAATGTTATAAAAAGTCACGCTGTCATTATAAGCCTGTCTTGCAAAAGCAATAGTATTTTCGATATGTACCAATTCCTCATGCAAAAGCTTCATTTGCTGATTCGCTTTTAACTCAGGATATGCTTCCACGTTGGCAAAAAATCCCTGCAATGCAGATGAAAATCCTACTTCGCTTTGCAATAACATCTGCATTGCAGCCAATGAGCCAATATCATCACGTGATGCATTTAAACAGTCTGAAGCACGCTGACGAGCACTGATGACCTTTTCTAATACAGCGGCTTCATGATCCAAATAACCTTGTGCAATAGAAACTAAATTAGGTACAAGATCATGGCGCTTCTTCAGCTGAACATCGATCTGTGCAAAGCTATTGCGACAATAATTACGCTTACGCACCAAGCGATTAAAAATCGCGATAATTGTCACAACAGCAAATGCTGAAATGATCCAAATAATAGTTGATGTCGTCATAGCTTTCCACCTTCTCTATTTTTATTTAATAAGAAAAACGAGATTGAATTTTTGCCAATACTTTTAACGCGCTTGAACGTAATGTTTTGCGTTCTACATAACCGACATGAATCACACGAAAACCATCCAATTTAGAGAGCAAATAAGCATCGCTTGTTTGTAATTCATCTACTAAATTTAACGTTAAAGCTTGTGAACCTAACCAATGTTCACCTGTTGCAATCTCATCGATGTTCACTTGTGGGCGATGCTGATTCACATACGCTTTGAAAATTGTATGAATATCTTCTAATTCTTCTTTAAATTTCTCACGGCCTTCCTCAGTATTTTCACCAAACATTGTCACTGTGCGCTTATATTTTCCTGCTGTAAACTGCTCATAATCAATGTCATATTTTTCCAATAGACGATGGAAATTTGGTAACTGAGCAACAACGCCAATTGAACCAATAATCGCAAATGGTGCGGCAACGATTTTATTCGCCACACAAGCCATTAAATAACCACCGCTTGCAGCAACTTCATCCACAGCAACCGTTAGGTTAAAATTCTTCTCTTTAAAGCGTTCTAATTGTGCAGCAGCTAAACCATAGCCATTCACAACACCACCTGGACTTTTTAAGCGCACAAATACTTCATCATTTTCTTTGGCAACACTCAGTACAGCATTCACTTCTTGCTTCAAGTTTTGTGCTGCATTTGCGGCCATATCACCATCAAAATCAATCACGAATAATTTCGGTAATGGCTTAGCATCTTCATCTTTGTCTACCGCTTTCTTTTTCCAGAATTGCCACCATTTTTTCTCTGATTTTTTGCTCGCTTTTTCCTCTTCTTCTGATTTTTCATCCGCGATGAGATCTTCATAAGATTCTTTCAATTCATCAAATTCATCAGACAAATCTTCAAAACAGATTGTTCCCTTTTTCTTTTTAAGATCTTTGCCACCTTTAATCACAATAAGAATGATTAAAAATGCCACTAAGATTGTGATGAGCTTGAAGAAAAACAAAAAGTAATTGGCTAAAAAATCCACTATATTCATTCCTAAGTACATAATAATAAAAAAGCCCAAATCAATGATTCAGGCTTTTGCAGTATTGATTTTATCTGAGCTTATTGAGCTTTATATTCAATGTTAATTTTTTGCTGAATCCCTTCGATTTTATCACGAAGTTGGTTAGCAATTAGAGAATCTTTGATGCGCTCTTTAGATACATCCAAAGAATCGATTGGTGTTTCACGCACTTCTTCCAAGTTAATAATGTGATAACCAAACTGAGTTTTAACTGGCTCAGCTGAAATTTCACCTGCTTTCATATTTTGTAATGCTGCACCAAATTCAGGCACCATTACTTGTGCTCTAAACCAACCTAATTCACCACCGTTCTCTTTTGAACCTGGATCTTTAGAGAATTTTTGGGCTGCTTTTGCGAATGACAACGGTTGTTTCTTGTCCTTTAATTTCGCCAAAATGTCTTTTGCTTCCGCTTCTGTTTCTACCAAAATATGCGCTGCACGATACTCGTTTTTATCAATCGCTTTGACTTGCTTGTCATATTCTGCTTTTACTGCTTCATCAGTGACTTTAATGTCATCGACAGTTTTCTTTAAAAACGCTTGTGACAAACCTAATCTTGCAGCATGCTCGATGAATTTTTTGTATTCATCTGTTTGATCTAGACCTTCTTGCTTAGCTTTGCTCGCCAACTTATCTTGCAATGCCAATTGAGAAATTAATTCATTCAATTGTTGCGCACTTTGAATAAACTCCAAATTATCTACGCCAACGATTGGTTCAACTGCTGCTTGAAAATTTGCTTTAGATAAAGGCTTGCCATCGATGACAGCAACAGGATCTGGAATCTCAAAAGTTTGAGCCAGACTCATTGAGCCTACAATACCACTCACAACTAATGCTGCACTAATTAACGTTTTTTTCATACTGAACGAGTCCTTTTATTTGTTTGGTACGGAAGCCTCGATGCTTAATGCATGTATATCGCTATGCATCATCGAATCTAGTGCTGCGTACACCATTCTATGACGTTGAACCAATGTTTTGCCTACAAATGCTTCAGAACAAATTTTTACAGTGAAATGTCCTGCACCATTTTTTGCTCCTGCATGACCAACATGATGGTGACTATCATCAATAATTTCAAGTAAATCAGGTGAAAAATTTTCACGAAGCAAAGACTCCATGCGCACTATTCTTTCTGCATTCATTACAATTCCCTTTAATGCTCGTTCTTTTCTGCCAACTCTCTATAACGCTTACTTTCACGATATAAATTTGCAATCATAATGACAGAAAATAATGTGGCTAAAATTGGCCCAATGATTGTTTTATAAATCACCCAGCCTTCATTAGAGATATTCAATACAACCAAAGCTGTATTGATCAATCCACTGATGAAGAAATAAACCATCCAAATAATATTTTGACGCAACCATACTGAATCAGGCAAATCTAATTCTAAATGCTTAGCAAATAAGTATTTGAAAGGCATAGTTTTAGAATAATACATCACAGCCAAACCAATACATAAAACTGCATTGATCACTGTTGGACGCCATTTAATAAATGCCTCATTATCAAAATACACAGTTAAACCTGAGAAAATCAATAAGCTGCCAAGCATTCCCCAAGTTTTCCAATTAGTTTTGCGCCAAAAAACTGCACAAAGAACAGCAGCAACAAGTGTTGCGCCTAACAAAACTTGGGTGGCAAAAATTAAGTCTTTACCACCAAAAAAGAATGCTAACAAAAAGGCAACAGATGTTAAACCCAGTGCAGTTTGTGGAATATTGATCTTATCCAAGATTTGTTACAACCTCATTTAATGATGTTTCACCATCAATGTTGAAAGATGTTGCTTCTTTGTTAATGCGCTTTGTTAAGCCCGTTAATACTTTACCTGGGCCACATTCAACCAATCTTGTAACGCCATTAGACATCATAGATTCAACTGTTTCCGTCCAACGCACAGGTTGATATAACTGCTCAACTAAACTTGCTTTGATCGCTAAAGCATCATCATGTGTTTTTACATCTACATTATGAATGACGGCAATGCTTGGAACAGCAAATGATAAGCCTTCCATTTCCACAGCTAAACGATCCGCAGCAGGTTTCATCAACATGCAATGTGATGGCACTGAAACTGGCAAAGGCATTGCTTTACGCGCACCTTTATCTTTAGCCATTGCACTTGCTCTTTCTACCGCTTTTGCAGTACCTGCAATCACAACTTGGCCAGGTGAATTAAAGTTTACAGCTGATAAAATTTCACCTTCCGCTGCTTCCTCACACAATGCAACCACTGCTGCATCTTCCATGCCCAAAATTGCAGCCATCGCACCTTCACCAGGTTGTACTGCTTCTTGCATGTAAGTCGCGCGTTTTGACACTAATTGCACCGCATCTTTAAAAGATAAAACACCTGCCGCGACTAAGGCAGAATATTCACCCAAGCTATGCCCTGCTAAAACTGCTGGGCGAATCTCACTTTTTTCACACCACAAACGCCACAAAGCAATGCTCACGGTCAAAATTGCAGGTTGTGTAATCACAGTTTTGCCCAACTCTTCTTTTGAGCCTTCCAAAATGATTGTGCGTAGATCATAACCCAAAGCATCATTTGCTTCTTGTAATGTCGCAGCTACAACTGGTTCATTCACAACATCAGCCAACATACCTTCTGTTTGCGAACCTTGGCCTGGAAAAATAAATGCTAAATCTTTCTGAATCATAAAAACCTCTATATTACATTCTGATCAAGGCTGAGCCCCATGTAAAACCACCACCAAATGCTTCTAATAGCACCAATTGACCTTCTTTCACACGGCCATCACGGCGTGCTGCATCTAATGCTAATGGAATGCTTGCTGCGGATGTATTGGCATGTTGATCAACGGTGATGATGATCTTGCTAGAATCTAACCCCATTTTTTTCGCTGTCGCATTAATAATGCGTAAGTTTGCTTGGTGAGGAATCAACCAATCCACTTGATCAGCTTCAATATTATTACTGGTTAATGTTTCTGCAACAATTTCATGTAATTTAGAAACTGCGTGCTTAAATACTTCACTGCCTTTCATCTGAACATAAGGATTACCATCCACATCGTCCGTATAAGGGCGATCGACTTGCAACAAATCTGCATGACGACCATCTGAATGGATATGTGTAGATAAAACACCTGCCTCTTCACTTGCCTCCAAGACAATTGCTGCGGCACCATCACCAAATAAAACACATGTCGAGCGATCATCCCAATTCAATAATCGAGAATATACTTCTGTACCAATGATCAATGCTTTTTTTGCTGATCCTGCTTTAATAAAGTTATCTGCAACGCTCAAAGCATAAATAAAGCCTGAACATGCTGCCGTTACATCAAATGACGGTGCACGACGATTACCTAATTCTGCTTGGATCAATGTTGCCGTTGAAGGATAGACTTTATCAGGCGTTGATGTTGCAACGATGATTAAATCTAGTTCTTCAGCATCAATACCTGCATTTTCTAAAGCAGAACGTGCAGCATTCACGCCAAAGCTTGTCGCTGTTTCGCCCTCTGCGGCAATGTAACGCTGATGAATTCCTGTGCGCTCAACAATCCAATCATGACTGGTTTCGATCTTTTTTTCCAAATCATAATTCGTGACCACATTTTCAGGCAAATAGTGACCTGTGCCAATAATCTTAGAGTACATGCCTAAACCCTTAACTTTGTTCCGAATCGGATGTTATACCATCTTCTTTTGAAAATTGCTTCTCGATTTGACCAACAACATCTTGCTCTGCAAGCTTCACCGCGATGTTGATAGCATTTTCAAAAGAGATACGATCAGCATTACCATGAGATTTCACAACAATGCCACGCAAACCTAATAAACTAGCACCGTTATAATTTCTTGGATCCACTTCTGCTTTCAATGAATTTAAAACAGGTTTTGAGATCAATGCTGCCATTTTAGTGAAGAAATTTTTCTTATAAGAGCGCTTTAAATATTCCGCAATTAACTTACAAGAACCTTCCAATGTTTTTAATGCAACATTACCTGAGAAACCATCACAGACAACAACATCCACATCATCAAAAAAGATGCCATCACCTTCCACAAATCCGATGTAATTCAAATCCGTCTGCTGCAACAGCTTGGCAGATTCACGGATTAAATTGTTGCCTTTGATGGCTTCTGAACCAATGTTCAACAATGCAACCTTAGGCGCTGGATTCTTATCCATCGCAGATGCTAACAGTGATCCCATAATTGCGAATTGTTGAAGGTGCTTCGGTTCTTCATCCACATTTGCACCTAAATCCAACATATGAACATGCTTATGTTTAGATTTTAACGATGGTAGAACTGTACAAATCGCAGGTCGATCAATGCCTGGCATGGTTTTCAACACAAAACGTGCTGTCGCCATTAATGCACCAGTATTTCCCGCAGAAACACATGCAGATGCCTGACCTGTTTTCACAAGATTAATGGCAACACGCATCGAAGAATCTTTTTTATTCTTCAACGCGCTTTGTGGTTGTTCATCCATTTCTACAACTTGTGTTGCATCTTGAATCTGAATTCGCCCTTCTTTATAAAGAGGATGCGCACTCAATTGCGCTTTCAATTTCTCTTCTTGGCCAACCGCGATCAACGTTAATTTTTCGTTGTTCATTGCAACGGAGATGACAGCGGGAAGAAGCTCTTCAGAGCCTTTATCACCGCTCATTACATCTACTGCAATCGTAATTTTCTGATTAAGTGACATATTATCCAAATAGAATTGTTCTAATAAAAAAACCCACGCGAATATAATCCACGTAGGTTTTACTTTATCAACTTTTGAGTAAAATTACTCTACTGTTGGTACGTTTTTATCAAAGTTCAATACTTGGCGACCACGATAAAAGCCATTAGCAGTGATGTGGTGACGACGATGTAATTCACCGCTTGTCGCATCTGTGCTTAATTGTGCGCTTGTTAAAAAGTCGTGTGCACGACGCATATTACGCTTTGAACGTGTAACTTTTGATTTCTGAACAGCCATGTTTATTTCCTCTTAAAATTTACTAAAGAAAAACTATTTTTTTAGTAATTCAGCAAGCTCTGCAAAAGGTTGTTTCTTTTCCTCTTGTGGTTTGAGCTTTTCTAAATAATCCTTCCCTTCACAATCATCATTTTGATCATGCTTTGGCACTAATGGCAACGTTAATAAAATTTCATCTTCTAATAATTCTAAAAGATTAATTTCATCACCTTCCACCAATAGAATTGCCTCATCATCACCAATTGACTCTTGATCAGACTCATCTTTGACAGGGATCCAGTGAATCGGTAGATCAAAATTCATTTGAAACGGCTCTAAGCATCGCTGACATATCATAGATAAATCAACTGCTACATTACCTTTAACCTCTTTCTGTCCTAACGGATTCGTTTCACCTTGAACCCGAAAACGAATGGGCGAATCGACAGAATGAACTGCCTCTTTTAGCCGAGGAAAATGCTCTACAGAGAGCGAATCTTCGTAAACTCGTCCTTCATTGACAGTTTTCTTGAGGGGAAACTCTGCGTATTTCACTTAAAATACCCTGCTAACAATCTCAAAAAAGATTGCTATTCTAATCTTTGCTGAATTTTTTGTCAAAATTTCTTCACTTTTCAGTACGTTTATAATGACCACTCTTACCACCGATCTTCTCAAGAAGCTCGATATTGCTGATCACCATTCCTTTATCGACAGCTTTCAACATATCATACACAGTCATTAATCCAACTGAAACACCAGTGATTGCTTCCATTTCAACGCCTGTTTTACCCACAGTTTCTGTTTGTACAATCATTTCCAAAGTACGATTTTCTAGATATTCAAATTCAACAGAAACATGCGTCAACGGCAAAGGATGACACAATGGAATCAATAAAGATGTCTGTTTTGTGGCTTGAATCGCCGCGATTCGCGCAATCCCTAAAACATCACCTTTTTTACTTTCGCCATTTTGCAAAGCATCGAAAGCAATTTGATTCATGGTAATAAAACCATGCGCAACTGCAATACGCTTTGTATCGCTTTTATCCGCAACATTCACCATGTGCGCTTCGCCTGCTTGATTAAAATGCGTTAATTCATGACTCACGCGTAAAATCTCCATCAATCATATAGTAGTGCAATGGCTTTTTCGTATCTTTCTCATGAATCAGTTGATGCTTAGAGACATCCACAAATTCACGCACTGTACTACGATCACCTGTTAATAAATAATGCCACTCTGGCAATGCTTGATCACGATAACGACGTGCATAAGCACAAGTTTCTGGCAGCCAATCAATCGTTGCCACCATTCGATATGTTAATTTAATGCAATCTGGTACGAATTTTTTACGATTCATATAGTTAGAACATTGGCAAGTTTCTAAATCAAGTAAATCGCATGCAACACGTGTTGTGTAAACTCGACCTGTATCCATGTCTTCAATTTTATTTAAACAACATAAACCACATCCATCACACAAAGCTTCCCACTCTTCTGCTGATAACTTTGCTAATGGTTTTTCCCAAAATGGACCTTGACTGTCCAACTTATTTCTCCTTATCCGTTTGAATGTTTCTTACGATCCATTCTTCACCATATTTATCTTTGGGTGAAATTGTTACCGTAATTGATGCAGGCACATGGCATTCGCCCTCTATTTTATTCGTCAATAATTGATGTGGATATTGCAACAAACAGGTTAAACGATTACCAATTAGTACAATTAACCATGTCAAATCCATCCAAATAAAGAACAAAATTACACTCGCAAAACCTGAGTAAATGCCAGAATATTTAGTGGATGTCGCAATGAAATCTGCAAACATTTTCCCCATAAATTGCCATGCGATCGCTGCAACTAAACCACCAATCAATGCAGGCACAATTTTAACTTTTGCATTCGTTAAAAAGAAGTAAAGCGCTGATAAAAAGAGCGTTAACACAACAACTGTCATGCCTTCACTGACGTATTCTGTTAACCAATTAGGTAAAGGGATCGAAAATGCTTTGAAAATAACAGCGCTAGAGATCATGGAAATTAATGAAAATATTAACACTGGTCCTAACAAAACAATCACCAAATAGTAGGAAATTCGCTGAGAAAAACTGCGGTTTCTTTCCACATTCCAGTTACCATTGAATGCAGCTTCAACCGTGCTGACCAAACTCACCACTGTATAAAAAAGCACTACAAAACCAATACTTCCCAGTAAACCTACTTGCACATTGTCCACGAAACCAATCAATGTATTCATGATAGTTTCATCTTGAATGCCTGTTGACTCAAACATTTTATTCAATGTTGGGATAAAGTTTTGATAAACCCCAAAACTTTTCAAAATCGAAAAACTTACCGCCATAAACGGTACAATCGATAAAATTGTTGTGTAAGCCAAAGCTTGAGAACGCGTGCGAATCCCTTCTTTAGAAACACTTTCGATTAAACGATAGATCAATCGACATAAGAATTTAAAAAAGTTACTGGGTTCTGCCCATAACCAAGCACTTAACTTATTCACTAAACTCATACTGCGTAATTCACTAACTCTGCGCGAATCTCAGCAGCTTTTGCTTCTAATTCTTCCCCATCATACATCAATGGTGCATCAAATTTACCCCAAATAGGTCCTGGCCATGCACCATCTTTTTCATAACGTGCAACAACATGAATGTGCAACTGCTTCACAATATTTCCTAAATTGGCCACATTCAATTTATCTGGATGAAATTTAGCCTTCATTAACTTAGAGACAATAGCAATCTCTCGCATCACTTGCTGCTGATCTTCCTCAGAAAGATCAATTAATTCAGATGCATTTTCTCTACGTGGCACTAAAACTAACCATGGAAAACGTGATTCATTCTGTAAATAAAGATTACATAAAGGCAATTCTGCAACAAAACATGTGCTGGTCAGAATTCGAGCATCAATGATCATGATCAAACCTTTTGAGACAATGCTTCATCTAACTTGTCATTCAATGAATCCACTTGCCCAACCCACTGTGAACGCAAGTTTTTTAATGAAGTTTCAGACTGCAATAATTCATCTGCCAAATTCAAACCTACCATAATTGCAGCTTGTTCTATAGACATTTTGCCACTTGAGCGCATCGTTGTTAATTTAGAATCCAACAACACAGCAGAACGCTTCAAAGAGTCGATTTTATCAGCGGGGCAACTAATCTTATAATCAATGCCCAAAATAGTAATTGTAATGAGTTCCATACATCCTTCCCCTTATTGAACACCTAAAGATTCTAAACGGCTCATAATCTTCTTCAAATGCATTGTTAATTCTGCATTGCGTGATTGAATCAATTCATTTTCATCTTGTAGATTCTGCACCGTTTGGGCAGATTCTGTTTGCAGCGTTTCCAACGCTTGAGATGATGCAGCCTGCAATGTTGCTAATGCTTGTGCAGATTCTGTTTGCAATGACTCAATTTTCTGAGCTGATTCAGCTTTAAGTGTTTCAATTGTATGACTAGATTCTGTCATACATTGACTCAAACTCTCTTTTAAAAGCGATAATTCAACTTTTAAACTCTTATTTTCTTCCAATAATTTGAAAATATTTGATTCTAATGTTTTGAACTTTTCTTCAATCATTCTTCATGGCCCTATTCATATCAAGGTTTAACAAATTTTGGAACATCCCCATAGTAGCCCATGGCAAATTTTGCCAATTCTCTTTTACCCAATGGAATCTTATCCGCCACTGTTAACCCAATGTTACGCAATTTATTCATCACAAAGTGGTCAGATCCACCGCTTCGCTTAAACACATCCATAGCGCCCATAACTAGCATATTATGCTTTTTACGACGTTTTTCGTACTGTTTCAATACCGCATCATCTGACAAATTCAAACCTTGTTCTCGAGCTTTCAATAACTCTTCTACCAATGTTGCGGCATCCAAAAATCCAATATTAACACCCAATCCTGCTAAAGGATGAATATTATGTGCAGCATCTCCTGCCAAAACAAAATGGTCACGATAATAATTACGAGCATGATTGAGTCGCAAAGGAAATGCTCCCAAACTCCAATCTGCATCAATGCGACCAAATCTTCCACCAAATGCATCAGTTAAACGCTGGCTAAACGCTTCTCGATCCAAAGCCAATAATTCATCTGCTTCTTGGTGCGTTGTATGCCAAGCCAATGAACAGCGGCCATCATTCAACGGCAATAAAGCCACAGGACCATTGGTTGTGAATTTTTGCCAACAAGTATTATCATGTCCGCGTTCAGGTTTGACTTGTCCAACAATTGTTTTTTGCCCGTAGCTCCAACCTGTACACGGAATATTCGCCCAATCACGAATCAATGAACGACCGCCATCTGCACCCACAACCAATTCAGCTTCGTACTTTTCACCATCATCCGTTTGAACAACTACACTGCCTGCTAGATTTTCAAAACTCACCAATTTACGCTGATCTAATAGTGTAATATTCGGCGCAACCTTAACGCGATCCAACAATGCGCCTTGCGTTGCTTCGTTATCTAGAATCCAGCCTAGTGCATCTGATCCTGTGCCATCTGCATCAAATTGTAATGCGCCATCACCAGCGCCATCCCAGACATACATATGCAAAAATGGTGTCATTCTACCGCTGTGTAATAACTGATCCCAAACACCAACATGCTCCAACCATTTGCGACTAGAAGGCGTGAATGCAGAAACTCGTAAGCCATAATCATCTTTAGGATACAATTTTTCAATGGGTGCAAACTCAACGATTAATATCTTCAACCCTGATTCAGCCAACGCTAAACCAATGCTTGAACCTACTAAACCTGCGCCATTAATGATGACATCAAATTTCTGCATATTTAATCTCCTAATAACCCATGCCGATCGTTGCTATTTTCTTTTTCATAAACGGCAAAGTTTTAACGCCCAACAACCCTAAGGAACGAGCTGTTTGTGCCATTGTTCCTTTCACACCAAATGCATTGACGAGAAAGTCTGTCGCGCCGACAGTTTTAATAATATCTTTGCGGCGCACTTCATTGAACTCGGCTAATACTGATTCTGTTGGATAGTGATGATGATTAAAAAGCTCAATGATCGCTTCGCAATCACGAATCCCCAAATTTAATCCTTGTCCTGCAATCGGATGCAAACCATGAGCGCTATTACCTGCCAACAATAATTTACCTGCCACCACTTTTTTGGGAATCATCAGTGTTAATGGCCAGATTTGACGATCACTCACTTCCGTAATATTCCCCAATCTTGCGCCAATGCGCGCAATGATTTCAGCAGCATAAGTTAAATCTGAAGCTTTTTGCCATTTGGCTGTTTCACGGCTATCTGCAATCAAAACAACGGCCATTTCACAATCATTCACAGGTAACAAAGCTAAAGGCCCTGATTCTGTAAAGCGTTCATAAGCTGTGTTACGATGAGGTTTTTCAAAGGCTGCACGCGCAATGACAGCCACTTGATCATAATCACGCGAAAAAGTTTCAACGCCAAAATTATTGCGCAGTACAGAATTAACACCTTCAGCAGCAATCAGCCAATCAAATTGTTGTGTAATGATTTCGCCATTTTGTTGGAAAGTAACTTCACCACAATTTAAACTGTGAGTTGGTATAATTTTACTGCCTAAAGATAAAGTCACGTTGTTTTGCGTTTGTAACTGCTCATACAATGCCAAAATCACTTGACCTTGAGGCACTAAAAAGCCGAAATGGTCAATGTCCTGCTTTTTAGCTTGCATCAACACTTCGACTTTACAGTGCTTCTGTGAAACATGAACAGCATCAATCGCTGTTGCATGTTCACTCATTGCATTCCAAACACCCAAACGTTTGAAAAACTCAACCGTTCGATGCGATAACGCCAACATACGACGATCATCCACCAAAATCGCTCGATCAATACTACTTTTTTGATCCAAAAGCGTTACTTGATGATTCGATTGCCCTAATCCTAATGCCAACGCTAATCCAATTGGACCTGCGCCTGAAATACAAAAAGAGAGTGAATGATCCGTCATAATATTATTGTCTTGGTAATGTTAAAATTTCATATCCCGTTGCTGTCACAAGAATTTGGTGCTCCCATTGTGCTGACAATGAGCGATCTCTTGTCACAACTGTCCAATGATCCCCTAAAACCTTACAAGTATGCTTACCAACATTCAACATTGGCTCAATAGTAAAAATCATACCTTCCTGCATAATGTCCGTCACTTTTGGTGAATCATAATGCAATACTAATGGTGCTTCGTGGAACTCAATGCCAACGCCATGACCACAAAAATCTTCTACAACAGAAAAATGGTTAGCATGCGCATGTTTTTGAATCACTTGACCAATTTCACGGAATGATGCACCAGGTTTCACAACCTCGATCCCTTTCATCATACATTCGTATGTTGTATCAATTAAACGCTTCGCTAATACAGAAGGCTCACCTGCTGTATACATACGACTGTTATCACCATAATAACCATCTAAAATCACTGTGACATCAATGTTTAAAATGTCACCTTTTTTTAGTGCTTTATCGTTAGGAATCCCATGACAAACAACGTGATTCAATGAAATACATGTATATTTAGGAAAACCTGGATCACCATAACCATAACACGCAGAAACAGCACCATGATCCACAATAAACTGATTCATGATGTTGTCTAATTCTTCAGTTGTGATGCCAACTTTAACGTGCTCACCGATCATATCCAAAACATCAGCCGCTAAACGACATGCTTTACGAATACCTTCGATTTGTTCTGGTGTTTTAATTCTAATGTCAGACATTACTATCCTTCTATTACGTTCTTGGTAGTGTTACACCCGTTTGACCTTGGTATTTACCACCACGATCTTTATAGGATGTTTCACAAATTTCATCAGATTCAAAAAAGAGCATTTGTGCCACGCCTTCGCCCGCATAGATTTTTGCAGGTAATGGTGTCGTATTAGAGAACTCTAATGTTACATGCCCTTCCCATTCAGGCTCCAATGGCGTTACATTTACAATAATCCCACAACGCGCGTAAGTGGACTTGCCTAAGCAAACCGTCAATACGCTACGTGGAATGCGGAAATATTCAACTGTTCTAGCCAACGCAAATGAGTTCGGTGGAATGATACAAACATCCGAAACCACATCCACAAATGTGCCATCTTCAAAGTTTTTAGGATCAACGATTGTGGAATTAATGTTTGTGAATACTTTGAACTCATTGCTACAACGAACATCATAACCATAGCTTGAAGTACCATAGCTGATGATGCGATTGTCATTGTCATCATAACGCACTTGGTTTGGCGCAAAAGGTTCAATCATGCCGTACTTTTCGGCTTGCTCACGGATCCAACGATCAGATTTAATGCTCATAATTTAGCTGTTCTCTACAACAATTTTAGGGAATTTGCCTGCCACATCTTTTGGTCTCTGTGACAAATGTGAAACCATTTTAAGTGCAATCTCTTGATAACGCAAAGCAATATCCGAATCATTTAGCGTTTGAACTTCACCATTATCCAATGCTTTACGCACACGAATATCTAATGGTAATTGACCTAATAATGGTACATGGCTATCTTGCGCTAACAATTTACCGCCATCTACGCCAAAAATTGCCTCTTCATGACCGCAGTTAGAACAAACATGTGTGCTCATATTTTCTACAACACCCAAAATTGGCACATCCACTTTTTCAAACATATCAATGCCTTTACGTGCATCAATCAATGCAATATCTTGTGGCGTTGTCACAATCACACTGCCAGCCACTGGAATTTTTTGTGACAATGTTAATTGAATGTCACCTGTTCCTGGCGGCATATCAATGATTAAATAATCAATGTCGCGCCAATTTGTATCATTCAATAATTGTGTTAAAGCACCCACAGCCATTGGTGCGCGCCAAATCATTGCATCTTTTTCATCCACTAAGAAACCAATGGACATTGCTTGCATACCATCGATTTCAATCGGCTCCATGCTCTTATTATCTTTCGATACGGGTTTATCTTTCGTGCCCAACATTTTTGGCATACTTGGACCATAAATATCCGCATCTAGAATACCCACGGAGAAACCTTCATTTTTCAGAGCATTCGCAATATTGATAGACGTTGTTGATTTACCAACGCCACCTTTGCCCGAACCCACTGCAATTATATTTTTAATATTTTTTAATGGTTTCAAACCATTTTGAACTTTATGCGCAACGTTTTTCGCTTTAATCTCAAAACGAACACTTTCGCCTGCTTTCAAAAGCGGCTGAATTGCTTCACCGCATGCCTTGAGTAAAGCATCATTGTAAGTTTTGCTTTCAAAATTGAGAGTAATCACTACAACATAAGTTTGATCTTTTTCTAACCAATCTACAGATGTAATGCGCAGTAAATCGCCAAGCTTCTTATTATCAAAGATAACTTTGACATCATTTAAAGCATTCATGATCTGTTCTTTCATACAACCCTCAACATAATTTTAGACAATTGCTCTTATTCTAGCACGGCTCAAGTCATCTAGACGAACTCTCAGGGCCTGATATTTATCACAAATATTACGAGTTATATGAATTGACGATTAAATTCAAATGATTGATTGTTTTTCCATGATATAATTTTCTGAATTACAATTTAAATCACCATAGATATATAGAGACAGGATAATTATGAAAAAAATAATCCCTTTGAGTATGGCAAGCTTAATCGTATTGTCTGGTTGTATTTGGCCTGCTGTAGATGGCGCCCCTGTTTACGGTGTTCCTTATAATCAACCCATCGCTGAACAACCAAAATACGATTATGAAAAATATAATGCATGGGAAGTTTCTGCCGTAGAACGCAACTCTTTAGACAGAGAAGTTGCTGATTTCAACCAGAATTCTTCTTATAAAATGCAAGAAACCTTAAGAAAATCTATTGTAGAAGTTAAGCAAAAATATCCTTTATTATTTAAAAAGCAAAATAATATTTTTGAAAATGATGTGTTCTTAGTCGGTGCATTAGTCAATGCTAAAGACATCAATAAAAGCGAAAAAGCTGGTCGCATCGTTGGCATGGGCTTAACAGATGCCATTGGTAAGACAGCGCGCGCTAAATACATTCGCTACAAACGCGATATGATTGCGGTACAAAATAAAATGGTTGTACCAACTGCGGAAGCATCAAGAGCTGCTGCGACATTTAACGCAGATGTTATCGTAATGGGTGCTTATACTGTCAATGCGGAAGATATTTCGATTCGTTACAATTTCTATGATGCAAAAACACGCGCCTTCTTAGCAGAAGGCAGTGCTGTGATTCCATTAGATCGCAATACAACTAAATTCGCATCAGACATCTAACATAGATATAACTTGTTGCCCAATCTTTGATTTGGGCAACAGTTGCATTGATAAGCTTTCTGCTCTTTCTAAAACTAATAATAAATCAGGTTCAGGCAAGGATTCCCCACCTTTTTCAGGCCATTCGATCAACCATACTTTATGATCATCTTCCAAAAAGCCTAAATCATACAGATCTTCTTCTTCAATACGATATAGATCAATGTGATCAATATTTAAATCACCCGCAACATAGCTTTCAATAATCGTATATGTTGGACTCTTAATGGTTTCTTCAACACCTAAAGCTTTCAAAAAATATTTTGAAAATGTTGTTTTCCCAGCGCCTAAATCACCAGATAAATATAACTTAAAGGCTTGTAAATTTTGTGATGCGATCACTACTGCAAGTTTTTCCGCAACTGCAGCAGTATCTGCTTCACTGAATAATTCAATTGTTAATGCGTCCATTCTAATCCTTCAATTGGGCGATGGCTTTTGGTAAGAACTCGATCACATCTGTCGCAATCACAGAGCGATAACCTTGTCCTGCACATAAATCCCCAGAAAAACCATGCAACCAAACACCTAAACGTGTTGCACGTCTCAAAGAAACGCCTTGCACAATTAATCCTGCAATAATTCCACTTAATGCATCGCCCATCCCAGCGCTTGCCATTGCAGGGTTGCCCGTTGTATTAATGCTTAAAAAGTCTGAATCACACACTAAAGAGCCTGCACCTTTTAACACAGTGATCCCAAATTTTTCTGACAATTGATAAGCAGAAACCAAACGATCTGCTTCCACATCATTCACAGTGCCATGCAATAAGCGTGCTGCTTCGACAGGATGCGGCGTAATGACATGATTATCTTTATTCTCTTCTAGTAGTTCTTTGGAAATCTTATCCTGAGCAATCAAATTCAAACCATCTGCATCGATGACGATTGGTTTGCCCGATGCCAATACCGCATTCATCAATTCAATGGACCATGCATCTGTCCCTAAACCACAGCCTAAAACGATACAAGTTGCAACTTCTAATAATGGCGCTAAATCTTCTGCGCCATACACGCCTCGCACCATCAATTCAGGATGATAAGGAATAACCGCTGTCGCATGATGAGGATGCGTTGCAATAGAAACTCTACCAGCACCAATGCGTAGTGCAGCATGACCTGCCAATAAAGCTGCACCTGCCATCCCCATATTTCCGCCCACGACGAGAATATGACCAAAATTACCTTTATGATTAAACTTCTTACGATCAGGAAACCACTCTGCCATCGTTGGTAGATTAAAACAACATGATGCCGCATGAATGGATTCAAAACACTCTTCTGGAATACCTAAATCAGAACAAATGACTTTACCCACATATTCAGGGCCTTTACCTGTATATAAGCCAGGCTTCTGTGCAATGAATGTAATGGTTTCTGTTGCTTTTACTGCTTCACTCAAAATGGCGCCAGTATTTGCATTTAAGCCTGATGGCACATCCAATGAAATCACAGGTTTTCCGCTACGATTAATTAACATCGCAGCACCCAACCATTCGCCAGATAATGCGCGGTTAACACCTGTTCCCATCATTGCATCGATGATTAAATCTGCATCATCTAAACAACTGGAAGAGAAAGATTCGCAAGGTACGCCCATGCCTTTCGCCGCTAAATAAGCCTTACGAACATCGTCCACCAAGTTATTGGGGTCTGCTAAATAAAATATTTTAACTTCAAATCCTGCACTCAATGCTTGCTGAGCAAAGAAATAACCATCACCACCATTACGGCCAGCGCCAACAATCACTGCAATTTTTTTAACATCTGGATAAGACTTATATAAGTAACCTAGCACAAAAAGCGCAGCACGCTGCATGAGTGTGATAGATGCAATATTGAGCACTTCTAGTGCGCGTTTCTCGATATCCTTGATGGCATGAATGTCATACAAAGGTGTTGAAGCGTTCTTCATAATACTTAACAATCCTATAAAATATGTGATTGAGCTAATTTAGAAACCTATAGGCCGACTAAAATAGTCCTAAGATTTGGAGCTGTATAGCATTAGAGCATTTTTTATACAGCGAACAGTGCTAATGTAGCGAAATGTTTCGGACATAACATAGAAATCAAAGTTGTCATTGACTTATGTCAAACCATACATCTGCCTCATTCGCTTAAACTGCCATTGCAAGCGTAAATTCGACAAAATTGCAGAACATGTTAAGCCCACAATCAATCCAATCCACACACCTTCTGCTTGCATATCTTTCGTTACAGCTAAATGATAACCAATTGGCAATGCAACTAACCAATAAGACGTAATCCCAATCACCATCGGTGCTTTTGTATCTTTCATACCACGCAAACAACCTGCTGCTGCAATCTGTAAACCATCTGGCAATTGGAAAATAATAGAGAACAACAACAAATGTGTCGTTAAGCTCAGAATTTCAGGATCATTCGTAAACACCATTGGTAAATATGATTTCAATGCAAATAGATAAATACCTGTGCAAATCATAATACCAAAACAAGTCAAACGCCCCATTTTTGCAATTCTAATCGCACCTTCATAATCTTTTCGACCAATTCTTTGGCCAATCAATGCAATTAAGGCAAACGAAGTACTGAGCGGCACCATGAACGTCAAACTTGTAATATTCAATGCAATTTGGTGACTATTGATCACAATTTCACCAAAGCGCCCCAAGATTAAACCAGAGACAGAGAACATTGCGATTTCAGCAAAAATAGATGCACCATTTGGCACGCCAATTTGTAACAATGCTTTCACTTGTTTAAAAACGCGGGCTCGGTAGCTGAATAGATTCAACTTCTTCAACCGTGGTTCAACGCGATAAAACATCAGCATACTCAATAGCATACTCCACATCGCAATTGCTGTACCTAAGCCCGAGCCGATAACACCATAACTATCCAAACCTATAGGCTCATAACCATAAACCAAAAGATAGTTCATCACACCATTCACAACAAAACCGATGAATGTCACAATCGTTACAGGAACTGGACGCGCAACACCTTCACACACACAACGCAATGTATTGAATAAGAAAATAGCAGGCACACCCATAGACAATGCACGTAAATAATCCACAGATAGAGGAATCACATCTTCTTGCACTTCAAAGAAACGCAAAATATGTTCTGATTGCCACATAATCGAAATTGCAATCGCAGCAAAAACCATAGCGACAGAAGCACCGCCATGAAAAATAATCGGTATACGTTTCACACGGTTTGCCCCGAACTGATGCGCCGTTAAAATTGTTACCGCCATCAATGTTCCGCTAGCAAACAATAAAATTGGGTTCCATACAAAAACCCCCATCGCAACACCTGATTGTACGAGTGCATCAAAATGCCCTGTGATTGCAATATCTGTTGTGCCCATGCCCACTTGTAACAACTGAGTACATAAAATAGGGAACGCCAACATGATGAGTGCTTTAAACTCAGCACCCACAAAAAGTTTCTTCATCCAAATTCCTTATAACAATAAAATTATTTCGCCAATGGTGCTTGATGTAATATTTCGAGCACACCATTAATGCAAAACTGTACGCCCATACAAACCAACAAGAAACCCATGACTCGAGAAATTGCATCTATACCACTTTGACCAATTTTCGCCACAATCTTTGCTGAACTTTTTAAACAGAACCATAAGAATAAGCATAGTCCAATAAATGAGATTATGGGTGCACTTAACATTACCCACATTGGCGCACCAAAACTTGGCAATGTCGATGCAATACTGATCACCATGGCGATGGTTCCTGGGCCTGCAAATCCTGGCATTGTTAAAGGGATAAACGCTAAACTCGAAGAACTTGTGCCTTTGCCTTTCAACTCATCTTTTTTGCTTTCTAATTCAGGAGAAGTCGATGAGCTTTGTGCAGGAAACAACATTTGAAAGCCAATCACCATGACAATCAAACCGCCCGCTATACGAAGCCCAGGAATTGAGATCCCAAAAACCTTCATCACCAAATGACCGCAATAAAAACTAATCAACATCACTGCCAGTGAATATTTCGCCGCCTGCTTTGCTTGCTTGTTTTTCTCCTCATCGGGCAGACGAGAACCTAAACTCATCATCAAAGTTACTGATACTAATGGATTAGCCAATGGCAACAACATAAAAAAAACAACAAAGATAATTTTTACAAATTCAAACATGCTATTTTCTCCTTTGATAAAAAAGATAAGGCAGGTTATGCCTGCCTTATCCTGAGTTTTAGTATAATAATTATTCTACTGTTTGATCTTCAGAAATCGGCTCTTCTAAACTCTCTGCATTTTCCTCTTCGACATCGTCAATCTCTTCTGCCTCAACCGCAGTTAAGCCCACCAATTTATCCGACTCATCCAAACGGATTAGACGAACGCCTTGAGTATTACGACCTAAAATAGAGATTTCTGAAACGCGTGTACGAACAAGAACGCCATTACTTGAAATTAGAATAACCTCTTCTTCCTCTTTCACCAAGCATGCACTGATGACATTACCATTACGCTCAGAAGTTTGAATACCAATCATGCCTTTACCACCACGACGATGACGTGTGAACTCTTCTGTGCGAGTACGTTTACCATAGCCATTTTCTGTGGCGATCAAAACAACGCTATCATCATTAGGAATGATCATAGATAGAATTGTTTGCTCATCTGTTAAATTCATAGATTTAACACCGCGCGCGCCACGACCAGTATCACGAACATCTTCCTCGCTAAAGCGATTCACTTTACCATCTGATGTAAAGAGCATAATGTCTTTTGTGCCATCAGTAATCGTTGTACCAATCAATTCATCACCTTCATCCAATGTGATTGCAATCACGCCTGTTGAACGCTGGCTTGCGAATTTATCCAATGTTGTCTTCTTGATTACACCAAGTTTCGTTGCCATCACGATATATTTATCAGCAACATATTCTTCCACTGGCATAATAGAGCTAATATATTCTCCTTCTGACAATGGCAACATATTCACGATTGGGCGACCTGTTGAACCACGACCTGCTTCTGGTAACTCATATGTATGCAACCAATAAACGCGACCAATTGAAGAGAAGCACATCAACTGTGAATGCGTGCTTGTCGTCATCATATTCACAACGTAATCTTCATCTTTAACTTTAGCTGCGGATTTACCACGGCCACCACGTTTTTGCGCTTGATACTCACCAAGCTGCTGATATTTCACATAACCACGACGAGATAATGTCACCACAACTTGCTCATCTGCAATTAAATCTAAGATATTAATATCTTCTGCAGCTTGGCAAATTTCAGTACGACGCTCATCATGATAATCAGAACGTACTTTTTCTAACTCTTCTAATACAACTTCACGTAAACGATCAGGATTCACTAAAATTTCAATGAATGCTGCAATTGCTTCTAATAAGCCTTCGTATTCACCGTGAATCTTATCTTGCTCTAAACCTGTTAAACGCTGTAAACGCATATCCAAGATCGCTTGCGCTTGTGTTTCTGTTAAGCGATAGCCTTCAGCCAATAAGCCAAAGCCTTCTAACTCGCTCATTTTTGCATTTTCATTCAAGTGTGCAGCGCGCTCTAACATTGGTACAACATCACCTGCTGCCCAAATCTTCGCAAGCATTTTAGTTTTCGCAGTTGCGCCATCTGGTGAGGAACGAATCAGTTCGATCATTTCATCGATGTTCGCCAACGCAACCGTTAAACCTTCTAACAAATGTGCGCGTTCACGAGCTTTACGCAAATCAAAAATTGTACGGCGTGTAATCACTTCGCGACGATGCGCCACGAATGCTTCTAATACTTGCTTCAAGTTCAACAATTTTGGCTGACCTTGGTCGATCGCAACCATGTTGATACTGAAGCTACTTTGCAATGAAGTGTGCTTGTAGAGTTGGTTCAATACAACCATCCCAGATTCACCGCGTTTCAATTCGATGACGATGCGCATACCGTCTTTATCGGATTCATCACGCAAGCCATCTGGCGCAATACCTTCAACAATTTTATCGCGGTGTAATTCAACAATTTTCTCAATCAAGCGAGCTTTGTTCACTTGATAAGGCAACTCTGAAACCACGATAACTTCACGATTACGTTTCTCATCGATTTCGATTTCACAACGTGCACGAATCACAACACGGCCACGGCCTGTGTGATACGCTTCACGGATTCCGCGTGTACCATTAATGATCGCAGCTGTTGGAAAATCTGGTGCAGGAATGTGCTCCATCAATCCATCAATTGTGATTTCAGGATCATTGATCAACGCAACACAAGCATTAATTGTTTCAGTCAAGTTGTGTGGAGGAATATTTGTCGCCATACCAACAGCAATCCCTGATGAACCATTCACCAATAAATTTGGAATTTGCGTTGGCAATACAGAAGGCTCGATTTCAGAACCATCATAGTTTGGAATGAATTCAACTGTATCTTTTTCAATGTCTTGTAATAAAGTATGTGCAATTTTGCTCATTCTAACTTCGGTATAACGCATTGCAGCGGGTGAGTCACCATCCACAGAGCCGAAGTTACCTTGACCATCCACCAACATGTAACGCATTGAGAATGGCTGTGCCATACGAACGATTGAATCATAAATCGCGCTATCACCATGCGGATGGTATTTACCCATCACATCACCCACGATACGTGCAGATTTTTTATAAGGCTTATTCCAATCGACATGAGCTTGGTTCATCGAATGCAAAATTCGACGATGGACAGGCTTCAATCCATCCCGAACATCTGGCAAAGCACGACCAATGATCACGCTCATTGCATAGTCGAGATAGGATTTCTTCATCTCTTCTTCTAAGTTGACCGAAACTATCTCTTTGGCAAACTCACTCATTGAATATCCTTTGTATAATAATTAACCGTATAACCGAAAAATTATATCACAAAAAGGTATTTTCTGCCCGAAATTCACAGATTGGAATTCCTTGATTTTTAGCAAGTTTTTACACAAATGGAATCACTTGATATCCAAGCATAATTAGCGAATGATAATATGAATAAAATAATCATTAAGTATAAGGTTTATAACAAATGAAAAAATTAGGTATTTTGCTTATTACTCTAAGCTTAATTAGCCCGATAGCATACTCACAAAACAATGATCTATTACCTGAACTACAAAAGTTCATGGAACTTAAACCATTAGATCAAACTCGCTTCAAAGGCAATGCTTATATTGCATTAATGGGTTTAACATATCCAAAAGATAATTGGCAAACGGCTTATGAAGAAATCCTAATTCATAATGACCCGATTATTCAACAAAGAGTGAAGAATGGCGCAATCTTAATGAATTATCCACAAGATCTTTTACAATTAGCTCTCAAAATTAAAGATGAAATGGATTCAGGTGCCGAAATAAACCAGCTTGCAATGTATAAACCAGCCAAAGATACATTACATTTAGATAATCTAACGACAGAAAAATTCTTGAAATTTCAGCAAACACCTTATCTCAATGAACAATTTTCACGAGCACAAGATTACTTTCTATGTCAGCAATATCGTAATACTAATTGTATTAATGAAATGCAAAAAAGAAAGGAATACATTCAACAAGTGATTAAGGACAACCAAGTCATACTAAAACGATTTAGGCACATAGTTTCAAGCGCTGATCACTATGATTTCATCATTATAGATGGACAAACCTTTTCAGATATAGGCTTGGCATTACCTACTTATCAACCCTACTTAAATATTTACCAACTCAATCTTGCTGATGCTATCCTAGATATTACAGAAAATAATGTAGAGTCAGGGATTCATAAGTTATGGCTAGCAAGACAATGGGTTGATCTATTCTATAAAGAAAAATCACAACCGACTTTGATCGACGCCATGATAATGGTAAACGCCACTCAATTTTTAGATCAAACCACAAATGCACTTTTAGATTCAGGGTTATTACAAAACTATTTAGATAATCCACAATTCAGAAAAGTCATTTCGCCTTATCCAAACTCTCTTAGCCAAAAAGCTTTTCAAACTGTGCTGTGGGACATTTCATATAGCTATAAATCCGTTTCTTATCCATTCATTAAAATATATAATGCACCAACGAATTTAGACCTTTCTAAAGAGCACGATCTAATTATTGCCACCTACTTAGAGCGATATGTTTCTAAATACGACTTACCACCCTCTTTAAAAAATCTTAGTGAAATATTATTACAAGAAGCAACACCCAATTGGTCAGAAGCAGAAGAATTATTCACATTGATGACATTGCACGATGATAACGTCAATACACGCATGACAGATTCCATTAATAATATCTCAACACCTCAAGATAAAGCCAATACTGAAAAATTACGTCAATCTTATAATGATTCAGAAAAGGCTATAGAACAATGGTATCAAAACTACTTTAAACGAATGAATTTCACAGAAAAAGATGCTATTACTTATTTAAATACAAAATATTCTTCTATCCCTTTCTATAACGATTTCTATCGAGCATTCCAAATTCTGACACAAGCTAATGATGACAATGTTTTACTCACTGATGATAAAATATCTGAACTACTGTCTAACAAAGTTGATCCAAAGCACTGGGCAGAAATTACTGATAACAAGAAACCTTCTTGGCTATATATCTATTGGGCAAGAGTAATGGAACCTCAAAATTATCATCAATTGGTTTATCTAAAATACCTTATTTTCAAAAATAAAATTTCTATAGACAACATCCCTGTATTTTTAGAATCTCAAAAGGATTTAGCAAAAAATATAGTAACAAAAGAACCTTATTCTTTTGATGTTGAAACAGGAATATTATCAACCCCATTACCAATAGATAATCGTCTTTTACCGAGTAATGTAAGGCATGCTCAAAATGATGATAAAACTATTCAAAATTTTGAAGTAAGAATTAAATAATCTGTAACAAATTAAATGCCCATTCAAAATGGGCATTTTCAGTTACTCATAACCAAATATCGACAGCGAATGTGCATTTGGATGATCGTGATTGGTTAGCTCCACAAATGGAATATTAAAGACCTCGCCAAGAATTCGGCCATCTTTCAATGATTGTGAATCATAAACGCCGTGCAATTCACCTTGCTTCAAAACAACACATTGATCCGCGGCATGGAGCGCCTGATTCAGATCATGCATCACACAAACGATCGTAATGCCCTTTTCTTGCAATGTTTTAAAGTATTTCAGCAAATGCTTTTGATGATACAAATCCAGATGATTAAAAGGCTCGTCCAATAGCAATAAGCGATCTTCTTGACTGATCGTCAACTCAAACAATACCTGAACTAAAACTCTGCCAATTTGCGTACGATGCTGTTCACCACCTGACAAAACCTGATAAGTTCGATCTAACAAATGTGTTAACTGCAATTGCTCTGCAACTTCCATTATGACAGCTCGTGCACCTTCATGACGATAACTCACGCCATGTGGCATTAAACCCATTGATAAAATAGCCATCACATTAATGGCGAATGGAATATGTTGCAATTGTGGTAGAACACAACGCTTTTGAGCCAGTTCCGCGATCGTATAATCCTGCAAAACATAACCATCTAAGCGAATCTCACCTGTTGTTGGTTGTTCATCGCCTGACAGCATATTCAATAGTGTTGTTTTACCTGCGCCATTTGGCCCGATCAAAGCTGTGAATTGATGCTTTGGAATCTGTAACTCAGGCACATTGACCAATGTACGATCGCCCTTACGAGTTTTGATCGCATAAGAGACATTTTTTAACGTAAACATCATAATCCCCTAGCGCATACCTGATTGGCGATAAACCAAGCAACCTAAGAATGGCGCACCAATGAAGGCTGTGAAAATACCGATTGGCACTTCTGCTGGTGCAGCTAAAGTTCTTGATAAGCTATCTGCAAACAGGAGCAACAAACCACCCGACATAAATGACAATGGCAAAACATAGCGATGATCTGAACCAAAAAACATGCGCACTAAATGGGGAATCACCAAGCCCACAAAACCAATCCCACCAGAGAATGCAACCGCGCTGCCTGTTAAGATTGCAACACCCCAGATTTGTTGTTTCTTCAATCGCTCTACATTCACACCTAAATGTTTTGCTTCACGTTCACCCAAAAGCATTGCATTCATCGCCCGAATCTTAAGTAAGAATAACGGCACTATGATTAACTGCAATACAAACAAGATTGTAATCTTTGTATAATCAAAACCACCTAAACTACCCAAAGACCAAAATGTCAATGAGCGCAGCTCTTCATCACTTGCGATGAAAGTTAATAATCCCAAAAGCGCCCCGATGAAAGCATTGATCGCAATGCCCACCAATAACATTGCGCTCACGCTAACACCGTGGTTGTGCTTTGAGAAATGGTATAAAAAAGCTGTCACAGCCCACCCACCAATGCAGGCTGCAACAGGTAGCGTATAATCGTTTAAGTATTCTATTAGTGCAGGAAATAGCTTACCACCCAAAACAATCGTCAACGCCACAAAAAAGGCCGCACCACTTGATACACCAATGATTCCTGGCTCCACCAAGGGATTGCGAAATAAACCTTGCATCACAGCACCAGAAATGGCGAATGCACCGCCCACTAACAATGCTGCAAGAATTCTTGGCAAGCGAACCTGCCAAAAGATATAACTATCTAAACTCTCAAAATTGAAAATTTCACGCCAATTAATGGTTAACGCGCCAAAATAACTAGAAACAACCACGGTTAACACAATTAAACCTGTCATAAAAAGCAGGCTTAATGATAAAGATTTACTGCCCACTACTGTTCCCCTAAGCACTCATCGATCATATGGCTTAGCGTCAAACCATCATCATACAAATGAACGCCGTAGACCAAAACATGGCTAATATCCACTTCAAATACACATTTTGGCTGTACTTGCTTTGGCCATCCAATGCTTGCCACATCTTTGCGAGTCACAGGGGCACTTTTTTCACCAAACTCTTTACGCGTACCAACCAAAACAATTTCTGCATCCTGCTGAATCTGCGTCTCTAAATTCACTGATTTATAGGACTTAAACTGGCTGGCAAATGGATTATGCAATCCCAACAAATCTATCAATGCTGTTGCACTTGTCTCTCCACCCGCAAAACTTTTAGATCCGCCACCGCCCATCTCTTCCATGATGAATAACGTATTACGCGCACCACGTTGCTCAATCGCTTTTTTCAAAAGATTATGTTTTGTCTCCAAAGATTGATTCAATGCTTCACTTTTGACAGGTTCATTAAAAATATCGCCCATCTGAAAAACCAAACCTTTCAACTCATCTAAATTACTTGGCTTAGCCAATACAAAGGATGGAATACCAGAATGATTAACTTGTTCAACAACATTTTTAGGACCAGAATCTGATGACCATAAAATTAATGAAGGTTTTAAGGACAACATGCCTTCCGTCGATAGTGCAATGCGATAACCCACATCTGGCAGTTTTTTTAAAGCCTCATTGTAGCGACTGGTTGTATCCGCACCCACCAATGTTTGAGCTTTGCCCAGCGCTTCCACAATTTGCGTAATGTATGCAGAAGTTGAAATCACTCGCTCTTCTGCCATCGAAGTATTCATTAACCCTGCCATTAAAAGTGCAGATAAAACCATTTTTTTCATTTTTTGCCCATTAGCCTTAGAAATTTACCGTCACAGAAATACCCGCATTAATGCCTGGCTCTGTACCACGCTCAATGGATCTTTGACTGGTTTGCCCCATGCGACTTCCCCAATTCCAATGTTTTTTGTCTAAAAGGTTATAGATACCTGCATTCACACGAACATTCTCTGTCGGCTTATATTCAGCCACTAAATCCAAAGTGCCATAACCTGGCATTTTTGTTACACCTAGATCACGCAATGATTTTGAAATATCTTTCTCTTTTTTCGGTGCGACCAATTTCCAATTTAAACCGACATAAGCTGTATCGCTGTATGCATAACCCAAGCCCAAAACAACGGTTAATGGCTCTACACTATTAATAGGCTCTTTTGTTTTATCATCCTTACCTTTGGCATAAGCTGCGCTTGCATTAAAGCGTAATTCTCCATCACCATTGTGTAATTCCATTACACGCAAACTTGTTTTAGCTTCTAAACCATAGATATAGCTTTTGTCTAAGTTAACGGATTGGAAAATCATTGAGCCCGTATTTGGATCTCTGCCCACCATTGCCATCTCTTCGATGAAATCACTATAACGCGTATAGAATGCTGCAACAGAAGCCGTATTCACATCATCGTTGTAATTCCAACCTAACTCAAAAGTCTTACTCTTTTCGGGTTTTAAATTAGGATTTGAGATCGTGGTATAACCATGTGCCAGATTTGAAAAGCCCATATTCACCGCACTGAATCCTGGTGCTTTAAAACCTTCAGCATAGTTTGCATACAATGTTTGTGTATCTGTTGGATAATATAAGATTGCCAAGCGCTTCGACAAATGACCTTTATTGATACTGGCTGGCGGCAATGTTCCAGGATTTGCCTCAATGAATGCACCCCCTTGCTTCACACGCAAAGAGTAATGATCGTAACGTAGCCCTGCAATCACTTCGATTGTGTTATTCAAGAAACCTATGCGATCTTGTACAAATAGACCATATTCTTGCACTTTAGAATCTGGAAAGCTCTTATTCGGGAATGTTTGAGATTCTGTTGATTGTCCTGTTGTACGATTGATCGTATCACCCAATCTCAATGTTTTAACTTTCGTATGTTTATAATTCGCACCGTAGGTTAGCTCATGAGAAATGTCTCCGAACATAATGCTCTTAGAAAATTCTGTAGAAAAACCAAATTGGTCATTATCGAAATTAGATTGTCTCCAACGATCAGAAATCGTGCCGTTGAAAGATTTTCTCGCTTCATTAACAACTTGGCGCGCCTTTGTAGATTGGTAATAAGCCATCCAATGACCTTTATCAAACATTGGCGTTGCAACATTAAAATCATGGCGTAAATTAAATTGTTTGCGTGTATTTTTCATACTGGATTTGTAATCATCAAAACGCGGTGCTATCGACATATTCATCGTTCGCTCACCAATTTGACTCAATCCTTTATCCCATGAACGACCATTATATATTTCATAACTCAATGCGAGTTTGTGCTCAGCATTTGGCTCATAAACAACTTTTGCCAATAAATTTCTGATGTTAGATTCTGCAGGATTTGGATGTTTACGATCGCCGCCCAACTCTGATTCACTGTAAGCCTTACCATAATAATTTTCGCGCTCGTAATGTTTACGGAATGATGCACGTACAAATGCAGATAATTCATCCGTCACTTTTGCCGCAGCTGTACCTGTAATCAATTGGTCACGATCCACAGAATTATAGCCCGTTTTAATTTCAAAACCTGTTCTTCTGCCTTCTTGGATAAAATCTTCAGGATCCTTCGTCTGCATAAAAATGCCGCCCGCTAAAGCACTACTGCCATACAACATGGAAACTGGACCTTTAATGATGTCAATGGACTTCATCGCATCTACATCGAAGTAACCTTGCCCAATATTGGTATAACCACCTGGAAAGGAAAATGCCATAGGGATTTGTGCGCCATCAATCGCGATCATCACGCGATCTTCACCCACACCACGAATACGCACATTATCCATTCGACCTGAAGATGTCATATCCACACTCACACCAGCTTCATAACGTAGAGCATTTCTTAAATCCGTCGCACCAATGCGATCCATCGTTTCGCTCGTCACTTGTGATAAGCTTGTGGCTGCTTCTTCAGCAACGCGATCATCTTTCAAAGCTGCGACAACCACGCGAGTTGTGCCAACTTCTTTCAATGCCTTTTCTTCAGCGTGAACAGATGAACCAAACAATGCTGTCGTGAGCATTGTGAACAACAAAGTGCGACGGTGATTATACATAACAATTCCCAAATGCAATTAAATATTAATATCAAATGATATTTATTCTCGTATGAGTATTATTTATATTTAATCGATATTGTCAATCAAAATTTATCGGGATCTTTTAAAAAATTAATGATCGATTGCCTTAACAAAAATCCCCATCACCCTTGTTTGCTTGATTACCATCAATTTTGTTCCAACAAATGAAGAATTCTATCTTTAAAAAATCCGTATCATGAGACACTCGCTATATCTAAAAATAATTTCGATATAAAAACGGTAACAAAGCGAGGGGAAATATGAAAAAACTCTTAATCAAACTGACAATATTCGGCATCATCGCCTTTATTGTTATATTTGCAGGCTCTTTTCTGATCATAAAAAATCGAACCAAAACATTTATTGAACTACCCAAAACGACACAAGAAACATTACAACGTGGTGAATATGTTGCACGCTTATCAGATTGCGCAGCCTGTCACACAGCACCAGGTGATCATGAATATGCTGGTGGTTTAGCAATGCAAACACCCTTCGGTGCAATCTATTCCACAAATATCACACCCGATAAAACAACGGGCATTGGTCACTATTCTTTAGAGGAATTTGGTAATGCGGTTAAGCATGGTATTCATCGCGATGGTGCAGCCCTTTACCCTGCAATGCCCTATGCTTCATATACATTAATGCCAGATGAAGACATCGCAGCAATGTATGCATATTTCATGGAATCTGTACCAGCAATTCACAAAGAGAACGCCGCTTCTACATTTCCTTGGATCATCAGCATGCGTTGGCCAGTTGCTTATTGGCAGATGCTGTTTGCACCTGTGCGTGAGTTTAAAAGCAATCCTCAGTTAACAGAATTACAGAATCACGGTGCTTATCTTGTTGAAGGACCAGGACATTGCGGTGCTTGTCATACACCGCGCGGTATTGCTTACCAAGAAAAAGCCCTGACTAATGATAAGAGCGATCTATTTTTATCTGGCGCATTAATTGATGGTTGGAGAGCGAAAAGTTTACGTGGCGAAGGTCAAGGTTTAAAAACTTGGAGCGAAGATGAAATCGTTGAATTCTTGAAAACTGGTCGTACAGATAAAGTTGCTGCATTTGGCGCAATGGCTGACGTTGTAGAGCACAGCTCACAATATTGGACAGAAAAAGATCTAAAAGCCACCGCAAGTTATTTAAAAACATTATCACCTGCCCCCAACAAATCTCTAGAATTGGCGACACAAAAAGATACAACAACAGATTTATTATTATCAGACAAATTCAGAGATCCAGGTGCCATCTTATACATGGAAAACTGTAATATTTGCCATAGAGCAGATGGCGCTGGCGTTCCACGCATCTTCCCTGCTTTGAATCAAAATACAGCAATTACAGCCCAAAATGCACAATCCGTCATACAAGTGACATTAGAAGGCGGAAAAATGCCTAATACACCAGCAGATAGAATGGCATTCGCTATGCCGAGTTTTAATCATTTAAGTGACAATGAGGTTGCACTAGTGATTAACTTCATTCGTAATTCTTGGAACAATGTTTCACCTGAAATCACAGCACAAGATGTTGCTGAAATTCGCCATTTCTTGGCCAACAAAGCTCCAAATATTTCCTCAGTAAAGGAGGATAAATAATGAAAAAACGTACTATTTTATCCTTAAGTGTCATAGCATTCATGCTCACAACAGCGTTAGCTTACACCTTAACAGCTGCCCAACCAACTGAGTTTTCTATGACTGATAAAGAAGGCAAACCTTTACCTGATTATGTTGTGCCATCTGATTTAGCAATCCTACAAGAACCTAATGCAGATGAAATTTTTTATGGCAAAGAGCTATTGAATAACACAAAACGATTACTACCTGAAAATGTCGGTGCCACAATGAACTGCAATAGCTGCCACATTGCAGAAGGTAAAGCAGAATTTGGTGCACCTTATTTAACGACAACGCATCAATATCCAAAAATTATGCCTCGCGCAGGTAAATTAGTCACAATTGAAGGTAGAATTAATGGCTGTTTCCAGCGATCAATGAACGGTAAACCATTGGCCCCTGAATCTCGAGAAATGAAGGCGATGATTGCTTATATGGATTGGCTCAGCCAAACGCAACCTGAAGGTGCGAAGGTCAAACTTGTGAATTCTGGTCCAATTGATCAATCCCTTATACCCAATATAGATAATGGACAGATCATTTATGCAGAACGCTGTGCATTATGTCATGGCAACGATGGCGAAGGATTGAAAGATCAACGCGGCAATCTCATTTTTCCGCCATTATGGGGCGATGAATCATTCAACATTGGCGCGGGCATGGCAAGAACATATAAAGCCGCTCAATTTGTTAAATACAATATGCCAATGGGCGTTGAAACCACAGGAATTTGGGGGCAAGGCGATCAAGGTACATTGACAGATCAAGAAGCCGTAGATGTTTCAGAATACTTCACACATATGCCAAGACCAGATTTTTCTGGGAAAGTTAATGATTGGCCAAAAGGCAACAAACCCAAAGATGCGAGATATTAATTTCGCTTAAAGTACAAGCCATTCTTCCCCCGAATGGCTTTTCTTTTCATGCATCCTTTATAATTGAAGATCATAGACTCTTCTAGGATTATTATTATGAAACTCCGCCTTTTTTCTACATTAGCATTGTCGATCATAATGACTGCATGTAATTCTTTGCCATCACAGGAGATCGAAACTCTCTCAGCAGAATCTCTTTACCATAAAGGTGTTGAATCGTTGGCAGGACATGGTGCACCGCGTGATACCAAAAAAGCATTACAATATTTTGAAGCTGCCAGTGAAAAAGGTTCTCCATCTGCTGATAATGCTATTGCTGTAATCTATGATGAAGGCATTGGCGTCAAATCTGATAAGCATAAAGCACTCAAATATTACGAAAAAGCAGCTGAATCACAAGAAACATCTGCACAATATAATTTAGCCGCATATTACTATGAGAATGATCCCAACCATCCAAAACTCCAAGAATATCTCAATCACACCGTAGCAAGTAAAGATACAGCTGCATTAAATCTACAAGCACGCATACAATTACGAAATAAAAATTTTAAAGAAGCATATCAACTATTCACTAAAGCTGCTTGGCAACAAAATCCTGAAGCATTCTTTTATCTCTACCTCATGAATCAAGAAGGTAAAGGCACGCAAAAAAATAAAACCAAAGCCCTCACTTATCTCAAAAAATCTGCGGAGCTTCAACAGCCCAATGCTCTATTCACATTAGGTTCAATGTACTTAAAAGGCGAAGGTGTGCACAAAAATCCTACAAAAGCATTTCAACTATTAACAGAAGCGGCAAAAGCAGGACATACTCAAGCAATTGTGAATCTCGCCATTATGTATAACAAAGGCGAAGGCGTCGAACAAAATTCACAAAAAGCGGGACAATTATTAGAAATTGCAGCAGCTCAAGGTGACCCACAAGCAATACGCGCGCTTAAAAATATATCCAACTGATTGATTCAAATAAAAATAATTATTTTTATAGATTTTTTATTAAAAAATGAACACGAGAAAATTGACTACATTCTAAATACAAAAATGAAGTCAATTTTTAAAAAACAATGCGTCAAATTATTTATAATCAAATAGTTATAATGTTTTTATGGTAATTTAACCTTATATTTATTGCTCCATATAAAAAATAAAGTGATTTTTATCATAGATAATATGAATTAAAAATTGACATAAATAGTAATTCTGATATTATGTCACTCGACATCTAGAAATTCTAGATGTTCTCCTCCATATCCTCCTTTGGTGGTTATTTTGCCGAAATTCAGTTTTCGGCTTTTTTTTGCCTGAAATTTATGATTACTCTAACTCAATAGAGAATGTGACTAAAATTGGAATAAATATGGGTTTATCTAATTTTTGTTAATATTTTTGCGAATCATCATGATTCCCTATTTCTTATAATTCATCGTTGTCTTATCTTTATAGTGTATATAATAAGGCTTATTACTATAAACACAAATTGCTATTCATTCTCATTATATGTTGTTTATCATATCCTTTTAATTATTAAATGCTAGAGAGCAACATTTAACTAAAGTTATCAATAAGTTAGTAAAATAAAAAGTCAGTATTTACATAAATTTAATGTATAATGAACCTTAGGTATTGCCAATATTTTAAATAAGGAGAACATCATGAAAGGAAGTCAAAAAGTCATCGATTACTTAAACGTATTATTAGCAGGCGAATTAGCTGCGCGTGATCAATACTTTATCCACTCAGCGATGTATCAAGAGTGGGGCTATAAAAAGTTATTCGATAGAATTCGCCACGAAATGGATGATGAAACAGAACATGCGCAATTGATCATCTCTCGCTTACTATTATTAGAAGCAACACCCAATATGATTCCTGATAAATTGGACATTGGTGCGGATGTCGTTGCAATGCTTGAAAGTGACTTACGTTTAGAATTAAGCGTACGTGAAGCATTGAAGAAAGGCATCAAACTGTGTGAAGAAGAACAAGATTATGTCACTCGTGATATGTTAGTGGTTCAATTAAAAGACACTGAAGAAGATCATGCACATTGGCTAGAAACTCAGCTACGTTTAATCAAAACGATTTCTTTACCAAACTATCTTCAAGACCAATTGAACGGCTAGGAGGAAGTTTATGAAAGTTGATCGCGTTGTAATTCAACAGTTGAACAAAGTGTTAGGTCAGTATCTTATTTCTATCAATCAATATTTTTTACATGGTCGTATTTTGAAAAACTGGGGCTTTGAAGCTTTGGGCAAAACGATCTATAAAAAATCTATTGAAGATATGAAAGAATCAGATGATTTGATCGAACGTATTTTATTATTGGAAGGTTTACCGAATCTACAAGATTTGGGCAAAATCTTAATTGGTGAAGAAGTGCCAGAAGTGATCAGCAGCGACTTAACTTGCGAATATAACAAACGCACAGTTTTAGTTGAAGCGATTCGTGTTTGTGAAGAAAAAGAAGATTATGTTTCTCGCGACTTACTAACGCATTTGCTAGAAGAGAGTGAAGAGCATATTGATTACTTAGAAACACAGCAAGAATTGTTAGCTGAATTAGGCTCTGAGAAATATCATCAATCTATTATCTAATATTAGAATATTTATGAGTTACAAAAACCGCCAATAGGCGGTTTTTTATTATGTTTAAATCACAATTTGCTAGCCTTCTGGCCAAATGAAACGCCCTTTGATTTCAGGATCAGTTTCAATGAATGTTTTTAACTCTTCTGATTGGAAAGATTTCTTCACATCTTTTGCCCAAGCTGTCTCTAAATCAGCTTTTTTCACTGTTACTAATAACTCTAAATCAGGCAGAAATGTTTCATGCGCCAAAGTATGTTCAGAGCCAATGCCCGCTAACAATGCAACGCCGCCAGGCATAATGCCATAATCAATTTCTTGCAATAAGCGCGGGATCAATGCAGAATCTACTTCCTTAAATTCCAAGTTGTGTGGATTATTCGTAATATCTCTTTGCGTCAAAGTTGCAATTTCAGCCTTTGGATTCACTTCAATCCAACCAATTTTTGCCAATAAAGCATAAGCACGCGCAGCATTCGACGGATCATTCGGAATTAAAACACCATCTTTATCCTGCACATTGTCTAAATTAGACTGTTTAAGAGAATAGATAAACGCGGGAATAGATGGCGTATGTACAAGAGAAACTAAATCATTATTTGTTTCACGATTATAAACATTCAAATACGCTTGATGTTGCGCGGTATGGAAATCAATGCCACCACTGACTAATGCTTCATTCGCATCACGCAATGTATTAAAATTTAATAACTCAACTGTATAACCTTGTTTTTCCAATTGAGGCTTCACCACTTTTTCGACTAAAATATTGTGTGCGCTTGGCGGCAAACCTACTTTCAATGATTTCTTATCCGTTGTATTTTCCAAATCTTGCTGGCCACAAGCTGATAAAATCAAACCAAATACTAGTGCCATCAATGGATACCAAAATTTTTTCACATAAACCTCCATAGTCTAAAATTATAATATACAAAACATATATGTAATATATTAATTATTTCTCACTGTATAGCAACTTATTTTTCATTTAAAGTAATTCTTTTTAACTGAGACAAAATTATGAGCAATCGTTGTGGCTGGTGCGGTAACGAAAAAATCTATCAAGATTATCATGATCAAGAATGGGGCGAGCCACTCTATGACGATCAAGCACTGTTTGAATTATTCATTTTAGAAACCTTACAAGCAGGTTTATCGTGGATTACAGTACTTAGAAAACGCGATGCTTATCGTGCTGCTTTGGATAATTTTGACGCTGAAAAAATTGCACAATATGATGAAGCAAAATATGAAGCTCTAATGCAACATCCCGATCTCATCAAGAATAAACTAAAAATGCGTGCAATCATCCACAATGCACAATGTTATTTAACCTTAAAAACCGAACATGGCAGCTTTTCTGATTGGCTTTGGCAATATGTAGATCATAAACCTATTATCAATGGCTTTCAGCAATTATCTGATGTGCCTGTCACAACAAACATTTCGGATCAACTCAGTAAAGACCTTAAAAAACTAGGCTTTAAATTTGTGGGCAGCGTGACCATTTATGCTTTTATGCAAGCGATGGGCATGGTGAATGATCATGTGAGTGACTGCTTTAAATATCAAGCTAAACCTAAAACCGAACACAAAGATGTGTAAATTAACAGCAGGAACACACGACTTCCGTTACAATGTTGAGCATTAATATTCTCTATAGATAAGGAAATTCCAATGAAAAAAGCATTCCTTACATCACTTTTTTTGATGTTGCCATTTGGCATCCATGCAAATGCACAAGAGTCTTACAGCGTGGGCATTGGCTTAGGTTATCAACAAAAACCTTACGTCGGTGATAACTCTAACTGGATTCCTGTGCCGCATTTTGAATATCAAAATGGTAATTTATTCATTAAAGGCTTAAAAGCAGGTTTATATCTATTCAACACGCCAACAACGAAGTTTGATGCTCACTTGCGTTACCAATCATTAAGTTTTAAACCGAGTGATTCGCATGGTGCATTAACTGGCTTAGATCGCCGTAAATCCACCATTGAATTAGGTGTTGGCTTTCAACACTATTTTCCCAATCAAGTTTTTGTCAGCACAGATATCGATGCAGATATCTTAGGTCGAAGTGATGGTTTTAATATTGATGCTGGCGTTGGTATGGTTCATCAGATCAATGATCACTTTAAAGTGATGCCAAAAATTGGTGGTATTTGGTCAAGTAAAGATCACAATGATTACTATTATGGCGTTTCACATTCAGAAGCTAATCGTACGGGTATTTCAGCTTATAATCCTAGCAGCAGCTTCACACCATATATTGGTGTTGGCACGGTGGTGAACGCGACAGAGAATCTCCATATCTTTGGTGGTGCTCAATTTAAGTTTTTACCTAGCGAAGTTAAAGATAGCCCAATGACAGATCGATCGACCTTGTCAAATTTTGCGATTGGTATTAACTACAATTTCTAAATCATTCTATAATGAGATCAACAAACGTATGGGCACAACAATCTGTGCCCTTTTTTATACTTTCATTAATGGCTTATATTTAAATCACTATGAATACAACGAATACACCTGCACCACAAAATGGATTATATTATTTCTCCCAAGGCTGGAAACTCATGCTAGAGCCTGGTTTAAAGCGTTATATCTTTATGCCAATCTTGATCAATATATTAATCATCGGCGGCGCATTTTTCTATATCTATACACAAGCAAGCGACATGGTGAATTGGGCGCTAAGTTATCTGCCATCATGGCTTCATTGGCTAAGCTATGTTTTATGGCCATTAATTCTCATCAGCGTATTAATTTTCTTTGGTTATTTCTTCACAACGCTGGCCAATATCATCGCAGCGCCTTTTAATGGAATGTTATCTGCTAAATTAGAAAGCATGCTCACCAATACAACAGCAGAAGATGATTCATGGTCAACCTTTGCCAAAGATTTTGCAAGAAGCATCCAAAGAGAATTACAGAATTTAGCCTATTACATTCCACGCTTGATCGGCATTTTACTGCTTTTTCTCGTGCCTGTAATCGGTACGATTGTGGCACCCATCTTACTATTTTTATTCAATGCATGGATGATGTCCATCCAATATAATGATTATGCATTTGATAATAATCGTGTCAGTTTTCCAATTATGAGACAACGATTAAAGCAAGATCGCTTCAATAATTTAGTTTTTGGCTCGCTCATTAATATCTTTACCATGATTCCTTTCGTAAACTTAGTGATAATGCCCGCTGCTGTTTGTGGTGGTACATTACAGTGGGTCAAAAAATATCGCAGCGATTTTGTCAAATAAACTTGGTTTTAACTAGCCTTTGTGGAACAATAGAGCCATTAATTTTATTCAAGGTTTACATTATGATTGACAATGACGGCTATCGCTCGAATGTTGGAATCATCTTGTGTAATCGGGACAAAAAACTATTTTGGGGTCATAGAATAGGACATTTAGATTCATGGCAATTTCCTCAGGGCGGCATCGACGATGGCGAAACCCCCGAAGAGGCAATGTTTCGAGAATTGAAGGAAGAAGTAGGATTATCTTCTGATGATGTAAAAATTTTAGGAAAAACTAAAAGTTGGTTAAGGTACCGTTTACCACAACGACTGATTCGTAGAAATAATACGCCTCGTTGTATTGGGCAGAAACAGATTTGGTTCCTATTAGAACTCACTTCTGATGATGACGCTATCAATTTAGCATTTTTTGATACGCCTGAATTTGATCACTGGAAATGGGTGGAATATTGGAAACCGATTGAAGATGTCATATACTTCAAGCGCAAAGTTTACAACAGAGCATTGGTTGAATTAGCGCCGTTACTCTTTAAAGGCACATCAATTCCAGATAAACCTTTATACGAAAAACGCGTCGATTTCAGACCCAAACCAAAAGTAAGACGCTCTTTATATCGTATGAAGAGTAGAAGCTAAAAACTCAAATAGCCCATGATTTCATGGGCTATTTTGTTATTGATCACTTAGAAAACAACTGCTCTTTCTCTGCGGTAATCCAAGCCAAATCTGCACATAAAGATTTATGAAAGGCTTTGGCTTCAGGTTTAAATTTTTTCCATTCTTGATCGCCTAAATATTTTATATCTTTGTAGTTCCGACCAATATTGAATGTGAATACACTTTTTGACACAATTTTTGCCATTTCCAATTTAAAATCGCCCGATGCTCGATCAATGATTTTATGGAAATCATTGGCGGAAAACTCTGTCACATTGCCTTTTGTTTTAATCGCTTTACCCAATGTTCGCGTTGCATCTGTGTGCGTATTATCCAACATCGTGATCAACTGAGAATTGCCATCCAATTGTGCTTTCACAACATTCACAAATTGAGAATGCAACGAATCCATCAATGTCATCGCCTCTTTTTCTCGCTGTGGTAATTTCTGTACGATGAAAGCAACTAATGCTTTAACTTTGTTCTGCTCTGCTTTCGATAAATCTAGCTTTGCACCATTCAAAGATACTTCGCCCGTTTGATGCAAAATATAACGCTTTCGTCCTTCAGTCATTTCAACAAAATTTGCAAATGCTGCCATATTATAAGTTGGATCTTTTTCGCAAACAGATTTCGCAAAGCTAATGGATGATGGATAAATTGCACAAAATAATACTAATAATTTTATAAATCGCATAACAAGTTATATTTAAGAGATATGAACTCACAGGTTACTATAAAAATGATATTTTTCCCACAAAACAGAGACTAATGAATTTTACTAATCACACAAATAAAATAAGCTACACTGAAATTACATTTCTTCGCTGAGGTTAAGTATGCACATTGTTATCGCCCCCGATTCATTCAAAGAGAGCTTAAGCGCATTAGAAATTGCCAATATCATCGAACAAGGTTTTCAATCAGTTTTTCCTGAAGCAACTTTTTCTAAAATCCCTGTTGCGGATGGTGGTGAAGGCACATTACAAGCCATTGTTGATGCAAAAGATGGTCGATTAGTAGCCATTGAAGTGAATGATCCGCTACAGCGCAAAGTCACTGCTCATTATGGATTAGTGGATAATGATTCTATTGCCATCATTGAAATGGCAACTGCAAGCGGATTGACGTTATTATCTACTGATGAACGTGATCCATTGATCACTACAACTTATGGCACAGGTGAGTTAATTCGACATGCTTTGGATCATGGTGCCAAAAAGATCATTCTCGCGATTGGTGGTAGTGCAACCAATGACGGTGGCGCTGGTATGCTACAAGCATTAGGCGCACAATTTCTCGATCGCAATCAACAACCTTTATCCGCGGGCGGTGCTGCATTACAGCAACTTCATACCATTGATCTCAGTAATTTTGATGTGCGTATTCAAGAATGTGAATTTGAAATTGCATGCGATGTGGATAATCCATTGGTCGGCGAGCGTGGTGCTTCTGCAATTTTTGGGCCACAAAAAGGCGCCACCGAAGAAAATGTACAAACATTAGATTCAGCCTTAGATCATTATGCGAATATCACAACTGCCCTATTCAATGAGGATCATCGCTTTGCTCATGGCGCAGGTGCTGCTGGCGGAATGGGATTTGCAGCCTTAGCATTCCTTAAAGGACAATTAAAACCTGGTATTAGCATTGTCATGGATATTGTGAATTTGGCAGATGCAGTAAAGGATGCTGATCTTGTGATTACAGGCGAGGGCAAAATTGACCGCCAAACGATTTTTGGCAAAACTCCGATTGGTGTTGCTAAAATCGCTAAGAAATTTGATAAGCCTGTGATTGGTATTGCTGGATCACTTGGACACGATGCTTATCATGTTCATGATTATGGCATTGATGCTGTATTTACCGTGACACAGCGCCCCGAAACTTTAGAAAAAGCATTAAAAGATACGGGGAATAACCTGTTATCATTATCCAGAAACATTGCTATCCTTTATCAACTTGGAATGAAAACAAGAGGTTAATATGACTTACAAAGCAATCTTGATTGATAAAAATCCTGATTACACAGCAACATTAACAAATTTGAATGAAGATCAGCTGCCCGAAGGTGACGTTCAAATTGATGTCATTGCATCCACTATGAATTACAAGGATGCTTTAGCAATCACTAATAAAAGCCCTGTGGTTCGTACATTCCCGTTAACGCCAGGCATTGATTTAGTGGGTAAAGTCACTGAGAGCCAAACAAATCGTTTCAAAATTGGTGATACTGTTGTACTAAATGGCTTTGGCGTTGGTGAAGTTCATTCTGGTGGATTAGCAGAAAAAGCATCTTTAAAATCTGAATGGCTCATTCATCTACCTAAATCTATTTCTCCTGTAGATGCTATGACAATTGGTACAGCTGGCTATACAGCAATGCTATCCATTATTGCATTAGAAAAACACGGTTTAACGCCAGAATCAGGCAAAATTTTAGTCACAGGTGCAACGGGTGGCGTTGGCAGTTTTGCAGTTTCTCTTTTAACAAAATTGGGTTATCACGTAATCGCCGCAACTGGTAAAGCGAGCGAACATGAATACCTTTATCAATTAGGTGCAAAAGAGATCATTGATCGCCATGAGTTATCTGATAAAGGCAAACCACTACAAAAAATGCGCTGGATTGGTGCCATTGATTCTGTGGGTAGCAATACGCTTGTGAATGTATTGGCTTCCACTGAATATGGTGGTTGTGTTGCGGCTTGCGGTTTAGCACAGGGCTTCGATCTCGATGGTACAGTCATGCCATTCATTCTCCGCAATGTGACTTTGCGTGGTGTTGATAGCGTTATGCGCCCATTACCTGATCGTATAGAAGCTTGGAGCAGATTAGCTGAACTGATTGACCCTGCAACCTTGGCAAATATCCGTACAGAAATCGCATTGGATGATGTCATAGAAAGCGCGGATAAGATCATCAATGGTGAAATCAAAGGCCGACTAGTTGTGAAAATTTAATTCACAAACTTATCCACAAGATCTTTGGATAACCCACTTTTTAGTGGGTTATTTTTTATCTAATTCATCTGGTAAAAATATTTTTCCCATTCTTTGACAAACTTCTATATTTTTCTGTGTACCACTTTTGCGACTTTGGTCTGAATTAAAATCATAAGCTAGATAATGTGTGCAATCCTTTAAAGTTGCCTGATCACGTTCCCAATTATTGCTGTAACCTCCAATAAATTTCCATTCGTTCACATAAGTCCTAAATTGATCAGGTACATATCGTGCTCGGCTTCCCATGTGATGCACCATTACATTTGGTGTTCTACATTTTAAATACTCCATTGCCAATACATCTACACCGCGAAAATCACACACTAAAAAATGTGCATCAGAATTCTTTTCTAATAGCTTATTCAATGCTGTTGCATAGTAATGACAAAAATCCTCAAAAGACAAATTGCCATTACCACCAATAAAAACTTTCATTATTTTGATCCCTGAACCTTGCATCACCTATTGGTAACAATAGTTATACAACCAAACGCCCCACTCGATCAGCAATGCTAATCTCAGCTGTGACGCCTGTTCTAAATTCTAAAAAATCATCTTCAATACCATCACTGAATATCACACCATAATCTGCCATTTGCGAGGTGATTTTAAGGTGTACTGAAGGATATATATTACCTGCAACAATAGATACGGATGAATGTCTGCTTGGAAATGGCTCTCGTACTGCGAATTGCAATAATGGAACATCCCAACGCATACCATCGCTAATATCCTTAGTATTGTCCTCTGATGTCAAACCAAAAGCCTTCGCAATGCCCATCGAGCCACTTTTAATACTCTTCATCCAACCTGTTGAACCTAGCCCTGTAGAAACAATGATCCCACTTGAACTTTGCGCTTCTTCTTCACCATCAATCGACAAAATGTAGCGCGCCGATGTATGAGTTTTTGGCCCAATGAATAGATCATTCACCGCATATAATTCCTGCCCATCACTTAAGCTCGCTTTTGCCATACTGATATTTTCACAATCACGATGACCATCGGCGACTTCTGGCAGAATTTTATCAACATCGACACTCAAAAATGGCAGTAAAACACCATCATATTGCGAGGGATCAGGATTAATGCCAATGAGCGGCTGCCCATCTAAATATTTTAAAACATTGGCCACCAATCCATCTTGCCCCAATGTCATCACAATATCATTCTCCCCAAAAATAAAATTGGGCAAATAAGTGCGATCCAACAGTTGATATCGTCCCCATTTTTCAAGCATACCAATGATGTTTGCTTTAGTGGTTTGATAATTATGATGTGCCACTTCATACTCATGAATATCCATCCCCAATTGCGCCATATAAAATCTCGCTTGATCCAATGTCTGATATTTAATGATCAACTCCTCCAGTTGGGTTCGTCGTGTAATCAACACAATTTTTCGATCATGAGCATCCATATTTCCTCCTACTTCTTACGAGGTTGTTGTCTTGTTGGTTCAGCCAATAATGTTTGCAATAAATCAGGTGATAAATTTAATTGCCCGATTTTATCTGCTTTATCTGCAATCCCTGTAAATGCTTGAGCAATTAATTGTGCAGGTTGCATTCCGCTCGCAGTTAATGCCTGAATCACACGAGGATCAGCAACTTTAATGGCTTCGATCATGCTCGAAATTCGATAAGCATCTACTTCTGCCATTGTGCGTTCATTGCCTGCTTTACGTGCCACAAAGGTTTTACGTTCTTCTTCTAACTCAATTTCAGCGAGTAAATTTTGTTTATTAATTTCTTGCTGCTTTTGCTGAATACTTGCATCCGCATCGATTTCAGCTTCTCTGATGTTCCGTTTTTTGAGCTCAACCGCTATTTGTGTATCGAGCTCATTTTCACGAATCAATCGTTCATTTTCTACCGCTGCATTTCGTCTTAAAAAGATTGCATCATCAGCCGCTTTTAAAATTGCTTCTCTTGCTTCTGCTTCCAATGCTCTTGCTGTTTCGGGTTGTGGATGAATTCGCATAATCGCAACACTGATAATGGATAAACCCAAAGCAACAATGAACTGACCCCATAAACTTGGACAGTTTATAAATTATAAAGACAAGGACTGATTTCGATATTCTATCGGACTCAGTCCTTTTAGTTTGAGCTTAATTCGATCATTATTGTAATAATCGATGTACTCATGAATCTCTTTCTCTAATTGATCGATAGATTCAAATTTTTTCACATGAAATAGCTCTGATTTCAAAACACCAAAGAAGTTCTCAATCACAGCATTATCATAGCAATTGCCTTTGCGTGACATGCTTTGTCTAACTTTGTGATCTTTTAAAGATTGTTGGTACTGTTTCATTTGATATTGCCAACCTTGATCAGAATGTAAAATCAGTTTCTTGCGTCCTTTCTTATGTAACTTTAAATGCTTCAATGCCTTATTCAGCATTTTACCCACCAACTCATATTTGGAGTTTTTAGCAACTTCATAGCTAATAATTTCCTGATTATATAGATCTAAAATCGGAGATAAATACAGCTTTTCACCGTTCACTTTAAACTCTGTGACATCTGTTACCCATTTTTGGTTGGGCCTTTGAGCCTTAAAATTACGCTTCAAAATATTCTTCGCTATTTTTCCAACTTTTCCTTTATAAGATTGGTATTTCTTCGGTCTTACTAAAGATTTAAGATTCAGTAATCGCATGATTCTTTGAACTTTTTTATGGTTAATGGGGAAATCTTTTTGTAATATCGCAGTGATGCGACGATAACCATATCGACCTTTATGCTCATGAAAAAGGGCTGTTATCCTTGCTTTAAGGCTTTCATCTGAATCAGGCTTAGCCAATACTGCCTTATGATAGTAATAAGTGCTTTTGGCTAGATTCATGATTTTCAGTAACGATGACAATGAATGCTTTACTTTGAGTTCTTCTGCGATGATTGTTTGCGCCTGAGCGCTTCTTCCTTCTCGTCCAATTCCTGAAACTTTTTTAACACATCATTCTCCGCACGAAGATAGGCTAATTCAGCTTGAAGTTGATCTATCAACTTTTCTTGTTCAGTGCGATTATCAGGTTTTTTGGGCAATCTCATCTTTTTAGGTCTTCCTTTTTGACGTGGTTCAAGTGCACTCAAACCACCTTCTTTAAACAGTGATTGCCATTCTAATATAGAAGTAAATGCTGGAATATTAAAATATGAAGCCGCTTCGCGGGCAGAGTAATAATGATCTGACATAAACTTCAATACATAATATTTGAATTCAGCAGAATATAATCGTTTTGTTGTTCTTGGCTGAATCCCTGATTGACCATGATACTGATAAGCTTTGACCCACTTTTTAACGGTGGAGTGATCAATATTAAAATGATCAGCTGTAGAGCTATATCCATTTCCTTTTTGATAAAACTTAACAACTTTTAATTTGAAATCAAAAGAATACTTCGCCATATAAAAACACCCCAAAGTTGTGTCCAACTTTTGGGGTGCAGTTCACAATCTCAGGGTGATTTTTAGCTTCATCAAAAATCTGATCACCCAAAGCATTATTCGCTAACAATGCTTCACGTAATTTCCACTGCAAAACAATCTTTTGAGATAAGCCTTCAATGATTTTCACAACCTTGGCTGATAATTTTTGTGGATCATCTGAAATGTAGCTTTGATTATCTTTCATCGCAAAGTTTAAACGCTCCGCCATTTTCACAGGATCAGCAATGCGATAAGAGACTTGCCCTTGGATCGTAATGGATTGGAAATCCGCACAGTTTTGCTCAAACATAAAATCACGATTGAAACTGCTTAAAGGCACAACGCTAATCGTGGATGTTGGCATATAACTTAAAAAAGATAAGCCTGTGCCTTCTCTCACAATCGAACCATTCTTATGCACAATCACATAATGTGTTGGCTGTGTTTTAATGAATTTGAATCCTAACATTTTGTACTCCTTCTTATAGTTGCTCTGAGCAACTTATATAATTAAATTTTTGATTATCTTTCTTCAATTTATAAATTCCAAGCATTGAGATTCAATTTTCTTAGCTTTTTCCTTGGAAGATTGTGTAATCGCATTATGAAATTATCCAAACTATCTCTATTAATATTCTTTGCTAAAAGCTCTATAAATTTATCGACCTTAATATAACTCGAGAGGTACTGCTTTTGATTATCCAATTGCACAGAACTATCATCATCCCAGTAAAGATATGTTGAACGCCTTTCTTGCATATAAAATACTATATGAATAGATATCACATTGCAGTAAAGTACTACTTTTATTTCCGCCCTATTGCCGCTGTATACATCGCAACATGGCTCGCGTCCATAAGAAAAATTATTGCGAACCTCAACAACCTTTTTACCCTGTAAAATATGACTAAAGGTTTGCTCGTGCGCCTTACTTTTAAGCATCGCAGTCCAAAACTCTGAGATATTAAAAATAGTTGTACATTCTTGCCCTTTAGAAAAACATAAACTGTCATTTTTTGAATCATAACTTATATTCATGTGCCATTCCTTATTAGTTGTATTGCGCAACTTAATAAGTTGCACTATACTACTTTTAAATTTACCGTCAACTTTTTTATAAAAGAAAGCCAACAACCATGCATAAATACGTCCTGCCAGAAATCATTCGCCCGCTTGTTACTGTTGATATTGCTATATTCACAGTTAAAAATCAGCAATTACAGGTTTTATTAGTGAAGCGCCCTGACAAGAAAGATGAGCCTTTTGCCAATCAATGGGCATTGCCTGGTGGATTTTTGCATGTTGAACTAGATGATGATCTCGATGCTTGCGCTGTTCGTAAACTCAAAGAAAAAACCAATGTTGAAGCACCATATTTAGAACAAGTGGGTGCTTATGGCAGTCGCACACGTGATCCACGCGATTGGTCAATTACGCATGTTTATTTTTCATTATTGAATGAAGCAGCGATCACCTTACAAAAAGGCGGTAATGCAGCCGAATTAGCTTGGTTTCCTATCGACAAAGCCACTGAATTAACTCTTGCCTTTGATCATTCCAAACTATTGAATGCTGCCATTGAAAGATTACATGCCAAAGTGGAATATACATCTTTGCCTGTTTATTTATTACCAGCAGAATTTACGTTGCCTGATTTACAAGAAGCTTATGAAATTGTTTTGAATCGCCCCTTAGATAAAAGCTCGTTCCGTACACGAATTTTAAACAGTGATTTAATCACAGCATTGGACAATCAATTCAGAAAAACCACCAATCGCCCCGCCCAACTCTATCGATTAACAACACCAAATCAAGTCACATATTTTCCACGAAGTTTTAAATATAATGAAAGTACATAATCATAAAATACACCAACAAAAAAACCGAGCAATGCTCGGTTCTCCATTCAATTCTCTATCACTTGTTTACAAAGTACATGCACCGCCTGCGCAGCCTTTGTCTTCTACTTCTTCGTAATCATTCTTTTGAGTTCTTGCAAGTGTAATTCTATCATCAGCACAAAAAACACAATCGTCACCAGATTGTTCATTGAAGAATGCAACCATCAACTCTTTCCCACATGTATGACATTTTTTCATTATATTTGCCCTGTTTATAGTGTTTGAAAGTGCACTATTATAGCCCTCAATTGTTAAGACTTGGTGAAATTACATGAATGATAGACAAATATCATCTTGTTAGTGATTACTCTTTAATACTGTGGTATACGCACTTCAAAATGCTGAACATTACTATCATTCAGTCGTAAAATCTTGATATGAGAAGGTAAATTTTTATTCGTGCGTGGCAAAGGCGTGGAAAGCTTTTGTAAAAGACGATCATATTGATAAGGCACTTTAGTGATTGTATTCTCAGCATAATGTCCCATTGATCGCAAAAATTTTGATACGTCTTTAGAAGCAATTTTATCTTTCATGATTAAATATTTTAAATAGACCAATTGATGATAGTTTTGTTGCTCGTATAGACGCATCCAATAACTGTCAAAATTACTATAAGCAATCAATGATTGCGTGAAAGTTAAAGTTTCAGGATGAACTTGATCTTGTAAAATCATATTCAATGTTTCAGATGATAAATGCTGCTTTAAATTATCTTCTTCCGATAAAATCGTTAAGAGCTTATGATAATCATTATAAAACTGTGTCGATGGATAACGATCATTCAGATAAAAGAGCGCCTCTTTTGGCATCATGCCAATCTTCTGAAAATATTGTCGATACCAATCATTCAAGACTTGTATAAATTTTTCATGGCTATGATGTAAAAACTCCAACTCTCCTTCCTCATCTGCAACATAAGGACGAAGATCTTGTTTTTGATGCACTGCATTAAACCACATCTTATCGATAGGTTTTGTTGCTTTTAATAAATCTTTTAATTGCGCCCAATCACTTGTTTTAGCTTGCTTCTTACGCGCTTGATAAAGTTCATTCAAGGATGGTGATAAAATCACACCAAAGTTTTTCAAAAATGACAAAATAATATATTCATCCTCTTCTGTCAGCGTAATATTTTGTACAGAAGTGTGATAAACCTTTATATAAGGATAGGCAAAATCTTTAAAATTTTGTTGTATTTCAAATAGAACAACTTCATTGAGTTTTTGTCCAATATCATTAGGATACGGCCGCACAATAAAACTTACTCGCTCATCATCCAATGATTGATCCAATAAATGTTCATCCAATAATACATCCATGGTTTGATCTAAAAATTGCGTTACTGAGATATTCACAAAAAAGTGCAATAACGATGTTTTAGATTTTTCGTGGAACATTAAATCTATCCAACGGCGCACGATCACTAATTGATCCAATCCTTCATCCACTTTGCCATCTGCAATCTTCATCATAGCTTCTGTCAAATAAAGCTGAATTAATTTTGCCATACCTGAACTTGGGATCACATCCAGCGATGCATTATAATCATTATAAAAAAGCGCATAATTATATTGAGAAACTTGAACCAACTCTTCAAAACGATCTAACAAAACCCTGTTTTCTCGAATGGTTTGGTGAATATAATCACGGCGCTCTTTCATTGTGTCGAAGCATTGATCATCCGAATAATCAGCACATACAAAAAAATCTTGCGTATAACGATACCTTTTATTTTCAAAAACACCTTGCCTCACAGCAAGTAACTTATGAGAGTCTAAACCATCTTCAAGATTCATTAATCCATCATCTTCTCCAAAAAGATTCTGCATGAAAGTTTGATCACTGGATAATTGAAAAATTGCCTGACGAGGATTCGCAAAATAGTTTGTGAGTAACTTACCGCCTTCAACACGCTCATTCAATACCGCATCATTCGCTTGAAAAACCTTTTTATACGCTGTCAGCCAATTATCTTTAGGGTACATTAAACCCATCCAACCAATATAAGCATTATTATCAAAATACTCTTCTGGTATCGGCTTTAATGTCATGAAGCTGTCTAATTCAGGCGATAACTTATCCGTAGTATTGGCAGATGCAATACTACTGAGCAACACTACAATACTCACAACTTTTTTCATGATAATTCCATTAAGTTTATGAGAATTAACTCAATCATTAATAAATATTATGTTATTTAATATATCTTCCGCCGATATATTGTATTACTAAAATTTACATAAAAAAATATATATTAATAATTTATGGATATATATCAATATCTCACCGTGGCTACTTTCATCCACAAAAAAACCGAGATGACTCTCGGTTCTTTAATCATATTAAAATATATTATTCAGCAGCAGGTGCATCAACATCTTTCATTGTTAAGCGAATACGGCCTTGCTTATCAATTTCCAATACTTTAACACGCACAACTTGGCCAACTTTCAAATGATCAGATACATTTTGGATGCGCTCTTCAGAAGGGATCTGAGAAACGTGAACCATACCATCGCGGCCTGGCATCAAGTTAACGAATGCACCGAAATCCATGATACGAACGATTGGTGATTCATAGATCTTACCAACTTCGATATCTGCTGTGATTTCTTCAATGCGTTTTTTAGCTTCCGCTGCTTGATCAGCATTAGCTGCTGCAATTTTGATTGTGCCATCATCTTCGATTTCGATTACAGCGCCAGTTTCTTCTGTGATACCACGAATTGTTACGCCGCCTTTACCGATAACATCACGGATCTTATCAGGATTGATGCGGAAAATTGTGAAGCGTGGTGCAAATTCAGAGATTTCTTCACGAGAAGTATTCAACGTGCTGCTCATTTCGTTGATGATATGTAAACGCGCAACTTTAGCTTGTGCTAATGCTTGTTCCATAATTTCTTTCGTGATGCCTGTGATTTTGATGTCCATTTGAAGAGCAGAAATACCATCCGTTGTCCCTGCTACTTTAAAGTCCATATCACCTAAATGATCTTCATCACCTAAAATATCTGTCAATACAGCAAAACGATCGCCTTCTTTGATCAAGCCCATTGCGATACCCGCAACTGGTGCTTTCAAAGGAACACCTGCATCCATTAATGACAATGATGCACCACAAACTGATGCCATTGAGCTTGAACCGTTAGATTCAGTGATTTCAGATACAACGCGAACTGTGTATGGATATTCTTCCATGCTTGGCAATACAGCTTGAACACCACGCTTAGCTAAACGGCCATGACCGATTTCACGACGCTTAGGTGAACCAACCATACCAGTTTCACCTACAGAATATGGAGGGAAATTGTAATGGAACAAGAATTTATCTTTGTATTCACCATCTAATGCATCGATGATTTGCGCATCACGATCTGTACCCAAAGTTGTCACAACCAATGCTTGAGTTTCGCCACGTGTGAACAATGCAGAACCATGTGTACGTGGTAAAACGCCAACGCGAGAAATGATTGGACGAACTGTTGTTGTATCACGACCATCAATACGTGGCTTGCCATCTAAGATGTGATCACGTACTAGACGATAGCTCATGTCATCAATTACAGCATTGATAGCATCTTTTGTGAAACCATTCTCTTCAGTGATCAAAGTTTCGATTGCTTCAGCACGCAATGCATCGATTGCAGCATAACGATCTGCTTTCACAGAAATTGTGTAAGCCGCTTCTAGTTTATCTGTACCAAATGCTTTAACAGCTGCTTCTAATTCAGCATTTTTTTGTACTGTTTCGTATTCAAATTTAGTGACACCAACTTCTGCACATAATGCATTGATGTTATCAACCACAACTTGCATTGACTCATGACCGAACATTACAGCGCCCAACATTACGTCTTCGCTCAATAATTCAGCTTCTGATTCAACCATCAATACAGCATCTTTAGTACCTGCTACAACTAAATCCAATTTAGAAGTTGCCAATTGTTCTTTAGATGGGTTCAACAAGTATTCGCCATTGTCATAGCCAACACGCGCAGCACCTAAAGGACCTTCAAATGGCAAACCTGCTAATGATACAGCAGCTGATGCACCGATCATTGCTGGGATATCAGCACTAACTTCTGGGTTGATTGATACAACTGTTGCGATTACTTGAGTTTCGTTTGTGAAACCCTCTGCAAATAATGGACGCAATGGACGATCGATCAAACGAGCGATCAATGTTTCACCTTCGGAAGGACGTCCTTCACGACGGAAGAAACCACCAGGAATTTTACCTGCTGCGTATGTACGCTCTTGATAATTCACAGTCAATGGAAAGAAATCACGAGTAGGATCAAACTTTGTAGATGCAACACATGTTACAAATACTACAGTACCTTCAACGTCAACTTTAACCGCTGCATTTGCTTGGCGAGCAATTTCACCAACTTCTAACACAACCTTTTGGTTGCCATACATAAACTCTTTTCTAGTTGCTTTTAATTCCATAATTTTTACCTTTCATATAGTTTTAAAAAATAAATTCGGTAAAAGTTCTTGATACCAAGGGAGCTGACAAAATATTCTGTAAATTACTTAATCATATTAGCTATCTTCACATTCATCGCCGTAGGCGAGGAATGTTATTTTAAAGAATACTTCCTATACAAAATACTCTGTCAGAACCCTTCAAAACCCTTTTACCACAAAAGAATGAAAGCCCTTACAGAAAAACTGCAAGGGCTGTTCACTACATATTCATACGCATAATATTCAATATTAGCGACGTAATTGTAAACGCTCAATCAAAGTTTGATAACGCGCTAAATCTTTACGCTTCAAGTAATCCAACAATTTACGACGTTGGTTTACCATTTGCAACAAACCGCGGCGAGAATGATGATCTTTCTTATGAGCATCAAAGTGAGCACGCAATGCGTTGATGTTGTTAGTCAATAGTGCAACTTGTACTTCAGGAGAACCTGTGTCGTTTTCACCACGTGCGAATTCAGCTACGATTGCTGCTTTTTTTTCTGTTGTTAACATAAAAAATAAAACTCCAAATAAATAATATGTGTGTCAATGGCGATGACAGCATAATTGTCGACGATTATACCGATTATTTTGTTAAAACAAAAGTCTAATCTATCTTTTTCAGTTGATCACCAATTTCAATTCCTAAGCGTTTTCTTTCACCTTTGCCGATCTCTAGCACATACTTACCTGGTGCTTTTGAAGGATATGATGGGCAATGATCTTGCAAACATGGTACTGCTTCTGCAAAATCAACCAAAACACCGTGTTCATTAAAGTACAAAATATCCAGCGGAATCTTTGTATTTTTCATCCAAAAGCTCAAAGGCTGTATCTGCTCAAATACAAATAACATGCCTTGATTCTCAGGCAAGATAAAACGATTCATTAAGCCATAAGACTGCGTTTGTCGTGTTGTTGCCAACTCTACCTGAATGGTCTTGTCATTGATAACAACATCAGCCAAGGGCAATTTTGATTGAACATGCTGTTCATCTCGTTCTTGCCAAAATTCGCCTGCTGTTGCGCATGATAATGAAAGTGCCAATAGCACTATCAAACTTTGTTTCCACTTAGTGATCATGATCGCAATCACCATCGCATTCATCGTGATCGTGATCATCACCATCAAAGAATGCCAAAATACCTTGGTTCACTAAATCCACAACAAATTCTGCTGCGACTTCATCTTTCAAAAACTGCAACATTTTACCTGGGCTATATTGGCGATTTTCACATAAGAACTGAACCAATTTAGTGTGTTTTTTGTCTAATGCAAAGCATTCACCATTGGCATACATCACAACTTCATCTACTGTTTCGCGGAAATACAATGAAACAGTTGGCACACGTTCGATATCTGCACCATCTTCCAATAAACCTTGAACTTCATCTGCGCTAAACTCTTCATCTAAAGTTTCAGGCTCTTGTCCTTCTTTACATTCACTCATGAAACGGCCAAACCAATCTGCCACTAAATCACGATTATTAGATAAGCCTTCTTGAATCACTTTCATTACGCGATCAATATCATCATCATTCAGTTCAGCTGAGAACTCACGTGGCAATAAATCAGCATCAGAATAACGCTCATCTGCGCCTGTGAATTGAATAATATCTTCCACAAAGTCATGAATCATTTCGCGATGTTTAGGTGCCCTAAAACCAACAGACCAAGTCATGCTCTCGCCAATCGCAACACCAAAGTGCCCAACTCTTGGTGGCAAATATAATAAATCGCCTGGTTCCACGATCCATTCTTCATGAACGTTGAATTTCTCAATTAAACGAATTGGCAAACCTTCCACAAAATCATTTTCAGAAACTTCATCATAGCTGATTTGCCATTTCTTTTTGCCCATGCCTTGAATCAAAAATACATCATAATCATCCCAATGCGCACCAACTGTACCTTCATCTACAGCATAACTCACTTGAAGATCATCCATTCTCCATTCAGGAATAAATCTAAAAGGATCTGATAAAACACGCATTTGCGGCATGAATTTTTCAACATCATTCACTAATAAAACCCATTTCTTCTCAGGCAAATTAGCAAAGTCTTTTTCTGCAAAAGGTCCACATTTTAATTCCCAATTGCGTTCTTCAAACACAAAACGGGAAGGTACACCTTCTTCACAACTTAAGCCCGCCACTTCATCTGGTGACATTGGGTCAACAAAATCATTAAATGCGTTCTTAACAAATAGCGGTTTTTTCTGCCAATAATCTCTGAAAAACTCTTCAATCGTCAATCCACCCAAAACTTTCATAGGTTTATTCGATTTTGTCATAAGAACATATCCTTTTTCGCTTTTTGATCTGAAATATAATTCGTCACTTCTTCCATAGAAGCGAGCGGTAAATAAAAATAGAATGTCGTACCAACATTTTCTTCTGAATCATAATGAATTGTGCCGCCCATTCTTTCAATAAAGGCTTTAGAAATACTTAAGCCCAAGCCTGTACCTTTAGAGCGATGCTTCGCATCATCAGCTTGTGCAAACTTCATAAAGACTTTATTTTTGAAACTTTCTGGAATGCCAACACCATAATCCTGAATTTCTACACGAACTCTTTTACCTTCTAAAATCACTCGTACATCAATCTTACTATCAGGTTTAGAGAATTTAGCTGCATTCGACAATAAATTACTCATCACTTGTGTTAAACGATCAGAATCACCCATCACATAAATTGGATAAGATGGTAACTCACCATCAATTTTAACACCTAAGTTTTGAGCATAAAGCTCATTAACTTCGATCGATTGACGTACAACGGTTACAATATCTGTTGTTTTTAAATGAAAATCTAAAGTACCCAATTGAATCTTCTGAATATCTAAAATATCATTCACTAAGCTTAAAAGACGTTCACTGTTACGCGTTGCTAGCTCTAGCAATTTTTGTGCTTTAATAGGAATTTCACCTGTGATACCACTACTCATCAAACCTAATGAGCCTTTAATAGATGTAATGGGGGTACGCAATTCATGAGAAACCGTCGCCACAAATTCTTGTGTAATAAATTCTGCACGTTTTTGGTCACTAATATCACGAATAATACATGCAAAACTATTATGATGATCTGACGCATTCAAACGTGAGAATAATAACGCTGTTGGAATGCCGTTATATCGTGGATTATTTGATGTCAAAACACACTCTAACTGACTAGATTCTCGTGTATTCACTAAAGCTCTAAAAATTTCTTTAGTATTAATCTGAGCACCGCCATGCGCTAAATCATATTTAAAATAGTGTTCAAGCGTTGCTGAATCTTCCACTGCTTCCAAATTAAAGAAATTCAATGCTGTACTATTTGCCGTAATGAGATGCCCATCTTCATCTGTAGATACAATACCGATCTGTAAACCATCCAATAAGACTTTTAGCTGTTCTTCACTGTCTCGTAAATCTGCCCAAATTTTTTCTTTCTCATTCATCTCCTGTGCTAAACGAAGATTAGAAATCACAAGCTTCTTGGTACGATCAGCAACATTCAAGTTTAAAGTTCGGTTCGCTTCTTTTAACCTAAAATGTATTTGTGCAATTGTGTATAAAAATATCACGCTGACCATCGCAAAAGAGAGTGCGATCGGCGAATACCAATAATTTTGAAAATAGAATAGAACAAAGGCACTCAGCGTTAGAAATATAATATAGAGGAGCAATAAAGCAACGGTCACTAAAGGCGATGCAAAAATTGCCACAACTGCGATCGCAGTAATGGATACAACCGTGACAACGCTATCAAATAATCCACTTGAATATTCTGTGATTGCCTTTTCGCGCAATGCTTCAAAAATAGAGGCTTGAACTTCCACACCTGTTTTAAAAGTGCTGTTTCGCAATGATGAACTTCTTAATCTCTCGCCAATGCCTGTTGCGCTTACGCCCACAAAAACAATTTTATCTTTGAACTCTGAAGGGTCAATTCTACCCATCAACACATCAGAAAATGAATAGGTTGGATAAGTTCGTTCAGAAGAATAAACATAACGAATGGGCTCATCTAATTGATCTTCATATAATTCTCTTGCCGTTTGCTTAGTTGGATCAACATCTGCAATGGCATTTAAAATGGCAAAAGAAAAACTCCGCATGCCATCCAAATAAGGATCAACAGAACGAACAACACCATCGCTATCAATATTAACTTCCACGTGTCCAAAATGAGCAATATCTTCAAAAGGCACTAAACCATCAGACGAAAAGAAAAGAGGTTTGGGTAGAACAACCGCCCCGTGTTTATCAATCGCTTTTGCAAGAATGGCATCACTTGAGCTGCTTTCAGTGAATAAAATATCATACGCAATCACTTTTACGCCCATGCGAGTTAATTCAGTAATTAATCCCGCATGATATGCTCGTGGCCATGGCCAAATTTTCTCCAATGCACGAATACTTTTATCATCGATGACAATCATGACAAGATCATTATCCTTATTCAAAGGCTTAGCTTTTTTTTCTATAAAGAAATCATACAAAGAATACGAAAGATTCTTGGTTACTGAAGAAGATTTAAAAAAGAAATACATCCCCATCATTGAGAATATCAAAATGCAGGCTGTTATTATAAGTCGAAAGCGACCTTTATCTTTATCGAACCAATTACGAACCAATGGATTAAGCCTCGTCGTTTTGCCGTCCTATTCGTACGACATTATCTAATTTTTTTAAATGTCGAAATACATTCGCTAAGAAAATTCTATCAGGTACATGTATAACCATCCAGATATGGCTGAAATCTCCATTGATCGACTGCGAACGTAAGTCGTTTATATTTATATCCATATCCACCAATGCCTTTGTAATTTCTGCAATCACACCACGCTGATTGCGAATAACGAAACAAAGCTTAACTGGGAATAGGGCCTTTTCTGTATTATGATTCCACGTTAATGGATAACAACGTTCTAAATGTTTTAATGCTTCTACTGCAATCTGACAATCTGTTCTATGTACAACTAATTTACTATGACGCGGTTGCCAATATCCCATAATATTATCACCAGGAATAGGATAGCAACAATCCCCAAAGACTAATTCTCTACCATTCGCACCATCAATTGTACCGCTATTTTGTTCTGTGTAATGTGAATGATTGAATTCTACATCCACATCCAAACCATGTGCTTCCAATCTATTAATAATGAAGGATGCTGGTCTTTTACCTGAACCAATCTCAGCATACATATCCTCCACTGATTCAATTTGTAATTCTTTGGCTAAACGATTCAACACAGCATCTGTTAAATGTGCCATTGGAATATTTTTCTGCTTCATAGCATTTTCTAATAAATTCTGTCCGATGACAACTGTATCATCACGACTTAATTTACTTAAATAACTACGAATAGCTGAACGTGCCTTTGCTGTTCTAACAAACTCCAGCCACATTGGATTTGGCTGAGCACTTTGAGATGTTTGAATCTCAACCGTTTGCCCTGTAATCAGGACTTGTGATACTGGTGCAAATTTAGCATCTACTTTAGCTGAAATACAATGGTTCCCGATATCCGAGTGAATTGCATATGCAAAATCTACCGCTGTGGATCCACGTGGCAATTCCATGATCCGACCATTGGGTGTAAACACATAGATCTCTGAAGGGAAAAGATCTTCCTTCATGGAAGCCATAAACTCTTCAGAAGATAACATGCTATTTTGCAACTCTGTGACGTAATTAAGCCATTCGCGTGTTTTATTTTTTGTATAAGTCTGTTCACGATACGCTTCGCCATAACGCCAATGCGCAGCCGCACCAGCTTCGGCAATAATATGCATCTCTCTTGTACGAATTTGCACTTCTACTGGCAGCATATTTGCGCCAAAAACAACGGTGTGCAAACTCTGATAACCATTCACTTTAGGAATGGCAATAAAATCTTTAAATCTTCCGATGATTGGCTTATTCAAACTATGAACAATGCCCAATACTCGATAACATTCATCCACACTATTCACAATGATTCTAATGGAGAAAATGTCAGATAACTGGCTCACAGCGCCACGTTTCTCTAATTTTTTATATAAACTCCAAGCATGCTTTTCACGAATAGAAATTCGTGCAGAAATCCCAACTGTGCTAAGTTTTTCTTGAATGGCATCACGAATAGTCTGAACCGTTGGACCTTGTGAAAAACGCTTCTTATTCACAAACTCCTGCAAAACACGATAACGCATGGGATAAATATTTTCAAAACAGAGATTTTCCAATTCAATCTGTAATGCAAACATCCCCAATCTTGCAGCGATTGGCGTATAGATATCCAAAGTATCACGCGCAATTCTACGCTTTTTATAAGGCGCCAAAGCACCCAATGTACGCATATTGTGTAATCGGTCAGCAAGTTTAACCATAATGACACGTAAATCTTTTGTCATCGCGAGAATCATTTTTCTAAAGTTCTCGGCTTTTGCTTCCAACTTAGAACTAAAACGAATCTTGGTTAATTTACTTACACCATCAACAATTTCTGCGGTTTCTCTACCAAATTTATCTTTAATTTCATCAAATGAGATATCTGTATCTTCAATCACATCATGAAGTACTGCACCTACAATTGAATGAATATCCAATTGAACTAACGTCAAAATTAACGCAACTTCAATGGGATGAAAAATATAAGGCTCACCAGAACTTCTTGATTGTCCTTGATGAGCCCAAGCTCCAAAAATACATGCTTCCCTAACCTTAGCTGTTTCAGCTTTAGTCATATATCGGCTAACACGGGATTCTAACTCTGCAACTTTCGCAAAAAATGCTTCATTCCAGAGTGCCATTTCTTCAGGGAGCTTGATTGGTTCCATCATAAGATCCAATACGCTAATTAAAATTCAAACGCTGTTTCTGGTTTGAAACTTTCAACAATCACTGGTTTTGGCTTCACATTCAGCTTTTTAATTTCATCGATCGTAATGAGTTCTTCGGCAATTTCACGAAGCGCCATGACAGTCACTTTTTCTTGGGTTGGTGGCAATTTAGTTTCTGCACCTAATGCTAATTGATGAGCACGACGAGAAGCCAATAATACCAATTGGAAACGGTTCTCTACTTTATCTAAACAATCTTCTACGGTTACACGTGCCATAAAATAAAACTCCTAAATTCTTACAGTATCTGTATTAATAATAACTAAAATATTAAGTTAGCGTATTGAAATATTATGATTGCAACAGTGATGAGATCAATAATTGATGACGTACTTTCTGATGATCTGCCTTTAAGCGCTCTGCCATAATGATCGAGCGTAAATTGGCTAATGCTAAATCAAAATCATCATTCACTACTAAATAATCAAAATCTTTATAATGCATGATCTGATTACTTGCATCTTTCATTCTATTTTCAACAACGGCAACACTATCTTCATTACGCGCAAACAATCGTGCACGCAATGTTTCTAATGATGGTGGCAAAATAAAAATAGTAATCGCTTCTGGATGGCTGATTCGCACTTGCTCAGCACCTTGCCAATCGATCACTAAAATAACATCCATGCCATGTCTCAATTTGGCTTTAACTTCTTTCCAAGATGTCCCATAGTGAGAGTTAAAAACCTGTGCTGTTTCAACAAATCCGCCTTCTTCTTTGAGTGCTAAAAATTCATCAGAAGATACAAAATGATAATGAATACCATTTTTTTCATTCGGTCTTGGCGCTCGTGTTGTATGTGTTACCACTCGGCTAATATCTGGTGTACATTCAAGTAATTGGCTGACCAAAGTCGTTTTCCCACCACCTGAAGGTGATGAAATGACGTAAAGATTGCCTAAGAACTTTTCGCGCTCACACATTTTTCACTCACTTTCTCTCGTATTTTAAGGAGCGACTATTATACAAAAATTACCTGCAACTTGTAAGACCAAACCTATAGAAAACTTCTTGAATACAAAGGATTTACCTTGATTTCATAACAAATATGCGTAGAATAATTCAACAGTTGACTATTTTTAACTTCATTTTAATGAGGATACTATGTTTAAAAAAGTAATGGCAGCAACGTTGATCTCTTCTGCACTATTAGTAGGTACAAATGCTCAACAAGCAAATGACTCAGTTTATAAAAAGAAATTCCAAGATTGGACTGTTGAATGTTTTGCAGGTAACAACGGAAAACAAGATTGCCAAATGTTCCACCAATCTACAATGGTTGCACCAGCGGACAAAGGTAAGAAAAAAGAAGAACAAAGACATGTGCCAATTTTAAGAGCATCTGTGACGTTGTTTGATAAAAATCCTGTCATGGTTTTTGCAGCACCTTTAGATGTTCAATTAAGCGAAGGTTTACAAATTCGTTTAAATAGCAATGATGATAAAGGTAAAATTTACATCACTGTTAAAGGCGAAGATGAAGCTGGTAAAGCTAAAGATATTGATACTGATATTGCACAAATCAACTTTGAGCGTTGTACAAACTTCGGCTGTATCGCAGCATTACCAATGGATGTAGACACAAAAGGTAAATTGTTAGATCAATTCAAAAAAGCTAACAACATGTTTGTAAACTTCACATTTGATGCAAATGCTAAAAAAGATAGCGAATTACACATCAAAGCAAAAGTACCATTAAGTGGCTTCTCAGCAGCTTATGCAGATTTATTAGAACAAGCTAAATAAATCTGAAGCGAGTCTTATGAATAAAAAAACCTGATGTTTAACATCAGGTTTTTTGTGGCAAAAATTTAATTATCCACTTACTTATCCACAATCTTATTCACAACATAACTTGCCATCATCATGCCCATTGTTGCTGTCATCATCACAATAGAACCATAACCAGCACAATTTAAACCACCCTTTCCTTTATGAGAACCTTGCATATTTTCTGTAGAAAATATCACGGGAACATTAAGCTTCCCCCCTTCTTTTCCTAAATGGTATTTCTTTTTTAAAGTTGCTTTTAAACTTGCACATAAAGGATCGTGATATGTTTTTGATAAATCATCCAACTTAAATGACTGCGCATCAATCTTTCCACCTGCTGCACCGCTGACAATAATCTTAAACTTATGACGCTTTGCCCAAGCAATGAGTGCCGCTTTTACGCGAACATTGTCAATTGCATCCACAATCCAACTGTTTTTATGATCAAAATGTCCTAATAATTCATCCAGATTTTCTTCTGTTAGAAAGTCATCTATCAATGTCACATGACAATTTTCATTAATTTCTTGAATACGCTGAGCCATCACTTCTATTTTAGATTCTCCCAAGGTTGAAGATAATGCTGGCAGCTGTCGATTGATATTACTTTCAGCAACAACATCCAAATCTATCAATATTAAATGACCAATACCTGATCGAGCTAATGCTTCAACACACCATGATCCCACGCCACCAACACCTGCAACAATAACGTGTGCTTGCTGTAAAATATCTGTCGCATCTTTCTGATATAAACGATTTAAGCCTGAAAAACGGCGCTCATAATCCATAATATTTCCCAATAAAAAAGCACCAATAACATTGCTATCAGTGCTTGATTTCATTATTCAAATAAATTAATACTCTTTTAATTTAAACTTTGCTTCAGCTTTTAAGTCTTCACGGCTGACACCACGAACATCACCCATACGAATGCGTAATGATACGTTATTTTTAGAGTCTGCATTCGCGATCGCTTCATCTGCAGAAATTAAGCCTTTAACATACATATCATACAATGCTTGGTCAAATGTACGCATACCTGTTGTACCACCATTTTCCATTGCATCTGGAATCGTATCTAACTTACCTTTCATGATTAATTCTTGAATGTATGGCGTGTTCAACATCACTTCTACCGCTGGTAATAATTTACCATCCACACCTTTCACTAAACGCTGAGAAATAATCGCCTTAATATTTAATGACAAGTCCACTAACAACTGTGCTCGTGCAGATTCAGGAAAAAAGTTCACAATTCTATCTAAAGCACCAATTGCATTATTCGCATGCAATGTGGTTAAACATAAGTGCCCCGTGATGGAGAAGTTAATCACAGCTTTCATAATTTCAGTGTTACGAACCTCACCCACCAAAATTACATCGGGAGCTTCACGCATTGCTGATTCCAATGCTTTTTCATAACTATGTGTATCTAAACCTACTTCACGTTGCCCAATAATCGAACGTTTGTGTTCATATACAAATTCAATGGGATCTTCTACTGTTAAAATATGACCTGCTGTATGAGTCGCACGATAATCAATCATGGAGGCTAAACTGGTTGATTTACCACTTCCTGTTGAACCCACAACTAAAATTAAGCCACGCTTTTCCATAATGATATCTTTAAATATCTCTGGAACATGGAGATCTTCCATTTTTGGAATCACAGCTTTAACATAACGAATCACCATACCATATTCGTTACGCTGTTTAAAAATATTCACCCTAAAACGTGAACCATCATCCAATTTAATTGCAAAATTCAATTCCAGTTCTTGGTTGAATTCAGCAGCCTGCGCTTCTGTCAATAGCGCAAAAATCGCACTTTTAACGGCATCTGCGGATAATGTTTCACGGCTTAACGGATGTACAACACCACTTAATTTGATACAAATAGGTGCATTCGGATACATAAAAAGATCCGAACCATTCTTTTCTACCATAAAGCGGAGAAAGGGAGAAATGTCCATTATACGATTCCCTATTTATAAATTATTTATTGATAATCTATTCTAACTTTCTTTGCGACCTTATCAAGAACACCATTAATAAATTTATAACTTTGATCCCCACCAAACTTTTTCGCTAAATTTACTGATTCATTGATGATCACTTTATATGGCGTTTCTGGATGCGTTAATAACTCATAGCAACCCAACCATAATACAGCTTTTTCTACTAAATCTAATTGATCAATTGGACGATCCAATAATGGTTCAATTAATTCATTTGCCTCAGCTTGGCCTCGAATTGCACCACGAACCATATTTGAGAATGCTTCTCTGTTTGCTTTAACAAAATCAGGGTTTTCTGCAAGATGACGTTCGACTTCTTCCACTTGGCATTGTGATACTTGCCACTCATATAAACCCTGAAGAGCAAAACGTCTAGCCCACATCATGCGTTCAAATTCACGTTTATTTGACATCCTATTTTCCTCATAAACAATAAAAGCATCTAGGAGTAGATGCTTTTATAATGATATTTAAAACTCTGTATTACTCAGCACTGATGAATAATTCTGTGCCTTCGTGCTCTTGTTCTCTCTCTTTACGGCGCTCATCATGATAAGCCAAACCCGTACCAGCAGGGATCAAACGACCAACAATTACGTTCTCTTTCAAACCACGTAATTCATCACGTAAGCCACGTACAGATGCTTCTGTTAACACGCGAGTCGTTTCTTGGAACGATGCCGCAGAGATGAAGCTTTCTGTCGCCAATGATGCTTTCGTAATACCCAATAAAATTGGTTCATACGTTGCAGGTACTTTACCTTCTTTAATCAAGCGAGCATTTTCACGAAGCATTTGAGTTTTTTCAACTTGCTCACCTTTGATGTACTCAGAATCATTTGCTTCCACGATTTCAACTTTACGCAACATCTGGCGAATGATCACTTCAATATGTTTATCAGAGATTTTTACACCTTGTAAACGGTAAACGTCTTGAATTTCTTTCACTAAGTAAGCAGCCAATTCTTTAACGCCTAACAAACGCAAAATATCGTGTGAGCTCAATTCACCATCAACGATGATTTCACCTTTCTCAACGCTTTCACCTTCAAACACGTTGATAGTACGCCATTTAGGAATCAACTCTTCGTAAGTATTACCTTCACGATCCGTTAATACCAAACGCTGCTTACCTTTAGTTTCCTTACCAAAGCTCACGATACCTGAAATTTCTGCCAAGATAGCAGCTTCTTTAGGACGACGTGCTTCAAACAAGTCCGCAACGCGTGGCAAACCACCCGTGATATCACGTGTTTTCGATGATTCTTGTGGAATACGTGCTAATACATCACCTACAGATACTGGTGCATTATCATTCAACGAAACGATCGCACCTACTGGCAATGTATAGATCGCAGCGATGTCAGTACCTGGCAATGTTAATGCATCACCATTGGCATCCACAACATGAATTGCAGGACGTTTATCCTTACCTGCGCCACGTGATTTAGAATCCAATACGCTTAAGTGAGTTAAACCTGTAATTTCATCCGTTTGTTTCTGAACATTGATACCTTCATCAAAGTCTTCAAACTTAACAAAACCTGTCACTTCTACAACTACTGGATATGTATGCGGATCCCATGTTGCAACAATATCACCAACATTAACTGTTTCGCCTTCGCCTACTGCTAAAGTAGAACCGTAAGGTACTTTATAGCGTTCGCGGTTACGACCGAATTCATCCGTAATGATGATTTCACCTGAACGAGATGTTGATACCAATTGATTTTCTGTATTTTTAACAGTTTTCATCTTAACAAGTTTCAACAAACCTTTTGTTTTAACTTGTACACTTGAAACAGCTGCAGAACTAGATGCTGTACCACCGATATGGAACGTACGCATTGTTAACTGAGTACCTGGTTCACCGATTGATTGTGCTGCGATAACACCTACAGATTCACCTGGGTTCACCAAATGACCACGACCTAAGTCACGGCCATAACATTTAGCACACAAACCGTGTAAGTTGTCACATGTGATAGCAGAGCGAACGATCATTTCATCCACACCTTTATCATCTAACATTTCAGCCGCAGCTTCGTCGATCAATGTACCCGCTGGGAACAATACTTCATCAGAACCTGGAATGTAAACGTCTTGAGCTGTTACTAAACCTAATACACGCTCACTCAAACGTTCGATAACATCGCCACCTTCAACAGTTGGAGTCATCAATAAGCCATCTGTTGTACCACAATCTTCGCTCACAACCACTAAGTCTTGCGCAACGTCAACTAAACGACGTGTCAAGTAACCTGAGTTTGCTGTTTTCAATGCCGTATCCGCCAAACCTTTACGAGCACCATGCGTTGATACGAAGTATTGAAGAACGTCTAGACCTTCACGGAAGTTTGCTGTGATTGGCGTTTCAATGATCGAACCATCTGGTTTTGCCATCAAACCACGCATACCAGCTAACTGACGAATCTGCGCCGCACTACCACGAGCACCAGAGTCGGCCATCATAAAGATAGAGTTAAATGAATCTTCTAAGATTTCATTGCCATCTGCATCAATATTGCGATCTTTACTCAAGTTTTTCATCATCGTTTTGGCAACTTCTTCATTTGTACGAGACCAAATATCGATAACTTTATTATAACGCTCACCGTTTGTTACCAAACCTTGTGCATATTGTTCTTGAACTTCTTTTACTTCTGCTTCTGCATCACTGATAATGCCAGCTTTTTCATCTGGAATCACCATATCCTCATAACCAACTGAAGAACCTGAACGCATTGCGTAATAGAAACCTGTATACATCAAACGGTCAGCAAAGATAACTGTATCTTTCAAACCTAAACGACGATACGCTTGGTTAATTAAATTAGAAATGACTTTCTTAGTCAATGCACGATCAATCAACGCAAAAGGTAAGCCTTTTGGTAATACATCTGATAATAATACGCGACCAACTGTTGTTTCAACACGACGTACTTTTTCGCCTTCTTGTGCATCTTCAAACATATAAGCAGGTAAACGCACTTGAATTTTCGCATGTACCGCAACTTCTTTCGCTTGGTATGCACGCAATACTTCTGCGTAATCAGCGAAGATCATACCTTCACCTTTTACACGAGCACGGTCACGAGTCATATAGTACAAGCCCAAAACAACGTCCTGTGAAGGAACGATGATTGGTTCACCATTTGCTGGTGACAAAATGTTATTTGAAGACATCATCAATGCGCGAGCTTCTAATTGCGCTTCGATTGACAAAGGTACGTGAACCGCCATTTGGTCACCATCGAAGTCGGCATTGAACGCTGTACATACTAATGGATGCAACTGGATTGCTTTACCTTCAATCAAAATTGGTTCAAACGCTTGAATACCCAATCTATGCAATGTAGGTGCACGGTTCAATAATACTGGATGTTCTGAAATCACCTCTTCCAAAACGTCCCAAACTTCTGGCGCTTCTTTCTCTACTAATTTCTTAGCTGCTTTAATTTTTACAGCAATACCACGAGAAATCAATTTAGAGAAGATGAATGGTTTGAATAATTCCAAAGCCATTTTTTTCGGTAAGCCACACTGGTGTAAACGTAACGTAGGACCAACTACGATTACAGAACGACCTGAGTAGTCAACACGTTTACCCAATAAGTTCTGGCGGAAACGACCTTGCTTACCTTTGATCATATCTGCCAAAGATTTCAATGGACGTTTGTTAGTACCCGTAATTGCACGGCCACGACGTCCATTGTCTAACAATGAGTCTACAGCTTCTTGCAACATACGTTTTTCGTTACGAACGATGATATCTGGTGCGCTTAATTCCAATAAACGCTTCAAACGATTATTACGGTTGATAACGCGACGATACAAATCATTCAAGTCTGATGTTGCAAAACGACCACCATCCAAAGCAACCAATGGACGTAAATCTGGTGGTAATACTGGCAATACAGTCAAGATCATCCATTCTGGCTTATTACCAGATTGAATGAATGATTCGATCAATTTCAAACGTTTAGATAAACGTTTGAATTTAGTTTCTGAACCTGTTTCTTCCAATTCTTCACGTAGTCGAGAAACTTCTTGTTCCATATCCAAAGCTTTCAATAGATCTAGAATTGCTTCTGCACCCATTTTTGCTTCAAATTCATCACCATGCTCTTCAATGATGTCTAAGAATTCTTCATCCGTTAAGATTTGACCTTGCTCTAATGGTGTCATCCCTGGATCTGTAACAACGAATGATTCGAAATATAAGATTTTTTCGATATCACGCAATGTCATATCCAATAACAAGCCGATACGGCTTGGTAATGATTTCAAATACCAAATGTGTGCAACTGGAGCAGCTAAATCAATGTGCCCCATTCTTTCACGACGCACTTTAGCAACTGTAACTTCTACACCACATTTCTCACACACTACACCGCGGTGTTTCAAACGTTTGTATTTACCACACAAACATTCGTAATCTTTTACTGGCCCGAAGATACGAGCACAGAATAGACCATCACGCTCTGGTCTAAATGTACGGTAGTTGATTGTTTCTGGCTTTTTAACTTCACCAAATGACCACGAACGGATCATTTCTGGTGATGCTAAACCGATTTTAATCGCATCAAAGTTCTTAACATTGTCCGAACTTTTAAATAAATTCATTAAATCTTTCATTGTTCATTAGTTCCTATGCTTAAAGAGATTACTCACCATCTAACTCTACATTGATACCAAGAGAACGAATCTCTTTAACGAGAACGTTGAACGATTCTGGCATACCCGTATCCATACGATGCTCTCCATTCACAATACTCTTATAAACTTCCGTACGACCAACAACGTCATCCGACTTAACTGTCAACATTTCTTGTAATGTATATGATGCACCATAAGCTTCCAACGCCCAAACTTCCATCTCACCGAAACGCTGACCACCAAACTGAGCTTTACCACCCAATGGCTGCTGCGTTACTAATGAGTAAGGGCCTGTAGAACGAGCATGCATCTTATCATCAACTAAGTGATTCAATTTCAACATGTACATGTAACCAATTGTTACAGGACGATCAAACGCATCACCTGTGCGACCATCGAACAATGTGATTTGACCAGATTCTGGTAAATCAGCCAAACGCAACATGCGACGCATTTCTTCTTCAGATGCACCATCAAATACTGGCGTTGCCATTGGCACACCATTTTTCAAGTTGTGGCACAATTCTAAGAATTGATCATCATTGAAATCATTCAAATCAACCTTCTGCGCACTTTCATCTTTGTTATAAATTTCATCAATAAAACCACGTAGATCAGTCATCGCAGACTTCTCTTCCAACATCTTCTGGATCTTATTACCTAAACCTTTTGCAGCCCAGCCTAAATGTGTTTCCAAAATCTGTCCGATGTTCATACGCGAAGGAACACCCAATGGATTCAAACAGATATCAACTGGTGTACCATCTTCCATGTATGGCATATCTTCTTCTGGAACAATCATAGAAACAACACCTTTGTTTCCGTGACGACCAGCCATCTTATCACCTGGTTGAATACGACGTTTAACCGCAAGATAAACTTTCACCATTTTCAATACGCCTGGCGCTAATTCATCACTTTGGATTAATTTTTCACGTTTTTCTTCAAATTGCTTGTCGAACTCTTTACGTTGCTGTGACATCAATTCTTTCAATTGTGCCAAGTCATTTGCGGCATCTTCTTCTTTCAATGCTAAGCTCAACCATTCTTCACGGTTTAGACCCAATAAGTAATCTTCAGTGAAGTTGCTACCTGCTTTGAATCCTCTGTTACCCGCAGCTGCGACATTTGACATCAACAAGCGTTGTGCGCGATCGAACAAGTCATCTTCCAAAATACGCAATTGATCGTTCAAATCTTTACGAACACGTTTTAATTCAGTGGCTTCGATTTCACGAGTACGGCTATCTTTTTCGATGCCATCGCGTGTAAATACACGCACATCAATAACAGTACCATCCATACCAGTTGGTACACGTAAAGATGTATCTTTAACATCTGATGCTTTATCACCAAAGATCGCGCGCAATAATTTTTCTTCTGGCGTTAATTGTGTTTCACCTTTTGGAGAAACTTTACCCACCAAAATATCACCAGCTTTAACTTCAGCACCGATGAATGCCATACCAGCTTCATCTAATTTTGTTAATGCAGCTTCTGATACGTTAGGGATATCCGAAGAAATCTCTTCTGGGCCTAACTTAGTATCACGTGCCACACATGTTAATTCTTCAATGTGGATTGTTGTGAAACGATCTTCACGAACAACGCGTTCAGAGATCAAGATGGAATCTTCGTAGTTATAACCATTCCATGGCATGAATGCTACTAAGATGTTTTGACCCAATGCCAATTCACCTAAATCTGTTGATGGACCATCTGCCATAACATCTTTAGCTGATACACGATCACCTACTTTTACTAATGTACGTTGGTTGATACATGTGCTCTGGTTAGAACGCATATATTTCGTCAAGTTATAGATATCAACACCAGCTTCGCCAGCTTTAGTCTCTTCTTCATTAACACGAACAACGATGCGAGTCGCATCTACATAATCAACGATACCGCCACGTTTAGCAACAATACATACACCTGAGTCACGAGCAACTGTACTTTCAATACCTGTACCAACCAATGGCTTATCAGAACGCAATGTTGGAACCGCTTGACGTTGCATGTTCGATCCCATCAATGCACGGTTAGCATCGTCGTGTTCCAAGAATGGAATCAATGCAGCGGCAACTGATACGATCTGACGTGGTGAAACGTCCATGTATTGAATTTGATTTTGTGTCAAAAGAATGAATTCACCGTTCACATGCGATGCAATTAAGTCATCCATGAACTCGCCCTGTTCATTCAAGCGAGCATTTGCCTGAGCGATACCAAATTCCATTTCTTCATAGGCTGACAAGTATTCAATTTCATTCGTTACTTTGCCATCGATCACTTTACGATATGGTGTTTCTAAGAAACCATATTCATTAGTACGCGCATAACATGCTAATGAGTTGATCAAACCGATGTTTGGACCTTCAGGTGTTTCGATTGGACATACACGACCATAGTGAGTTGTATGAACGTCTCGAACTTCAAAGCCCGCACGCTCACGCGTCAAACCACCAGGACCTAATGCTGAAATACGGCGTTTATGCGTGATTTCTGACAATGGGTTGTTCTGATCCATAAACTGAGACAACTGAGAAGAACCAAAGAATTCTTTCATTGCTGCTGCAACGGGTTTTGCATTCACTAATTCATGTGGCGTCAAACCTTCTGCTTCAGCCAATAATAAACGTTCTTTAACAGCACGTTCAATACGAACTAAACCAATACGGAATGTATTTTCAGCCATTTCACCAACACAACGCACACGACGGTTACCTAAGTGATCCACGTCATCTACAGTGCCATTACCGTTACGAATGTCTACCAATGTTTTGATAACTTCGATGATATCTTCGTTCGATAATGTACCTTCACCAACATCAGTGCCACGACCTAAACGACGATTAAATTTCATACGGCCAACAGCAGATAAATCATAACGATCAATATCAAAGAACAAGCTGTGGAACAATGTTTCTGCAACTTCTTTCGCTGGTGGTTCGCCAGGACGCATCATGCGGTAAATTTCAACTTGTGCTTCTAACTGAGTTTTAGTTAAATCAGCACGTAAAGTATCAGAAATATAAGAACCACGATCAACATCATTTGTATACAATACATTGATACGCTTGATATTTTTCTGTGCCAAACGCTCAACAATTAAATCATATGTTAATACTTCGTTCGCCAACAACAATACTTCGCCTGTATCTTCATCAAAGATATCTTCAGCAATCACTTTACCAATCAAATATTCAACTGGCACTTCTAATTTTTCAACACCCGCTTTTGTTAATTCGCGAATGTGTTTCGCAGTAATACGACGGCCACGCTCAGCAACCAATTGACCATCCACCATGATGTCAAATGCAGCAATTTCACCACGTAAACGATCTGCGATCAATTCTAAGTAAACTTTACCATCTTCAAATAGGAATGCATTCTTCTCAAAGAATGTATTCAAAATTTCTGTATCGCTCATACCTAATGCACGAAGCAAGATAGTCGCGTGCAATTTACGACGACGATCGATACGAACAAATAATAAATCTTTAATATCGAATTCAAAATCTAACCACGAACCACGATAAGGAATCACACGAGCAGAGAATAATAATTTACCTGAGGAATGGCTTTTCCCTTTATCATGATCAAAAAACACACCTGGTGAACGATGTAACTGAGATACAACAACACGCTCAGTACCATTGATTACAAATGTACCATTTTCTGTCATTAGCGGTAATTCACCTAGATAAACACCACCACGACCGAAACGATCAATGCTCGCTTCGCGAACTTCTTTAATCACACCTGTATCAGCATCAGAAATTCTTAAGCGCATACCAACACGCAACGGTGCTGAATAAGTTACGCCGCGCAACTGACATTCACGAACATCAAATTCTGGCTCGCCCATGTGATAATCAACAAATTCCAAGCTCAACGTATAACCTGGTGCAGTCGGCGTCTTTGCTTTTGTTGTTGTAATAGGGAAAATAGATTCGAAGGCAGCTTGTAAGCCTTGGTTTTTACGCTTCTTACGATTTTCACCCTGTTGAAGGAAATTTTCGTATGAATCTAATTGAATCGATAAAAGATATGGAACATCTAAAACACTGGATTGTTTCCCAAAATCTTTACGGATACGTTTTTTTTCTGTAAAAGAATACATTATCAAATCCTCAAGGCTTACTAAATTAAAGGGTAAACTAGAAAAAGAATATCGTTATTGTTATCTTGAGACTGATACACTTTTTCTAGTTTACAATAGAGACAAGCTACTAAAGGCCAGTGGTTTTCCACTAGCCTTTGTCGTAAACATATCTCTAGATATAAATCATCAAATTACAAATTTCCTAAACAATTAGACAGAAATTCAGTCTATTACTAGAAACAGTAATTATTTCAATTCTACTGCAGCACCAGCTTCTTCAAGTTGTTTCTTGATTTCTTCTGCTTCAGCTTTTTCAACGCCTTCTTTAACAGTTGCAGGAACGCCTTCAACCATTGCTTTAGCTTCACCTAGGCCTAAACCTGTGATACCACGAACAACTTTGATTACGTTTACTTTGTTAGAACCAAAGCTTGTCATAACAACGTCAAAATCTGTTTTTTCTTCAGCAGCAGCAGCACCAGCAGCAGGACCAGCAGCTACAGCTACAGCAGCAGTTACGCCGAATTTTTCTTCGATTGCAGAAATCAATTCCATGATTTCAGCAGTTTTCATTTCTTCAATTGCATTTAAAATATCATCTTTAGAAATAGACATTTTAGACTCCTAAAAAATTAATAAATAATAATCTGTTTAAAACAAATAGCATTAAGCTGCTTCTTTCTGATCGCGAACTGCTGCCAAAGTAGCTGCCAATTTTTGTACAGGCGCTTTGAGCACAGCAAGGAACATAGAGATAGCTTGATCTTTCGTTGGAAGAGATGCGATACGCTCAAGAGCGCTACCATCATAAAGCTCACCATCATGAACAATTGCTTTCACAACCATTTTTTCGTGTGCTTTTTCTTTCAAGAACTCGTGGATTGCACGAACACCTGATACTGGATCTTCTTCGTTCAAAGAGAACGCAAGAATGATAGGACCAGTTAGTTGATCGTTAATACTTTCAAAACTGCTATTTGTTAACGCACGCTTAGCTAAGCTGTTTTTTACAACACGGAGATAAACATCACTTTGACGAGCTTTTTCACGTAAAGTCGACAATTGTGATACTGTTAATCCATGATATTCAGCAGCAACTAATGAATGCGCACGACCTGCAATTTCAGAAACTTCAGCAACAACTGCTTGTTTTTCTTGTAAAGTTAACATACGTCACCATAAGTAGTTATTAAACATCCCTTATTCGGGGCCTTACGGATCACTATTAGTTAGGTCACCGTCTACGTAGAACATTAAGCCTTGCGGCATCTACGGTCTCAGACACTTCCTGCCATATTGCTACAGCAAGAAGTTCTAATCTGAATTAGATTGATGAAGCATCAACCATTAAGCCTGGACCCATCGTTGAAGATATAGTCACACGCTTCAAATAAACACCTTTAGCAGATGATGGCTTCAAACGGTTTACTTCAGTGATCAATGCTTTCAAGTTTTCTTGCAATTTAACTGCGTCGAAATCTACTTTACCGATTGATGCATGAACAATACCGTTTTTGTCAGTTCTGAAACGAACCTGACCAGATTTAGCATTTTTTACCGCACCAGCAACATCTGGAGTTACTGTACCAACTTTAGGGTTAGGCATTAAACCACGTGGACCTAATACTTGACCCAATTGGCCTACAATACGCATTGCATCTGGAGAAGCGATCACAACATCGAAATCCATGTTGCCAGCTTTGATGCTTTCTGCTAAATCTTCGAAACCTACTACGTCTGCACCAGCAGCTTTAGCTGCTTCTGCATTTGCGCCTTGAGCAAATACAGCTACGCGAACTGTCTTACCAGTACCGTTAGGCATAACTGTAGCACCACGAACCACTTGATCGCTTTTACGTGGATCTACACCCAAGTTCAAAGCAACATCAACTGATTCTAAAAATTTCGCTTGTGGCAATTTAGCCAACAATTCAAAAGCTTCTACCGCTGAGTAAACTTTTTGACCATCTACTAATTCGCTGATAGCTTTTGCACGCTTAGTTAATTGCTTAGCCATATTATAGACCCTCCACTTCAATACCCATTGAACGAGCAGAACCCGCTAATGTACGTACTTTTGCTTCTAATGTTGCGCCAGAAAGATCTGCACCTTTAGTTTCTGCAATTTCCTCTAACTGTTGGCGAGTTACTTTACCAACTTTTTTAGTATTAGGATTTGAGCTACCAGATTTCAATCCTGCTGCTTTTTTCAACAAATAAGCTGCTGGTGGAGTTTTCTTGATGAACGTAAATGAACGATCGTTGTAAACGGTAATTACAACTGGCAATGGCATGCCAACTTCCATTTGCTGAGTTTCAGCATTGAAAGCTTTACAGAATTCCATAATATTTACACCATGTTGACCCAATGCTGGACCAATTGGTGGAGCAGGGTTAGCTTTACCAGCTGGAACCTGCAATTTGATATAAGCCGTTACTTTCTTGGCCATGTCTATCTCCTAAAAACGGGTCAACGCAACTTTCATTGCTCCCCAATAACAAAAGGTTTGAGATTATACATAATATATTCTCAAACCACAATTTAAATATTTTATCAACCTTTTTCGACTTGGAAAAATTCCAATTCAACTGGCGTAGCACGACCAAAAATCATCACAGATACAATTAGACGGCCTTTTTCTGGTAAAATCTCTTCAACTACACCATTAAATTCTGCAAATGGACCATCAATAACACGAACTGACTCACCCACTTCAAATAGAACTTTCAACTTAGGACCTTCTTCTGCCTCAGCCATTCTATCTAAAATACGATTGGCTTCTTTTGTAGTAATTGGCATCGGACGATCACCTGTTCCCCCAATAAAACCAATAACTTTTGGTGTATTTTTCACCAAGTGCCACGTATCATCATTCATTTCCATCTCAACTAATACATAACCAGGAAAGAATTTACGTTCACTTTTACGTTTTTTTCCATCACGAACATCTACAACTTCTTCAGATGGAACAATAATTTCACCAAAAAAATCATCCAAACCTGCACGAGCAACATATTCTTTGAGTGCTTTCATTACCTGATTTTCATAACCAGAGTAAGCTTGAATCACATACCAACGCATCTCTTAACCCCCAAAGCGTGCTAATAAAAATGATACTAACCAACCCAGAACCCAATCAGAAAACAATAAAAATACTAAGAATAGCGCCATTACTACCAACACCATTAAAGTCATTTTCTTAGTTTCATCCCAACTAGGCCAAACTACGCGGCGCAACTCAATGCGAGCCTCTTTAAAAAACAGAATCAAATTCTTTCCAGTCACCGACGTCAAGAACACAGCTAAGAATGATGCAACGCCTACACCCAATGACACAAATGCCAACACAAGCTTTGTTTCCATTAAATAATAGTAGCCAAACACACCTGCTAACAACAAAATAACAGACGCCCAAACTTGCAACTTCCCTTTCTCAGCCTTTTCCTTGGCCACAACCTGATTCTCTTTCTTACTCATAGTCATTTCTCGGAACTAAATTGTTCATTATACATATTTTTCTGAAATTAAAAAAGCAGCCTAGTGCTGCTTTTTTAATAAATGGCGGGCTGGGAAGGACTCGAACCCTCAACTTACGGTTTTGGAAACCGTTGCTCTACCAATTGAACTACCAACCCATTATTTAATTATGCAATGATCTTAGCCACAACACCAGCACCAACAGTACGGCCACCTTCGCGAATCGCGAAACGTAAACCTTCATCCATTGCGATTGGGTTGATCAACTCAACTACCATCTTGATGTTATCACCAGGCATAACCATTTCTACGCCTTCTGGCAATTCTACAGCACCAGTTACGTCAGTTGTACGGAAGTAAAACTGCGGACGGTAACCTTTAAAGAATGGAGTATGACGACCGCCTTCATCTTTAGACAATACATATACTTCAGCTTCAAATTTAGTATGAGGCTTAATTGAACCTGGTTTTGCTAATACTTGACCACGCTGAACTTCTTCACGCTTAGTACCACGCAACAACACACCAACGTTATCACCAGCTTGACCTTGATCCAATAATTTACGGAACATTTCAACACCAGTACAAGTTGTTTTCATTGTTGGAGTAATACCAACGATTTCTAATTCTTCACCAACTTTAACAATACCTGATTCGATACGGCCAGTGATTACTGTACCACGACCAGAGATTGAGAACACATCTTCGATTGGCATCAAGAATGGCTTGTCAATTTCACGCTCTGGCTCAGGAATGTAAGAATCCAATGCATCTACTAATTTAACAATTGCTGGAACACCAATTTCTGACTCATCGCCTTCCAATGCTTTCAAAGCAGAACCAACGATAATAGGAGTATCATCACCTGGGAAATCGTAAGTGCTTAACAAGTCACGAACTTCCATTTCAACCAATTCGATTAACTCAGCATCATCAACCATATCAGCTTTGTTCAAGAATACAACGATGTACGGAACACCTACTTGACGTGACAACAAGATGTGTTCGCGAGTTTGAGGCATAGGACCATCAGCTGCTGAACAAACCAAGATAGCGCCATCCATCTGAGCAGCACCAGTGATCATGTTTTTAACATAGTCCGCATGCCCAGGACAGTCAACGTGTGCATAATGACGTGTATCTGATTCATATTCTACGTGCGATGTAGAGATTGTAATACCACGCGCTCTTTCTTCTGGAGCTTTATCGATTTGATCGTATGCTTGAGAAGCGCCACCGAAACGGTCTGCACCAACTTTAGTCAACGCAGCTGTTAATGTTGTTTTACCATGATCAACGTGGCCAATTGTACCTACGTTAACATGTGGTTTACTACGACTAAATTTTTCCTTTGACATAATCAAATCACTCTATGTAAAAAAGGGGATTAATGGTGCTCATAGCCGGAATCGAACTGGCGACCTCACCCTTACCAAGGGTGTGCTCTACCAACTGAGCTATATGAGCGCTTAGAAAAATGGAGCGGGTGAAGGGAATCGAACCCTCACAATCAGCTTGGAAGGCTGAGGTTCTACCATTGAACTACACCCGCTTTTTTCAATCTTATAATTTGGTGGTGGGAGAAGGATTCGAACCTTCGAAGGCTTAGCCAGCAGATTTACAGTCTGCCCTCGTTGACCGCTTGAGTATCCCACCCGAGAGAGTTGCCATTATATGGATTCTTTCTTTTGTGTCAAATTTTTTTTACAGATTGTCTGATAATTTAGCAATTTTCTGTTGTAACGCACCATCACGATCATAAATATCGGAACGATAAACCAGCTCATCATCCCCATTTACAGCGGCTGTCATGTAAATTGTATACACTGGAAAGCGCATATCTTCTTTTAATCGTACTGTACGCTCAGAACTACCATCATAAGCCTTCTTGATCTTATCCAATTTCCAATCTTGATCTTTTAAAAAGTACTCAGCAAGCTCGATTGGGTTTTCAATACGAATACAACCAGAACTGAATGTACGTTCTGTTTTGCCAAACAAACTTTTTTGTGGGGTATCGTGCAGATAGATCGCATGTTTATTAGGGAACATGAATTTAACTTTCCCTAATGCGTTGTATGTACCTGGATCTTGACGCAAACGATATGGGAAATTGTTATTGTTGTATTGTGACCAATCCACCATTACTGGATCAATCTCATTGCCATCTTTATCGTAGATACGAATATTAGAACGCGCTAAACGCTCAGGATCTCTTTTCAGCTTAGGCAACTGGTCTTTCACAGCCATTGATCGTGGCACATGCCAATATGGTGCAAATACAATATGATTCATTGGCGCCATAAATACGGGCGTGGAACGTTGCGATTTACCAACAATCGTTTTAGCACGCACAGTTTCTTTGCCATCCTTCACAACGTAGTATTCAAAACTTGGAATGTCCACCATCAGATAATGTTGCCCCAAATCTTTCGGCATCCAACGCCATCTTTCAATATTAGCAATCAACTGTGTTGCACGATCTTTCTGTGTTTTATTAAGCTCTTGCTGCGTGCGACGACCAACAACCCCATCTGGCTCTAACAAGTGCGTTCTTTGGAATTTTTGCACAGCCTCTTTCGTCATTGCATCGAACTTTTGCTGATCCTGATGATCTGTCGCTAAATAACCCAATTCAATTAAACGATTATTCAACAATACAACATTAGTACCTTGATCATTCAACGATAACTTTCCACCAACTTTCACTTGAGTTTCTGGCGCAGAAAAATCTGTTTGGCTCAATAAAGTTTGTAAATTTTTTACCAATGTTTGGTATTGATGATGTTTTGGCTCAACTAATGCCGCTTGCTGCTCTAGATCTTCAGCAGTAATAATATTCAGTAATTCTACTGCGCTATCAAATGAATCACGTGGTAATAACCAATTTTTCTTTTCCACCACAATTAATTCTGGCTGTCCCACAGATACATCTCGCAAATAACTCAACATTGCATCGGTCATTAAAAGATCTAAAAGTTTTTGGTTATCCACATTACTCATATCGCCCTGCAATAAAGCTTGCATTTCGGCAATGTGATAATTATTGGAAAACAAGCCCTTTTGATCACTTTTTTCCAATAACGCCAAAGCTTTTTGACCTTGTTTCGATAATTTATCTTTCACTAACCAGACTTGTTCCGCACTAGGATTTGCGAGCGCATAATCAGCATAAAATTTAGTCACATCGCCTTTATTTGCACGAAGTTTTAAATTATTTTCTTTCACAATTGCCTGCACAGAAATTTGTGAAAATGCTGGCGTTTCTGTCGCAACATTATTGGCAAAAACAGCAGGAGAAGTCAGAGCTATAACACAGAATAATATTGTTTTTTTCATAGGTATCCATAATCTAAAGATGGCTTGAATAGAAGCATGTTATCATACGAGTATTTTACATTCAGCGGTTATTCAAATGTCACAACAATCTATACCAAAAGCGACTGCAATTAAAAGAATTTTAGCTTTTATTTATGATTTATTTCTAATCATTCCCTTGATGATGCTTTCCGCTCTAATATGGCTTCCATTTAATAACGGATTGGCAATTGAACCAGGCAATTCACTTTATCCTTTCATGATATCCACAGCAACGATCCTCACACCCACATTATTTTATGCCTACTTTTGGCACAAAGGCGGACAAACTCTTGGGATGCGTAGCTGGCGCTTACGCATTGTGAATGTTGCGGGCAATCCTCTTTCACCTCGTCAAAGCGCAACGCGCGCAGTGCTACTAATCTTATCATTAGTGCTCATTTCTGTAGGATTCAATATGGCTTTCGCTTTAAATTTCACAATAAAGGCGATCATCCCTTTGGCTTTAGCATTAATTTCTCTCTTTGGAATGTGTCAAACATTTACTGCCAAGCGAGTTTCACTGATAGATGTATTAACGCATACAAGAATTGTTCAGCTGCCAAAGGTTGAAAAACAGAAAAAGTGACTACACTATATATACCTAACCTAATTCCAGCTTTTGTTTAGTTATACATTAACTGCTACACTACAAAACTTGGAATACCCACCAAAGTACATTTAATTGGAGATTTAATCATGGCTTTTACATTACCAGATTTACCATATGCACACGATGCACTTGAACCACACATCGATACTGAAACAATGCATTTGCATCATGACAAGCATCACAATACATATGTAAACAACTTGAATGCAGCAATCGAAAAATATCCAGAATTGGCTGAAAAATCTATCGAAGATTTAATCGCTGACATGGAAAAAATTCCTGCTGATATTCGTACAGCCGTACAAAACAATGGCGGTGGTCACGCGAACCACGCTTTGTTCTGGGAAATTATGGCACCTAATGCTGGTGGCGAACCAGTTGGCGAAATCAAAGCAGCAATTGATGCAACTTTTGGTAGCTTTGATGCATTCAAAGAAAAATTTGCAGCAGCAGCAACTAGCCGTTTTGGTTCTGGTTGGGCATGGTTAGCAGTCAACAAAGATGGTTCTATTGAAATCATGTCTACAGCAAACCAAGATTCACCGTTGATGGTTGGTAAAACTCCTGTATTAGCATTGGATGTTTGGGAACACGCTTACTATAAAAAATACAGCAATGTTCGTCCTGATTACATCAAAGCATTCTGGAACGTCGTTAACTGGAATGAAGTTAATAAGCGTTTCTTAGCAGCTAAATAATTCATTATTTAGTTATTTAACACTCAAAGATGCAAAAGCCCAATAGAAATATTGGGCTTTTGCATCTTAAAATTTTTATCAATTAATCATATATCTCTGCAATCGTATTTTCACCCAATGCTGGCGCGATGCTCATGCCTAATCCTGTACGCATGAGCATTGCTGTTACATGTGTATCCACTTGAATTTTAGAATAAGATTCATCCACACCTGCACCATATTCACCAACCCAGCGTTCAACAATCTCCAATGGAACACCTAAAGTTTCTTTGGCCAAATTCAATAAAATATCATCGATTGCTTCGCTACTAAATGGCCGAGGATACTGCGAATATTCATGAGAATCCCCCACAATAAATTCACCATAAGGCGTTGGTGTTACTAGCAAATGAATACCATGTTGTACATATTCAGGATAGTCGTTCTCTATTGCAAACTTTAATGTTTCGGTCTCTGGCAAATCTCGAAATGCTTCATAATGCATGCAACTTAACCCTGTAAATACAGCATGTTTTAAAGGAAATTCTATTTTTGGTTTCACTCTCATCATTTGTAATCGACAAACCGTCGGTGTAAGCACCTTCAACTCTTCTGCCAACAATGTTTGATAATCATGCCCTGAACACACGATAATGTGCTCCGCAATAAATGTGCCTTGAGTTGTTCTCAGTTGGCTTGCACCTGCATTAATATCTTTGACTAAAGTTGAAAATTTCATCGTAACATTTGGTAACGATGATAAATATTTCACTAGCTGAGGAATGGCTTCTCGTGAAAATACCACTTGATCTGATCTACCGTGCAAAACCGTAGAGTATCGAGAAAATCGCCCTTGATACAATTCATCAATCTCTTTTTGGCTCAACAACTTACAATTGTAATCATATTCATTCGCTTTATTGGCCATAAAAGACTCTAAAACAGCAGCCTCTAGTTGATTTCTAGCAATCAATAAAGATCCTTCTCTTCTTGCATGAACACCAACTTCTGATATCCAATCGCCCCAGATATCAAGACTTTGCAGCGCAAGATTTAGCATCTCACCCTCTTTTTGCCCCAAAATCACACCGAATCCAAAATTGCGAATGGACGCACCCAATGGTGTATCTGTTCGCTCACATACTAAAACTTTCAAACCTCTTTTTGCAGCAGCATAAGCGTGGCTTAACCCAATGATTCCCGCGCCCACAATCGCAACATCATATTTCATAGTTTTACCCACAATTTTAGTCAAAAAATGGTAGCAGTCTAAACAGTAGTTATGTCAAAAATATGACAATTGCTAACGATTCTTCATAAATTAATTTTTCATATCGTTGTCATATTCAGCCCCTATATTCTTCTAGATATATCGAAATGTACTGCTGATCAAATCATTAGGAGCTAGCATGGATCGTGATCCAATCTTATTAACCCCTGGACCATTAACAACAACATTACGCACAAAGAAAGCAATGTTAAAAGACTGGGGTTCATGGGATATTGATTTTAATAAAATCACTAAAAGAATTCGTTCCCAATTATTGTCTATCATTCATGGGCATGACGATTATGTTGTTGTACCAATGCAGGGTAGCGGCACATTTGCAGTAGAAGCCTCCATCAACAGTATCTTGCCGCCAAACGGCCATCTTTTAGTCTTAAATAATGGTGCTTACTGTCAACGCATGGCAACACTTACGACTAAAATGGGGCGCAAAGCAACACTATTATCATTCAATGAAAGAGAGCCTGTTTCCCCAGAAGCACTGAAAAAAGCTCTCATCAATGATGCATCCATCACACATGTTGGCTTAATTCATTGTGAAACTGGTGCAGGCGTTTTAAATCCTTTAAAGGAGATCAGTGACATCTGCAAAGAATTCAATGTGGGTTTAATCGTAGATGCTATGAGTTCATTCGGTGCTTTGCCCATTTCCACAAGAGATATTCAATTTGATGCTTTAATCTCTGCGAGTGGCAAATGTTTGGAGAGCGTTCCTGGCATGGGTTTTATTTTTATTCGCAAAGCAATTTTAGAAAGCATGCAAGGCAATAGCCAGTCGTTATCTTTAGATTTATATGATCAACACCAATATATGGAAAAAACGGGACAATGGCGCTTTACACCACCAACACACATCGTTGCCGCATTGGCTGAAGCATTAGATCAATTTGAAGAGGAAGGTGGGCAACCTGAAAGATTGGCTCGCTATACAAATAATTGCCAAACATTAGTCAGTGGATTATCGAAAATTGGTTTAGAGCCATTTCTAGATGAAGACAATATCACACCCATCATCGTGACATTTTTAGCGCCCAAATATGATCAATACAATTTTAAATCCTTCTACGATGCCGTAAAAAACGAAGGTTTCATCTTATATCCAGGAAAATTAACTGAAATCGAAACATTTCGTGTAGGTTGCATCGGCGCAATCAATCACAAAGAGATGCGCCAAGTGGTTGCCAGCATAAAATATGTTCTAGAACAAATGATGACAGTCCGATAAATCTTTAGGAGAAATATTCATGCAAAATGATCAAAAAATTTCGGCCATTGTCTTCGATTGGGCAGGAACCATCGTTGATTATGGTTCATGTGCGCCCATGGGAGCATTTGTTAAATTGTTTGAAAAATTCAATATTCCTTTAACGATTGAACAAGCTCGAGGTCCAATGGGCTCTGCAAAGTTAGATCATATCAAAACATTATTGGCCTTACCTGAAATTAAAACAGCTTGGACAAAAGAACATGGCAGTGCGCCCACAAATTTAGATGCACAAATGCTCTACGATGTTTTCATCCCTATGAATTTGGCAGCCATTGATGATTATTCTGATCCTATTCCTGGAGCCGTTGAGTTATTCAAAAATCTTCGTGAACGCAACATTAAAATAGGTTCAACCACAGGCTACAACAGAGAAATTGCAGAAAAAGTTCAACGCTTAGCAAAAACACATGGCATTGATCCTGAAAGTGTAATGTGTGCAGGTGATTTTGAAATGGGCCGCCCTGCTCCATTCATGATGTTCCAAACCTTTAATAATTTAGGTGTTTGGCATCCATATACTGTCATCAAAGTAGATGATACGGCAGTTGGTATTGCAGAAGGTTTAAATGCAGGTACTTGGACAGTTGCAGTGACAGTAAGCGGCAATGAAATTGGCATGACAGAGATTGAGTGGAATGCTTTATCCACAACCGAACAAGATCAATTACGAGAACAAGCAACTGAAGCACTGAAAAAGTCAGGTGCACATTACATCATTGATTCTGTGGCTGATCTTGAACCTATTATCAATTCCATTGAGCAACGCATTCAATCAGGTGAAAAACCATAATCAGCCATATATAATCTATCCCCATTATTCAGCCAATATTATAAAATAATATTGGCTTTTTTTATCACGTCATATTCTTGTCATATTCCGAGCATATATTAAGTACATCTTTTAACTACAGGTATTTAAATATGATTTCCCAACATTACATCGATACATTGTCTAACGTTTTTCATGCATTTGAATTAAAATTATCAATGATACATTTTGAACACATCATGAATTTAAAACAAACTCAGCACATTCAAGCATTATTAGCGTTACCTGAAATCGCAGATGCTTGGCATCAAGAATATGGTTTCATCCCAACAACTGAAGATGAGCAAAATCTTACAGAGCTTTATGCAACACAAGTTCAACATCTACAAGCAATGGGATTACAGTAATCTCTCTGCCGTAAACAATACTTTTGGCTCAATGATCTGAGCTTGTTCACGCACTAAAGATAAATCATGTGAACCATTCGGTGTATCTTTCACCAAAGCATATAAAGTTGATGTCGTATATGTGATCGCTTTTTCGACGCTATCACCATTCAAAGTATGCGCTAAATACAATGCTGTAAATGTGTCACCTGTGCCGCTTGGCATTGGCACATAATGGCAACGTGGCGTTATCACTTTCCATGCTTCATCCGCTGTGATTGCTAATGTCATCAACTCATCATCCGTATCATTCACTCGAAAACTTGTGATCAACACAGTTTTCAAATAGTGATTATTTGCAATCAGTTTGCGTGCTTCAATACAAGCATCTTCCAAAGTTTTAACAGGCTTTCCGCACAATACTTCAAATTCAAAATAGTTCGGTGTGATGATCGTTGCACTTTCCAATGCTTCTTTCATCAAAGGTGGAATCGTTTCATCCACAAAAAAGCCAACACCATCTTCTTTATCACCCATCACAGGATCACAAACATACATTGCATTTGGATTGTGCTTACGAATTTCGCGCACAACATCATGAATCACTTGCCCAACGCCAACTTTGCCAATGTAACCAGAAATCACAGCATCCACTTTTTCTAAGAAATGATTTTCACGTAAACCGCGGATTACTTCTGCAATCTGCTCTGCTGTAAATACTTGCCCAGTAAACAGATCATAACCACTATGATTAGAGAATTGCACAGTATTAATCGGCATCGCTTCAATGCCCATTCGTTGTAATGTAAATACAGCTGCCGAGTTGCCAACATGTCCAAAAGCAACATGGGATTGGATAGTTAAAACGCGTTTTGGTTGGTTTGTCACGATGATCTCACTTTGCTACATCTTTTAATTTGATGCTCGATTATAACGCAATGATTTTAATTTTGGGATTAAGTCCGCGAACCTAAATCATGATCGCTCGCATTGCCTTTTAATCCATTGTTACTAAAAAGTTCACATCATTCGTTTTACCTGTTCATACGATAAACGATTGAATGATGTTAACCACTCAATCGCTGCTTATATCAATCCAATATCCCGTTATTTTAAGGATTCACATTTTTGGCTCATATATGGCAAAGCTCGAATTGCCGAATCTCTAAAGACCATCCAATCATGATCACCATCTATCACTCTATATTCCACATCATTCGGTTGATAGTCATGAAGTGTCCAATACAATTGCGCAGCAGCTAAAACAATACCTAAAGCATCATTATCACCTGATTCAATCCACATTGGAACGGTCGTATCTTTTTTGTAATAACCATCTAATCGCGCAGTATATAAAGAATCTGTCCATGATTTTGCATCAAACTCACCATCTTTAGTAAATTGTGGCGTTTTACGTGATGCTGAAGTTTCTGGTGGCAAAGGATCATAAATAGCAGGACTTAAAACACCTGCCGCACAAAACAGTTGTGGATATGAAAGACTCAAATTCAATGCGCCATATCCACCCATAGATAATCCACCCACGGATCTTCCTGCACGGTCATTGCGCACATTAAACTGTTTTTCTACAAAAGGAATAAACTCTTCAACAAATGCAGTCTCAGCTTGATCTGCATTACCATTTGTATACCACGTCGCAGGACCAAATGTCGGCATAACAATGACAGAATCTCGCAATTGACCCCGTGCCATCAGTTGATCCGCAGTAACTTTCATCCCACCTTTAACCAACCAATCCGTATCTGAACCTCCTGCACCATGCAACATATAAACTACAGAATACTGATCTTCTTTATTTTTATCATAACCATCAGGCAAATAAACTTGCATCGTAATATCACGATTTAAAATATCTGAATTAAAAGAACTTTCTACAACTTCACTCTCTGCAAAAGATAGACTCATTGATAATACTATCGCCCCAGAAACACTCAACAAAAACCTCATTAATCCTCCTTAATCATATGATTATAAATATCTGCTGATATATTATTGAGCCAATAAATTTAGACCCATTTTCAATATCAGCTTATTATTTTTAACACAAAAATAATCGTGATTAACAAATTTTCTAGATCATTTAGATAACGCCATGATGTTGTATTTATGTAGCAAAATATAATGCTAAACAAATAATATTTATCCTATTACTCTGTAATTTAAAACTCAATAGAGGATTCTTTCTGCCACTACTGAATGCCTAATGCTTTTGCAAAAAAAAGCCTTCGTGATGGAAGGCTCTAGTAGTTGATCGTTGATGTTAATTAGCGCATCTGAAACATCTCTTGATGAAATATAGGCGCGCCAGATTGATAACGAACCGCCAAATCGCGCTTAATCGTTTTTGCAAACTGGCTTGGGCCACAGAACCAAATATCTGAAATAGGTTGATTAATATTATCCATAACTTTATCGACAGTTAAATATCCGTCTTGATCGCTATAATGTACATGCAATGTCACATTCGGCAAGTTCTCACAGAGATCTTGTAAATATTGTGCATAATCCGCATCTTTGTCATTACACACACAGTAGTAGAACTCAACTTGTGTCTTATAATCTTGTTTTTGAATCATGGATTCAATCCATGCAATGAATGGCGTAATACCAATGCCGCCGCCAATCCAAAGCTGATGAGCATCAGCTGAACGCTGATAGTCAAATAAACCATAAGGGCCTTCGACTTCTACACGATCACCTTGCTGAATATTTTTCTGTAAATATTGTGTGTAATCACCCAATGCTTTAATGGAAAAACGAATGGTGTTATTCCCTTCATCCGCAGATGAAATTGTAAAAGGATGTGCGCCTTCTAATCGATCATGTCTAAAGAATGCGTATTGCCCAGCCTTATGTTGCCACTCACCTGATAACTGACATGTAACTTCCACACAGTTACCTAAATGCTTCACTTCAACCACTTTCCCAGCATGAGTAGATGTTTTACCAATCAAACCCAACATTGAGATCACAGCAGCAATAGATCCAATCATACATGCAAGGCCGATTAAAATACCTAAAGGCTGGAACCAATAATGCCAAGGCGTTAAAACGACAGCATGAATTGCTAACAACAGGAATACAGGCGCCATTAATTTATGTAAATAGCGCCACAATTTATACGAAAATTTGTTCCATAATGTTAGCGCTAAGACAACAAATAAGAAGTAAACACTCCATTCCCCTACATCTTTTGCAAAACCTACAAATTGATCCAACCAACCTTCTAAGCCTGTTAACTGTGGTCTCGCGCCCCTCATCCTTGGACCTTGCTCAAAGAAAAATTGCAAAACTGGTTTACCAAGCTTAATAGCATAGTGCAATCCTGCAAAAACAATCGCCCAAATACCTGCCCATTTATGTAAATGGTACATTTTGTCTAATCCGAGATATTGATCTAACCATCGTGGGCGAATGGCTAATAACATAATCAACCCCATCATTAAAAATGAGATCACACCTGTAATATTGATGAGTTCCTTACGAAGAGGAAATGCCCCTGCTTTGATAGGATAGATATAAAGATTAATGACCCAAGCCATCATAGCAACCCCAATAATTCCTATAATAACTCGCTGACTTCTGCTCATGAAATGCCTCTCTTATTTATTATCTTAATATTGTCATAATGAATATATTGTTTCATTAAGTCATATATTAACTCTGCAAATATTAGAATATTTCAAAAGTTGTAAAGTTCTGATCAATTTTCGATAATGATAATCATTATGCTAATGGTATTACCAAAAAAATTTCGCACATAAAAAAACCGCAACATTGTGCGGTTTTGGTATCACTTTAAATGATTACTCTTCGTGCATGATTTGTAATACTAAAGTTTCGATGTCTTCTGCTGGAATATGACCATTTGGCGTCATAGGCACTGCGCCCCAAACACCAGAACCACCTGTTGTAACTTTCTCAATCAAGTAATCAACAGCGCCATCATCACCTTGATATTTTTCGTAAACTTCATCATACGAAGGTCCGATTAATTTTTCGCTTTGCTTGTGGCAAGCCAAACAACCGCTTTGCGCAGCCAATGCTTCGTCGATTTGTGCAAATGCTTGTGTAGAAGCTACACCAAAACCCAACAACGCTAATGTTAAAACGTGTTTTTTCATTATGACAACCTCTTTATCAATAATATTCAAAACAAAAATTTGTACTAAATGGTAATACAATTTTAGCGTATATTACCATTTCCATATTATTTTCCCCAATAATTTATTTTTTAGTGGGTCTTTTCCAATTTTGGATTTGGCGCAAAGTTGCTCTTGTAATCGCCAATGCACCTTCTGAAATTGATGATGTAATTGTGCTACCCGCACCAATAGTTGCACCTTTTTTAATCTCAACTGGCGCAACTAAAGAACTGTTTGAACCAATGAAAGCATCATCTTCAATGATTGTTTGATGTTTATAAGCACCATCATAATTACAGGTAATTGTGCCAGCGCCGATATTCACGCCTTTACCAATCGTCGCATCACCTAAATACGTTAAATGATTCGCTTTCGAGCCTTCACCCAATGTCACATTTTTTGTTTCTACAAAATTACCCACTTTGCTATGTTCTTTCAACACACTATTGGTACGCAAACGCGCATAAGGCCCAACTGCAACATTATTATAAAGTAACGATGATTCAATCATCGAATACGGATGAACTTCAACGTCATCACACAATTTTGCATTCGTAATATGAGAACCTTGTCCAATACGAACATTATTTCCCAAAGAAACAACGCCAGCTAATGTCACATTAGGTTCAATCACAATATCCAAGCCTTTTAATTTAATCTCACCTTGGATAAACACAGTTTCAGGTGCAATCATCGTAACGCCAGCCAACATTAATGATTTGCGTTGCTGATTTTGATAAATCGCTTCTAATTCCGATAACTGTACGCGATCATTCACACCGCGCAACAATGTAAAATCTCCTGCGGCTGTTTGAATGGTTAAACCATCTTCCAATGCCAATGTCACAACATCTGTTAAGTAAAATTCTTTTTGCTGATTATCATCACTCAAACGTGGCAATGTTACTGACAATACATCGCTAGATACAGCAAATAAACCACTATTCACTTCTGTGATTGCTTTTTGCGTACTATTAGCATCTTTCTCTTCAACGATGGCAACCATATTACCTGCATCATTGCGAATGATTCTGCCATAACCAAAAGGCTGATCTGCTTCTACCGTTAACCAACATAAGTTTTTTTCATCCACTTTTTCTAACATGGATTGTAAAGTTTTAACATCAATCAATGGTGTATCTGCATATAAGACTAATACATTACTGTCAGGCAGGATTGCTGGCATTGCGTATTTCATAGCATCACCAGTGCCTAAGAATGTTTTCTGTTCAACCCACGTAATGTCTGACGCATCTTCATAAGCAGCTTTGAGTTTTTCGCCTTCATGACCATAAATGACGATCAGTTGCGCAGGATCTAATTCGCGCGCCGTAGATAAAACATGAGACAACATTGGTTTGCCACCAATTTCATGCAGTGGCTTTGGCAAAGCTGATTTCATTCTTGTGCCTTTACCTGCTGCCAAAATAACGACTGATAGAGCTTTCATATATCCCCTTTTTCGATTATCCATTGCGCCCGATTCTACACTATTTTTTTAAAACAAAGATGACATCGCATAAAAATGCTTGAAAATCTGAAAATGGGCAGGATACTATGTAGAGATAACAACCAAATTCCAAATGTTAAAAGGATATTACTATGACTTCTCCATTGCATAATCGCCACTTGCTCACACTTTTAAATCATACGCCAGATGAGATTCGTTACCTCTTAACGCTTGCGCGCGACTTAAAAGAAGCAAAGCGAAAAAATGAAGAAGTGAAGCATCTCCTTGGTAAAAACATAGCGCTCATTTTTGAAAAAACATCTACTCGCACACGCTGTGCTTTTGAAGTAGCTGCTTATGATCAAGGTGCTCATGTAACTTATTTAGATCCTGTGAGTTCACAAGTTGGCCATAAAGAAAGCATTGCTGATACCGCTCGTGTTTTGGGTCGTTTTTATGATGCGATTGAATTTCGTGGTGCTGCCCATTCAATCGTTGAAGATTTAGCCAAATTCTCTGGCGTACCGATATTCAATGGATTAACCGATGAGTTTCATCCAACACAATCACTTGCAGATGTTTTAACCATCCAAGAGCATACAAACAAACCACTCGATAAAGTCAAACTCGCTTATGTTGGCGACTCAGATAATAATGTTGCGATCTCATTAATGATCATTGCGGCAAAATTAGGTATGACCATTCATTTTGCTGCACCTGAAGCACTTTTACCGAAAAAAGCATTAGTGGATCAATGCCAAGCAATTGCCAATGAAACAGGTAGCAATATTGTCTGTTTTACAGATGCAAAAGAAGCTGTGAAAGGTGTTGATTTCATCTATACAGATGTTTGGGTTTCTATGGGTGAAGCTAAAGAAATATGGGCTGAACGCATTAAATTATTATTCCCCTACCAAGTAAATCAGGCATTAATAGATGCAGCGGACAACCCTGAGGTTAAGTTTTTACACTGTTTACCAGCATTCCATGACAATAAAACCACAGAAGGTGCAAAATTAATGGCCGACTTCCCTGAGCTTAAAGATGGCGTTGAAGTGACAGATGAGGTCTTTGAAAGCGCGCATTCTATCGTCTTTGATCAAGCGGAAAATCGTTTACACACAATCAAAGCAGTAATGGTTTCATCCTTATCGTAAATTCAGTATCATTCAGAGCGTAAAATTGCGATAATCTTGCGCTTAATACTAAATTAATCTAGGAGTTTGTTGTGTTAAAACATCTATTGACTTGTGTTGGCATTGCCACACTTGCATTCCAAGTTTCTGTTGCGGAAACAGAAGTTGTTACTGCTGAACAATCAGAAGTCATTGCACCAATCTATGTTGAAATGACAACCAATAAGGGCAACATTACCTTAGAATTGAATCCAGAAAAAGCACCGAATACTGTCGGCAACTTCATCCAATATGTGGTAGATGGCCATTATGAAGGTTTAGTTTTTCATCGCGTCATCCCTAATTTTATGATCCAAGGCGGTGGCTGGGATAAGGATTTAGTGCAAAAGAAAACCCGTGAATCTGTCAATATTGAATCAGACAATGGTTTAAAAAATGACAAAGGCACAATTGCCATGGCAAGAACAATGGATCCAAATTCTGCAACTAGCCAATTTTTCATCAACACAGTGAATAACGACTTCCTCAACTATACAAGCGATCAAAACCCTGGCTATACAGTGTTTGGACACGTTGTTGATGGCATGGATGTTGTTGAAACAATTGAGCAAGTCAAAACAACAAGCCATGGTAGAGGACGTGATGATGTTCCCGTTGAACCTGTCATCATCGAAAAAATGTCTCTAATCGAGAAGCCTGAAGCAACTACAGAATCCGTAGAAACAGTTGAAACAACAGAAGCCGCACCTGCGGAACCTACAACTGAATCTACAACTGAATCTACAAAGAAATAGTAATCATTGAATTTTAAGGAGATACATTATGATTAAATTCCATACAAATAAAGGTACATTTGCAATCGAATTGGATTTCGATAATGCACCTAATACAGCTGCTAACTTTGAACAATATGCTAAAGATGGTTTCTTTGAAGGCACTTTGTTCCACCGTGTCATCCCAGGTTTTATGGTTCAAGGTGGTGGTTTATTGCCAGGTATGGACAACAAAATGGAAGGCCAGCGTGCACCCATTAAAAATGAAGCAAATAATGGTTTGAAAAATGTTCGTGGTTCTTTAGCAATGGCGAGAACAATGGATCCTCATTCTGCAACTAACCAATTCTTTGTCAATACAGTAGACAATGGCTTTTTAGATTTCAAAAGCGAATCACCACAAGGTTGGGGCTATGCTGTATTTGGTAAAGTTGTTGAAGGTATGGATATTATCGATGCAATCGAAAAAGTTGAAACAACTTCTCGTCGTGGCCACAGCGATGTACCTGCTGAAGACATCATCATTGAACGCGTAGAAATCGTTTAATCGAAGGATACAAACTATGCAAAGACATGAAGATCACATTGCTTATTTTATTGCTGATCTTCATCTCACATCTAGCCGCCCAGAACTGTGTGCGGCTTTTTTTGATCTTTTACCGAAAATTGCAGAAGATGCCACAGATTTATTCATCTTGGGTGACTTCTTTAATTTTTGGGTGGGTGATGACGTTCTATCGCCCTTTACGCAAAAAGTTGCAGACGAACTATCTAAAATAGCAACGCAAGGTATTAATATCTATTTTCAACATGGCAATCGTGACTTTGCTGTTGGACAAAATTATGCCAAGTTGTGCCACATGTCTTTATTACCTGAAATTTACACATTGGCATTTGCGCCAAAAATTATCGTATTGCATGGTGATCAGCTATGTTTATCAGATATAAAATATCAGCGTTATCGTAAAATCATTCGTCATCCTTTGGTGCTCAAATTTTTACACGCACTTCCAAAAACCTTTCGACTTCGCATTGCTATGCGCTTGAGAGAAGCTAGTAAAAAAGCAAAGCGTCATACATGCATCGAACATCAGCAATGTTATTGTGATGTGACAGACAGCGCCGTTGAGTCAACACTCATGGAACACAATGCAAATACAATGATTCATGGACATACGCATAAGCCTAATATCCATCAACATATCAATGGCACACGATGGGTTTTAAGCGATTGGGAAAAAACTGGCGATTACTTAAAATGGGATTCCACAAATGGCTTAACTCGCCATACATTTATCATTCCACCTGTGGAATAGTTCTCTGAATGTGCTATAAATACTGCACGATACACAAGGAGAACATACATGAATATTACTGATGTGATTAAATCCCGTAAAACGTGCAAAGCTTACGACGCATCTCGCCGTTTAACTGCTGAACAAATTGAAGACATTAAAGCATTATTACGCTTTTCACCTTCATCCGTGAATTCCCAGCCTTGGCATTATTTCATCATCGAAAGTGATTCTGCTAAAGAAAAAATCTTACCAGGCATCATGGAATTTAACCGTGCAAAAGTTTTAGATTCAACATTAACTGTGATTTTTACGGTTAAAAACTCATTGGGCGATGCTCACTCAGCATTAATCACAGAACAAGAAGATCAAGATCAACGCTTCCCTGATACAGCAAGCAAAGATGCTGTTGCTGCAGGTCGACAAAACTTCATTGGTCTTAACTCTGACAATCAAGAGCACCTAAATAAATGGTGTGAAAAACAAGCATACATCGCTTTGGGCACATTATTATTAGGCGCTGGCGCAATGGGTATTGATGCAACACCAATTGAAGGTATTTTGACAGCAGAGTTGGATAAAATCCTCGATCTACCAAGCCAAGATCTACACTCTGTCGTTGCCGTTACAATCGGCTATGCAAGCGAAGATGATTACAATGCAAAATTGCCAAAATCTCGTTTGCCAGAAGATAAGATTTTTACAACGCTGTAATCTTTGAAATTATTCAACCCAATCCTCTAATGATTGGGTTGAGATTGAAGTGTTATCATTTCGACATAACCATGCTAACCTAGATCATCATATATAAAATAATTAATGTTCGATTTATATTTAGGGAACAATAAGCATGAGAAAATCACTAATATTCGTTTCGTTATTATCATCTTTTGCATTTGCAACAGGTCCTTCCATGGTGGATGCAAGAATTCAACCTTTATCCATTAACGATCACGGCGCTCTTTTATATAAATACATCACCACAGAAAATCCAACAGGTACTCATTCTGGGCATCCTATGATTGTTGGCATTGGAATTTTCAACAATGGAGAATATACAGCGCTGACTCAAGAGATTCTAGAAATTGATCCTACTATCGATAGCTCAGAAGCGGCTTATTGGGCAAAGCGTGGGCAAAAAGAAGCATGGTTCAATCAAGCCTGTGAACTAGAAGATCTCACAGACGGTTTCACAGCATGCAATACTCAAACTCACCATAAAGATCAATGGTTCACATTGACAGAGTTTACGAACAATTACGGCATAGATCTACTCAAATCGCCTGTCATCACATTACATCCTAGCGATCTTTATGCTTCTAATCAAGATCGTGTTTATGTTGAGTATGAGTTTGCGCCTTTTGTATTGCTACAATTTAAAGCAGAATCCTGCTTCAATGATGGAATGGCAGAACTCATCGTGGCAAATACAATCATGAATGATCAAGCAAATGATCGTAACAGCATTGACCCTGTGCCGTTCGACTGTACAGTTGCCTCAGCCATTGTGCCAAAATAACACCATCATCGGCAATAAAAAAAGCGCCGCTCTAATTTGAGTCGCGCTCTCTTGATTCTCTCGTGATTAGTTTAATTTTAGTATCAAATCACCCTCTTTAATCCACAATTTTTTACGCATCCAATAGGCTAACAACAAGCTAATAGCGATCGGTAATAAGACATGAAAAACTGCCACTAATAATGTCGTTTTAATGGAAAAGCCCATCGTTTCAAATGCCATGAATTGCCCAACAAATCCGCTCGTGCCCATTCCTGCACCTGCTTTATTATTGATCATTTCAAAAAATACAATTGCAACGGGGGCTGTGATCAAGCCTGCAAATGTTGGTGGAACTAAGATCCAAGGGTTTTTAACAATATTTCCAATTTGTAACATAGAAGTACCAATGCCTTGTGCGATTGCTCCTGAGATTCCATTTTCACGATAACTAATGGCTGCGAAACCGACCATCTGAGCACTACAACCAATCACAGCAGCACCTGCTGCAACACCATCTAATCCCAGCATAAAAGATAATGCTGCACTTGAGATCGGTGCTGTTAATGCCAATCCCATCACTGTTGCTACAATCATAGACATGACAAATGGATGCTGCGTTGTCGCCCAATTAATTGTATTGCCTAAATAACTCATTAACTCATTTAACGGTACACCAACTAATGTTGCACTGAAATACCCCATCATAATCATAAAAAATGGGATCAATAAGATATCTAGTTTAGTCGTTTGATAGAGCAATTTTGCCAATTCAATCGTAACCACAACTGCAAAATAACTACCTGCAACACCTGCAATACTATTACCAAAAGCCCCCACAAACACTGCACCAAATAATAGTAATGGCGGTGCTTTTAAAGCATATGCAACTGCAACGCCAATCGCCGCGCCGACAATTTTACTATCCATCGCAAATGAACCTAGCTCTATCAGTACATCAATTGACAACTTGGTTCCGATGGTTTTAATGATTAAACCAATCAACAGTGATGAGAAAAGACCCAGTGCCATATAACTCAAAGCATCAATAAAATAACTTCGTGATGAACACATCACGCCTTTTCTCTTCAAATACTCCAACATTTACTCTCTCCATCCCAAATATGGTTATGACTGCATTCCTCCCGTTGCGACAGCATTGATCGGATTTTTATCAGATTCCACATAAAGCGTACGCGATGGAAACGCAAAATCTGCACCATGTTTATGTACAATTTCAATAATTCCGAGGTAAACATCTTGCTGTGCAGCTAACCATTCTGCCCATTTTGTAGTTTTAGTAAAGCAGTAGATCATGATATTCAGGGAAGAGTCTGCAAAATCATTGAAGTAAACCAATAATGTCTGATTTTGGTCGATTTTGATATTTTGCTCTAACATCGTTCGGATATCATTCACGATTACACCGATTTTATCAGCATCTTCGTAACGTAAGCCAATCTCCGTTTTAATGCGTCGATTAATCATACGCCCTGGATTTTCTACACTAATGGATGAAAATGCAGCATTAGGTACATATAAAGGGCGATGATCAAACGTCATAATTTTGGTTAAGCGCCAGCCCACTTCTACAACAGTGCCTTCAATTTGACGATCTGGTGAACTGATCCAATCACCAATATTAAAGGGGCGATCGAAATATAACATTACACCAGAAAAGAAATTGCTCAGGATATCTTTACCTGCCATACCAATGGCAATACCACCGATACCACCAAATGCCATTAATCCAGATAAGCTCATCCCAAAATGCTCACCAAACAAGAGAACAATCGTCATGAAAATGGCAATTTTAAACACCCTTGCAATGATCTTTGCAGATGTAGGATCACCATGCTTCTTAATTTGTGCTGTTTCTAAACGATTAATGATCTGAAATAGACGATTCATTAAGATAATCACGATCAAAATACTGGATGTCAGGTTCACCATTTTTGGCGTGATCGCTTTGATCTCAAATTCCACCAAAGCCAACATGACATATTGTGTGATGACAGCTACAATTACACACAAAATAATTGATTTAAAAATGCGTGCTGCAATACCTTTTTTCTGTTCTTTATATTTACGACCAATCACTGTGAGGATTAAATACAGCACCATGCCGATGATAATCGTGCCACTACCAATGGCATATTTCATTAATAATTCTTCTATCATAAATTACCTATTTTGAATAAATGTCCGATTCATTTTACATCTATAAATCATATTCTGTGGTGCGATGCTGACATTTATCTCAATACAATATAAAAACCATAATTAATCACGTGGTTAATTTAAAATTTTTTATAAAAATGCACAAAATTACAATATTTATCATTATAAACATTGCAATTCGTCTCAATAAAAGGTAATTATATTAGTTACAAACTAACTACATAACAATAAGAAAACACCGACTTCACTATATTGCCCCCTGAAATATCGGGGGCTTTTTTTATTTCCATTTATTCGGTGAGTAAGAAAATACAGGCAATGACCAATTCCAGTAAATTGCAGCTAAACGAATACTTAAACCCACTACAAAAGATACAGCCATATTAATATTTTCATTCACATCTAGATATTTTAAACCAAGATATAATAGCGCAACTAATAGCGAAACACTCGCATATAGTTCATGACGCAATACTTGTGGCGTACGATTACATAAAATATCACGTAAAATACCACCACCAACACCTGTCATCATTCCTGCCATAATCACAACAATCGTACTGTAGTGATATTGTGGTTCTAAATTCAATGCAACATTACAACCTATGATTGTAAATGCAATCAATCCCATCGCATCCAAGACTAAAAACATATTATTTAATTTCTGCATATAGCGCGCCACTAACATGGTGAGCAATCCTGCTGAAATGGTGAGATAAATATATGGAGGATGTTGTGTCCAAGAAATTGGATAATTGCCCAAAATAATGTCACGAATCGTACCACCGCCCAAAGCTGTTAAAAACGCGATGAGCGCCACGCCGAACATATCCATGTTTCTACGACCAGCGGCGAGCGCACCTGACATTGCCTCCGCTGTGATGGCCACAATATAAATATAGAAAAGCACAAAAACTCCTATTGAGTATTTTGCCCCTCCCTCTGTCCTTGATACCTGAGAGTTTATGCAGCTTGCGCTGTTTGCTCCTTCGGTGGAAACATTGTTTCTCTCTCCAGTTGGCACAATTAAATGATTGCAGTACATGAGCCTGAGCGTTTATGGGAGTTTGCGCCTTCGGCGGAGGTAATCTCTCTCTCCTGCAAACTGCATATTATACGAATTACCTATGTTTTGGGAAGCCCACAACAAAGAAAAATCTTTCGATAATCAGCCATTTATTAATGGTACTTTTGATTATCCTCTGGTGCTAAGTTTCGTAGGATCTGACAAACTTTGAAATCGTTCAATCGCCTTTAATTCAAAAATTACCACGATCAAACATCTTTAGGGGCATAAATGATTAGCCTCTGATGTTTCTCAGAATCAAAAATCAATGATGTATAATCATAAAGCTCTATTTCACCATTCTTATTCAATGCTCTCTGCCCTGTACAAGATTGATAAATTTCATATTGATGCCACATATTATTAAATATTGGTGATTGTCTAGAAAGTGATGCAATCATCTCTTGAACGTAAGAATTATTCTGCGATCTTGCATAATCCCTACGAAAGCTTGATAGTAATAAATAGGCATCCTTCTCCCATTCTGCTAGTAATTTTTGGTAATGCGGGTTCAAAAATAGTTGCCACAAAAAATTGCGTTCAGCTTGCGCCAACTCTGAGAATTGAAAACATTCATCCGCTTGCTGATTAAACCCTAAAATATCCCAGTGAAGATTCAAAACATAACAGAGATAATTATGGGGCAATACTGACATAATTTTCTCAATCACAGCAGGGACTTGATGCTGTGTTTCGCCTGTTGCTAACGGTGATCGCATATGCGCCAAGAGATATAAATGTTCTCTTTCAGCATTGTTGAGCTGAAACACCTTAGATAAATTATCTAAGAATTGTGTAGAAACACCAATATTTCTGCCTTGCTCTAACCAAGTATACCAAGTTAAACCAACGCCTGATAACGCAGCAACCTCTTCTCTCCTTAAGCCTGGCGTTCGCCTTCTACCTGTACGCGGAATATTAAACGATTCAGGATTTAAACTTTCCCGCTTTGTCTTTAAAAAATTGGCCAATTCTGGATTGGTTCTTTCACGTCGATTTTTCATCATATGCCTATTAGTACTAGTATAATTGACAAAATTGTACCATGTTAAAGTCAAGATTATAGTATGCTTTTTATAATAATCAGGACGTATCATGCAACCTCAACAACGCTATGCACTCCTTGCATTAATACTCGCTGGGTTCATCACCATATTTGATCTCTTTGTAGTTAACATCGCCATGGTGAGTATTCAACGCTCTTTATCCGCTAATTTAGTGGAAGTCACTTTAGTTTTAGTCATTTATGAATTAGCGTTTGGAATACTATTGATTACAGGTGGTCGCTTGGGCGATATCTATGGTCGCCGACATTTATATCAGATCGGAATGTTCTGCTTTATGATCACATCCATATTATGTGCTGTTGCCACAACACCATTAATCTTAATCATTGCGAGATTCTTTCAGGGGTTATCATCTGCCCTACTTTTCCCACAAGTTTATGCCAGTATCCGCAGTAACTTCGATGATCACCAAGCCAAAAAAGCTTTTGCTTATCTGGGGATGAGCTTAGGTTTAGCTGCAATTGCAGGGCAAGTTTTAGGTGGTTTTCTCATAGAGTGGAATATCTTCAATTTAGGCTGGCGAACCATTTTCCTCATTAATGTTCCGATTGGTATCATTGCTATCATCTGCTCTTGTCATTTACAAGATCCTCAATTAAAACAAAACCTCAGTTTAGATTTATTAGGTGTTGTAATCTCTGGATCAGGCATTTGTTTATTTTTACTCCCCATTGTTCTCTTACCTATTTGGGGATGGAATGTCCGTAGTACCATCATGTTAATGTTAGGTATTACAACCTTATATTTATTTATATTACATGAACAACATTATATGAAAATACAACGCACCCCACTTTTTAATTTAACTCTATTCAAAAACCACTCATTTATTTTAGGTGCTATCGCTATACTTTGCATCTATTCAACATCTAGCGCCTTTCCAATGAGTATTGCACTCTTTTATCAATCAGGCTTTAATCTCAATCCATTCCAAGCAGGATTATTATTCATGCCAGCAAGTGTAGGATTTGTTGCATCATCATTAATGACACCAAAATGGCAAGCACGCTATGGTAATCGTACGCTATTCATTGGAGCCCTTGCTTATACTTTCTCTTATCTCATTTTAATTCTGATGAATGCCTACTTTGCCACAAAATTATCACCTTACGCTCTCATTCCCATCATGATGATCATCGGTTTTACACAAGGGATGATTATGACGCCCGTTCTAAATTGGACCTTAAGCTTTGTACCATTACATTTAATTGGTATTGCATCAGGATTAACGGCAACCTTACAACAAATTGGCGCTGCTATCGGCGCTGCAATTGTCAGCACAATTATGCAAATATACTTACAAACCACTATGGATCATTCTATTCTGTCACAATTTCAAACTGCATTTATTCACAGCCTATTCTTTAATGTAATCATCATGCTCGTTGCTTCTATTATTATTTATCAACTAATGCACCAATCTAGTCACTCACAGTGATTTATCATCATAATTAAATGGTTTATATTAAAAGCTTCACCAAAGGAGCAATAATGACAAAACAATATATTTTTCCGCCTGCTGAGCCTGCCTCGATTCCCATCAAAGGCAGTACGCAATTTTTCCCAATTCATCGCATATTTTGTGTTGGCCGTAACTACATGGCACATGCTAAAGAAATGGGAACAACTGTGGATAAAAGCCAGCAAGAACCCTTTTATTTTTTAAAACACCCAAGCAGTTATGTACCTAATGATGCAACGATTCCTTATCCAACACGCACGCAAAATTTCCATTATGAAATGGAATTTGTGGTGGCCATCGGTAAAGCTGGAGCAAATATTTCACAAGCTGAAGCCATCAATCATATTTTTGGCTATGCATGTGGATTAGATATGACACGCCGTGATCTTCAAGCCAAAGCAAAAGATAATCGTCATCCTTGGGATATTGCAAAAGACTTTGAAAATGCCGCAGTCATTTCCGAAATTGTGCCAATTGCACAATCAGGAGAAATTACAGAAGGTACCATTGAATTAGCAGTGAATGGCGAAATTCGTCAATCTTCTAATTTGAATAATATGATCTGGAATGTGAATGAAATTATTGAGCATTTATCCACATTATATACGTTACAACCTGGGGATATTATTATGACAGGCACACCAGAAGGCGTTGGTGCAGTCAATCCTAATGATCATTTAATAGGCTCTGTCGCAGGTGCAGGTGAATTATCACTCAAAATTAGATAAGTTCAATTTCTAACTATACGAAAAGCCAATCTTCATATGGATTGGTTTTTCTTATACACAATATTTTAGTTACTTAGAAATACCCCAATATTTCAATAGAGACTTATATAACATCTCCGCACTAATTTCATAGCCTAATGATGTTAAATGAACCAGATCTTTCTCAGCCAAGCCTTCCACATACCATTTTGATATATTACAGCTGCCGCCCATTGCTTTCTGCCAATCCCAATATAAAAGGCTTTCAGAGCGAGCAACTTCCATTTGAGTTGTTTTAACCTTTTCATAGGATACTGGCACACGCTCAGCACATGAACCTTGAGCTTTGCCTTTCACCATTAAATCTGGTGGGCTTAATAATAAGATTACGGCATTAGGTAATTGTTTACGGATTCGCTTCACGCTCGATACTAGATTTTTACGATACTCTTTAACATCTAAATTTGTATCCAGTGCTTCATTCGTACCATATTCTAAAATAACTAAATCACTATTCGTCGTTTGTAATTCTGACAACCATTGTGGCGACCATTGATTCCATGAAGCCAACTGTGCATCTTTCATACCAATGGCTGAAACAATCACACCAGCTTCATCATGTTTTTGCAACCATAATCCACCCAGTTCCACCTGATTATCTGCTTTAATGGTAAATGGCATTGTGGTGACTGCATTCATTACGCGCCACTGATTCGGGGCGAGATTCAACATGCTATATGTGAGATCTGCTCGTCCATTTGCATCAATGATAGAAACTGGAACAGTCGTTTTACCTTTCACCATCAAACGAATATCCCACAAACCTTTTTCACGTTTAGCCGAATTTAATACAACTTTAATTTCCGCGCCATTACGCTTAGGTTTAGCGATATAACCACCCATTGGAAAATCTGTTTGTATGGCTGAATGACTGCTAACAACATCCCATTGATAAGCACTACGTTTGACAGCAATATCTTTTTGTTCAGTAATACCAACGGGTGTGACCCAACCTATACCAGCATTACCAAAACGATGTTGCATTAACTGACGAAAAGTCTGCGTAAAATAACCTGTAGAAGTATGTGCATCACCAAATTGGACAATACTGACAACAGTATTTTTGTCCGTCAATAATTGCTGCATTTTTGCTTTTAAAAGCTCGCTGTTTGGATTGCCATAATCAATGATCCCATAACCATGCTCTCGATTAAAAGTCTGACAACTCGCCAATATCATCGCAATCGTAATGATTCCACAGCTTCTCACTAACTTTTTCATGCATCAATTCCCACAAATACAACTAACTCATTGTAAGTCTTATATTTTACGGACTTAAAAATATATCGCCACACATCATGATCAAATAATATCCAGATTATTTTGCGAGGTATTCTACTCTGATCGTTACAGCTTTCAATATGTTATAAAAATATATTTGAAGTACTTTTAATCGCTTAATAGATGCAAAAAAGCCCGCTGTTTAGCGGGCTTTAGAGCTTTTGTTTGGTACCGAAGGAGAGATTGTAAGGGGTATTTCATATAACTCTACAGTACCAAATCCATTAATATGGCTATATTTAACGTAATTTAGAGAACAATCAAATAAGGCTTAGTTGGTACTATTTTTGAACAAAGAAATTTATTTTATAATTTTGTAATGCTACTCATCGCGTGATAGATCTTCAATTTCAATTCTTCAGAGTAATCATCTTCATATAAAATAGAGTCTATAATCTCGAATAATAGTTCTTTACTAATCACATTATCAGCGACTAGTACTGCGATATTTTCCATTTTTTGGACAAAAATATTAATAATAAAGTCATACCCATTAATTTTCAAAAAGTATGCCCCCAAGGCTAAGGATGACCTTTTATTACCATCATTAAATGCATGATTTTTATTAATTGCATACACAAGATGAGTTAATTTATCAGTCATTGAAGGATAATAGTCATCATTCTGAATATGTTCTAATGGACTTTCTAAATAACCAATATTTAAAATACCTTCTCGCCCTCCAGTATTTTGTATAATCCAATCGTGTGTCAAAATACAGTGATGAACATCAAAATAGAAAAATTGCAATTTTGTCACAACATTACCTCTCGATGAATTATCGATCTTTTAATCTTCTAAAGACATTTAATGTGTCTGGATCACTCAATTGTTCTTCTAGTGACTTACTTTTCTCTCCCAAAAATTTTTCAAAATCCATTTCTGGTACTGAGCGAATATAATCTTCCAGTTTATGATGTAAGGCGTCCCGAAAACAAAGGTCTCTACTTGCCATTTTTGTTCTAGCATCTAAAATTAAAGGTAAAAATAAAGGATGACATTCAAATTCTAAAATAATTTTTTCAGCCTCTTGCTGAGAAAGCTTCCTACCTATTCGATTTGATTCTGATTTAAATTCATGTGCTAACCCTGATTCAAAACTAGCAATTAGAGTTAAAATTTCTGAATACATCGTTTCTCTTATTTTATCTTTCGCTGCCAACTTCAGGATTTTCTTATACTCAGTAGCATTCTCATGAAAAATACTTTGGTAAATTAAATTAGTAAACCTTGCAAATTTCCATTGGTTTCCTTCTACATATTGCTCTACAGCATCTGTAAATAGTTTACGGTAATTTTCTTCTTGTAATGCTGAAAGCAAATAATTTTCATCTCGTTGATTAATATATTTTGTTTCACCACCTGTTTTTTGCATCATTACATCTATGACGATATCCAAAATTTTAGATCGTAATTCTTTAGCCTTTTCACTTTCTGTCAACAACATGCCCATATTAAGAACAGTTCTAAATGTAAATAAGCCTATTATTGATATTTTGGTACCCTCATTGATGAGGGTACCATTATCCAACTCTTTGAATTCTTTAAGACTCTTTCCTTTTAGAACTATATAACCATTATTTTTTAACTCATCTGCATGATTAGCTAAATATCGTTCAATAGTGACTTCGCTAATATCAAATAATTGCGCTACTTGTTGTTTGGTAAAAACAGTTTCACCACGATATTTAAAGCCACCTAACTCTAAATACTTCTCAGTTTGCTCCAAAACAAATTTATTATTCAAAATGTTTTGTCGCTCATGTATAGAAGAAGTTAAATCAGTTTTTGCCATTATAAAATTCCAAAATAGTATTAATTTTAAGAATAAAAGATCTATGAATTTACAAGGTTTATAAGAAAACCATCATAACTCATAATTGTATTTTGCTCTACTTAGTACATATTTGCATATTCCAACTTTATGTTTTTTTATTATTGGTAGCTAATGTATTAATACTTATTTTTCGTTATACCTAAATGTGCAAAAACCCAGTCAAAGACTGGGTTTTAATATCCGTGGTACCGAAGGAGAGACTCGAACTCTCACGCTTTTAAAGGCAGAGGATTTTGAATCCTCCGTGTCTACCATTCCACCACTCCGGCAAGTGAGGTGCTCATTTTATATTTTTTTCATGATCTGTCAAGTGTTTCTATAAAATTTTTATAGATTTTCCACCTACAAAAACTTGATTTACCTTAACTGTATGAATTTTTTTGCAATTTATTACGAATGGATTTTGATCCAATACAATAAAATCTGCAAATTTGCCTGTTTCCAATGAGCCAATATTCTTTTCCTGCCCTAACATATAAGCCGCATCTATCGTAGCTGAACGCAAAACCTCTTTAGCGGTTAATTGTCGATCATTGACATGTTGGTAATCACAATCCATCAGTTGTCTTGTTATCCCTAATTGGAAATGTGCCCATAAATCCAAATGATCAATCGGCCAATCACTGCCATATGCAACTTTCACACCAGCATCATAAAAGCGCCCTGCACATTCAAAATATGCCATGCGTTCTTCACCCAATAATGCGGTGAAGGTTGCATCTGTCTCATCACAAATTGCGCCCCATTGTAGGGATTGCGTAGCAATCACATTTAATTGGCGAAAACGCGGATAATGATCTGGCGCCGTTAATTCATTGTGCGCAAACCCAGCTCGCACTTCTAAATTTGGGAGTTTTTCTTGAGATCCTTCAATACAATCCAAAGCAAAATCAATACCCGCATCACCCACTGTGTGCATGTGAGGATGCCAGCCCAATCGATTCGTTTGGCTCAATAATTCTGTGAGCAATGCTTTGTCATAGTAACAATCACCATATTGTTCAATGCCATCTAAATGATAAGGCTTTCTCAATAATGCAGTATGTAATGGCGCTTGCAATACACCATCAATGAAGAATTTAATATGTGAGATCGTTGTGGTCGGCTGTAATGCTGTTTGTTTCTGTGAAAATTCTGCCATAAATTCTTGAGTTGCGGCAATGGCTTCAGGAATCATTGTCATCGTGGCAAATGTTTTCGCGGGAATTTCTTTCGCACCCAACACTCGTAATGTTAGTTCATTTGAGAGCGCCAAAGATCGAAATGCCCTGAATGTTACAGCATCCGCTCGTGCATCCATCACTGTTGTTACGCCTTGTTCATTCAATAAGGATTGTGCTTTTCTGGCAACTTTCAACGCATAATCCGCCGAATATCGTGTAATTTCATCAAAAGCCTGCATCGCAGGACCATCTTCTAAAACACCTTTAGCCAAAGCATCTTGTGTAATATCCACAGTTTGAAATGATCGTAAAGCTAAACCATTACACACTAATAAATGACAATCATTAGAAAACACTATGATGGGATAATCTTGTGAAATTTCATCAAGATCTGTAGATGTTAATTCGCTGCCTATTGGCAACATATCAGGCTGCATCCAACCACGCACAATGATCCATCCATCTTTATGCTCTGATATATAGCGCTCTGTATAACTGGTAATTTTTGCCAATACTTCCTGTTTGCTCAACGCTTGATGTTTTAAATCACAACTTAAAGATTGAGAAGCACCCCAAAAAGGATGAAGATGCGAATCCACCAAGCCTGGCATCACAAATTGCCCCTGCAAATTTATCAATTGCGTCGATTCATCTTGATACTGCAATACAGCTTCATCATCGCCCATTGCGACAATTGTCCCTTCTGCAATAGCCATTGCTGAATAAAAAGTATCATGTGCATCTACACTGTAGATCTTACCGTTAAAATAGATAGCATCTGCTTTAACCATCATTTCCCTCTTAAATCTCAATCATTCATGATTAAACGAGGGCTAATCATAGACAAAAACAGTGTAAATAGAAAATGTTATTCATAGAATATTCCATTTATTGAATATTTATCTTAATCTCATAGCATCGTATTTTTAATGCATTTTTCTATGAATATTCAAGCTTATCTTGGTTCTTTAGCTGTATTGGCAGCAGCTTTAATTTGGGGCACAACAGGCACAGCGGCAGCTTATGCACCTAACGTCAGTCCTTTAGCGATTGGCGCATTTGCTATGGGCTTTGGTGGATTATTACAAGCATTCATTGCCAAAAAATCTATCCAAAAATATTGGCGGGCAATATTACAACAGCGTTTTCTATTAATGGCAGGTGTATTATCTGTCGCAATTTATCCCTTAGCCTTTTATTCATCCATGCATTATGCAGGCATCACGATTGGCACAGTGATTTCCATTGGCACATCACCCATTTTCTCCGCATTATTAGAGAAATTATTTAATCATCAATCCTTATCCATTCGCTGGATGATTAGCTTTATTTTGGGAATAGTCGGCGTTGTTTTATTAACATTAAGCGAGAATCATGCGAGTAATACAGCTGACGCGGTCACTGCTTTAAATAAACCTTTGGGCATTATTTTAGGCTTAGTTGCTGGTGCAACCTACAGCACATATTCATGGGCAGCGAAACAGTTCATCAATCAAGGCTTCGATGCTAAAGCAGCAATGGGCAGTATTTTTGGTTTAGCAGCATTTATCTTAATTCCATCGCTATTTTGGACTGCACAAAACTTATTCGATGAAGTGCGTAATCTCTATGTTGTGACTTATATGGCAGCGATCCCAATGTTTCTAGGCTATATCTTGTTTGGCTATGGATTAAAAACAGTTTCTGCCAGTTATGCCACAACATTGACTCTGTTTGAACCTGTTGTTGCCGCATTTTTTGCAGCTATTTTAATTGGTGAAAAGATCGCGACACTTGGCTGGGTCGGCATTATCATGATCTTTGCATGTTTGTTGATATTATCTTCTCGGAAAAATTGAGCATCCATCCAATCAAAAACACCCCAAAGTTGTATCCAACTTTTGGGGTGCAGTTCATAACAAGTTTTTAGGTTATATTGTTATTTCTGGGCTCTAATCTTCAAAGTTTGTGGCGCCACCATTAAATTGCGCAATTCTGGAATATACATATCTTCCAAAATTGTCACAGGCATTTGGTATTCACCAGGCACTTGTGCCTCTAAAATATAAGCAAAACGATATTCCTGACCTGCTTTTAAATTAAATGCTGCAACATAACGATCAAAACGATATTCTTCATTTTCCAACACTGAACGAGTTAAATTCGTCAAATCATATTGTTCATAAAATGTATCCACATCATCTGTTAATAAGTTTGGATTCACCAAAGTGAAACCCGTTGGAATATAATCCACTAACAATGCATTCGGTAAATTTTTCTTCGACTTAATCGTTAAATACACAACAAAACGATCACCCACATCCAATGTATTGGTTGGGCCGATCCAATAACTTTTATTAAATTCTGTTTTAAAATTACGAGAATCTACAGCATGCTTTGGATAACCTGAAATCTGATATTCATAAAAAATATCTTCATTCGCACTGATGGATTGCACATCATTAATCAACATCGGTTGATTCGTTACAACATCTTTTTGCTGATCATTTAGATTTAAACTCACTTCCGATGGCTCTTTGGACACAGCTAAACCAACTTTAATCAATGCATAACGCTCTTGCGTGCTGAAATATTGCTTTTGATCCAAAGCAGACATTAAATCCATGTTCAACTGTTGTGCCAATCTACCATTGTCTAACAAACCGCGATCCGTCATTTGATTCAATACATCAATGGATAATGCCAATGCAGAAACACGCGTTTGATAAGTACCAAAACCACGTTCCCAATTGTTAAAATCGAGGTTCGCTAAATATTGCTTAGCCGTTTTTTGATCACTTAAAATCAAATTTGCACCTGCTAAGTAAACACGACTCAATGGGCTAATGGTGTAATCAAAACCTTTCATAAAGGCAATATCAGCACTGAAAATTTGACCTTCTCTTGCTAACAGCCAAATACCATAACTTAAATTATTGAGATGATATTCACTCAAATATGATGATCCACGATTAGAATGGCTCTTATAAGTTTCTGATAAACGGTTTTTCACATATTTAAAACCTTTTTCCAAACTTTCTTGTGGCACCAATGTCGGGTCTTGTTTCGCCAATTGTGCTAAAAAATCCAAAGCATAAACAGATGATGGGAAATAACTGCTGCCCGTTGACCAGAAAGCAAAACCACCATCATGGTGTTGTCGATCCAATAAACGCTTCACTGTATCACGCATCATTTCTTGTTCCCAAGCTGCGTATTCTAGCGTTGGCGTTACATCATTATTCATCTCTTGGTTTTTAACATATGCTGTATAAACCGCTTGTTTTTCCGCATTCAATAACTGGTTGGATTTGAATAACCAAGGAAATGCGCGACTTGTTGTTTGCTCTGTGCAACCATAAGGATAGCTAAATAATCCATCTGTATATGACAATACATTAATGAAAGGATGATGAGAAACAGTGAAGTTTTCAGTGAACCCTTTCGCATAGTTTTGTCGATTGGCAGGCTGTTGCCACACAGAATCTTTCGTCAATAAGTTACGCACATATTCTGTTGTCTTAACAGAAACCGCATCTGTACCAATTCGATAAGTACGTTTTGCTTGGTAATCACTCGAATCAATCGCCAATTCAACTTCTGCAAAGTTTGTAAAGGTTGGCAATGAAATTGGGATCAAACGATAAGCACCTTCGCCATCTGCTAATGGTACCGTTTCATCCAATTTCACATCAAATTGCTCGCTGGAAATGGTTACTTTTACATCATCATTTTTGCCACTCATGTTATGCAATGATAGAGATAAATTGGTTTCATCGCCCACACGCACAAATTTTGGAGTGATCACATCTGCAACGATCGGTGCACGAATCGTCATTTGCTGATCAAATTCACCCACGCGCTCTTTCGAGAATACTTTCACTACAACTTTTGCTTCACCATTAAAATCAGGCAGATCAAAAGCGACTTCTCCTCGACCTTTATCATCCAAAGCAATCAACGAGCTCATTAATGACACAGTTTTCATTTCTGTCATATTATCAGCAGATGCTTCTTCGCCTTGAACTTCACCATCGCCACCAAATTTTGGCACCAACATCGAATAAGCACCACGTTTGAATAAACGATTATAATAATCAATGATGTCGATCTGATATTTACGGTGCTTAAAGAAGGCATCAAAAATTGATTCACTTTCCATAGGAATCATATTCAAAATGCCTTGATCCGTTACACTCACTGTTGCATAAAGCTGCTCATTTTTAGCAACATTTGGCACTTCAATTTTCACAGTAGTTTTACGATCAGGTAATGCGATCGCATCGAATGATAATTTTGGTTCTAATTTACGATCCAAACGATTCAAATGAATTGGAATTAAACCCAAAGAACGAACCACTTCATCTTGCTTAGTTTTGGATAAGAGTAAACCTGATAAATATAAATCGTGACGATTCCAATGTTTTTCCATCGGAATGGAAACATTATTTTTACCTTGTTTCACTTCTAAGTTTTTAGAATATAAAAGATCAGAACCTTCCATCATCAACGTTAAATTACCTGCAAAAGGTGCATCGATTGTTAATTTTATGGTTTCGCCCGTTGTATATGTAGCTTTATCAGTTGTTAATGCCAAAGCATTAGGTTTAACGGCGGGCAATTGTCCTGATGAAGTATTGCGCCATGCTGCACTGAACGGATATTGCGTCACCATGCCAGAAGCCAAATCTTCCACTTCTAAAATATAGTTGCCCCAACTATTTGGCGACATTGAATATTCCACAGCATCACGGCTCGTTTTAATCACTTTTTGTTCACGAATTTGATATTTATAATTCTCATGGCAATCCCAACCAGAATTTGGATTATAAACCCAAGTACAAGCATCATCTTTATAACGAAGTGTTAACTTTAACTCGGCATTGCCTAAATTGCCCGCCATATTTGCTGTAAAAATTTCAAAACTAGCTTCAGAACCGTAGCTTAAATCATCTTTGCCAAACATTGGACGAATTACTGGTACTGGCTGCGTTGGCCAAAAACTCGTTTTAAAACTACGCGAGATGCCACTTGTGCCACTGTCGAGCACTGTCACATCACCTTTTAATCCTAATACAGCAGAAATATTCTTCGCCAATGGCCCTTCTAAGCCCAAATATAAAGGATGCTCTGCATGACCTTCCGCATTCAATTGCTGATCATATTTGATTTCATCAGGGATAAATTCTGATGGAAAAGATGTTTTACCCACATACCAATCTTTGTGAGCCGCAAAAGGTGTACGATTCACCGTCAATTTACCTTGAACGGTATAATCGTTATTTTTTGCAGGCGCACCAAATAGATAACGGCTATCCACTTTCAGATCAATAGAATCCTTCATATCATAGTTATCTTTCACACCTGATAATGTTAATTCCATTCGTTCTGGCATAAACTCTTCAATGAACAGAGGAAGCTCACCATTTGGCTTAGCAGATGTTGCATCTGTTCGCGCTTCTACACGCCAGCGACCAGTTTTATCATCCGCATTTGTATATAAATATGTGCTATAAAAACCATCCGTTGTCGCTTCTAATGTATTTTCGTACACAACTTTATTTTCAGGGTTGATCAATTTAATGTTAATCGGCTGTTGAGGTAAAACCTTACCATCTTGATCGCGCAACACAATATTCACAGGCACAGATTCACCTGGGCGATACAATTCTCGGTTACTGTAAACATACGCAACTTGATCACTGTAAACTTTACCATCCACGGCAAAATCATTGAGATCTAGGGCGATTTCCTTCAATGGCAAGATCGAAACTTCATTGCCATATTTTGCGACGACAATATCATCACGTGACAATTTCTGTTGGATTTCACAAATGCCATAATCAAACATACAGAGATCTTCTGTAATCTTCACTTGTCCTTTCTCATTGCGCCAAACTTCAACCACAGCACCATCAACAGGTTTCCCTGATGTAAAATAATTGCCCACAATCACAGTTTTATTGGGGTACAAACGTGCATGCAATCCCATATCTGTGATGAATAAAATTCGAGTATCTAATGTGCGCTCAATCTGTCCTGAGGGGCTCACTGTTACAATATAAGCACCTGATTGAATGTTCTTATCCACAGGAACATTGTGGAAAGATTTCGTTTCACGTGGAACATTATTGGGAATTTTATAACGGAAAATACCTTCTGGCGTCATTTCCTTCACAGCACGATTCAAATCCCAACGATCAATGTTCGAGCCAATATAATATTGATCTAAAAATCTCGGCAAATTATCAATTTTAAAAAATTCAATATCGACTTCATCTGTACCAATCATCTCTAATGGTAATGTGCCCTGATTCAATGGCATCACGGGGCCACGACCAACGATCTTCACCGCTTCAGAATCCTTACCAAGATAAATATATTCACTGTAAGAATTATTATTACGATCTTTAAACTCGCCTGAACTGATGTGATAATCACCTGCACCTACAGGATAATAAGATAATCGATAACCATCTTTGCTTAAGTGCCATTTGCCTTTTGTATATGGTTTTCTGACCCAATCATCATAATCATATTGATCAATTTTAAATAAGTTCTGTAATTGATCCGTTTTAAAGACTTGTGGAGATTCAAAAAATACAGTGATCGTCTCTTGATCATTGAATTTTGCGAGATTAATTGATTCCACTTGAGCATAAGCAAACATGGGGAGCATGGATAACGAAGCTGCAAGCAAAGATTTTCTAAAAGTTATCATTAGTATCTTCCTAATCGCATTTTATAAAATACTCTCATTATCTCATAAAGTTTCATCATCATTATGCAATTCAATAATAAGCATTATTTATATCAAATAATTCAACCAAAAATCTATGATATTAATATTTAACAAAATATTTTATAACACAAGATAATTTAAAAAAGTTATCCACATATTTAACAAGTTAATAATAAATTTATTTTATAAGAGAGAGATAAACTCTTAATTAGCCAGCACTGCGTTCATTCACTAGAATCTAGCCATTCCTCAATAAATATTAACTTAACTCAGGGAGAAAATGTTCATGAGCAAAACAATTTTAACAAGCGCAAGTGGCGCACCAATCGCAGATAATCAAAACTCTATCACAGCTGGGCGCCGTGGCCCTGTTTCATTAGAAGATTATCATTTAGTTGAAAAATTAGCGCATTTTAATCGTGAGAATATTCCAGAACGCCGTGTTCATGCAAAAGGTGGTGGTGCACATGGCATTTTCACTGTAACAGGTGATGTTACAAAATATTCACATGCGTCATTCTTATCGGAAATTGGCAAAGAAACACCGATGTTTGTGCGTTTCTCTACAGTTGGTGGTGAACGTGGTTCAGCAGATACAGCACGTGATCCTCGTGGTTTTGCTGTGAAATTTTATACGGAAGAAGGAAACTTTGACGTTGTGGGTAACAACACACCTGTATTCTTCATTCGTGATGCCATTAAATTCCCTGATTTTATTCATACACAAAAACGTGATCCTCGCACCAACTTGAAATCGCCTCGTGCTATGTGGGATTTCTGGTCCTTATCGCCTGAATCATTGCATCAAGTGACAATCTTGTTCTCTGATCGTGGTATTCCAGATGGTTTCCGTCACATGCATGGTTATGGTAGCCATACTTATAGCTTAGTGAATAAAGATGGTGTGCGCACTTGGATCAAATGGCACTTTAGAACCAAGCAAGGCATCAAAAATATTCATCCAAAAGATGCAGAAACATTAGGCGGTACAAACCCTGATTACGCACAAGACGATTTATACCACGCAATCGAATCAGGCAACTATCCAAAATGGGGTGTTTACATCCAAGTAATGAGCGAAAATGACGCTGCAAATCGTGCTGAAAATCCTTTTGATGTCACAAAAGTTTGGTCACACAAAGATTATCCATTAATCGAAGTGGGCGAGTTTGTGTTAAACCGTAACCCTGATAACTATTTCGCAGATGTTGAACAAGTGGCAATGTCGCCAAGCAATGTGATTCCTGGTACAGGTTTATCACCAGATCGCATGTTGCAAGGTCGCGTATTTGCTTATGCGGATGCTCAACGCTATCGCATTGGTACAAATTATCAGCAGTTGCCAGTAAATGCGCCAAAATGCCCGTATCATAATTACCAACGTGATGGATCGATGCGTTTTGATGGCAATCAAGGCAGTGCACCAAACTACGAGCCAAATAGCTTTGATAATGCACCAAAACAAACCAACCAAAAAAATCCTGCTTATAACAAAGATCAAGATGGTGCGGTTTATCAATATGATCATCGTGAAGATACAGATTACTATAGCCAAGCAGGTGATTTATTCCGCTTAATGAATGATGAACAAAAGCAATTGTTGATTGATAACATCGTGGGATCAATGACAGGTATTGATGAATATATTCAACGAGCACAAATTGCACATTTCCTAAAAGCCGATCAAGCTTATGGTGAAAGCGTTGCTAAAGGCTTAGGGTTGTCTCTCTAATTGACCCATAATATAAATATTAGATAAAGAAAAACCCTGATGATTTATGAACTGACCCCATAAACTTGGACAGTTTATAAATTATAAAGACAAGGACTGATTTCGATATTCTATCGGACTCAGTCCTTTTAGTTTGAGCTTAATTCGATCATTATTGTAATAATCGATGTACTCATGAATCTCTTTCTCTAATTGATCGATAGATTCAAATTTTTTCACATGAAATAGCTCTGATTTCAAAACACCAAAGAAGTTCTCAATCACAGCATTATCATAGCAATTGCCTTTGCGTGACATGCTTTGTCTAACTTTGTGATCTTTTAAAGATTGTTGGTACTGTTTCATTTGATATTGCCAACCTTGATCAGAATGTAAAATCAGTTTCTTGCGTCCTTTCTTATGTAACTTTAAATGCTTCAATGCCTTATTCAGCATTTTACCCACCAACTCATATTTGGAGTTTTTAGCAACTTCATAGCTAATAATTTCCTGATTATATAGATCTAAAATCGGAGATAAATACAGCTTTTCACCGTTCACTTTAAACTCTGTGACATCTGTTACCCATTTTTGGTTGGGCCTTTGAGCCTTAAAATTACGCTTCAAAATATTCTTCGCTATTTTTCCAACTTTTCCTTTATAAGATTGGTATTTCTTCGGTCTTACTAAAGATTTAAGATTCAGTAATCGCATGATTCTTTGAACTTTTTTATGGTTAATGGGGAAATCTTTTTGTAATATCGCAGTGATGCGACGATAACCATATCGACCTTTATGCTCATGAAAAAGGGCTGTTATCCTTGCTTTAAGGCTTTCATCTGAATCAGGCTTAGCCAATACTGCCTTATGATAGTAATAAGTGCTTTTGGCTAGATTCATGATTTTCAGTAACGATGACAATGAATGCTTTACTTTGAGTTCTTCTGCGATGATTGTTTGCGCCTGAGCGCTTCTTCCTTCTCGTCCAATTCCTGAAACTTTTTTAACACATCATTCTCCGCACGAAGATAGGCTAATTCAGCTTGAAGTTGATCTATCAACTTTTCTTGTTCAGTGCGATTATCAGGTTTTTTGGGCAATCTCATCTTTTTAGGTCTTCCTTTTTGACGTGGTTCAAGTGCACTCAAACCACCTTCTTTAAACAGTGATTGCCATTCTAATATAGAAGTAAATGCTGGAATATTAAAATATGAAGCCGCTTCGCGGGCAGAGTAATAATGATCTGACATAAACTTCAATACATAATATTTGAATTCAGCAGAATATAATCGTTTTGTTGTTCTTGGCTGAATCCCTGATTGACCATGATACTGATAAGCTTTGACCCACTTTTTAACGGTGGAGTGATCAATATTAAAATGATCAGCTGTAGAGCTATATCCATTTCCTTTTTGATAAAACTTAACAACTTTTAATTTGAAATCAAAAGAATACTTCGCCATATAAAAACACCCCAAAGTTGTGTCCAACTTTTGGGGTGCAGTTCATTAAATCATCAGGGTTTATTTTTACACCCAATTATTTATGAGCTAAATAGTGTTTGTATGCTTAATCGAATTGGATCACTGCCAACAGGAGCCGTTCGTTTAATTTCCACACACTCAGATTGTCCATTAATGCCACCGACACAATAAACACCCGATTTATCACGATCCGTTTCATATGTACTGTTCTCAGCATCTACCGCTTCTTCCAATTCTTCCTGAACTTCAATCTCAAGATCTTCTAATTTAGTTTCAGTATTACCTTCAGGTGCAGATTCAACATCATCACCAGTCAATGTTCCTTCTGCAGTGCCAGTTTTACCTGCATTTGCGATCCCTATTTCAAAAGAACCACCGCCTGTACCCGCATAAAATGATAATACTTTACCAAATGCTAAATCCGAAACACATGGATCATTTTTAACTGCATCATCATAAAAATCACCACGTTCTCTAACACCCCATGTAGAAAATACTACAGCATCATGTCTAGAATCATATTGTGGATTTAAAATCACACGTTCACCAGAACCAATTTCACCCACTTCACTATTAGTACCTGTAGAGTTTTTAATGCCAGGATTGTCCGCAGATAGAATCACGTACCATCCATCTTCATATTTATTGCCTGTATTGTCGATATTTGGCTTAGTTGGTGTGTTAAGCTCCAACTCATAGCGATCTAATTTTTCATAATCAGGCAATACACCCTCAGCATAATTCACTCGACCTTTCTTCAAATTAGCCACTGTTAATGCTGGCGTCAAAGATCTATTAGACTCATTCGCAAATTTTCTAGAATTTGCTGGCACACCATTGGCAAGATCCGTAATACCATAAATACCATGTGTCACTAAGGAATGTTTATAACGATCTAAATCATAACTTGCTGCCATCCCTGTACCAAAAAACACACGATATAAATTGGAGTTCTGCGCCTTAACCACTAAAGGTTTCACAGAAATAGCTGACTGTCCATAATTAGTCTCTGGCGTTTTAAATAATGCCGTCACAGTAACATCATTGGCTTTGAAATCACTGGTTGGAAAATCAATTTTATACAAAGTGCCCGAATAATCACCGACATAAATACGATCAATTTTTTGACCACCTGTGATGTCATCTTTATTCACAACAATAGATGGCGTTCCTGCACCTAATCCTTTTGGATCTAGTACAATTTGATGAAGTTTTTCACCTGTATAAGCATCAATGAAATATAAAACAGATTTTTCTGTACCAAAGCCATTACCAAAAATCGCAACTGCTTGACCTTCTAATTGAGTGTCTAAGCCAGGAATATCCTGTTTGCCTGAAATTCGATTAAAGAACTCAAAACCAGAATATGTGTAACCTAAATCTTCAAAGCCTGCCGTTTTATTAGGACCTTCATTCGTAATTTCAAATAACGGCGTTACTTTTTTATAAATACTATTAGGATCAGTTTCCCCTGCTGTCTGTTTGTTCTTAGCCCAGTTCTTCACTGCGCTCTCTGTTTCGGCGTAAATACGGTAACCAACCAGACCTTTACCACCGCCGCCCATGCCAGTTAAACCTAAGGTTGCATATAAATATTCACCACCCAAAGATATGCCAGATCGCTGACGTACTTTTGCATCCACAAGATCAGTTTTACCTTCCATCACCAATGTTTGTACACGATCCGCCTCAGCAATTTCATCAAAACGATGCACTAACATTTTTGGGAAATAAGCCGTATCTCTATGTCCGCCCTTATGTGATCCCGTTAAACCACGTTGAGCATTAATGAAACTGATAAAACCATCATTATCACCCACGATCAATAAGTTTTTAGGCTGATAATTCGCCTTATACAATAACCAATTCGATAGTTCTTTTCTTAATGGCGCTGACATTTTTTCTTTAGCAGCACTAATATTTAAAACATCTTTATTAACCGTCACAATGTCAGAGTTTGTGATACTGCCTAAAGGATTCAATCGTGCGCGTAATCCATCAGTCCCAGACTTTTTAAAGTCTGTTAACCAAGTGATATAACTCGACTTAAAGTTAGGATCAATCGCTTGAAACTGAGTCAATACATCTTGATCTGTTAATTCTGATAAATAAGAGCCAACCGTTTCCTTAGGTTTATCTAATAGCGTGACATAACGACCTTGATCAGGCGTTATGGATTTGTCTGTACTCCAAAGTTCATATTGTAAAATGACAGGATTGCCCTTTTCATCTTTATTCACAGGATCTTGATAAGGCACACGCGCACGCACACTACCAAAATTTTGTCTGAAATCATAAATCGTATCGTAACGAATCGTTCCCAAAGATGTTAAATCAACATTGCCATTCGCATCCATAAATGGCGGTCTTGTTAACATATCTGAGTGAATACGGTCATTCATAGACAAAGTACTACTTGTACTCAAAATGATGGACGAAAAGATTGTATCAAAAGCTAACAAAAGATCTTCGGCATTACCTTCACCTTGCTTGAAACCTAAGTTCATACCAGCTTTCTCTTTATTGTTTGCTTTATTAATGGCACTCGTTAAGCCTGTATAAACTGGTGAGTCAGGATTTTGGCCTAAGCTAACGGTATGAATATAAACAGGTGCAGGCTTAGAATATTCATCATTAAACCATGGTTTGCCCGCTTGATCTTTATCCGTCTTTTGATATGTACGCAGATCTGTATTCGCCGCTATATCACCTAGTATTTTTGCCAAAGCTTCATTTTCATAGTTTTTAGAACCAATAGAATAATATCGATGCATATGAACATTATCGACGATCAATGATGATAAATAGTATGTATATCTTCCATCTTTATATCTGCCTAGATTACTATTTTTATATAAATCAGTATCTTCCTTAGCAATGCCAAAGATACTGTTTGTATTAGGTTCACCATCCGTCATCACTACCATATGATTTTGCTGACATCTATAACGCAGAGGATTTTGTACATCTGTCGTATAGTTGTAAAAGACATTACCATTTCGATCTTTAACAATGGAATAACCATCCCCATCACCATTCGATTCATTCAATGGCTGACCACGAAACATTTTAATTGCTTCATAAACGCTACGATATACTGGCGTACCACCTCCAGAGCCATAAATTTTATTTTGAAGAGGATATAAAATGGATTCCTCTAGCTCTGTTGCACTCACATACTTATCACCAACCCATCCCCCACGAGAGTGATCATACCAACTATTAAGTCGACTTGAACGATTCTTATCAATATCATCTAATTTTGAGTAATCACCGATTGGCAGATAAACAAGCCCTTGATCCTCTCTATCTCTATCCCAAAGGAAAGATATCCCTAAATAGGCTTTATCACGATACTTACGCAACAATGTCTTAACAGTGTAATCTAGCGCTGTGGCCCTTGAAACGGTTTTGTTATTCAGCGTCACATCCCAAGCACCACGGTTATTCATCGACCCAGAATCATCCAGCACCATATGGATATTAGGTTTAGCTCTTGGTGTACTAAACACAGGCTCATTCGATGGTTTGAATTTTACTTCTTCAGCAGAAACTGTTGTCATACCAATCACTGGGATTGTCAGTAACAACACTTTATACAATAATTTTTGGTTTAACACTCTATTACTCTCTCGCAATTGGTTATCATCTATACTAATTATCATTATACTGCCAATAACATTAATTTATGCTAATGCAAGTTACACTACATGATTAGCTTTTTAGATTAAAGTGCCATCATTTATGAAAATATCAGCAAAAATCAGCTATAAATGAATAAAATAATAAAAACATTCAATAATTAAAAAGATGATTTTATGATTTATGTCTAAAAATATTTATTAAAATATTATCATTGAGATAACTTTTACTTAATATTTCTAGCCAAAACTTAAAATTTCATAGGGATAAGAGTAGTACATAGACTCAAAATATTGCACTTTTTTCATACAATTTTTTACCCTATGTATAAAATATAATGCCAACCAATCCAATAATCCTAAAGCTGACATCATGAATCGCACTCTTAAAAAGATCTTAAAATATTCGACATATACTGTTGTTGCGATTGCCGTTTCTATCATCGTAGCTTTTGGATTATTTAATCACTTTAATCCATTAGCAATTCCCAAAATAGAACCATCGACTGTTGTTGTGGATCGAAATGGACAAGTACTCAGGCAATTTTCCGATCATAATGGTGTATTTCGTCATTGGGTTGAACTTGAAGATATTAATCCTTTGTATATCAATGCCCTCATTAATTATGAAGATCGATATTTTTATCAACATTTTGGTGTGAATCCACTCGCAACACTTCGGGCTTTTGGGCAATTCATCACAAATGGTAAAGTCATTTCTGGTAGTTCCACATTAACCATGCAGGTTGCGCGTTTATTGTATCCTCATGAACGCACCGTACTTGGCAAAATAGAACAAATGTTCCGTGCTATTCAACTGGAAATGGTGCTCTCAAAGGAAGAGATTTTGACGTTATATGTCAATATTGCGCCTATGGGCGGTAATATTGAAGGTGTTCAAACTGCCAGTTGGCGTTATTTCTCGAAAGATGCCAATAGCTTAAATATCGCAGAAAGTGCATTGTTAGTCGCCTTGCCGCAAAGACCAAGTATTTATCGCCCCGATTACTCATTAGCGAAAGCTAAGATGGCACGTAATAAAGTGCTAGCACGTTTATCGGAATTTGGGCATTTATCAGAACAAGATGCAAAGCGATATCAACAGGAGCCTGTGAATTATCGACCATCACAAACACAATTTTTAGCGCCATTATTGGCTCAGACATTACAAACTCAACAACCTGAAGAGCATATTATCCACACAACTATTGATGGTAATCTCCAAAGAAAATTAGAAAAACTGATCAAAACACAAAGCCAAACATGGCCAGAAAAAATTTCCGCCGCAGCACTTGTTGTGAATAATCATGATCATCAAGTTTATGCTTATATCGGCTCTGCGGATCTTTTTGATCGTGATCGTTTTGGTTATGTGGATATCGTGAAAGCCATTCGCTCACCAGGATCCACACTTAAGCCTTTTGCGTATGGTATGGCAATGGATTATGGCATCATTCATGAAGCGAGTTTACTCACTGATGTTAAGCGTGGATTTGATGGTTATTTCCCTAAAAACTTCGATGATCAATTCCGCGGGGCTGTACCTATGTTTACAGCATTACAAACCTCTTTAAATGTGCCCATTGTGCAAGTATTTCATCATTTAACACCGCACTATTTTGTGAAAAAATTACGAGATGCCAGAGTTGAGCTACATGTCGATACACCAACATTGAGTATCATTTTAGGTGGCGTTGGTATCTCTCTTTGGGAGCAAGTGCGTCTATTTTCTAGTTTAGCTACGGAAGGTAAAATTTACCCAATCACAACATCACCTGAGATCATCACGGATGGCTACGAAATTTTATCCCCCGAATCTGCATGGATTACTTATAAAATCTTAAGTAAAGTCCGCCCAACCAATCGTTTTAATCCCAGAAAAATCGCATGGAAAACAGGAACAAGTTATGGCTATCGAGATGGTTGGGCGATTGGCACAACCGCAGATTGGACAGTTGGCGTATGGATTGGTCGCCCTGATGGCGTGCCCAATGTTGGTGCTTTAGCCAATCGCTATGCAACACCAATGCTTTTTGATATTTTTAACTATCTTCCCAAAGACCAAACTCAATTAATCAAGCCTTATGCTATACAATCTGAAACCATTTGTTGGCCAAGTGGACGAAAAATCACAGAAGTTCCCATTGAATCCTGCTTAGAGCGCTATGATATTGACACAATTGATGGTAAAACGCCGCCAACCTTATACGATGCACCAGGAGAAATGCCGCATTCAGGCTGGCCAAAATTATTGGACATTCAAGATGTCACAATACAATCCGTTCAAATTCTCACATTACAAAATGAAAGCATCATTTTTAAAAGTCCATATGCCATCGAGTTAAAAGCACGCGGTAATCCACCATTTCGTTGGTATTTAGACGGACAGTTACTTGAACATGCAGAACTGGACATTCAATCCCTAGAAATTGGCATGCATACATTAAGCGTTCAAGATTCTTTGCAAAAAGTGAATAAAGTATCATTTGAAATTCGTGACTAAGTTTTCATAAAAAGTATGTTACCCTCTGCAATCGTTCATTTTTCTCTTGATCAATTGGAGGGCAAATCATGTCATTTATTCGTCGACTTTCTGGTGCGTTATTCGCTTTATCCCTAACTTTTACTGCTCAAGCACAAGCAGAGCAAAAACAACTCAAACTCTATAACTGGGTCTCTTATATCGATCAAGAATTAATCGATGAGTTTACAGCACAAACTGGTATCGAAGTGATTTATGACACTTTCGATAGCAACGATACACTGCTTGCAAAAACATTGGCGGGCAATTCCGGCTATGACATTGTTGTTCCTTCTGATTTTGTTGTGACTTACTTAATGCAAGCGGATCGTTTACATAAATTGGATAAAACAAAATTACCCAATTATGAAAATATTTGGCCACTAGCTTTAGAGCGTTTATCGGCATTTGAAGGCATTAATGATTATGCAGTACCATATTTCTGGGGCACAACAGGCATTGGTTACGATGCCAATAAAATTAAAGAATTAGTGCCTGATGCACCTTTAAATTCTCTCGAATTGATCATGAATCCTAAATATGCTGAAAAAATCAGCCAATGTGGTATTTACATGATCGATAATCCTAGTGAATTGTTACCAATCTTCAATATGTATTTGGGTGCGACTGATCCTGAATCTACATCCAAAGAAGATTTGAAAAAAGCAGATGATGCATTGAAGCAGATTCGCCCATACATTAAAAAATTCCATTCTTCTGAGTATATCAGCGCATTAGCCAATGGTGATGCTTGTATGGCTCTCGGTTGGTCTGGTGATTTCTATTTAGCGCAAACAAGCGCTGAAGAAGCAGGCAGAAAAACAGATCTTCAATATGCGATTCCTAAAGAAGGAACAATCATTTGGTTTGATGAATTTGTCATCCTAAAAGAGGCAGAAAATGTTGAAGAAGCTTATGCATTCATTAACTTCATGTTGGATGCAAAAAATAGTGCAAAAGCTGCAAATAATGCCATGTATGCAACTGCCAATAAAGCAGCTTTTGAATATATGGAGCCTAAATTACGTGATAATCCCATTTTGTTCCCGCCTGAAGAGAGCTTACAAAATATTCACATCAAGCAACCTTACACAATCAACGAGCAGAAAAAAATCATGCGAATGTGGATGAATATGAAAAAAGATAAATAAGCCAATGATCTTTATAATCGGCTGATGAATGAGCGCTTTGACAGCGCTCTTTTTTATATTTGATAAAAATTTATGCAAATTCTCTATACTAATAGCTGTCTAATCGGAAATAAGGAGTTTGTCACATGAAAGAAAATTGGTGGGCCATCATTCGAGAAGCAATGGCTGTCAATGGTCGATCAGCACCGTGGGAGCGAGGAATTGGTGCTGCACTTTCAATGACACTTCCAATTCTGGTAGGGCTTTTCTTTGATCAATTGCAATTGGGATTGATCGCGGGTTTAGGCGGATTCACTTATCTCTATGCATTTCGCTTACCTTATGCACTATTATCAAAACAATTATTATTTGTTGGCATATCCATTGTATTGTCAGCATTTTTAGGCTCAATCGTTGCCCCTTATCCCATTGCTGCAACCGTTGTCATGGGCTTGATTGCTGCATTTATGATTTTCATTTTCAATGCTTTGAAATTCATTGGTCCATCTGCCATGTTTTTTGTGTTAGTTTTTGCATTAACAGCAGATATGCCCCATGTTGATTTTTTAGGTGCTCTCACTCGAGCAGGATTAGTTTCGCTAGGTGCTGCATTATCATGGCTGATAGCCATGAGTGGTTTTCTTATTCATCCACATCGCCCAGAAATTCAATCCATGCAAAAAGCTTATCATCAGCTCATTCAACTCACCAACAGCGTTGGCACAAAACAATTTCAACATGAAAAATATTTAACAATGGCAGCTTTAAAAGAAGCAGAAGAGACATTAATTGCAGGTCAATTGCCGTGGTCGCCTTCAGAAACTTATACGCGCCTATTGCATCTTGCCCTTGAAGGTAACGAGTATATGCTTTATCTCGGGAATCACTATGCACAATCCAATGAACCATTACCTAAGGGGATCACAGAACAATTACAGCAAATTACTCAAGCACTTAATACCAAACTTAAAAGCTATCAACCTATCAATAATGTCATATTTGAAGATGTTGAATTACAAGAGTATTTAAACGCTATGCAACAAGCATTAATCTCCCCGATCAATTCTCTCAAAACCATCACACACCATTATGATTATTCTGTGCGAGATATTTTAATTCATGCGCTCGATCGCAATTCTCTTGTCTTCGTCACAGCATTACGATTTGGTTTAATCACAACAATCGCCGCTTTAATTGCTTATGGTTTTGATTTCACAAGGTCCTATTGGATTCCACTTTCTTGTGTTGCTGTTATGTCTGGTGCATCCATGATTGCAACCTATTATCGTGCCATCCAAAGATCTATCGGGACATTGATCGGCATTATCATTGCCAGTACGATTTTATATTTCCATCCTTCAGGCTATGTTTTAGCGGTGATTATTTTCTGCTTCACATTAATGACAGAGATGCTGATAGTGAAAAACTATGGCTTAGCCGTAATTTTTATCACACCCAATGCGCTACTTTTAGCCGAAACCATCACTCAAGGGCAATTTTCCTTCTTCCACTTCTCAGGCGCTCGCATTATCGATGTTTTAATTGGCAGCATGATTGGTTTAATGGGCGTATTATTAATGGGTAAACGAACCGCATCCATCAGAATTCCAAGAATTCTGATGCGTACTTTACGCAATCAATCCCAAATGATTCTTCTGCTCTTCTCTCCACAAAAAAAGAGCACACCGCAACAGATTCAAACGCGCTTAATCAAGATGAAGACAAATTTAGCCAACCTCACAGCATTATATAATGCCGCTATTGGCGAAATTCCTAAAAATAAAGCGCTCATTGAATATTATTGGCCAATCATTTATTCTATGGAAAAATTAGCGTTCTTACTTGAACATGCAGCAGAAAATCCAAATCGCCCCACATTAACGGAAGATGATCTGGCAAAGATACTTTATCTATTTGAAACACTAGCTAATTCAGCTCAATTTGATGAGCCAATGGAACAGATCAAAGTTCCTTCAATACCAAATTTTTATAGTATTGAACGAGAAATTAATACGCTACAATCTGCATTTAGCGTAAACTCCACAAACATTTAATTGATTGCGTAGGTTATTTATCTATGGAAGAATTGTCCATTCAAATTCGTGAAGCTCGTGCAACTGATATCGAGCATCTGCCAGAGATCGAACGATCAGCGGCTCAAATCTTTAAACAAGAAAAAGATTTAGCATGGCTGGCAGATGATGAAGTGCAGCCCACATCATTGCATCAAAACTATATTCAATCTCGAAATAGTTGGGTTGCTGTGCATGATGATATTCCTGTAGGATTCATTAATGGCGTTGAATACAACAACACTTTTCACATCTGTGAATTATCTGTTTCAGAGGCTTGGCAAAGTCAAGGTGTTGGCAGAGCTCTGTTAAATGCTGTGGAACAAATTATGCGTAATCGTGGCATCGCATTCATGACATTAACCACATTCAAAGAAGTGCCTTGGAATGCGCCTTTTTATGAAAAATTAGGTTATGTCACATTATCAGAAAAAGATCTTTCTATATTTCTCATGGACATTTTAGATGAAGAAGCGGAAGCTGGTTTTGATCCACACAGTCGCTGTGCAATGCAAAAGGCACTGCAAGAATAAAACAAAGGGCATCGAAAAGATGCCCTTTTTTACTTTTATCTCAATCAATCAATCATTAATCCTTCAATATACTGATATCCACATGAATGATTGCCAATAACAGCGTACTCAATGCAGGATAAACATCGTACTTTAATTGCTGGCTTTGACTAGCTTCTACAAATTCAGGCAACCATGATAACAATGCATCTTCTAAGAAAATCACTTGCTCAGCATTGATTCGCTCATAGTCATCAAAATTTTGCTCCGCCTTAATCCAATGAGCCATCAAATAAAGATACACCGCAAGATGATCAGCAGGTTCTTTAAAATCCGTTGAAAGCCGTAAAGCATTATCCGACAAAAACTCACGCATTCTACTCTCAACATCACCATATAATCTGCCATCTTCTAGATAGAAAGATGCATAAGGCAATGCTGAGATTTTGTCATCCAATAAGAAATGCTGTGCAAAATCTGCTGATAATTCTAGAACTGCATCATCATCCTGCAATACATCATGTATTGCTGCTCGAAAGTGCAAGCATTCAGCGGATAAACCAATTTGATCCAATAAATCATACAAGCCTGCTAAGCGATCATCTCTATAGCAATCTAATTGATCTTCTGTTTGCTCCAATGCAAACCATGAACCGAACCATTGATAAATGGCTGCACGCTGAGCATTAACAGATAACCACTCTTCTTTTGTCATCATACGATTGGATCCACCTCAATTGGCCCACCAAATGATGTAACATCTGGCGCGGGTCCTTCATACTTACGAATATCCACGATACAAGTATTTGCACTGGTGGCTTGTGCTAAATCAGATGTACCAACATCCATCGTCACAGTATTAGGATCACCATAAGTATCCACAGATCCTACTTCTGCATTCAACGGGCCGTACCAAGCGCCTTCAAATATCCTCAAAACACCTTTCGGGAAGTTGGGAGAGATATTCGCACCTGCAATTAAAGAACCTCGATCATTGAACACCAAAACAACATCACCGTGTTTAATGCCTTTGGCTTTTGCATCCTCTTCATTCATATATACAGGCTCTCTGTCCGCAATTGAATATTTAGCACGAGCACTATCAATCTCACACATTTGTGAATGCAGTCGAGAATCAGGATGTGGTGATTGTAACCAGAAAGGATATTTTTCAGAATTTGGCCCACCATGTGAGCGCTCATTTTTCTCTAACCAAACAGGATGGCCTTTACAGTTGTCATAATGATATGCCGCAATTTTACGACTAAAAATTTCAATGAATCCTGATGGCGTGCCTAAGGCATTGACTTCAGGATCTTCTCTAAACGCGGCATGGCGAACCCATAATGGTCCATCAGGGAATAATACATAACCATCTTCCCAGAATTTCGCAAATTCAGGCATTTCAAAACCTTTGACAGCATTTTCAACCTTACATTCATTATAGAGCTTTTCGATCCACTCCATTTCTGTTAAGCCTTGACGATACTCTTCTTCACGCCCTAAACGCTTCGCAAATTGCGCCCAAATTTCAAGATCTGGCTTGGAATGATATAAAGGATCCACTAATTTATGCATCGCGATCACACCACGATTGCTATACGTTCCATAAATATCAATATCATTGCGCTCATATGGCGTACAAGCAGGCAAGACAATATCTGCAAATCGACACGATGCTGTCCAGTTATAATCTGTATAAACCACTGTTTCAAGCTTCTGATATGCACGCTTCATTTTGTTACGATCTTGCTGACGATGCCATTGATTTGCGCCAGAGAAAATCGCCATTTTATAAGGTGGCAACTTAACTGTAGAACCATTGTAATTGATCTCTTTGCCTGGCTCTAATAACGCATCCACAACCCGAGCGACAGGAATTGTCGATGAATAACCTTGATAATCGGGCTGGTCATATTTCGCCGTGCGCCCAAAATCAAGCGCTAAAGGAAATGCGCCTGGCATAGAAGCACCAGATGTTGGTACACCAACAGAACAATAATGATGAGAATAACTAATGCCGCCACCTGGTAAACCAATCTGCCCAATCATAGATGCCAACACAGCTGCCATCCAATAAGGCTGTTCACCATGTTGCTGGCGCTGTGTTGCCCAACCAAAGATTAATTGCGTACGACCTTTTGCGAATAGTCTTGCCAGTTCACGAATACGATCTGCTTTTACACCACAAATTGGCTCTGCCCATTCTGGCGTTTTTTCGATATTATCAACAGTTTTTCCCATCAAATATGGTTCAAACTGATCAAAACCAACCGTATAAGTTGCTAAGAAGTCTTGGTCATGCAGATTCTCTTTCACCATCGTATGCGCAATCGCAAGCATTAAAGCCACATCCGTCAATGGATTCACATATTGCTGCTCACAACCTAAGAAATTCTGCGTTTTACTCTTCACAGGATCTACAGAGATCACTTGAATTTCACCTTTGGCAATCTTATCTCTCAATTGTTCATAATAAGCAAAAGCTTCATGAGTTTCAGTATTCCAGCCCACTTGAAGATTCTTGATTGGATCATTGCCCCAGAAAACGATCAGATCGCTATTATCGAGAATCAATGGCCAAGAAGTGCCTTGTGAATAAACTTCGGTGGAGCCTAAAACATACGGCAAAATCGTTTGACCTGCACCTGTAGAGTAATCCCCAGCAGTGGTTACGCCAGAACCATGCATTGCCAAAGCGCGTAACATATTATTACCACAGCTATGTAGCTGCCCGACAGAACGCCAACCGACGTTACCGATATGCAATGCCCAAGCACCATATTGCGTTTGAATGCGCTCTAATTCGTTATACACCAAATCTAAAGCTTGATCCCAAGTCACACGCACAAAACGATTATCACCACGCTGCTCTGTATCGCTTTTGTGGCCATGTTTAAACCAATCCAAACGCACCATTGGATAACGCACACGAGATGAGTTATACACAAGCCCAGGAATGTTATAGATCATATCTGTTGGATGCTGATCAAATTCGAAAGGCTTCACTTCTAATAATTTATCCCCTGCAATTTTTGCTCTAAATGCCCCCCAATGTGAACCTGAGAACTTCCATTTCACCAAATTATGGGCATTTTCAGCAGCCGTCGCGCCTTTGAGAATGGTTTGCCCCAACACAACATTTGGAATTAAAGTGGCTGCTGAAGCTAAACTCAATGCTTTTAAAAAGCCACGACGTGATTGATTCGTACTCATAAAATTCTCTCCTCTAGCAACAGATTAGTGACGTTTGTCGCTATCAAAGTCTGATGAATGGAATTGTAAATATTTCAAAACCAATTTTTGGGTATCATTATCCATATTGGTGAAACCTACCATTCCGCTGAAGATTCCAGGCCAAGTGTTTGTATCAAAGTGATCAACAGCTGGCGGTCTATGACAAACACTACAACTTGTATTAAAGCTTGCTTTGGCAACATTCCATAAACCTTCACTCGATGCAGTTAAATCGCCTTTTTTCACCCAAACATCTGCTTTAACGTGTTCCCAACTTAAGCCTGTTAAAGGATCTTCCTTCGTATCCATCACCGTAAAGTTATCTTTATTCTGCGCAAACTCTTTTTCAAAAATTGCACTCACAACATTTAAACCAAATTTTTCATACCAAACGCGACTGAATCCTTTGCTTTTACGCCACAAAGATAACTCAACTTTATCTGCATCTTTCGTGGTTTCAATCACTTTAACGGAGGTTGCAACTTCTAAGGTACCAATACGGTTTTCTAGCGCGGAATCTGAATAAATTGGCTGAGCCACAACGTTATAACCCATTTGATCTATACCAATCTTTTCATTTTTTGCTGATGCGATAAGTTTCGCAAGCTCAGGGCTCATCTGCTGTTTAATTTCTGGCAATTTATGTGCAATCCCTTTATGACACTCAATACATGGCGTATTCAACTGTGCGGCATTCTTCATCTGCATCTGCGCCATAATACTCATTTTGTCAAAATCCATTTGATTATAATCATGACAAGCACGACACTCTTTTGAGCCATTCGCTGTTAAGCGTTTCCATTCGCGTTGCGCCAATTCAAGACGCTTTGCCTCAAACTTCTCTTTCGTATCAATATCGCCCATAACATGAGACAACACTTCTCGGCTTGCCTGCATTTTTCGCGCAATTTTATCCGTAAAATTATGTGGCACATGACAGTCCGCACAATAAGCACGAACGCCTGTACGATTCTTCCAATGTACAGTTTCCTGTAATTCTTCCTGATTATGGGACATCGTATGGCAACTCACACAAAATTGCTCTGTATTGGTATATTCCATGCCCGAGTTAAATGCTTGCCAAAATAATAAGCCCGCAATAAAACCACCAGTAACCAAAACCCCTAAACCAATGGTCATGGACGGTTTTACAAATAGATTTTTTAATTGAATTAATATTTTTTTAATAAACTGCATATTATAATCCCCTAAATTATAATTTATTCTTCAGCATTATTGATTTAATGCGGTGGCCCCCAGAATAGTAACTGCATAAACCAAATAATAAATCCATATGCGCATATGAGTAGAATCGCAGTAATAGGCAGTCCGATAAAACCTAGCAATAAAAAGTTACGCCAATCTTTTTTCTTGTCTGACGCGGAAACTTTATTTGTCATAATCATCTCCCTTCTATTCAATTTTATGATTTTTATAAGAATAATTTATTAGAGTCTAGCACGCTAATAAAGCGGTGTCTTAATTGACAGCCATCAAATTGTAATGAAATGTAATATATAATGATTTTTTCTTATAATAACATGATGATTATTAAGATAATGATAACTTATGATTAACAATTATTTAAATTCATTATCTTCACTCTTGATCAGCAAATATTACATATTCCTGACCAAAAGATTCATATTGATAAGCATCCCCCCAAGGATTAATGATTAAATCCTCTGCCAAATATGGCCCACCCCAATGTAGTAAATTGGGATTTTCTATTAAACTTTGTAAACCTTGCTCTGTTGAAGGATATTCACCAATATCCTTGTAATAAAGATTCAATGCACCTTCAATGGAGCGAATATCCTGTTTAACCGCCACTAATTTACTATCATCATCAAATCCCAAAAATTTCTGCCCCAAAATCGTGATCACAATCGCCACGATGACAGAAATAATCATTAACTCCACAAGCGATAATGATCGAGAATATAATGTGCTTAATGGCTGTTTAATCATCATTCGCTCACTAACTGCTTAAAGACATCAAAATATGTTGGGAATGTTTTATTCACACATTTTGGATCTTCAATGATCACTGGCACGAGGAAGCTACAAAGTGAAAAACACATTGCAATACGATGATCATCATAAGTAAAGATAGAAACATTTTCGTTGAGCTTTGCAACAGGAGAAACTTCAATGAAATCTTCACCTTCCACAACATCTGCACCGAGTTTTTTCAATTCGGTAGCCATGGCATGAATGCGATCTGTTTCTTTAACGCGCCAACTGCCAATGTTACGCAATATGGTTTTACCTTCTGCAAATAAAGCCAATACCGCAAAAGTCATGGCTGCATCAGGAATGTGATTACAATCTAAATCAATGCCCTTTAAGCCTGATTCAGGCTTTTTCACAATGACTTGATGTTCATCCCATTCAACAATCGCCCCCATCATTTCTAAAGCACGCAAGAACTCAACATCACCTTGAATCGTTTTTGTGCCAATGCCATGCATTTTAATTTCACCGCCAATCGCTCCTAATGCTGCAAAATATGAGGCACTTGAAGCATCGCCTTCCACATAATAATCTTTTGGGGATTGGTATTCTTGATGGGCAGGAATATAAAAAGATTCCCAATTACGATTTTCCACCACGATGCCAAAATCTTTCAGCATGGATAATGTGATCGTAATATAAGGCTTAGAAATTAATTCACCATCAATTTTAATCGTCATCGCTTTTTGCGTCATCGGAATGGATAGCAATAATGCCGTTAAAAATTGACTTGAAACAGAGCCTTTCACAGAAACGGTATCGGATGTGATTTCAGCAGGGAAAATTTCTAAAGGCGGATAACCTTCATTCTCCAAATAATTAATGGACAAGCCCATTTCATGCAATGCAGAGACTAAATCTTTAATCGGGCGTTCGTGCATTCTAGGAATGCCTTTTAAAACATAATGCCCTTTGTTTAAAGCTGTTGCTGCTGTCAATGAACGAAACGCTGTACCTGCATTGCCTAGGAATAGTTCAACATCTTTATTGGGAAAACCATTGGCATTACCCGTTAAAATGCATTCTGTGTCACTCAATGTGTTGATCACAATGCCAAGCGCAGTCAAAGCCTCTTTCATGTAGTGCACATCATCACTTTGCAATAAACCGCGTAAATGTGTTTGTCCTTCTGACAATGCAGCCAAAAGAAGAGCACGATTTGAAATACTTTTAGAACCAGGCAATGTCATCTCGCCATTGGCTTGTGTAACTTTAGAGAGCGCTAGAATTTCCATACTTTATCCACATCAAGAACATCATGGTTGAACAAATACTAATTCACCATTCTTCTCGATTCAGCCAATATTTTCAAGGTAAATCTATCAAATATGGAGAATTCTAATATTAAATATCATTATCAATTTTCCGCCCGAAGGGCGGAAAATAAAATTATGAATGCTTAAATATTAAATTAACATACATTATCCAACATTGGGCTATCTGCTGGCGTTAAGTTCAAACGCTCAAATAATGCATTATCATCATCTTGATCCGCATTTGGGCTTGTTAACAATTTTGCGCCATAGAAAATCGAGTTTGCACCTGCCATGAAGCACAAAGCTTGTAATTCCGATGACATATTTTCACGGCCCGCTGATAAACGCACCATCGATTTTGGCATCATGATTCTTGCAACAGCAATCGTGCGCACAAAATCAAAATCATCCACAGGTTTATTATCACCCAATGGTGTACCTTTAATCGGAATTAAACGGTTAATCGGTACACTTTCGGGCGGTGTTAACATATTCGCTAACTGCGTTAACATCGATGCGCGATCACGCTCTGTTTCACCTAAACCAATGATACCGCCAGAACAAATTTTCATGCCAGATTCACGCACGTGATCCAAAGTATCTAGGCGGTTTTGGTAGCTATGCGTTGTGACAATTTCACCATAGAATTCAGGAGAAGTATCCACATTGTGGTTGTAATAATCCAAACCTGTATCGGCTAAAGTTTTCGCTTGCTCAGAAGTTAAGCTACCCAAAGTCATACACGTTTCCATGCCAAGACCTTTCACTTCTTCGATCATCTTTTGAATGTATGGCATATCACGATCTTTTGGATTACGCCAAGCTGCACCCATACAAAAACGGCTTGCGCCATCTTCTTTGGCTTTCTTCGCAGCTTCAATGACTTTTTGCACTTCCATCAATTTTTCAGCATCCAAACCTGTATCGTAGCGAACACTTTGCGAACAATATTTGCAATCTTCCGAACATTTACCTGTTTTAATGGATAACAGACGACTCACTTGGATCTTGGTGGGATCAAAATTTTCACGGTGGACTTTTTGCGCTTCAAATAATAATTCAAATAAAGGCTTTTTAAATAAGCTTTCAGCATCCTCAATCGTCCAAACTTTTTTACTCATAATTTATTTGCTCACTGCATTAATAGAATGAACACATCATAGATGAAACATTGCATCAATGTAAACTAAATTAATATTTATAGATTTACATAAGATTTAGGGCAGGCTCAAGCACAATAATAAAAAGCGATAATTCAATGAATTATCGCTTATCTATTTATCTTATCTCTCTCTCATCGCCTCTTTAATTCTACCAAACGGTTTCATGAGATAATCAAATACCGTTTTTTCCCCAGACTTCACATCAACAGAAGCAACCATACCTGGAACAATCGGATAGCTCTCTCCTGTATTCTTATCAACCAAAGAATCAGTATCTGTCAAAATAAAAACACGATAATAAAAAACTTCTGGTTTAACTTCATCTTGAATAGTATCAGGTGAAATTACTTTCACTTTTCCCTCTAATCCACCAAAAATTGAATAGTCATAAGCTGTTATCTTCACTTTAGCTTCTTGCCCAGGATAAATATATGCAATATCCCTTGGGGACATTCTCGCCTCTATCAATAGTTGGTCATCCAATGGTACGATCTGCATCAACTCACCATTCGGCGGTACAACACCACCTTTTGTCGTTAACATCACATTTTTCACAATGCCACGTACAGGAGATCTCAATGTTAAACGTGATAAAGAATCAGAGCGACCTTTAACGATAGATTCTAATGATTCAACTTCGGCTTGAGTTCTACTGAGTTCTTCTCTCGCTTTAACCATATATTCTGACTGTTTATCTGTAATTTTCATTTCAAGATCAGCCAATTGCCTTTGTAATCTTAAAACATCCACATTGCTCGATGCGCCTTGTTTAGCCAAAGCTTGCGTCAGTGCTAATTCTTCTGCAACCAACTCCACAGATTTTTGCAAACTACTAATAGATTCTTCCAATGCTTCTTGGCGAGTATTATATAAACGTGTTTCAGCTAATGTTAATGCAGGAAAGTCGTTGAGCTCTTCTGGAAAAACTAAATCACTGCCATCTACTTCTGCTTTTAAACGAGCAATGCTGGCCAAACCCGCACGATATTTAGCAGCACTTTCCTCTACCGTTGCTTCTGTTTTGGTTAAATCCAACTGAACCAAAATCTGATCCTTTTCAACAACATCGCCTTCTTTCACATAAATCTCCGAAATGATTCCGCCTTCTAATGACTGAATCACTTGATCTTTAGATGTTGGTACAACTTTGCCTGTTCCTGTTGAAACTTCAACCAATACCGCAAAATATGACCAAACCAATAAAGCCACTATCAACAGCAAACTGCACCAAATAATGCGCGATGATCTTACAATTTCAGCATCATTGATTTGATCGTTATAACGGCGCTTATCTTCATCATAATCTAATAATAGAATATGATCGTCTTTCGACATATTTTTCATACATACTCCTTTATATTATTTGATTTGACCTGATAATTTAGCGAGTGCAACATCTTTTTGTTCATCTAAAACAATCTGTCCATGATCAATCACAATGATACGATCCACCATATTCACAATGCTCATCTTATGAGTTGCCACCACCATTGTTTTATCAGCAACCCAAGTATTTAAACCATTCAATAAATGTTTTTCCGTCACATCATCCAAAGCAGCTGTTGGTTCATCCAACAGTAAAATATATGGATTGCGGATCAAAACACGCGCCAATAATAGAGATTGTCTTTGTCCACCAGATAACCCTATGCCACCTTCTGCTAACATGTGATCCAAACCTGTTGGCAATCGGCGGATAAACTCTGCCGCACCTGTAATATTTAAAGCCTTATTAAGGTCATCATCTGTCGCAAGTGGCGCACCTAACATTAAGTTTTCTCGAATGGTGCCATGAAACAAACTAGAGCCTTGTCCCATTAAACCAATATCTCGCCTCACATCCGCTGGGTCAATGTGAGATAAACTAACGCCATCTACACTCACAACCCCATCACGAGGCTCTAATAAACCTGATAATACTTGTAATAATGTAGATTTCCCTGCACCGTTACGTCCAAGAATTGCGATCTTTTCGCCTTGTTTAATGGTTAAGTTCTTCACAAGCAAAGAAGGGATAACACTATCTTGCCCATAGAAAAAACTTGCCTTTTGAATGTTGTAATTACCTAAAATGACCTTTTTATGTACCTTTTTTTGTTCTTCAGGGTTATCTACAGGTAATTTCATTAATTCATTAATCCCGTGATAAGCAGACTTAGCTTGTTGCCAACGCGTTAAAACTTGTGTTAATCCTGCCATTGGTGCAATCATTCGTCCACTCAAAATCGATGCTGCAATTAATGAACCTGTTGATAAATCACCATTAATGACCATTGGTGCGCCGAATAATACAATTAATGCAAAAGTTGCTGTCTGCACACCTTGTGTCCAACTGGTCAATGTGCTTGTTAAAGATCTTAATCTGAGATTTGCATCTGTTAATACAGCATTATAGTTATTCCATTGATGTTGAAAGCGTTGCTCTGCCTGTAATGTTTTAATATCTTCATTACCTTGCACTGCCTCAATTAATATTGAGTTACGCAACGAACTTTCTCTCATTGCTTCGTTTGCTAATGCTCTTAATTTACCTTGTACTAATAAACCAGGCAGCACCATTAAAACAACCGCGATCACAGGAATCCACACCAAACTTCCCGCCATGTACCAAAACACAACACAAAACAGCAAGAAAAAAGGGACATCGACAAAAGCTGTCACTGTCGTTGATGTGAACATCTCACGCACACTATCTAAATCTCTAATCTGAGAAATAAAAGTTCCCAATGATTTTGGCCTATGGGAATTTTTAATACGCAATGCGTGCCCAAAAACACGATCAGAAATTCTTAAATCAGCACGTTTTCCCAATAAATCAATCACTCTAGTTCTCAGTTTTTGTAACATAAAACTGAAAATAATCGCGATCATCACGCCGCTGAATAATACATATAATGTTGGATACGATTCTGCTGGAATCACTCGATCATAAACTTGTCGTGTGAATAATATGCCCGCCAAAGCCAATATATTAATGATAAAAGAGGCAATAAAAACATGGCTATATGGCTTCCAATCCCTTAAAACCAGTGATTTAAACCATTTCGGATCATGCGGCTTGATATAATCATCAATGCGTGAATCGGGCACTGTATGCGATGGCCTTAATATCACTGCTAATTTGACATTAGCTAATAACGCTTGCTGGCTAATTTGGCTTCTAACACCGCCATCACCACTGTAAATGATCCCTGCTTGCTGATCTTGATCAATGGATTCCACAACCGCAATTTGTCCATCCACAAATTGCACAACTAATGGCAAACGCCAAACAGATAATTCTTTTTCTGTAAATTTAACAACACTAACACTCAACCCAGCTTGTCTAGCCATTCCTCTTAAAACATCACTGAGCGGTTGATCTTTCAACCAATGACTCGTCAATGAAATATTTTCTTTGGAGACATCTAATCGATAATGTTTTGCCACTGTGATCACAGCTTCAATCCAATGGCTATAATCTTTTACTTTATCGATATTTTCTTGTTCACTCACAACACTATCCTCTTCAGTTACCCATAGATTTAAACATTCAAAATGACAAAAATATTCAAATCTATATGCACTGAGTAGCATAAAAGCAAAACACCAAATCTTTAATGATTTGGTGCTTTGATTTGTTGAGTATAGTATTAAATTTCAAATATTTATTATGTATCAATAAACTATTCAGTATAGATATTTAAAGATTCAGCTAACTTGCCTTGTTGATAGGCACATTCCAACTGAGTTTGAATAATATCAAAACGATTATTCACAACATCCACTTGTGCTCTATGGAATTCTTGCTCAGAGTTCAAAAGATCCACCAAAGTTCTTGTGCCTAATTCTAAATACTGCTGCTTATAAAGCTCTTTTGTATTCTTTAAATTACTCACTCGCTGAGTTAATAAATTTTTACGTTGGTTCAAATTCTGTAAGCTCACTTGTGCTTCACTGATTTTCTGTTCAATGTCTAATTGAACTTCCATTCGTTTAGCATCGGCAGATTCCATACGACTTTGAGCTGCTTTTTTACTGGCAGACAATGCACCGCCTTGATACAACGGTATCGAAACATTAATGCCAACTTTGGTATCTAAGCGCGAACCATAACGTGGTGATGCATTTAATGCTTGTGAAGCATGACCATTTAGAGAAATTGTTGGTAACTCATCTGCCCTAGCTCTTTCCAGTTCAGCCACTGCTCGTTCTGCTTCAATCTGTGCTAATTCATACTCAGGTATTTTATTCCATGTCGGTGTGATAAAACATGCTTGCTCTAGCTTGGCAGGCAATTGACCTACAGTTGCATCTTTAATATTTCTTTGTCCTATCATGACCCCCAAAGATTTTACAATGCTTTGATGTTGAGATTTAACATCTAATTCTTCTGATAAAACATCATTTAATCTAGACTTGGCCTGATAAACATCCGATAAGTTACTTGCACCTTTAGCATGACGTTCTTCCACTAATTTACTTAATGAATCCACACTATTCACTTGCTGTTTGGCCAATGAGCTTAAATCTTTAGAACGATTAGCTGTTATCACTGCCAAGGATGAGATATGAATCAGCTCTTCATTGGTTAATTTTGTTTGAACTTGCGCGCCCAAATGTCCATATTTTGCACTCTTCACTGCACTGGAAATTTTACCAAAATCATATAAAACCTGATTGATCTCTAATTTCATGTCTTGCAGATATTTTTTATCATAACGGCTTGATCGATCATTTTCTCTTTGAGCACCTAAACCACCAGAAATCTGCGGATAATAAGCAGCTTCTGCGATTTCGATCATTTCCGCTTCGGTATTTTCATTACCTTTCGCTTGGAATATGCGAGGATGGAATAAAACGATTAATTGTGCCGCATCCTTCAATGAAACCACTTTTTTCTGACCTGAACTATATTTCTGAGTAACAGCTCTTGCCTCTTTGGCTTGTTTGAGGCTTTCTTCAGTGGGTACAACAGGATTCTTTGCAGGATCATCTTCTTGCAAAGGCAAGCTCATTTCAGCGCATGACGCCAATAAAAAACTACATAAACTTAAAAGTACGATTTTCTTCTTTTGGGTTGTAAAGCCTAGTTTCATTATTTACCTATCAAAATCATAAGGATAATTCAAAGATTTCACATCAATAACATAAAACACTCACTATAAACCAAATAAAAATCGTTCAATGTGAAATATGATTCATGATGACTTTTTATACAGCCTCGCATCATAACACAACTCATCAATATAAAATTCTATGTGTAAAGTTAAGTCTTTTAACGATCAATATGCATCTAAAAAAACACGCTTAAGATATTAAGCATCCTAAGCGTGTTTATCACTAATATTGAATCAACATAAAATGATTAGCCAATCACAATTTGATTATTTGCCAATAAATCATCTAACTTAATTTCTGTATCTTGATTCGTCAAATGCAACAATGTTTCTGATGTGTAATGATTGGAAGCATCACCATCACGATCGACAGAAATCGTTGCTGTTTGGCTTTCTTCATCATAATTCACAGTAATGAACTTACCAATAGTTGAACTATCATCAGATAATAGATCTTCCATCGTTAAACCAGTGAAGAAGTCCTCTGAGAATTTAAGAACATCAGCATTATCATCAGTTGTAGGATTACCTAATGCAAAATCAACCCAAGTATCAACACCATGACCACCTGTATTATCATTTTCTAAGCCTGATAATAAGTTGTAAATCACTGTATCGTTGCCTGCGCCTGTTGAGATGATGTCATTACCTTGGCTGCCGATCACTTGATCATTACCAGCACCAGCAATAATAATGTCATCGCCTGCACCGCCATCAATAGTGTCGTTACCACCTTTCACAGTGTTATCCGCTGCATCTGCTGCTATAAAATCTTGATAGTTTTCTTTCAAATAATCATAGATCTCATATTTTGTTGGTTCAGCACCATTTGTAACAGTTGCTTTCAAGTAATCGATTAATGTTGAATAACCTGAATACTGAGGATGTTTCACTGAATCACGACCATCCCATGTCAAATCATTCGTGTTAATTGCATCACCAAATAAGATGTCATGACCATTACTACCTGTAATCTCATCATTACCTGCTGCTGCCGATTTAAACTGAGTAGTGCCACCAATCAAATAAGAAATCAATGCTTCTTGATCTTTCAATACCTGAGTTGAACCTCTATGACTCGAATCCCAATTCTCAACCTTATTACCATCGATATCAGTATTGTCATAACGTTGAACATTATCGATATCAACTTCACCCAAACCTACGCCAAATACTTTGCTCTTATCCGATAACTCTTTAAATTTAGCATCACGATCCGCCCAAGCTTCCGTAGTTTTTCTGCTTGGATCACCGTCTGTAATGAAATAAGTTTGATTTTCATAGCCATTCGCTTGTTTATCAAACCATCCATTCACTTCTTCAAAACCAGCTTCAGGCGCTGTGCCACTATTTGTTTGAGGAATATCATCGATCATCTTAATAATATCATTAAGATTATCTTTATTTGCAGTAAATGTACCGTGATTAACCGCATTATAATCAAACGTAATCAAAGTAAAATTAATTTCACCCTGATGATTAACCATCTGATTTACAAATAATTTCAAACCTTCTTTAGCCACATCCATACGTTTAGGACCATCAGCTACAGCGTTATCCATAGGCCAATACATACTGCCAGATGCATCTAATACAACCGCAACATTATAATCACTACCTGCAGCAAAGTTTGTTTGAACACCACCTTGATCACCTATTAACAGATTGTGAACATCATCCTGTCCGTTAATAACTTCATTACCATTACCTGACGTCTTAATGTCCATTTCAGTGATTAAATCAGCTGGATCTTTAACTGTAATATCAAACTTGAATGAATCTGATTTTGAATCACCATTATCTTTTTCAGTTGCTGTAACTGTTACTGTAATAGTTTCTGTTCCAACTGTGGCGCCTTTGGGTAATTCAAGCACAAAATCTTTGAACTCTACAATATTATCACCGCCACTAATCTCCCAGATACCATTCTTATAAACAGCTTCTGCTGTGCCAATCACCCCATCTTTATCAACAGTTGTGACAGTTAACTTAGAACCGACAGGCACACCATTTAAGGTTACTTCTAATGTTTCAGAACCATCGACATCAGCTAACTTAGCATGAATTCTATCTAACTTAATTTGCTCTGCTTCATAACCAGCATAACCATATTTTACTCCATAATAACCATCTGGATGCTTATTATCTAATTGTATAAACTCTGGTAATTCATCACTAACTGCTTCAGGTGATGGATAGTATTTGACATCTGCACCATTTTCTTCAGTGACTTTAAAGTCAAAGTTACCGATACCACTTTGGTTATAAACATAAAGATTAAAGTCATAAAAACCTGTCTCTTCAACAATAAAATCATTACCATGTGTACCAGAATTTACTCCACCCCAACTTACATACTGAGACGACAAACCATTACCAATAATAATCATACCTGTATCATCGGCTTTACCTTGATATGTATAAGTTTTACCAGCTTCTAAATAAACCAATCCATTAATTAAAATTGCAGCACTTTCATCCACTGTATTATCGATAAGTTTTCCATCTGCATCTTTACCTGAATGCAATTCTGTCGTTGTAGTATGTGTAGCATCCGATACTTTATGTTTTAACAAAGCATCAATACCATTCACAAGTACATCCTTGTTGATACCACTACCAACCATACCGCCGCCATTTGTAACATCATCAAAGTCATATACGCGACCATCAATAGTTACTTTATTTTTAATATTGTTCCAAACATATTTATTAAGCGCTAATTCACCTACATTAAAGTCCATAGATTCTGTAACTGATGGCATATCTGCTACAGCTTCAATAGTTACAGGAACTTCAATAACTGTTGTTCCTTTCCCATTATCTACAATGACTTTAAATGAGTCTGTACCACTATAATTTTCATGTGGTGTATATGTGTATTCACCTGTTTCTGGATCAATGACCACAGTACCATTTTTAGGTTCATTTTCAGGATCAAGTTTATACGTTACTGTATCGCCATTAGAATTAGAAACTATAATTGTTCCTTTTCCTTCCTCATCTTCATTTGTATTCACAGAAGCTGGTTCTACTTGTGGCCCTGTATCTGGAATCGTTACTGAACCCGTACCTTCTTCACCTGGATTACCTGTTTCATCAGTATAAGAACCTGCTGGCACCGTCACAGTCACATCACCATCCACTGCTGGCGGTACTTGACCTGTAATCGTCACTTCACCTTGATCATTGGTCACAGGCTTATCGAACACTACCGTGATCGGACCTTCTGGGCCATCCACTGTAATCTCACCTGTTTGAATCGTTTCAGGATCCACATCTTTTGGATAAGTGATCGTGATCTTACCGTTTGGATCCACTGACACTGTTACTTGTGGTGCATCTGTATCCACAGAACCTTGACCATCTCCAGGTTGACCTTCATTACCTGTTTGATCTTTATAAGAACCTGCAGGGACAGTCACAGTCACATCACCATCCACTGCTGGTGGTACTTGGCCTGTGATCGTCACTTCACCTTGATCATTGGTCACAGGCTTATCGAACACTACCGTGATCGGACCTTCTGGGCCATCCACTGTAATCTCACCTGTTTGAATCGTTTCAGGATCCACATCTTTTGGATAAGTGATCGTGATCTTACCGTTTGGATCCACTGACACTGTTACTTGTGGTGCATCTGTATCCACAGAACCTTGACCATCTCCAGGTTGACCTTCATTACCTGTTTGATCTTTATAAGAACCTGCAGGGACAGTCACAGTCACATCACCATCCACTGCTGGTGGTACTTGGCCTGTGATCGTCACTTCACCTTGATCATTGGTCACAGGCTTATCGAACACTACCGTGATCGGACCTTCTGGGCCATCCACTGTAATCTCACCTGTTTGAATCGTTTCAGGATCCACATCTTTTGGATAAGTGATCGTGATCTTACCGTTTGGATCCACTGACACTGTTACTTGTGGTGCATCTGTATCCACAGAACCTTGACCATCTCCAGGTTGACCTTCATTACCTGTTTGATCTTTATAAGAACCTGCAGGGACAGTCACAGTCACATCACCATCCACTGCTGGTGGTACTTGGCCTGTGATCGTCACTTCACCTTGATCATTGGTCACAGGCTTATCGAACACTACCGTGATCGGACCTTCTGGGCCATCCACTGTAATCTCACCTGTTTGAATCGTTTCAGGATCCACATCTTTTGGATAAGTGATCGTGATCTTACCGTTTGGATCCACTGACACTGTTACTTGTGGTGCATCTGTATCCACAGAACCTTGACCATCTCCAGGTTGACCTTCATTACCTGTTTGATCTTTATAAGAACCTGCAGGGACAGTCACAGTCACATCACCATCCACTGCTGGTGGTACTTGGCCTGTGATCGTCACTTCACCTTGATCATTGGTCACAGGCTTATCGAACACTACCGTGATCGGACCTTCTGGGCCATCCACTGTAATCTCACCTGTTTGAATCGTTTCAGGATCCACATCTTTTGGATAAGTGATCGTGATCTTACCGTTTGGATCCACTGACACTGTTACTTGTGGTGCATCTGTATCCACAGAACCTTGACCATCTCCAGGTTGACCTTCATTACCTGTTTGATCTTTATAAGAACCTGCAGGGACAGTCACAGTCACATCACCATCCACTGCTGGTGGTACTTGGCCTGTGATCGTCACTTCACCTTGATCATTGGTCACAGGCTTATCGAACACTACCGTGATCGGACCTTCTGGGCCATCCACTGTAATCTCACCTGTTTGAATCGTTTCAGGATCCACATCTTTTGGATAAGTGATCGTGATCTTACCGTTTGGATCCACTGACACTGTTACTTGTGGTGCATCTGTATCCACAGAACCTTGACCATCTCCAGGTTGACCTTCATTACCTGTTTGATCTTTATAAGAACCTGCAGGGACAGTCACAGTCACATCACCATCCACTGCTGGTGGTACTTGGCCTGTGATCGTCACTTCACCTTGATCATTGGTCACAGGCTTATCGAACACTACCGTGATCGGACCTTCTGGGCCATCCACTGTAATCTCACCTGTTTGAATCGTTTCAGGATCCACATCTTTTGGATAAGTGATCGTGATCTTACCGTTTGGATCCACTGACACTGTTACTTGTGGTGCATCTGTATCCACAGAACCTTGACCATCTCCAGGTTGACCTTCATTACCTGTTTGATCTTTATAAGAACCTGCAGGGACAGTCACAGTCACATCACCATCCACTGCTGGTGGTACTTGGCCTGTGATCGTCACTTCACCTTGATCATTGGTCACAGGCTTATCGAACACTACCGTGATCGGACCTTCTGGGCCATCCACTGTAATCTCACCTGTTTGAATCGTTTCAGGATCCACATCTTTTGGATAAGTGATCGTGATCTTACCGTTTGGATCCACTGACACTGTTACTTGTGGTGCATCTGTATCCACAGAACCTTGACCATCTCCAGGTTGACCTTCATTACCTGTTTGATCTTTATAAGAACCTGCAGGGACAGTCACAGTCACATCACCATCCACTGCTGGTGGTACTTGGCCTGTGATCGTCACTTCACCTTGATCATTGGTCACAGGCTTATCGAACACTACCGTGATCGGACCTTCTGGGCCATCCACTGTAATCTCACCTGTTTGAATCGTTTCAGGATCCACATCTTTTGGATAAGTGATCGTGATCTTACCGTTTGGATCCACTGACACTGTTACTTGTGGTGCATCTGTATCCACAGAACCTTGACCATCTCCAGGTTGACCTTCATTACCTGTTTGATCTTTATAAGAACCTGCAGGGACAGTCACAGTCACATCACCATCCACTGCTGGTGGTACTTGGCCTGTGATCGTCACTTCACCTTGATCATTGGTCACAGGCTTATCGAACACTACCGTGATCGGACCTTCTGGGCCATCCACTGTAATCTCACCTGTTTGAATCGTTTCAGGATCCACATCTTTTGGATAAGTGATCGTGATCTTACCGTTTGGATCCACTGACACTGTTACTTGTGGTGCATCTGTATCCACAGAACCTTGACCATCTCCAGGTTGACCTTCATTACCTGTTTGATCTTTATAAGAACCTGCAGGGACAGTCACAGTCACATCACCATCCACTGCTGGTGGTACTTGGCCTGTGATCGTCACTTCACCTTGATCATTGGTCACAGGCTTATCGAACACTACCGTGATCGGACCTTCTGGGCCATCCACTGTAATCTCACCTGTTTGAATCGTTTCAGGATCCACATCTTTTGGATAAGTGATCGTGATCTTACCGTTTGGATCCACTGACACTGTTACTTGTGGTGCATCTGTATCCACAGAACCTTGACCATCTCCAGGTTGACCTTCATTACCTGTTTGATCTTTATAAGAACCTGCAGGGACAGTCACAGTCACATCACCATCCACTGCTGGTGGTACTTGGCCTGTGATCGTCACTTCACCTTGATCATTGGTCACAGGCTTATCGAACACTACCGTGATCGGACCTTCTGGGCCATCCACTGTAATCTCACCTGTTTGAATCGTTTCAGGATCCACATCTTTTGGATAAGTGATCGTGATCTTACCGTTTGGATCCACTGACACTGTTACTTGTGGTGCATCTGTATCCACAGAACCTTGACCATCTCCAGGTTGACCTTCATTACCTGTTTGATCTTTATAAGAACCTGCAGGGACAGTCACAGTCACATCACCATCCACTGCTGGTGGTACTTGGCCTGTGATCGTCACTTCACCTTGATCATTGGTCACAGGCTTATCGAACACTACCGTGATCGGACCTTCTGGGCCATCCACTGTAATCTCACCTGTTTGAATCGTTTCAGGATCCACATCTTTTGGATAAGTGATCGTGATCTTACCGTTTGGATCCACTGACACTGTTACTTGTGGTGCATCTGTATCCACAGAACCTTGACCATCTCCAGGTTGACCTTCATTACCTGTTTGATCTTTATAAGAACCTGCAGGGACAGTCACAGTCACATCACCATCCACTGCTGGTGGTACTTGGCCTGTGATCGTCACTTCACCTTGATCATTGGTCACAGGCTTATCGAACACTACCGTGATCGGACCTTCTGGGCCATCCACTGTAATCTCACCTGTTTGAATCGTTTCAGGATCCACATCTTTTGGATAAGTGATCGTGATCTTACCGTTTGGATCCACTGACACTGTTACTTGTGGTGCATCTGTATCCACAGAACCTTGACCATCTCCAGGTTGACCTTCATTACCTGTTTGATCTTTATAAGAACCTGCAGGGACAGTCACAGTCACATCACCATCCACTGCTGGTGGTACTTGGCCTGTGATCGTCACTTCACCTTGATCATTGGTCACAGGCTTATCGAACACTACCGTGATCGGACCTTCTGGGCCATCCACTGTAATCTCACCTGTTTGAATCGTTTCAGGATCCACATCTTTTGGATAAGTGATCGTGATCTTACCGTTTGGATCCACTGACACTGTTACTTGTGGTGCATCTGTATCCACAGAACCTTGACCATCTCCAGGTTGACCTTCATTACCTGTTTGATCTTTATAAGAACCTGCAGGGACAGTCACAGTCACATCACCATCCACTGCTGGTGGTACTTGGCCTGTGATCGTCACTTCACCTTGATCATTGGTCACAGGCTTATCGAACACTACCGTGATCGGACCTTCTGGGCCATCCACTGTAATCTCACCTGTTTGAATCGTTTCAGGATCCACATCTTTTGGATAAGTGATCGTGATCTTACCGTTTGGATCCACTGACACTGTTACTTGTGGTGCATCTGTATCCACAGAACCTTGACCATCTCCAGGTTGACCTTCATTACCTGTTTGATCTTTATAAGAACCTGCAGGGACAGTCACAGTCACATCACCATCCACTGCTGGTGGTACTTGGCCTGTGATCGTCACTTCACCTTGATCATTGGTCACAGGCTTATCGAACACTACCGTGATCGGACCTTCTGGGCCATCCACTGTAATCTCACCTGTTTGAATCGTTTCAGGATCCACATCTTTTGGATAAGTGATCGTGATCTTACCGTTTGGATCCACTGACACTGTTACTTGTGGTGCATCTGTATCCACAGAACCTTGACCATCTCCAGGTTGACCTTCATTACCTGTTTGATCTTTATAAGAACCTGCAGGGACAGTCACAGTCACATCACCATCCACTGCTGGTGGTACTTGGCCTGTGATCGTCACTTCACCTTGATCATTGGTCACAGGCTTATCGAACACTACCGTGATCGGACCTTCTGGGCCATCCACTGTAATCTCACCTGTTTGAATCGTTTCAGGATCCACATCTTTTGGATAAGTGATCGTGATCTTACCGTTTGGATCCACTGACACTGTTACTTGTGGTGCATCTGTATCCACAGAACCTTGACCATCTCCAGGTTGACCTTCATTACCTGTTTGATCTTTATAAGAACCTGCAGGGACAGTCACAGTCACATCACCATCCACTGCTGGTGGTACTTGGCCTGTGATCGTCACTTCACCTTGATCATTGGTCACAGGCTTATCGAACACTACCGTGATCGGACCTTCTGGGCCATCCACTGTAATCTCACCTGTTTGAATCGTTTCAGGATCCACATCTTTTGGATAAGTGATCGTGATCTTACCGTTTGGATCCACTGACACTGTTACTTGTGGTGCATCTGTATCCACAGAACCTTGACCATCTCCAGGTTGACCTTCATTACCTGTTTGATCTTTATAAGAACCTGCAGGGACAGTCACAGTCACATCACCATCCACTGCTGGTGGTACTTGGCCTGTGATCGTCACTTCACCTTGATCATTGGTCACAGGCTTATCGAACACTACCGTGATCGGACCTTCTGGGCCATCCACTGTAATCTCACCTGTTTGAATCGTTTCAGGATCCACATCTTTTGGATAAGTGATCGTGATCTTACCGTTTGGATCCACTGACACTGTTACTTGTGGTGCATCTGTATCCACAGAACCTTGACCATCTCCAGGTTGACCTTCATTACCTGTTTGATCTTTATAAGAACCTGCAGGGACAGTCACAGTCACATCACCATCCACTGCTGGTGGTACTTGGCCTGTGATCGTCACTTCACCTTGATCATTGGTCACAGGCTTATCGAACACTACCGTGATCGGACCTTCTGGGCCATCCACTGTAATCTCACCTGTTTGAATCGTTTCAGGATCCACATCTTTTGGATAAGTGATCGTGATCTTACCGTTTGGATCCACTGACACTGTTACTTGTGGTGCATCTGTATCCACAGAACCTTGACCATCTCCAGGTTGACCTTCATTACCTGTTTGATCTTTATAAGAACCTGCAGGGACAGTCACAGTCACATCACCATCCACTGCTGGTGGTACTTGGCCTGTGATCGTCACTTCACCTTGATCATTGGTCACAGGCTTATCGAACACTACCGTGATCGGACCTTCTGGGCCATCCACTGTAATCTCACCTGTTTGAATCGTTTCAGGATCCACATCTTTTGGATAAGTGATCGTGATCTTACCGTTTGGATCCACTGACACTGTTACTTGTGGTGCATCTGTATCCACAGAACCTTGACCATCTCCAGGTTGACCTTCATTACCTGTTTGATCTTTATAAGAACCTGCAGGGACAGTCACAGTCACATCACCATCCACTGCTGGTGGTACTTGGCCTGTGATCGTCACTTCACCTTGATCATTGGTCACAGGCTTATCGAACACTACCGTGATCGGACCTTCTGGGCCATCCACTGTAATCTCACCTGTTTGAATCGTTTCAGGATCCACATCTTTTGGATAAGTGATCGTGATCTTACCGTTTGGATCCACTGACACTGTTACTTGTGGTGCATCTGTATCCACTGTCACTGTGTATTCATTGGAGCTTACTTCGTTGCCTAATGCATCTTTTGCCACAGCTTTAATTGTGTGAGGTCCATCTTTCAATGCAGTTGTTAATTCAGGTAATTTCCACTTACCATCTTGACCAACTTTTGCCGTACCTACCGATTTTCCATCAATAAAGACTTCAACTTCTGTTGCAGCCTTTGCCATGCCGCTAATGCTAGGCGTATTATCATTAGTTGATCGACCAGATTCGATATTTTCAGGCGCATTACCTACATTATCTTCATAACCATCAATTGATACAGTTGTGGCAGGCATAATTGTTACAGGCACCTCAACAGTTGTTGAGCCACCTTTGCCATCTTTAATCGTTATAGTAAAAGTGTCACTGCCGTTAAAACCAGGATTAGGTATATATGTATATTCACCCGTTTTTGGATCAATGGTAACCGTACCATTGTTAGGTTGACTTGTTAAAACATAGGTTAATACATCACCATCAGGATCAGTAACATCACTGATTTTATCTATTTTTGGTTGGTTCTCTAATGTTGAAATAGGTTGTTGAGCTTTATTGCCAATCACTGTTGGTGCATTATTTCCATTACCACCATTGTCACTACCACCGCCACCGCCAGATAAAGCGGCAGCAGCACCCGCCGCACCACCAGCGCCTAACAATAGTGGCAACCATGGGATGCCACAATCTTCGTCTTCAAAAATTAAATCTGATTCTTCGTCATCTTTCTTCACAAAAAAGTTAGCAATAACAACTGTTTTACCATTTTTTAATTTTAATATTAAGTCATTACCATCTTGAATAAATTCTGCGACATCTTCTCTATATAATTTTGTATGCACTTCTGATGGTGATTTAAGTTCTACTCGTGAACCATTCACGTTCACTTCATTGGATGATTTTTTATCTACGATAACAAATGTTGACATAATTTTTTTATACCCTGATTGCTCTAACAATAATGTTTGGTCAAATTCTGTGGAACGATATTTTATTGATTAACAATAATGAACGGCTTGCCTGCTGCATCCGCTGATACAGTGAATTTTTGCTGTTGACCTGCTTTAATCTCAACATCTAAACCATATTGAGAACATCTGCCTTGACAGTTATCCACAGTAAAAGTGTAATGACCAGGTGATAACTGATAATCTGCACGCTCATCATTTGCAAAACTGCCCACTTTCGTATCGTTAATATAAAAGTTTGTTCGGCACTCTTTAGAGCCGTTAGAATTTTTGTGATCTCTTACAACTTCAATAATTGGATCATTTTTTTCATTATTCACAGCATATGTATTGTGATTAATATTAGAAGCACAACCAAACATCGTAACAGCCATTGATACGATGGTGATACATTTCCCCAGAGGGAAAAAAACTGCATGTTTCATTAATTAACTATCCTTAAACGCCTAAAAACAATATATTTTTTAAATGATTAGCCATTTTTTTACTTCTTATCGTCCATAATCGCTGGCTAATTCGTAATAAGTTATAAGGTTAGTACATAAAAGAAATAAATGTTTTTTCGCAAAAAAATATACTTACTTGATATTCATCAAAACAATTCATATATAAATAGGATGTTTGATTAGTTTTCAATCTAAATATTTTAAATTTTGTAATCTTAAAATAAATTTATTTAGGGCGTGTTGAACATTTGAGTTCAAAATAAAAAATAGCGAGCGGTATAATATTATCGCCAAACAAAATCAACCACTCGCTATGCCCCGAACCATGCTTACTGAAAAGCTTTGGCTGACGCTGAAGCCTATTCTCCTAGATTTAAATATCTATGACAAACCTAATTTAAGAAATATCTTTGAAGGCATTCTTTTCAGAATGCGAACAGGTTGCTCTTGGAGAGATATTCCTAGCTATTTTGGTGCTTCTAATACCATATTTAAAGCTTTTAGCCGTTGGTCAAAAAATAATAAACTGATGAAGTTATTTAAAAATCTATCTAAAAATATTGATTGTGAATGGTTATTCATGGATGGAACTCATATTAGAGCACATCAGCACAGCACAGGATCTGCATCAAAAGCAGATGAGGCAATTTCTAAAAGCGTTGGTGGCAATAGCTCCAAAATACATATGATTGTTGATGCTTGTGGCAATCCTTGCGAGTTTTTGATAACTGATGGCACAACCCATGATGTTAAAGTAGCACCTGAGTTACTCAGTAAAATATCGCTGAAAGCTACAGAATATGTAAGTGCTGATAAAGGTTATGACTCTGATAATCTGAGAAAGATTATTACAGATCAATCAGCTAATGCAGTGATCCCTAAGAAGCGAAATACGAAAGCTAATAATGATCATATGGATTGGTATATTTATAAAATCAGACATTTAGTTGAAAATGCCTTTGCTAGATTGAAGCATTTTAGAGGTATTGCAACAAGATATGACAAGCTAAAACAACATTATGAAAATACAGTTGCTTTAGCTTGTGCTTATATTTGGTTAAAATTATGAATGTTCAACACGCCCTATTTATTAATATTTCTCGTGAAGATCTATTTTAGTAATGCATACCCTTTTGCGGTACTATTCTATTTTTGTCATTTATGGATACATAAAGGTATGAATAATTCTTTGACGAGATCAGACATTAAAACCTTGTCTTTATCTTCATTGGGTGGCGCTTTAGAGTTCTATGACTTTATCGTCTTTTTAACATTTATTCCCATTCTGAAACTACATTTTTTCCCTGAACAATCTGAATTAGGCTCTTTGATGAGCATATATGGTATTTATGCTGTTGCCTATTTTGTCAGGCCATTAAGTGGCATTATTTTGGCGCATTTTGGGGACATTGTTGGCCGTAAAAGAATGTTCATGTTGTCACTGTTTTTGATGGCTGTCCCAACCTTAATGATAGGTTTATTACCCACTTATGAAAGCATCGGAATTTTAGCACCATTATTACTCTTATTTATGCGCTTATTACAAGGCATTGCTTTAGGAGGAGAAGTACCAAGTGCCCATGTATTTGTGACAGAACATGTTAAATCTAACCATTTAGGCTTAGCAAATAGTTTAATCGCCGCAGGTTTAACATTTGGTGTATTAATTGGCTATGCCATTTCAACATCATTGAACCTTATCTTTACAGAACAAGAAGTTAAGGATTTTGCTTGGAGAATTCCTTTTCTCATTGGTGGTGGATTAGGATTATTTTCACTCTATTTACGCCGCCATCTACAGGAAACGCCAGTATTTTTACAATTCAAAGCAGAACGAGATAAAAGTAGTGAATTTCCCATTAAGATTGTTTTAAAAAAATATCTTAAAGAGAGTTTATTTGGTGTTTTAACCACATGGTTATTAATGACTGGTGTCATTATGGTGCTATTGATTCCAAATTTAATGAAATCAGAATTATATGGATTAGCTGCACCATTTGTGAATAAAGTCGCATTAATGGCAACGGCTATGAATATCATTGGAAGCGTGATCGCAGGTTTGTTGGTGGATCGCATTGGCTTATCGAGAACAATGATTATGTTCTCTATTATATTAGGCACAAGCAGCGCAATCTTCTTCAGCTATCTCGGTACAGATACCAATACTTTATTCATTGGTGCTTTATATATTTTCAGCTCTCTATTTTTAGGATTAGTGGCCTGCGTACCAATTTTCATTGTAAAACTTTATGAACCGCAAGTCCGTTTAACTGGCATGAGTTTTTCATATAATATTGGTAATGCATTTTTTGGCGGCTTAACCACATTCCTTGTGCCAGTCATTGCACAAGGATTCAGTGAAAATGTTGTCAGCTATTACTTAATTTTCTTATGCGCGTTAGGCGTTTGGCTAGGCTTGATCGCCAAGCGTTTTAAGATCTAAAGGAATCACATAATCCTCTGGATCATTACGAGCAATTAAATCATCAATATGACCAAATGGCGCTAGATGCAAATCTGGCGCTATTTCTTTTAAAGGAATTAACACAAAGTTTCTATCTTGCATTCTAGGATGAGGAATGGTTAATTCAACATCATCCATTGTCACATCATCAAATAACAAAATATCCAAGTCCAAAGTGCGCGCACCAAAACGAATGAAGCGCTCGCGACCATGCTCTAACTCGATCTTTTGCAAAGCATGCAATAAATCATAAGGCTTTAATGCCGTCTCTATTTTAATCACCGCATTAATAATATCGGGTTGCTCTGGCCCAATAGGCTTAGTTCTATAGAAGCTAGAAATGGCTGTAATTTCTGTAGTTGATAGCGCTGCAACTTCTTGTAATGCAGCCTGTAAATGCGCAATAGGATCTTCTAAATTAGAACCCAATGCGATATAACTCGAAAATAATTGACTCATGTTATGATGTTCTATGCCGTAATTTGATCAAGGTAAATTTTGTAAAACAAAAGTAAAGTAAAATACATCTTTCCAATAATATTGCTTGAGAAAGTTTCACATGAATAATTATAAAGTAGTGGCAGAAAAAGCGTTAAATATAATGACTGCAAAAGCCAAAAAACCTAATCATACAGCTTTTTTGCTCGCAATTATGGCAGGCGTATTTATAGGTCTTGGCTTTGTCTATTGTGTCATAGCCAATGTTCAGGGTGCAGGAAAAATTGTGGGCGGTTTAGTCTTCAGTTTGGGCTTACTATTAACCATTGTTTTGGGTGCGGATCTTTTTACATCAACCACGATGACAGTGATGTCCGTTGCCAGCAAACAAATCACCTTAAAAAAAATGCTGAGCAATTGGAGCATTGTCTATTTCGGCAACTTCATTGGTGCATTAATTTTGGTTGGCTTAATTATTATAAGTGGCCATCCTTTCGATTATGGCGGTAAAATTGGCCTCTATTACATTACTACATCAGAACATAAATTAGCCCATACATTTATAGAAGCTGTCGGTTTGGGCATTTTATGCAACATTATGGTTTGCCTAGCTGTTTGGATGAGTTTTAGCGCGCAATCTTTAACAGATAAAATGGTCGCTGTGCTATTCCCTGTTGGCTTATTCATTGCGGCAGATTTTGAACATAGTGTTGCCAATATGTTTATGGTTCCAGCGGGCATTTATTCATTGATGTTGGCAACACCTGAGATGCTCACAACACTGACTAACATAGAAACATTACAAGCTACATTAACTTGGCAAAACTTTTTACTCAATAACTTAATCCCTGTCACATTGGGCAATATTATCGGCGGCTCAATTTTTATTACCTTATATCAATGGTTTATATATTTAAGAAATAATAATTAATTAATAATCCGAATTAATCTTGATTATTTAGGCTTTATTTGATCAAAATTCTTGCAAATAGATTAAATACCACGTAATGTATTTAACGTCTTCATAAGTCATGAAGATACTTATCGAATTTATCGGTAAGTGGTTTAAAAACGACTAAGAATTTAGTCACTCTTTGTTTGAGGTTTTAACATATGCGTATCGGAACTGTAAAGTGGTTCAATGAGTCTAAAGGCTTTGGTTTTATTACTCCTGAAGATGGTTCACCAGATGTATTCGTACATTTCTCAACTATCCAAGGCGATGGCTTCCGTACTTTAGCGGAAGGTCAAAAGGTAGAATTCGAAGCTAAAGAAGGCGACAAAGGTTTACAAACTACTGTTTGCCGTGGTCTTTAATAGATTCAACTACTTTTAAAATATAATAAGAAAAATGAGTTTTAAGCTGTTGATCTCACCAAAGTGTGAATAAGAATTAAAACGTATCTTTCTGTATAATTAAACCCTGATTTATCAGGGTTTTTTTATGGGAGCCAAAAAATGTGCCAACTATTAGGAATGAATTGTAATACGCCCACAGACATTCTATTTTCATTTGAAGGATTTCGTCGACGCGGCGGTGTGACAGATGTTCATGTGGATGGTTTTGGCATTGCATTTTTTGAAGGCAAAGGGGTTCGCATTTATCAAGATGATCGCCCAAGCGCATCATCTCCCGTGGCGGATCTCATTAAAAGTTATCAGATCAAATCCAAAAATGTCATCGCCCATATCCGTAAAGCAACGCATGGCCAAGTTTCCTTAGCCAATACTCATCCATTCATGCGTGAATTATGGGGAGAATATTGGTTATTTGCACACAATGGCCATTTACAATCACCTGAAATATTATTTGCCGATAGCCAACAGCAATATTATCGTCCTGTTGGCATTACAGATTCAGAGCAGACTTTTTGTTATATCTTAGAAAATTTACGCCAAAAATATGATCAAAAGCCTAATGATGAAATTCTGTTTCATGAAATTAAACTGCTGACGGAAAAAATTAGAACTGCGGGTATTTTTAACTTCACCTTAACCAATGGTGATTGGATGATTGCCCACGCCAATACTTTATTGCATTACATTGTGCGTAAAGCGCCTTTTGGCGAAGCAAAACTTTTAGATGATGATGTCAATATTGATTTTGCTGCCGTCACAACACCCAATGATAGAGTGGCTGTCATTGCAACACTGCCATTAACTTGCAATGAACATTGGACGCAATTGGCACAAAATGAATTGCTCATGTTCAAAGAAGGTCAAATTATCGCGCGTGATTGTCCTGATGATACACAATTTTTAAGCATTGAAGATGCATTGGCAAAAGCGCGTGCTGTCGGTGCTTCTGCTAATATTGTGCTTTAAATATTAAAAACCTGTGGATAACTTTGTGGGTAACTCTTGAAATAAAATTAAATGATCCCATTATGATTTCGTTAAATATTAAAATTAAAAATCATAAGGAGATCTCAATATGAGTTCAGAAAAATTTACAACAACCTTATCCACTGCTTTTGCAGAAGCGCAGAGCATTGCGATTGAACACAACAATCAATTCTTAGAACCTGCACATGTTTTATTGGCAATGTTACGCCAAAAAGATGGTTCCATTTTACCGTTATTACGTCAATGCCGAGTGAATGTAAATCGCCTCACAGAAGATGTGGATAACTTGGTGAAAAAATATCCTCAAGTGGAAGGCACAAACGACTTTCAAGTGAGTAAAGATTTTCAACGCACTTTAATCGCCGCAGAAAAATCTGCCAATGCACGTGGTGATCAATTCATTTCATCCGAAATATTCTTAATCGGTATTTTAGAAGAAAAGGGGAAACTTGCGGATATTTTAAAAGAAGCGGGCTTAAAGAAAGAGACATTATCCAATGTTATCGATAATTTACGTGGCGGAGAATCTGTGAATGATGCAAATTCAGAAGAAAATCGCCAAGCGTTATCTAAATATACTGTAGATTTAACTAAACGCGCGGAAGAAGGCAAATTAGATCCTGTCATTGGCCGTGATGATGAAATCCGCCGTTGTATTCAGGTTTTATCACGCCGTACTAAAAATAATCCTGTGTTAATTGGTGAACCTGGCGTTGGTAAAACTGCAATCATTGAAGGTTTAGCGCAGCGCATTATCAATGGTGAAGTACCTGAAGGATTGAAAAATAAATCTGTCTTATCATTGGATATGGGCGCATTAATTGCGGGCGCTAAATTCCGTGGTGAGTTTGAAGAGCGTTTAAAAGCTGTCTTGAATGAGCTCGGCAAACATGATGGCCAAATCATTCTATTCATCGATGAAATCCATACGATGGTTGGCGCAGGTAAAGGCGATGGTGCTATGGATGCTGGCAATATGTTGAAACCCGCATTATCTCGCGGAGAGTTGCATTGTATCGGCGCAACAACTTTGGATGAATATCGTCAATACATTGAAAAAGATCCTGCATTAGAGCGCCGTTTTCAACGTGTTCTAGTGGATGAACCAACAGTTGAAGATACGATTGCAATTTTACGTGGTTTGAAAGAGCGCTATGAAATCCATCATGGTGTTGAAATTACAGATCCTGCAATTGTGGCAGCAGCAACTTTATCGAATCGCTACATTACAGATCGTCAATTGCCTGATAAAGCCATCGACTTAATCGATGAAGCAGCAAGCTTGGTTCGCATGGAAATTGATTCTAAACCTGAAGAGATGGATAAGTTAGATCGCCGTTTGATTCAATTAAAAATTGAACGCGAAGCCATTAAAAAAGAGAAAGATGAAGCTTCTAAAAAACGCTTAGAAATTCTCGAGCAAGAAATTGCGGATTTATCTCAAGAATATGAATCTTTAGAAGAAATTTGGAAAAAAGAAAAAAGCGTGATGCAAGGTGCGACATCTTTGAAAGAAGATTTAGAAAAAGCCCGCAATGAAATGGAAGTTGCCAAACGCTCTGGCGATTTAGCAAAAATGAGTGAGCTGCAATACGGTAAAATTCCAGAATTAGAAGCACAATTGAAAGAAGCTCAAGCGAATGAAGATAGTACGGAAACTCGTAACCAATTAGTGCGCACGAATGTAACTTCTGAAGAGATTGCAGAAATTGTATCTAAATGGACAGGCATTCCTGTGACAAGAATGCTAGAAGGCGAACGTGAAAAATTGCTTCACATGGAACAATTCATCGGCAACCAAGTGATTGGCCAAAAAGAAGCAATTACAGCTGTTGCAGATGCGGTTCGCCGTTCTCGTGCTGGTTTATCTGATCCTAATCGACCCATTGGTTCATTTTTATTCTTAGGACCAACAGGTGTTGGTAAAACGGAATTAACCAAAGCATTGGCTAACTTCTTGTTTGATTCTGAAGCTGCAATGATTCGTATCGATATGTCCGAGTTTATGGAAAAACATTCTGTGGCTCGTTTAATTGGTGCGCCTCCAGGTTATGTGGGTTATGAAGAAGGCGGTTATTTAACAGAAGCTGTTCGTCGTCGTCCTTATTCTGTGATTCTATTGGATGAAGTTGAAAAAGCGCATCCTGATGTATTCAACATTTTGTTACAAGTATTGGATGATGGTCGCTTAACAGATGGACAAGGCCGTACTGTTGATTTCAAAAATACTGTAATTGTAATGACGTCAAACTTAGGCTCAAGCATCATTCAAGAGCAAACTCATGCATTAACAGGTTTGGATGCAAAAGATCAATATGAGGCGATCAAAGCTTCTGTGATGGATGTTGTGGGCCAGCATTTCCGCCCTGAATTTATCAATCGTATTGATGATATCGTTGTATTCCATCCATTGGATAAAGACAATATTCGTCAGATTGCTAAGTTACAAGTGGATCGCGTCATTAAGCGTTTAGCGGATCAAGACATTCATTTAGCAATTACAGATGGTGCTTTAGATGAATTGGGAGAAGTTGGATATGATCCTGTATTTGGTGCGCGTCCATTGAAACGTGCAATCCAAATCCATTTGGAAAATCCATTAGCGAAAGCATTCTTGAATGGTGATTTCAAACCAAAAGATGATGTATTAATTCAAGATGATTTAACGTTCCACGTGAAACATAATGATTAATTTTTATTCATAACAAAAAGCTCGGCATATTTAACATGCCGAGCTTTTTTATGTAAACAATATATTAATCCTCAATCACAGGATAAAAAGGATGCCCCCAGTTTTCGTCATTCGGATTATTCAAAACTACCAAAGCAAACACAGGCACTAAATCTTTGAGTAATCCACAAGCAGTGGATAATTGTAGGCGATTAACACTGCTATTAAATGTAGAGCCACCGTGGAAAATTTGATTGCGCAAGGTATAAATACGATCAAATAAAATCAATAACAGTTCTTCTGAGTTTTTTGATTTTAAGCATTGTTGAGCGCGTAAATTATCATCTTCAAATGCCAAACTCCAATTTTTAGCATCAATACCATCACTATTGTGAAAATCCCAAAACTGGCGAAATACATATTTATTTTTCAAGAATACATTGATTTTAGATGAGTAGATTTCCCATAAAATTTTATTCAATTTTTCGCTCTCTTTATCATTAATGACTTTGATGAAAGCCTTAAAGCGCTCTTTATCATCATTCCAATCTTTACGAGCATAAATCGCATTGAAAGCGATCCACAAGCTGATGAATTGTGAATCCAAATCAGGAAATTTTTTATCCCTGTTTTCTATATCATCTGCTTGATTTAACCAGCTTAATGTACGATAAATTCTATGTTGAACATGATTTGGTAAATTGACTGATTGTTCTTTGAATAATTTTTGTAATTCTTCTAAATACATGTTGATTTCCATTACCATAAAATAATTATAGAACATCAAGTTATCATACATCTTATATAAAATCTGCGATAAAAATCTTGTGATGGCAATGATTTCACGTGAAACATTACAAATAAAAAAGCTCAATGAACAAAATCATTGAGCTTCTATTATTTATTCAACTGATTATTTACAATTCAGGCTTCTTTTCTGTTGCCTCTTCATCATTAGTTTCATTCTGCTGACGAATCAATTCATATTCAGCTTCTTGATGTAAGACTGATCCTTCTGGTGGATTTGAAGTTTCACCTTCTTCCCATGGAGAATTTTCAGGAATCTCTTCAATATGAATGGTTGGCTTTTCATAATCAGGCTGGAACCATAAATCGAATTTAGCCGCTTTAATGATCGAAGCCATCATCATTGCCATTATGATAATGAGCGGTGCACCCGCAAAGATCGATGCCGTTTGTAACGTATTCAAGTCACCAAAGAACATTAATACCGCTGGCATGAAACATAAAGCAAATGCCCAGAATAAACGATTCCAACGTTTTGGCTCGCCATCCACTTCTTTTTGTACAACAGATGCCAAAATATAAGAGATAGAATCAAAAGTCGTTGCGGTAAAAATAACAGCAAGCACTGTAAACACTGCAACAACAACAGTGCCCATTGGTAATGTTTGTAAAATTGCAAAAATTGCCGCAGATGCGCTTTGATCATTCAAAATACTCACAACATCCAATTCATTAGTTAACTGTAGATATAAACCATAGTTACCCAAAATAATGAAGTACATCGCACAGCCCAAACTACCAAAGAAGATAGAACCAACAACAATTTGACGAATTGTACGGCCTTTAGAAATGCGCGCAATAAATAAACCAATTGTTGGTGCGAACACTAACCACCAAGCCCAATAAAATACTGTCCAATCTTGTGCAAATGTTGAAGGCTCAAACCCATAATCAGTAAATTGATTAAAGGCACCAATATTAGTCATCATCTCAATACTATGACTTAACGATCTCCCCAAACTTTCCAAGCCTACATTTAACATGAAACCTGTTGGGCCAACTAACAATACAAAGCCTAAAAATACTAGTGCTAGATAGAAGTTAATGTTAGAGAGCAATTGAATGCCATTTTTCATGCCTTGGAATGCACTATAAGCAAAAATTGCTGTTGTTAATAATAAAACGATTAACTGCATCCAAATATTGATTGGCAAACCAAATAACTGATTTAAGCCATTCGTGATCATAGGGGATGCCAAACCTAAAGTCGTCGCACCACCGCCGATCATACCGAAAATAAAGAAGATATCTATCGTTCTGCCCCAACGACTGGAAGCAATTTTATCACCCAATAATGGTGCGAGTGATTGGCTTACTTTTAAAATGGGTTTATTGCGTACATGATAAAAATAAGCGATGGGAATAGCTGGTACTAAGTAGATTGCCCACGCAACAGGACCCCAATGGAAAATGCCATAAGTTGCCGCCCACTTAATAGCATCGGGAGATGCTGCTTCTAATCCAAATGGCGGCGATTGATAATAATATGCCCATTCGATCATTCCCCAATACAAAATACTGGCACCAATACCAGCACAAAATAGCATAGCAGCCCACGATGTCGTTTTAAATTCAATATCATCTTCTGGCTTACCTGCTTTAATATTGCCAATGTCTGAACATGCGATGTAAATGACAAAAATGACTGATACAACGCCTATTCCTAAATAAAATACACCGAGTTTTTGTGTAACAAGTGTTTTAACCTCAGCAACCCAGCGAGCACCTGCTTCTGGAAAAAATAAAAGCGGTAAAGTTACCGCTAATATCATGGCTATAACGCCTATAAATGTATACCAATCTATACTGTCATTAATTGTTGATGAATTTGTTATTTCTGTTTCTTTTTGTTTCAAATTTTGGTTTTGAAACACCATAAACCTCTCCTTTATAAAATAACCCAATGAAATATATTGAAATATTTCATATATGGGCGAGGTCTAACATAGTACTACAGCTTCACCATCATTTACCACAAGAGATATTTAATTTTGTAAATTTTCAAAACAAAAATTTAATCTTCATCAATTTTCTTTCAAAACATATATTAACTTTTTGATGTCAATATAAATCAAGGCATTAATAACATCGCATCACCATAGCTGAAGAATCTATATTCATTTTCTACAGCATGATGATAGATATTTTGGATGCGATCATAACCCATAAACATAGAAACAAGCACTAATAGTGTTGATTTAGGTAAATGAAAGTTTGTGATCAGCGCATCGATCACATGAAACTCAAAACCTGGTTTAATAAAAATATTTGTATCACCTTCAAATGGCTTCAATTCACCATCCAATGCTGCTGTTTCTAATGAACGACAAACCGTCGTGCCTACAGCGATCACTTTTTTACCATTTGCTTTAGTTTCTTTAATTTTATCAACCGTTTCACGTGAAACAGAAATCCACTCTTTATGCATCACATGTTTGTCTAAATCTTCTTCACGCACAGGTTTAAATGTGCCAGCACCCACATGTAAAGTCACTTCAGTGAATGAAGCTCCTTTCTCTTCAATCGCCTTCATTAAAGCTTTTGTGAAATGCAAACCTGCTGTTGGTGCGGCAACTGCACCTTTTTCCTTATTAAAGACTGTTTGATAACGCTCTTTATCAAAATCACTGTCATTGCGTGTGATATATGGCGGCAATGGCATATGGCCCATTCTTTCCAAAATTGGAAATACAGGTGAACCATCCACCGTTTCATAGATAAAGAAAGCATCATCGCGCTCGATCATTTTGAATACAGGTTCATTCTCTACATAAACAACCTGCCCAACTTTAGGTGATTTACTTGCACGTGTTTGTGCTAAAAACGAAGTTTCTGTGAGTAAACGCTCAACTAAAATCTCCACTGCCCCGCCCGTTTCTTTGTGAGCAAACACACGCGCAGGCAAAACGCGCGTATTATTGATCACCAATAGATCGCCTGGCTCAATATAATCAATAATGTCTTTAAAGACTTTATCTTCCATAATGTCGCCTTTGGCAACCAATAAACGGGATGATTCACGATCTTCTTTTGGAAACTGCGCGATTAATGATTCAGGTAAATGGTAATCATAATCGGAAATTTTATTTTTCATCAAAACTCACTACTTTTTCATTGGCAAACAGATCTTCTAGGCGTTCACGCTCACGAATCAAGTAAGATTGATCATTATCCACTAATACTTCCGCAGCACGCCCACGAGTATTATAGTTCGAACTCATCACAAAACCATATGCACCCGCTTGTTTAATTGCAATAACATCTCCAGATTCTAAAGCTAATTCACGGTCCTTACCTAGGAAATCACCTGTTTCACAGATTGGACCAACGATGTCATAATTTTCAACTTTTGCGCTGCTCTCTTTCGTTTGCTCAATGCGCATCCAAGATTCATACAATGCAGGACGAATTAAATCATTCATAGCCGCATCCACAACCGCAAAATGTTTGCCTTCATTTTCTTTGGTTAAAATCACTTCTGTTAACAAATAACCTGAATCACCTACGATTGAACGGCCAGGCTCCATGGCAATACTTAGTTTACGATCACCCAATTTTTCATAGATCATATCCACTAAATCTTGCAAATTAATAAGCTCTTCACCTTGGTAATCAATGCCAACGCCGCCGCCCATATCAAAATGAGATAGTTGAATACCATTGGCCGATAATTCGTCAATCAACTTCAACATACGATCCACTGCATCACAATAAGGTGCCAATTCTGTTAATTGTGAGCCAATATGACAATCAATGCCTTTGATTTCAATATGACTCAAAGCATGTGCAGCTTTATAAATACGAACCGCTTCATCATAAGGAATACCAAATTTGTTTTCACGCAAACCTGTAGAGATATAAGGATGTGTTTTTGCATCCACATCAGGATTCACGCGGAATGATACGGGTGCTTTCTTGCCTAATTTTTCTGCTTCTTCATTGAGCATATAAATCTCTGCTTCAGATTCCACATTGAAGCAATGAATTCCTGTTTCTAAGGCAAAGCGAAGATCCTCACGAGTTTTACCAACACCAGAAAAAATCACTTTATTCGCATCACCACCAGCTTTCAATACACGCAATAGTTCACCACGTGAAACAATGTCAAAGCCCGCACCCAATTTAGCCAACAATGCAATCACAGATAAATTGCTATTGGCTTTAACTGCATAGCAAATCAAATGCTCTTTATCACCAAACGCCTGTTTATACTGTTTAAATGCCTTCTCAATATTGTTTTTGGAATAGACATACAAAGGTGTGCCATATCTATTAACTAAGTCTGAAACCGCTACATTTTCAATATGAGATGTAATGCTGGACATTTAACGCTCCGTTGGTTGATGTTGTGATTGCTGATTCGCATCAGGTAAATAAAGTGGACCTTTTTGTCCACAGGCTTGTACAAATAATGCTAATCCAATAATTAATAGTATCTTTTTCATCTTGTCAATCTCTTATTCATGTGAATTTAATAACCATAAGGTTAACCAAATACGCGCCTTAGCGGCATGGGAATATGGCGATATCATTAAACCATATTGGTCATTCATGATTTTACCTGTTGGTACACGTGTTGCCACCATTGCAGGAACAGTTCTATCAGCCATTGTTAATGCATTCAATATATTTTGATGCACTGTACCATTCCCTGTACCATTAATGATCAAACCATTTACACCATTATCCACAAGTAATGAAATGAGTTTTTCACTGGCAGAAATATCACTGTAAATAATTTCTACCCAAGGATAGTTTTGATCAACATCTGGCAATACATCCAAATTAACATTCATTTTTTGTGAATGTTTAACATTCCTAAATAACTCTACTTTAGAGTTATAGACATGCCCAATTGCACCAAAATCGCCCGCATAAAACCCATCCACTTTCAATGTATGGGATTTTACAACTTCATCAGCTAAATATATCGTATTGTTGAGCAATGCAAAAATACCCACATAATCGCTGGATGCTAGCATTATGCTGTCCAATAAATTCAATGGGCCATCTGCACTCAGTGCTGTAGATGGGCGCATCGATGCTGTTAATACAATGGGTTTATTAGGAACAACTGTACAATTTAAGAAAACACCTGTTTCTTCTAATGTATCTGTACCATGTGTGATCACAATACCTGCAACATCATCACGATCCATCAAATCATTTAAAATCACTGCCATTTTTTTCAAAATGGCAAAAGTCATATCTTTACTATCAATTTGGCAAAGCTCTATGGTTTCAATTTCAATATTGTCAGGCACAGGAATTCCAAGTAATAATTCCGCAGCTTTTTTCTCACCTGCTGAATAATTTACCAACTCTTTTTCATTCGCAGCATTGCCTGCAATCGTCCCGCCAGTACCAATAATGACTATTTTTTTTACAATTTCAGACATATCAAAGCGCCTCTTCACTAATACAGTTTGATATTATGACCGAAAATCATCTGAAAACGTAATTTATATATCATTGATTTATGGATATAAATATTTTTTTATATTTTTTTTGAAAAAAAAGTTTGACGTACCTGTTTTTTTCCCTATAATAGCAAACCTCTTCCGGGTCATTAGCTCAGTTGGTAGAGCAGTTGGCTTTTAACCAATTGGTCGAAGGTTCGAATCCTTCATGACCCACCAAATTTATAGAGGCATCTAGTAGTCTAGATGCTTTTCTTTTTCCGTTAGAACACCAAGTTAACGGGTCATTAGCTCAGTTGGTAGAGCAGTTGGCTTTTAACCAATTGGTCGAAGGTTCGAATCCTTCATGACCCACCATTTTTTAGAAACCTTCTAGATACCTAGAAGGTTTTCTTTTATCTGCTGTTGGAGAAAGCTTGTGAGAAAGTTATTCCTTCTATCAGAAACAAATACAGAAATTATCAATCAAGCACTCATACAATTACATCACCAATGCGCTGATTTGATCGTTTTATCTCCTGATTATTCCCTATTTGCAGCTCAACCATTACATCATGCTAAAGGTTTATTGGGCCATACATTAAACTGTATTGTGTTGGATTGCAGACAAGGCTTCCCTTTAGATTATTTTCTCTGTGCAGCTAATACGATCCAAGATGACGGCTCTTTTATTTTAATTTGGCAACAAAAAAATATTGATGAGCAAAGCTCAAGATTCCACACTGAAGTGATACCAACGCCAAATTTTCAAGATTACTTAGCTAAAGGACTTCAAACATTCAGTGAACCATGGAATATAGAACAATCTATAACGCCAACAACTATCCAAAATCAGTGCAATCATCTGAATCATGGGCAAATAGCTGTCTTACATTCCCTACAAAAACAGCAAAAAGGTATCACAACACTATTTGCACCACGTGGCACGGGGAAGTCTTTCGTAATTGCTGAATTCATTCGATCATTGAATGATGATTACATCATTACAGCCCCCAATCAAACTGCTCTTCAAAGTTATCAAAATATTAAACTTAATTTTAAAGCGCCCGATTATCTGTTTCTAAATCATGAGATACATATCCCTCAGAAATGGCTCATTATTGAAGAAGCTGCTCAAATGCCTCTTGCACATTTAGAAAAGCTTTCCAAATTGGCTGAAAATATATTACTAATATCATCCATAGAAAATTATGAAGGCACTGGTAAAGGGTTAGAGAACAAACTCAATGATATTATCCTGATCGATTCAGCTTTAACCTTATCTGAATGCCAACGCTTTGAGAGTAATGATACTTTATCCCAGTTTTGTGAATATATTAGCTTTCAAAATTATAATAAGATCAATATGAAGGATGGTATTCATCTTTATTCTCATGAAAATCTACATGAATTTCAAAGCAACCACGCTTTAGTGCATGCTTTCTATCAATTCATGAATCAACACCATTACCAAACCAATGCACAAGACATTCGTAGATTATTGGATTCACCCAATCAAATATTTATGATCACAATTCAAAATCACGAAATCATTGGTGGTATTTGGGCCATTCATGAAGGGGAATTATCACCAGAACTCTCACAAGATGTTTTCAATGGTTATCGCCGTCCTAAAGGCAATCTAGTGGTACAGACATTGGCAGCACATAGTTATTATCCTGAATTGATGACTTTAAAAAGTTTACGCATTTCTCGCATTGCAGTGGATCATCATCATCGCACACAAGGCATTGCAAAGCAGATGCTTAAACGACTTAAGCAATATGCCCAATATCTTGATTATGATTTTTTATCCACAAGTTTTGGCTTAACAGAAGCTTTATTAAAGTTTTGGCAGCAGTGCCAATTCAAGTGGATTCATTTAGGATCACATAGAGATAAAACAACAGGCTTACATGCAGCAATATTATTACTGCCTATTTCAAAAAAAATGACAGAAAAAATTAGTGATATCCAGAAAAAATGGCAAAACGATGCTTTTCATTTATCAAATGCTTATTTTATTCACCCATCTATTCATTATTTATTGGAAAAACAATCTATTAAAGGTAATTTCGACCCATTAGATCAGTCTATTTTACATGCTCATTTTCATCATAAAAAACCTAAAGAATCTGTTTTTTCAGCCCTTGAACGACACAAAAGCAGTACTGATCAATAATTAAACATATTTTTTTATAAATATATTTGACAAGGAATACCTTCATCCCTATAATGCAAACCTCTTCACAGCAACAACGAAGAAAAACAAAGCCGGTATAGCTCAGCTGGTAGAGCAACTGACTTGTAATCAGTAGGTCCACAGTTCGATTCCGTGTGCCGGCACCATACAAATAGAAGACCCTGTTAACGCAGGGTTTTTTATTGCCTAAAATATAACGAATTAAGTTATCATAACCATTATAGTTATTCCAATATATTTAAAGTGGCATTCAATGATATTTAAAGATATTCTCCATAAAATTCGTTATAAATACTCACACTTCAAAGTTAATCACGTTAATATTTACGGCATCTCTCAAAAATATCATTTTAATAAAGATACGCAACAATATTGCATAGAGCAGCCTCAAACGACAACTTTAGATGCTAATCATATTGTTTTATATTCTTGGAATATCTATAAACAAAAATTAGAAAATTCCATTCCTGAATTATCTTATATGTTAGGCAAAGCAGATATTGTTCTCCTTCAGGAAGCTCGTGAAAGTGAAACCTTAATGTCGATGATTGAAAGCAATCAATTTAAAGCCATTCATGTTGTTGCTTTTAAAGATGGTTACCATGCTAATGGTGTCATGACGATTAGTAAAACTGCACCGTTGAGTTATACCGCACAAAAATATTCAGAACCTTGGATTCGCTTTCCGAAATCAGGATTAATTTCCACATATGCACTATCTAATCAACAACAATTAATGGTAGCAAACTTCCACGCTGTTAATTTCTCACTCGGCTTAAAGGATTTTGTACGGCAACTTCGCACTATTTCTGAAATTCTACAAAAACATTCAGGCCCAATCATATTAGGTGGAGATTTTAATACTTGGAAAAAATCACGCTATGTTTATGTCAAACGATTGATTCGAGAATTGAATCTAAAAGAAATCGACTACCCTATCGATCAGAGAACTAAAGTCATGGGTAAAATTTTGGATCATATTTTTATTCGTAATCTGCAAATAAAAGAAGCCAAAACGTATGACATTTCGGCTTCTGATCATAATCCTATTCGCTTGAAGCTGGCTTACGAACCACAAATTTCAACTGATCACGCATATTAGCTAAGGCTTTAGCTCGATGAGAAATCTGATTTTTTTCAGATAATTCAAGCTCAGCCATGCTTTTATCTAATCCATCAATTAAAAAGATTGGATCATAGCCAAAGCCTTGAGATCCTCTCTCTTCTGTCAAAATTCTGCCATAAATACGGCCTTCAGCAATCAATGGTGTAGGATCTTCTGCATAACGCACAAAAGCCAAAACTGAAATAAAGAATGCAGCACGGTCTTTATTTTCTACACCTTCTAAATTTTTAAGCAATAATTGATTGTTAGCTTTTTCCTCTTTCACAGGGCTATAACGTGCTGAGTGAATACCAGGTGCACCTTTTAAATAAGGTACAACAATTCCTGAATCATCAGCTATTGCAGGTAAGCCACTTTTTTTAGCCGCATGTCTTGCTTTAATAATTGCATTTTCAATGAAACTTAAACCACATTCATCAGCATCTTCGACATTGAAATCACTTTGTGGTCGTACCGTTATGTCCAATGAAGCAAATAGCTCATTGAACTCACGGATCTTTCCAGCATTATTACTTGCTAAAATTATTTCCATTATTCCGCACCATAAACGTCAATAGAGAAATATTGGTCTGCAACTTTTTGATAACTACCATCTGCGCGTGATTTCAAAATAGCTTCATTGAATTTTTCCATCAAAGCATCGTCACCTTTACGCAAACCAACACCAATACCATCACCAAATACTTTTGGATCGTTGTAATCACCACCAACAAATTCCAAAGTCTTATCATAACCTTTACGCAAGTATCCGTCATCCAATGGAACGCTATCTGCGAACACTAAATCAATACGACCCGAATCTAGATCAAAAATTGCTTCATCTAAATTACGATAACTTCTGACATCTGCATACTTCGTAAACTCATTGTTAGCGTAAGTTTCATGAATAGTTCCACTTTGAACACCAATGGATTTGCCTTTTAAAATATCTGGATTAATCTCTTTATACTCACCTTTTGCTGCAACGAATTTAGCAGGTGTTTGATAATATTTTTGAGTAAAATTAATGGCTTGCTTGCGCTGATCAGTGATTGACATAGATGCTAAAATCGCATCAATTTTCTTTGTATTTAAAGAAGGGATCAGAGCATCAAATTCTACTTGTACTATTTCACACTTCAATTCAACTTGTTCACAGAACAATTTAGCTAAGTCTGGTTCAAATCCACCCAATGATTTATCAGGATTCATATAACTGAATGGAGGATATGAGCCTTCAATACCTATTTTGATTGTATCTTGTGCAAATGCAATAGAACTTGTGAGTGCAATTCCTAATAATACTTTCTTTAACATCATCTTCTCCTTTATATTAATAACCTCTTATATATATAGGATGATGATAAGTTTGACAAGTTATCCACATGAGTAAAAATATTTATAGTAAATTCATAAACATAGCTATCTTTTTGATTGTGAATAAAATCTGTAGAAGTATAGCCATAAAATATTCATAAAAAATAGTCATATTTATACACTCGTTATTCATAGATTTTTAAATAATGTTATCCACAGTCTTATTCACATAGTCTTATTATTTATTCTATTTTTCATCTGCTTATCTTCAGTTTTTAAATTTATATTTATATATAAAATAGATGATGATAAGTCATGCCCTTTATTCACAGATATGTTATATTTTTATTTAATATTAATAGGTTATATGTATTATTACTTGTTGATAACTATGTATGTATGAGGGGCTTTTAATTTTGGATAATTTCTCCTAGTTTTTTTAAACAAATTGTCGCCAATATTATGATCAAAGTTATCCACAGGTTTATCCAGAAAAGTGGGAAAATTAGAATAAATCGGATATTTTACGAAGCTCAATATGGTTAACTTTTGTAAACCGATTGCGAAATGTAAATTTTATAGAAGTTTAAGATATTAAACTTTTTTACTTGATAGAAGTCTGTGTAATGAATCTTTTCCTTCGCGGTTAATCTGAGGTAAAATGCGAAGTTTAAGTAATCGTAAAAACAGGATATGACCCCAAAAATTCCCGAAGCATTAGTTGAACAGTACATTCAATCTTTTAGTGAAAAAGATCATGCTTTGATGTCATTATTGGATACGCTGAATCATTGTCATGCATCATGTGAGACTGAAGAAAATAGTGTTATCTTGAGAGATCTTCATCATTTTGTTTATGAGCTAAATAGTTCTGCTATGACGTATGAACAGAATTTATTGGCTAGCAAAACACGTGAATTTTTGAAATTAGTGGAACAAGGCGAAGTGAATATTCAAGATGTTTTATTATGTGGTCAGCAGCTTTCTGGGCTTCTTCAACATCCTTAAATGAGGTAAATCATGGATCAACTCCAAATACTACAGCCGTTTTCTGATTGGGTTTCTGATGTTTTAGTGGAAATACCTGATGAAACGAATGCATTTGTCTTTAATATTTATGAAGAAGATGATGCTTATCTAGTAGATATTACAGGGACAACCGCTTATGATGAGAGTGATGAGTCTTGGACAGAGGATATCAACTGGGATTCAGGTGAAGAACTGTTTATTATTCCAAAAGAGAAATTTGATGGTGATTGGGAAGATATTCATGATGCTATTGCTGAGAGCTTAGAAGCATTGATTGATGTTGATAATGAATTGTCAGATGCTCTTTGTGATTCAGATGCAATTGCAGTTGGGTTTATTGATGGTGATCTTGAGATTGTATGGCAGGCAGAATGAGAAGAAATATAAAATTGTCTAAAGTGGTTTTAGGTATGACATTGGTTGCATTAATGCCAATGACCAGCATAGCAGCATTGAGTGTTAGTTATGATCAAATGAGTTATCAAGAGTTACCAGCGACAGTTTTATATCCTTTTTCGTATCAAGGACTTGTTTCTATTAGTGAGAACAATTTACCCAATGGTCAAAGTTATTTATCTAAACAAATACCAGATTATTGGGATGTGGTTGTGGTTGGGCGTGAAATTTTAGAGCAAGAATGTAAGCCTAATGGCCAGTTGGAAGTTTTAGATTATGATAATTTTCCCCATAAAGATCTTTTAACCAATGGTGCAATTCAAAAGTGTGGCGTGGGATTTAGTGTTCAAGGCATGACTTTAAACTATGCTTTGATCCATAAATATGGTGTTGCACCGAGTCATTGGGTCGATTTTTTTGATTTTAATCGCTTTCCTGGAAAAAGAGCATTACCAAAGCAAGCTAAGTACTTGTTTGAGGCTGTATTGTTGGCGGATGGTGTTCAGCCAAGTTATATTTATCCATTATTAGCAACCAAAGAAGGGCAAGAGCGCGCATTAAATAAATTAGATCTTATTTATGATGAAATTATTTGGTGGAATGATATTAATAATTTGAAACTCTGGTTAGAGCAGGGTATTGTTTCTATGTCTATTGCGCCAGATGGTGCTATGTTGTCTCAGGATGGTGTAGATACTATAGGTGTTTCACGGCAGCAAGTATTGTATGAGATGAAATACTACGGCATATTGAAAGCATCGAAACAAAAAGATATAGCTTACGCATTTGTTTCATATGCAACGCAACCAGATCAACAGCTGAAGTTTGCTAATCACCAATACTATGGCCCGACAATTAAGCAGTCTTGGCGTTTAGTTTCACCTAATTCAATTGATTATATTACGAATAATCCAAAGAATTTGCAGGGCGGAATATTATTAGATTATGCCTTTTATGCAGAGCACGGTGCTGAATTAGAAAAGCGTTTTCATGAGTGGTTAAGTGAGAAAGAAGCACCAGTTAAGCGCGTTTCTATGGCTGATACATCTGGTGTGGCTGTGATTAAAGCATTAGAAAAGAGTGCTGAAAGTTTAGAAATATCTGTTGATAATGGAGAAAGTGCATTTGTTGGCCCAAGAATAGAATTATTTGAAGAGAATTTTATGGGGCCTCAATTAATGGATTCTACGATTCAAAATCAATAAAATTAGGGGATATGTGCTTTTTAGTGAATTAAAATTTGCATTAATAAAAAAATCATGTATAGTACTTAACTTCACAGACGCGGGATGGAGCAGTCTGGTAGCTCGTCGGGCTCATAACCCGAAGGTCGTTGGTTCAAATCCGGCTCCCGCAACCAATTATAATGAAGCCCACTTGAAAAAAGTGGGCTTTTTCGTTGCTGATCATTTTGGAGGTGTTGTTATGCGCAAAGATCCTTTTGGATTAACTGAATTACTTGAACCATCCATTACAGCGATGGGTTATACTTTGTGGGGCGTTGAGTTTCATGCAAACTCTGTGAATGCTCTTTTGCGTATATTCATCGATAAAGAGGCTGGCGTAACCGTTGATGATTGTGCTCAAGTGAGTCATCAAGTTGAAGGTCTTTTAGATGTTAATGATCCAATCAGTACAGCTTACACATTAGAAGTTTCCTCTCCTGGCTTAGATCGCTCATTCTTTTCTATCGAACAAATGATGCAATATATAGGCTCAGAGATGGATGTCCAATTGATCAGTGTTGTGAATAATCGTCGTCGATTTAAAGCGGTGCTGAGTAAAATTGAAGGTGAGAACCTAACATTTTTTATCTCAAAAATTACAGGAAAAAAAGGTAAAGCTGCAAGACAAGCTGAAACAACAGAAGGTGAAGAATTAACTGTTGATTACAGCATGCTAGATAAAGTGAATCTTTCCCCTAACTTTTCAAAAAAATGATTGATTTATAAGAGAATAGAGCTATGAATAATAAAGAAGTGATGACAGTTGCAGAAACAGTATCCAATGAAAAAGGCGTTTCTCGCGGAATTATTTTTGAAGCATTGGAATTAGCATTGGCTGCGGCTGCAAAGCGTTCTTATCCTGTAGAAGTTGATTTGCGCATTCAAATTGATCAAAGAACAGGTCATTATAAAACTTTCCGTCAATGGAAAGTTGTACCAGATGATTTGCCTTCAGAAGAGCAAATGGCAACAAAACAAATTTCATTATCCGCAGCACAGTTGGATGATCCTGAGATCGAAGTGGGTGCAACGGTTGAAGAGGAAGTGGATAACATTCCTTTTGCTCGTATTGGTGCACAAACTGCAAAGCAGATCATTTATCAAAAAATCCGCGAAGCTGAGCGCAATCAAATGGCTGAATTATATAGCCAAAAATTGGGACAATTGGTACGTGGTACGATCAAAAAAGTTGAACGTGGCAATATCTATGTAGATTTAGGTGAAAATGTAGAAGCTTTATTGCCTAAAGAAAATATGATCCCACGTGAAATGTTAAAAATGGGTGATCAAGTTCGTGCGATTCTAGAAGATATTGCACAAGATATTCGCGGTCCACAGATCATTTTATCTCGTACAACGCCTAAATTGATTAAAGCTCTATTTGAGATTGAAGTGCCTGAAATTAGCCAAGGTAGCATCGAAATTTTGAATGCAAGCCGTGATCCAGGTAGTCGTGCGAAAATTGCAGTGAAATCATTTGATCAGCGCATAGATCCTGTTGGTGCATGTGTTGGTATGCGTGGTTCTCGCGTACAAAACATCACTAAAGAATTAAATGGTGAGCGTGTAGATATCATTCTTTGGGATGATAATCCAATTCAATTCGTGATTAATGCAATGAGCCCTGCTGAAGTTGTTTCTATCGTTGTAGATGAAGATCGCCATATGATGGATATTGCAGTTGAGCAAGAAAAATTATCTCAGGCGATTGGCCGTAATGGTCAAAACGTGCGTTTAGCATCTGAGTTAACAGGCTGGGTGTTGAACGTTATGAGTTCTGAAGAAGCTGAAAACAAACAAAATAAAGAATCATCTCGCATTAGTAACTTATTTGTTGATGAGTTAGGTGTGGATGAAGAAGTTGCAGAAATCTTAGTTCGTGAAGGTTTCTCATCATTAGAAGAAGTTGCGTACGTTCCAATTGCGGAAATGTTAGAGATTGAAGAGTTTGACGAAGAGATTGTTGAAGCACTTCGTGATGCAGCGAAAACTGCATTAGAATCATATGCAACATTAAAACAAGAGCTAGGCGATAAAGCACCAAGTGCTGATTTGATTCAATTGTTGGAAGGTGATCATATCCTCGCCTATAAACTTGCTAAACAAGGTGTAAGTTCTCTAGATGATTTAGCTGAATTAGCAGCGGATGAATTATCAGAGATGGCGTCAATGGACGAAGAACGTGCAAGCCAATACATCATGACAGCAAGAAAAAGTTGGTTTGAATAGGGGGTGAAAATATGACAGACAAGAATGAAGACAAGGCACCAAGCAAAATCACATTGAAACGCAAAACTCATACTGAGTTGAAAGTTTCAAGTGCGCCTGGCCAAACAAAAACTGTATCCGTTGAAGTGCGTAAGAAAAGAACGTATGTAAAACGTGAAACATCTCCTGTTGAATCAGATTTAGATAATAATGCAATGGAAGATATGGATGTTGAAGTAGAAGCATCTACGGAAGCACCTGAAGTTGTAGAAAAAACAGTTAAAGTTGAGCCAGAGATCACTATTGAAAAAACAGTTGCCCAAGAAGTAAAAACTAAAGCACCTGCTAAAAAAGATAATGGTCCTGATAAAGCTCAGCAAGAGCGTTTACGCGTTGCTAAAGCACGTGCTGAAGCTGAAGAACGTGCAGCTCAAGAGGTTATTGAGCGTCGTAAACAGCAAGAAGAGCGTAAACAACACGAAGAAATTCAGAAAATTGCGGATGCAGCAAGAATGGCAAGTGAAAGTACAGTTTCTAAGGTTCAAATTAGTTTTAATAATACTGATAAGACTGAAGAAAAACCTAAGAAAAAGCCTTCTGGTAATCAACAGAAGTCTAATCAAAAACCTAGAAATAATGATTCACGCAGTGATAATCGCTCAGCTAAAAAAGATGACAGACGTCCATCTAATAATGCGGGTGATAAAAGAGAAAAACCTGCAACAGTGGCTCCTGCAGAACCTGTTGTATCAACAGAACGTAAAGCGCCGCGTAAAACAGGTGCTCGTGATCTAGATGATTTGCGTGAAGATGGTAAAAAATCAGCGGGCAAGCGTGGTAAAGAAAAAGGTCGTGCAAACTTTGCTGATTATGATGAAGAAGGCAGTAGCCGCCGTGGTGGTAAAAAGCGTAAAGCAACACCACAGCAAGGCAAGCATGGTTTTACAAAGCCTGTTGCACCACAGAAAAGTGAAGTCATCTTAGGTGAAACGGTGACAGTTGCAGACTTGGCACATAAGATGTCAGTGAAAGCTGCTGAAGTGATCAAAACATTGATGAAAATGGGTTCAATGGTCACAATCAACCAAGTATTGGATCAAGATACTGCAGCAATTGTTGTGGAAGAAATGGGTCATACTTACAAAGTTGTGAGTGAGAATGTTCTTGAAGATGAATTGATGAAAGGTTTCAACGAAAGTGATTTAGTTCCTGTGACTCGTCCACCTGTTGTTACAATCATGGGTCACGTTGACCATGGTAAGACTTCATTATTGGATTACTTGCGTAAGGCTCACGTTGTACAAGGTGAAGCTGGTGGTATTACTCAGCACATTGGTGCTTATCACGTAACAACACCAAAAGGCGTGATTACATTCTTAGATACACCTGGACATAGCGCATTTACTGCAATGCGTGCACGTGGTGCAAAAGTTACGGATATCGTGGTATTGGTTGTTGCATCAGATGATGGTGTAATGCCACAAACAATTGAAGCAATTCAACATGCGAGAGCGGCGGGCGTTCCTATTATCGTTGCTGTTACTAAAATCGATAAGCCAACTGCTGATCGTGATCGCATTATGTCTGAATTGTCACAACAAGGCATTATTTCTGAAGATTGGGGCGGTGAGAATTTATTCGCATTTGTTTCATCAAAATCAGGTGAAGGCGTTGATCATCTATTGGATCAAATTTTAGTACAAGCTGAAGTTTTAGAATTAACAGCGGTTGGTGAAGGTCCTGCGCGTGGTGCGGTTGTTGAATCTCGTTTGGATCGTGGACGTGGTGCAGTTGCAACAGTTCTGGTTCAATCAGGTTTGCTGAAGAAAGGTGATGTTGTTTTAGCAGGTTTTGAATATGGTAAAGTACGTGCTTTGATCAATGAAAAAGGCGAACAAGTACCTGAAGCAGGTCCATCTATCCCAGTTGAAGTGTTAGGTTTATCTGGCGTACCAAATGCAGGTGATGAAGTTACGGTTGTTGCTGATGAACGTAAAGCGCGTGAAATTGCACTGTTCCGCCAAGGTAAATTCCGTGAAGTGAAATTGGCAAGACAGCAGAAATCTAAGTTAGAGAACTTATTTGCTAATATCAATGAAGGTTCTATGAATGTTGTGAATGTTGTATTGAAAGCAGACGTTCAAGGTTCTGTAGAAGCATTGATTAATGCATTGGAAGAGTTGTCAACAGATGAAGTTTCTGTAAAAGTTGTTTCAAGCGGTGTTGGCGGTATCAACGAATCAGATGCAAACTTAGCGGTTGCTTCTGAAGCGATTGTGATCGGCTTTAACGTTCGTGCAGATAACTCAGCGAAGAAAATCATTGAAGATGAAGGTTTAGCATTACATTACTACAGCATCATTTATGATGTGATCGATGAAATTAAAACTGCATTGATTGGTAAGTTGGCACCTGAATTCAAAGAATCCATCATTGGCGTTGCGGAAGTTCGTGATGTATTTAGATCTCCGAAGATTGGTGCGATTGCAGGCTGTATGGTAACTGAAGGCTTGATCAAGCGTAATAATCCAATTCGTGTATTGCGTGATAATATTGTAATCTACGAAGGTGCTTTAGAATCATTGCGTCGCTTTAAAGATGACGTTTCAGAAGTTCGTAGCGGTATGGAATGTGGTATTGGCGTTAAGAACTACAATGATGTTAAAGTAGGCGATCAAATCGAAGTTTATGAGCGTGTTCAAGTGGAACGCACTCTTTAAAAGGAGCTAAACATGGCTAATATCTCAAGAACTCGTCGTATTGATGAGCAATTGAAACAAGAATTGTCTATGTTGATCCGTAAGGAAATCGGTGACTCACGTATTATGATGATCTCCATCACTCTTGTGAGAGTGGTGAGAGATCTCTCTCAAGCTAAAGTTTTAGTAACGTATTTAGGACCGACAGAAGAGCGTAAAGAAATGATTACGCTTTTGAATGAACATGCCCCAATATTCCAAAGAATGTTGGGCAAGGTTTTAAAACTCCGTAAAATTCCTAAATTTGAGTTTGAATATGATGAGCAATTAGAAAAAGGTAATGAATTATCTGCTCTAATTACTGAGGCAATTCAAGAAGACGAAGCAAAAAATAAAGATCACGATGAGTAAACAAGCTAAAATCAAGCGCCGTCCTTTGGATGGCGTTTTACTTTTGGATAAACCAAAAGGTATATCAAGTAATGATATTTTACAGAAAGTAAAATGGCTATATAAAGCGGAAAAAGCTGGCCATGCAGGAACTTTAGATCCTATGGCAACAGGGTTATTACCCATCTGTTTTGGTGAAGCGAGCAAGTTTAACCATCAGTTATTGAATAACCGTAAAACTTATGAATTTACTTGCCTATTAGGCGCCTCAACTAATACTGGTGATGCAGAAGGTAGCATGGTTAAAGAGGCTACTATCCCAACTTTATCCACAGAGATATTAACAGAAGCTTTGCAGAAATTTGTGGGGAATATTCAGCAAGTGCCACCAATGGTATCAGCACTACATCACGAAGGTAAACGATTATATGAGTTGGCTCGTGAAGGTATTGAGGTAGAGCGTCCAGCACGAGATATTACAATTTATCAGCTTAATTTAATTAGCTTTAATGATGTGAGTTTTACTGCAGAAGTGACTTGTTCTAAAGGTACTTATGTTAGAGTGCTCGCTGAAGATATTGCAAAGTCATTGGGAACAGTGGGGCATTTAACAATGTTGAGACGAACAGAAGTTGCACCATATTTTAAACCCAATTTAATCACTATGATGATATTAGAGAAAGCATTAGAAGAGGGTAATGCTGATGATTTATTGTTGGTGGTAGATAGCGCTATTGCTGATTATCCCATTTTAGAATTCAGTGAAGAGGATACTTTACGTTTAAAGAATGGACAAAAAATTGCATTGCCATATCAGCTAGATGAACAGTTTTATCGTCTATATGCATATGATCAAACATTTTTGGGTTTGGGTGAACGACATTTACCTCATGTTATTAAGCCTAGTCGATTGATTCAAATTAAATGACTTGAGAGTATTATTTGTTATAATCACTGAATTAATATATTGAAAAAATAACCTAAAAATAGAGGAATTTTATATGTATAAGCAGCTATTCATTGTTGGCCTATTGTCTTTTGGCATTGCGCCAGCATTTGCACAAAGTAGCGATTCAACAATTAATAAATGTGATAATGGGAAAGATCCTATTGTTTATACAGAATTTGATTGTCCTGAAGGCTTTGAAATTGTAACAGAAGGTTGGTTGAGTGAAACTAACATGACCAGTGCAGAAAAGTTTGGTGATGAAACACGTACATTGGAACCTGAAGCTTCGCAAAACAATGATAAAAAAGTGAGAAAGCCAGTTTTAGAGTAAGTATAAAACACGAGGTGGTGAATGAATCGTTATGTTGGATTATTGATTGCAGGGGGATTGTTAATATTACAATCGATGGCTTTGGCTCAAGTTCCGATGTTAGATTCATCCACAACTATGATGCCAAAATCCAAAGCTTTGAATAAATGTATTGATGAGAATAATAGAATAATTTATACACAGTTTGAGTGTGCGGAAACGGCAACAAAGGCAGATGAAAAATGGGTTGATCAAACAAACATAACGTTTTCAACACCAGATCAAAAAGATGTCTTATCTAATGGGCAGCTCAATCCACAGTTAGATCCTAATCAAAGTGGTGTAGATATGCTTAAAAACTCTATGAAGGATAAGTCTTTAATGGAGTTATTTGACCAAGGCATTAAGACGTTGATGATGAGACAAGATGCTTTAGATTCTTTGTGATTATTTTGACATAAAAACCAATGTTTCATGTGAAACATTGGTTTTTGATTTTATTTTTGATGATTTAACCATGAATCTTTTGAGAGTTCATATAGAACATGTTCAGCCAAAGGATGATCTTTTGCTAATCTTGGATGATTAAAATGTTGAGCATTTTTAACCATATTTAATCTTGCCATTAAAGCTTGTGATGGAAGATTTGTCACAGTAGTGAAGGCAATAATTTTATCTAAATTTAATTTCGTGAAACCAAATTTGAGTGCTTCTCGAGCTGCTTCTTGTGCCAAACCCTGATGCCAAAACTCTTTGCGTAAACGCCAGCTAATCTCTACACAAGGATTAAAATAAAAATCATCCTTAGGAATATTTAAACCAACAAAACCAATCACTTCTTGTGTGGCTTTGAGTTCACATGCCCACAGTCCCCAACCATTTTGGTTCATTCTTTCTTGAATGCCTTTAAGAAAATCTTGAGCTTCAGCTTCAGATAACACTGAAGGGAAGAATTTCATCACATCGGGATCAGAAACCATTTGATATAAGCTTGATAAATTAGAATCTTGCCATTCACGCATAATTAAGCGATCTGTGGATAAAACTTGGATAAGTTTATGAGTATCATTCATAATTGAGCCTTAATTGATGCAATAAAAAAGTGATGGATATAATCCATCACTTAGTTTTCAGATGATTGTTAGAAATTTAAACTAGAATTTTACTGCTTTAAATGCAGCTTTTCCTGCATAGATTGCATTGCTACCCAATTCTTCTTCGATGCAGATCAAACGATTGTATTTTTCAACACGGTCAGAACGGCACAATGAGCCTGTTTTCAACTGTGTGCTTAATGCAGCTGCTGCTAAATCAGCAATTGTTACATCTGATGTTTCGCCTGAACGGTGAGATACAACAGATGTATAGTTCGCATCATCAGCCATTTTAATTGCTTCTAATGTTTCAGTTAAAGTACCGATTTGGTTGAACTTGATTAAGATTGAGTTAGCAATGTTTTTATCAATGCCTTCTTTCAAAATCTTAGTATTCGTTACGAACAAATCATCACCCACTAATTGGATTTTATCGCCCAATTTTTCAGTTAATACTTTCCAACCAGCCCAGTCAGCTTCATCCATACCATCTTCAATTGTGATGATAGGATAACGAGCAACCCAATCAGCTAAGAAATCAGCAAACTCTTCAGATGTAAAAGATTTACCTTCTGATTCTAAAACGTATTGACCATCTTTATAGAATTCAGATGATGCAACGTCTAAACCTAGGAATACATCTTTACCAGGTGTATAACCTGCATCTTTGATTGCAGTCATGATGACTTCTAAAGCTTCTTCGTTAGAAGACAAGTTAGGTGCAAAACCACCTTCATCACCCACAGTTGTTGCTAAACCACGAGCATTCAATACATTTTTCAATTCATGGAAAATTTCAGCGCCCCAGCGTACAGCTTCTTTGAAAGAAGGCGCGCCTACTGGCAATATCATGAACTCTTGAACGTCTACTGAGTTATCAGCATGAGAGCCACCGTTTAAGATGTTCATCATTGGTACAGGCAATACATATTGTGTTGTATCGTTTAAATGACGATATAAAGGGATACCTTTTTCGTTTGCAGCAGCATGAGCAACTGCTAATGAAACGCCTAATAATGCATTAGCACCTAAACGAGCTTTATTGTCTGTACCATCTAATGCGATCAATTTAGCATCCAATGCTTTTTGATCAGCGGCATCCATACCACGAACTGCAGTTAAAATTTCGCCATTTACATTTTCACATGCTTTCAATACGCCTTTACCACCATAACGTGATTTATCACCATCACGTAATTCGATCGCTTCTCTTGCACCTGTTGATGCACCACTTGGTACGGCTGCAATACCTTTAACACCAGATTCCAAAGTCGCTTCTACCCAAACTGTTGGATTTCCACGTGAATCAATGATTTCTCTAGCAACTAAATGTTTAATGGCTGACATAATTCTCTCCTAAAGGATGCAATAAATGAAAATGTAAATCCTAATTATAGCTGATAATCTCAGAACCGTTAACCTTTGAAATTAAGGAACGAACCAACCTGCTGGTTTAATTGTATTTTCAATACCTTCATCTACGCCTAGCACCATTGCAAATAATGCCATTCTTGCAGGCACGCCCGCATCTGATTGGCGGAAGATTGCTAAACGTGGATCATTGTCTAAATCATTGCTTAGATCATTTGCATTTTCACGGCTATCACGAGGTAATGGGTGCATAATGATGGCATCTTTCAATGCATACTGATCAATCATGGATTGATTAATACGGAAGCTTAATTCTGGCTTACGAGTTTCTTCGCCTTCCGTGAAACGCTCTTTTTGAATACGTGTTGCATAGATCACATCATTGTTGTGAATACCGTGTTTCAACTGATCTGTTTCGATCACAGTATGACCACGTTCACGTGCAAACTCAGTGATGTATTCAGGCATTTTTAAGAAATCAGGAGATGCAAAAGTGAAAGTGATGTTTTTGTATAAAGACATCAATTTAACCAAAGAGTGAACTGTACGGCCGTAACGTAAATCACCAATCATAGCGATGCGGCAATTATCCATAGTTTTACCATTCAATTTAAATTCGTTATGAATTGTATAAGCATCTAATAAGGCTTGCGTAGGATGTTCACCTGCGCCATTACCGCCATTAATCACAGGGATATCTGTCGATTGTGCCATTTTATAAATAGCTTGCTCTTCAGGGTGACGAACCACTAATACGTCGAAGTAACCAGAAATCACACGTGCTGTATCTTCGATAGATTCACCCTTAACAATTGAGGAGAATGAAACACCTGTTGTACTCGAAACTTTACCGCCTAAACGCATGAAAGCAGCGTCAAAGCTTAAGCGTGTACGAGTACTCGCTTCAAAGAATAAGCTGCCCATTACAGCACCTTCAAGTACATTTGTATAGGCTTTACCTGCTGCAACTGGTTGTAAAATATCTGCCAAAGAGAACAATTTATTCAATGTGTGAAGATCGAATTGTTCGCATGATAGTACAGATTGGCCTAGTAGAGTGTTCATAATTTTCCTTTTAAATCTGAATGGTTCCAAAAAAAACCGCCATATCTGGCGGTTTATTAAAATCAAATTAATTACATGTTTCGGAGTGTGTGTCCGATGTAACGTTGTCTTGGACGAGAGATCTTCATCTTAGGATCTGCGATCATCTCATTCCAGTGTGTAATCCAGCCCACTGTACGCGCTAATGCGAACAATGGCGTGAACATTTGTGTTGGGAAGCCCAGTGCTTTATAGATGATTCCTGAGTAGAAGTCTACATTCGGATACAATTTACGCTCGATGAAGTATTCATCTTGCAATGCAACTTCTTCTAAACGTTTTGCAACTTCCATTAATGGGTCGTTACCATATTTAGCCAATACCTGATCTGCAATGCCTTTGATTAATTTAGCACGTGGATCAAAGTTTTTATAAACACGGTGACCAAAGCCCATCAAGCGGAATGGATCTTCTTTATCTTTTGCTTTTGCAACGAATTTAGCAACATTCTCAACTGAACCAATTTCAGCTAACATAGTTAATACGGCTTCATTTGCACCACCATGTGATGCACCCCATAAAGATGAGATACCCGCAGAGATTGCAGCATAAGGATTCGCACCTGAAGAACCTGCCATACGCACTGTAGATGTTGAAGCATTTTGCTCATGGTCAGCATGTAAAATGAACAATACATCCATCGCCTTTTCAGCAATTGGATCAATTTCATAAGGCGCACATGGCGAACTGAACATCATGTTCATGAAGTTACCAGCATATGATAATGAATTCGTTGGGTAAACTAATGGCATACCAATCGAATGTTTATAAGCAGCAGCGACTAATGTTGGCATTTTTGAGATCAGGCGATGCGCTGTGATCATACGATGCTCAGGGTTATGAATATCTAATTTATCATGATAGAAGCCCGCCATAGATGCTACTGTACCCGCTAGAATAGCCATTGGGTGAGAGTCATATCTAAAGCCTTGCAGGAATACTTTTAGATTTTCATGCATTAGGCTATGCGTCATGATGATGTTTTCAAACTCTTTTGATTCAGTTAACGTTGGTAATTCACCGTTAAAAATCAAATAACAAACATCAAGATAGCTTGATCTTTCTGCTAATTGCTCAATAGGATAACCACGGTAAAGTAGCTCACCTTTATCGCCATCTAAATAAGTGATAGCACTTTCACAGCTTGCTGTTGAAACGAAACCAGGATCGTAGCTGAATAAATTTAAAGTACGATTCATTGTTGCAATATCAACAACATCATCACCATATACCGATTCCAAAATTGGGAATTCCCCTTGTTTTTGTGTACGGTTATCAATATAGGTAACACTATTTCTATTAGTAGTTGTCATTTTGTCCTCCTTTGTGATCTTTATAAGATCTATCCAATAAATATGTTATGGCTAATAACACACGGAACTAATATAAACGAGCTTGAGCAACTTAGCAAAATTCAAATGTTCAAAAAAAAAGCATCTACAATAGATGCTTTTTAATTTGAATCGATTAACGACCGTATTTCTTACGGAAGCGATCAACACGACCTTCTGTATCCACGATATTTTGTTTACCAGTGAAGAAAGGGTGTGATTGTGAAGAAACTTCGATTTTGTAAAGAGGGTATTCGTTACCATCTGTCCAAACAATAGTGTCTTTCGTTGAAATTGTTGAGCGCGTTAAAACCGCGAAATCGCTTGAGCTGTCTTGGAAAACAACTGGGCGATAGTTAGGATGACCTTCTGCTTTCATAATAAAATCCAGTAATAAGTAAAAAACAACGGCTGATAATAAGCCTACTTAGTTCAAATTAGCACGATATTCTAACAAAAAGATATTTTTTGCGCAATACTTAGCGTTTCATTGCATCAAAAAATGCTTGATTTGTCTTCGTTTCTTTGAGTCGTTCTAAAACGAACTCCATTGATTGGATCTCATCCATAGGATATAAAATCTTACGGAGAATCCACATTTTCGCCAAATCGTCAGGATCTGTTAAGAGTTCTTCTTTACGCGTACCAGAACGATTAATATCAATTGCAGGGAAAATACGTTTTTCAGATACCGAGCGATCTAAATGAAGTTCAGAGTTCCCTGTACCTTTAAACTCTTCATAAATAACTTCATCCATTTTTGAGCCAGTATCCACTAATGCTGTTGCGATGATGGTTAAACTACCGCCATTTTCAATGTTACGTGCTGCACCGAAGAAGCGCTTAGGACGATGTAATGCATTGGCATCGACACCACCTGATAATACTTTGCCCGATGAAGGTACAACAGCATTATAAGCACGAGCTAAACGTGTGATTGAGTCTAATAGGATCACAACATCACGGCCATGTTCTACTAAGCGGCGTGCTTTTTCGATCACCATTTCTGCCACTTGTACATGACGAACAGCTGGTTCATCGAATGTTGATGCGATCACATCACCATTTCTTAATAGACGTTTCATCTCTGTCACTTCTTCAGGACGTTCATCGATCAATAATACGATGAGATAACATTCTGGGAAGTTTGTTTCAATAGATTGTGCAATGTTCTGCAACATTACTGTTTTACCCGTTTTGGGAGGTGCAACGATTAAACTACGTTGGCCTTTACCAATTGGAGAAACCATATCGATTAAACGTGCTGTAATATCTTCACTTGAACCATTACCGCGTTCCATCTTTAATAATTCATTAGGATGGATGGGTGTTAAGTTTTCAAATGCAACTTTACGCACAGAGTTTTCCACAGGCTCGTAGTTGATCGTGTCAACTTTTGCCAATGAAAAATATTTTTCATTATCCTTAGGTGGACGAATTTTACCTGAAACAGTGTCACCTGTTCTTAGGTTAAACTTACGAATTTGTGATGGGCTGATGTAAACATCATCAGGTCCTGCCATATAAGAGCTGTCTGCACCACGAAGAAAGCCATAGCCATCATTTAAAATTTCAAGAACGCCATCGCCAGAGATCTCTTCACCATTTTTTGCATGTGCTTTTAAAATAGAGAAAATGAGATCGTGTTTTTTAGCACGCGCTAAACCTTCTAACTGCATTTCTTGAGCAATACGAATCAGCTCTGCAGCGGGCATTTGTTTTAATTCAGTTAAGTTCATAGATTAATTCTAGATTTAAATAAAGGATAATTAATACGACTTAGCTACCGATTAAGCCAAGTAAGATTACATTAGATGATTGATTCAGTCGGAAAGATTGACCGTTATTTGTTTGTGCCGCAAATTCTATAAGTTTTACAGATATTTTGCAAATAATCTGATCAAATTTCCGAATCTTTTTTACGGCGTTCCATCCAAGCTTTTCCGATTTCATAAACCATTGGTAAAATTGAAATAAAGATAATGCCTAATACAATGGCCGAAAAATGATCTTTGATCCAAGGGATGTTACCAAAAATGTAACCTGCACCTAGCATGGAAATCATCCATAAAAATGCGCCAAACACATTATATGTTGCGAATGTTTTATAAGTCATTTTACTTGCGCCAGCCACAAATGGTGCAAATGTACGAACAATTGGCACAAAACGAGCAATCACAATTGTTTTACTGCCATATTTTTCATAAAAATTATGTGTTTTTTCTAAATATTTTAATTTAAATATTTTCGCATCTTTTTTAAATACTTTTAATCCCACATAATGTCCAATCTGATAATTGAGTGCATCGCCTAAAATCGCCGCGATTAATAATGTGAAAAATAATATATAAATATCCAATAAACCCATGGCAGCTAAAGCACCTGCTGCAAATAAGAGTGAATCACCTGGTAGAATCGGCGTGACCACTAAGCCTGTTTCGCAGAAAATAATGGCAATTAAGATAATGTAAATCCAAACGCCGTAATTTGCGACAGCTGCTTGTAAATGTTGATCAAGGTTTAAAAACAGGTCGATGAATTGCATGAAAAATTCGGTCATGATTATTGTTCCTGAAGGAGTTGATGATTATCTAAACGAAAACGGTGATCCATTTTGTGTGCCAATTCTAGATCATGTGTCACAACCACAAGTGCAGTTCCGATCTCTTCATTGATTTCACACATTAGTTCAAAAATGGCTCGAGCATTTTCAGCATCTAAATTACCCGTTGGTTCATCCGCTAAAACTGCGAGTGGTTTTGTCACCAATGCTCGCGCAATTGCAACACGCTGGCGTTCACCACCTGATAATGCTGAAGGTTTATGATCAATGCGGTGAGATAATCCTACGCGAACCAACATCTCTTTGGCACGTTTTTGTGCTTCTTTAACATTCATGCCACCAATCACACAAGGAATTGCAACATTATCTAGTGCTGTAAATTCAGGTAATAAATGGTGAAATTGATAAATGAAGCCTAAGTATTGATTGCGCCAAATGCCACGCTCTTTTTCAGAGCCTTTGCTGAATGCTTTACCATTCAGTAATACTTCGCCTGATGTTGGTTGATCTAAGCCAGATAATGTGTGCAATAACGTACTTTTACCAGAACCTGATGCACCAATAATCGCAATGCGATCTTTAGGATGAATTGTGAAATTCAGGTTTTCAAAGACTTTGACTTCATTTTTATGGTCAAAATAGGATTTTGCTAGGTTAGATGCGACTAAAATGGGATTACTCATAACGTAAAGCCTCAGCTGGTTGCGTTTTAGCAGCTTTCCAAGCAGGATAAAGCGTTGCTAAACTTGCCAATAAAAATGCCATTAGGGCGATCATACAAATATCGTCCCAACGAATAATGGTTGGAATATGGGATAGAGGATAAACACTAGGCTCAAAAACGGTATAGCCCAATAAAGATTCAACCCAATGGATAAGATTATTCACATTAAATGTGATCAATAAGCCCAATGAAGTGCCGATTAAAACGCCCCAAAAACCGATTACAATGCCTTGAACCATAAATATAGCCATGATGGATTTAGGCGCTAAACCTAATGTGCGCAGTATTGCAATTTCAGATCGCTTATCATTCACAACCATCACTAATGTTGAAACCACATTAAAAACTGCAACGGCAATGATCAGGCTCATAATGACAAAAATTGTACGCTTTTCTGTTTCAATCATATTGGCTAAAGTGGCAAATTGATCCACCCAGCTATAAATCATCACAGAGTTATCCTCAAGGTTATCCACAATGTCCATCGCTGTTGCGCGTGCAATATTAATGTCATGCAATTTTAAGCGAATGCCTTGCGCCTCATTTTCAGGCACTTTGAACACTTGATTCGCTTCATTAATGTGAATAATTGCAGTATTGGCATCGTATTCATACATGCCAACGCTGAAGATATCCACAACAGTGAATCCTTTCACTCGAGGAATGACAGCCTCTGAATTTTCAGCAACTTCAGGTGTGACTAATGTTACATAATCACCAATGTTCACATCCAATAATGTCGCTAAATCTTTACCTAAAATGATGCCTGCTTCTTGTTGATTCAGCACATCGAAATGACTGATGATTTTTGAAACATTCGATTGATAGAGAGGATCAATGCCCTCGATGCGAACAGGGCGCATTAAACCATTGGCGCTCATTAATCCTTCACCATTGGTAAAAGGTGCACCTGCGACAACATTGTCATGGTTCGCAGCTTTGTTATACATTAATTGCCAATCGTCAAAATAACCACTGTTGGGGCGCTTTGTGATTTTAAGGTCATAAGCGATGGATTGACTGACTTCTGTAATGCCTTGTTGGAAACCATTCATGACAGACAATACAACGATGATCGCTGTTAATCCCAATGCAATGCCACCAATGGAAATGAATGAGATGAACGAAATAAAATTATTTTTACGTTGTGCTGCTGTATAGCGAAGGCCGATGGATAAACTTAAGGGCTTAAATAGTTTAATCATAACGTAGCGCCTCCGCGGGTTGAGTTCTGGAAGCTTTCCAAGCGGGATAAAGTGTTGCAATGCTTGCTAAACCAAAGGCTATTAAAGCCACCACATAAATATCGCTCCATACAACGATGGATGGAATTTCCATCACATAGAAAGCATTGCCCACATTGCCACCAAAAATTCCTTCAAAAAAATTAATGATAGGATTGACGTTTAAAGCAATTAATAAACCTAATAAAATGCCGATGATTGCACCAAAAAAGCCAATGAACACACCTTGAACCATGAATATCAGCATGATTTGGGCAGGCGACATACCTAAAGTGCGTAAAATTGCAATTTCAGGACGTTTTTCTGTCACAACCATCACTAATGTCGAAACTACATTAAAGACAGCCACTGCAATGATTAAGCTCATGATCGTGAACATTGTGAGTTTTTCAATTTCGATCATTTTGAAGAGAGTTTTAAATTCTTCAATCCATGTCATTGTGCTGTATTCATCACCCAATTTGGCTTGAACTTGATCTGCTGTTTCACGTGCGACAAAAGGATCATCCAATTTTAAACGAAAGCCTGAAACACTATTTTTAGGAATTTGATAGATTCGACCGCTGTCTTTGTAATTCATTAAAGCCATTACAGAATCGTATTCATACAAACCTAATTGAAAAATGCCCACAACTTTTAAGCGCTTCATTCGCGGAATTGCACCCGCTGCTGTGATCTGAATTTTTGGTGTGATCAATGTGACATAATCGCCAACATTTAAGCCTAAATTCATGGCTAAATCAGAACCCAAAATGGTGCCAAATTCACCTTCTTCTAAAATAGAAAAATCGGTATTAGAGATAAAATCCGCAGTAATGCGATCACTGATAGAAGAGACAGACTGCTCATACTCAGGATCAACGCCTTGAATTTTTGCGGGAAAAAATTGTCCATTGGCTGCCATTAAACCTTCACCATTATTAAATGGTGCAGCGGCTAAAATGTTGGGATTATCTTTAATATCTGAATAGGATTGTTGCCAGTTTTCCACAAAGCCTTGTGGATTACTATTGCGAATGGAAACATCATAAGCCATTGCAAGATTGCGTTGGCGGACTTCATTTTGGAAACCATTCATGACAGATAAGACAACAATCATCGTCATCATACCAAGGGCGATTCCGCCAATGGAGATAAAAGAGATGAAGGAGATAAAATTTTTCTTTCGTTTAGCGCGCGTATAACGCAAACCAATGAAGAGCGTTAAGGGACGAAACATTTAAGCTTCCTCAGTTGTGTTGAAGGATAATCCCATCTGTTCAACAGTTTTATCGAGTTTTTCTAATTCAATCAATGGCGGTAATTCACTCAATTGTTTGAGGTTGAAATCGTCTAAGAATTGTTTAGTTGTGCCATATAAGTTTGGTCGGCCAGGCACTTCGCGTTGGCCAAGCACTTTGATCCATTCGCGTTCTTGTAATGTTTTCATGATATTGCTGCTCACAGAAACGCCACGAATTTCTTCAATATCACCGCGACTAATGGGCTGACGATAAGCGATCAATGCCAATGTTTCCAAAAGTGCGCGGCTATAACGCTGTGGTTTCTCTTCATATAAACGAGAAACCCATTGTGCATATTGTTGTGGCACTTGTATGCGATAACCCGAAGCCACTTCCACTAATTCAACACCGCGACCTTCTAATTTATATTTTAAAATTTGTAAGGCTTCTTTGATATCGTCGGTGCTTGGTTGTTCATGAACATCAAAAAGTGTTTGAATATCACTGATTTTAAGCGGCGTTTGCGCAGCGCTTAAAATTGCTTCTAATAGGATATTTAACGGCGGTAAAGCATTCATAGTTTAATCTCGGCACTTAAAGGAAGAAGTCTTTTGCCTGCAAAGGCAAAGGCTGTACGCATAATAGCATTCCAAGGATTTTCGTTCAGTTGGCCTTTGATGGCATGATCAATCTGTACAACCATGCTGCTTAAATTGCGCAAACGATTGGGATTCATACGGTTTAAAGCCAAGCGATAGAGAGGCTTTTGATTTTGCCAAACATCATTCAATGCCATTTCGATGGTGGCTCCAGAATCCATTTTTGCATACATACGTTGCAGTGTTGCGATCTCTTTTTGTAAAACCCAATTGACTAAAGTCGGCACATCGCCTTCGGATCGTAAGCCTTGAATAATACGATAAATGCGGGAAATATCGCCTGTTAATAGCGCTGAACTTAAATCAAATGCTACAAAGTTAGAATTCTCTGAACTGAGCTCGGCGATCATTTCATTGGAAATCTGTTGATGTCCATATAAAAAGGATAACTGTGTTAATAACTGTTCAATCGCAAGAAAGTTACCTTCATTGTGTGCAGCAATAAACGCTACAGATTCTTGTGATAAGTTCACATGTAATTCACGTGCACGGTTTTGAATCCAGTTAGGCAATTTTGTGTGATCAGGTGGATAAATCGTGATTAAGCAACCGTTTCTCTCAACCATTGATAGCGTTTTATTCTTTAATGTATTGCTATCAAGTTTGGGCATTGTGATGAGATAAAAAAGATCAGGATTCGTTTTATCTAAACATTCATGCAATATTTTGAATGTTTTGGCATCAGGTTTGTTGGCAAATTTGAGCTGAATGAGTTTCTGTGTTGAAAATAATGAAAGGCTTTGGCCTGTATTGATAATATCTGACCAATCAAATTTATTATCCACATCAAAAATTTCACGTTCATATTCACCTGAATTCATGACTGCATCTTTGATCTTTTGCTCAGTATTGAGCACTAATGCAGGTTCATCCCCTGCGATAATGCAATAGGGAAGTTTAATAATCTTGGGTAATTCTTTGGTGACAAAGTCTTGAGCAATCCGCATAGTTTTCCATTCTCGTTATAAAGAAAAACCCTCCGAAAGAGGGTTTTTACGGAATGCATATTATATTATGCATTGCCTTCAGTTTGCATTTGTTCTAAACGTTGTGCGTAGAGCAAATCGAAGTTAACAGGTGCCAATGTTAATGGTGGGAAACCTGCTTTTAGGATCATTGCATCTAATGTTTCACGTGCATATGGGAACAAGATGTTAGGGCAGAATGCACCTTCCATGTGACCACGTTGCTCTTCATTGAAACCTTCGATTGTGAAAATGCCTGCTTGTTCGATTTCTACCAAGTACAAAATTTCTTCGCCAACTTTAGCTGTGACAGTTAAACGTAATGCAACTTCTGTTACGTTTTCTTCTACTTGTGCAGCGATGTTTGCTAATTGCACAGAGATTTCTGGTGCAGTTTCGTTTTTAAAACATGCTGGTGCGTTTGGAACTTCTACAGATACATTCTTGCTGTATAACTTGTGGATGTTAAAAACTGGACCAGTTTCGTTCGTTTCGTTTGCTGCATTTTCAGACATAATGTTTCCTTTAGTTATTGTAATGAATGACAGTGAATAAAATTATTTTTCTAACAACGGATCTAATCCACCTTTTGCATCTAATGCTAAAAGGTCATCACAGCCACCGATGTGTTGGTCATTAATGAAAATTTGTGGAACAGTATCACGACCAGAGCGCTTTTTACTTTCATCCCATAATTTTGCATCTTGATTCACATCGTAAATGGTTACATCAGCATCTTTCTTTTTCAAAAGATCCAATGCGCGTTTGCAGTATGGGCAAGAAGGTAAATAATACATTTCAACTGACATAGTGAACTCCTATTTCTTCGATGATTCAACTGGTAAATTTGTTTGTAACCAAGCATTTAATCCGCCTTGAAGCGAGAATAAATTTAAGCTTGGGTTCTCTTTGCGTAGCTTTTCAACTTTTTCTGTTGAATTGGCGCCAGAATCACAGTAAAGCACAATGACTTTATCTTTAAAGCGCGAACCATCAACTAATTTTGTTGCAAGTTGATCGGATGGCACATGAACAGCACTTGGAATGTGCGATTTTTTAAAAGTATCTGCATCGCGCATGTCAACAAAAACTGCTTCATCATTGTTGGATAATTGTAATGCTTTAGCTGAAGAGATCACGAAAGCTTTCTGTTTAACGGTTTTAATTTCATTCATAATGATCAAAATGAATACAACAGCTAAACCTGCAAACCAGATCCATTCAGCGCGAAAAAATTCCATAAAAGTCATAGTGATGATATATCCCTTGAGATCATACAAAAATCGTAAAACCGCTATTCTATCAGTAAATCTATCATAATTGTTATTCATATTTTATGACAATCATGCTATTTATTCACATCGTTGATCATTCTATTTTGAGCCCAAAGGAATTCTATGAAGCTTCCCTTATATCCGCGTAGCGCACTAGCGCTCTCTTTATTATGTTTCTCATCAGTGGCAATGGCAGATGTGGATAAAGCTTGGGATGCTTTTGATCAAGCGAACCTTTCAGAGAGTTTTGCTGAGTTTAAAATATCCGCAGAGAAGCATGAAAAAGATGCGGCTTTCATCTATGGCTCACTGTTATTGAATCGATCTTTTTCTGAGCATCATCAAAAACAAGGGCGAGCATGGTTACAAAAAGCAGCTGATCAAGGTGATGCAAGGGCTGCTTATAATCTAGCTTATGATATTTTTCAAGAGATTAAAGATAGTAGCTGGAATGATGATCATTCTCATGAGACTTCTGTATTGTCTATGCAATTGCAGCAATATATGCACATAGCTTTGGATGCGAATTTACCAGAAGCTTATTCATTCATGATAGAGCAAGGATATTTCCATCAAAAAATATTAGGGATTCAAGATTTTAAGGAGATCGCTCGATATATTCAAAAAGCCCATGAGATTCAACCTACATCGCAGACGTATTTTAATTTAGGTGTAGTGTCCCTACAAGGACCAAAACTTTCTGATCATTTACCTTATGAGCCACACAAGGCAGCTGAATATTTTGAGAAGGCTTACCAAAAAGGTGAGAATAATGCCGTCTATATTTTAAGAGATTTATATGATGGTGATTACGAAGGTTTTGCTAAAAATAAAAAGAAATATAATGATTATTCAAAAATTTACTACGAAAATTTCGCGGAGCTCAATCACAACAATGTATTGTTTGAATCTCAAGAGATATCACCGCTTAAAGCCCGTTTGGATCAAACTGAAGAACAAGTGTTGAGTAACCTTAAAAAACAATCGGAACATAATAGCGATGCTGCTAGAATTCTGGGCGCTTTTAGCAAAGATAAGGATAATGCACGAGAGTATTTTCAAAAAGCCATAGATTTAGGGGATGAAAGCGCGGTGATTGCGCTTTATTATTCAAGCAATGATCTTTATTCTTATGACGATCAACAACTGAATGATATTAAACAATTGGCAGATTCAGGTAATTTAGATGCCAATATATTATTGAGCGATATTTTCTATGGAGAAGAAGCTTTGCCTTATTTAACTGTGGCAGCAGACTTAGGCCATGCAGATTCGATGTTAAAACTTGGGCAATATTATGGTAATGAAGCCAGTTATGATCCCACGGCGATGAAAAAGGCGCTGGCTCGGTATAACCAATTGATCGAACAGTTCCCGCAAAATCATCAGGCTTATGCAGAAAAAGCATGGCTTTTATATAAAGATGTCAATTATCGTGAACGCACATGGCCAGAAATATTGGCAGGTTTTGAACAAGCTGTCGCTTTAAGTCCGAATGATACAGATATATTGATGCGTTTTGCTTATATTTATAATGATGATCACTCGCACAATGATCATCAAAAAGCTTTGGCATTGTATGAACAAGTGGCACAATTATCTAATGATCCATTGCTTGTGAATACAGCACGTTTATACCAAGCGCAATTATTGAAATATGGCAAAGGCAATGTGATCAAAGATGAAGTGGCTGCCAATGCATTATATGCTCAAAGCATCGAAGAATTTCCTGAAGATCCCGAAGCTTCATATGAATTGGCGGATAGCTATCATTATGGCAAAGGCATCGAAAAAAATATTGATCAAGCCATCCAATTATATCGAATAACAACTCTAACAGATGCGGAGTTACCTTTAGGATTATTGTTGACGCAAAGTCCTGATGAAACATTGCAATCAGAAGGTTTAAGCTTAATCACGAATATTGCGAGCTACCAAAAAACTGATGCTGAAGTTGAGACGCTATTGTTGTCTTTTAAAGATCGATCGCCTGCTGTGCAAGATTGGTTATTAAAAATGGCCATTGAAGAGCCTTATCGATTGAGTTTTGATGCTGTTGCTGTGAATAAAGATGGTTGTGATGCAGATATCATTGCATTGTGTGTGAATCATGCACGCTGGATGATGATACACAATAAAGATATTGAAACGGCTGTACAAATGCTCAATGAGGCAGCTTCAAAAGGTGATAGCAGGGCAATTCAATTACTGTTGGAGCACAATAGACTGCAAGGCAATGAATCGGCAAGAGAAGCTCTATTGTTACAATTAGTGAAGGCTAAGCCCAGTGATGAAAATTATCAGGCCATCGCTGAATGGTATTTGTTGCGTTTAGATTATGATGAAGCTGAAAAGTGGTATCAGAAAATCCAAGCGCTTTCGACACAAGCAGATTATGATCTTGCTCGCATTCAAGATGAAAGAGAGTATCTCAACGATATGATTGTGCAAGCACAAACTAAGGATCCTGAAGCGGTTCAGAAGCTCTTTTTATTCTATAAATATAATAAACGCCGGGATCTTGCTGTGGATGTTTTAGAAAAATGGGGCGATTTAGATAATGAAACAGTTTTGAGCGAGTGGATTGACCAATTGGATCAGATCAATGAGCCTGTGCAAACGGCAAAGGCAACTGAGCAGACTGTACGTGCTGTATTGACGACACAGAAGTTTGATTTTTTAAAGTTATATCAGCGCTATATGGATGGCATAGATCCTAATATCACTCGCACACAACTACAAGATTGGCTGAATCAATATGCTGTGATTAACCCTAAGGATGCGGAGAGTTATCAACATAATATGACGTATTTTGATGATCTTGTGGTACAAAGCAAAAGCGAAGATCAAGCACTGAAAATAAGTGCGTTAGAAAATTTGCTTTATGCTTATCAAAATGGTGCGAATACGCCGAAAAAGCAGGCGGAGCTTTTGAAAATTCACGCAGAATTGGCTGAGCTTGGTGATCATAGTTCTGCTTATCAAATGGGTGAATATTATCGTAAAGGTGAAAGCGTTGCCCATAATTGGGAGAAAGCAGTGCATTATTATCGACTTTTACCAGAAGATAGTTATTATTCTGCTCAGGAATATATAGAGTTTTACGATGATGTAGTTGTACCAGCGAGCAAAGGAGATCTTAAAGCTGGGTTTGAATTGGGACAATATTATTTAAAAGATTATGCTTATAAAGATCAACCTGCACTTCGTGAATCGGGTTATGATGCAGTGTTGAAAGCGGCTGATCATAATATTGTGGAGGCTCAATATTATTTAAGCACACGTTATGATTATCGTGGAACTTCAAGTTATGAGCGTGATCAATGGTTACAAAAAGCGGCTAAAAATGGTCACAAAGAGGCACAAATATCATTGGCTCAACGATTGGAAGCACAAGCGCCATTGTCTGATGAACAAGTTGCTGAAATTATTCGATTATATGAGCAAGCAGCGAAAACAGAGAAGGATGCACAATTAAAATTATTGGCATTTTATTATTCGCAAAATCGCGCTGAAGATGGTGCCAAAATTTTGGCGCAACTATCGCCACAGGATCAAGAGTATCAACATACAAGCATTGCGCTATGGTATCAATATGGTTATAAATTATTACCTGTGGATATTCATAAGGCAGTTGAGTTTTATCAAAAATCATACCAAAGCGGTGATTTAAAATCAGGTCTGAGCATTGTGGATATTTATCTCAATGATGCACTGATGAATAAAGAAGCGGATGCGATGATTCTACTTGAAGAAATCTTGGAAAAATCGTATCAATCAGATGATATTTATGTCATTGATAATGCAATGCCAATGATCAGTTATGCAATTAAAGGCACAAAAGGGTTTAGCAATGATCCCAAAACTCAGCAGTTTGGCATACAGTGGGCGGAGAAGATGCTGACCAAAGGCGATCAATATGCTGCTATGTTATTGGGTGAATATTATCAAACACAAGGCGATATTCCTAAAGCATATTTCTATTTAAAATTGGTGGATAGCTGGGCTGCTAGTGATTTGATGAGTGAAATGAGCGAAGAAGAAATTTTGCAACAAAATAAAAAAGTTCGAGCATACCAACAAAAATTGGGTTGGCGTTATTAACAAGAAAAGCAGAGCGAAGGCTCTGCTTTTTTTATGCTTTCTATGATTGATAAGGTCTATTTAAAATATGTTGGGTATTGTTCCACAACATTGATTAACAACTGTAAACCATACATCATGCCATCTTCATCAATACCAAATTTAGGGTGATGATGAGGATAATCAAAGCCTAATTTTGGATTGCCACCGCCCACAAACACAAATGTTGACGGCACAATGGATGCAAATGCACTGAAATCTTCACCACCTAACATGCATTTCTCAGCGATGATCGTGGCATCTTTAACTTCATTAGCAATGGCACGGACAAAAGCTGTTTTTTCAGGGTTATTGTAAGTTACGCCATAACCTAAAGTGTAATCAATTTCGCATGTAGCACCGTAATCTTCACACGTTGAATTTGCCATTTTGATGATGGTATTTTTAAATAGATGGCGCATCTCTTCACTAGAAGAGCGCACGCTTCCACCTAAATAACAGACATCAGGAATGACGTTAATGGCAGCTTGGCGACCTGCTTGAAAATAAGTATTGCTGATCACGCCTGCTTCTTGTGGTGCAATCATACGAGAAACAATGGTTTGTAGTTTTTGTACAATCGTTGCCCCAATTACAACAGGATCGATGGATGTATTGGGTTGGGAAGCATGCCCGCCTTTGCCTTGAATTTTGATGACATAAGCATCTGTATTTGAGCTTGCAGGCCCATCTTTGACATCAATTGTGCCGATGGGCAAACCAGACCAAATATGTTGGCCATAAATGAAGTCTAGGTCATTGAATAATCCAGTGGCAACCATCTCTTGTGCACCACCAGGCAATAACTCTTCTGCATGTTGGAAGATTGCCCAAACTTCACCTGTTAAGCTATCAAAATGATCGTCAAAATAGTGGCAGGCTGTCATTAACATGCTTGTGTGGATATCGTGACCACAAGCATGCATCACGCCTTCATTTTTAGATTTAAACGCTAATTCATCACGTTCTTCTAAAATCGCAAGTGCATCAATGTCCGCGCGTAAACCGATTTTCGGGCCAGTTTTACCTGTGACAAATTTCACTAAAACACTTGTGCCGACAGGTTTAATGATTTCTGCATGCTTTAATTGGCTCATCTTTTCAATGATGTATTTTTGAGTTTCTATTTCTTTAAAAGATAACTCAGGGTGAGCATGTAGATAACGGCGGTATTCTAGCAATTGTGTTTGGTATGCAGCGAGTGCATCTCGATGAATGATGTCCATAATCTTCTCCTAAGCAAAGGTAATGTTTTAATTAAAAGCACTTGCATCAATGTGAATCGGTCCACCTGGTCCGACTGGAATGCCTAACCAGTACCAGATTAAGACAAAAATAGTCCATGCAATCCCCAATGCAAATGTATAAGGGAATAGATTGGAGATGAGCGTGCCTAATCCCATATCTTTATCATATTTACGTGCATAAGATAGTAATAATGGTAGATAAGCCATCATCGGTGTGATTGGATTTGTGATGGAATCACCCACACGATAGATCGCTTGTGTAAAGGCAGGGTGATAACCTAAGAATAAAAACATTGGCACAAAGATTGGTGCTAATAATGCCCATTTTGCAGAAGCACTGCCGATGAATACATTGATGATTGCGGTTAGGAAGATGAAGCCAATAATTAATACAATGCCACTTTGTCCTTCTAATAAGCCTGCGCCTTTGATTGCAATGATTAAACCTAAATTACTCCATGCAAAAAGTGCGATCATCTGTGCAGAGAAAAATACAATGACAATGAATCCGCTCATGCCCGCCATTGATTCGTTCATCATATGTACGATGTCTTTGGATGATTTCGCTTTTTTTGTCACAACGGCATAGACTAAACCAGGCACAAAGAAGACAATCGCCATGACAACAGCAACGCCTTGAATGAGCGGTCCATCAATGATGTTACCTGTTTCAGGATTGCGTAAAAAGCTAGACTCTGGGATGACAGCTAATACTGTTGCGATTAAAAGTGCCACAACGCTGTAGTTTGCATATTTTAAGCCGCGTTTTTCGACATCTGTAAGATCTGTTAAATGATCGTCTTCTGTTTGTCCTGAATATGTACCAAGGCGCGGAATGATCACTTTATGTGTGACAAATAAGACAACAAAGAGCAATAAGAACATGGATACAGTCATAAAATACCAGTTCATGGCAATGTTGACAGGCACATCAGCACCAATCGTTTTTAAACCTGCTTCTGTGAAGGATAATGCTAAAGCATCTGCCATACCGATGATGGCATTGGCAGCAAATGCGCCTAGCGCAGAAGCATAAGCCATCACTAAGCCAGCAATTGGGTGATAACCTAAACGTAAAAAGATCATCGCGGCGATTGGTGGCACTACAATTTGGGATGCATCACCAGCAACAGTACCGAGCATTGCAACTAAGATCAATACAGGCATTATGATTTTAAAAGGTGCTTTTTCAACAGCTGAAATCATCAGCGCTTTAAAATAACCACTGTGCTCGGCAACGCCGATTCCAAACATCACGACTAATACAACCCCCAAAGCAGGGAAGCCCGTGAAGTTACTCGTGGCTTTGGTGATAATCTGCGTTAAGCCGTCCAATGTTAATAAATTAACAACATGGATGGTTTGTTTGGTCACAGGGTTATAAGCTGTTACATCCAATGCGCTTAATAAGCCTGATGCGAGAATAGTGATCACACATAATCCGATGAAGATCATCACGGGATCGGGAAGTTTATTGCCCCAATACTCGATTTTATCTAGAAATCGAGTAAATAGGGTCGGTTTAGCCATTGTTGCCATATTACATATCCGCCTTACTCTTATTTAAAATATTTATTGCTCTGTGCATAGAGCATTCAAAGATTATTAACAGAAAAAAGAAAGGAGGTAAATCGATCCCATTGCAAATGTAAGCAATTTGTCGATTTTTTCTTATAATTTAAGAATAATTATCAATACTCATCGGCGTTTTAGTACAACTAATAAGCCTGCGGCAATGATGATGGCAGCCCCAAACCAGCCCCAAAATCCTAGCTTTTCATTCCAGAAAAAGTGCGATAAAACGGCGCCAAATACAGCACTTAAATAATAGAAAGGGGCAAGTAAGGAAGCATCCGTTAATTGATTGGCTTTTGTGATCCAGATCTGACCCACTGAGCCAAAAGTCCCCATTAATAAGATCATCAGCCAAATGCGATAATCTGTGGGCATTGTGAATTCTGTGAATAATGCCATGCCAATGGCGAATACAACGCCAGTTAATGAGAAGTAGAAAACAATTTCTGAGCCGCTTGCGACACTACTAATGCGTTTAATGGCAACCATTGCCATGGCAACAAATACGCCAGCGATGATGGGCAAAAATGAATACATGGAAAATTGTGGTTTATCGACGCCTGCTAAAATCCATGAGCCGATGATGGCAAGAATAAAACTTGGAATCAGAATCCAAGAGAGTTTTTCCTTCAACCAAATGGCGGCCAATATGGGGACAAATAATGGTGTGAGTGATCGTAAAACAGAAGCATCAGATAAAGGTAGCAATGCTAAAGAAAGGAAGATAAAGATCATCCCGATCTGCCCAGATAATGAACGCAGTGCATGTAAAGGTAATCGTTTTAATGAGTTTTTAAATTCACCCGAACGTAAGAAGAGCGGCGCAACCCAAATCAGTGTGATGAGGTTACGAAAGAATATAATGGTGGCTGTGGATAAATCTGTACTCAGCCATTTGATCACACTATCCATACCTGCGAATGCTAATTGGGATATAACGACAAAGAATATGCCGAGTAAGGCGGTTGGGTTCATGGGATCATCCGATTTGCTGAGTGAAAACTAGGATTAGTATAATGTTATTTTGACCAATAGCTAGTAAGAGAATAACAGTACGGGAAAATGGCGATGAAGAAACCTGAACTATTGATGGATAACTTAGAAGAAGCACTCTTTTTGGAAGGTTTACAGTCGGATGAGCCGATGTTGGAATCTATTCATGTTAGAGATGATGTTGTGCGTCACTTAACATTGGGTAAATTAATCATGGATAAAAGTATGATCACAGAGTCGATTTTACAATCCAATGATTTTTCCAAAGCAGAACTGACGGATTGTATTTTTTCCCATTGTGATCTCTCCAATACAAATTTTTCAGGGGCAATTTTATATCGTTGTGAGTTTGTGAATTGCAAAATGGTGGGGACTATTTTTGCGGATGCTTATTTGAATCATGTACTGTTTAAATCCTGTCATATGGAAATGGTCAATTTCACCAATGGTAATTTAAAGTTTGTGAGAGTAGCAGAGTGTAATTTGACGAATGCCGATATGATTGATTGTCAATTGAAAAATTTCCAAGTTAATCATACTAATTTACAAAATATCAATTTAATAGGCACTTTATTAAAACAGGTGGATATTAGTACTTGTGACTTCACGCAGCTAGTGGTCAGCCCTAAAACGATAGAGCACTGTTTAGTGAATGAGCAGCAAGCCATCGGTTTTGCAAAAGGGTTATTGAAAGTCAAAATAGCGACATAACTGTTTGTAAAATTCATTATTTTTGTCGAAATTGTGATTAAATCTTCAATGTGAGATCAGGATCAAGATTTTTTAATGATTATTTTTTTTAATTATCCCTGATAAAAAAAATATTTTATAAAAAATTAGTAACACATTTTTTATAAGGGTAAAAGATCATGGTTAACACAAAACTGGAAAGCATCTTGTCTCAACTTCTCAAAAGAGACCCTAATCAACCTGAATTTCAGCAAGCAGTTTATGAAGTATTCAATAGTTTGAAGCCTTTCTTGGAAAAACATCCTCAATATCTAGATCAAGCTTTATTAGAGCGAATGATTGAACCTGAGCGCGTTATTATGTTTCGTGTGCCTTGGGTGGATGATCAAGGTCATGTACAAGTGAATCGCGGCTATCGCGTACAAATGTCTTCGGCTTTAGGGCCATACAAGGGCGGCTTACGTTTTCACTGCTCTGTGAATTTAAGTATTTTAAAATTTTTAGCATTTGAACAAGTTTTTAAAAATGCTCTGACACGTTTACCAATGGGCGGCGGTAAAGGTGGTTCTGACTTTAATCCTAAAGGTAAAAGTGATGCTGAAGTGATGCGTTTTTGCCAATCATTTATGACGGAATTGTATCGCCACATTGGCGCAGATGTAGATGTGCCTGCAGGTGATATTGGTGTAGGTGGACGAGAAATTGGCTTTTTATATGGGCAATATAAACGAATCACCAATCAATCTACTTCAGTGATTACAGGCAAAACATTACCATTGGGCGGTAGTTTAATTCGCCCAGAAGCAACGGGTTATGGTTTAGTGTACTTCGTGTTACATATGTTGGCGCGTAAGAACTTAACAATGGAAGGATCATCCGTTTCTATTTCTGGTTCTGGTAATGTTGCGCAATATGCTGCTAAAAAAGCGATTGAATTGGGTGCGAAAGTTTTAACAATGTCTGATTCTAATGGTTATGTGCTCTTTGAAAAAGGCATGACAATGGCACAGCTAGAAGCATTGATTGAGCATAAAGAAGTAAAACGAGGCAGAATTTCTGAATTTGCAGCACAAGAAGGCTTACAATTTTTTGCGGATCAAACACCTTGGGCTGTACCTGTGAAAGTGGCATTGCCTTGTGCAACGCAAAATGAAATTAACTTAGTAGATGCAAAAACATTGGTGCAAAATGGTTGTGTTTGTATTGCAGAAGGTTCCAATATGAGTATGGATCTTGAGGCAACCACTTATATTTTATCCACAGATGTATTGTATGCACCAGGTAAAGCAACCAATGCAGGTGGTGTTTCTGTTTCAGGTTTAGAGATGAGCCAAAATGCGATGCGCATTTCATGGTCGGCAGAAGAGGTAGATCAACGCTTGTGTGACATTATGGAAAATATCCATGAAACTTGTGTGGAATATGGTTTACAAGGTGATCGCATTAATTATCTTGATGGTGCGAACATTGCAGGTTTTAAAAGAGTCGCAGATGCAATGATTTCATCGGGCATTGTTTAATGACTTAGCTGATAAATTATAAACCTAGCATTGACTAGGTTTATAATCTTTTGGTCTTAAAAAAGATTGTGGCATAATATCCAAAATTACATAAATTAACAAAATGGATGACCAACAATGAAAATAATAAAAATAACTTTAATCTTATCTATGATGTTTGGCTTTTCAGCCGCATGCGAATCTGAAACTCAAGTGGCAAGTTATAACTTTGGTTGCCCTTTCAGCGGTGAAGGGTTTGAGCAAACATATCATAAGAATGATTTGGTGAAATATGAGAAGCATTTATCTGGCGGTATATTTGATACAGTAGAAGTTTATCTGATTAATGATCATCTAGAAGGCTTAGATTTTACCTCAGAGCGATCACTAACGAATGAGGAACGAGGATATATACTGGATGCGATTCATAAAAAATATGGCAAAACAGAATATCTAATTTATGGCACCTATTCTAGAGATATTGATAAGGGTTTATTGGTAACTGTAAGCTTTATGCCAGATTCAGTGCATAATGATGGCAAAGCATCACTGCTGTATATTTCTAAAGTTTTAATGCAGAGATTGGACGCTCAACAGTAAATGATGCTGTAAGATAAAGAGATTCTACTAATCTGATTTAGGAGTTAAGCATGGCTGATGTTTTAAAAAATGCAGAACCATTTTTCTTTAAAGGTAATGATGTGGGTGTTTTGCTCATTCACGGTTTCACAGGTACAACGCAAAGTATGTCTTTGGTGGGCGAAGCCTTGGCTAAAGCGGGTTATACAGTGTTAGCACCTCGTTTAACAGGACATGGCACAACGCCAGAAGATATGGCAAAAGCAAGCTATAAAGATTGGATCAATGATGTAGAAACAGCTCTGGCTGAATTGAAGCAACATACTCATAAAATCTTTGTGATGGGTTTATCCATGGGCGGTGCTTTAACGTGCTATTTAGGAGAAAATCATCCTGAATTATTGGGCATTATGCCGATCAATGCGGCGATTGATATGCCAGCTCTCAAAGATATTTATGATGCAAATTATGGCAAAGAAGAATTCATCGCAGGGATTGGTTCAGATATTAAAAAGCCAGATGTGATCGAGCTTGCTTATGAAAGAACGCCCATTAAATCTATGGGCGATATCATTGCATTAATGGCGATGGTTCGTGTGGATTTACCGAAGATCACAGTGCCCACTTTGATTTTTTCATCCAATATTGATCATGTTGTGCCACCGAGCAATTCACCTGAAATTTTGGATCGCATCAGTAGCACAAATAAGAAATTGGTGGCTTTGCCTGAAAGTTATCATGTGGCAACATTGGATAATGATTTGCCTTTGATTGTGGAAGAAGCCATCGCATTCATTGAGGCGAATAAGTAATTATTTTGCGCGTTTTTGTGTGAGTGATCGGATCAGCGTTTCGCCGATCACCATAAACATCGCACCAAATACCACAATGAATACGCCGATGTAGCCCAAGAAATTAAGGTTTGGGTTTTCAAATGTTGTCGGCCACATTAGCGCAAGTATCAGGGAAAATACCAATGTGAATAATGGCGTAAATGTGATCATGGCGCTCACTTTAGAAACTTCCCAAAGGCGCATTGCTTCAGCCAAAGCGCCATAACCTAACACTGTATTTAAGCCACAATAAGCGAGCAATATGAGCTTGATGTTGGATAATGTTAACACTGTGGAAAAGTTCACAAAGGGCAATAAAAATACCATGCCAAGTGCATTGAGAATCAATAAAATTTGTAGCGAGCTGAAATCTCGTAGGACAACTTTTTGTGCCAATGCGAAAAATACCCAAGATAATGCACCCAATAATGCTAAAACCACACCGAGGGAATAATCATTGAATGAGGCGATCATTTCGATGAGGTTTTTGTTGAAGAACATTAGTAATCCCGTGACTAAAATAATCACGCCCAATAATTGTGTGCGGGATAGATGTTCTTTAAACACAATGACGCCCGCGAATAATAAACCAACGCTGGAGAGTTGAATGACGATCTGTACGACAGTTGGTGTTGTATAAACGAGGGCTTCACTGAGTAATATAAAGTTGCCCACAATCCCAAGCGTTAAGATGGATAATAAGATCAGTGATTTGGGTTTTTGTTGAATTTTACGAAAGGGTAGATCCTTTTTAACGGCAAGAATCGGTAATAAAATGATGAATGCGATTAAAAAACGATACCAAACTAAAGTCGGTGCATCGAGATCTTCCATCACTTCTTTGAGTGCAATTGGTACACTTCCCCAGATAAATGCAGTGAAAATAGACAAAATAAAACCAAGCTTGGCATTTTTGAGGGAAGTTGTCATGGCGAGCGCTCAACGAATAGATAAATGGATAAATCCATTATACGAGCGAATGATTAAGTGTCAGCAATAAAATTTCTACTGAGCTGAGTAGAAATGTTCATTGCGTTAGTTGTTAGTCGCAGGTGATTTACTAAAGAGTAAACATAATTTAAATATTATCGCTATAATTATAAAAAAATATTAAACAATAATAGATTATTGGTGAGGAAGAAAATGTTAAAGAAAACTCTTATTGCCCTTGGACTAGTTGGTATTACGGGGAGTGGATATTGGGGGTATGTAAGTTATAGAGATTATCAAAAGCAAGAATATATTCGTTTATTGAAAGAGAGAGATGAAAGCATTGCTCGTATGATTATAGAACAGAGAGAAAATCTTATTAAACAAGAGCAAGATAAAATTAGAGAAGAGGAAGAAGAGGTTGCTAGGCAATTACGCATTGCTAATGGTAATCCTATTATTGAAGAAAAAACTACTTATTATCCAGGCTCACAAAAAAAGAAAGCTCAATTTACTTTATTAGAAGGTAAAGTTGAGGGAATAAAAACGATGTGGTATCTCAATGGTAATAAAGAAATAGAAACTAATTATAAGAATGGTTTGAAAAATGGTGTAGAGACAAAATGGTTTGAAGATGGGCAAAAAAAGTCAGAAATTTCATATAAAGATGATTTAAAAGATGGGTTGAGTACATATTGGGATGAGAATGGTGATAAGTCATCTGAAACAGAATATAAAGATAATAAAAATCATGGAAAAGATTTGGATTATGACAAAGGTGTACTAGTCGAAGAAAAATATTATGTGGAGGGAAAACTTCATGGTATTTATCGCATTTATAATAAATATAGTAAAACTGTAGATGCTTTTTATCAGAATGGTTTGCGAGAAGGTGCTTATCTTGAGTTGTATAACAAAAATATAGTAGAAGATTCTTTTTATAAATCAGGTAAACCACATGGTGTTTATAAGACTAGGTATCCTAACGGTGATCCAGAAGAGGAATATTATTATGTAGATGGTCTTTTGAATGGAGATAATTATTCTTGGGATGGTGATGAGGGATATTTTGTTGTTAAATCGAGAGGTGATAGTGCAAATCGATCAAAATATCATGAAATATATGATATGAATCGTTTGATTAAAGTGAGTAGTACTTATTCGACGGGAGAGCCGCGTTCTTTAGAAGAATATATCCCTGAAGAAGATCGGATTAAAGTAACGCAGTGGTATAAAGATGGTTCTATTAGCATGGAAGCTTATAAGCGTCAGGTTGAAAATAAATACGGTGATGAGCCTGCCTTTGTATTTGTAGATTTCGTGAGATTTTATGCACAAAATGGGCAGTTATTATTAGAAGCATTTTATAATGATCAGGGTGAAAAATCAGGAAAATGTACTAAATGGATTGTGGGAAATAGTACTTATCCTTCAGATATTATTGAATATGATGATACGGGTATGAAAGGTTGGCGTTACAACTATAAACTTATAAGAGGATATGCTAGTTGTGAGTTATCGGATGACGATGTGAAAAAAATTTTTGGTACGAAATTTGGTAAATTTATCCCATACTCACATGTTTCTAATATTCATGATTAATACTAAAACCCCAATCATTGATTGGGGTTTTTAATATTTGGGATTGTTTAAGATGTTTAGCTAAACATCTCAATGATTTTCTTTAAGCCATCGATCAATTGATCAACTTCAGCTTTAGTGTTGTACATGCCAAATGAAACACGTGCAGTTGCAGGAACGCCAAAGCGTTTCATAATTGGCTGTGCGCAGTGATGCCCAACACGAATCGCAACGCCGAAATGATCTAACATTGTGCCGATATCATGTGGATGAACGCCTTTAACCACAAATGAAATCACGCCCACTTTGTTTTGAGCTGTACCAATCAAACGCACTTCAGGCAATTTTGATAACTCAGCTGTTGCGTAATCCAATAACTCTTTTTCGTGTGCTTTAATGAAATCAAAGCCAATTTCTTGCACAAAGCGAATGGCGGTTTCAAAAGCAATCACGCCTGCAATATTTGGTGTGCCTGCTTCAAATTTATTTGGTAATGGCGCGAATGTCGTTTTTTCAAACGTCACTTCGTCAATCATATCGCCACCTGTTTGGTAAGGCGGCATGGCATTCAATAAATCTTTTTTGCCATATACAACGCCAACGCCCGTTGGGCCATATAATTTATGGGCTGAGAAAACGTAGAAATCGAGATCCAATTCTTTGACATTCAATGGCTCATGAACAATGCCTTGTGCGCCATCCACTAGAATTTTTGCACCCACTTCGTGAGCTTTTTTTGCGATGGTTGGAATGTCATTGATTGTACCAAGTGCATTGGAAATTTGCGTAACCGCTACGATTTTAACGGTGGAATCTAAGTTGGCATGGAAAAAGTCCATATCCAAGCTACCATCATCCAATACAGGTACAACGATGAGTTGTGATCCTTTTGCTTGGCAAATCATCTGCCAAGGTACGATGTTCGCGTGATGCTCCATTTCTGTGATCATCACTTTATCACCGCGATCAAGTAGCATTCCGCCTAAACTGTGAGCCACTAAGTTAATGCTTTCTGTTGTGCCTTTTGTGAAAATAATTTCACGCGGATCATGGCTACCAATTAACTCGCACACAACTTTACGAACATTCTCGTAACGCTCTGTGGATTCTTGACTGAAAAAGTACACGCCACGATGAATGTTGGCGTAGTACTTTTCATACACTTCTTTCTCTGCATTGATCACACACAACGGCTTTTGTGCCGAGGCACCCGTATCTAAAAATGCTAATGGTTTACCATGAACAGTTTCATTTAAAATAGGGAAGGCTTGGCGAATTGTGTCGATCTTTGACATGAGAAATCCTTTAATTAAGCAGGGCGAACGCGTGTTAAGTCATTTTCTAATTGATGAAGCATCCAATCTTTTACGATCTCATTGTCGATCATTCCTAAGAATTCCGCAGTGTAAGATAATAAAAGCATTGCTTGTGCTTCAGGTAACTCAATACCACGAGAACGTAGGTAAAAGAGTGATTCAGGTTCCAAGAAACCTACAGTTGCACCATGTGTACAACGAACATCATCGGCATAGATTTCTAAGCGAGGAATTGTCATTGCGCGTGCTTTGTCACTTAACAAGATTGAACGAGTCAACTGGTTTGCATCTGTTTTCTGTGCATCTTGGTGAACGTGAATCATACCGTCAAATAGAGCATTGGCTTTATCTGTTAATAGATTTTTGATGTTCTGTTCACTTGTACAGTTAGGTACTTCGTGATGAAGCGTCATCACATTTTCCAGTGATTGTTGATCTTTACCTAAGTTTAACGCGATGAAGTTAGTGTGTGCTTCTTCGCCTTTCAAATGAACCACTAGATCTGAACGAACAACATTGCCGCCTGTTTGATAATGTAAGATTGTGCTTGCACTTTCTGCTGCTTGTTCACATTCAAAATCATAGAAACTTGAAGATTGTTCAGGATTCAAGCTCACTTTCAACCAGTTCATTGTGGCAGCATTACCAACTTTTGTGGAAACTTTTGGTTGTGATAAATATTCACCTTCACCAGCTTCAATAAATATTACTGAGAGCTTAGATTCATCGCCCACTTCCACAGAAATGTTGAGTGATGCAGTATGCGCAGCATCACTTGAGTTTGTGTAGTTATAGATCACAAATGGTGTTAAAACTTCAGTGTTTGGAATCACTTTGATTTGAACTTTGCCTTTTTCAAGTGTTACTAAAACACCTTCAGGCACTAAGCTTTCATCAAACCATTGTGGATTCACTTCACCATTTACAACTGTTAATACAAAGCACTTTTCAGGCATCGTATGTTGTGTTGGCATGAACTGTGGATTAGAAATAACGTCGCCTTTCCACTCAGTCGATAAAACTCGTTTTAAAGGCGTTTCTCTCCAACGTTCTAATCGGATGTTATCCGTTAATGTCTGTAGCATGTTGAATTCCTTATTCTTTACGAGAACCGCCTGCGTTGTCACCACGGTAAGAGATATAACCATTTTTCTCAAGATCGAGTGCCAATGATTTATCGCCAGTTGCCACCAATTCGCCATCCACTAATACGTGAACAACATCAGGAGAAACATAGTTCAACAAACGCTGATAGTGAGTGATCAACAAGAAAGAACGGCTTTCATCACGCAATGTATTGATACCATCTGAAATTACTTTTAACGCATCGATGTCCAAACCTGAGTCAGTTTCATCTAAAATCACAGTTGTTGGTTCCAATACCAACATTTGTAGGATTTCATTACGTTTTTTCTCACCGCCAGAGAAGCCTTCATTCACGAAGCGCTTTAAGAAAGCAGGATCCATTTTTACTTTTTTCATGCGATCTTGTAAGAAATCATAGAATTCTAATGCATCCATCTCTTCTTGACCGCGAGCTTTACGAATGCTGTTCACAGCGCTTTTCAAGAAGTACATGTTATTAACACCTGGCAATTCAGCAGGATGTTGGAATCCCAAGAACAAACCTTTTTGTGCGCGTTCTTCAGGATCTAATTCTAAGATGTTCACGCCATCTAAAAGGATTTCACCTTCTAAAACATCGTAACCATCTTTACCTGCGATGATATTTGCTAAAGTACTTTTACCAGAACCATTTGGTCCCATGATTGCATGAATTTCGCCATCTTTAACCGTTAATGATACGCCTTTTAGGATTACGTGATCTTCAACCGCTACTTTTAAATTTTTAATTTCTAACATTGTTTTGTTCCCAATAATGATCTAATTAACCAACGCTGCCTTCGAGTTTGAGCTCAATGAGTTTCTGTGCTTCTACTGCGAACTCCATTGGCAACTCTTGGAAAACTTCTTTACAGAATCCGTTAACAATTAAGCTAATCGCATCTTCTTGTGATAAACCTCGTTGCTGACAGTAGAACAACTGCTCTTCAGAGATTTTCGATGTCGATGCTTCGTGCTCAACTTTGGATTGTGAGTTACGCACATCAATGTAAGGGAATGTGTGCGCACCGCAACGATCGCCCATCAACATAGAATCACATTGTGAATAGTTGTGTGCACCTGTTGCGCTTGGGTTGATACGAACCAAGCCACGATAGATATTTTGAGCAACGCCTGCTGAAATACCTTTAGAAATAATCGTTGAACGTGTATTTTTACCAATGTGGATCATCTTCGTGCCTGTATCTGCTTGTTGGCAATCACGCGCAACAGCAACAGAGTAGAATTCGCCCACTGAATCATCGCCTTTTAAAATACAGCTTGGGTATTTCCAAGTGATGGCAGAGCCTGTTTCCACTTGCGTCCAAGAGATTTTAGAGCGATCACCTTGGCAGATTCCGCGCTTAGTTACGAAGTTATAAATACCGCCAACGCCATTTTTATCGCCAGGATACCAGTTTTGTACCGTTGAATATTTAATGGTTGCATCTTCCATGGCAACCAACTCAACCACTGCTGCGTGCAATTGGTTTTCATCACGCTGTGGCGCTGTACAACCTTCTAAGTAAGATACATAGCTTTGATCATCAGCAACGATCAATGTACGTTCAAATTGTCCTGTATTTGCCGCATTGATACGGAAATATGTGGATAATTCCATTGGGCAACGAACGCCTTTAGGAATGTAAACAAATGAACCATCTGTAAATACCGCAGCATTCAAAGCAGCAAAGAAGTTATCTTTAAAAGAAACCACTGTGCCTAAATATTTTTGAACAAGCTCAGGATATTCTTGAACTGCTTCACTGAATGAACAGAAGATGATGCCTTGTTCCAACAATTTACCTTTGTAGCTTGTGGCAACAGAAACAGAGTCAAATACCGCATCAACTGCAACACCTGCTAAAATTTCTTGCTCTTCTAAAGGAATACCTAAGCGCTCATATGTGCGCAATAATTCTGGATCCACTTCATCTAAGCTTTTTGGCGCTTCTTCTTGTAATTCTGACAATGATTTTGGTGCAGAATAGTAAGAGATTGCTTGATAATCAATTGGATCGATTTGCAAATGTGCCCAATCAGGCATTTCCATTTCAAGCCATGCTGCGTAAGCTTTCAAACGATAATCTAATAACCACTGTGGTTCTTTTTTCATCGCTGAAATTTTACGAATCACATCTTCATCTAAACCTGGTGGCAAGGTTTCCTGTGGAATGTCCGTTACGAAGCCGTATGCGTACTCTTCCTCAGTTAATTTCTGAATTTGTTCCATAAATAACTCTCTAAACAGTAACTTTTGTAATGGGAATGTTGATTTCGCCTCGTGCGCCTTTTTTGGGCAATGCCGCAAGAGATGCAAGAGATATGTTGGAAAATTCTCGATGGAGGATTCTATTAATTAACGCCCAATGTGGTGTTAACTCGCAATTGTGCGAACGCTCGCACATTGAATGATCACTGACACAATCATTGATGGACATAGGTCCTTCAATCGCGACAATAATTTCAAGCAATGTAATCGTTTCTGGTGTTTTTTCCAGAAGATATCCGCCCTGAGAGCCTCGGATGGAGGTTAATAAATTCTCTTTGGTGAGAATTTTTAAAATCTTACTCGTAAACGCTGGGCTTAAGTGACAATCTGTCGCAATCTGCGATGCACTTTGTGCCAATTCATGCTTTGCTAAGTGAGTCATGATGAGCAGAGCATAATCTGTTTCACGTGTGATTTTTAACATTTGAAATTTACAATTTCCCGCATAAAGATTAGGTGGCAATAATATAGCACCGTTTTCGTTCTATTTACATATCATATTTATTTATCAGGCTGATATAAGAATATTTACCTTATGTTAACTATTCTCATTAACTCTGAGTTAACGCATATTATCTAACGGCTGAATTTATAAACTTCTCCTGAACATAAAAATGTTCAGGAAAAAAATTTTAAAATAGTTTTAGTTTGCGAGATGTTTGATCATAAAACATTGGCGAATCTTAGGATCGCGAGCAAAATCTAATGGTAATGTTTCGCGTGAAACATCTTTCACATCAAAATTTTCTAAGATTTCAGGATCCATTTTGAAGTTACGCAAGTTAGTGGAGAAGATTAATAAACCATCTTTTGCCAAAATTTCCATAGAATCTTCAATGAGGCGCACATGATCGCGCTGAATATCTAATACATCCGTCATGCGTTTTGAGTTGGAGAATGATGGCGGATCCATAAAGATTAAGTCATAACGAGCATCACGCTTTTGCATTAATGGCAATTCACTCACATGAGTTGCCATATTTTTAAGCCATTCTAAAACATCTTTTTGAATGAACTCATATTGTTTGCCCGATAAACCATTCAATGCAAAATTATTTTCAGCCCATTTCAAATAGGTTTTGGACATATCCACAGTTGTCACCGCTTTAGCGCCACCAATAGCAGCTAAAACACTCGCGCTACCTGTATATGCAAAGAGATTTAAGAAGTTTGTGCCGCGTGATTTTTCTTTGATCATCTTACGCACATTACGGTGATCCAAGAATAAACCTGTATCTAAGTAATTAACTAAATTTACCCACAATTTTGCGCCTGTTTCTTCCACAGAGAAAAACTCACCGCGAGATTCTTCTTTCTCGTATTGATTTGTGCCTTTTTGACGTTCACGCAATTTGAAATGAATGTTTTTAGCATCAATGTCTGAGAATACTAAAGGTACGATCGCCTGAATCTTCTCTAAGCGCTTAGCTGCTTTATCTGCATCAATACTTTTCGGCGCTTTGAATTCGTAAATGACCAATGATTGATCATAGCGGTCAATCGCGACATTGAATTCAGGTAAGTCGGAATCGTATGTGCGATAACACATCACATCATTCTGCTTTGCCCATTTTTCCCATTTCTTTTTATTCTTGGTTAAGCGGTTGAAGAAATCTTCGCCGCCTTCTGACATTAACTCTTCAAGATTGCGCTTCTCTTGGCGACTATCTGCCGCTTTACGATCCACAAAGTATTGTTCTTCAATGGCAAATTGAAGGTAAACACATTCCAATGGACCATTGTAGAATTTGTTGACTTTACGAGCGCGCAGGCCCATTTGTTTGCCAAGTTCAACTTCTGACGTGATAATGCCCGCCTCAAAGCCAATGTAAGGACGTAACCAATCACCCAATTCCATATACGTTGGTTTCAACTCTTCTTTTTCACCCAAACGCTCACCATAAGGCGGGTTTGTCACGATTAAGCCCTTTTCACCTAAATTGTCAGGCTTTTTGAAATGTTGGAACATTTGATGAGAGAACGACATGTTTTTCAAAACGCCAGCTCTATCCGCATTGGCTTTTGTAATACCAATCATGCGAGCGTTGCGTTCTACGCCGTACAACTTGCCTTGATATTGATCTTTACCCACTTCTGCGCGATGCTTGGCAAATTTTACACATTCATTCCAAATGTGTTGATCGTGTAAACGCCAATTTTCAAAGCCAAAAGTAGGACGAAATAAACCAGGTGCAATGTCACGTGCCATCAATGCTGCTTCAATTAAGATCGTACCTGCACCACATAATGGATCAATAAAATCTTGGTGTTCTTTAGCTTTTTCAGGCCATTTAGAGCGATACAATAATGCTGCTGCCAAGTTTTCTTTGATCGGTGCAGCACCTTGTTCAGTACGGAAGCCGCGCTTATGTAAAGGCTCCCCACTTAAATCTAAATATAATGTGTAGCTTGTATCTTGGATGTGCACATAGAAACGCAAATCAGGATCATCTTTATCCACAGAAGGGCGACCGCCAGTTGTCATATCGAAATAATCAACAATGGCATCTTTCACGCGTTGTGCAGCATATTGTGTATGAATGTGTTGAGCACGCTTTGTTGTCACTTGAATCACAAATGTGTGACTGTCTGACATGTGTGTTGACCAAGGAAAGCCTGATAATTGGCGATGCAGACCGTCCAAATCTTTCATGCTACCCGCTTTCAATTGGAGTAAAACACGTGAACCGCAGCGCGTCCACAATAGTGCTTGATAAGCCTCTTTTAGCCCACCTTCAAAGCGTACGCCAGTTGCATCGCTTGTAGATTCGATGCCTAAAGCTGCTAATTCATCGATAACATAAGGCGCTAAACCTTGCGCGCAAGTAATAAAAAAAGAGGACATTGATCAATCACCATGAAATTTTTACATATAACGGATCATTATAGCGAAAAAATGCGCAATTTGTCCGATTTAGTTCTGGAGATTCATGTTAATTATTTGTGGGGATTAAGGTGAATATTAATTGAATTTGTTCTATTAAGTATTGGACATCTGGATCATCCCAAAGTATTAACGTCGCTAATAAAATCCAAAATGTTGGTGATATGATCAAGCCAACAATGGATAGAATGATAGCAAAAACACTTATAATCGTAGCATCATTTGAGTGATGTTTGAGAGATGTGTATAAACCCATGGAACCCAATATGATCCCGAATGGTGCAAATAATATGCCAAAGGTATAAATGCTCAAAATGGCGGAGATTAATCCTATGATAGCTGATACCATGCCTTTATTATTCATTCTTTGCCCAACGTCATTGGTGTAAATTTATCAAGGAGATAATCATAATATGCAAGATGATGATCAAGCAAATAAAGTCTTTCAACATTTTACAACAGGTACGCCGCATCATTTAACTTCTACCATGTCGGACATCGCGCCTGACATTGGTCAATATATTAAAGAATTCGTGTTTGGTAAGATTTATGCGCGTGATACTTTATCTGATGAAGAGAAAACACTTACAACCATTGTGACTCTAATGGCAATGGGCGGTTGTGAAGCGGAACTGAATAATCATGTTAATGTTGCGTTGAATGTTGGTGTTCAGCCACAAAAGATTGTCAATGTATTGATTCAAGCGTTACCATACGCAGGCTTTCCTCGTGTGATCAATGCAGTACAAGTAGCAAAAGCAGTATTCATTGAACGCGGTGTCGATTATCAACCATAAATCAATAAACTCAATATTGGGAATAATAATGAAAAAAACAATTTTAGCTGTGTGTTTAATGACCGTATCTACTTATTCATGGGCACAAATAGATGCGATTTCTGTGGCAGAAGCACAACAGAAGATCTCAGAATTACAGCCTAATCCAAGTATTAGAGACATTGTTCAGGCGCACTCGAATAGCGAACCATTATTGATTGAGTTTAAAAAAGTTTCTTCATTGAATTATAAAAGCCTATTGAGCAATCAGTTACATAATTGGCTGGAAACGCATACGAACAGAGCGCTTGGCTCGATCATTCAGCCGCAAATGCTGAAAAATGTGACGGGCATTGGTACTTATCAATGGCAGGAGCCTTATGGTTATGATTGGTTGGCAGAGCAACAATCTGTGATGAAATATAACGCAGCCGACAAAGAGATGCTGTTTATGGATCTTCCCATGGAAAATGTGCGCCTTTTTGTCCATTTAGTGCCAGAAGAATTGACGGTATATTTCAGTTTGAAAGAAGAAAACTTGGATGCAATTACGCCAAAACTCAATGAGTATTTTACTGAAAGCCTTTCAGAAGATGGCAATGTTTTGAGTAACGGTACAGAAACAATATTGTTGTCCAATTGTTATGATGGAAAATGTTCAATGGAATATACCGTGAAGGATTTCATGTCTCCTGCGGAATTTAAACAAGCATTCCAGCAAACTTTTTTCACCAATATTGATGCAGTTGCAACAGGGATTTCATTTCATCATGATAATGAGCGATTAGCTTCTGTGACATTGATTGTTGCACCTAAAGATTTGGAAAAAGCACAAGATTCCATCGTGACACATTATGGGCCAGCTAATTACGCAAATATTAATGATGGTAAAGAGTCTTGGGTTTCTTCAGAAGGTGCAATCCGAACTTATGCAATAGGCAAAAATGCTTATGTTGAATTCACGAATTATGCTGATGCAAATCATTCAACCAATCATAGCGGTTTATTAGCATGTTACGATCAAAATGCACTTCAATCTGATTTTGAAAAATCATTGAAAGGTTATGAAGCATTAAGTCACTATGCATGCAGCGTATCTGCTGTCGAAGGCATTGAAGATAAGCAATGGGCAGGATTCTGTCAGACGCAACAGGCAACTTATACGGTCATTAAGAACTTAGGCATCAATAATATTATGATTGGCTTGCATGAAAGTGCGATGGATCAAAAACAGATTGAGCAGTTGATCCAAAGTTGTTCTCAAGCTAAGTAACGCATACAATCGAGATTACATTTTTATCAATGATCTGAAATTATGTCCAAACAAAAACCATTTGTGATTGCCTCTGAATCCATTCCAACGACTCATAAAACGGTGGAATGGCAACAGCAGAATAGCGCTTCGTTTGCATTTACGTTGAGCAATTCAGCCAAGAATAGCCAACAAAAGATTGTGACGATTGTTGAAAACATGCAGCAAGCAGAGAATTTATTGCAAGACTTGGCTTTCTTTGGACATCAGGCTACGATCTTCCCTGATACTGAAACGTTGCCTTACGATAGTTTCTCACCGCAGTTGAACATCATTTCAGAGCGCTTAGCAACCTTGGCAAGATTGCGCCAAGGTGCGATCAATACATTGATCGTAACGATCCCAACTTTAATGCAGCATTTAGCGCCATTACAGTTTTTGGATGGTCATGTTTTAGTGCTAAAACCCAATGATATTGTGGATCGTGATCAATGGCGCTTGGGTTTGGAAGCATCAGGTTATCAAAACGTGAAGCAAGTGATGGAGCCTGGGGAATTTGCAATTCGCGGTGCGATCATTGATCTATTCCCTATGGGGATTACAACGCCGATTCGGATAGATCTCTTTGATGATGAAGTGGAAAGCATTCGTACGTTTGATCTTGAAACGCAGCGTACGATCGAAACGATACCTGAATTATCCATATTGCCTGCGCGTGAATTCGATACAAGCCCCAAAGCAATAGAGCTGTTCCAACAGAAATTTAAAAACAGTTTTGAAGTGGATACAACGAAATGTAATCTTTATAAGGATATTGTGAGTGGCAACTTGCCCGCGGGCGTTGAGAACTATCTGCCATTGTTTTTTGATGATACAGCGACTTTATTTGATTATTTGGGCGAGCAAACAACATTCATCACTTATCCTGATTTATATAAAAGTGCAGAAAGTTTTCAAAAGCTCATTGATACAAGATATGAGCGCTATCGCCATGATATTGAGCGCCCGTTATTATCGCCTACAAGGCTATACATTAACTTTAATGGTTTAGAGAAAATCTTAGCGAATAAGGCAAAGATTACTCTGAGCTTTTCAGGCGATGCGCCTGTGGTTCGCCAGATCAATCAAGTGGAAGCTTGGCTGAAAGATAATGATAAAAGCGCGTTAATCCTCACAACAGAAACAACAGGGCGCAGGGAAATTTTATTAGAGCGCTTAAAGGAACTATCTTTATCGCCTGCTGTGCGTGATCAATTTGCTGATATTGTCAAAGCACCTGAACATTTTACGTTGTTAACAGGTGCGCTGAGTAATAGCTTCAGTTATCAGAATCAATTCGCGTTAGTCACAGAAAATAGTTTGCTTGGTATTCCCATCCCAACAACGCGTAAGAAACAGCAGAAGACTGTGGATGTTAAATCCATGCTTACGAGCATTGATCACTTAAAAGAAGGTGATCCAATCGTGCATTTGAAACATGGCGTAGGGCGCTATGTGGGCTTGGATAGCATTGATGATAACGAATTGCTGGTGATTGAATATAAAGGCAACTCGAAGTTGTATATTCCGATCACAGATCTGAATGATCTTTCTTTATATACAGGTGGATCGAAAGAGAGCGCACCTTGGCACAAATTAGGCTCAGATCAATGGGAAAAAATCTGCAAAAAAGCTTCTGAAAAGATTCATGATACAGCCGCAGAATTATTAGATATCTATTCACGCCGAGAGCTACAAGAAGCACGCGGTATGGAGCTCTTGCCTGAATATGATCAATTTTCCGCAAGCTTCCCATTTCAAACAACGCCAGATCAGCAACGGGCGATTGATGATGTATTAAAAGATTTAACCGTTGGCAAAATGGATCGCATCATTTGTGGTGATGTGGGCTTTGGTAAAACGGAAGTGGCGATGCGTGGCGCTTTCATGGCTGTGATGAATGGCTATCAAGTGGCTTTGTTGGCACCCACAACTTTATTGGCAGAGCAACATGTGCAGGATTTCATGGATCGCTTTGCCGATTGGCCCGTAAAAATTGCTGGTTTGTCACGATTTAGATCCTCGAAAGAAACCAAAGAAACATTAGAGCTATTGTCAGAAGGTAAGATTGATATTGTCATTGGTACGCACAAGTTGTTATCGAAAGATGTGAAGTTTAAAAACTTGGGCTTAGTGATCATCGATGAAGAGCATCGCTTTGGTGTGAAACATAAAGAACAGTTGAAATCACTGCGCACAGAAGTGAACTTGCTGACAATGACAGCAACGCCGATTCCGCGAACATTGAATATGGGTTTATCAGGTTTGCGTGAATTATCCATCATCGCAACACCACCAATGGAAAGAATTGCAGTCAAAACATTCGTCAACGAATGGAATGAAGAGCTGATGATCGAAGCCATGAATCGTGAGTTGAAACGTGGTGGACAAATGTATGTATTGCACAATGAAGTGGAAACCATTGGATTAATGCAAGATACATTAGAGCGCTTAATGCCTGAAATTAAAGTGGGCATTGCACATGGTCAGATGAAAGAAGCAGAGCTTGAAAAAGTGATGTTGGATTTCTATCATCATCGTATTCAAGTATTACTCTGTACAACAATTGTGGAATCAGGGATTGATGTGCCGAATGCCAATACAATGATCATCAACAGAGCGGATAAATTAGGCTTAGCACAGTTACATCAATTGCGTGGGCGCGTTGGGCGATCTCATCACCGTGCTTATTGTTATTTGATTGTGCCACCTGAAAAACAGATGACGAAAGATGCTGTGAAACGTATCGAGGCATTAACAGAAACGGAAATCTTGGGCGCAGGCTTTATGATTGCGAACCACGACTTAGAGATTCGTGGTGCAGGTGAATTATTGGGCGATTCGCAAAGCGGTCAGATCACAGAAATGGGTTTCTCGCTCTATATGGAATTGCTGACACGCGCAGTTGAAGCGATTAAGCGTGGAGAAACATTGGATGTGAATCAACCATTCAAGCAAGGCATGGAAGTTTCCATCGGTGTGCCTGCATTAATTCCTGAAGATTATATTGGTGATATTCCAACGCGTTTATCATTGTATAAACGTATCGCAAGTGCGGAAAGTTTGGATGATTTGAATAATATTCATATCGAAATGATTGATCGCTTTGGCTTATTGCCTGATCAAACGAAGCGCTTATTCAAAATCGCAGAGATTAAATTGAAATCAGCGATGATGAATTTAGAGAAGATCGAAGCAACAGCTGATGGTGTTCGCATAATCTTTGGCTCTAAACCTCATATCAATCTAAAAGCAATGATCGATTTAATTCAGCAGAAACCGACTTTCTATCAACTCCAAGGGCAAGAGGTTTTACGTTACAAATTGCCAATGGAAAATGAAGAAGTGCGCATTAATAGTATTTTGAAATTGATTGAGGAATTAAAACCAGTTTAGGTCTTAATTCCTAAGTTGAGTTATTCAAAAGTAACAACACTATCCTCAATCGTTTCAGGATTGAGGAAGTTGATTTCTTGAACAGTGAAGAAGCGTGGCTGGATAATTGTATCTTCGCCCTTTTTGATGGCTTGATAGCCCACGCACTTTCTAAAATCACAGCCTTCTAAATAAATGGAATCTTGACCAACACGGATATGTTCAGGCATTGTGAGATAGGCGCCTGAAAGCATAATTTTCTCTTTTTCTTTGGCATGATATTCACCCAACTTACTTGCCACAAATTCCATTAACAAAATGAATAATATAAATATTATGAATAAATAAGTAATACCAATCAGAATAAATGATACATCGTGTAAGACGGCTTTTTCCTTTTTTTGCAAGAGCATGCGACGAGGCAATAGTTTGCTAATGTAATGTAACCCATTGTGGAAATGATTGGTAAATACGAAAGGGATAAAAAATGCGTAGAGAATGATGATTAAAACTTGGGTGCTGACAGCAATGCCTGGCAAACTAAATACAAACGGGCTCAACAATGTAAAGGTGGCAATGAATACAGGCCATGAAAATTCTTGGGATGAGATTTTTTCAATGCTGTGACGGAACATAAATACACCAGCAACAATAAAGCCAATCGCAAAAAATAATAAAGTAATGAGTAAAATCACTAAGGTTTTATTCTGCACGACATCGAGCCACAGAGAAGATTCTAAGGGAATAAAGGGCAAATGGAATGTATCAAAATATGCCATTTTATAAGCATAAATGGCGATGTTAAATAAAAACAATCCTGCGGCAGGAATGATTAATATGGCAACTGCTTTGAGTGCATTCATAATATCTGAATGAATTTTGCGTGGGTTTTCTAAGTAATCACTCATGTTTTTAACCTTATTTTATTGTGATAACTGATTCATTGATGGCGTTATTATAGGTAAGCTGTAGAAAATAACACTATAGAACATGATCCTTTAGAATATCATTTTAGAAAGGGAAAAAATATTGTTCCTTGTGGTAGAATACGGCGAGAAATTATCTGTAATTTAGGAGATCCAGCAATGGCTAAAATTTTAGACGCAGTGAAACCAGGTGTTTTATTTGGTGATGATGTACAGAAAGTATTTGAAATCGCGAAAGCAGAAGGTTTTGCATTACCAGCAGTGAACGTTGTGAACACAGAATCAGTGAACGGTGTTTTAGAAGCAGCTGCAAAAGCAAACTCACCTGTGATTATTCAGTTCTCTAATGGTGGTGGTCAGTTTTTTGTCGGTAAAGGTTTAAAATTAGAAGGTCAGCAAGCTGCTATTTTGGGCACAATTGCAGGCGCGAAATATGTTCATACAGTCGCAGAAACTTATGGCGTTCCTGTTATCCTACATACAGATCACGCTGCGAAGAAATTATTACCATGGATCGATGGTTTGTTGGATGCTGGCGAACAATTCTTTAAAGAAACAGGTAAGCCATTATTCTCATCTCATATGATCGATTTATCTGAAGAAACTTTAGAAGAAAATATCGAAATCTCAGCGAAATACTTAGAGCGTATGGCTAAAATGGGTATGACGTTGGAAATCGAATTGGGTTGTACTGGCGGTGAAGAAGATGGCGTGGATAACACAGACATCGATAACTCATTGCTATACACGCAGCCAGAAGATGTTGCTTATGCTTATGAAAAATTGGTAGCAATCAGCCCACGTTTCACAATTGCAGCTTCTTTTGGTAACGTTCATGGTGTTTATAAGCCTGGTAATGTACGTTTGACGCCAGTAATTTTGGATAACTCACAGAAATACGTTTCTGAGAAATTTAACTTGCCAGCAAAAAGTTTGGATTTCGTATTCCACGGTGGTTCAGGTTCTGATTTGCAAGATATTCGTGATGCAATCTCTTTTGGTGTGATTAAAATGAATATCGATACAGATACTCAGTGGGCAACGTGGGAAGGCGTATTAGGTTATTACAACGAAAATAAAGATTACTTACAAGGTCAATTGGGTAATCCTGAAGGCGAAGAAAAACCAAATAAGAAATATTATGATCCACGTGCTTGGTTGCGTGCAGGTCAAGTATCTTTAGCGAACCGCGTATTAGCAGCATTTGAAGATTTGAATGCGATGAATCGCAACTAAGAACATCTTGAATAGAAGAGGCTACGATGGATAGTGATAATAATATAATAATGAAACACTCCAAAGTTGGTATTGCATCAATCATTTGTATGAGTGTTGCAATAGTTTTATTAGTAGTGGGTTTTATTTTTGCGGGCATAGGAGAGGTGAATCATAATGAGGGGCTGCTGATGGTTGGTGGTTTGTTCATTTTATTATGCCTTTTAGTCGCTTGTGGTGGCGTCGTAACGGGAATTATAGGATGTTGCCTGAGCAATTGTAAAAAGGTGCTTGCAATCGTTGGTCTCTCAGTTAATGCATGTTTATTTTTGTTGGTCGTAATTTTAATGGTAATAGGGTCGGCAATGTAGTTTTGACTCTATTGAGAGAAAAACCGCACTCGGTGCGGTTTTTTGCATCTTAATAATATAAAGGTAGCTTTATGAGTAATACAACGATATGGATTCACGGTTTCCATGCCGTGGAAGCAGCTTTTGATGAAGGATCTGTGGTTCAAATTTGGCTGAATGATCAGCGTTTAGATAAACGTGCTCAAGCATTTTTGGCAAAATTAAAAGACCAAAAAGTGCCTGTGAATATGGTTAATCAAAAGATGTTGGAATCCAAAACAGGTGAAGAAGCGCGTCATCAAGGCATTGCCGCTGAAGTGCGTGTGATGGCAGCGAAGAATGAAAATTTCTTATTTGAATTATTAGAAGAGCAATCATCGCCATTGTTATTGATATTGGATGGTGTGACCGATCCACATAATGTGGGTGCATGTTTGCGTAGTGCTGAGGCATTTGGTGTACATGCAGTGATTGCACCAAAAGATCGCGCATGTGGTTTAACACCAGTTGTACGAAAAATATCGAGTGGTAGTTCTGAGCGTGTACCATTTGTTGAAGTGACAAACTTGGCGCGTACGATTGATGATTTGAAAGCACGTGGCGTTTGGTTAGCGGGTTTAGCGGGAGAAGCAACTGAGACTATTTATGAAGCCAACTTAACAGGTGCTATGGCAATCATTATGGGATCAGAAGGTGAAGGCATGCGCCGTTTGACGAAGGAAGCTTGTGATTTCTTGTTGAAAATTCCCATGGAAGGCAAAATCGAGAGCTTAAATGTTTCTGTTGCAACAGGTGCTGTATTATCTGAAAGTCATCGTCAGCGTTTTCATAAGCGTAAGAAGTAGTTAATAAAACAAAACCGCCATCAGGCGGTTTTGTTTTGAGAATTTAGATTTAAGAACAAGTTTAGTCTGGAACAGTTCTTTGGTAATCTTCAGCTTTTTTACGTGATTCAACATCTGATCTTAGGCGATCTGTATGTGGTCTAAAAGCAATGGCACCAATAAAACCTGTAAAAAATAACAAGAAGCCCAATGGACCAATCATCGTTACAAAGTACATGCCAAGATCCTGATTACCCCAAAAAATCAGTGGAAAACCCACTAAAACACCAATCGCAGTTAATACGATGCCGAGATAAAAAATAACAGTATTGAATTTAAGCATGATGACCTCGCCGTTTCTTAATTCCCCAAATTATAACATAAGTTAATAACCGCGGTTTAAGTCCACAAGATTATTGGGTAATTGACCTTCGCGAACAAGTTTAAAGTTTTCAGCGACTTGCTGACTTGCTGAGATTGGATTGGTCATCGCTGCAATGTGTGGTGTGATTTCAATGGCAGATTCATGCCAAAAAGGGTGATCATTAGGTAAAGGTTCGGTTTCAAACACATCTAACAATGCACCGCTTAAATGTTCAGATTGGATTGCATCTAGTAAATCTTCTTCATTCACATGACCGCCGCGCGCAGGATTAATTAAATACGCACCTTTGGGTAACAATGCAAAAGTCTCTTGATTAAGAATATGACGAGTTTCTTCAGTTAATGGCAATAAACAAACCAAAATATTGCATTGTTTTAAAAATTCAGGGAGCTGATCTTTACCATGATAATAGGCGATATCGCAATTAGGTTTGGATGCACTATTTTTCCAGCCGATGACATTAAAGCCATAATTTTTTAATTCATTGGCAACGTAAGCGCCTAACTCTCCTAATCCCAAAACACCGACAGTTAAATTTTCTTTGAATGGGCGGCGCTTCATTTTCCAAAGATTCTGAGCTTGAAATTGATTGTAATATTGAATGTTTCGATAAGCTTTTAATGCACCATATAAAGAATATTCTGCCATTTGTTCGCGCATATCATGATCAATAATGCGCGCGATCATCGCATCTCTAGGAATGCTAGGACATTCCACTAAATGATCAATGCCCATACCTGTAGATTGAACAAATTTTAAATTAGGAAGTTTTTTAAATTGTTCATCATCAGGCTTCCAAGCGAGAACGGTTGTAATCTCAGATAAATCTCCTGGATTATCTAGTGTGCGTATGTCAAAAGTAGGATCAATAGTATGTAAGTTTTTGATCCAATGATCAAAATTGGGAAGTGTTTTGCTTAAACATAAAATGGCCATATCAAACTCCTTAAATTTAAAGATGGGATTGTTATTGTTATTAGGATTATAATGAACGAGTATATACGAAAACGCATAAAGTATAAGATTAACGCCTCGAGCTCTAATATTGCTTTTTTTATAACAGTTTTTTAAAATTTTCGTTAGAATATAAGTAGTTTTGCGATTTTAAAGCTCGCTCCATATCTTTTAGGACGAATTCAGACTGAGTACTCGGAACATATTATGATAAGAAAAAATATACTAGCAATTGCATTATTAGGCGTTTTTGGGGTATCTCACGCTGCGGATGTTGAGAACTTAAGAACCCTATCATATCTGAACGAGCCATTACGCTTGCAAGCTGACGTTGTTGGAGAAGGAGAAATCATTCTTGCAGCGCCAACGGAATATTTGAGATTAAATCACCCCATTCCGAGCTATGATTTATCCATTAACGTTGTTGAACAAAATGGACAAAAACAAGTTGTATTGACAACGACAGAAGAGATTGGTTCACCAGCTTTGACATTATTGTTAGAGAGCCGTGATGAGAATGATCGCAGACAATTATTTGAATTGCCGATCATTTTAGATTTTAAGCCAGAGCCTGTTGCAGAAGTTACACAGGCTGATGATGCACCCGAATCTGAAATTGTTATTGATGGTGTTACTGTAGATTCACCTGCTGTTTCAGAAGAAGGGCCGCAGAAGGTAGAATTGGACGAAGTGCCTGTAGTTGCTCAAGAAGAGCCTAAAAAATCTACCCAAGTAGAAAAAACTGACGCTAAACCTGTTGCAAAGACAGAGCAGGTAGTGAAAGACAAAACTGTGGCGAAAGCACCTGCAAAAGCTGTGCCAGCTAAGGCTAAGAATACAAATTCTGAATTAGTTAAACGTTATTCTGTTGCGAAGGGTGAAACATTGTGGAGCATTGCGAATAAAGTTCGTCCTGCTAATGTCACGCCACAAAAGATGATCGAGATCATCAAAGCGAATAATCCTTCAGCGTTCACTGCTAAAGGTGTTTTACGTGCGGATGTTACATTATTAATTCCAACAGAAACTCAAAAAGTTCAGCATCAATTCGTATCATCAGGCAATGATAATAAAGATGTACGCATTGGTTTTATTTATGAGTTACCAGAGCCACCTGTACAAGAAACAGCAGAACCTGTTGCTGTTGTTGCAGAAGGTTCGGAGGATGTTACTGTTAAAGTTGTGCATCCTGTAACAGAGAATGCAGAGCCTGTGATGCAAGATACAACCATTGCGCCTGCTAATGATCAACCTGTAGATTCTGTAGATGTTGTTGAACCTGTAGTTACAGAGCCAGTTCAAGAGCCAGCACCTGTACAGCCAGTAGTAAAACCTGAGCCAACGGAAGCTGTTAAACCAGTAGCTACAGAAGCGCCAAAGCCTGTAGAACCACCGAAGAAGCCCCGTCCTGTATATGTGATGCCTGAACCAGAGCCTGAGCCAAGTATTATTGAATTAATTTTTGATAATATTATTTATGTTGGTGCTGGAGCTTTAGTTTTAATTTTAGGTTTGTTGGCAGTTGTGATGCGCCGTCGTAAGAAAGGCGAGGATCCTACACCAAAGCAACCTAAAGAAAAGAAAGCTAAGAAAGAAAAGGTCGTTAAAGAATCAAAAGAGAAAAAAGGTTTCAGTTTCTTTGGTAAGAAAAAAGATAAAGCAGAAGATGAGCCTAAGGAGAAAAAATCCAAGAAAGGTTTATTGAGTAAAAATAAAGTTGCTTTGCCAGTAGAAGCGGAAGCTACTGTGGAGGTTCAATCAACTCCAGTTGAAACGCCTATAGCAAGTCAACCTGTCGCTAAAGCAGCATCAATTGCGACGGCAGCTGCAACAACAGTTGCTGTGGCGGCAGTTGCAACACAACCAACGGAAGTTGAAGATTCAACTAAGATTGACAGCTTAGATTTTGATTTATCATTCACTGATTCAACACCAGTGACTGCTGTATCTGAACCTGCAAAAACTGATGAAGAAGTTGGCGGATTAGATTTTGATTTATCATCTTTAGATTTGGGTACAGCAACAGTTGAACCAGAAGCTGCAAAAGCTGATGAAGAAGTTGGTGGATTAGATTTTGATTTATCATCATTGGATTTAGGTACAACAACAGCTGAGCCAGAAGCTGCAAAAGCTGATGAAGAAGTTGGCGGATTAGATTTTGATTTATCATCATTGGATTTAGGTACAGCAACAGCTGAACCAGAAGCTGCAAAAGCTGATGAAGAAGTTGGCGGATTAGATTTTGATTTATCATCATTGGATTTAGGTACAGCAACAGCTGAACCAGAAGCTGCAAAAGCTGATGAAGAAGTTGGTGGATTAGATTTTGATTTATCATCATTGGATTTAGGTACAGCAACAGCTGAACCAGAAGCTGCAAAAGCTGATGAAGAAGTTGGTGGATTAGATTTTGATTTATCATCTTTAGATTTAGGCACAGCATCTGAAGCAGTATCAGAAGATAAAACTGAAGTTGAAGATTTTGGTGCGCTAGACTTTGATATGACTGATTTTGCTGCGCCAACAACGTCTGCTGAATCAGTTGAAGAGCCTATTGATTTTGGCTCAACATTGGATTTTGATGTTGTTGATACAACAACTGATGAATCGCCAGTTATGCCTGTTGTACAAGAAGCAGATACGCTTGTAGAAGATAGTTTTGGTGAAAATAATCCATTATTTGCATCTCAAGATGGCACAAGTAATGCAATTGATGCAATCGCAAGTGATGAATCCTCTGTGAGTGAGCCTGCTGAATATATCAGCTTCCCTGATTTATTGGATAATGCTGAAGATACATTGGTCAAAGATGACATCGAAGCAGAAAAACCAGTCGATTTTGGTTCATTTTTAGAAGATGAAGAAGCAGGTTTGGCGAATTTGATGGAATCATCCAAGAGTGATAATGCCGATTCTAAGCTAGATTTATCATTTGTTGCCGATACTGGTGAAGATGAAGCTGGGCTCGCTTTCTTGGATTCATTGGATTTATCGGATGAAACTGTATTGGAAGATCCTATTAATAGTTCAGTGAAAGATAATGTTGCAAGAACCGCAGAATCGTTAGAAACAATGAAAGCGCCGCAGGATGTGATGCCAGAGGTTATGACTGAACCTGAATCAGTTGCTGAACATGAGATGTTGGATTTGCCATCATTTGACATGGATGCTCATGCTGAGCCAATTCATACCTCCGATGTTGTTGAAACAGCAATTCCAGAAGTGACGTTGGTGGAACCTGTAATTGAAGCAACGGTTGAGCCAATTGTTGCGGAGCCTACGGTTGAAGAAGTTATTGTTCCTGAGATTGTTCAGGAGCCTGCTTTGAGTGCTCCAATAGCATCTGCACCACAAATGACAGAGTCAGTTGAAGAAGCTTCAGATGCTGACTTTGAATCTGAACAAGTGAAATTGGAATTAGCTGTTGCCTATATGGATTTCGATAAGAGTTTAGCAAAACCATTATTGGATGAAGTTGTGAAAGATGGTAGTCCAAAACAGATCGAAAGAGCACAAGCATTACTCGCTCAAATAAATTAATAATGACTTAATGTGATAAAGCCTAGATAATTATCTAGGCTTTTTTATTGGGAGAAAAATGTGAATCAAATTGTGCAAAAGCGAGCGGCATTTTTAAGATCATTGCGAGAATATTTCTGGACAGAGAATGTGATGGAAGTGGATACGCCAATCATGAGTCAGTTTGGGAATAGCGATCCTGCTTTGTTGAATTTTATGAGTCAATTTAATGGTCCAGGGAAATTATTCAATGCCAAAACATATTTGATCACATCCCCCGAATATCATATGAAGCGCTTGTTGGCACAAGGTTCTGGTTCCATTTATTTTTTAGGCAAAGTATTTCGGGATGGTGAATTGAGCCGAAAACATACGCCAGAATTTACAATGCTTGAATGGTATCGTGTGGATTATGATCTGTTTGATCTCATCAAAGAAGTGATCCAGATTGTGCGTTTAATGTCACAGCAAGATTTAGCGGTGAAAGAATATAGTTATCTCAATCTATTTATGGAAAAGCTTGGCATTAATCCTTTTTTTGTGACAGAAGGTGAATTGAAACATTTGCTAATTCAACATAATATTGATTTAGCTTTTGCACCTAAAACAAAAGATGAATATTTAGATTTGATCATGAGCCACATTTTGGAGCCAAGTTTTGATCCTGATGCGATTACAGTGCTACATAGTTATCCAGCATCGCAAGCATCTTTAGCGAAAATTACGAAAGATTGTGCTGGTCATTCGATTGGAAAACGCTTTGAAATTTATTGGAAAGGTTTAGAACTTGCCAATGGCTATGAGGAATTAACGGATCCTATCGAACAGCGAGCAAGGTTTGAGAAAGAAAATATTCTGCGTCAAGAATATGGTTTAGCACCTGTAGATATTGATGAATTGTTTTTACAAGAAATGGCACAAATGCCAGCATTAGTCAGCGGCGTTGCAATGGGGATTGATCGCCTATTGATGGCAGTTGAAAATGCGCATACTATTAATGATGTAATTTTATTTGCATTTGAAGAGAGCTGAATAAAATCCAATCATCATAATAGGGAGATAATGGAATGAATGTAGTAATTACGGGCGTATCATCAGGTTTTGGTTATGAAATGGCAAAGGTGTTTGCAAAAGCAGGCCATACAGTGATTGGTATTGCGCGCCGTCAAGATCGTTTAGAAGCAATTCGCACAGAGTTGGGTGAATGTTTTCATGGTTTTGAACTAGATGTTTCTGATCGTGTAAAAGCAGAATTTGTTGTGAAAGAGATCATGGCACAATTTGGTCATGTGGATATTTTAGTGAATAACGCAGGCTTAGCATTGGGATTGGAAAGTGCACATGAAGCTAAATTCGATGATTGGCAGACAATGATACAGACAAATGTTTTGGGATTAGTCTCTTTAACGCAACTATTTTTACCTTATATGACTGAGCGCAATGATGGTTATGTTATTAACATGGGATCAACTGCGGGGAATTGGCCATATTCTGGTGGCAATGTTTATGGTGCAACGAAAGCATTTGTGAAGCAATTTAGCTTAAATTTACGTGCAGATCTATTTGGTAAAAATGTTCGTGTGACGAATGTTGAACCAGGTTTATGTGGCGAAACAGAATTTTCTAATATTCGTTTTAAAGGTGATGATGATAAGGCAGCAGCGTTGTATCAAAATGCGCAGCCTGTTACTGGCAAAGATATTGCTGATATTGTGTTCTGGCTTGCTAATCAACCAAAGCACATCAATGTGAACAGAATTGAAGTGATGCCAACAAGCCAAACGTTTGGTGGTTTGAAAGTTCATTACGCTGAGTAATATAAATATTTTGAGATAAATAATAAAGCCATCTTCCTATTTTAAAAAAGATGGCTTAAATTTTTGAATCAAGACAATTTAATCAATCACATGGAAATGAATACGCTTCGCTAAATGCGTGAAAATTGTATAGGGAATTGTATCTGCCCATGTTGCCACATGTTCAATGGGCAATTGCTCACCAAATAGAATGACATCATGCTGCCATTTAGATTCAGGCACATTGCTCAGATCTACCATAAACATATCCATTGCAACTCTGCCAACCAAAGGTGCTTTATAACCATCAATTAATACATAAGCTTCTTTAGAAACTTCTCTTGGATAACCATCTGCATAGCCACATGCAATGACGCCAATTGGCATCTCATGTTTTGCTGTAAAGGTTGCGCCATAACCAACGTGATCACCAATTTTGAGATGATTGACATGAATAATCTTAGAACGTAATTCTAAAATAGGTTTCAAGCCAATGTCTGAGCCTGTTTTGCCATCAAAAGGTGATGCGCCATATAAAGATAATCCTGCGCGTACAATTGATTGAGCAGGTTTATTATCATAGAAAATATGAGCAGAGTTAGAAATGGTTGCTTGGATAGTAGGATCCAACTTCGCCATGATGGATAATTGCTTTTCAGTTTCAGGTGATAGCTTTTCATCTGCTGAAGATAAATGCGTCATCACTTGAATGCTTTTCACATTTGCTGATTCGGATAGTAAACGATGATAATGTGCCAATTGTTCAGCCTGAATGCCCAAGCGATTCATACCGCTGTTTACTTTAATGAAAACATTGATCGGATTGTGTAATTTAGCCTCTAATAAGCCATTCAATTGATATTCATTGCCGATTGCGGGCCAAAAATTAAATTCATCACATAAGTTATATTCATAATGCTCGAAGATGCCTTCGAGTAAAATAATGGGAATATTAGGGCTAATTTCTCGAATAGCTTGCGCTTCTTCGATGGCTGCGACTGCAAAATAATCTGCGTGGTTCTCAATAATTGGTGCAACAAGTTCCACTCGATGACCATATGCATTTGCCTTTAAAACTGTGCATAAGCTGCTTTGTGGTGCTTGTTGTTTTAAAAAGGCGACATTGTGTTGTAATGCACTTTTAGAGAGATAAGCTTTTAAGGGACGCATATAAACCTCAGTTGGCTGTTTGTGTAATATAAAGAGCGCAATGATTATGCTTGGAAAGAATGCAGCATGCAAACGAATAAGTGGAAATTATAAAATAGCCACTATAATAAAGGAGTCAGTTCTCAATAGAACAGTTGATTAAGGAATGAAGCGATGATGGATTTTGCAAAGTTGGTTGTAACAGGTGCAGATGCGCGTAATTTTTTGCATGGGCAATTAACAGCGGATATGGATCACTTAGATTATTTGTATGATCATCCTGAAAATTCAGGCTTGGGCGGTTTATGTAATATCAAAGGTCGATTGGAAGCTGTATTTTGGATTCAGAAGATCGAGAATGGTTTTGATCTTTATTTGCCAAAATGCATTAGTGAAGGTATTGCGACATTACTAAAGCGTTATGTATTTCGTTCAAAAGTGACAATTGAGGTTGTGGATGCCAATGATGAGTTTGCAACAATTGTGCCACAGGATTTTAATATTCCTTGGATCATTGAAGCGACGCAAGGTAAATATGTACCACAAATGGTGAGCTTGGATGTGTTAAAAGGTGTTCATCCTCGTAAAGGTTGCTACATTGGCCAAGAAATTGTGACGCGCTTGCGTGATTTGGGTAAGAATAAAAAACGTTTGGGTAAAATTTCTTTAGGACAAAATGACAATATTAATATTGGTGACACAATTCACACGGATAATAATGTTGTCGCAGGTGAAATTGTTCTAGTACAAGAAAATGAAGCTTTGGCAGTTTTAGTTTTGGCTGAATTGCATCAAACGCTTAAGCTTTCTGATAATATAGAGCTATTGAACGTCTGGAAAGACGATAACGAATAAAATCAATTTTAAGAGGCAAATTGCATGAGTAAGAATATCGGTATTTTAACAGCTGGGGGTGATTGTCAGGGATTGAATGCTGCATTGCGAGCAGTAACATTGGCCGCGCTTAATGAAGGCTGGAAAGTTACTGGTATTCATGACGGCTTCTTGGGGTTGGCGGAAGGTTGTGTCATGCCTTTGGATAAAGCGGCTGTCAGTCCGATCATTGGTTTGGGTGGCACAATTTTGGGTACAGGTCGCGGTGGCGGTCGTGCAAAAGGCACAGAAGAAGCGGTTGAAAATTGTATTCGTAGTTTTGAAGCATTGGGTTTAGATGCTTTAGTATGTTTAGGCGGCGATGGAACACAGCGCTTTTCTTATGAATTATCGAAGAAAGGCATTCCTCTCGTAACATTGCCTAAAACAATTGATAACGATATTGCCCAAACTGATATTACGTTTGGCTATGATACGGCTGTACAAGTTTCCGTAATGGCTTTGGATCGTTTGCGTACAACGGCAGATTCGCACCATCGTTTAATGATTTTGGAAGTGATGGGGCGTGATGCTGGTTGGTTAGCAGCAGGTGCTGCCTTGGCAGGTGGTGCAGATATCTGTTTAGTGCCAGAGATCCCTTATTCTACAACTGCGATTGT
>NZ_CP168032.1:412500-550000 GCF_056716055.1 Wohlfahrtiimonas sp. XWW7 | reverse complement strand
TAAGCTTGAGAGGGCCGCAGTGAAAAGGTGGCTGCAACTGTTTATCAAAAACACAGGACTCTGCAAACACGAAAGTGGAAGTATAGGGTCTGACGCCTGCCCGGTGCTGGAAGGTTAATTGATGGGGTTAGCGGTAACGCGAAGCTCTTGATCGAAGCCCCAGTAAACGGCGGCCGTAACTATAACGGTCCTAAGGTAGCGAAATTCCTTGTCGGGTAAGTTCCGACCTGCACGAATGGCGTAATGATGGCCACACTGTCTCCACCCGAGACTCAGTGAAATTGAAATCACCGTGAAGATGCGGTGTACCCGCGGCAAGACGGAAAGACCCCGTGAACCTTTACTATAGCTTTGCAGTGGATTTTGAATCTTTTTGTGTAGGATAGGTGGGAGGCTTTGAAACTCAGACGCCAGTTTGAGTGGAGCCATCCTTGAAATACCACCCTGAAATATTTGAAATTCTAACCTAGGTCCATTATCTGGATCGGGGACATTGCATGGTGGGTAGTTTGACTGGGGCGGTCTCCTCCGAAAGAGTAACGGAGGAGTGCGAAGGTACCCTCAGCGCGGTCGGAAATCGCGCTTTTGAGTGCAAAAGCATAAGGGTGCTTGACTGCGAGACAGACAAGTCGAGCAGGTACGAAAGTAGGTTTTAGTGATCCGGTGGTTCTGTATGGAAAGGCCATCGCTCAACGGATAAAAGGTACTCCGGGGATAACAGGCTGATTCCGCCCAAGAGTCCATATCGACGGCGGAGTTTGGCACCTCGATGTCGACTCATCACATCCTGGGGCTGTAGTCGGTCCCAAGGGTATGGCTGTTCGCCATTTAAAGTGGTACGCGAGTTGGGTTCAGAACGTCGTGAGACAGTTCGGTCCCTATCTGCCGTGGGCGTTGGAAATTTGAAGGGAGCTTCTTCTAGTACGAGAGGACCGAAGTGGACGTATCTCTGGTGTTCCGGTTGTCATGCCAATGGCATTGCCGGGTAGCTAAATACGGACGGGATAACCGCTGAAAGCATCTAAGCGGGAAGCCCACCCTAAGATTAGATTTCCCTAGAGGTTTAACCTCTCTAAAGGTCCGTCGGAGACTACGACGTTGATAGGTTGGGTGTGTAAGTGCAGTAATGCATTGAGCTAACCAATACTAATGACCCGTGAGGCTTGACCATATAATAGGTCTCAGAATTGTAACACAATAATGTCGATATACGACGCAAGCGAAAGCTAACCAACTAAACCAAAGAATGCTGTTGCGGTGTTGATAATAACATCCAACCACCAGTTTTCCTGGAGACAATAGCGCTATGGTACCACCTGAATCCATTCCGAACTCAGAAGTGAAACGTAGCTGCGCCGATGATAGTGTGGGGCCTCCCCATGTGAAAGTAGGTCATCTCCAGGGTCTAACATGAATAGCCCACTCATTGAGTGGGCTTTTTCTTTGTGTGAAAGAAAATCTGAGAAAAGATATCAAATAACAATAAATGTTCTATACTGTAACGATATAACCCAAAGATTAAAATAATTTAGGAAAGTATTATGCAAAAAATGACACGTACATTATTAGGTTTAGGTATTTTATTAGTAGGATTGGTTATAGTGCTCTATCTTGTTTCACATCAACAGAAAGAATTTGTGATTCAGGGAGAAGTTGAAGCTAATCGTGTTGATATTTCAGTACGTGTTCAAGGACGAGCAAAAGAGATTTTCTTTGATTTGGGTGATAATGTTAAAGAGGGAGATACTTTAGTTATTCTTGAAAATCCAGCTTTGTTGGCCCAGCAAATCACAGCCGAGGCACAATATAACGTGGCAGTTGCTAATCGTAATGTGGCATATAGTACGAGACCTGAACAAATTGAAATTCAAAAAGCATTATTAGCATCAGCGGAAGATGGCGTGACATTGGCAAAACAGAGTTTTGATCGTGTACAAAAAGCAATTGCAAAAGGTGGCGTGTCGCAACAAGTTTTTGATGAAACTAAAACAAGTTATGAAGTTGCATTAAAGGAAAAACTAGCAGCAGAAGCAAGCTTACAGCTGGCTGAAAATGGTGCAAGCATTGAAACTAAACATTTGGCAGATGCACAAGTGGCACAGGCAAAAGCATCTATGAATCAAGTGAATACAGATGTAGAAACTTTGATTGTTAAAGCGACAGCTCCAGGGCAAGTAACAGCAAAAGTTGCAGAAGTTGGCCAATTATATAATCCAGGTACACCGTTATATTCATTGATTGATTTAAGTGATATGTGGGTAACATTCAATATTCGTGAAGACTTTTTGGAAGCTGCAAAAATTGGTGATATTTTTGAGGTGGAAATTCCAGCATTACAAGAAACTATAGAAGTGAAAATTACAGCTTTAAATGCATTGGGGCAATATGCTAATTGGCGCGCAACGAAAGCAACGGGTGAGTTTGACTTGCGAACTTTTGAAGTGCGTGCAAAACCTGTGAATAAGTTGGCGACTTTACGCCCAGGAATGAGCGTAATTGCAAAATGGAATACGCGTAAAGCTCAATAATTGGGCGGTATGTCTATGAAAAATAATTTTTTCTTCGCATTTTGGCGTGAATTTAAAATCATATCGAAAACAAAGCCTTTAATGGCTTCAGTTTTCTTTTATCCTTTGATTATTATTTTTGGCATGATGTATATGTTTAATGCCGAAGTGATCACCAAAGTGCCAATTTCTGTCGTAGATTTGGATAAAACGCAAGCATCTCGAGCATTGATTCAAGATGTTTCTGCTGCGCCTTCCGTGAATGTTGCTATGCGAAATGATAATCTTCATGATGCAAAATCAGCTTTATTGAAAGGTGATATCTTCGGCATAGTATTGATACCCACTGATTTTGAGAAACATATGTTGGGTAATTTACAACCAGAAATTACAGGTTTCAGTAACTTGCAATATATGGCGCTTGGTAATACTTTAAGTGTAGGTTATATGCAAGCATTTGGTACAAGCTTATTGACTATGCAAGCAGATAAACTAAGCACTCAAGGCATCACGGCACAATTAGCCATGCAAGAATTATCTCCAATTGCAACGGATATGCATCCTGTCTTTAACCCAACATTGAACTATACATACACATTAGTTAATGGCATTGTGCCAACGTTGTTACAAATTATTGTAATGATGTCGATCGCATATACAACAGTTCAGGATAAATATGGCAATCTTGGTATTTTGGGAATATTGCGCATGAATAATGACAGCATTTTCCAATTTGTGGTGAATAAGATTGCGCCTTATACATTGATCTTTATTATGTCATTGTTCATCTTAGATATTGGATTAATCACATTCTTTGATTTACCGTTTACTGGATCAGTGCTTTTACAGATATTGGCATCTTTTGTATTCATTGTTAGCGCATCTTTGTGTGCAATTGTTTTTACATTATGGCTGCCTCAAAGATCTTTAAATTATGGCTCAGTGAGTATTTTTGCATCACCTGCATTTGGTTTTACAGGTTTATTTTATCCAAGGCTATCGATGGATATGTTTGCTCAAATTTGGGGAGCAATTTTACCCATCACATGGTATATCGAAGCAAGATTGGATCAAACATTGCGTGATGCAGGGTTGTTAACATCGTTGAAATCGATCATTGCCATGATGTTAATTGGGATCGTTGCTTATGGATTAATCGTGTTGAAAATCACATTGCTAAAGAAACAGGAGGCAAAAAATGTTTAAAACTTTTTTAGCCGTGATGCTCAATGAGCTCAAGCAGATATTTCGTATTAAAGAAGTGACATCTGTGTTGATTATGGGATTGGTGACTTATTTTTTCTTCTATCCGATCCCATATAATAATGAAGAAGTGCGTGATGTACCAATCGCTGTGATGGATCAAAATCAAACGACAATGAGCCGTGAATTATTGCGTAATTTAGACGCGACAGATTCCTTAAAAATTGTAGATGAAGTTGAAAATATTGGTGAAGCTAAAGAACTGCTCAAACAGCGCAAAATTTATGGGATTATCGTCATTCCTTTCGAGTTTGAGCAAAATATCTTAAAAGGTCATCGAGATGCAGTTGTATTTTATGGTGATGCAAGTTATGTGATGATTTATAACAGCGCAGCAACGGCAGTTTCTTCGGTTGTGATGGCAATGAATCGTAATATTTTGGTGGATAAACAGATCGCGATGGGCGTAGATCCTGCCATTGCTATGGGGAATAGCGCACCTTTTAATCCTGTAAATGTACAGTTATTTAATCCGCAAGCGGGTTATGCAACTTACATTATTCCACCTGCATATGTGTTGATATTACATCAAAGCTTCTGGTTGGGGATTATGTTGGCTTGCGTGTTAAGTAGACGTTCACAATTTGATTTAGATTTAGTTAAACAAACTTCATTATCCATAGGAAAATTAGGCTTTGCCGCCTTGTTTGGTAAATATGTCGCGTATCTTTTCTATGCGTCGTTTGGTTATTGGATTTTTATGTTATTTGCACCTTCGTGGTATCAATTACCGAGATTAAGTAGCATCATTGATTTAGCAGTATTTGGATTTTTCTTTTTGAGTGCTGTGATTATGTTGGCTTTAGGCATGTCGGCACTATTTAAGAAAATGGATAATATCTTTTTATTGATTTTGCCATTTAGCATGATTTTCTTCTTTTTCTCGGGAATGTCATGGCCACAATATTTGATGCCAGATTTATTTATCGTCATTGGCAAAATATTACCATCAACATCAGCAATAGAAGGATTGGTGCATTTGAATCAGATGGGCGCAACATTAGAGCATGTTAAGTCTCAATTGATGAATTTAATTGTATTGATTGCAGCTTATGGCACCATTGCTTATTTTGTCATCGTGAAATATTTCACGAAGTTAAAGCAGGAGCAATAAATTATTTTTCAGGTATAATATTCGCCTTTTGGCTATATGCCTTCATCCCCTGAAAGGATAATTTTTATGACAAAACGACAAGTTGAATTGTTAGCGCCTGCGGGCACATTTGAAAATTTACGTTATGCATTTGCATATGGCGCAGATGCTGTTTATGCGGGTTTACCTCGTTATAGTTTGCGCGTGCGTAATAATGATTTCAAAAATGAAGAGCGCATGAAAATGGGTATCGATTATGCTCATGAACATGGTAAAAAGTTATTTGTTGCATTGAATACAATGCCGCATGGTGCAAAGCTTAAAACATTCGTAGATGATTTAGCGCCCATCATTGAATTAGGACCAGATGCTTTAATCATGGCGGATCCTGGTTTAATCATGATGGTTCGTGAGCGCTGGCCAGAAATGGACATTCACTTGTCTGTACAATCGAATGCGGTAAATAGTGCAACTGTTAAATTCTGGCAGAAGCAAGGTTTAACGCGTGTAATTTTATCTCGTGAATTATCATTGAATGAAATCCATGAAATTCGTCAAGAATGTCCAGATATGGAATTGGAAGTATTCGTTCATGGTGCATTGTGTATCGCATATTCAGGTCGTTGTTTGTTATCAGGTTATTTTAATCACCGTGATGCAAACCAAGGCACTTGCACAAATGCTTGTCGTTGGAATTATGGTTTAACGGATGCGAAAGAAACAGCAGAAGGCGAGTTAGTACCTAAGAATGCTGATTTAGTGAATATCTATACTGGCGGTAGCAATCATGTTCAGCCTAAAGAATCTGATGATCCAATGAAATATCTTCAAGATGAATTGAATCGTTCAGCATTTGATGCGCCTGAAGGTTACAATCCTCATCCTGAAGCTGATCGCTCATATTTGATCCAAGAAAATAGCCAACGTAAAGGCGAATGGATGGAAATCAGCGAAGATGAAAATGGCACATACATCATGAACTCACGTGATTTGCGTGCAATTCACCATGTTCAGCGTTTGATTGAAATTGGTGTTGATTCATTGAAAATCGAAGGTCGTACAAAATCACCTTATTACGTTGCACGTACAGCACAATTGTATCGTCAAGCAATTGAAGATGCTGTTGCAGGCCGTGAATTCAATCCTGAGTTATATGGCAAGTTAGATGGTTTAGCAAATCGTGGTTATACAGAAGGCTTCTTACAACGCCATATGCCACATGCTTACCAAAACTACTTAACAGGTAATAGTATTCATTCTCGTCAACAATATGTTGCAGAAGTAAAATCATACGATCCTGAAACTGGTATCACAGTATTAGAAGCTAAGAACAAGTTTGCAACAGGAGATCGCATTGAGATCATTAATCAACATGGTAACCGTGAAGTTGTGTTGGGTGAAATGAAGAATGATAAAGGTGAAGTGATCGATGTTGCTCGTGGTTCAGGTTATATCGTTCATACAAATATCGGTCCTGTTGATGAGATGACGATGATTGCTCGTTACTTATACGAATAATTAGTACAAGTAATATTGTTTAGCTAACTGATGAAAAGGCGCTTTGAGCGCCTTTTTTGTGGGTGTTAATTTTGGGGTAATATCCAATTTGGACGAATATAGTGACATGTATAGCCTGTTGGGTAGCGCTCTAAATAATCCTGATGCTCAGGTTCAGCCTCCCAAAAATCTCCTGCTTCACTGATTTCAGTTTGGATTTTTCCTGGCCAGATATTTGAAGCTTCAATCTCTTGAATGATCTTATGGATAGTATTAAGTTGAGCTTCGGAAGTGTAAAAAATCCCTGATCTATAGCTTGTGCCGATATCATTACCTTGTCTATTCAATGTAGTTGGATCATGAATTTGGAAGAAGAATTCTAATAATTGTCGATAAGTGATGATATTGGGATCAAAAAGGATTTCTATTCCTTCAGCATGTGTACCATGATTGCGATAAGTAGCATTAGCAATATCACCGCCTGTATAGCCAACTCGGGTATTTTCTATCCCAGGTAGTTTACGGATTAAATCTTGCATTCCCCAGAAGCACCCACCTGCTAAAATTGCACGTTCCATTGAATATTGTCTCCATTATTTTGTTGAATTAACCCAAATGTGTATTGCGAGTTGGGATGTTTTCTAAATTTGCAATATCTTTAATGATAGAACAATTGTCCGCAGTATGTGCGCTACGGCAGCGTTTTTCAATATCTGTGAGTTTTTCTTTGAGATGCAATAATTCTTGGATGCGTTCATTTAAATGCGCTAAATGACCTTTGATAATATGATTGATCGCACTGCAATCACTATTGGGTTGATTCACTTCATTTAAAATCTGATGAATTTCTTCATGGGTCATATCGAAAGATCGACAATTTTTAATGAAAGTTAAACGCTCAAGATGTTGTTGGTTATAAACACGATAATTATTGGCAGAGCGCTCCGCTGGCGGCATTAACTGTTCTTTTTCATAGTAACGAATAGTTTCAGTAGAAACTCCTGTTAATTGTGATAATCGGCCAATATTCATATGAATTCTCCTTATTGCTTGACCTTATAGTTACTTTAAGGTGTTTACTATATCACATATTATAGTATTCGCTCTCGAAAGGAGTTTGTTATGAAACATCAAGATCATATCCACGAAAAAGATCATAAACATGAGCATAAAGCTGATTCATGTTGCAGCCATGAAGTTGAGCATCAGAATGGAGAGTTATCCACAAGTTGTTGTGGACAAGATGGGGATATTGTTGACAAAAAGATTCAACTTAGCGCAATCCCAGATGGCTATTCTTCGACCATTTTGACCATTAACGAGATGGATTGTCCTGTGGAAGAGCAGTTAATTCGTCAGAAATTCGACAAAATGCCTGAAATCCATGAGATGCAATTTAATCTGATCCAACGCCAATTACATCTTGTATATAAAGGTGATTTGGAGGATATTATCAGCGCAATTAAATCATTGGGCATGAATGCGGTTCCTCAAGGTACCGAAGCACCTGCACCTAAAAATATGGTCAAAAGATATTGGTTATTAGGGATTTCAGGTGTGCTTGCAATCACCGCAGAATTAATCAGTTTGTTGAATGGTCATTCCGAGGATAATCTTTGGTTTGTATCGTTATTGGCAATTTTGGCGATTGTTTTATGTGGGCATGAAACTTACGTGAAAGGCTGGATTGCCATTAAAAATAAAAAACTGAACATCAATGCATTAATGAGCGTTGCTGTGACTGGTGCGATTTTGATCGGTGAATTCCCTGAAGCGGCGATGGTGATGGTTTTGTTTACCATTTCTGAAGTTTTGGAGGCGCGCTCTTTAGATCGTGCACGCAATGCCATCGAAGGATTGTTATCATTAGCGCCAGATGAATCATTGGTGCAGGAAAATGGCAACTTTGTGTTAAAAGCAACGGATGATATTGCTTTGAATTCCATCATTCGTGTGATGCCAGGTGAGCGTTTTGCTTTGGATGGTGAAATTATTAAAGGTAGCTCAAGTATTGATGAATCACCCATTACTGGTGAAAGCTTACCGATTGATAAAACCGTAGGCGATAAGGTTTATGCTGGTAGTATCAACCAAGAAGGCGAAATTGAATTTAAAACCACAACAACGGCAGAGAATTCAACACTTCGTAAAATTGCGCGCACAATCGAGCAGGCGCAAGGCAATAAATCGGAAACAGAACGTTTTATTGATCGATTCTCAGCAATTTATACACCGATTGTTTTTGTCTTTGCCATTTTAGTTGCGTTGGTTTCACCATTGTTTGATTTCACATGGTTACAAAGTATCTATAACGCATTGGTGATTTTGATCATTGCTTGCCCTTGTGCTTTGGTGATTTCAACACCAGTTGCGATTGTGAGCGGTTTAACCACAGCAGCGCGCCAAGGTATTTTGATCAAAGGAGGTTCTTATTTAGAATCCGCAAGTCATTTGAAAGGTTTAGCATTTGATAAAACAGGCACAATCACAGAAGGTAAGCCACAAGTTGTAGAAAGCTTTATCTTTACTCAAGATGAGAAAACAGCAAGCCTTGCGATGAGTTTAGCTGCAAGATCGGATCATCCAATCTCTAAAGCGATTGTCACTTTCTACCAAGCACAAAATATATCTGCTCAAAATGTTGAAAGTTTTGAGGCAATTCTCGGGCATGGCACAAAAGGCATGATGAATGCTGAGCAATATTATTTAGGTAATGCCAAATTAATGCTGGCGAATAATATCGATCTCACTAAAGCAGATGAAGCATTGGTGGCGTTTAAAGATCGTGCACATTCAGTTTTAATGTTGGCGAATGAACAAGAACTATTAGCATTATTTGTATTAGAAGATGGTGTGAAGGCAACGAGTGTACGCGCACTAGAGTTATTGAAAGCACGTGGATTACAGTTGGTAATGTTATCAGGTGATCGTCAGCAAACTGTTGATCAAGTGGCTCAAACTGTGAGCTTAACGACAGCGCGAGGAGATCAATTGCCAGAAGATAAAATGATTTTTGTGGATGATTTCCAAAAAAACAAAGGCTCGATTGGTATGATCGGCGATGGCATCAATGATGCGCCAGCGTTAGCAAAAGCAGATATCGGTTTTGCAATGGGTTCCATTGGTAGCGACACAGCGATTGAAACAGCGGATGTTGCGATTATGGATGATGATTTAATGAAATTACCCAATTTCTTAAATATTGCAGATAAAACTATGACGATCATCCGATATAACATCATTTTTTCAATCGCAGTAAAAGCAGTCTTTTTAGCATTAGCAATCACGGGCCATGCTTATATGTGGATGGCAGTATTGGCTGATGTTGGCACAAGTATTTTGGTTGTATTAAATGCCTTGAGGTTATTAAAAATCAAAGAAATTCGGTAAAAATTATATTGAACCATGATGTTAATCTCGGAACCCAAAGCGCAGATAATCCTGATAAGCTTTGGGTTCTGCATATACGATGGCTTGCAGATAAAGTTTTGCACCATTGGGTTTGATTAATTGTGTTTGGCAGCGATAGAGTTGGTTAAGCTGATCTTTTTGACATATATCGGGATCATTAATTCCCGTAGAGTATTCGTATAATGAACTTTTTTCTATGGCGAGTAATGTGCGTTTTGCGAGATTAAAGCTGCGTTTGTATTCATCATCTGGAATCATATCATCGCCACGAATGTGATCCAGTATTTGATGATTGTTGGTGCGTGATAAGTTGCTTTCATAAATAGTATAGGGGCGATCTTTTTTAACAGAGTAGATGAGTTGTTCTGTTAGAACATCGCTACGAATTTTGTTCATTTCAAACAGCTCTTTTTTATGAATATATTCAGCAGCATTGATCGTGCCATAGCTTGCGATACCACAACCAAAGATGATCAAAGCGCGTTTATATAATAGGGAAAATTTCAATTGATCTTTAATCAGTGTTTTACATAGTGTGAGTAATACAATAAACATAAAAGTGATAAAGAGTAAGGATTTGAGGCCAAGATATTGACCATAATTCATTGGGATTTCTACAATCACTTGATCCAACGAATAGTAAAGATGATGCATAATTCGGTGAGCCTTAAGTAAAAAGTTCAAGACAAGGCATAAAATAATACAATTTTTTTTATTTGTGTAATGTCTATTAATGCATCAAATATCATAAAAAAATCGTTAAGGCCGCTTGAAAATAAAAATAAAAGCCCCATAGTAGTTTCTGTTAAGTTTTATACCAAAACGAAACTATTTCGTTATTATTTATTTTTGAGGATATCACTATGAAATTACGTCCATTACATGATCGCGTTATCATTAAGCGTGTTGAAGAAGAAACAACATCAGCAGGCGGTATCGTATTGCCTGGTTCAGCGACTGAAAAACCAGCTCGCGGTAAAGTAATTGCTGTAGGTACTGGTAAAACTTTGGATAATGGCCAAGTTAAAGCAGTTGATGTAAAAGTAGGCGACGAAGTTTTATTCGGTAAATATTCAGGTTCTGAAGTTAAGTTCGGCGATGAAGATTTCATCGTAATGCGTGAAGACGAAATCATGGCAGTGATCGAAGGTTAATTCAGAATCACCTTGATTTGACGAATTTATAGAAAATATTTTAACTTTTAGAGGTATTTAGTATGTCAGCAAAAGAAGTACGTTTTGGCGATGATGCACGTTCACGCATGGTTAAAGGTGTTAACACTTTAGCAAACGCAGTAAAAGTAACTTTAGGACCAAAAGGTCGTAACGTAGTTTTAGAAAAAAGCTTTGGCGCACCTACAATCACTAAAGATGGTGTGTCAGTTGCTAAAGAGATCGTTTTAGAAGACAAATTCGAAAACATGGGCGCACAAATGGTTAAAGAAGTTTCTTCAAAAACTTCTGACATCGCGGGCGACGGTACAACAACTGCAACAGTATTGGCACAAGCAATCGTACGTGAAGGTATGAAAGCTGTATCTGCTGGTATGAACCCAATGGATATCAAACGTGGTATCGATAAAGCAGTTGCAGCAGCAGTTGCTGAATTGAAAGCAATTTCTAAACCATGTTCTGATGATAAATCAATCGCACAAGTGGGTACGATTTCTGCGAACTCTGATGAAGAGATCGGTAAAATCATCGCTGATGCAATGGCTAAAGTAGGTAAAGAAGGCGTAATCACTGTTGAAGAAGGTTCTGGTTTAGAGAACGATTTAACAACAGTTGACGGTATGCAATTTGATCGTGGTTACTTGTCTCCTTACTTCATCAACAATCAACAATCAATGGCTGCTGAATTAGACAACCCATTGATCTTGATCTGTGATAAGAAAATTTCTAACATTCGCGAAATGTTGACAGTTTTAGAAGCTGTAGCAAAAACAGGTCGTCCATTGTTGATCGTTGCTGAAGATGTTGAAGGTGAAGCATTGGCAACATTGGTCATCAACAACATGCGCGGTATTGTTAAAGTTGCTGCAGTTAAAGCACCTGGTTTCGGTGATCGTCGTAAAGCAATGTTACAAGACATCGCTGTATTGACTGGCGGTACTGTAATTTCTGAAGAAATCGGTATGTCATTGGAAAAAGCAACTTTAGAAGATTTAGGTAGCGCAAAACGTGTGGTTGTATCTAAAGAAGATACAACGATCATTGATGGTGCTGGCAATGTTGCTGACATTAAAGGTCGTGTTGATCAAATCCGCATTCAAATGGAAGAAGCAACTTCTGATTATGATCGCGAAAAATTACAAGAACGCGTTGCTAAATTAGCAGGCGGTGTTGCTGTAATTCGTGTAGGTGCTGCAACTGAAGTTGAAATGAAAGAGAAGAAAGCTCGCGTAGAAGATGCATTACATGCAACGCGTGCAGCAGTTGAAGAAGGTGTTGTACCTGGTGGTGGTGTTGCGTTGGTTCGCGTATTGAACACTATTTCTGAATTGAAAGGTGATAACGATGAACAAAACGCTGGTATCCGTGTTGCATTACGCGCTATGGAAGAGCCATTACGTCAAATCGTTGTGAATGCTGGTGAGCCTGCTGATGTTGTATTGAATGCAGTTCGTGATGGTAAAGATGCATTCGGTTATAACGCTGCAACTGGTCAATACGGTGATATGGTTGAAATGGGTATCTTAGATCCAACTAAAGTAACTCGTTCAGCATTACAGCACGCAGCTTCAGTATCTTCATTGATCATCACTACTGAGTGTATGGTTGCTGAATTACCAAAAGATGAACCTGCAATGCCTGATATGGGTGGTATGGGCGGAATGGGTGGCATGGGCGGCATGATGTAATCCCAACCCATTTTGAATCAAAGAGAACCTCGGCTTGCCGAGGTTTTTTTGTTGGTAGATATTTTGTTTATCTCTGGCAAGTAGGATGTTGACTGCCATCAATTTTATAGCAACCATTTTTATCTTTGACAAAAGTATAATGGCCAAATTTTACAGTATCAGCATCTATATGCTTGAGTATTTTGAGAGTATTGGGTGCGTTATCATAAATAATGCTGTAAACATGATTCTTGTCTTTTAAAAAATTACTATTGCTTGGGCCAATAATTTCAAAAGTTTCTGCATCAATCTTCGGCATGATTTCACCACGATCATAAACATGCTGATGATCTTTAGCTACTTCAAGCGTAATGCCAACTAATGTTTCAGGATCTGCTGATGTTAATATTTTATTGCCATAATAAGCCTGATTTTTATCGCGGGCATATAGTGCGCCTGTAGATGATGTGATTTCCGAAACGACTTTAAAAGTCTTACCATCAGAACCTTCTAATATTTGATTCTCGAAAAATACATATTGATCATCATGTGAGAAACCTAAATCAGTGTAAAATTTAAATGTTTTTGGATCAGCTTTGGGTAATACCTTGCCTCTCACATAAACATTCTGTAGATCTTTGGCGTAATGCTGTCGATTAGTACGATGTCCCCAAGAAGCATCTAAGATTTGAAAGTTTTCAGCATCTGCTTCTTTGATTATTTTACCTTTAAAATAAACGTGATTTTTATCTTTAGCATAGACATGATTGAGAGGCGTAAAACTTGCTGCATCTATTCCTTTAATGTATGTGATGCCTATTGATGAGAAATAATAGCCTTGCAGATCATCCATGGCATATATACCAACATCGTTGATTTTATTATTCATAAATCCCTTATAGGGATATTGATATTGCATATATAGTGTTAATGTTCCAAGATCAATATTTGGCAATCTGTGTTTGTTATAATAAATCTGTTGATCATTGTAAGTGAACCAATCATTTTTAATATCTTCTACTATCTGATTGCTCGTATTGTTGAAGGGATTGGCCAATGTGTAAAGTTGAATTGTTTGCTTTTGACTGTCGCTGTTGACCAATACAGGTTTAAAATTAATACGATCTACATCTTCGCTGATAGCAATATTTGCTTCATATGCATTAGCAAAATTCGTGGCAATACTTAAGAGTAGAAAATATCGTCCTATTTTTTGTGAAAATTTCATTGATGTGTCTCCATTCCTTGAGTTTTTATTTTGTTATCAATTTTTATGGATAAGTATATTTTGACAGTTTACCTCACAATATCGCCCCAACCAATCCCGAATTTCTGTAGATATTTTCGTAACCGATCAGAATCATTATGGTTTGTTTTCTGTAGGCGAGTTTGATCAAACAGTTTTCTGCCAGCTTCCGCCATATTTTTGCTTGCTTGGCAAATACTAATGATGGAGGATAATTGGAGTTGATCAAAGAGATCTAGCGCATCAAAAGCCTCTTGCCCAATGATATCTATCAAGGCTTGTGAATGATCTGTTGATTTTGGTTGCTGGAGATGTTTATGCCATAACCATTCTAATCGAACAATTTCAGCCTCAACAAGTTCAAGAGTGATTCTGCCATTTTGTGCAAGGGTTGTCATGCGTGTCACTGTTGCAGTGAGATCACGAAAGTTCCCTCGCCATAGTGCATTATTGGAAGTTGCAAAGCTTAGAAATCGAGCTTTGGCTTCTTTATTGAAACGAGTTGTATGGCCGTTGTCTTTAGCGGATAACGTCAATAAATAATCTAAGCTTGGCTCAATATCTTCGGGGCGATCACATAAACCAGGTAAAGGATAAGTCCATAAATTAATTCTCGCAAATAGATCTTCTCGAAAATTTCCAAGCATCACTTCTTCTCGTAAATCACGATTGGTACCTGCAATTAATTGAAAGTTACTGTTGATCTCACGATCAGCACCCACAGGCAGAAATTTTTTCTCTTCTATGGCTTTAAGTAGCATTGCTTGTTCATCCAAACCCAATTCACCAATCTCATCCAAAAATAGTACGCCATGATCAGCTGTTTTAAGTAAGCCCGCACGATGATCCACAGCACCTGTGAAAGCGCCTTTTTTATGACCAAATAACGTAGACATTGCAGAGTCACCACGCAATGTTGCACAGTTAACTTCTACGAATTCTCCTGTAATTTGATGGCGAGATTTTTTCAGTTCAAATATTTTTCGTGCCAAAAAAGATTTCCCTGCGCCCGTTGGGCCAACAATTAATACAGGTGCTGTGGAATGTATGGCAACTCGCTCAATCTCAGCAATGGTTTGGTTAAATTTGGGATTACGTGTTTGGATACCACTTTTGAGGAAATTAAGTGCATTATTGGTTTCCACTTGGAAGCGCTCGGCGATTTTATCGTAACGAGATAAATCCAAATCAATCCAGTGTAATTGACCTTTCTCAGGGGATTCTTTGCGCGATGTGGGCGAGCTTTGTAGTAGTTTTCCAGGGATTAAATGGGATTCGATCAGTAAAAACATACAAATTTGGGCAACGTGCGTACCTGTTGTGATGTGTACGAAATACTCTTCATTCACAGGATCGAAAGGGTAATGATTCGCCCAATCAAAGAGTGCGGAATAAACTTCTTCAAAATCCCACGGATCTTGTAATTCCATTGGCACTAGATTAATGATGGTATGCGGTGATGTTTCAACGATATCTTGTTCGATTTTATTGGCTTGTTCTTGATATCGCTCTGCGGAAAATAACTCGATTCGCCCCACATCAAAATCATCATGCATCACTAAAGAAACTGTCGGGCGCCATTTTTGCCAGCGTTTATAGCTGAATCCTGCGTCTAATTGTGTACCTAAAAAACCTATCACGACTTTTTTCTTTTGCATAATCATTCCTTAAAATCAATCTATCCAATTTTATAGATTGATATATATTTATCTATAAAAATTATTATATCGCAAAATATTGAAAATCATTTATGTTCAGTGTGATTTATAAAAATAATATATTTATCATTATGTTATAAAAATTTTTGGATTGAAATAAAAAGTTGGCACGGCAATTGCTATTACCTAAATAAGATTAAACGAAATGAATTTTAGATTGGTTGAATGAAAGAGGTAAAAGAAATGGTCAACTTAAATATTTTTAATACAGTTAAAGGTGCACAAGTGCCAAAGGCAAACACGACAAATAATGCGGGTGGATTGGCTTATGAATTAACACTAAAACATCAATTGGCACAGTTAGCTTCAACGGGTTGTATGAATCAAACATTTTATGCAGCAGGGGAAGATCAGTTAGCAAAAGTCTTAGAATTGACACAAAATTTGGATGCAGAATTTATTGCAAAAACTGCAATATATGCACGTGAAGAAGGCTATATGAAAGATATGCCTGCATTGTTGGCAGCGATCCTCAGTACAAAAGATAGCGCATTATTGGATCAGAATTTTCATCGTATGATCAACAATGGCAAGATGCTTCGTAATTTTGTGCAAATTATGAGAAGCGGTGTTGTTGGCCGTCAATCATTGGGCTCACGTCCGAAAAAATTGGTACAGGCTTGGTTGTTAACAGCCACTGAAAAACAGTTATTGAATGCATCCATTGGGCAATCCCCATCCTTGGCAGATGTTGTAAAAATGGTTCACCCAAAAGCTAATGAAAGTTGGCGAAATGAATGGTTTGCATGGTTGATTGGCCGTCCATTTGATGAAGCAAAGTTGCCGCCCATCACACAAGCTTTTGAGCAATATAAAAAAGCTGTACTCAATGGTTCCGCAAAAAATTTAGCGGTACCAGATGTGCCATTTCAAATGCTCACAGCGTTGGATTTGGATCGAGATGCTTGGGCAGCGATTGCAAAAAATGGTTCATGGCAGATGGTTCGTCAGAACTTAAATACATTTGCGCGTCATGGTGTATTTGAATTGCCTGAGATGATGAAAAACATTGCGGCTAAATTGGCAGATCAATCTTTGATTGAGCGTGCCAACGTGATGCCTTATCAATTGTTATCAGCTTATACAATGACGGCGAATCAAAGCAATATTCCTTATGCCGTTAAAGAAGCATTGCAAGATGCGTTAGAAATTGCGGTGAGCAATGTACCAAAGATTGCAGGGAAAGTTGTTGTGGGCACGGATGTTTCTGGGTCGATGACTTCCCCTGTGACAGGTTATCGTCAAGGTGCAACAACATCCGTGACATGTTTACAAGTGGCATCTTTGATTTCTGCGGCGATTTTGCGCCACAATCCTGAAGCAAGGATCATGCCTTTTGATACCAATGTACATTCTGCAACATTGAATCCTCGTGATAGTATTTTGACGAATGCACAGAAATTGGCAAGATTTTCTGGTGGTGGAACAGATGTCAGCGTACCTTTTAAACAGTTAAATAAAGAGCATGCGAATGTAGATGTGATGATCATTGTCTCAGATAATGAATCATGGTTTAACAGTCAGCGTTACGGCGCAACAGAAACCATGAAAGCGTGGAGCGTGTTAAAAGCGAATAATCCTAAGGCTAAATTGATTTGTATTGATATTCAGCCTTATGTGACGAGCCAAGCGAAGGAAGGTGCTGATATTTTGAATGTTGGTGGTTTCTCAGATGCAGTGTTTGACATGATGGCAAGCTTTGCCAATAACGGGAATGATGCCAATCATTGGGTAGATGTGATTGAGAATGTTCAATTAACATCTAATAACGATTAATTTTAGAGTTTATTTTTCAGTACAAATGCTAGTAGGATTACATTGCTTAAAACAATCCTTTTATCTTACTGTTTTTGTTGTACTGTTTGTTTGGAAATTGGCTGAATGCTCATAAGATTTACATCCTTTCACGATACTAATATTTTATGAATGGTTGTCAGCTAATCGCACTCTTTGGAATGCAAATAGAACTACATTAAATGTTGTGTCGCAGGTTCGAGTCCTGCCGATTGAAAAATCGTAGCTCAGTTGGTAGAAGCAAACAATGTTCTAGATCGAGATTGTCCAAAGAGTGCAACACCAAGCTTTTTGATTGGGAGATTTTGATTAAATGCCGATAAGATTACATCTCAAACTATGTCGCATCTTATCCATCCCTTGTTAATTGAAGTCTGTCATTCAAAGCGCTTGAAGCGCACAAGTTTTTAACACAAATGCCCGTAAGATTACATCGGATTAGCAGGTTCAAAGCCTGCCGCTTTGGGTAACCAAGGTTGAAATATCTTACCCCTTTTGTTGTGTTAATCCAGTTTTGATACTTTTTAAATGCCTGTGAAATTACATTACCATTGTCTAGATGTGGGTTCGAGTCCCACCGATCGTAAGATCGTAGTTTAATAGGGAGAACAAGCCTTTCACACCTTTTTGTTAAAAAGTATCGCCTAGTTTAATGATTAAAAAAGAGAAATAACAATGACACAAAAACATCATTATATTCAAGAGCAAGTAACAGGCGGTGTGCCTTTAAAAATGTGGGTACAAGGCGTGCCAGTAGAAGATGGCGCAAAAGAACAGTTGGCTTTAGCGGCGCGATTGCCATTTATTTTTAAACACATTGCCGCAATGCCAGATGTGCATCAAGGTAAAGGTTCTACGATTGGCTCTGTGATTCCTACAAAAGGTGCGATTATTCCCGCGGCTGTTGGCGTGGATATTGGTTGTGGAATGATGGCGTGCGAAACAAATTTGTATAAAGATCAACTACCTAAAGATTTAGCGCCTTTGCGTCAGATGATCGAAAAATATGTGCCGCATGGCCGACAACCTGGGGAGCGTGATCCTGGCGCATGGCATAAACCACCAACATTGGTGCAAGAAAAATGGGCTGAGTTATTGCCAGAATTTGAAGCTATTTGTGGGAAGTATCCTAATTTTGTTAAAACCAATCACTACAAGCATTTAGGCACATTAGGTACAGGGAATCACTTTGTGGAAGTATGTATTGATGAGCGTGGTTTTGTTTGGTTCATGTTGCATTCAGGTTCGCGCGGTGTGGGCGCTGCGATTGGTAACTATTTTATGAAAGTTGCACAAGAGGAGGCTTTAGCTAAGGGATTGTCATTACCACATCGTGATTTAGCCTATTTCACAGAAGGTGAATCATCCTTCAATGATTATGTTCAAGCGGTGAATTGGGCGCAACGTTTTGCAAAATTCAATCGTGAAATCATGATGGTTAATACAATTGCAGCAACGAGGGCTGCATTAGGCGTGGAGTTTGATGCTTATTTAGATCAGGCCATTAACTGTCATCATAACTATGTATCGTTAGAACATCATTTTGGTGAAGATATTTATGTAACCCGTAAAGGCTCTGTGAAAGCAGAAGTGGGTGAAAAAGGTATTATTCCTGGCAGCATGGGTGAAAGAAGCTTCATTGTACAAGGTAAAGGTCATCCTGAAAGCTTTAAGAGTTGTTCACATGGTGCGGGTAGAATTATGAGCCGTACAGCTGCTAAAAAGACTTTCACCGTAGAAGATCACGAAGCTGCAACACAAGGTGTGGAATGTCGTAAAGATGAAAATGTGATCGATGAAACTCCCAAAGCTTACAAAGATATTGATGCAGTGATGGCGGCACAATCAGATTTGGTAGATATTTTACATACATTGAAACAAGTAGTATGTGTGAAAGGTTGATAAATGCATTGATTTAAATATAAGAACCTCTAGATGGACTGTAATAGAGGTTCTTTTTACATATTGCGTGTTGCATGCAACTAATCGTTATGCTATAAAATACTTAGAAAAAGCATGTGATTATAAGTGATTGATGGTGATTATTTATGAATCCATGAGAACTGACTAAGAAGGTTTGGATCAATCCAGTCATCTCTTTTTTTCGCTTCTTGTGTAATGAGCATATTGGCAGTATTAATGATATGGCGTTTCATTTCATTTTCAGCTAGATCTGCGTCTTGATTGAGAATTGCCTCATGAATGGGCTTGTGATCGTTGAAAGCTTCCATACAAGAACGAGAATAAGGAATGGTGCTTGGCCCAGTTAAAAGAACAGCATTACGAGTATTTTCAATAATGACTAAAGCACGCTCGATGTGTGCTGCTTCTAATAACGCAGAATGATACTCTTTGTCCGCTTTTAATGTTTCTGTGGCGTCATCTTTTTGAGCAGCAACAGCAAAATTATCATAAGCGCGAATGATGTTATTGAGATCTTCTTCAGTTCGGTCGAGGGCAACTTTACGGATCAAAGGCACTTCAAGCATTAAACGAATCTGGAAAGATTCAATCAGTTCTTGAAGGGAAGTTGGCAGAATGCGAATACCTTTATTGCGTTCTACACGAACTAAGCCGATGGCAGCGAGTTGTTGAGCAGCTTCGCGAACAGGCGTTCTAGAAGCACCAATCCATTCACCGATCTCAGTTGCTGAGTACAGTTTTCCAGGTTCAAGAACACCATTGAGGATTGCTTCACGAAGAAGATCAAATGCTTGGTCAGAAAGACTCTCTATTTTTTTTAGTTTTTTCATATATGTATAACGCGAAGTAAAAGGAGATTGATGTGTCTATTGTCAAGTATACAGTAATTGGCGGAGGAATTAATGGATTGGCTGTTGCAAGGCAACTATTGATTGATCATCCTGATGCTGAAGTCACATTGTTTGAAAAAGAAAGCAGTGTTGCTCAGCATCAAACTAGCCATAATTCGGGCGTTGTGCATGCAGGATTGTATTACGCAAAAGGTAGTTTAAAAGCAAAGCTCTGTCGTCGTGGCGTTCATTTGGTGAAAGAGTATTGTGAAGCCAATGATTTGCCTTATGATCAATGTGGTAAATTGGTTGTGGCATTAACGGAAGTTGAAGTGGAGCGCTTAAAGCGTTTATATCAAATTGCACTGGATAATGAAGTGCCCGATGTTTGCATGTTATATGGCGATGACATCCAAAAAGTTGAGCCTAATTGTATTGGGCTTGCCGCGCTTCATTCGCCCACAACCGCGATTGTGAGTTATGAAGCCATTGCAAAACAGATTGCTAAAGATATTACAGAAAAGGGCGGTAAAATTCAGTTAGGCAGCGAAGTTAAAGAGATAAAAAATAATGCAGATGGGATTCAAATCATCCTACAAGATGGTTCTGTTTATCCTGAAACATTTAACTATGCTGTGAGTTGTGCAGGTTTGCAATCTGATCGTTTAGCGAAAAATTCAGGCGATGAAGCTAATCCTAGAATCGTGCCATTTTTTGGGCAATACTTTGTATTGGATGATGCCTTTACGCACGATGTCAAAGGTTTGATTTACCCTGTGCCTGATCCTAAATATCCATTTTTGGGCGTACATTTTACAAAACGTATTGATGGCAAAATGACGATTGGCCCGAATGCGTTTTTATCTTTAGGCCGTGAAAATTACACAGGTAAGAACTTTAACTTTAAAGATATTGCGGATTACTTGATTTATCCAGGTTTCTGGCGTTTTTCTTTCAGAAATATTCCTGCGGCGATTCGTGAATCTAAAACTGTATTGAGCCAGCAAACATTCATTGATGAATGTGTGAAATATGTACCATCATTGTCAAAAATGACGGTCAAACCAGCAACGCGCGGTATTCGAGCACAGGCGATGAATAAAGATGGTAGCTTGGTGGATGACTTTGTGATTCGGAAAGATGGTAACATTACCCACATTCGTAATGCACCATCGCCAGGTGCGACATCATCTATGGCGATTGCGGAATATATTGTGCGTGAAGTGATGCAAACAGTGGAAACAAAAGCAACAGTAGATGCAAATGATACAGGAATTGAAATGGCAGTGCAGGGCAGTTAAGCGCTGAAATTGATATAAGCTTCATTATTAATATGGGTATGAAGGTTTGTTGAACTTCATACCTATTTTTTTTATATGAATTAATCATAAATAATGTGGCATTAATTTTAGCTACTTTTTCTAAGACTATAAGCAAAAAAATCTGATAAACCAATGGGCTGGTTTATCAGATAAATTTGAGGGAAAAATATATTGTTATTATTATAAGTTACCGATGGATAGGTATTTAGTTTCTAAGTAAGGCTCGATGCCTTCAATGCCGCCTTCACGACCTAAGCCACTCTCTTTGAAACCGCCGAAAGGTGCTTGTGCTGTTGTTGGTAAGCCATCATTCCAACCGATGATGCCAAAGTTAAGGTGATCTTGTAGATAGATCCCACGTTTGTAATCATTCGTGAAATAGTAAGCGGCTAAACCAAATGGCGTGCCGTTCGCAATTTCTAACGCTGTATCTAAATCATCATAAGCAATGATTGGTGCAACAGGGCCGAAAGTCTCTTCAGACATGATCATCATATCCAAAGTCACATCGCCCAATACTGTCGGTGAAACAAAGTAAGTTTTCTTGTCTTGATCTTCAAATGAAGTACCACCTGCGAGAACTTTTGCACCTTTAGCTTTAGCATCTTCGATCTGTTCTACAACTTTATCGAATCCTTTTTTATTAATTAAAGGACCAACATCTGTTGTAGGATCCATACCATTGCCTAATTTAAGCGCTTTGGCTGCTAATGTGAATTTCTCAGTAAATTCAGCCAAAACATTTTTATGCACGATGAAACGATTCGCACAAATACATGTTTGCCCCGCATTACGGAATTTCGATGCAATTGCTTGTGTAATTACAAAATCAATATCAGCATCTTCGCAGATGATGAAAGGCGCATGTCCGCCCAATTCCATCGACATATGCTTAACTGTATTTGCACCTTCGCTGATTAAGCGTTTACCAACGGGCGTTGAGCCTGTGAATGTAATTTTACGAATATATTCACTTGATGTGAAAACAGGGCCAACTTCTGAACCAACACCGACAACGCATTGAATGACATCTTTTGGAATGCCAGCTTCATGTGCCAGTTCCACTAATTTAATCATAGTTAATGGTGTATCTTCCGCTGGTTTCACGATGAAAGTACAACCAGCAGCAAGCGCAGGTCCTGCTTTACGCGTCATCATTGCAGCAGGGAAGTTCCACGGTGTAATTGCAGCAACTAAACCAATGCCTTGGCGCGTGACTAAAATACGTTTGTTGTTAGTATTGGCAGGCACTGTACGACCATAAATGCGCTTTGCTTCTTCTGCGTACCATGTGAGATAACTGACAGCATTGATCACTTCACCCAATGATTCGCGCAGTGGCTTACCATTTTCTTCTGTCATGATTTTAGCCACAACATCTTTTTGCTCGATGATTAAATCTGCCCAGCGATCAAGCAATGCCGCGCGCTCATAAACAGAAGCATTGCGCCATGTATGGAATGCATCGTGGCCAGCTTTTAACTTAGCTTCGATCATCTCTTTAGAATCCATTGGCAATGTTGCCAATAGCTCCCCCGTTGCGGGGTTATATACGTTTAATTCACTCATTACAACTATCCTTTGTTGCTTATTTCACGGATGCCAATGCATTATCTAAAATGGATAAACCTTTTGCTAATTCTGCATCTGTAATTGTCAATGGAGCAAGGAAGCGAACCACGTTGCTATTGATCCCAGCAGATAACAACAATAAACCGTTTTCATTGGCGAACTTAGTAATGGCAGATGTTGTTGCTGCATCTGGTTCACGTGTTGCAGGATCTTTTACAATTTCAGCAGCAACCATTGCACCTAAACGGCGAATGTCACCAATGAAATTATAAGTTTTTTGCTTATCTTTTAAGTATGCTTCTAACTTAGCGCCTAAAGCTTCTGCTTTTTCATTCAAGTTTTCTTCTTCAATGACATCAATGACAGCCAATGCAGCAGCACATGCCAATGGGCTACCAGAGAATGTACCACCCAATTCACCAGGATTTGGTGCATTGACAATATCCGCACGGCCAACAACAGCACTTAAAGGAACACCAGCCGCCAATGATTTAGATGTTGTCATCAAATCAGGTACGATGCCGAAATGTTCCATAGAGAAGAATTTCCCAGTACGCGCAAAGCCTGCTTGGATTTCATCCGCAACAAAGATAATGCCGTATTTTTGACAGAAGTTATAAACATGCTCAACAAAGCGTTTTGGTGGCACAACAAAACCGCCTTCACCTTGAATGGGTTCCATGACGATACATGCTGTATTTTCTGGTGATGCAGTTGCTTTAAAGAATTCATTGAAACGAGCAATTGTGTAATCAATATATTCATCTTCTGTCATGTGAGCAGGGCGCTGATAAACATAAGGATATGGCGCTTGATAGATGTCAGAAGCAAAAGGACCAAAGCCAACTTTATAAGGGTTAACTTTACTTGTCATGCTCATTGTTAAGTTTGTACGGCCATGGAAAGCGCGATAGAAAGAAACAACACCTGGACGACCTGTATATTTACGTGCAATTTTTACAGCATTTTCAACAGCTTCAGCACCAGTATTGAATAAAATCGCTTTCTTATCATGATCACCTGCTGTGATTTCACATAGGCGTTTACATAATTCTAAGTAGCTTTCATACATCATTACGTTAAAACCAGGATGTGTGAAGTTTTCAACTTGTGCTTTGATCGCTGCCACAACTTTAGGATGGCTATGACCAACATTCATTACACCAATCGCGCCAGCAAAGTCGATGAACTCTTCCCCTTTTTCAGTTGTGATGGTTGAGTTGACCGCTTTTGTTGCAATGTTTAGATTGCCGTTGCTTACGCCGCGAGCAACATATTTTTGACGGATTTCTTGTAACTGTTCTGTGCTGTATGACATTTTAAATTTCCTCTTTGGTAACTATTATTTTTTACTAACTTTGAGATAAGTAGCAGGCTACTGATCTCTTCTGATTTAATATTATTCTGCTTCTAATCTAACAGAATTATAGTTGATTGTTGGTGCTGTATTTTTATGCATGAATAAGAAATATGCTCCAATGATATACCATCCAAATACCAAGCTCCATTCAATAGGGAAGCTCAATTCAGCTGGCATGCCAGGTAAATACAACGATAAGAATCCGATGCTGAACAATACTGCTAACCAACCAATTGTTTTTGGCCATTTCACAGCATATGGACGCTCTAAATCAGGTTCGATTTTACGAAGTTGTAAGAAAGCTAAAGTTACGATGAGGTAGCCTAAAATTACACCAATACTGCCAGCATTGACCAACCAAACTAAAGATTGGCGACCCAATAATGGTGCTAAGAATGCTAAAGCGGTTAAGAAAATAATTGCGTTAGAAGGCGTTTGATATTTTGGGTGCAATTTTGCAAACCATGTAGGTAACATGCCACGAATCGCCATTGCATACATAATGCGGCTACCGCCAATGACAAATGCATTCCAGCTTGTTACGATCCCTGCGATACCGCCGATCACTAAGATTTGTCCTAATAATTTGCTATCAAATAAATTAGTCATTGCATCTGCTGTTGCTAATTTAGATGTTTGTAATTCTGCATGTGGCAAACCAATGGATACACCGTAGATGATCAATACATAGAAAATTAATGCAGATAAGATGGAAATTACAAGCATTTTACCAATGGATTTAGTTGCTTTAATTTCTGATGCAATTTGTGGAATAACGTCGAAACCTACGAACATGAAAGGTACCATGATCAATACTTTCATCATGCCATCCATTCCATCATTGAAATAAGGTTTTAAATTTTCGCTATCACCATAATAGCCTGCACCAAAGATTAATAAGATACCAACGGCAACGATTGCTGTAGTAAAGATTGTTTGAAAGATTGTTGCTGAACGAATGCCGCGATAGTTCAATGCACCTAAAAATAATGCGCCAACAGAACCGATTAACGCCCACGTTAGGTAAACTTCTGAACCTGCAATGTTCCATAATCTAACTTGATGTTCAATTGGCGTCACATAATCGATCACTGTAGGTAATGCAACAGCTTCAAACGCGATGACAGACATATAGCCAAACAATACAGACCAGCCAGCTAAAAACGATAATGACTTGTTTTTATATGCGCGCTGAACGAATGCAACGCCACCGCCTGTTTCAGGGATCGCTGTTGCTAATTCTGCATAAGTTAAACCGATAAAGATGATCAATAAACCACCGCCAGCGAAAGCAAGGGTTGCGCCTAAGAACCCTGCAGTTGCTACCCAGTCGCCAGATAAAATAACCCAGCCCCAGCCAAGCATTGCGCCCATAGCTAAGAATAATACATCCATAGATGATATCTTTTTATTCATAATTCCTCCTATACGTTTGTAGTCAATGGCATTGAAGCCTTTCGATTTGCTACAAAGTGTGTGATTAGGTTTTTTGTTTTATATGAAGCTAATAATTAAACCGAAATTTTTATATAACATGTTGCATGCAACATGAATGTTTATATTTATACACGAGTGAAATGAATTTGCAACAAATTGGCTACATTAATTTTTAATTGAATATAGAATTTAAGTTGATGCTCTTTAATCAAGGAATGATCTAATAAAGTAAATTCAAAGGATTAGATAGTTGATTAATCGATGATTCGTTCACTGTGAACAGCACCAAAGAAGTTTGGGCTTCTTTGGTCTGTTAAAACATAAACTGTGTTGATGATTTATTCGTAGAAGCGACCACGTTGACGCAGTAATTCACGATTCAAATCAGGATGCTTTTCAAATGCCGCACGGCCATGCAACCAGAACTCATTGTTTAGAACAACTAAACTGCCAACAGGCAATGTTAATTCCACGACATTTTTATCATTTTCCATAGAATGAGATAAATTTTTCAGGAATTTTGCCTCTTCGATTGATTCAGGGTAAGCGAATTGATCAATGAAGCAGATGCAAGGGCGATTATTCTTCAAGAAAAACAATTGGTGATAAACAATTTCTTGTACATTTTTGCTAGGTGGCGCAATGTACTGAAATTTGTGTTGACCCAAAGGATTATTGACGAATGAATCCAACTCTTCCCAATCATCTAAGTGTAATAAACGACTTTCACCGCCTGTTGCATTTTCTTCCACCATTTTCATCATGAGTAACCAATCTGTCGCTTCACTGACAAATGTACCATCTGTGTGTAATGTGAATAGACGATAAGCCTGACGAAGATATGAATCGCTGTTGTCTGTATCTTTTACTACAAAGCGAGCATAGTATTTGCCTGTCATTGAGTCAAAGTTTGAGATCCCTACTAAATGTGCGATGGCTGTTGAGAAGATCACAAATTCATTGGTATCTTGTGAAACACCTTCTAAACCGATTGTAAAGCCACCTGTATCGCGATCATTGATAATGTCACGTAAAATATTGCCAAGATTATGTCCTGCAATGTCCTCTAGCGCTGAAGCGATGACTTGGCGCTCGTAAGGTGTATATTCTAAATGCTGAACGCTGATGCTTTCTTCACGCATTTTATTTAAAAACTGTGTGATCACTTTATTAGACAAAGTGATGTTATGAATGCGCTTGGTTTGTGGATTAAGCGCAATTGAGAAATTCTCATTTGTTTGAATAAATTTAGACATGTTGCCTCCAAGGTGATTTTTTATTAATAAGCCATTGTGCCGAAATTTTGCAAAAAAAAACCAGCAATACAAAGACACTCCATAAGTGGCATTGTATTACTGGTATGACCATTCTCTATCGTCATCACAGAAAGGATGATCTCAAATGGATTTGCAGTATGTTCGTCATAACTTAAATATAAGAAAGGGGATTCAATCGGGTTGGTGATTGTGGGCTCTCTTTTTGAATTAAGTAACTAGAATGTAGCATGCAACTAATTTAATGTCTATCTCTTTTTATCATTTATGTGTTGAGTGATATTGATGATCTAAATCCCTGAGCGCTGCGATCAAAGCGCTGGTTGCTTTCCCTTTGTAACTGGCTTGAATTTGTTGAATGATGGGCTCAATGCCATCATTTAAACTGTAACCTCGTAATAATTCACGAATAAAGTGCTTGCCCAAATCAGTGATTAAAGTGCAGTCTGCTGCCAAAATTACGCCATATTTGGGTTCGATTTCAGCAGTGATGGTCATTGATTCAAACATATGCTTAGCGGCCATACCTTGTGGTAAACGTGCATAGCCAGCAATAAAAAGGTTATTGGTGATGCCCATGAAACTTCTCTCCTCGGTGAAATTCATCATTTTTCTCATAGTGTTATCAAAAGATATTCACAATGAATTGTCAATTGATGGCGGAAGAATATTTTGGATTGTCATATTACTGTCGCATTACTGTCATATTTCCTTCTTATAATGGCCCGCAAAATATGGACTCTTTTGAGTTAGGTGGGCTCAACAATATGTTTCAATTCTGGGAATCAATGACGAAAGGCGCATTAGTATGAAGGTGTTAGGCAGAATTTTAATGACCGTTGCCTTTCTTGCATCCGCAATTGCAGGCTTACTCTATTTTTATATTAATACTGAACGCGTCGATCTAACGATGAGTAATCGTCTGATAGATAATGTGAATCAGATTGTATTGGAGTCTTCAGAATGGGATACAGAAATACTGCGCGTTAATGGTGGTTTATCAACGCAATATGATCAACTTGTGCACGATGAAGACAATATCCAACGCTTATTGAATCAATTGACGGTTTATCCAATGGTGCGAACAGAAGTTCTACAATTGAATAAAACGATGCAGGAAAAATCTAACTTTGTGGCGCAGTTTAAATCAGAAACTACGGTATTAAAGAAAGCCTTGGCGACTTTACCAAATATCTACCAAAGATTGTTAGAAAGTGATGAAATTCAACAATCAGAGTTTGATGAACAATTTCTTAAGCTCTTTACACGCGTTGCCAATTATAGCTTAGACAGTTCTCCTGAAACTTTAGGCGAAATCAAGCAGCAAATACTAGCGATCGAAAATAATTTATTAGAAACGGATCTCGACTTTAAATATCAAGATTTGTTGTATGACTTTTTAGAACAAGTGGGCACAATCATGGTGGCTCGCCCAGATGTGGATGCGATTTTAAAACAGATTGAAGCATTGCCAATACAACAAAATGCCAACAACATAACCAATGCAGTGCGTGCGGAAGTTGCTGTGCAATTGATCGAGCAGGATAAAAATAAAACCTATCTAACTTATTATGCTGCGGCATTGTTACTGATTTTAACAATTTTAGCGGCACGTTTGTTCACGAACTATTTTAGATTAGAACAGATGGTGGAGGAGCGTACATCTGATCTTCAAGCAGCGTTAGAAAATTTAAAAAACTCTGAAATGATTTTAGTGCAAACAGAGAAAATGTCCGCGCTTGGTCAGTTAGTGGCGGGCGTTGCTCATGAAGTCAATACGCCATTGGCTTATACGAAAAATGCCTTGGAATTAACGCAATCCAATATAGAACAGTTGGAATTTAGACGATTTGTGAACCTTGCAGATCTTTTGGTGGATTTGGTGGACAATCCAAAAGCGGATGATGTTCAGGATCAAAAACGCACTATTTTGAAAGAGATTCACCAAATTAAAGGACATTTGCATGATTTAGATTTCGATGGTTTTCGTTATGCCGATATGGTGGACGAGATTAATTCGTTGATCAGCGATGGTATGACGGGCGTAGATCAGATCAGTAATTTAGTCAACAACTTACGCAATTTTAGCCGTTTGGATCGTGGGCATTTGTCTCGCCATAAATTGAGTGAATCTATACAGAGCACATTGACACTGTTGAAATATGAGTTGAAAAACAAACATACCAACATCGACATTGAAGAAGAGTGTGTGATTGAGTGTATGCCATCACAGATCAATCAAGTGTTATTGAACATTATTGGTAATGCGAATCATGCGACGGAAGATGGTGGAAATATTGCAATTAAATTGCAGAAGCTCGATGAAGATTATGCTGGGATTTTCATTCGTGACAATGGTTCAGGCATTGAACCCGATAAATTGAAAGATATCTTTAATCCTTTCTTTACAACGAAAGAAGTTGGGAAAGGTACGGGTTTGGGGCTATCCATTAGCCATAAGATCATTAAGGAGCACAACGGTGAGATTCAAGTGAAATCCACGGTTGGTAAAGGAACAGAATTTTTAATCAAACTGCCATTTGTTATTGCTAAAAAACACGGGAAGGAGTTGGGATGATTCGTAAAAAGATCAATATTTTGTGTGTGGACGATGAGCAGTTAATTCTGAATGCTCTGACTGCATTGTTAAGATTGCGTTATAACGTCATTACAACGACAGATGCAAGGGAAGCTGTGGAAATTTTGAAAACCACAGAAGTTGCAGTGGTGATCAGTGACCAACGTATGCCAGAAATGCTGGGTACGGATTTCTTAAAAATTGCTAAAGAAGTTTCACCGCATACAACTCGCATTTTATTGACAGGCTTTTCGGATTTAGGGGCGATCATTAGCACAGTGAATGAGAGCGAAGTGTATCGTTTTTTAACTAAACCTTGGAGTAATCAAGAAGTATTAGGTATTGTGCGTGATGCTGTCGAAGTTTCTAAGGCATTGAAAGAAAACTCAGAAACTACGGCAAATGAAGCCACAGAAAAAGAACTGTTTAAAGATGTGGTTTTGAATGCAGAACCAATCCAAAATTGGGAAGATTCCTACATTATCTATAAAAGTACAGTTTCCAGCAGTGAATTTGATATTACATCAGAAGCACCTGAATCTGTGAAAGTACTCATCGCTCGTAATAGTGAAGAGGTTTTACAGTTATTAAGCCAATATCCTGTGAAGCTCATCGTGACATATTCGCCATTCTCTAGTGAAGAAGATATTGAATTATTGAAATATTTGAAACGAGAGCTGCCTGAATTATTGAGTATTGGATTGGTTCATCATGCTGATTATCAAGATATTATCACGTTAATCAATGAAGCTAAGTTATATCGTTATGTTGTGATGCCATCAAAACCTGGACAAGTGGCGCATTTTATCAACTCAGCCATTACAATGTTCCATAAATTTAGCCAATCGCCTAGTTTATTGAAACATCAAAAAGTGATGGAGAAAACGCCTATTAAAGAATCATTATTAGGATTGTTGGGCGGCGTTAAGCGATTTTTTAAGTTTTCGTAAATTTTTAGATGATCTATGAAGGGCACAGTTTCTAGCTGTGCTTTTTTTATTGCATTATTAAAAACGATTAAATAACAGTCATTAAATAATCAGAAAAAATAAACTTTTATTTACATATATTTTCATTTATAATTTTTGCAAATAAAAATTAAGTTATGAATATTTGGAAACATCCGCAAAGAATATATGAAATAGAAGAGATACTATGAAAACTAATAAAGGATTTACTTTAATCGAATTGATGATTGTTGTGGCTATCATAGGCATTTTATCCATGATTGCTTTACCTGCTTATCAAATTTATACGAAGAAGACTTATATTGCTGGTGGCTTATATCAGTTTTCATCCATTAAAACAGCAATTATTGAAAATCACGCTGTTAGCGGTGTTGCTGCAGCTCGAGATTTTTCAGATTTAGGCTATTCAAGCAGTGAATTATATAATAATCAATCCGATCATTTAAGAATGGCTTCACCACTCAAGTACGTCAAAATGGAAAGTATTCAGTACAATATGATTCCTGAGCCTGTGAATCGTTTTACATTGGTTTATGATGAAAAAGTGGGGCTGCAACGAAATGAACTGGTTGTAGAAATGTATCCGATGCAGCTTGCCGCTGATAATACAACTGTCACAAGAAGCAATTATAAAACAGTTTGTGTGAGTTATTTAAAAACGCGTCCTAATAATGCAATTCCTAAGGAATATTTACCAGCAAGGTGCGTACCATCGAAAGATCGTTAAAATATTTCTCAATAAAAAGCCTGAATGACTCATTCAGGTCTTTTTTGTTGAGTGCCAATTGTTTAACAAATTTGTTCCAAAATACTCGGATCTTTGATTTTTTGATCCTCGGATAACAAGATAATTTTAGAAATAATCTCTGCAGTTCTTGGGTCTTCATCCGCAAATGGTAAGAAAATTTTGCCGCGATGCTGGCTTTGGATGGCTAAGATATTAATTGCACCTTTGCCTTGTTTCTGTACACCTGCGCTGCCTAAATGCACTGTATATTCACCGAGTGAACCTTGGATAAAGGCAAAATTACCTTCTACTTTGACATGATCTAATTTCAATAATGGCAAGAGTTCAAGAACAATCGCAGCACGCATTTCAATGGTAGAATGGCTTGCTTCAGGATCAACACCGCCAACATGGGCAACGCTCACAACTAAATCAATATCGCGCATCACTTCAGAGAAAATAATGGGTGGTACTTCTGTTAATGCCAATTTCTCACCAGTTTTGCGATCATAAAACTGTACAGCTTCAATTGTGGGCGCTTCGATGTCCGCGGGCGAGAACCAATCTGCCATTGCGTATAAGACTGCGATGATATTTTCACGATAATATACGCGCTGTAAACCATGGGATTCATCCACGCGCCAACCACGAGTTTTTAATAATGCCAATGTTTTTTGTGGCTGAATCTGATGACCATCATAACGATTAGATGCGGATGCTGTTTTCTCATCTTCATTGACGAGATAAAGCTCACGGAAGATCTGTTTGAATGGCTGAATCAACTGATGTTCAAAGGCATAATGCTGATAATTCAGCCACTCTTTTGCATGATAGAGATGATAAGGATGCGCAATAGCGAGCTCAGTTGTTGGATTTAAAGCCAATGCATCATTGAAGCGTACGATTTTATCTTGATCCGTCACAAAAAGAAGCTGAGATAATAAAGGTGCAATCACAGGATGAGATTGTAGCAATGTGAGCTCTTTTGCTGAGAAAGTATCGGCGCGTGTCATGGTTAATTCTAGCGATGCTTTTGCACGACGATATTGCTCTTTTAAATCTGTAACGAGAACTTTGTATTCCACAATCATCGCATTTTTACGAAGTTTTGCAGGGATGGTGGATAATTTTTTACCGTCTTTTTGGCAAATTAATGAGGCGATGCCTTCTTCGTTGATGTGAATGAATAGCTCGATATTTTCTAAAGCCTTTGGTGAGAAATATTCGGTTAATCCTTGGATTTTCAAAGTTTCCATCTGCCAACCGAATCGCAACGTATCTTGGTAACCTGCATTGCGTGCCAAGTTTTCTAAGGCAATCTCTACAGCTTTGGCTTCACTTGCGCGGCGCTGAGCACCAAATTTTTTACTGGCTTTTAAAAATGCCTGTAAGAAATCATAGCGCTTCAATGCTGCTTCTTGAGATTTCTTGCCCAATGGAATCAGTGAGTAAGCTAAAAGTTTATCTTTATTGCGCTTATCATTGAGTTCTTTTTCCAATGCTTTTGTGGCTTTGATTTTGCCTAAAGTTGCATCAGCAAATAGTTGTGCGCGATGATGATTTGCACCACTTGTGATGTATTTTGCGCAATCATATAACAACTCAAATCGCTCTTTACCTAAAGTTTTATAAGCATCATTGAACCAGTTGACATCGAAAGCGCCATCATTGAAGGATTCTTTGGCAATTGGAGAATAGCGCGTGATGACTGCCATTTTTTCATCAGAAATAGATTCATTGACATGAGCATGGAAGTACCAAGCAGCACTTTCTAAGCCGTTCCAATTTAAAAGTTTAGACACAATTGGTAACCAAGCAGGTGAATATAGTGCAGCTTCCAATAAACGGCGATCATCAATGCGACCATTCACAACCGCATTCAATGCCTTAGCATCATCGGTTTCACGTGGAACAGAAACGCGTAATAAGCTTGATAGTACATCTTTTTTACCAGAATTATATGAGCTGATCCAACCGCGCGTTAATGTATCTTTGCCCAAGCCCAAAAGGATGTTTACAAAGTTATCAATCCCTGAATGTTCCTTAATCTCTGTCGCTAAGTAAGAAACGGTTGTGGGTAGATCGCCACGTTTGACTTCAATGTCAATCACATGTTGTGCAAGCTTTTGTGCAAACGTCACTAAAAAAGGATACTGTTTAGCAATGTCTGCGGTATTGTAATAGCGGTGTTTTTGGACAGAGGTAAAACAGCTAAAATCACGACTAGAAGCTATACAGAACGTACGATAAATAGCGCTCTCTTTGAAGAAGCCAAGTGCATAAGCACGCGCCACATCTTCAATCGGCAGATTTGTGTAGAAAAGATCGTTGAGTGAAGCTAAATGCACATCAAGGGCAAGATATTCTAGAAAATCTGTGTCAGCAATCGCCTGTAAACGAAGTTGATTCAGAAGATGATGGAAATCATCCACTTCGATTAATGTTGTGAAATTAACAGTATCACTTTGCCAGTTTTTGCTTGGCGTTATATAAACTTCTCGTTGCCAATTTTCTGTGGGAATGTTCTGCATCAAAATGGCAAATTGATCATGCAACAGGGTAAAGCGTTCATGTGCAGGATGCTCATCCCATAACTGCTCAATGATTCTGCATGCTAATGCATGATGATCATGGGCTCGTATATTGTCGTAGACTGCTTGTGTAATCTCTGCCAAGCGGAAATATTTCGCCACATCATCCAAAACCCAGTTTTCATAAAGTTGATAACGATAGGATGAAAATTCTCGAGTAATGTAATGATTGATATGACTGAGGAGATAATGCTCGACAATTGTGACATTGTTATCCGATAACCACGAGCGCCAAACATCAGGTAAGACAAAGTTATCGATGTTATGAGTTGTGGGATCATTGCTGTTGTAATTAGGATCAGTGAAAATCGGTGCATCTGCACGATAACGCAGATAATTTTCATTGCCTAAAACAACATCAAATGGATCACTATAGCTAGTTTTGGCAACATATTGATGATCCTTATTTTGCTCAATCAGTGCATGCATGGATTGAAACAGTTCGCTCAATCGCTCAGGCGAGATATGTAACATATCATGAATAGCATTAGGGTTTTGAACCGTTAAATCAGGTTTTGCTTCAGGTAATTCATTGACATCATAAATGCCAAAACCATTATCTTTGCTGTAATTCTCAGTTTTATCTGCCTGCAAAGTTTGAATCAGCACTTGCTCTTTTTCAGTGGATTTTGGCAGTAATGTTAAAAGCTCTGTGATCTCTGTTTCTGTCACAGCATCATCTTTTTTCATGGTCAATAAAATATCTAAACCTGCTAAACGACGATTTTCCACTTTGTCGGATAATAATCTCTTCAATAAATCTGTGCGCTGTATGACATCTGTTTTTAAGATGATTTCAATGATGGATTTTCGGATTTCAGGGGTTTTGAGAGATAATAAATCCAGCAATACAGCATATTCATCATGGGATAAAGTCATCTCTTTAATGTGCTCTAAAGCATTGATGCGCACTTGCATGCTTCGATCTTTCAGTGATGCAAATAGGAAATTGCGTTGAATAGGATCATTGAAATCATTCAGCAAAAATTTCACCAAAGCACCACGTTCATCACCAGCGCCTAATGAAGCATGTGTCATTAATAGGTTGATGCGCTCTGGATCACAATCGTAAGCCGTAATGACCAACATTTTTCTATAGAGATCATCGGGTTTAACTGAGTAATTGCACCATTCAAAAGGCGATTGTTGTAGCTGATAACCTGCTTTTGGCATATTCACTAAAGATTCTGTTAATGCAGAAAAATCTCTTTGTCTGACAGAAGCATCTTGGAAATAGGGAAATTGACGAATGCCCGTGAAGAAATTATCTCGATTGTAATAGCCCCAATAACCAAATTGATAAATGTCGTGAATCATTGGTAAAAGCTTAGGTTCAGCATCGGCCAGCATATTGGATGCTGTCGAAAGTTTCAGTGCTGCATCATCCAATTGATTTAAGAAATAAAGCGCCACTTGCTTCTGGTAGAGTTTGCCAGATTCACACATTTGTTGGATCAATGGTAGAACATTGGTCATTTCATGGGTTGCTGTTGACCATAATGCAACATAAAGCTCTAAAACATCTGCACTTGCTAAACCGTCCTTGCGTGCCTGCTCATCATTCAAATAAACATTGGCTAAGTTTGCGAGTTTTTCCACAATGCGTTTATGATCAGCAGCAATTTCTAAGCCCATCCAAACGGCAACCGCGCGTGTTGCTGAGGAAAAGCGTAGTAAATTATGCTCTAACACTGTATTTAACATGCATTTGAAAACATCGAGCTGACCATTATCCGAAGCTTCCAAAATGGATTGGCGTAAACCTTCCTGTAGTTTTGCAGCCAATAATAGATCAATCAATAATTGCTGTAATTCTCCATTGTAACAGCGCGTAATTGCTATGATTGCAGGTGATTTGAGCACTTGAGTATTGTTATCGCTTAAGCATAAATTACGAATAAAATCGATGATCTCTAAATTGCCCATATCAATTTGGTAAGCGATCAAGCTCGGATAAAGATAGTGATCCAAATAAACTTCTGGACGTTGATGATGATCTGAGCTGAAATCTTTTTTCATGTGCTCAAGTAGATCGAAATTTTCCCAATCAAATGCGATGGATTCTAATATTGTGATGTAGTTATTGAGATGGGATTCAATGCTAAAAGTCCTAAATGATCGACGATAATAACTGCGTGAAGGCGTATAACTGATGGCACGCGCCACCAATATTTCAAACATCATTGTGATGTCAGCACCGTGAATGGCTTCAAATAATGGCTTGGCAGTATCTTGGAACATTTCTAGTAAGGATGAGTAGTTTTGTTCGCGCAACCATTCGGCAAGCTCAGTGTGATTCTCATAGTTGCTATTAAAAGATTGTTCATTGTTGTATTTTTGGATTAAATAATCTGCAATCTTTTGACTCTTGCCTGTTGTGGCTGCTAACTGCTCGTAGATGTTCTCTATTGTCATACATTTACTCTTTAAATAGTTTTGAAAATGAATTTAGAATCGTCTGCCTGCTAGAAATGTTAACCGAATGAATGTCACGGTTGCGTCATTGGGCAATGAAAAAGGTTGGTCAAGCGCTGCCTCATCATCATTGATGAATATACGATATAAGCCATCTTCCAAAGCGAGAAGGGCATTATCAATGGCAGATTGTAGATCTTGTTGCTGATCATTTTTACGATCATTGAAACCAATTTTGCCAATATATTCACCATCTAAATAGGCTTCTGTTGTGAGATAAGGCATCAAAGGCGCATCGACTGTTTTTTGATTATAAGCGGTCACTTCATTGGTCACGATTATGGCAATAAAGTCTTGTAAGGATGTTGGCGTTTCAGGCAAATGATAAGCATGTTTCTCTAAAATTGCTTTGCGTTTACCTGCGGCTTTAATTTGTAGATTGATCTTCATGATGGCGATATTAATTTACATGTGCATAAAGGCTTCGAGCGAAGGTATAATAATACGTAAATTCAAGGAGGCTGTATGTTAAAAAAAGTGAGTTTATTGAGTGCATTGGCAACGGTAATGTTTGTACCAGCATTGGCAAATGAAACATTTTTGGTGAATTATTTTAATGATCTATCCACGATTGAAGCGGATTTTGAGCAAACGGTCGTCCAACAAAAAAATAAAGAAACATCTTCTGGTGAATTAAAGATTCGTAAGAAAACGGCTAAAAATTCGGCGGCTGGTTTCTACTTTGATTACACAATGCCATTTGAACAGAAGATCATCAGCGATGGCAAAAAATTGTGGCATTACGATGTGGATCTAGAGCAAGTTGTCATTAAAAAACTTGCCAACTTTGAACAAGATTCACCGATGTTTATGATTTTTAATGATCGCTCTTTGAATCAGCAGTTTGATATTAAAACGATAAAAAATGAATCTAAATATCGTTTAACGCCGAAGAAAAAAGGCGATGTCAATTATATTGAGATTGAATTCAGTCGCGGCAATATTTCAAAAGTATCCGCGAAACAAGTGAATGGTTCACTGGATCTGAAATTGTCCAATGTAGAGATTAATCCGAGCATTAGTAATACTATTTTTAATTTGAAAGTTCCGAAAGGTGTTGATGTCATTGATGAAACAAAATAGTTTATTTGGTGGTAATGATCAAGATTTTGCACCATTAGCAGATCGCATTCGCCCGAGTAAAATCAGCGATGTGGTTGGGCAATCTCATTTATTGGGTGACAATAAGCCGTTAACCATGGCATTTTCAGCACAAAAGCCACATTCTATGATTTTTTGGGGACCGCCAGGCGTTGGTAAAACAACATTGGCGCGTTTATTGGCGGAAGTTTATGATTGTGCTTATATTGCGTTATCTGCCGTCTTTTCGGGCGTGAAAGAGATTCGTGAAGCCATTGAAGAAGCGAAAAACTATCAGTTACAAGGTCGACAAACGATCTTGTTCATTGATGAAATTCATCGTTTCAACAAAAGCCAGCAAGATGCAATGTTGCCGTACATTGAATCAGGTTTAGTGGTTTTTGTGGGCGCAACGACAGAAAACCCATCCTTTGAGATCAATCGCGCATTGCTATCCCGTGCGACGGTTTATCAATTAAAGCCCATTGATTCTGCGGATTTAGCTGAATTAGTGCAAAAAGTGATGGCTGAGCATTACGCACATATTGCAATTGAAAATGGTGCCGTGAATCATTTGGTGGAATATGCTGATGGTGATGCGCGCCGTTTATTGAATCGCTTAGAGCAAGTACTGAATATCGCAGTTGCACAGGATATTACAAATGTTACGACAGAATTTTTAACAGAAGTCTTAACAGAACAACCGAAAGCGATGGATAAAGGCGGCGATCAATTCTATGATTTGATCTCTGCATTGCATAAATCTGTGCGCGGATCTGATCCTGATGCAGCTTTATATTGGTTTTTTAGAATGCTTGAAGGCGGTGTTGATCCTCGTTATTTGGCGCGTAGAATCGTGCGAATTGCGTGGGAAGATATTGGCATTGCTGATCCTCGTGCGATGCAGATCGCCAATGATGCAGCCACAACTTATGAGCGCTTAGGTTCGCCAGAAGGCGAATTGGCGCTTGGCACAGCATTGGTTTATTTGGCATGTGCAGCAAAATCAAATGCTGCTTACAATGCGTTTAATATGGCGCGATCCTATGTGAAGCAAAATCGCTCTTATGAAGTGCCACTACATTTGCGTAATGCACCGACAAAATTGATGGCAGATATGGATTATGGCAAGGAATATCGCTATGCCCATAATGAGCCTTATGCTTATGCGGCAGGAGAGAAATATTTCCCTGATGAAGTGCAAGAACAAACTTGGTATGAACCAACGGATCGTGGCTTAGAGCGTAAAATCCAAGAGAAATTGGCATTTTTGGCGGAGTTGGATAGAAATTCAAAGGAGTGAATTAGCCATACATTGTGATATGTCATAATTTTAGCTATACTCTCGGGTAAGGTTGCCTACCGTACTTACGCATGAGTAGAAAAGGGTTTGAGATTTAGAAGCTTTATTTCTTCAGCAAATTTACAATTTAATTTTCTTTAAAGTATCAACTCGTTTGGTTCTTAGTATTTAAACATGCGTTGCTAATAGTCTTAATGACACCATGAATCTTTTTGATTAAGGATTTTAGAGTTGAAAGTATAGGAAATTATGTCTATTAAAGAATTTGCATTTCAATTATCTAAAAAAATTCAAGAACAATACTCTGTAAAAATTGCTCGTTCGCATATTTACGAACTCATCGCTGTAAGCCAAGGCTATAAAACTTATAATGCTTTTGTTGCACAAAACCTACTATTGCAAGCTAACTATAATAACTTGGAAAAAATTGATCAGCATAAATATATTGATGCTTTGACTTTAGAAATTCTGAGAAATCCTCCTATTGAAGATTATTTAGAAGAGAATGACAATGATCTTTATTGGGATCTTTATGAGGGTCAAATATGCCTAGAGAAAATTAACAAAATTATTATGAGCTTGCATAAACTTTTAAAGGTAGATTATTCAGAAAATATATATTTATCAATTGCTAAAATGATCTATCAAGAAATCTTATGGCTAAATATTAATGTTATTAATTTTAGAGCTGCTAGGGGAAAAGTGAGTAATATTAATTTTGAAGATGGCAAATTAATTAACAGGATAGAAGAGTGGGATGATCTCGAGTACGAATGGGAAGGCATAGAAGATGATTTTGAGCAGTTAGACTTTTTACAGATAGAACAGTATTTAGAACAAATATTATATTATGCCAAAGAACGTAAAAATCCTGATGCTTATGCATTATTAGGAGGATACTACCGTTATTTAGCTAATCAAATAGCGCCTTATGGGCGTGAAGGTTCAACCTTTGGTAGCTATTGGGATAATGATAAGCAGAAACGTATTTATCCTAATGAAGCTAAACAGAATAAAGATAGATATGAGAGATATATAAAACAAGCTGAAGAATTTGAGTTTTATATTAAAAGTTGTCCTTTAAATCTTCAGGAAATTGATTTTGATGCAGATATTTCTTTGGTTTATGAACAGGTTACATTCTTATGTAAGCAAGGTGATATGTGTGCTATTGAAAGTTTACTTTATGAACAGATGTTTAGAGATCATAGAGAAGCATGGTCATATATTTATTTAGCACAAATGTGTGGCGTAGATTTCACTCAAGATAATTTGAGAGCTATTAATATGTACACGGGAGAAGATTATGATGATTACGGTCCTGTAACAGTTACAGGTCGTAAAGCAATTCAACATATAATTAATTTACCTGAATTAGATGTTGAACAATCAAATTTAGCTAGAGCAAAGGCTTTGGAGCTATTTGAGCAACTTGCAGATAAACCATAATAAATACGCATTATCAAATATATATTTACTTTGTTAGAGTCATAAAACTTTATGGCTCTTATTATTAAAAAATAATTTGTCTGATGTATCTATTGCAGAGCCTGTTTAAATTGACTATAACAGTATGATTAGTACACAAAACAGAATCAATAGGGAAAGGAAATGGAAGATATAAATGCACTTTTCGCCAGCCGTGTAGTTGGTGCGCAGAGTTCGATTGTTCGTGAGTTATTGGCATTCAGTAAAATGCCTCACATTATCTCTTTGGCGGGCGGTATTCCTGCTGCGGATATGTTTGATCTTGAAGGTATTGAAGCTGCAACACTTGAAGCGATGAAATTGGGTGTTTCCGCATATCAATATAGTGTGACGGATGGCGAGCCTGAACTGCGTGAAAGAATCACACATTTGATTGCAGAGCGCGGCATCGAAGCAGATAAAGATCAAGTGATGGTGACAAGTGGTTCGCAACAAGGCTTGGATTTAGTTGCTCGTACTTTTATTGATGCAGGTGATGTTGTATTGGTGGAGCAACCAACATACTTGGCAGCGATCCAAGTATTTCGTATGGCGGGCGCGGAAATTACATCTGTCAAAGGTTCTGTAGAAGGCTTAGATCTTGATGATTTAGAAGTGAAATTACAAGCTTTGAGAGCACAGAATAAACGAGTGAAAGCGTTGTATATCGTGCCGACATTTGCAAATCCAACAGGCTCAACAATGAGTAAAGAGAATCGCTTACGCTTATTATCTTTGGCGATTGAGTATAACTTTGTGATTTTAGAAGATGATCCTTATGGCGAAATTCGTTTTGAAGGTGATCGAGTGCCATCTATTTATGGCTTGGCAAAACGTGAGCAAAAAGGAGAAGATCATGTGGTTTATCTCTCTTCTTTCTCGAAAATTCTTGTACCAGGTTTACGTTTGGGATTCATCGTGGCGAACAAAGTGATTCGTGAAAAGATCATTTTAGTGAAGCAATCTGTAGATTTGCATACGCCAGTATTGCCACAATTGATTGTTGAGAGATATTTAGCAAGTGGTCGTTTGAAGGATCGTATTCCTGCAATCTCTTATACTTATGGTGAGCGTTGCCAATCATTAATGAATGCATTGGATGAATATGTGGGCGAGGACTTGGAATATCAAAAACCTGTGGGCGGCATGTTCTTATGGGCTCGTTTGAAAAATGGCATCAGTGCGACAAAATTATTGAACTTTGCTAAAGATGCTGGCGTAGTATTTGTACCTGGTGCTGCATTCTATGCAGAGGGTGCGGATGATGCTACATTGCGTTTATCATTTGCGACAGTGAACCCAGCAGGCACGGTAGAAGCAGCGAAGCGATTAGCAGTTGCAATTCAAGCATATAAAGATAGTCATTAAAAAAATTAATTTTTGTAAAGGCCTGCTAAAAAGCAGGCTTTTTTGATTTTAGTTAGGAAATTACCACTCTTTGAACAAATTTCATGTGAAAAATAATAAATTCATATCCTTTGTACTACCATAAAAAATATTTATAGCTTGGAAGCGTTACATGATGGATTTGGGGGAGAATTTGAAGAGGAATAAAGGGTTTACGTTGATAGAATTAATGATTGTGGTGGCGATCATTGGCATCTTATCAATGCTTGCGTTGCCAGCTTATCAGGATTACACGAAACGTACTTATGTTGCAGAAGGATTAGCGCTTGCAGGGATTGCTAAATTAGCGATTATTGAGACTTTTGCTGCAACGGGCACATGGCCAATATCGAATACAGATGCAGGCTTACCACCATTACACCAAATCACAGGACAATCTGTTTCAGCCATTGGCGTTGCAAATAATGCGGATATTCCAGGGTTAAGTGCTTTTTCAGGCTCTGCGTTATCTGCGATCCTAATCTATTACAATCATAAAGTGATCGGGCAGCCTACAACGCCGCCTGTGAATACAACAGAGTTATCCAATACTGTTGTAATCGTGCCACAATTAACAGGTGATGTTAGCCAATATGGCTCGTATGAATGGAAATGTGTGCGCTACGATAAACAGAATATAGATATGCAATGGCTGCCAACGGCTTGTCGCAATGATATTTAAGATATTGGGAATAAACTTGCAGTAACACGTCGCCTTGATTATACTTTTCCCTTCACTAGAGGTGCTGTTGTGAACAGCTGAGATTGAAGTAAACTTCGGGACTCTTATGACCTGATCTAGTTAATACTAGCGGAGGCAAGTGTTCGTTGTCGCTGATCTCCGCAATGGAGAATTATGTTTCAAATACATGCAGTGACGAATGATCAATCATCGGAATCTATCGAATCTCTCAGTGAGCACATTATTGCTTTGTCGCCATTTGTGGATGCGATTCAGATCCGTGAAAAATCTCGATCACCCAAATCCATTGCTGAACTCATCGAGCGTGTTTCAAAACATGTGGACACTGCCAAGCTAATCATCAATGATCGAGCCGATATTGCTATTGCAACAGGTTTATCGCGTGTTCATTTAACGGAAGTGAGTTTGTCTTATCTACAGTTGCACAAAGCATTTCCAAATTTAACATTTGGGCGATCTTTTCATGAGCTGGAAGATGTTGTCACACATCTCAACGATTATGATTATGGTTATATTGGCCATATTTTTCCAACGGCTTTGAAAACATATCCGCCTTTTGGTTTAGCACAATTGCAGTCATTAGCAAACGAGCGAAAACATGGACGATTGATCGCCATTGGTGGCATTGATGAAACAAATATTACAGAAGTTGCACCGTCAGTTGATGGTGTGGCAGTGATGTCAGGTTTTTTTGCGAAATCCATTGAAGAGAGCATTACACATGCTTGCAATCTTCGTTCTTTGGCGTTGTCTGCCATTGCTGAAAGGAAATGATATGGAAATTACCGTCAATGGTGAAGTGATGACAATCTCTGAAAACGTGAAAACAGTTTCAGATCTTATTCAAATTTTGGATATTGCTCATCGTAAATATTTTATTGTGGAAAAGAACCGAGAAGTGGTGATGAAAGAGGATTATGAGAAAGAATCCGTGAATCACCATGATTATTTTGAGATCGTACATTTTGTGGGAGGTGGTTAAATGACATTGAAAATTGGGGAATTTGAATTCAATTCACGCTTATTTTTGGGCACAGGAAAATATCGTTCGTTTGAAGAACAAAAGGGCGCTGTGGAGGCGAGTGATTCGCAAGTTTTAACATTTGCTGTACGTCGTATGAATATCTTTGATGATCAACAACCTGATTTGTTGGAGCAGTTGGATTTATCTAAATATAAATTATTGCCCAATACAGCAGGTGCAAGCACAGCAGAAGAAGCAGTGCGCACAGCAAAATTAGCAAAAGCTTCAGGTTTATGCGACATGATCAAAGTTGAGATCATTGGTTGCCCAAAAACATTATTGCCTGATCCTGTGGAAACTTTAAAAGCGACAGAAATGTTGTTAGAAGAAGGCATGACAGTATTGGTTTATACATCGGATGATGTTGTGCTTGCGCGTAAACTACAAGCATTGGGTTGTCATGCAATTATGCCAGGCGCATCCCCAATTGGTTCTGGTTTGGGCATTGTGAATCCTTACAATTTACATTACATCATTGAGGATGCAACAGTTCCTGTGATTGTGGATGCAGGTTTGGGTACGCCAAGTGATGTTGCAATTGCAATGGAAATGGGTGCGGATGGTGTTTTGTTAAACAGCGCCGTTGCTTATGCAGAAGATCCTATCAAAATGAGCCGAGCAATGAGTTTGGCGTGTGAAGCTGGGCGTTTAGCATTTGAAGCTAAACGTATGCCAAAGAAATTAACGGCAACAGCAAGTAGCCCATTAACAGGATTGATTGGATAGTTGATCATGGAAAATATCTCGGTCGATCCTCGTTATCATCGCTTGGCGCGTTTTCACAGGATTCAAAATAGCGGTGTGAAGCAACTGAACGATGCAACTGTTGTGATTTTGGGTTGTGGCGCTTTAGGTAGTCAACATGCTGAAACGTTAGCGCGCTCCGGCATTGGGCGCTTGATATTGATCGATCGAGATTTTGTGGAGCTGACAAATCTACAAAGACAAACGCTGTTTACAGAAAAAGATGCACAGTTGGCTCTGCCAAAAGTGATTGCACTGAAAAATCATATTGCGGATATTAACTCAAATATTGAGGTGATTCCTCATATCGCGGACGTTTCTGGCGATAATATTGTGCGTTTAATTCAAGATGCAGATCTTCTGTTGGATGGTACAGATAATCTTGCGCTACGCATGTTGATCAATGATGCTTGTTATCAACTCAATATGCCGTGGATTTTTGGTTCTGCTTTAGAGAGTTATGGCATGAGCCATAATTTTAACTTTCCGCGTCAATCAGATCTCCCTTGTTTACGTTGTATTTTAGGTGCATTGCCATTAGAAAGTGGCGATACTTGTAGTTCTGTTGGTGTGATTCAGCCCATCTTGCAGCTGATTTCTAGCATACAAACCACAGAAGCCATGAAGTTTTTCATCAGCCCAGAGCATGCAAGAAAAACATTATTCACAATGGATTTATGGGAATCTCGCACGCAATCCATGAATTTAGCGAAGCTTAAGAACCGAGATTGTCCAACATGTGGTGAGCATCCCACTTATCCATCTTTGCTAGAAAATCGTAGAGAAGCACAGCGTTTATGCGGTGATGGTTCTGTGATGATCCGTGAAGTTGTCCCATTAGATTTGGAACATTTACAGCAAAAACTCGTTAAGGATAATATTAAGCATCAGTTCAATGATTATTTCTTGAACATTCATCTAGAAAATCATCGAGTGATTTTGTTCAAAGATGGCCGTGGAATTGTGTATAACACTGGTGATGTGGATGAGGCATTGAAGGTTTATCAAATGCTTTTAGAAAAATAATTTTAGATTCAATTCTCCTGTAATAAAGTTGTCATAAAGCATTTATATAATCGCGCTATCTACTATGAGGAGCGTAAAAAATGCGTTTAAAGCAAACTTTAGTTTCATTGGCATTATTTTCAAGTCTAAGTTTTGCATGGTCAAATGACATAGTCATTGATCGTTATGAAGTGGCTTTTCCTGAACATAAAGCAGTTGAATATCAAGGTAAATTTGCATCTGCCTTCCCTGAAGGATTGCCTATTGGTATTGGCTCTGGCTTATATTTTGTGGGTGAAGATAATGGTAAGTTGAAATTTGTAACGGTGACAGATCGCGGGCCGAATGCAGATTCTCCTCAAGTGAATGGCACCAATACAAAGATCTTCATTGTGCCAAATTATACGCCATTGATGATGGATGTTACAGTGAGTGAAAAAGGTGCGATTGCAACGAATCCTCGTCCATTACAAGATGCAAATGGCAACATCTCTGGTTTACCATTGCCAAAAGGTTTTGTCGGTTCAACTCACGAAATTCCATTGACAGAAACTTTAGATATATTGGAAAGCCCGACGAATGGCTTGGATCTTGAAGGCATTGTTGCAGATGGTGAAGGCGGTTTCTGGTTGAGCGATGAATATGGTCCTTTTATGATTCGCATTGATCAGCAGGGGAAAATTTTAGAACAATTAGGTCCAACACCGAATGCAGCAGAAAAAGGCATTGCGACGGGCTTACCAAATATCATTAAATGGCGCCAACCCAATCGTGGCTTTGAGGGCATTGCAAGGTTAACCGATGGCACGATTCTTGCACCAGTTCAAAGTACACTAGATATTGATAATAAAACGGCGGGCAAAGCTGTATTGACACGTTTAGTAAGCTATCATCCTGAAACAAAAGCAACAAAAATGATGGCTTATCCGATCGATGTCGATGCTTATAAATCATCTAAAGATGCCAAAATCGGTGACATTGTTGCATTGGATCAAGATCGTATTTTACTCATTGAGCAAGGTAAAGATAAACATGGTGAAATGCGTAATTTGGTTTACATCGTGAATATGAAGAACGCTTCAGATTTAACTAAATTTGATGAAACACAACCGCCTGAATTCAATACTATGGATGAGTTGAATCAACGTGGCATTCAATTGGCGGATAAAGAGTTGTTAATTGATTTGCGTGAATATGGTTGGAGGCAAGAGAAAGCAGAAGGTTTAGCGCTTGTAGATGATCGCACAATTGCCATCATCAATGATAATGACTTTGGCGTGCAAACAACCTTAGTTAATCCTGTTGGTAAAAGTAAAATGAAAGATTATGCGCTGAATGACAATAAGCAGCTCATGTTAGATGGTAAAGCAGTGGATACAACTATTGCCATTGAGCCTTTAGCTGAGCCTGATAATATCAGTGATTTTTGGGTGATTAAGTTCCCTGAGAAAATTTAAAGGATTGAGAAAATAAAAGCAGCTAAATGATTTTTAGCTGCTTATAGGCATGTTGTTACGTTTACTCATGTAGGAACGAATTGTTAACCAATAGGTGTGGATGCATAATATCGACAGTTGGCAGGTAAATATCTGTCTTTTATGATACCTTTTTTGTTCGATCCCCCTGTGGTGACATCAATGCTATATTGCTTTTTTAGTATATCTTTAACTCGAATTGCAGCATTACCACAGATCCATTGTATAGATCCTGCATCTTTCGCAACAAAAGGAACTATGGGGATCTCTACAGGATGTATAGAAGATTCATCATAATCTTGTAATTGAGGTTTAAAGTGAATATATATAACGCCTTTTTGTAAAGAGATTCCTTTTGTCATTTGCCCTTGTACGCCAATAATTGGTTTACCTGATTCTATTTCCGTGTATGGTAAATTTAAGTCTGCCGTGCCATATGGTAAATAACCATTTAATACATAATGTTCAACTATAGCTTCTTTCATTGGCATGGTTAATGAAATTGCTTCTGTTACATATGCTCTCTTTGTGTAGTCTTGATATGCTGGCATAGCTATCATGGTTAAAATACTAATGATTGCGACTACAATCATTAATTCAATTAATGTAAAGCCTTTAGTCATTATCGCACTGCCTGTGGTTAATTTTAAATATATGTTAATATTTTATTAGTTTATTTTAGTTTTTGCTTATTTTTTTATTGTATCAATGATCTAATTGTGCGGCTTTAAGTCGTCGCCATAATGTCGTGCGACTGATGCCCAAATAGTTAGCGATGGCCTGTTTATCGCCTTTAAATTGTTTCAATAACTCGCGTAGATGATCCTCTTCAGAGCTATTTTTGGTCTCTAGAGAGTGATCATCTTCTTCATCGCTATAGATGTATCGTTCATCTGATAGATCTAGAATCAAATCGCTGGATGGCAATTGTCTCGGATTGGCTTTGAGATAAATAGCAACACGCTCCATAATATTGCGTAATTCACGGATATTACCTGGCCAATTATAGTTCAATAAGGCGCGATCACAAGTTTGTAACGCCACTAAATAATCTTGGCGAATTGGCATGTTGAGTGCAGTTAAGGCTTGTTTCAATAAACTTTCTGCCAATAGAATAATGTCACGGCCACGTTTACGAAGTGGAGGATTAAAGATGCGCAATACGCCTAAACGATAGAATAAATCGAGTCTGAATTTTCCTTCTTTGACCCATTCATCTAAATGAGCATGTGTTGCCGCAATGATTTTAACATCCACAGGAATGGGATTATAACCACCTACGCGTACAATGCTTTTCTCCTCCAAAACACGGAGCAAGCGGTTTTGCAAAGATAGCGGCATTTCTCCGATTTCATCCAAAAAAAGTGTACCATTATTGGCGATTTCAAAAACACCCGCTTTACCTCCGCGGCGCGAACCTGTGAAGGCACCATCTTCATAGCCAAATAATTCAGATTCTAATAATGATTCGGGAATTGCACTACAGTTAATGGCAACAAAAGGGCGCTGTTTTTTCCCCGTTTTATGTTGAAAGTGTGCGGTATATTCATGATGGATCGCATGGGCAATCAACTCTTTTCCTGTACCACTTTCTCCTTGAATTAATGTGGGTGCAGGCGTTTTAGCATAGAGCATAATCGCAGCACGAACTCGTTCTATACTAGGAGAAAATCCTTTAATATCACTGAGATGGTATCTAGCATGTAGAGAGAAATTATTTTCTTTAGTGTGGCGATCTCTGAGTGCCATGGATTGTTTGGCAATTTTAATGGCATTTTTAAATGCATCACGGATGCTGTCTGTGGAATATAAAAATACCGATGGCATATTGGCTAGACGGCAGAGCTCCGTAATCATTCCTGCACCCACAATCACTCCGATGCCCGCTTGCTTCATCTCGTTGATAACGATTTTGGCATCATCTTTGGTGTAATAGATACGTTCTGTAATTTTGATGCCAAAAGCATCTCTGAATTTAGAGAGTGCTGGAAATGGTTTTCGGTAGCTAATGATGCCGATATTAGCACTGATCATTTTTGCATTCGCTAATGCTGTCATTAAATCAAAACCGCTTTCTTTCACAGTAATGACGGGGATCGAGAGACGATCTTTTAAATAAGCACCATTGGAACCTGCCGCGACAATTGCATCACATTGAAGTTCTTTTGTAGCTGTTCTAATGTAGCTAACGGCATCTTCAAAGCTCATTTTTACAGGAATGATTTCGGCTATCTCAGAAAATTCGTTGCTAATTTCTTGAAAAGTTTCATAGAGATGCGTAATGGATACAGTCCAAATTGTGGGGCGATTGAAATTTTTATCTGTCTTCATGGTTATTATGTTTCAAATTTAAGCATATTGTTTCAATTGTTCCACATTATCCTGAATATTGAAACAATAATGTTTAAGAAAATAATTTATTGATGGGAAATGAAAATTATTTTCTAGTGATATAAAACAATCAGATAAACAATTTATTACAAAAAAACTACATAAAAATAAAACTTGGCACGCTAATTGCTTTAATCATTCCAGAATGAACACAACAAAAACAAACAGAACAAACAAAGGAGCGATTATGGTTGGGCAATCTAAAGGTAAGGAATTCAGAGAAGCCTTGGCAGTGGAATCTCCACTTCAATTAGTGGGTGTGATTAATGCCAATCACGCATTATTGGCAAAGCGTGCAGGGTTTAAGAGCATCTATTTATCTGGTGGTGGCGTTGCAGCTGGTTCTTTGGGTGTACCAGATTTAGGGATTGCAACACTGCATGATTTTGTGACAGACATTGATCGCATTACCAATGTGTGTGATCTACCGCTCATTGCAGATGCAGACAGTGGTTTGGGTCCAACAGCATTTAATATCGCTCGTACAGTGAAAGAATATACAAAGGCAGGGGCAGCTGGTCTTCATATTGAAGATCAAGTGACAGCAAAACGCTGTGGTCATCGCCCAAATAAAGAAATCGTTTCTACCGAAGAGATGGTAGATCGTATTAAGGCGGCAGTGGATGCAAGAACAGATCCAAATTTTGTCATTATGGCAAGAACGGATGCGCTCGCTGTGGAAGGGATGGAAAAAACTTTAGAGCGTGCGGCAGCTTATATCGAAGCGGGTGCAGACATGCTTTTCCCAGAAGCCATCACAGAGTTATCAATGTACAAACAGTTCGTCGATAGAACTAAAGTACCAGTATTGGCAAATCTAACCGAATTCGGGCAAACCCCATTATTCACGCTAGATGAGCTCCGTACTGTTGAGGTCGCGATTGCGCTTTATCCATTATCAGCATTTCGCGCTATGAATAAGGCTGCGTTGAATGTGTATGAAACACTTCGTAAAGAAGGTACACAAAGAAGTGTCGTGGATACAATGCAAACGCGTGAAGAACTCTATCAAAGCATCAATTATTACCATTATGAAGAATTTTTAGATTCGTTATTCTCATCGCAAAAAAAATAATAAAGCGATAGAAAACCATCCAAAGGAGAATGCAGTTATGACTCAAAAATTAGAAATTATTGCACCGACGTTTCGCCCTAAAAAATCTGTAGCATTATCAGGTATGATCGCGGGATCAACAGCGCTTTGTACGGTGGGTTTAAATGGCAATGAATTGCACTATCGCGGCTATGATATTTTAGACTTAGCTGAACATTGTGAATTTGAAGAAGTCGCTCATTTATTGATTCATGGAAAACTCCCCACACAAAATGAGTTAAATTTATATAAGAAAAAACTCAAGACTCTGCGTGGTTTACCAAAGAACGTCCAAAAAGCCTTGGAAACATTACCAGCATCATCGCACCCGATGGATGTATTGAGAACAGGTGTTTCTTTAATGGGCTGTATTTTGCCAGAAAAAGAAGGGCAAGATTGTGCGGGTGCGCGCGATATTGCGGATCGCTTAATGGCATCTTTGGGTTCAATGTTAGTTTATTGGTATCAATATAGCCATAACGGCATTCGTATCGAGCTAGAAACAGATGAAGATTCTTTGGGTGGTCACTTTTTACATCTATTACATGGTCATGCGCCTTCGTATGAATATGTTCGTGCAATGCATGTTTCATTGATTTTATATGCAGAGCATGAATTCAATGCATCTACTTTTACAAGTCGTGTGATTGCAGGCACAGGTTCAGATATGTACTCATGTATTTCTGGTGCGATCGGCGCTTTACGTGGACCAAAACATGGTGGTGCAAACGAAGTATCTTTTGAAATTCAGCAGCGCTATAACTCGCCCGATGAGGCAGAAGAGGATATTTTGCGCCGTGTTGCGAATAAAGAGATCATCATCGGTTTTGGTCATCCTGTTTATACATTGGCAGATCCACGTAATGTTGTGATCAAAAAAGTTGCCCATGATTTATCTGTGGATGCAGGTTCATTGAAAATGTACAACATTGCAGAGCGTATCGAAGAATTAATGATGCGTGAAAAGAGCATGTTCCCGAATTTGGATTGGTTCTCTGCTGTTTCGTATCACATGATGGGCGTGCCAACAGCGATGTTTACACCACTATTTGCAATTGCTCGTACATCTGGCTGGGCAGCACATGCCATCGAGCAAAGAAAAGATAACAAAATTATTCGTCCATCGGCTGAGTACACAGGACCAGAGCCAATGGAATTTGTTTTCATCAATGAACGTTAATCATTAACGGATCAATCAATTGTTTATTTTAAGGAAAAAGAAATGCAAAAATTTGATCAAGTAATACAGGATATTGTGTCTTATGTAACAGCTTATGAGATTAAGTCTGACTTGGCTTATCAAACAGCTCATTACTGTTTATTGGATACTTTGGGCTGTGGTTTAGAAGCGCTAGATTATCCCGCGTGTACTAAATTAATGGGCCCAATTGTGGCAGGAACAACTGTGCCAAATGGTGCAAAAATCCCAGGTACACAATTTCAATTAGATCCTGTACAAGCAGCATTTAACATTGGTGCAATGATTCGTTGGTTGGATTTTAACGATACATGGTTGGCCGCTGAATGGGGCCATCCATCAGATAATTTAGGCGGTATCTTAGCGGTAGCAGATTGGTTATCACGTGTTACCATTGCTAATGGTAAAAAGCCATTAACAATGAAAGCTGTGTTAACAGGTATGATCAAAGCACATGAAATTCAAGGCTGTATTGCTTTAGAAAACTCATTCAATAAAGTGGGTTTGGATCACGTAATTTTAGTGAAAGTCGCTTCGACTGCTGTAGTTGCAGAGATGTTAGGCTTAACCAATGATGAAATTTTGAATGCTGTGTCATTGGCTTGGGTAGATGGCCAATCGCTCCGTACTTATCGTCATGCACCAAACACAGGTTCAAGAAAATCTTGGGCGGCGGGTGATGCAACTTCACGCGCAGTGCGTTTAGCATTGATGGCTCAGAAAGGTGAAATGGGTTATCCATCAGCGTTGACGGCTAAAACATGGGGTTTTTATGATGTCTCTTTCAAAGGTCAGGCATTCAAATTCCAACGTCCTTATGGTAGCTATGTCATGGAAAATGTTCTATTTAAGATCTCTTTCCCAGCAGAATTCCACTCACAAACAGCAGTAGAAGCAGCAATGACGTTGAAAGGTGTGTTGGATAGCAAAGGCAAAACTTTTGAAGACATCGAGAAAGTCACAATTCGTACGCACGAAGCATGTATCCGCATCATTGATAAAAAAGGCCCATTGAATAATCCAGCGGATCGCGATCACTGTATTCAATATATGGTTGCAGTGCCATTAATTTATGGTCGCTTAACTGCTGCGGATTATGAAAATAATATCGCAAGCAATCCAGCGATTGATGCACTGCGTGACAAGATGGTTTGTGTGGAAGATCCGCAATTTACTAAAGATTATCATGATCCTGATAAACGCTCGATTGCAAATGCATTAACGATCACTTTGAAAGATGGCACGGTTCTGGATGAAGTAGTGGTTGAATACCCAATTGGGCATAAACGTCGTAGAGAAGATGGTATTCCATTATTAATTGAAAAATTCAAAGTGAATTTGGCGCGTCGTTTCCCTGAGAAGCAGCAAAAGGTAATACTGAATGCTTCGCTTGATTTGAAAGCAATCAGTGAGATTCCAGTGAATGAATATGTGGATCTGTACGTTATTTAAAAATTTATAAATATAATCCCACTTTGCCCACAGTTTGTTGATGTGGGCTTTTTTGTTTTTATAATGCATTGAAATATATTGGCAAGTGATTATTTTATGACTTTTTAATTAAAATAAAAAATTTCTCAATAAAACATTATCTTTATCAAAGATTACTTGTTAATGAATTGTTTTTGTTTCATGATGAGCCTACATTAAAGCTACATAAATTGAATAATAATTTTTTCGGAGGCTGAACAATGTACGATTTAAAGCGCATTATGAATGGCAATGGGCTAAATCAATTAAACTCAAATGAGTTTTTTAGTGAAATAGGGCAAGTTTATTTACAGAATGAGCAAGAGTGCCTAGTAGCTTTAAAGTCAATCATCGAGCCAACATCGAGTGTTGCAGAAAACATACATCAAAAAGCTTATCACTTGGTGGAAGCGATCCGTCATCAGCCTGATATTGAAAGTTCGCTCGATGCTTTATTACGTGAATATAATCTTACTTCTAAAGAAGGTTTAGTTTTGATGTGCTTGGCAGAGGCATTTTTGCGTATTCCTGACAAGAAAAGTGCAGATGCTTTGATCCGAGATAAGATTGTTGGCGTTGATTGGGAAGAGCATAAAGGCAAAAGTAATAAGCAGCTTGTGAACTTCGCCACTTGGGGCTTAATGCTCACCAATAATATTGTGGATGTGAATGAGGCGAGTGGCGTATTTAAAAAGCTTGTGAATTCAATGAGTGAACCTATGATCCGCCAAGCGGTACACTTTGCAATGCAAGTCATGGGTAAACAATTCGTGCTTGGTGAAAACATGCCTGAAGCTTTAAAAAATGGCATGAAACAACGTGAAAAAGGCTATACATTCACATTTGATATGCTCGGCGAAGCTGCGATGACTCGAGAAGATGCTGAGCGTTATTTTGAAGACTATATGAATGCATTGAGAACTGTTGGGCAAGAGAAAGCCATGCCGAATAGTCCTAAGCCTTCTTTGTCCATTAAATTATCAGCACTGCATCAACGTTACAATGTTTCGCAAAAGCATCTAGTGATGACAGAATTATTTGAGCGTGTGAAAGCGCTCGCATTATTGGGTAAAGAGCTTGATGTAGAAATTAGCATCGATGCAGAGGAAGCAGATCGTCTAGAGCTTTCATTAGAATTATTTGAAAAGCTTGTTCGTGTACCAGAAATTGGTGAATGGGGTGGTTTAGGATTGGTGATTCAAGGCTATGCAAAACATGCGATGCCATCATTGATTTGGGTAACATTGTTGGGTAAAGAACTGGGTATTCAAATTCCTGTACGTTTAGTGAAAGGTGCATATTGGGATACAGAAATCAAAGATTCACAAATCCGTGGTTTGAATAACTTTCCTGTGTTTACACGCAAAGAAAATACGGATGTCTCTTATTTAGCATGTGCAAGTTTTATGTTAAGCCAAGCCAAAGGCGTGATTCGCCCACAATTTGCAACGCATAATGCACAAACTGTAATGACGATTCTTGAGCTTAGTCAGCAGCATGACAATGATCAGTTTGAATTCCAACGTTTACATGGCATGGGAGAAGCTTTATACAATGAAGTGATCCAGAAATATCGTAAAAATGTGCGTATTTATGCGCCTGTTGGTTTACATAATGATTTACTGCCTTATTTGGTGCGTCGTTTATTAGAAAATGGTGCAAATTCATCGTTTGTGCACCAATTGGTTGATCCGACTGTGCCGATTGATGGTTTGATTGAACATCCTGCTTTATTGGTGAATCAGAATAAGCCGATAGAGAATCCATTGATCGCAAAATCAGATGATTTATATGGTGATCGAAAGAATTCCCGTGGTTTAAATATGAACTTCACAAGCACATGGAAACCTTTTGAAATCGCTTATCAGAATGAGTTAAAGCGAGAATGGCGAGCTGCACCTGTGATCAATGGTGAAACATTAGCAGAGTTTCATGATAATTATGATGCATTTGCGCCTTTTGACTTAACGCACAAGATAGGGCAAGTTGGTACAGCAACGGATCAACAAGCTAAAACCGCATTGAATGAATTGGCAAAATCATGGCCAACTTGGAATGATACTAAAGTTGAAAAGCGTGCTGAGATTTTAGAAAAAATGGCGGATTTATTAGAGCATCATCGCGTTGAGTTAATTGCATTGTGCACGATGGAGGCTGGTAAAACCATTCAAGATGGCGTGGATGAGATTCGTGAAGCGGCTGATTTCTGCCGTTATTATGCCAAAGAAGCACGCCGATATGGCGAAGTAATAGAGCTGAAAGGTCCAGTTGGCGAACGCAATATTTACTATCGTGAAGGTAAAGGAATCTTTGTTTGCATCAGTCCGTGGAATTTTCCATTGGCAATTTATTTAGGACAAATCGCCGCAGCATTGGTTTCTGGTAATACAGTGATCGCAAAACCTGCTGAAGCAACGCCAATGATCGCTTATCGTGTGTTGGAATTGTTATTTGAAGCAGGTTTACCGAGAAATGTGATTGCATTGTTACCAGGATCAGGCCAACGATTGGGTGATATTTTAACCACTGATCCTCGTGTTGCAGGTGTTTGTTTTACAGGTTCAACGCAAACAGCAAGAACGATCAATATGAATTTAGCAAACCGTGATGGTGCTATTGCAACATTGATTGCCGAAACTGGTGGGCAAAATGTGATGTTTGCAGATTCAACCGCGCTGCCTGAACAAGTGGTGCGCGATGTATTGCAATCAGCATTTGTCAGTGCAGGGCAGCGTTGTTCCGCATTACGAGTTTTATATCTACAAGAGGAGATTGCTGACCGAATTGTTGAGCTTTTGAAAGGTGCATTGGCAGATTATGTTGTGGGATTCCCGTATAATCGCACAACTGATGTGACCTGTGTGATTGATCAACGCGCTAAAGATGGTTTAATGGCGCACATTGAAGCATTAACAGCACAAAATAAATTGGTGGCTCAAGCTCATGTGGATGCTGAGTTGCAAGGCTATTTTGTTGCGCCCACAGTGTTTGAGATTGATTCAATTCAGATGTTAACGAAGGAGCATTTCGGCCCGATATTGCACATAGTGAGATATCAACGAGATGATTTATTGAAATGCATTGATGAGGTGAATCAAACAGGTTTTGGTTTAACGATGGGCATTCATACGCGTAATGATCATATGATTGATGTGATTGAAAAGCATGCGCGTGTTGGTAACTATTATGTGAATCGAAATCAAGTGGGTGCTGTTGTAGGTTTACAGCCTTTTGGTGGTCATGGTTTATCGGGGACTGGACCAAAAGCTGGCGGGCCGTTATATTTGTCAAGATTTATGAATGAACGCTCGACATCCATCAATACAGCTGCCATTGGCGGTGATGCTGCATTGATTGGTTTATCGGCAAAACTTTAAGGAGGATTTATGGGGAGTTTACAACCTTTACATATAACGTTTTTCATCTACATTGTCGCCATGATTGGTATTGGCTTTTATGCTTATAGTACAACACAAAACTTATCTGACTATATTTTAGGCGGTCGTCGTTTAGGTAGTTTTGTCACAGCCTTATCAGCGGGCGCATCAGATATGAGCGGCTGGTTATTGATGGGTTTACCTGGGGCGATTTTGGTTTCGGGGATTTCAGGTTCTTGGATCGCGATCGGTTTAACTGTGGGTGCTTATTTAAACTGGTTATTCGTGGCAGGACGCTTGAGAATGTTCACAGAAAAAGCAGGTGATGCTTTGACATTGCCAGACTTTTTCCATGCACGCTTTGAAGACAATACTCGTTTATTGAAAATTTTCGCGGCGATTATTATTTTATTCTTCTTCGTGATTTACTGTGCTTCGGGTGTTGTGGCAAGTGCGCGTTTGTTTGAAAGTACATTTGGTATGACGTATGAAACAGCATTGTGGGTTGGTGCATTTGCAACGATTGCTTATGTATTCATTGGCGGTTTCTTGGCCGTGAGTTGGACAGATACTGTACAAGCAACATTGATGATTTTCGCATTGTTACTAGTACCAATGGTTGTGATTTTCAAAGTGGGCGATGTTGGTAGTTTTGATATTGCATCTAGCATTGAATTAGTTCGTAGTCACAGCCCATCTCATTTGAATTTTACCCATGGGTTATCATGGATCGCGATCATTTCACTGATGGCTTGGGGATTGGGTTACTGTGGCCAGCCACATATTTTGGTTCGCTTTATGGCGGCTGATTCGGTAAAAACGATTCCAAATGCTCGTCGTATTTCAATTGCATGGATGACAATTTGTTTGGCGGGTGCAGTTGCTGTTGGTTTCTTTGGTTATGCTTACTTCTTGCAATATCCTGAACAAGGTTTGTCGGTGATCGGTGGTGTTGATCCTGCAACTGGTGCGGTAATCAAAGGTAAGGCAGAAACTGTCTTCATGGAATTGGCAAAAGTATTGTTGAATCCTTGGGTTGCAGGCATTGTATTATCTGGTGTTTTAGCAGCAGTAATGAGTACATTGAGCTGCCAATTATTGGTTGCATCAAGTGCTTTGACGGAAGATTTATACAAAGGTTTCTTGCGTAAAGATGCCAAAGAGCAAGAATTAGTTTGGATTGGCCGAATGATGGTATTTGCAGTTGCTGCCTTATCCATCTACATTGCGCATGATCCTGAAAGCAAAGTCTTGGATTTAGTATCGTATGCTTGGGCTGGTTTTGGTGCGGCATTTGGTCCGATTGTTATTTTCTCAATCTTCTGGCGTAAAACGACTCGTAATGGCGCATTGTTGGGTATGATCACAGGCGCATTAACAGTCATCATCTTCCCGAAAATCAAAGAATGGTTAGCAGCAAGCAATGGCGTTGAAGTGGATCAAATCTTATCTTCTATGCCGTTATTGGGCTTATATGAAATCATTCCAGGCTTTGTTTTAGCATGTGTTGTGATCTTTGTTGTGAGCTTAATGGGCAAACCAACACAAACAATGGCAGAGAACTTTGATAAAACTTCTGATGATTATGTGAATGCAATGAAATCATAATATGATTTCATGACCTTGCTCCCTATAGGAGCAAGGTTAATGCTGGATTGAAATTGGAGATAAAAAGAAAGGCTGATGAATTCATCAGCCTTTTTTATTACTTAAAACTAGAAGTGCTTATTTCGCAATACTGCCTGCAATGTTTAAAGCATCCCAAACGCGAGCAAATGGTGGAGCATAAGCAAGATCTAAGAATGCTAAATCTTCCGTAGTTAAGCCTGTCATAATGCCAACTGATAATGCATGCATACGATGAACCGCACCACCATTTTTACCAAAGACTTGTGCACCTAAAATGGCTTTAGTCTCTGCATGGTAGATGAGTTTAATTGTGAGCTGTGCTTGCCCTTTGCAGTAGTTCGCATGGTTTTTATCATTCAAAAGAATCGCTTTATAAGGAATGTTTTCTGCTTTTGCTTCTTTTTCTGATAAACCAGTGCGACCTGCTTCCACCGATAATAATTTTACAGCGGCAGAATTGATCAAGCCTTTAAATACTTTATCACCACCCACAATATTATCACCAATGATACGACCAAGCTTATTTGCACTCGTTGCTAATGGCGAGTAAACATCACGTTTCAATTGAGCATGCCACACCGTTGCACAATCACCCGCAGAGAAAATATCAGGCAATGATGTGCGGCCACGATCATCCACGCGAATGGCACCATTTGGTAACATATTTAAACCGATATCATTAACGAATTGTGTATTAGGGCGAACGCCAGTACAAAGGATGACCATATCTGTAGGATAGCTATCTTTATCCGTTGTCACACCTTTAACTTTATCTTCACCAGTAATGGCTTCAATGGATTCGTTCAAATGTAGATCAATATTGTCATACTGTTCTAACTCAGCTTTGAGCAATTCTGAGATCTCAGGATCAAATGCTTCTGGCATGATGCGATCTAAGCGCTCAAATAGGCGAACTTTTTTGCCTAAATGTGTGAGCGACTCCACCAATTCTAAGCCAATAAAGCCAGAGCCAACAATAGTGATATTTTTAAATGCATCACCTTGTAATAGTGATTTCAGTGTTAAACCATCCTCCATTGTTTTCAATGTGAAAACATTGTCTTTCTCTGTGCCTTTAATGGGCGGAATGATGGCTGTGCCGCCAGTTGCAATCATTAGTTTGTCATAATGATCACTGAATGTATCGCCATCATTCTCAATGACTACGATTTTCTCATCAGGATTCACTGATAGCACCGTATGTTTCGTCTTAACCGTGATGCCTTTTTTGGCAAAATCTTCAGGTGTTAATTCCGACATGTAACTTGGGTCATCAAATTCACCTGAAACGAAATAGGGCAGGCCGCATGCGCCAAAAGATGTGATATTGCTGGCTTCATAGACAACAATTTCAGCATTAGGGTTCACGCGTTTCGCTTTGGCAGCGGTACTCATACCTGCTGCTTCTGCGCCGATAATGATGATCTTCATAGGATCTCCTTATCTTAATAGATTAGTTTAATTCGTTAGTGGAGGAATCTGAATCTAACTGTATCTGTTCGTTGCTGTTGAATACTTGGGTATCCATTTCGCCCATCACTCGTGCGGTCACAGTGCCCGCTGTGATTGAACCTGAAACATTCAATGCTGTACGGCCCATGTCAATTAAAGGTTCGATGGCGATCAATAAACCTGCTAATGCAACAGGATAGTCCATGGCAGATAATACGATCAATGCTGCAAAGGTTGCACCGCCACCAACACCTGCAACACCGAATGAGCTGATTGAGATGATGATTAATAATGGCAAAATGAAACCTAAAGACCAAGGATCAACGCCCATTGTTGGTGCAATCATGAATGCCAACATTGCAGGATAAATACCGCCACAACCATTTTGACCAATCGTTGCGCCAAATGATGCTGAAAAGTTTGCAACACCATCCGAAATACCCAAACCTTGTGTTTGTGTACGAATGTTGAAAGGAATAGATGCCGCACTGCTTCTAGATGTGAAAGCGAAGATCAATACAGGGATGATTTTTTTCACGAATTGTATCGGATTTAAACCTGTTGCTGTGACGATCAATAAATGTACGCCAAACATAATGATTAATGCAACATAAGATGCAGCCACGAAAGAGATTAATTTTGCAATTTCTGCAAATTCAGATACCGCAACCATTTTAGCCATCAATGCCGCAACGCCATAAGGCGTTAAACGTAAAACGATCGTCACTAAACGCATCACGATTGCTTGTGCAACTTGCATAAAATGCTCGAAAGATGCAAATAATTCAGGTTTTTTCTTAGCAATGCCCATCGCTGAAATACCGATGAAAATTGAGAAGATCACAACAGCAATTGTTGATGTGCTGCGTAAACCTGCAATGTCTTGGAATGGATTTTCTGGGATGAAAGCGATGATCATTTTTGGCAGCGAAAACTCACCCATATTTTGGTTAGTTTGTAAAAGTGCTTCACCACGAGCAATTTCAGCTGCACCTGCCGTCATACCTTCTGCATTGAGGCCAAAGAAGTGTGCAACAACGATGCCAACTAATGCGGCAATGACAGTTGTACCCACTAATGTGCCGATAGAAATCGCACTGATTTTACCGATAGATTCCGCACCTTTTAATTTAATGATGGCAGAGATTAATGAAACCATGATCAACGGCATGATGATCATTTTGAGTAGTTTCACATAGCCGACACCAACAATCTCTGTATAGGCAATCGTGTGTTTTAAAATGGCAGCATTTTCAGGATTAATGGATCCATCGCTTGTCGTATATAGGAAATGTAGTACTAAACCGAATAAAACACCTAAACCTAATGCGCTGAAAACTCGCTTGGCGAAGGAGAAGTATTTCTTCTGCATCCAGAATAAAAAGAGAAGAATTGCAACAAAGACCGCAAGATTCAATAGGGTCATCAAGGTTATATTCATAGTTACTCCTTAGTATTTTTGTATTATGAAGTTTAGTGAGTCATTCTGTAATCGACAAATTCGTGGCGATTGGCACGTTTTAAGTAAGGATTTGTTTTAATTTGTGATTCTAGTGTTGCGGTATCGCTTGGACCATAAGCATGACCTGTGTGTAATGTAACATGATGCGGTACAGTTTTGACTATTTTAGTGAGTGATTCAAATAACTCATTTGGGCTAGATCCTGGAAGGTCCGCGCGACCGCAGCCATCAATAAAAATCGTATCACCAGTAATTAGATCATCTTTTAATAAGAAGCAAACAGAGCCAGAGCTATGTCCTGGTGTATGGATGATTTTGGCGGAAGTTTCTCCGATTGTTAAAGTGTCACCATCATTGAAACCTTGAATGTCATCTGGCAATGGTAAGAATACTTTGCTGTTGACGGCTTCTGGTACATTTTTAACGAAATTAATTTCGATTTGGGATGCATATACAGGCACATTGTGGATGGCACGCAAAGCATCGAGTGCATTGGTGTGATCATGATGAGCATGTGTTAACCAAATGGCTTCCAAAGTTACACCTAATTTGTCTAAACGCTGTGCAATGTAATCCGCATTCCATGCGGGATCGAAAACGATCGCTTGTTTTGTAGCTTCATCCACTAAAATATGGCTGAAATTTTGGTAAGGACCAAAAAGTTCGGTGTGAATGCTATAGGACATAAAAAATACCTTATGATTGGAAGAGAATATTGCTGTTAGTATCGTGATTAAGCTAGTTGTGGTCAATAGTCAATTTTTGTAAAGAATGATCAGGATCAGAAGGATCGCGCTTTGTTTTTTTGGCTAAATATAAGGTATTGAAATGCGAATAACTCAATAAATATAAAGATATGTCATAGAGGATTTAAAAGTTGTGTGATCATTAATTAAATTATGATGATAAGACAACACAATTGTGGATTTAATGCTAGAATGATCCTTTTTTAAGCTAGAATTTGACATAAAGAATGCCTGCAAAATTATTACTCGCAGGTGCTATTATTTTTGAAGCACTTGGAATTGTTATGATGAAAGAAGCTCATGGCCTGACGGTCTGGTGGGCTGTCGTTCTCATGGCAGTGTTTTTCGCAGTATCTTTTGTTTGTTTTACATTCTGTTTACGCAAGATGGAAGTGGCCGTGACTTATGCAATTTGGTCTGCATCTGGCGCAATATTAATATTTTTAATCGGAATGTTTTTTTATAAGGAAGCCATCACTCTTCCTATTGGAATTTGCCTAGCATTGATCATTCTAGGCGTATTAATATTAGGTTCGAAATAATGGTAGAATTGATAGCTAAGATCATTCAGTATATTGATAGTTTCAATCCGTGGGTGATGTTAGTTGTTTCAATTCTATTCAGTACAATTGGTACCATTAGTTTAAAGTTTTCCGACGGATTTAAGAATAAAAAGCCAATTATTGGTGTCATCGGCGGATATAGTGTATTTTTTGTATTAATAAATATAATTTTTAAAAATTTAGATGTTAGTATTGGGTATGCTGTTTGGTCAGGATTATCAACGCTAATGGTGTCAGTATCTGGCGTGCTAATTTTTAAAGAGCCATTAACATCCAGAAAATTTTTAGGTTTAGGCTTAATTATTTTAGGTGTGAGTGGTTTAAGTTATTTTAGTTAAATTTTTTGATGATGCACATAGATAATGAAATTTCTATGTTAATATCAGATAGCATTTAAGGTTTGAATATTCAATAAATAAGTGAAGTTAATATATGTCCGTATTGAGAAATCTAAAAATTGCATGCAACAATTGCAGCTTACAGCAGCTGTGCATTCCCGTCGGATTAGAGGGCGAGGATTTCACAAAGCTTGAGTCTATTGTTGGGCATAGCCGACCATTGCCACGAGGCAAGCATATATATCTTCCTGAAGATAGATTTACATCGCTCTACGCTATTCGTTCAGGCTCGGTCAAAACATACAACGTAGCTTCAGATGGTACTGAATACGTTACAGGATTTTATTTGCCTGGAGAAATTATCGGATTAGATGCTGTGGCAACTGGCATTCATCCGTGTGGCGCAAGAACGCTGGAAACGACAAGTTTGTGTGAATTGCCATATGATCGTTTAGAAGATCTATCAGCAATTATCCCGAGCATATCGAAGCAGCTTTTAAGAATCATGAGCCAAGAATTGCATTCAGAAGAGCAGCTATTAATGATGGTGGGTTCGCAATCGGCGGAAGCACGATTAGTTGCGTTATTCTTGAGCTTATCATCACGTTTTTCTCGTCGAGGCTATTCCGCAACAGAGTTTGTCTTGAGCATGTCTCGCTCTGATATCGGTAGCTTCCTAGGATTGGCGGTGGAAACAGTGAGTCGATTGTTAAAACGCTTACAAGAGCAAGAGTTGATTCAGGTGAATCATCGAGAAATTAAGTTGTTAGAGATGGAAAAACTTCGCGCAATGGTGAAGTAAGTAAACCAATGATTAGAAAGCCGTAAGTTTACCTTACGGCTTTTTATTGTATATAAATTTAGGAGGCTTTATGGATGCATATTCATATCTTCATGCATTGCGTCAAAAATCACCGCTTGTTCATAATATGACTAATCAAGTGGTCGCAAACTTTGTTGCGAATGGCTTATTGTCATTGGGCGCATCGCCAATTATGGCGTACGCGGAAGAGGAAGTTGGTACTATCACGAGTATTTGCAATGCGACAGCGCTCAATATTGGTACGATTACTTCTGAAGTTTTCTATGCGATGTTGTTGGTGGGAAAAGCTGCCAATGAATTATCGCATCCTTTGGTATTTGATCCCGTTGGTGTTGGTGCGAGTGATTATCGTAAAGATTGTGCAAAAAGATTATTAGAAACAGCACAAATGACGTTGATTCGTGGTAATGGTGGAGAAATTGCAACTTTATGTGGCATTGATTGGCAATCGAAGGGCGTGGATAGTGGTGAAGGTCATTATGATTTGAAAGATCTTGCTAAAGAAGCGGCATTAAAATTCAATTGTATGATCGCAATCAGCGGAGAAATTGATTGGATCAGCGATGGTCAACGCACTGTTGGTGTAAAAAATGGGCAACCCTTGATGACGCAAGTGACGGGAATGGGTTGTTTATTGACCGCTGTAACCGCAGGGTTCTTGGCAGTGGATCAATCTTTAGATAGTATTATTGCAGCGCACAGTTTATATGGCATTGCAGGTGATCACGCTTATCAAAAGTCACAAGCGCCTGGCACATTCCAAACACATTTTATTGATCAGCTTTATTTATTAACAGAAGCAGATAATCAATATCTTAATATTATCGAATAGGAGAGCAAAATATGATTCCACAGGTTTGTACAATTGCAGGCAGTGATAGCGGGGGCGGTGCTGGCATTCAAGCGGATTTGAAAACATTTCAAGAGCGAGATGTTTTTGGCACTTCAGCAATCATCGCATTGACAGTACAAAATACATTGGGTGTACATGGTGTTCATCCTGTGCCTATGGAATATGTGATTGGGCAATTGGATGCACTGTTTTCTGATTTTGACTTGAAAGCTATTAAAACAGGGATGTTATTAAATAGCGATTATATAATCACTATTGCTAATTATTTGAAAGAGCATTCAAAAGCTGCATTAATCGTTGATCCTGTCATGGTTGCTAAAGGTGGTGCTGCATTGATGGAAGATACAGCAACACAAGCGATGATTGAGTATATGTTGCCATTAGCTACATTAATCACTCCGAATATTCCTGAAGCTGAAACTATTCTAGGTCGAAAGATTGAAAGTGAAGATGATATGGTACAAGCGGCTAAGGGTATTCAAGCGCTTGGCGCTCGCAATGTATTGATGAAAGGCGGTCATTCTTTGAATCATGATGAAGCGCGTGATTTCTTATGGACAGAAGAAGGTAAAGGCTATTGGTTTGGTAGTCAGCGTTTCCATACGAAAAATACACATGGCACTGGTTGTACATATTCAGCGTGCATCACGGCTGAGATTGCGAAAGGTCAGCCTTTGAAAGAAGCGATCGCAACAGCAAAAGAGTACATTACTTCTGCCATTTATCATGGTATTGAAGTTGGACATGGGCATGGGCCAACGAATCATGCCGCTTATCGTAAATTTGGGAAAGTAGAATGATCAATTGGCATAAAGCGCTAAGATTATATTTCATTGCGGGTACACAAGATATTGTGGATCAAGAACAATTGGAAGATGTACTCGAAGAAGCAATTGAGTTTGGCATAACATGTTTTCAATACCGTGAAAAAGGGCAAGGCTCATTAGCTAAATATGAAGATCGTGTTGCGATGGCAAAGCGCCTGCAATTATTGTGCAAAAGTGCAAGTATTCCATTCATTATGAATGATGATGTTGATTTGGCGATAGCAATTGGGGCAGATGCTATTCATGTTGGGCAATCGGATAAGCCAATCGCAGAAACGATTGCTTTGGCTAAACGGCACAATATTGCAGTGGGCTTATCTGTTAATACGATTGAACAGCTGAAAGTCGCAAATACGGTAGATGGTTTAGATTATGTTGGCGTTGGTCCTATTTTTCCAACAACCTCTAAAAGTGATGCCGAGCCTGCCATCGGCGTGAAAGGATTGGCAGAGCGTATATCTTTGTATCCTAATATTCCTAAAGTTGCGATCGGCGGTATTAATACTAAAAATGCAGCAGAAGTTCTACATACAAAAGTGGAAGGCATTGCTGTGATTTCTGCCATTATGGCTTCACAATATCGTGAACGAGATATTGATATTCTATTGATGAATGATGTCTAACAATGTCGTGGAAGCCAGAATATCATCCATTTTGGCTTCTGCATTGAGCATAATTTTCTTAATCGTACAGTTTTCATCTTCATGTACATAGCACTCAAATAGTGATTGTCTACCTTCAATCGCATGGATGATATCTAACATAGAAATATTTTCCCAGCCACGTTTGAGAGAATATCCACCTTGAGCGCCAGACATTGCGCTGACGAGGTTCTCCTTGGAAAGTTTTGTGAGAATCTTTGAAAGATAAGTGGGGGATATGTTCTGTAATTCTGCCAACTCAAGTACACTTGTAGGGGAATCACTGCTTTTTTTTGCAAGAAACATCATTGTATGCAAAGCATAATCAGTTGCTTTTGAGTATTTCATAGACATCCTTGATTAAGATTCGGCTGATTTTGTAATATTATTTTTAATAAAAAACCTCTCAGTATTTATCTAAGAGGTTTTATTTTTATAAAAATCAATAGGTTATATTAAATATCCAAGTTACCAACGAGCTGGGCATTGCTTTCAATAAATTCACGTCTAGGCTCGACTTCATCGCCCATTAACATTGTAAAAGTTTCATCTGCTTTTTGTGCATCTTCCACTTTAACTTGTAACAAGCTACGAACATTAGGATCCATCGTAGTTTCCCACAATTGTTCTGCATTCATTTCACCGAGACCTTTATAGCGAGAAATTGCTTGGCCTTTTTTCGCCTCTTCAATTAACCAATCAATACCGTCTTTAAAGCTCTCGATATTGAAAGTTTTGTCGCGGTACATAACATAAGCGCCATCTTCGATTAAGCCATGTAATTTCTTCGCAACTTCAGCAATGCGTTGATACTCTACTGAGCGAATAAAACGCTCATCTAATGCATAAGTTTTTGTGTGATCATAATGTTTAACATCAACATCGATCCATTGACTATTTGTTTCTGCATCTTCAGACAATTTAACTGCATAGCTCGTACCGACAACAGGATCTTTATTCAAGGCGTTGGATAATGAATTCATCCATGCTTGTGCTTCATTAGAAGTTAAAAGTTCCGTGGTTAATGGTGCTAATTCTGTGAGAGCAGACAATAGTTTTTCTGGATACATATATTGCATGCGTTCGATTAACTGCTCGATATTTGTGACGCTACGTGCAAGCTCTTCCACTTGTGATGGTGCCATTGCTGGTGCATCTTTACTCGCAAACACTTGGCTATTATCTAAAGCATTACTTAAGAAGAAGCGAACCAATTCAGCTTCATCTTTTAAGTAAGTTTCTTGCTTACCTTTTTGGATTTTATACAAAGGTGGTTGAGCGATGTAAATGTGACCATTTTCAACCAATTCACGCATCTGGCGATAGAAGAAAGTGAGCAATAATGTACGAATGTGTGCACCATCCACGTCGGCATCCGTCATGATGATAATGCGGTGATAGCGTAATTTTTCTATATCAAATTCATCACGGCCAATGCCACAGCCTAATGCTGTGATCAATGTGCCAACTTCAGCTGATTGGATAATACGATCAAAGCGAACACGTTCAACGTTTAAGATTTTACCTTTCAATGGCAAAATTGCTTGGAATTTACGGTTACGACCTTGTTTTGCAGAACCGCCCGCCGAATCACCTTCCACGATGTATAATTCTGATAAAGCAGGATCTTTCTCTTGGCAGTCCGTTAATTTACCTGGTAGACCAGCGATGTCTAATGCGCTTTTACGGCGCGTTAATTCACGAGCATTACGAGCAGCTTCACGTGCGCGAGCGGCTTCGATGATTTTGCCTGTGATTAATTTTGCATCATTTGGACTTTCTTGTAAGAAGTCAGCAATTCTTGCGCTCACAACACTTTCAACAGCGCCACGAACTTCACTCGAAACTAATTTATCTTTGGTTTGTGATGAGAATTTTGGCCCTGGCAATTTTACCGAAACAACCGCGGTCAAACCTTCACGAGCATCTTCACCAGATGTGCTAACTTTAGCTTTCTTGAGAAGATCGTTTTGTTCCATGTATTGGTTTAATGTACGCGTGATTGCTGCTCTAAAGCCCAATAAGTGTGTGCCACCATCTTTTTGTGGAATATTATTGGTAAAGCAGTAAACGTTTTCTTGGTAATCCGTTGTCCATTGCAATGCAACTTCAACGATCACGTTATCTTGTTTGTTGTCACAGTAGAAAACAGCAGGGTTGATGATGGTTTTCTTACGGTTGATATGTTCAACAAATGCTTTAATACCACCTTCAAATTCAAAGATGTCTTCAGCGTCGTAACGTTCATCTTTCAAATGAATTTTAATGCCAGAGTTTAAGAAAGATAATTCACGTAAACGTTTTTTTAGGATTTGATAATCGAATACTGTGATTGTGAAAATTTCAGGGCTTGGCTTGAAGTAAACAGTTGTACCAGTATCTTCTTCATCCACTGTGCCGATTTCGCGTAATGGATAAACTGGTGTACCCAATTTATATTCTTGTTCAAATAATTTACCATCTTGCTTAATGAGTAGACGTAAATCAGAAGATAGGGCGTTGACAACAGAAACACCAACGCCGTGTAAACCACCAGAAATTGCGTTATCGTCAAATTTACCACCAGCATGAAGGACTGTCATTACAACTTCAGCAGATGAAATACCTTCTTCTGGATGCATTTTTGTTGGAATACCGCGACCATTATCTGTCACAGTAATAGAATTATCTTTGTGGATAGTAACAGTAATATCATCACAGTGGCCAGCCAACGCTTCATCGATGGCATTATCCACAACCTCAAACACCATGTGGTGTAAGCCGGTGCCGTCATCGGTATCACCAATATACATGCCAGGACGCTTGCGTACGGCATCTAATCCCTTGAGAACCTTAATACTTGGGCTATTTTCAGAGGTCATTCAAATATCCTTTTTTAATTCTAATGAAACATGCAGTTAATTGCTTAATATCTGCATTCAAAAACGAGTTATTATACCATTTTTTGTACAAAACCTGTAGTTATCTTATATTGATGTGGCTGTACAATTTGCGGATGATTCACAAGCTCAGGAAACTCATTTTCTTCTAAACAAGTGATGAATAATTGCACATTCAATTTTAAAAACTCTTCTAATAAGATTTCTCTATGCTGTTTATCGAGCTCTGCACTCATATCATCCATCAATAAAATGACATTTTGTGCTTCATTATGGTTCTGGAAAAGCTGAATTTGTGCCAATGTGAGTGCAATACTTGCCAATTTGATTTGTCCGCGAGATAAATACTCACTAACATTTTTATGATTAGCTTTGACAATAAAGTCACCGCGATGTGGGCCAGCTCTTGTATGTCCCATGATGAAATCTTTCTCACGCTGGCTTTTTAATTCTTCTGCAAAGTTATTGCCTGTAAAACCTTTGCGATATTCCATAGACCAATCGAAAGGTTGATGAATGAGCTTGGATAATAAAGGTGATGCTTTATCAAAGATTGCTTGTACGAATGCTTCGCGTTTTTGTGTAATTTGATCACCAAATTGCACCAGCAATTCATCATAACTATCTAGAAGTTTTGGATTCTGTTTTTGCCTTAAAATAATATTGCGCTGTTTTAATGCGCGATCATAGTTCTGCCATAGATGATGATAGTTGGCTTCGGTATGGAATAATCCCCAATCCATAAATTGGCGGCGAAATTTTGGGCTATCTGTGAGGAGTTTGCCTGTTTCAGGGTCAAGATAAAGGCAAGGCAGCATTTTTGCTAATGTAGAACGCTGCTTTAATGGCGTTGAATCCACGCGTACAATGTGCTCTTGTTTATTGACTTCGATGCCAATCAAATGATCAGAAAGATCTGTATAGCACTTTGTAATCAGGCGCAAAAACTCATGTTCATCCCCGATGATTTTAGCAAATTCACGCTGGCGGAATGAACGAAGATGGGATAAATAGTAAATCGCCTCTAGTAAGCTCGTTTTACCAGAGGCATTTGCGCCGTAGAACACATTACACTTAGAGTGGAAGTCGATGTTTTGTGTGGCGAGATTTCTAAATCCTGTGAATGATAATGATCGAATGATCACGTTTATAGGCGCATCGGCATAACAACGTGATCAACGCTATCATCTTCAGGGTTTTTGATTAAGCAGCTTGAGTTGTTTTCAGTGAAGCTCAATTGAACCATATCGCCTTCAATGTTTTTGAATGCATCTGTGATGTATGAAGCATTGAATGCGATCATGAAATCTTCGCCTTGATAGTTTACTTCTACTTCTTCTTCCGCAACTTCTTGCTCTGGATTGTGTGCAACCAGTTTGATGAGGCAATGAGAGATATTCATGCGAATGCCGCGGAATTTATCTTGCGATAAAATTGATGTGCGCATCAATGAGTCAATCATTTCAACGCGATCCGCCATAATAATTTTCTCACCAACAGGTGGAATGACGCGTTTGTAATCTGGGAATTTACCTTCAATTAACTTCGTTGTGAAGATCATGCTGCCTAATTCAACGCGCAAATGATTTGCGCTCAGCTGCAAATGCATTGGTGCTGCTTCATTCTCAACAAGTTTTAGTAATTCTTCGATGGCTTTACGTGGAATGATGTATTGATTACTGATGTCTGTTGTGCTTTCTAAGGTATATCTACTGAGTGCTAAACGGTGACCATCTGTTGCGACGGCTGCAATTTCAGAATTTTGCACATCAATCAACATGCCATTTAGGAAATAGCGAACATCCGCACTTGCCATTGCGTAAGCAACGCGCTGAATCAATAATCTAAAGCGATCTTTTGGCAATGTTAATGTTTCTGTGAAATCAATGTGATCAAGCACAGGAAACTCTTCTAATGGTAAACATGCTAATGAGAATTTAGAGCGGCCTGCTTTGATCTCCACTTTATCTGGATTAATTTTCAAGTGAACATCAATGCCAGATGGCAATGCTTTTAAAATGTCCAAAAGTTTTTTAGCAGGAATGGTTGTGCCGCCTGTTAACGATGAGATATAAGGCAGAGCACAAGAGAGTTCAATCTCAAGATTAGTTGTGGTCAGAATGATTTCTTCTGCTTTAACCAATAATTTTACATTCGCCAAGACGGGCAATGTTTGACCTTTTTCAGTCACGCCAATTAACGCTTGCAACGGTTGTAACAATTGCTCTCTTTGTACGATTAGTTCCATAATAAAAAATTTCCACTCATGAACAGATTGAATTAATTACAAATTTTTATTGATTTCATTTTCTAGCAAATTGAAATCAATGGGCTTTGTAATATATCCTACCGCACCTTGTTTGCTTGCCCAAATTTTATCTATATCTTCACTTTTTGTGCTGACCATAATCACAGGTATATGTTTGGTCTTATCATTGTGTTTAATGCGACGTAGAGCGCTAAAGCCATTGCACTCAGGCATGACAACATCCATTAATACAAGGTCAGGAAGATTTTGTTCTGTAAGGGCAACAGCTTCATTACCATCTTTTGCTTCAAGAACTTGATGGCCTAACTTTATTAAAAATTTTGCGATTTCTAGTTTTTGTAGTTTTGAATCATCTGCAATTAGTATCTTAGCCACGAATACACCTTTTAATGTTACATTCCACGGTAATTCATTATACAAGAAAAAAAGAGTTTTTAATAACTTGTCTGAAGAGAGATTGACATTAATTTGAGATTTTGTAATGTTTAGATGATTAAAACCACTTTTTAGAGTTAGAAATGACCACAATTGCAATTCACCGCGCAGAAATTGATCAGATTGATCAGCAGCTTTTAAAATTATTCAATGAACGTGCCAAGCATGCAATGGCGATCGGCGAAATTAAGATTTCAAGTGGCGATACAGAAATGTATCGACCAGAAAGGGAAGCTCAGGTTCTGTCTAACTATATGGAAAAAAATCAAGGGCCAATTCCTAATCAAGAAGTTGCAAGGTTGTTTAGAGAAATTATGTCAACCTGTTTATCCCTAGAAAAGCCGCTGGCCATTGCATTTTTAGGGCCAGAAAAAACTTTTTCTGAGTTGGCGGCGCGCAAACAATTTGGTGGGTCCGCAACATTGTCACCACAATCGACGATTCCAGATGTATTTAGAGCGGTTGAAACAGGATTAGTGGATTTTGGTATTGTGCCTGTGGAGAATTCGACAGAAGGCGCGGTGAATTTAACATTGGATTGTTTTGCACAAACTCAGTTGTTCATTTGTGGTGAAACAACATTGCGCATTCATCAAAATTTAATTTCAAGCGCTGCTGATGAGAAGTCTGTGACTAAAGTTTTTGCGCATCCTCAATCATTGGCGCAATGTCGTAGTTGGCTAGATAAGCATTTACCACATGCGGAGCAAATTGCTTGTCACTCCAATGTAGATGCATTAATGCAATCTCAGCAGTCGCCAGAAAATTCTGCTGCACTGGCAAGTGAAGAAGCGGCTCAGTTTTATCAAATTCCAATTTTGGCGAAATATATAGAAGACGATACGTCGAATACAACACGTTTTCTAGTGATTGGTAATAAGAAAATTGCACCAAGTGGTGATGATAAGACAACATTCATGGTTTCAGCTAATGATCGTCCAGGTTTGTTGAATCAATTGATCGAACCCTTATCTGCGCATAATGTGACGATGTCAAGAATTGAGTCACGTCCTGCGCCACACACAATGTGGGGTTATTGCTTTTATATTGATATTATGGGCCATCAAGATGATGCGAAAGTGAAAAAAGCTTTGAGCGAAATTCATAATCGTGCATCATTATTGAAAATTTTAGGATCATATCCACAAGCCCGTTATTAGGAATTAGTAGAACTTTATGGACAAAGTATTTATTCGCAATTTAAAAGCGGATGCCATTATTGGTATTTATGATTTTGAGCGCGTGACAAAGCAGCCGATTATTATCACGCTAGAGATGACTCACGACAATAAAAAACCTGCATCGACGGAAAATATCCTAGATGCATTAGATTATGAAAAAATTTCCAACAGTGTTAAAAATTTAATTGAAAGCTCATCGTTTCAGTTAGTGGAAACATTGGCTGAAACAATTGCACAACATATTTTGACAACTTATGAAACAGAGCAATTGACATTAGAGTTAAACAAACCCAATGCTATAGCGTTTACTGATTCTGTGGGAATTATGATTACGCGTAATCGATCAGATTATATCGGTTGAATCATCTGATAAAAACATTGCAGACAATATAGCCGCATGGAAACCTGCGGTTTTTGTTAAATCTGCTTCTATGTGCGTTGCAAAACGATTGGCTAATTCTAAAAATATGCAGTCTTTTTCTTGTGTAATATATAGTTTGTAGTCTGATTTTAAATGTATTAAGACGTATAACTTAGCCAGTTTTTTAGCGAGTACTTCGCCATCTTTCTTTTGCACGCATCGAATGAACATTTCTTCTGCCATCATTCTGTTATGCCTCTAATTTTCATTGTTTCCTTTAACTCTGTACCATAGCCACTTAGGCAGTATGCTAAGTGTAGTACAGAGCTTAGGAAATCGATTGTTATTCTAGTTTTTGTATAATTTATGGGTAAAGCTTAACGTAATTGTACTTCTGATGATGAATAAAATAATTTTTGCATCGTTGCGGAGCTAAGTTGTTTAACAAAGCGGCTAAAGCCCTCATCTTGTACTGTAAAATCTACAAGATCAGGTACTTGAATAATATCTCTAGAAACACTTCCTGTAGAGCCAAGGCCATCAATTAAACCTAAAGGTAGTGCTTGTTGGCCGCTCCAAATTAACCCACTGAATAATTCAGGTTTGTCTTGTAAGCGATCACCGCGCCCTTTTTTCACTGCATCAATGAATTGAACATGGACAGTATTCAAAACATCTTTCCAAAATTCAGTTTCGCCTGCATTTTGTGGTGAAAATGGATCTAAGAATGCTTTATGTTCGCCCGATGTGTATAAACGGCGCTCAATGCCTAGTTTTTCAATTGTGCCCACAAAGCCAAATGTTGCTGCTGTTACACCGATTGAGCCCACCAAGCTAGCTTGATCAGCATAGATTTCATCAGCAGCAGATGCAATGTAATAAGCACCTGATGCGCCAATATCCATAATCACTGCATAGATTTTTTTGTTATGCAGTTTCTTTAGGCGATTAATTTCATCGTAAACATATGCGCTTTGGACAGGAGAGCCGCCGCCAGAATTAATTCGGAGGATGATTGCTCGTGCTTTAGGATCTTCAAATGCGCGACGTAAAGCTGTGATGATTTTATCTGCGCTTGCATCCGTACTTGCGGAGATTTCACCTTCAATGCGGATCACAGCAGTGTATTCATCCAGTAAATTACCATTGCTATCCATGAATTTTTTCTGCTCGCCCAAAGTCGGGCCAGCGGCGAACATACCAATGATGATCAGGAAATAGATTGCAAAAATTAATTTAAAGAAAATGCCCCAACGTCTCTTTCTGCGCTGTTCAACAACGCCAGCTTGTAGCGTTTTTTCGAGTACAGAGTAAAGTTGCTTATTCAAAGCACTGTCGTTGTTATTATTTTGAAAATCACTCATTTTACAGTCTATTCCTTGTTTTTATTGTGCGTATATTCGAGTTACTTAGGCATGAATTTTTTCATACCTTGGAAAGATCTCATCACTTTACCAATACCGCCTTTTTTCAACTCTTTCATCATGCGCTGCATTTGTTCAAACTCTTTTACTAAACGGTGAACATCTTGGATATCAACACCTGAGCCTTTAGCAATTCTCATACGACGAGGTGCTTTTAATAGTTTGTAATCTTTACGCTCTTTTAATGTCATTGAGTTGATGATGGCAATTTTCTTCTGGAAAACAGAGTCGTCAGCTTTATCTTTAACTTTCTGAGAAATATCACCCATGCCAGGTAGCTTATCTAAGAAAGTATTGATTCCACCCATGTTGAGCATTTGTTCCATTTGAGTTTTGAAATCATCTAAATCGAACTGTTGATTTTTTTTGAATTTTTCAGTGAGTTCAGCAGCTTTATCTTGATCTACTTTGGACTGAATTTCTTCGACTAATGAAACAACGTCACCCATGTCTAAAATACGAGAAGCCATACGATCTGGATAGAAAGGATCTAATGCATCCAATTTCTCACCCATACCGATAAATTTGATTGGCTTACCTGTGATTTGACGAACAGACAAGGCTGCACCACCGCGTGCATCACCATCTACTTTTGTCAAAACAACACCAGTTAATGGCAATGCTTCATCGAATGCCTTAGCTGTATTAACAGCATCTTGACCTGTCATACTATCGACAACGAATAGTGTTTCTACAGGATCAACCGCCGCATGAATGCCTTTGATTTCATCCATCAACACATCATCAATGTGTAAACGGCCTGCTGTATCCACGATTAAAACATCAGCGCCACTTTTCTTGGCCCAATCTTTTGCACGTAAAACGATGTCCACAGGTTTTTCAGAAGGATCAGATGGAATCCACTCAGCGCCAACTTTGCCAGCAACTGTTTTCAATTGTTCGATTGCGGCAGGGCGATAAACGTCCGCACTGACAGCCATAACTTTTTTGTTGTGCTTTTCTTTTAAAAATACAGCCAATTTACCTGTCGTTGTTGTTTTACCTGCACCTTGTAAACCTGCCATCAAAATCACTGCTGGCGGTTGTGTGCGTAAATCCAACTCTGCATTTTCAGCGCCCATCACTGCAATAAGCTCTTCATGGACCACTTTGACTAAAACTTGCCCAGGGTTCAAGCTCGACATAACTTCGCGGCCAATAGCGCGCTCTTTAACTCGCTCAATGAAGCTTTTCACAACAGGTAAAGCAACGTCTGCTTCTAAAAGCGCCATTCTAACTTCGCGCAGAGCATCTTTGATATTATCTTCTGTTAGTCTCGCTTGTCCGCGGAGTGATTTCATCGTTTGGCGTAAACGATCACTTAAATTTTCAAACATAATGCCTCAGAAATGTATTAAATTAGTGTATTATAGTCTAGATAGTCGCCTAGTTTACTTTAATTAGGCATTCCTTTAAAGTCATTCTTCAACAATGTTGATCCATAAGATTATGAATACTCTACTCTTCATAGCAAACATTACATGTTACCTGATAGCGATATTGGGCATTTTCTGTTTTGTGAAAGGAAAGATCTCTAGAAATTGTATTAAAGTCGGCGTGTTTTTTGCATGGTCGGCGGTTATTTTGCATGCGTGGATGTTGAGCCAAGACTTAGTGAGTCAAGGTGGTATCAATATTGGTGCGGCCAATGCTTTTTCGTTAACAATATTGGCAACTTTGATGATCATATTGCCGAATATCCGTAAGCATCCTGATATTTCTATTGTGCTGTTTATTCTGGCGATCATATCTTTGGTGCTTTCAGAGAGTTACGATTCGCAATTGACGCTGAATAGTGCGCGCCCTATTTTGAGCTTGCACATAGTTTTATCCATTATTGCCTATGCAGTGTTGATGGTGGTTGGTGTACAAGCGGCATTAATTGTGCTTCGCCATAGTTATTTGAAAAAGCCAACAGGTTATTTTTTAAATCATTTACCACCGTTGATGAGTATGGAAAAATGGTTATTCCAGTTAATGGGAATTGGTGCTGTATTATTAGCATTAAGCTTGTTAACGGCTGTTTCTTTTATTGATAATTGGTTTGATAAACAATTCATTCATCGATCAATTTTATCCATTGTATCGTTGATTATTTTTATCACTTTGTTGGCATTGCATCACTTTAAAGGATTGCGCGGTAAACCTGCTGCCAAATATGCGTTAATCGCATTTGTTGTTCTCTTGGTCGGAGTATCTGGCTCGAGAGTGGTTCAAGAACTTTTATTAAATCGCACATCTTAATTATGACGACAGAATCAAATGTAAATCAGGAAGAGAGCGCTCAGCAATCTTTAATTCAGCACTTAATGGAACTTAGAAGTTGCATTTTAAGGGCGCTCCTTGGCGTTGTTGTAATCTTTCTAGGGCTAATTTGGTTTAGAAATGACATTTATACCTTTGTTGCTATGCCTTTGATTGATGCGCTGCCTAATGGTAGTAAATTGATCGCAACAGAAGTAACTTCTACATTTTTGGTGCCCATTAAATTGACGCTATGGTTGTCATTTTTTATAGCTGTGCCTTGGGTAATTTATCAGGTTTGGTTGTTCATAGCGCCAGGTTTATACCAAAAAGAACGCAGACTTGTATTTCCAATGATCTCATCGAGTATTTTGCTGTTTTACTCTGGCATGATGTTTGCATATTTTGCGGTTATGCCACTCATGTTTAAGTTTTTAGTGGGAACAACGCCAGATGGTGTTGAAATGGCTACAGATATTAGTCAATATTTATCCGTTATTCTGAGATTATTTTTTATATTTGGCGTAGCATTTGAAGTGCCTGTTGCAATTATTTTGTTGGTATTGATGAATGTTGTGTCTGTGGATAAAATTAGTACAAAGCGCCCTTATATTATTATTGGTGCCTTTGTGGTTGCTGCAGTTGTCACACCGCCAGATGTTTTATCTCAGGTGGCATTTGCAGGGATGACGATTTTGTTATTTGAAGTTGGTTTGTGGATTGCAAGACGACTCAAACGATAAATAATCACTCGCTGTGTTGAATAATAATAGTAAGAAAACGGAGAACAGTATTATGGCAAATATCGCGGAATTTTTTGGATTATCAACGACAGCGTTGATCATTTGGATGATTGTTGTTGCTATCATTGTAGGATTAGCAATGCTGACAATCTCTGTGTACAACGGCTTAGTCTTAAAACGTAATAATTACCAAAATTCATTTGCACAAATTGATACTGCTTTGATGCGCCGTTTTGATTTGATTCCAAATTTAGTGGAAGTTGCTAAGAAATATATGGAGCATGAGCGCGAAACATTGGAAGCTGTGATTTCAGCGCGTAAGCAGGCAAAAGGTAGCTTGGATGCTGTGAAAAATGATTTAGGCAACGCAGCTTTGATGAATGCGGCTTCAAAAAGTGAAGGCGTATTAAATAGTGCATTGGGTCGCTTGATGGCGGTTGTGGAGTCTTATCCTGATCTGAAAGCCAATGACCAGATGCAATCATTACATAATGAGTTAGCAACAACTGAGAACTTAATTGCTGCACATCGTCAAACTTACAATATTGATGCAACGGAGTATAATAACTACTTGCAGGTTTTTCCGAATAATATGATCGGAGGAATATTTAGTTTTAAACCAGGTGCATTGTATGAGATTGATGACGTACAACGTGAAGCACCTAAGGTTAAATTTTAATTATTTGAGATAAAGATGAGTATGAAAGTTAGAACGCGATTTGCCCCTTCTCCTACAGGGTTTCTGCACATTGGTGGTGCGAGAACGGCCCTTTATTCTTGTTTATATGCATTGCACAATAAAGGCGAGACAGTATTAAGAATTGAAGATACGGATTTAGAGCGTTCTACTCCAGAAGCTGTTGAAGCAATCATTGATGGTTTGGATTGGTTAGGTTTGAACTTCAATGAAGGTCCTTTCTATCAAACTAAACGTTTCGATCGCTATAAAGAAGTGATTGCTGAAATGTTAGAAGCAGGCACAGCTTATTATTGCTATTGCACGCAAGAAGAGTTACAAAAAATGCGTGATTTAGCAGAAGCTAATAAAGAAAAACCTCGCTATAACGGCATGTGGCGCCCAGAAGTTGGTAAAACATTGCCTGCAATTCCTGAAGGTGTTCAGCCTGTTGTGCGTTTTCGTAATCCTGAAACTGGTGTAACAAGCTTTGATGACTTGGTGCACGGCACAATCACATTCCAAAATACAGAATTGGATGATTTGATCATTGCGCGTCCAGATGGCACGCCAACTTACAACTTCTGTGTTGTGATTGACGATATGGATATGGGCATTACGCACGTTGTGCGTGGTGATGATCATATCAATAATACACCAAGACAAATTAACATCTTAAAAGCATTGAATGCACCAGTGCCAGCCTATGCGCACGTTGCGATGATTTTGGGTGATGATGGTCAGAAATTATCAAAGCGTCATGGCGCTGTGAGTGTTACTCAATATCGTGATGAAGGTTATTTGCCAGAAGCAGTATTGAACTACTTAATTCGTTTGGGTTGGTCTCATGGCGATCAAGAGATTTTCTCTTGGGCTGAAATGATTGAATTGTTCGATTTGAAAGATGTGAACAAAGCAGCAAGTGCATTCAACACAAGTAAATTATTATGGTTGAACCAACATTACATGGTGCAAAAAGATCCTGCTGAATTGGCAGCATTGTTAGTGCCATATATGCAAGCGATCGGCATCGAAATCACAGATATGGCTTATTTAGAAGCGGCTGCAAAAGCACACGTTGCACGTTGTCAAACAATGGTTGAATTGGCAGCGATGATTCAATATCTCTATGTTGAAGAGTTAACATACGATGAAGAATCTGTAGAACATCATTTAACAGCTGTATCAAAACCAACTTTGATTGCTTTGCGTGACGTATTTGCAGGTTTAGAAGATTGGTCATCAGCACCTTTAAAAGCTGCGATGAAAGATCTCACAAAAACATTGAACATTAAAATGGGTGAAATTGGCATGCCACTTCGTACCGCGATTGTAGGCAGAGCTGCATCCCCGAACTTGGATGAAACTTTAATCCTTGTTGGTAAAGATAGAACGCTTGCTCGTTTAGAGAAAGCAATTGAAAAAATTGGTTAAAACTTTGACCGAATCAACTAAAAAACTATAATCTTAAAGGATTATAGTTTTTTCTTTTATGGACGAAATTGAATGAGCACAGCAGACTTATTAATTGAAATTGGAACAGAAGAGCTTCCACCAAAATTCTTGAATACATTGTCGAATGATTTCAAAGGATTAATCGAAGCAGAATTGAAACAGGCAAAATTAGCATTTGAGGGTTGTGAAGTATTTGCATCGCCTCGCCGTTTTGGTTTGTTGATTAAAAATTTAGTGGGTCAGCAAGCAGATTACGTGAATGAAAAACGTGGTCCTGCGGTTGTTGCGGGTTTCAAAGATGGCGAACCAACTAAAGCATTATTAGGCTTTGCTCGTGGTTGCGGCGTTGAAGTGGATCAATTGATCAAAGTTGCGACGGATAAAGGTGAATGGTTTGCTTTTGAAGAGAAAATCGTTGGTCAGAAAACAGCCGATTTAGTGCCTGCAATGTTGGTGAATGCATTGAATAAATTACCGATCGCTAAAAGAATGCGTTGGGAATCTCATGAATTTGAATTTGTTCGTCCAGTTCGTTGGATCGTATTATTGTACGGTAACGATGTGATTGATACGGAAATCATGGGTGCGAAATCTGATCGTGTCACTCGTGGTCATCGTTTCCATACAGAAGGTACTTTGACAGTTGTAGCACCAACTCAATATGAAACATTGCTAGAAACAGAAGGCAAGGTTGTGCCAAGTTTTGAAAAGCGTAAAGCAAGTATTGTTGAGCAAGTGAATAAAGCAACGGCACAATACGGTAAAGCAATCATGGAACCTTCATTGTTAGATGAAGTGACAGCATTGGTTGAATTGCCAGTAGTATTGGTAGGACAGTTTGAAGAACATTTCTTAGATGTGCCACAAGAAGCATTGATCTCTACAATGCAAGATAACCAAAAATATTTCCCAATCGTGGATAACGATGGCAATTTAACGCGTTATTTTTGCTTTGTGAGCAATATTGAAAGTGAAAACCCACAAGAAGTAATCAGTGGTAATGAACGCGTAATTCGTCCTCGTTTCAGTGATGCAGATTTCTTCTGGAATTCAGATAAGAAAATTCCTTTGGCAGATTATTTGCCACGTTTAGCAACAACAATCTTCCAAACACAATTGGGTTCACAAAAAGATAAAACTGATCGTGTGGGCGCATTGAGTACTGTGATTGCAAAATCCATCGGTGCAGATGTGGATGTGGTTGCTAAAGCTTCCGAATTATATAAATCAGATTTGTTGAGCAACATGGTGCAGGAATTCCCAGAATTGCAGGGTATTATGGGTCGTTACTATGCACTTGAACAAGGTTTGGATGCACGTATTGCTCATTCATTGGAGCAAGTTTATTGGCCAAAATTTGCAGGCGATCGCTTGCCTGAAACTAAAGAGGCTCAAGCATTAGCAATCGCAGAGCGCTTGGATACAATCGTCGGTATTTTCTCCATTGGTCAAATCCCAACAGGTTCACGTGATCCGTACAGCTTGCGCCGTGCTGCATTAGGTATTTTGCGTATTTCAGTTGAGCAAAATGTTGATTTAGATTTGAAAGATTTAATCAATGTTGCTTACTTGAACTTGCCAGCAGAATTACAAAAGCCAGAAGTTGAAGCTAAAGTATTGAACTATATTTTAGAAAGAATGAAAGCTTATACGGCTGAATTGGGCATTGCCCATGATACATTCGAATCCATTTCAGCATTGGAATTGAACAATCCATTGGATATTTTGCGTCGTTTGAATGCGATCACTGAATTCAGAAAAACTGAAGCAGCGCATAGTTTGATTCAATCTAATAAGCGTATCTCGAATATTTTAGAGAAAAACTTGAAAGATCAAACAGCAATGGCTATGAATGCTGACTTATTGAATGAAGATGCAGAAAAAGTGTTGTTCAAGGCGATCACAGAAATTGCACCAGCGTTGGATAAATCTACAGCTGAGCATAACTATGTAGAAACATTGTCACATTTATCAACATTGGCAGGCCCATTGGATCAGTTCTTCATAGATACAATGGTGATGTGTGATGATTTAGCTGTGCGTGAAAATCGTTTACATCTATTGAACCGCATTCGTCAATACTTCAAAGCAATGGCTGACTTGTCTTTGTTGCAAGATATCTAATATGTTGCCAAAGCTCGTCATTCTCGATCGAGATGGGGTTATTAATTACGATAGCCCCGATTATATTAAATCACCTGAAGAGTGGATTCCGATTGAATCGAGCCTTCAGGCGATTCGATTGCTGAATGAGCAAGGAATTTTAGTTGGCGTTGCCAGTAATCAGCGTGGCATTGGTCGCGCTTTATATGATGAAGCAATGCTCGCTTTGATCACTGAAAAAATGTATCAAGCTTGTGCGGATGTTGGTGCAAAAATTGGTGCTTGGCGTTATTGCCCTGCATTGGAACGTACACATCCTGATCATAAGCCTAATCCTGGAATGTTGTTATCCATTATGGATGAATTCAATATTTCACCACAGGATGATTCTGTCTATTTTGTGGGTGATAAATTGAGTGATGTAGAAGCTGCGATCAATGCTCAATGTTTGCCAATTATGGTGGAAACAGGTTATGGCAAAGAGAGTAGTGCGGAAGTGTTGGTTAAATATCCTGATTTGCCCATTTATTCAAATTTACTTGCGTTCGTTGAAGCGCTATTAAAGGATAATTAGTATGATTCAATGGATTCGTTCGTTAATCTTCTTTATTTCATTGATGTTGATTGGTTTGATCTTCATTCCATTCATGATCATCTTTTCATATTTCGTTTCTGAACGCCGTTACTATCCGATTGTTAAACGATGGTGTGCATTATCACTATGGTTATTGAAAGTGATTGTGGGTGTGAAATTTCGTGTGAATGGTATTGAGAAAATTGCGTTATTGAAAGAGCGTCCAGCGATCATTATCTCGAATCATCAGTCAACCTTTGAAACATTCTTATATCCTGTGATATTTCCCGTCTATTGCTTTGTTTTGAAGAAAGAATTGCTGAAAATTCCTTTATTTGGGCAAGGTTTGCGTCGTTTAAATCCGATTGCGATTGATCGTTCAGAAGGGCGTGAAGCATTGAAGATGATGATTGCTAATACAAAAGCGCGTTTGTCTGACAATATTTCTGTTATTATTTTTCCCGAAGGTACACGTGTTTTACCGAATGAATCTGTGCCTTATAAAAATGGTGCATTTTTAGTGGCTTCAAAATTGAAAGCGCCAGTGATGCCGATTAGTGTAAATTCAGGTTTGGCTTGGCCAAGAGGACAGCTTTTAAAGCATAAAGGCACAATTGATATTACGATTGGCGACTTTATCGAAAGCGAAGATAAAAGCGTGCAAGAGTTGAATGACGCAACTTATGCTTGGATCAAGGCAAATGAAAAAACAACATTGGCGAAATAATGGCAAAAGTTCAAAAACATACAATTAGAATCATCGCTGGGGATTATCGTTCCCGTTTATTGGAAGTTGTAGATCGTGATGGTTTGCGCCCAACAGGCAATCGCATGCGTGAAACTCTATTTAATTGGTTACAACCTTTTTTGTATGGTTCGCGTTGTTTGGATCTATTTGCAGGCAGCGGTGCATTGGGATTAGAAGCTTTATCTCGTGGCGCCAAGTTTTCCACTTTTGTTGAAAGAGATCGAGAAGCTTTTCAGGTTGTTCGTAACAATGTTGAGAATATCTGTAAAGAGAGAGATCGCTTTCAGTTAGTCAATAGCGATGCGTTACAGTTTTTATCAAAGAATAATGATGAATTTTCTTTGATTTTTTTGGATCCACCATTTGGATCGCCTGAATTGTTGGAAAAGTCTGTAGAGTTGATTAATACGTTGCCAATTTATCAATCTGTTCAATATGTTGTGCTGGAACGATCCATTCATGCGCCAGTGGTGACATTAGAAGGTTTTCATCTCCATAAAGAGATGAAAACAAAAGAGTCGAATTTAACATTATTTGTTCGCACACTTTAAATAATATCGTGCCGAACCATAACCAATCGCTGCGGATAACGTAGATTTGATGATTCCTGGCACAATGAAGGGAATCATCGCGACATTGATCACTTTCATTATGGATAAATCTTTGCTGATATATAGCCAAGTGCAACCAAAAATCAGTGTGATGAAAGTTGCTAATAAGTTGGCAGCAATGAATGTGATGAATTTTTTCGAGAAATGTAGGCATATTCGCACAGTGATCACATAGAAAACAAAGCCCACAAGAAATCCGCCTGTTGCGCCAAGGATTGCATCGATGCCATATTTTTGATTGGCAAAAATTGGCAATCCTAATGCACCTAACAATAAATAACCTAAGACGACAGCTAATCCGACTCTAAGTGGAAAAACCGATGCTATGATGCCGAGTGCAAGCGTTTGTCCTGTGATTGGGATCATGCCAATTGTGATGGATAGCTGTGCAAAGAGGCTTAAAAAAGCAATTAAAACTGTTGTTAATAATACTGTTTTTGAAAAATTTTGAGGGTTTATCATGGTTTGGTAAACTTAAATCTAAAAATAAAAGTTTACTTGAAAATGCGTGTTGAGACAATGCAATGATTGTGCTGTTAGATTGTTTTGAAGAAGACTTTTGAGTTTCTTGTGTAATCATAGACAGCTAATTTATCCTTAGGTAAGTCGCTGATTTGGGCTTCTTTAAAGCCATTGCCCATGAACCAATGAGCTGTTTGAGTTGTGAGTAAGAAAATGGATTCTAGTCCATCTTCTTGTGCTTTATGCTCCACAAATTGCATCAACTGATTCGCTTTTTTGCCTTTACGATAATCAGGATGAACAATGAGAGAAGCGAGCTCTGTCGTTTTTTCATCAGGATAAGGATAATACGCAACAGCGCCGATGAGCGAGTTATCACGAAACATTAGATAAAAGTTATGAATGTCTTTTTCTAAATCTTGAATGCTGCGTTTTTTCAGTGTGCCATCATCTTCTAATGGTTGCATTAAAGCTTTCAATGCTTGAATGTCTGTTAATTCAGCAGGTTTAATTTCATCATAAGGTTCATTGGTGATCATAGAGCCAACGCCATCACGCGTGAGCAACTCAATGATGAGTTCGCCTTCAACTTTTTTATTGAGCAAGTGAATACGATCAACGCCATGTTCAATAGCAGGAATACTGCGTTGAATTAGTGTGCGTATTTGATGGGATAAATGATCATCTTGACTTAATAGTTTTGCCTGCATTGCATTCATTTCACGTGGTAAGTCTTCGTGTTCTGTCAGGATCATAAGCTTTTGGCACTGTAAGCTACTGGCGATTTTTTCTGCCATTTCTAAGCCATCCATGATGAATGTTTCACCTGTTGGTGCAAAACCAAAAGTTGGAATGATTAAGCAAGATGCGCTTTCTAAAATATGGTTGAGCAGCTCTTTTTTAATGCTTCGTGCTTTGCCAAAAAAACCATAATCAATGCCATTATGAATGCCATAAGGTTTCGTTGTGACAGCACTACTTGAAACAATCGCTGAGCTGATTTGATATTGGTAAAATGCTTGATTGAGTAAAACTTCTGCTTTGCGTTGTGTGACCTGAGTTTGAATGAGTAATTGTTCTAATTTTTCTTCAGACTCAATGACGAAAGGTTTACCAATTGGTTGTGAAGGTGCGATGAGAATAATTTTGATATTCAATGCACATAATAATGCGATGTCTTTAGCGATTGATGCTGCTTGTTCTTGAGATACTTGATCTAGTAAAACAACAAAAGTACTGCCTGAGTAGGTATGAAAATATTGGCCTGCATCGTGCAGTACTTTTAGAATTGTTTGATTAGACATTTTACATGAACTCATCCCAAAGTTTTTGGATGCGTTCAGGTAGCTGCATAGGGTCAAAAGGTTTTGTTAAAACACCTAATAGTTTTGGTGGTTTAGCTTCTGAATATGCAGCAAAGTTTGCATTTGCTGTTAAGAAAATTGCAGGTGTTGTCGCATATTGTGGTTGTTTATGTAACTCTGCAAGTACTTCTGGTCCGCTCATTCCTGGCATCATAACGTCAATGAGGAATAACTGAGGAGAAAATGCATCAACCTTTTCTAGTGCTTCAGCGCCAGAGTTGCAAGCCAATACTTCAAAGCCGCCAACTTCTGATAGAGAAAACTCAATGATGCTGAGGATATCTTGGTCGTCATCAATGCATAAAATTTTTGTTAGTGGTGCTGCCATTTGTGTTCTCCAGTTCATCAATATAGAGCGTGTTTCTTACTATATACTATAAAACTAATAAAATAAATTTCGAGTTTTGCGTGTATCAAACTGCCTTTATATTATTCTCGGGTCGTGGGCTAGAAACAGGTCAGACCAATAGATTGCTTCTCTTACTCTTGGTGTGACTAGTTTCAATGCTTGTGTGCGGGTTGCCCATATCCAATCATTGTGCTCAGGATGCCCTAATTCAGGGTTTATTGGAAGTGAAATCTCATGCCTTTGTGTTTCAGCAAGATGATATCGTGCGATTTTTTTACCTTTAAAGTAAGCGGGTGTTTGATAAAAATCAAAGCCCCAACGGAAGTGTAAATCAGTAATTGTTGTCTCTTCTTGCACTTCTCTAATGGTTGCTTCTATTGCACTTTCACCTAATTCGACTTGTCCCTTTGGGAAATCCCAGAAATTGTAAGCTTTCAGTAATAAATACCGAAAGCTCTTGTGTTCTAATCGCACAATAATTGCACCCGAAGAGAAGATCTCAACATCATCACTCCAATGTTTATCTTCATTTTGCATGGGCGCTCTCTTATTGTTGTTAGTGATAGGCTGGACTGAGTTCATTGACCGCATCCACCATAGCTTTGACATTTTCAGGATCAATGCCAGGGAAAATACCATGGCCAAGATTGAAAATATGACCGCCGCCAACGCCGAATTTATCCAATACTTTTTTAACTTCAGCACGAACAATGTCAGGATTGCTTAACAATACTGCTGGATCCATGTTGCCTTGTAATACAACTTTATTGCCAATCAATGCACGAGCGTGATCCAAATCTGTCATCCAATCTAAACCAACAGCATTGGCGCCAACATTCGCTTGCTCAGATAGCCAAGCGCCACCATTTTTCGTGAAAATAATGGATGGAATTTCTTGGTTGTTGTAGTTTTTGATCAAACCGTTGAGGATTTTTTGTGTATAACGTAAAGAGAATTCTTTATAGCACTCTTTGCTTAATAGTCCGCCCCAAGTATCGAAGATTTGTACAGCGGCAACGCCATTCACGATTTGTGCATTTAAGTAGTCAATCACAACATCTGCCAATTGATCTAATAATGCATGTAACAATGCAGGGTTTGAATACATTAAGCCACGAATTTTTGTGTATTCCTTGCTTGTAGAGCCTTCTAACATATATGTTGCTAGAGTCCAAGGGCTGCCTGAAAAACCGATTAATGGTACACGATTGTTTAATTCTTTAACGATCATGCGCACAGCATCCATCACGTAACCTAGCTCTTCTTCCATGCCAACTTTGCGAAGATTTCTGATTTCTGCTTCTGTGGTTAATGGTTTTCTGAAGATAGGGCCTTTGCCTTCTTCAAATGTTAAGTCCAATCCCATTGCATCAGGAATCGTTAAGATATCAGAGAAAAGAATTGCAGCATCAAAACCAAAACGATCGATCGGCTGTAATGTCACTTCTGTTGCCAATTCAGGCGACATGCAAAGATTCATGAAATTGCCAGCTTTTGCGCGTGTTGCACGGTATTCTGGTAGATAACGACCTGCTTGGCGCATCATCCAACATGGAGTCTTATACGTTTGCTCTCGCAGAAGTGTTTTAATGAAACAATCATTTTTATAACTCATTACGCTTATTCCTTAAAAATTAACTAGCGTAGTCTACCATGAAATGTGGGAATCTTGTAGCTGATGCAGGTGATAAAATGTCTCTTAATCTTTGAAAAAAATTGAATTTTTTAGATCGATATGGTATAAAGTCGCGCTTAGTTTTGGATTTTTGATGATAAAAATTCAAAACTAAGTAATTTAATAAACGACTCACAAGCTGAACTGTTTAAGTGTTGGGTGCTGATAAAGTCCGCTTAAATATGCTTGGAGGCTCAACCCTAAATTTTAAAGGATAAAATATGTCAAACGTTACTATGCGCGATATGCTAGAAGCTGGTGTTCACTTCGGTCACCAAACACGTTACTGGAACCCACAGATGAAAAACTACATCTTTGGCGACCGTCAAAAGATTCATATCATCAACTTAGAAAAAACAGTTCCATTATTTGAAGATGCAATGAACGTAATTTCAAGCATCGCTGCAAAAAATGGTCGCATTCTTTTCGTTGGTACAAAACGTGCAGCACAAGAAACTATCGCAGCTGAAGCAACGCGTGCAGGACAACCTTACGTTGATCACCGTTGGTTAGGTGGTATGTTGACTAACTTCAAAACAGTGAAAAACTCTATCAAGCGTTTACGCGAAATTGAAGCAATGAAAGAAGATGGTTCTATCGAACGCTTCAACAAGAAAGAAGGCATCATGCTTGCTCGTGAATTAGAAAAATTAGAGCGTAGCTTGGGCGGTATCAAAGATATGCCATCTATTCCTGATGCATTGTTTGTAATCGATGTTGGTTATGAAAAAAATGCTGTAGCAGAAGCTCGTAAAATGGGTATTCCTGTAATCGGTATCGTAGATACAAATAACTCACCAGAAGGTGTTGATTATGTTATTCCTGGTAACGATGATGCGATTCGTGCAATTCAATTGTACGCAAAAGCAGCAGCAGATGCTGTAATCGCGGGCCGTGGTTCAAACGCTAAATTGGCTGCTGAAGTTATCGAAAAAGATGGCTATGTAGAAGCTGAAGCTGCTGAAGCATAATCAATCTTAAAGGATTGTTTTTCAAGCATTAAGTAAGAGTCGCCCGTTTCTTGGGCGCTTTTATTTTTAGAGATATTCATTAATTAATGAGGTTTTAAAATGTCAAATATTACTGCTGCAATGGTTAAAGAACTCCGTGAACGTACTGGTTCAGCGATGATGGATTGTAAAAAAGCATTGACTGAAACTAACGGTGACATGGAAGCGGCTATCGATTTGATGCGTAAAAATGGTTTGGCAAAAGCTGACAAGAAATCTGATCGTGCTGCGGCAGAAGGTTTATTGTTGGTTCGTCAAAACGCTTCAAAAGCTTTGATCTTAGAAGTTAACTGTGAAACAGACTTCGTAACTAAGAACGAAGATTTCTTGAAATTTGCTAACGATGCTGCTGATATCGCATTGAATAGCGATGTAACAACAGTTGAAGAATTAGGTGCGCAAGCATTGAATGGTTCTACAGTTGATGAAGTTCGTAAAGGTTTGATCGCTAAAATTGGCGAAAACATGAACGTACGTCGTTTAACAGTATTGAACGCAACTGGTGTTTTAGGTGGTTATGTTCACGGCGGCCGTATTGCAGCGATCGTTGAAGTTGAAGGTGGCGACGAAGATTTGGCAAAAGACGTAGCAATGCACATTGCTGCAGCTAATCCAGTTTGTATCGATGCTTCTGAAGTTCCAGCTGAATTGTTGGATCGTGAGCGCGATATCTACTCAGCACAAGCTGCTGAATCAGGTAAGCCAGCTGACATCGTTGAAAAAATGGTTGAAGGTCGTATTCGTAAGTACTTAGAAGAAGTTACTTTGGAAGGTCAAGCATTCATCAAAGATCCAGACATGAGCGTTGGTAAATTGTTGAAATCTAAATCAGCTAAAGTTAAAGCGTTTGTACGTTTTGAATTAGGTGAAGGCGTAGAAATCACAACAATCGACTTCGCTACAGAAGTTATGGCTCAAGCAGGTTTGAGCAAGTAATTTAAACTTCAGTTTAAATTAGCGAACAAAGAGCGTCTGATTATTCAGGCGCTTTTTTTATTGCTTAAATTTATCAGCTTTTTAGATTCCGGAAAATATATCACTGGATCTCAGTTAGCTGAGATCTGAGATAAAAATTTTTGATAGATATAAAAAATCCTGCCGAGCAAAGCAAGGGCAGGATGATTTATGTTCATTGTTAAGATTTAATCTGTGAAGATTATTTCTTCAATTGGTTCATGATGAATTCAATCGCAGAATCTACAGGGATAAAAGTGCTTTCTGCATCTTTACGGCCTTTGTATTCCAATTCATTATTTTTCAAGCCGCGTTCACCGATTACTAAACGATGTGGCACGCCAATTAATTCGTGATCATTGAATGCATTGCCTGGGCGAATGTCACGATCTTCCAATAATACTTCAACGCCCAATGCTAAGAACTCTTTATACAATTTATCTGCCAATTCTTTCACAACTTCTGATTTGTGATAGTTCATTGGGATCAATGATAGTTTGAATGGTGCCATTGCGTCTGGCCAGATAATGCCTTTATCGTCATGAGATTGTTCAATTGCAGATGCAACAATGCGCGTTACACCGATGCCATAACAACCCATTTCCATGAAAGTTTGTTCGCCATTTTCGTTCACAACCGAAGCATTCATCGCAGTACTGTACTTATTGCCCAATTGGAAAATATGGCCAACTTCGATCCCGCGAATAAACTTGACCGTTCCTTGTCCGTCTGGAGAAATGTCACCTTCTTCAATATTGCGGAAGTCATGAGTTGCAGTTAAAGGTAGATCACGTTCAAAGTTAACACCAACATAGTGGAAGCCATTTTCATTCGCACCGCAAATGAAGTCGCTTTCAGAATACAATGCATGATCAAATAATACAGGAATTGGCAAATTCACAGGGCCAATTGAGCCAGGTGAGACACCTAGTTTTTCAATAATTTCAGCATCTGTTGCGAATTCAATAGGATTAGCAATGCCTTTGAAATTGCCTGCTTTGACTTCATTCAATGAGTGATCACCGCGTAAGCAGATTGCAACTAAACTGCCATCTTCTGCGCGAACAATTAATGTTTTAGTGATTTTAGCAATCGGTACATTCAACTGTTTTGCAACATCTTCCACTGTGCGTGCATTTGGTGTTGCTACTTTTTCAAATGCTTGTTGTGGTGCTGCATATTTTGCACCTGCATTTGTTTCAGCGCGTTCAATGTTTGCTGCGTATGTAGATTCTGTAGAAATTACAATTGCATCCTCACCTGAATCAGCCAATACATGGAATTCTTGTGAGCGATCACCGCCGATTGCACCTGAATCTGCCAATACAGCGCGATATTCCAATTGCAAACGATCAAAGATGGCAGAATATGTACGATACATATTTTGGTATTCAGCTTCTAATGATGCCGCATCAATATGGAATGAGTAGGCATCTTTCATTAAAAATTCACGTGAACGCATTACACCGAAACGAGGGCGAATTTCATCACGGAATTTCCATTGAATTTGATAATAGCTGATTGGTAATTGGCGATAGCTTTTTAACTCTTGGCGCGCAAAATCTGTGATTGCTTCTTCGTGTGTTGGACCTAAGCAGTAATCGTTTTCATGGCGATCTTTTAAAGTTAAGAGTTGTTTGCCAAACTGATCCCAGCGGCCTGTTTCTTTCCATAATTCAGCAGGAATCACAGAGGGCATTAATACCTCTAAGCTGCCAGATTTGTCCATTTCTTCACGAACAACGTTTTCAACTTTGTGCAAAACGCGCAAACCTAACGGCGACCAAGTGTATAAACCTGATGCTAAACGACGGATCATGCCTGATTTGATCATTAACTGATGAGAGATGATCTCTGCATCTTTTGGAAATTCTTTGGTGGTACTCAATGGAAAATGAGAGGTTTTCATATGTGACTTTCTCAAAAAAGGTGTAACAAAAAAATGGAGCCATAAGAGCTCCATTTATAGAACTAAACATAGACTATTGTAAACAATATTTCTCTAAATTATCTATTGTTGTCTTATATTGATCTTGGATTTTTTCAGGCGAAATGCGAGTTTGTGTACCTGATTGTTCAACAAGTAATAGTTGGTCCAAGTCGCCATTTTCTAAGGCATTAAATGTTTCAAGGTTTGTTTGAATGATTTGGCAATATGTCATTGTTGTTGGATCTAAAGCTTCCATTGCTACAGTGACATTAGAGCCTGTCTTTGGACGATCTTCAGGATTAAAACGTTTTTTAGCCTCAATTTCTACTAAAACAGCCTGTGTTGGTTGCATGATGTCGAGCTTTTTAACATCCTTTCCTGTGTTATCAACTTTAGGTTGATCTTTGGCAAAATTGAGAATTTGTTCACGAGTTTCATCTGGTGCATATTCCGTGTAGTGAACAACGCCCTTGCTATCAGTCCAACGATACATTTGCTGAGCTTGCGCTACAGTGGATGCGGCGATGAATAGCATGCAGAAATATAGAGTTTTTTTCATAATAGTTAGCTATTTAGTCATTAATGTTAGTATGATAATTTTATCATACTATTAATCTTGTGGGTTATCCAAATAATATTGTGCAAGCACTGACCAATAAACACCGCCATACAATAAGTTAGTATCATTGAAGTCAAAGCCTGAATTGTGCAGTTTATTGGTTGAAGAATCGGGGCCGTTACCAATGTAAAAATAAGAGCCTTTTTGATCTGCTAACATAAAACCAAAATCTTCAGCGCCCATTGAAGGTGTTTTGCCAGTTGAAATAGAGCATGGCTTGAAGATTGTTTGAGCGGCTTTAAGTGCAATTTCAGTTTCTTTTGTATGGTTGACAGTTGCAATATAGCCATCGACTAATCGAACATCAGCTCGACCACCAAATGCAGTGCAAATACCTGCGGTGATTTCATGGATACGTTTTTTAGTTAAGTCACGAATTTTAGGGTCAAAATAACGGAGCGTTCCAGTTAGTTTAACTGTTTCTGGAATGACATTATGCGCTGTGCCACCATGAATTGTTCCAATCGTAATGATGACGCTATCTGTCGCTGGCATGTTGCGTGTTGGGATTGTTTGTAGAGCAACGATGACTTGAGCTGCCGTTACAATAGGATCAACACCTTTATAAGGATGTGCTGCATGGCAGCCAACACCATGAATATCGATTTCTATACTGACTGTGCCTGCCATTTGTGGGCCATCACAGATTAATAATGTGCCAATATCGGCACCTGGGAAATTATGTGCAGCATAAACTGCATCGACAGGATATTTTTTAAATAAACCAGCTTCTACTAGATCACGGGCGCCAGCGCTATCTTCTTCATTCGGTTGGAAAATCAATAGGATTTCTCCATCAAATTCTGCTTCTTCTTGGAGATACTTAGCAGCAAATAAAAGCATGGATAAATGACCATCATGACCACATGCATGCATTATCCCAGCTTTTTTTGATTTATATGTGAGATTGGTATTTTCGTCAATTGGTAGTGCGTCAATATCGGCTCGTAAACCAATTCTTTTTGAACTTGTTCCTTTTTTTATGAGTCCAATCACACCAGTTTCTAAAAATGAACGATCAGTTTTTATGCCCCATGACTCTAATAGCTCATTGATTTTGTCCGTAGTTGCAAACTCTTTTTTAGAGAGTTCGGGATTTTCGTGAAAAAATTGACGAATTTTGATGAAGTCATTTTCATGCTTTTTGAACCACTGAATGGTTTCTTGATTTTCGTCTAGAAAGTGTAAGGTCATCTTGTACGCGCTCCCAATTAGGTTATTTTCTGTTACTATATGGTACCGTGAAAAACCGAAAGAGTTGAATGCTTTCTCGGTAACAATTAGTATAAGCAATTTGCCTGATCTCGAATCATTACTCAAAAAGTGCTTCTTTTTCAAGGCATAGTTTGCCACCAAAAATTGATGTTTATTAGAAGAGGATAATCGCTATGATGGATTATTTACCAGTGCTCGTGTTTATTGGGTTTAGCCTCATCTTCGGGATAATCTTAGTTGCTCTAGGCTATTTCCTATCTCCCAAAAAAGATAATGTTGAAAAGCTCTCGCCATATGAGTGTGGCTTTGAAGCATTTGAAGATGCGCGAATGAAGTTTGATGTTAGATTCTACTTAGTAGCGATTTTATTTATAGTTTTCGATTTAGAATTAGCATTTTTAATCCCTTGGGCAGTCGTATGGCGTGAGGTTGGAATGGTGGGGATTGCTGCTGTTTCAGTTTTCTTATTTTTGCTCGTTGTGGGATTTGCATATGAGTGGAAGAAAGGGGCATTAGAATGGGAATAGAAGGCGCTTTAGATAAAGGCTTTGTGACAACGACATTAGATAGCGCGATTAATTGGGCTCGAACAGGTTCATTATGGCCTGTGACTTTTGGTTTAGCATGTTGTGCAATTGAGATGATGCATACAGGGGCTGCGCGTTACGACTTAGATAGATTCGGTAACTCTGTATTTAGGCCATCTCCACGTCAATCAGATTTGATGATTGTTGCGGGAACATTAACGAATAAAATGGCTGTGGCATTGCGTAAAGTTTACGATCAAATGCCAGAGCCAAAATGGGTTTTATCTATGGGATCATGTGCGAATGGCGGGGGCTATTATCACTACTCATACGCAGTTGTGCGTGGTGTGGATCGCGTTGTTCCCGTAGATGTTTATGTACCAGGTTGTCCACCAACGCCTGAAGCATTGATTTACGGTATTTTGCAATTGCATAAGAAGATTAAGCGTACAAGTACCATTGCGCGTTTAAGCTAGGGGGAGCCAATGTCGGTTATTTTACGACCAGAAACTATTCTGACGACATTATCGTCTGTATTGGGTGATCGAATCGTTTCAAGCAAGATCGCTAGAAATGAATTGACCATCATCGTTGATAGCGATCATTTATATGAAACTATTGAGTTATTGCACACCAATGACAAATTGCCATTTGAAAATTTGATGGATGTTTGTGGTGTTGACTATGCAGCTTATGGCATCGCGGAGTGGGATGTTGAAGCAAGCAATCATGGCTTCAGTCGCGCGGTTCATGAAACATCTGTTGGACGCAAAGAATCATCTTTAGATGAAGTGCGCAATAATGCAGAAATGCCAAACCGTTTTGCAGCCGTTTATCATCTATTATCTGTGAAATGCAATGCGCGGATTCGTGTCAAAACATTCATGAAAGATGATAACTTTCCAATGGTTGACTCAGTGAATGATATTTATAAAAGTGCCAACTGGTTTGAGCGTGAAGCGTTTGATCTATTTGGCATTATTTTTAATGGGCATCCTGATTTGCGTCGTATTTTAACGGACTACGGTTTCATTGGTCATCCATTACGCAAGGATTTTCCATTAACAGGCCATGTGGAAATTTGGTATGACCCAGAATTAGAAAGAGTGGTTTATCAGCCAGTGAGCATCGAGTCTCGCGTTGTGATCCCTCGCGTGATTCGTAAAGAGGAGCTGAACTAATGGCAAATATTGAAAACTACACATTAAACTTTGGTCCTCAGCATCCTGCAGCGCATGGTGTATTGCGCTTGATCTTGGAAATGAATGGTGAAACCATTATGCGTGCCGATCCACACATTGGATTATTGCATCGTGGTACTGAAAAATTAGCAGAAGCTAAACCTTATAATCAATCGATTGGTTACATGGATCGTATGGATTACTCATCTTGTATGTGTAATGAACACGTGTATGTATTGGCAATCGAAAAAGCATTGGGCATTGAAGCGCCGATTCGTGCGAAATATATCCGTACTTTATTCGATGAAATTTATCGCTTACAAAATCACTTAATGTGGTTGGGTGCACATGGTATCGATTTAGGTGCAATGGGTATGTTCTTGTACTGCTTCCGTGATCGTGAAGATCTAATGGATATGTGTGAAGCTGCAACAGGCGCTCGTTTGCACCAATTCTATTATCGTCCAGGCGGTGTCGCCAAAGACATTCCTGATGTTATGCCAAAATATGAAGTGAATAAATTCCGTAATCAAAAGAAAGTGGATCGTTTGAATAAGCCGCGTGAAACATTCTTGGATTTTGTTAGAGACTTCACCGTGCGTTTTGATAAGCATTTAGAGGAATATAAAACTTTATTGTTTGAAAATCGTATTTGGAAGCAGCGTGTTGTTGGTATTGGTCAAGTTACGGCAGAAGATGCAATGAATTTAGGGTTAACAGGCCCAATGTTACGTGCTTCAGGTGTTGCATGGGATTTGCGCAAAACTCAACCATATGCAGCTTATGAATATTTAGATTTTGATATTCCTGTGGGCAAAGAGGGCGATTGTTATGACCGCTTCTTGGTTCGTTGGGAAGAAATGCGCCAATCTAATCGCATTATGAAGCAATGTGCTGATTGGTTAGAGAAAAATCCTGGTCCTGTAATGCTGGAAGATAGCGTTGTATCCCCACCAAAACGTGCTGAAATGAAAGAATCAATGGAAGATCTGATTCAACAATTTAAGTTGTATTCAGAAGGTTATTGCGTTCCTGAGGGGGAAGTTTACGCAGCAATCGAGCATCCAAAAGGTGAAATGGGCGTTTATCTTGTATCAGATGGTGCGAATAAACCATACCGAGTGAAAGTTCGTCCAGCAGGTTTCCCACATTTAGCAGCATTGGAGACTTTGACAAAAGGTCACATGTTGGGTGATGTGGTTGCGGTTGTAGGTACGTTGGACTTGGTGTTCGGCGACATCGATCGTTAAATATTGATAACTGAATTAAGGCATAGATTATGAGTGCAAAAGACATTTTAACGGAGCGTTCACGACAAGAGATCGATAAATGGTTGAAGCATTTCCCAGAAGATCGTAAACAGTCTGCGCTTTTAGCTGCTCTAAGAGAAGTTCAGCATGACAATAATGGATATTTAACAACAGAATTGATGGATGCAATTGCAGAATATTTGGAGCTTCCACCAATCGCGGTTTATGAGGTTGCGACATTTTACTCAATGTACGAAACAAAGCCTTGTGGACGTAACTCAATTTCGATCTGCACTAACATCTCTTGTATGTTGCGTGGTGGCGAGAAGATTCTTGCACACGTTGAAGGTAAGCTTGGCATTAAAGCTGGTGAGTCGACAGAAGATGGCGTTTTCTACTTGAAGAAAGAAGAAGAGTGCTTGGCTGCTTGTAGTTATGCGCCAGCGATGCAGATCAATCATGTCTATTATGAAAATATCACGATCGAAAAGATCGATGAAATATTGGATGCAATTGCAGCAAGTGCAGAGAAAGGTGAACACTGATGATGAATCAAGTTTGTTATTTTACACTTGGTCATGATGAGCCGTGGTCATTAAAAACCTATGAAGAATTAGGTGGTTATGATGCATGGCGCCGTATTCTCAACGGTGAATTAAGTCGTGATGAAGTGATTGATATGGTGAAAGCCTCTGGGCTTCGCGGTCGTGGTGGTGCAGGCTTCCCAACAGGGGTGAAATGGAGTTTCATGCCAAAAGGTGAAGGCATTACTCGTTACTTAGTGTGTAACTCGGATGAATCTGAACCAGGCACATGTAAAGATCGTGATATTTTACGTTTTAATCCACATGCTTTAGTTGAAGGTATGGCGATTGCAAGTTATGCAATGAATGCTCGTCATGCTTATAACTATATGCGCGGTGAGTTTTTAGATGAACCTGCGATTCGTTTCCAAAATGCATTAGATGAAGCATATGCAGCGGGTTTATTGGGTGAGAATATCAAAGGTACAGGTATTTCTGTAGATATCCACCCTGCAATTGGCGCAGGTGCTTATATCTGTGGTGAAGAAACTGCATTATTAGAATCATTGGAAGGCAAAAAAGGTCAGCCAAGATTTAAACCACCATTTCCCGCAGCTGTGGGTTTATATGGTAAACCGACAACCATTAACAATACTGAATCATTATCCTCAGTGGGTCGTATCATTCGTAATGGCCCTGAATGGTTCTCTGGTTTGGGTATTCCTGGCGCGGGCGGTCAAAAATTATTTGCAGTATCTGGTCATGTTGCAAAACCAGGTAACTATGAAATTAATATGGGCACGCCATTCTCTGAATTATTGGATATGTGTGGCGGTGTTTGGCAAGGTCGTAAACTCAAAGCTGTGATTCCAGGTGGATCATCAGTACCTGTTGTTCCAGGTGACTTGATGATGCAAGCGAATATGGATTATGACTCGATCGCTAAAGTGACAGGATCAATGTTAGGTTCTGGTGCTGTGATTGTGATGGATGAAACAACAGATATGGTTAAAGCATTGCGTTGCCTATCTCGTTTCTATTTCAGCGAATCATGTGGTCAATGTACACCATGTCGTGAAGGTACTGGTTGGTTGTATCGCGTTGTGGATCGTATTTTGCAAGGCAAAGGTGTTCCTGAAGATTTGGAGCGTTTAGAGCACATTGCCAATAACATCGGCGGCCGTACGATCTGTGCACTTGGGGATGCAGCTGCAATGCCTGTGTTGAGTTTCATCAAACACTTTGGTCATGAGTTTGCATATTACATTGAACATGGTAGATCTATGGTTGAAGGAGCGAATAATGACTGATAAGCAGATGCTCTCTATCGAAATAGATGGCAAAAAATATGATGTAGAAGCAGGGCGCTCTGTGATCGAAATCGCAGATGAAGTTGGCGTGCCAATTCCTCGTTTCTGTTATCACGATAAATTATCCATCGCAGCAAGCTGCCGTATGTGTTTGGTGGACATTGAAAGAATGCCAAAGCCAATGCCTGCATGTGCAACACAAGTTTCTGATGGCATGATCATTCGTACACGCAATGAAAAAGCACGCGCAGCACAAAAATCTGTAATGGAATTCTTATTGATCAACCATCCTTTAGATTGCCCTGTGTGTGATCAAGGTGGTGAGTGTGAATTGCAAGATAATTCGGTGGGTTTTGGTAGCCAACATTCAATGTATATTGATGAAAAACGTCATTACGAAAAAATTGATATTGGCCCATTAGTAGAAACATTCATGAATCGCTGTATTCAATGTACGCGTTGTGTGCGTTATGGCGAAGAAGTTGCAGGCTTACGTGAATTGGGTGGCGTAGATCGTGGTGATCGTTTAGAGATCACAACATACGTGAAACATTCATTATCATCTGAAGTTTCAGGCAACATCATTGATTTATGTCCTGTCGGCGCTTTGACGGCAAAACCATCTAAATTCCAAGCAAGACCTTGGGAATACAAAAAGAATGATTCAGTGAGCATTCATGATGGTTTAGGTACAAATACTTCAATTCATACATTGCGCGGTAAAATTGCTCGTGTGGTTTCACGTGAAAACGAAGCGATCAATCAAGTTTGGATCTCAGATCGTGATCGTTTCAGTTATGAAGCAAACTTCAGTGTTGATCGTGCAAAATCACCAATGATTATGAATGAGAAGAAATCATTAGAGCAAGTGGATTGGATCAACGGCTTGAAAGCAACTCGTATGGCAATTGAAGGCGCTGTACAGAAATTAGGTGCGGATCAAGTGGGTATCTTTGTTTCACCATCTGCAACGATTGAAGAGCAGTTCTTAACGAAGCAATTGGCTGATCAATTGGGTATCAAAAAAATTGATTCTCGTTTTAGACAAGTGGATTTCAGCAGTGATTCAGTTGAACCTGCATTCCGTTCACTCGGCGTTGCGATTAAAGATGTTAAATCTTTAGATTCTATCTTTTTAGTGGGTGCTGATCCAAGAATGGAAGTGCCAGTATTGGCGATCGATATTCGCGAAGCTGTTAAAAACGGTGCAAAAGTTGCGTTGTTGAATACTTACGATACTGATCAGTTGCATCCAACAGAAGCAGTGATTGCGGCACCAAATCAATGGGTGAACGTGCTAGCTAATGTATTGGCAGCTATTTCTCAGAAGATGCAAAAAACTGTTGCGCCTGAATTGGCAAGCATTGTGGAAAAAGCAAGCAGTGATGCGAGATCAATTGAGATCGCAAATATGTTTGGTAACGACAATAAACAGTGGATTGTATTGGGTAAAGATGCTGTATCTAATCCTGACTTTTCAGTCATTCGTGCACTTTGCCAAAACATTGCAGAGATTTCTAACAGTGCATTTGGCTATATCGCGGAAGGTGCGAATATGTCAGGTGCTTCATTGATGGGTGTTGCGAAAGGCAATACACATGCAATGATCGAAAACCCATTGAAAGCTTACATCTTAGTTGGGGCGATTGATCCTGAACATGATTTCATTGAGCGTAAAGCAGTGATGAAAGCATTGAAGCAAGCAGAATTGGTTGTGGCAATTACGCCATTTGTTTCTGAAGCATTGCATGATGTTGCAACGATCATTTTGCCAGCAGCAGCTTGGGGTGAAACAGATGGCAGTTTGATGAACTTGGAAGGCGAATTACAAACTGTAAAAGCAGCAGCAGAGCCAAGTTTTGAATCTAAGCCATTATGGAAAATCTTGCGAGTATTGGGCAATGAGTTTGAGTTTTCAGGTTTTGATTATGTTCATTGTTCAGATGTATTGGCGCAATGCACAGATCAATTAGCGACAACTGTTCATACAAATTTCATGCCATACGCAAAAGATTTGAATTGGAAAGCAGTAGAACAAGCAGGATTGGTTGCTGTACCAATGGAATCCATTTACTCAACAGATGCTTATGTCCGTCGTTCAACTGCATTACAAGCAACACCATTGGCTGCACGTAAGCGCGTTGTGGGCAATGAAACTGTGAATCAAACACAATGGATTTTAGAAGGACAAGAATTCAAAGTGCGTTCTACAGTTAAAATGGCGGCCAACTGCTTAAGAGTTCCAAGGGAGTTTGGTTTAATGATTAATTATTACGAAGCGATCGAGGGGTAAAGCAATGGTGGATATTTTTTGGGCGATTGTAGAATACCCGCTTGTATGGGCGCTTTTAAAAACATTGGCAGTCATTTTGCCAGTGGTCATTGCTGTTGCATATATGACTTACGCGGAACGTCGTGTTTTAGGTTTTATGCATGTGCGTTTAGGGCCAAATAGGGTTGGGCCATTCGGTTTATTACAACCTTTTGCCGATTTGATCAAAATGATCTTCAAAGAGTGGGTGATTCCATCCGCTGCGAATAAAGTGTTTTTCGTATTGTCACCAATCATCATTGTAACGACAGCATTTGCTGCTTGGGCAGTTGTGCCGTTTGATCATGGTTTGGTGGGTGCAAATATCGATGCTGGATTGTTGTACATTTTAGCGATGACATCTTTAGGTGTTTACGCAATCATTATTGCAGGTTGGGCCTCTAACTCTAAATATGCAATGTTGAGTGCGATCCGAAGCGGTGCGCAGGTGATCTCTTATGAATTGGCAATGGGCTTTGCATTGATCACTGTGATCATGTTGTCAGGTTCGTTGAACTTAACGAAGATTGTAGAAGGGCAGCAGGGCATGAGTATTTTGAGATGGTATTTCATCCCATTATTACCAATGGCTGTATTGTATTTTATTGCAGGTGTTGCAGAAACTAACCGTGCGCCATTTGACTTGGTTGAGGGTGAATCTGAAATCGTTGCAGGTTTCCATGTTGAATATTCTGGTACAGGCTTTGCATGTTTCTTCTTAGCTGAATATGCCAATATGATTTTAGTGTCTGCGTTAGCATCATTGTTATTCTTTGGTGGTTGGTTATCACCATTCACAGGCATTCCTGGTTTGCAGGATATTCCTTTAATTGGTCAGGATGGTATTTTCTGGTTGTTATTGAAAATGGCATTTTTCTTGTTCACATACATTTGGTTGAGAGCGACATTCCCTCGCTACCGTTATGATCAGATCATGCGTTTGGGTTGGAAAGTTTTCATTCCATTATCCATCGGTTGGATCTTCTTTGTGATCGCGTTATACGCTCTTGGTATTAACTATTGGTTTCAATAGAGTAGGAATTGGCAATGTTTAAGAAATTAAAATCTATCTATGCAACCTTCTCTTTACTAGAATTAAGAAAAGGCTTAGCGATCACGTTTCGCTATATGTTTAAACCTAAGATAACGATCAGTTATCCTGAGGAAAAAACTCCACAATCTCCACGTTTTAGAGGATTGCACGCATTGCGTCGTTATCCTAATGGGGAAGAACGTTGTATCTCATGTAAATTGTGTGAATCAGCATGTCCAGCGCAAGCCATCAACATCGAATCAGATGAACGTGCAGATGGTACCCGCCGCACAACACGTTACGACATTGATTTGTTCAAATGCGTATTCTGTGGTTTGTGTGAAGAGGCTTGTCCTGTTGATTCAATCGTATTGACACGTACTTTTGATTACCATATGGAAACAAAAGGCGACAATATTATGTGTAAAGAAAAACTATTAGCACTTGGGGATCGTTTAGAACCACAAATCGCTAAGGATCGCGCAGCAGACGCGAAATTTCGCTAAGGGGGCTGCAGAATGTTATTAAAAATATTATTTTATGTATTCTCTTTAATCCTACTGTATGCAGCAGTGCGCGTGATTACTGCGCGTAACCCTGTAACAGCAGTGATGCATTTGATTCTATGCTTTGTCACAACAGCTGCGCTGTGGATGTTGATCCAAGCAGAATTTTTAGGTTTAGCGCTTGTTGTGATTTATGTTGGCGCTGTGATGGTTCTCTTCTTATTCGTTGTGATGATGATTGATGTTTCCACAGAACTAGTGAAGGAAGGCTTCATTAAGTATTTGCCATTGGGCATTGTGTTGACGTTGATTATGATCGTGGAAATGGGCATGGTTTTAGTGGGTAAACAATCATTGTTTGCAGACAATCATCCCTATGCCGCTGAGGTTATTTCATCAGCTGTATCCAGCGAATATAGTAATACTGCAAATCTGGGTATGTACTTATATACACATTATATTTATGCGTTTGAAATTGTCGCATTAATCTTATTAGTGGGGATGATTGCAGCGATCAGTTTGACGCTTCGTCCACGCCGCAGTTATACAAGATATATGCCTGTGAGCGAACAGCTAAAAGCTAGACCAGAAGAAAGATTAAAAGTGGTGAAATTGGATGCGTCTCAGTGGGAAGCTTTACCAGTTGAAACACCAACAGCTGAGAAAGGGGAGGGCTAAGCATGCAACTATTGGTAACAGATTACATTATGCTAGCCAGTACAGTTTTCTGTATTGGTATGGCAGGTATTTTCATTAATCGTAAGAACATTGTTGTCTTATTGATGTCAATTGAGTTGATGTTATTGGCTTCTAACATCTTGTTTGTGGCATTTTCTAAGTTTTCAGGTGACTTTTTGGTGCCAACAGCAGAAGATCCATCAGGGCAAGTATTCGTTTTCTTTGTGCTCGCGGTTGCCGCAGCCGAAGTTGCGATTGGTTTAGCCATTTTGATTCTAGTTTATAGAAAACGTCAAACCATCAATGTCGATGAAATGGATGAGTTAAAAGGATAATACTATGAAGACTATCTATTTATTAATCGCATTTTTACCATTGATTGGTGCTGCTTTTGCAGGTTTGTTGTGCCGCATTATTTCTAATAGAGTGGCTCATACAGTGACAATCGGATTGGTAGCAGTTTCAGCAGCATTGTCAGCATATACTTTATATATGCATTCAACGGGTGCAGTGGATGCATTCAATGGCAATGTTTACGAGTGGATGAGCGTTGGCAATATTTCCGTGGCTGTCGGTTTCCTTGTGGATAACTTAACAGCAATGATGTTAGTGGTTGTAACATTCGTATCACTGATGGTTCACATCTACTCAATTGGCTATATGAAGGGTGATGAAGGTTATAATCGCTTCTTCAGCTACATCTCATTGTTCACATTCTCAATGTTGATGTTGGTCATGTCGAATAACTTAATGCAACTCTTCTTCGGCTGGGAAGCTGTAGGTTTAGTATCATATTTATTGATTGGTTTCTGGTTTAAACGCCCAACAGCCATCTATGCAAATATGAAAGCATTCGTTGTGAACCGCGTGGGTGACTTTGGTTTCATTGTTGGTATCGCATGTTTGGTGTATTTGACTGGTAACTTACATTACGATGAAATTTTCAATTCAGTGAAATCAAACACAGGTTTGTTATCACAGACTTGGAGCTTCTTAGGCACAGAATGGAATGTATTAACATTTGCTGCAATCTTCTTATTCATTGGTGCAATGGGTAAATCAGCACAAGTTCCTTTACATGTTTGGTTGCCAGATTCAATGGAAGGCCCAACGCCAATTTCTGCATTGATTCACGCAGCGACAATGGTGACAGCGGGTATTTTTATGGTTTCTCGTTTATCACCCATCTTTGAATTATCAGACGCTGCATTGTCATTCATCATGATCATTGGTGCGATCACTGCATTGTTCATGGGTATTTTGGGTATCTTCCAAAATGATATTAAGCGTGTGGTTGCTTATTCAACGCTATCTCAATTGGGTTATATGACGGTTGCTTTAGGTGCATCAGCATATTCAGCTGCGGTATTCCATTTGATGACTCATGCATTCTTTAAAGCATTGCTATTCTTGGCAGCAGGTTCTGTCATCATCGGTATGCATCATGAACAAGATATGCGTTATATGGGCGGTTTGCGCAAGAAAATGCCAATCACATGGTTCACATGCTTGATCGGCACATTGGCATTGATTGGTACGCCATTCTTTTCAGGTTACTTCTCAAAAGATGCGATCATTTTAGCGGTGGAAAATAGCACAATCTTTGGTAGTGGTTTTGCATACTTTGCAGTGATTGCAAGTGTATTTATCACAGCATTATATTCATTACGATTATATTTCTTAGTGTTCCATGGTAAGCCACGTTATCAAATCGACCATTCTTTGGGCGAACATGATCATAAAAAAGGTTTCTTGGCGCATGAACCACATGAATCTCCATTGGTTGTCACAGTGCCATTAATCTTATTGGCAATTCCATCATTGTTAGTGGGTATGTTTGTTGCGGGTGATTTCATCACAGGCTCATTCTTGAAAGATGCAATTACAGTGAGTAGTGCTCATGATGCGATGGCTAAAGTTGCCTCTGAGTTCCATGGTGTTTGGGCGATGGGTATTCATGGTTTTGTCACCGTACCTGTATGGTTAGCATTCTTTGGTGTATTAGCTGCTTGGTATGTGTATTTGAAGAATCCTTCAATCGAAGCAAGCTATACAGCAACATTGCAACGCACTGGATTAATGAAGATTTTTGCGAATAAATACTACTTTGATGATATTAACCAAAAATACATCGCAGATGGTGCAGTCTCATTGGGTGGTTTCTTCTGGAAGAAAGTGGATGATCGCTTAATTGATCAAACAGCTGTATATGGTTCTGCTGCTTTAATGTCTAAATTGGGTGGCGTATTTAGAAAACTTCAAACGGGTTATCTCTACCATTCTGCGTCATTAATGGCAGTAGGATTGGTAGTCTTGATGACTTGGGTAATCATTTTTAAATAAGGACATAATGATGAGTATCGAAAATATGCCTTGGTTAAGTTTAGTGATTTGGGTCCCGATCATTACAGGGATCGCAACACTGCTAATTGGCGATAAAAATGCTTGCCGTGTGAGAATGTTTGCATTGGCAGCGAGTATTGTGACATTAATCGTGTCATTACCATTGTATGGTTTGTTTGAGGTAGGAACATACGCAATGCAATTTGAGGAGCTGAAATCTTGGATTCCAGCGTTGAATATCAACTACCATTTGGGCGTGGATGGTTTATCTATGCCATTCATTATCTTAACAAGCTTTATGACAGTGGTTGTTATGATTGCGGGTTGGGATGTGATTACATATAAACGTCATCAATATTTTGGTGCGTTCTTAATCATGGCTGGTTTGATGAATGGTGTATTTGCCGCCATGGATTCAGTATTGTTCTATGTATTCTTTGAAGCAATGTTGATTCCAATGTTCTTGATCATCGGTATTTGGGGCGGCCCGAATCGTGTTCAAGCAGCATTGAAATTCTTCTTATACACATTCTTAGGTTCAATCTTCTTATTGGTTGCAATTATTTATTTGTACTTGCAGTCGAATGGTCAAACTTTTGGCATCGAAGCATTCTCACACTTAACGTTAACGTTAGATCAACAAAAATGGTTGTTATTGGCATTCTTGGCTGGTTTTGCGGTAAAAGTACCAATGTGGCCAGTTCATACATGGTTGCCTTCAGCGCACGTTGAAGCGCCTACAGGTGGTTCTGTGATTTTGGCGGCGATTACGTTGAAAATCGGCGGTTATGGTTTCTTACGTTTCATGTTGCCAATCGTGCCAGAAGGTATTGCATTCTTTGCACCAATGATCATCGCAATGAGCATCATTGCAATCATCTATATCTCTTTTGTTGCTTTGGCACAAAAAGATATGAAGAAGTTGATTGCTTACTCTTCGATTGCTCATATGGGCTTTGTGACATTAGGTTTTGTATTGCCAGTTGCATTTACGGATGCACCAATGGCTGCAAACCAAATGGCAATCCAAGGTGGTATGATGCAGATGATCTCTCATGGTTTCGTATCAGCGGCGATGTTCTTATCCATCGGTGTGTTATATGATAGAGTTCATTCCCGTGAAATTGCAGATTACGGCGGTGTGATTAACCGCATGCCAATTTTTGGTGCATTCTTCATCTTCTTTGCAATGGCAAACTCAGGTTTACCAGGTACATCAGGCTTCATTGGTGAGTTCTGGGTATTATTAGCGAGCTTCCATTACGGTATCTACATCACAATCGCAGTGGCAACATCATTGATCTTGAGCGCAGCTTACAACTTGTGGTTAACAAAACGTGTAATCTTGGGTGAAGCAGTTCATGAGCATGTGAAAGAGTTAAAAGATATCAATTCTCGCGAATATTTCTTGTTAGCAATTTTAGCAATCTTTATTGTTTTATTAGGTGTATGGCCAGCGCCACTCGCCAATGTTATGCAGGCATCAATTGATCACCTCATAACAAATATTACAATCATTGGTCAGCCATAGAAAGGATTAAATCATTATGAGTAGCGGATTAACTTCAATGGACTTTATTGCAATTTTGCCAGAATTAGTTCTGACAATTGCAGTGATTGGCGTCCTGTTATTGGAATGTTTTAGTAAGCAAAGTCGCATTATGACGATCCATCTTTTCAGCATGGCTTCAATTTTAGTGGCATTTGTTTTGTTGTTAACGATGGTTCCATCAGGAATTGAGAATCAGTATTTTTGGAATAATGAGGTTGTGATCAATAGCACAACAGGGCAATTGAAAAGTGCAATGCTTTTGGTTGTATTGTTAGGCTTGATCTACAGTTTTCCAAAACTATCAGAGTCTAATTTAAATCATTCTGAGTATTACATTTTGATTCTATTATCGACGATTGGTATGTTGGTGTTAGTGTCAGCCAATACATTATTAATGGTTTATTTAGGATTAGAATTAATGTCTTTACCAATGTATGCATTAGTGGCATTTAATCGTAAAGATGGCAAAGCAACAGAAGCTGCAATGAAATATTTTGTGATGGGTGCAATGGCATCGGCAATCTTATTATTCGGTATGGCTTTAATGTATGGTATTGGCAAATCTTTAAATTTAAAATTGATCGGTGATGCAATGGCTCAACTTATTTCTAAAGATTTCGATCAAAACCTTTTAATTTTGTCCTTCTCGTTAGTATTCATCGTTGTGGGGATTGCGTTCAAATTGGGTGCGGCACCTTTTCATTCTTGGGTACCTGATGTTTATGAAGCAGCGCCAGCACCTGTTGCAATGTTCATTGGTGCAGCGCCTAAGATTGCGGCGATCAGTATGGCTTATTCATTGTTGAAAGTGGCAGGTTTACAAGTCACTTTACAATGGGAGCAGATGTTAGCAATCGTTGTTGTATTATCATTCATCATTGGTAATTTTGTGGCGCTTCGCCAAACAAATCTTCGCCGTATGCTGGGTTATTCAGCTGTATCACATGCAGGTTTTATGTTGTTAGGTTTATTCGCAGGTAATAATAGCAGCATTCCTTCATCAGCATATTTTTATGCGATTACTTATGCATTTACAACAACAGCGGCTTTCGGTTTCATCTTGTTGGTGAATAAAGATGGCCAATCCATTCATAATATTTCTGATTTGAAAGGTTTTGGTCGTCAGCATGGTTACTTGGGCGTATTGATGGCATTGATCATGTTATCAATGGGCGGCATTCCTCCATTTGTGGGCTTCTTTGCAAAATTATTTGTATTACAAAATGCCTATAATGCACATTATGGCTTCTTAGTAATCGTTGGTTTATTGGCATCTGTGATTGGTTTGTTCTATTACTTACGCATCATCAAAGTGATGTTCTTTGATCAACAAGATGATAATGCAAATATCTCCATTACAAATTGCATTGGTTCACGTACAATTTTCTCTGTGAATGTGTTCTTGATTGTATTGTTGGGTTTAGTACCAACATTGATTATGTAATAAGGGAAAATGATGATAAAGATTGGTTTAGTATCTGTGAGTGATCGCGCAAGTTCAGGGGTTTATCAAGATGAAGGGATTCCTTCATTAAAAGCTTGGTTAACCCAAACAATCACAACGCCTGTTGAGTTTGTGGAAGCGCTCATTCCAGATACACAATCTGAAATCGAAGCAACGTTGATTCGATTAGTGGACGATGAAAACTGTTCTCTAGTGTTAACAACAGGTGGAACAGGGCCCGCAATTCGTGATGTGACACCAGAAGCAACATTGGCTGTTGGTACAAAAGAGATGCCAGGATTTGGTGAGCAAATGCGCCAAATCAGTTTGTATTATGTGCCAACGGCGATTTTATCGCGCCAAGTTGCAGTGATTCGCAATCAATCTTTGATTGTGAATTTACCAGGTCGACCAAAAGCAATTGAGGAAACATTGGGCGGCGTTCGTGGTGATAATAATGAGGTGATTGTGCACGGTATTTTCTCAGCCATTCCTTATTGCTTAGATTTGATTGGTGCACCATTTATTGAAACCGATGAATCCATTTGTAAGGCTTTTCGTCCGAAAAAGAAATAAATGATCGAATTATTCAAACAAATTGAATGGAATAATGCTCTCCTTATTGTGATAGGGGGAGCTTTTCTTTTAGGGATTGGGTTAATGGCAATCATTGGCTCAATGAAGCAAACTCGCTTGCGCACGGAGCATGAGTATTTACAGAATGCTCATCATCAATTGCAAGCTACACATCATAATCTCACGCAAGAATTAAAGCAGAGCCAAATGCAAGCACACGCACATGAAACCAATTTGGCGCGAGCAGTTGCTAATATTCAGGCTGCAAAAGAGCACATTGAGGATTTAAGAAATCGCTTACAGAAATTTGAGCAATTAATGCTGACAAAAGAGAGTGAAATCAGAAATCTCTTTGAAAAAAATCAGCAGTTAGAATTAGATGCCACAAAAATTCATACTTATGTGGAAGAGCGTGAAGCATTTTTTGATTCGCAAATTTTACAGCTGCAAGAAAGTAAAGTGGCTTTGAGCCAAGAATTTGAAAACTTAGCCAATAAGATTTTTGAAGAGAAAGGAAAAATCTTTAAAGAGCATAATCAAGCAGGCTTAGAATCTTTGTTGCAACCTTTCAAAGAACAGATTGAAGGCTTTCAAAAGCGTGTTAATGAAGTGCACAATGAATCCAGTAAAGATCATTCCACACTGAATGCAGAAATTCGCAAAGTGATGGAAATTGGTTTAGCCATGAGCGAAGAAGCCAATAACTTAGCTTCTGCTTTAAAGGGCGATTCACAAAAGCGTGGTGCTTGGGGCGAAGCACAATTGCGTAAAACATTAGAGTTGAGCGGATTGATGAAGGACGCTCATTTTGAAATTCAAACGAGTTTCCGTGATCAAGAAGGGAAGCAGAAAATCACAGATTTCTTGATTAATTTACCTGATGGCAAGCACATTATCATTGATAGCAAAGTTTCCTTGAATGCATTTGAGCGCGCAATGTCCGCAGAAGATGATTTGGATTTTGAACGTGCGATGAAAGAGCATGTGAATGCAGTGAAACGCCACATTGAAGATCTATCGCGCAAGGATTACAGCAGTTTATCTGGCGTTCATAGCCCGAATTTTGTGCTGATGTTCATGCCGATCGAATCTGCTTACATTGAGGTTTTGAAGTATCAGCCAGAAGTTTATGATTATGGTTATCAGAAAAATGTGATTTTGGTTTCTCATACAACATTGATGCCGATTTTAAGAACCATTTCAAATTTATGGATGATTGAACATAGCACAGCAGAAGCGAGAGAAATCAGCGAACGTGCAGGCGAGATTTACAATCAAGTGTGCACAATTGCAGAACGATTACAGAAACTCGGTGGTTCATTGAATACCGTGAGCATGCATTATAATGGCACAGTCACCGCATTAGTTGGGCAACAAGGTTTGTATGGTAAAGTGGAAAGATTTAATCAATTATCTGCCAAAGCTCACAAAGAAATGCCTAAAGTTGAAGCAATTTATCCCGATCATCAAGTTGAGCGTCTAATTAATATCAAAGAAGCATGATTGAAATGGCAGTTTCGTAATTCTTAGCCTACAATACACAGATTGCTACATATTATTTCTTGTTAAGGATTGTTCATGGATATCGTTATTCTCTTTGCCCCAAATTTTCCTGAGCTGGCAGAGCAGTTTGCTTCATTAAATGCTCAGAAGCTAACAGTGATCGAGCAAGATCAAGAGATCTATCCTTTAGTTGAAAAGCACGAGATTGTGGCTGTTTCATATGAAACATGGAACTTCGTATGCATGAATATAGAACACTGTTTTGATGATAACTTTGCACAAAAGCTAAAAAAACTCTCCAAAAATCAAGAATTATATATGTTTGCTGTGAATGATTCCGTGAATGGATTATGGTTTGAGCAATACAAAAATGGCCAATTAACACGCCATTGGATGGAAGTGGATTTAGAAATAGAAGGCAATATGGGCGAATATCTACCTGCTGAACATGCTCTCAATTATCCATTCATTGATGAACCTTATGAAGATGTTGGACAAGAATTATTTTATGAAATGATCTTTGAGATCACAGGTTTTGATATTACAGAAACATTCTAATATGTCATTCAATTTAGATCAGAAAGAATTTTTCATTCTTTTAGAAAACACTAAATCTACAGAACATGATGCATTTTTATTTGAAAATCCTGTGGCAGAGATTATTTGTCGTAAGGGTGAAGATTTGCGCGCATGTTTTCAAAAGGTTGATGAATTAAGACAATCTGGGCATTACATCAGCGGTTATGTAAGCTATGAAGCAGGTTATTATCTGGTGGATAAGAATGATTTTAAAATTACTCACCAAAATAATCAGGATGCCATTTTATTACATCTCTATGCTTTTCAAAATGTGACGAAGATCCCGCAAGCTGAATTGAATGATTATTTTAGTAAGCGCGATGCTGGCGAAATAGCTTTAAATAATCTTTCATTTGGTTTGAGTAAAGCTGAATATGAGAAAGGCTTTGAAACCATTCAGCAGAACATTAAAGATGGCAATACTTATCAAATCAACTTCACGACAAAGTTTCATTTTGATTGTGTGGGCAGTGATTTATCGTTGTATCAATCATTGCGTGCGCGCCAAAAAGTAGAGTTTGGCGCATTTTTAAAATTTCCAGAGCATTCTGTATTATCTATTTCACCTGAATTATTCTTTAAGAAAACAGGGCGACACATTGAATCTAAACCGATGAAAGGCACATTTCCACGCGCTAAAGATCCCATAGAAGATCAAGCCATTGTGGATTTTATGCGTCAAGATGAAAAGACATTGTCTGAAAATGTGATGATCGTGGATTTAATTCGTAATGATATGAGCAGAATCACTCAACCTGGCTCCGTTGCGGTTAAAAACCTATTTGAAATTCAGAACTATGAAACCGTGCATCAAATGATTTCTACAGTCACAGGCAAAGTTAATGCTGACATATCTGTAGAAGAGATTTTTACAAATCTATTTCCTTGTGGTTCAATCACTGGCGCACCAAAAATCAGCACTATGAAGATCATCGAGCAAATTGAAAAAGCACCGCGTGGCATTTATACAGGTGCGATCGGTTACATTACGCCAGAGAATGATATGTGCTTCAATGTGCCGATTCGTACAGCAATTTTGCAGAAAGGTGGCAGTGCAGAATTGGGCGTTGGCGGTGGCATTATTCATGGTTCAGTGTGTGAAGATGAATACAATGAATGTCTATTGAAAGCAAAATTTTTAACATCTGTGCAGAATTATCAACTGATTGAATCGATGTTGTGGGATGCAAAAGCACAGAAAATATTACGATTGGATCAGCACGTTGCACGCTTAACAGAATCAGCACAAGCTTTGAATTTTCAATTGGATATTGCTGAACTCACACAAAAATTAAATGATTTTATTGAATTACATATTCAGCAGGATTCTAAAATCCGTGTGTTATTACATCGTGATGGGCAATTAGATATTTCACATTCTGTGATTGAAGCAACGAATGATGATGTGAAGCAGATTATGTTGAGCGATCAGAAAGTTGATGCCAATAATATTCTGCTGAAATACAAAACCACAGAACGCAGCTTGTATGAAGCTGAGTTTCAAAAAGCATCTGCACACAATTGCTACGATGTGCTTTTCATAAACACGAATCATGAAATCACAGAATGTTCGCGCCATAATATTTTTCTTGAAAAAGATGGGCAATGGTTCACACCACCATTAGAATCAGGTTTATTGGGCGGCGTGAAAAGGGCAGAGCTGATTGCAGACTTAAAAGAAAAATGCACAGTTCAAACACTAACATTGGCAGACATTCAAAATGCTGATCGTATATTTGTGACCAATTCTGTGCGTGGTTTGGTGGAAGTGAAATTGGTAGAAAAGGCATCACAATGATCTGTTTAATCGATAACTATGATTCTTTCACTTATAATATTGTGTCGTATTGTCATCAATTGGGGCATCCACTCAGCCTCTATAAAAATGATCAAATTACATTGGATGAATTTGCACAATTGCCCGTGAAATCTGTGATTTTATCGCCAGGACCAGGCACGCCCGATGATTCAGGGATTACATTAGATATCATTCGTGAATATGCAGGCAAATTACCAATTTTGGGTATTTGCCTAGGGCATGAATGCATTGCTCAAGTTTATGGTGCAAAGATCATTCATGCTCATAAAGTTATGCATGGTAAGGTTTCTTTGGTTCATCATGATGGTGAGGGAATATTTTTAGGTGTGCCAAATCCCATTAAAGTGGCACGCTATCATTCTCTGATCATTGATCCTGCAACATTGCCCGATGAGTTCATTGTTTCCGCTTGGTGCGAAAATGATAATGGTACACGAGAAATCATGGGCATTCGCCATAAATCATTACCGATAGAAAGTGTGCAATTCCATCCAGAATCGATCTTGACGGAATATGGGCACTTAATGTTTGCGAATTTCTTGAATCGCTAAACGACTTTCATATCTTCGATTGGCATGTGTAATTTTGGGATTTGATAAGTATCTTGATCCACTAAATCAACTCCACAACGCAATTGTGCAACCCAGTTGATGAAATCATGAATCACTTGTTTATCCAACATTGGTGAGCCATGTTGTGGCAGAATCATCTCAATGTCTAATTCACGAATCATGTGCGCCCATAAACGGCATGCTTTATTGGAAATCATATAGCGCTGGTGGAAGCCTTCCATATAGGGAATGTAATCTTTGAAGGTTTCGATCGGCGTTGCTACTTTTTTAGGATCAACCAATGAAACCCCTAGATCGCCACTGAAAAGAATCTTGCTGATGGGATCATATAATTGAAAGTTACCTTCACTATGAAGATAATGTGCTGGAATAAATCCATATTCAGCACCTTCAATTGTCATCCAAATACCTTTATCGGATAAAGGTATGATTCGATCTGTTGTTTTGCCTTCAGGACAAAAGTGCGGCACAAAGCGTGTCCATAATTCTGAAATGATGAGCTTTGTATCAGAGAAACTGAGCCAACGAGATAGAGAGGCAACAATATCAGGATCTTGGTGTGATGCAAAAATAGCAGAGAGCTTTTTGGGTGAAAAATAATGACTAATCGCCATATATAGTCGGTTATAAGTCATTGCGCCACCAGGATCGAGCAAGATACCAGAATCACCGTGAACAATTAGAAACTGATTAGATTGCACTGCTTCGATATGATCATCTTCTTCAACCAAATCGCAAAACATGATCACTCGATGAAAGCCATCATCAAATAGTATCTCTCCCATCCCGCTCATTCTTTGATCTCCTATCTATTTGTATTATCTTTAAATATAGTCATTCTGTGTTATAGAGAAACGAATACCTCGATTATAGAGTAAAAAATAGCCAGAGTAAAAGATCAACTCGATAGATGCTGCATTATGCCTTTTGTGAGTTGAAGAGTTCGATGAAAATTGCGCGCAATGAATTGTGGATCATGGCTAATGGCAATGATGGTTGTGCCATTGGCTTGCGATTTTTTGAGCCATTGCTCCAAAACTAATAGCCAATCATCATCTAAATCTCGGCTCGGTTCATCTAAAAGTAATATAGGTAAATTTAAAACAGCCAATGAAGCCAAAGTCACCATGCGTTTTTCAGCAGCATTGAGATCTAAAGGATGATCATCTTGGCGATGTGTTAGATTAAATTCTTGAAGAATAGTTGTAACTTTCTCTTCAATCTCTGAAGTCGCATATTTCTGGATTTTTAATCCATAAGCAATTTCAGCTTGAACAGTATTGTGGAAGAACTGTCGTTCTGGTTCTTGGAATAATAAACCCACTAATTTTGCACGCTCGCCTGCGTGAAGCTTAGCAATATCTTGATCATTAATCGTGATGGAACCTTCAGTTGGTTTCAGTAATCCACAGATCAATTTTAATAATGTAGATTTCCCTGCGCCATTATCGCCCATTAATGCGACTGCCTCGCCTTTACCAATGGTTAAATGAATATCTTGTAAACATTTTATATCGCTGTTGGGCCAAGCAAAATGAACATGATTCAACTGCAACATAGATTATCCTCGTTTTGGTAATGTTAAAAGTTGCTCACAAAAAGCCATGAATTCGCTTTTGCGCTTTTCTAAAATGATGATGTTCATCGGTTGCTTAGAATTTAATGCTTTCAATCGCTCTAGAATTTTCGTTTGATAAGCCAATGTCATTCGGCTAAAAGATTCATCCAAAATTAACAGTTCAGGTTGCATCATTAACGCTGCGCCAATCATTAATCGCTGCATTTCTCCGCCAGATAAAGTGCTAGGATCGCGTTTGCGTAAATGCATTAAATCCATCAGTTCTAAAGTTTTTTCTAACTGTGAAAGAATGATAGTATTGTCCATCGCTAAGTTTTCAGGGCCGAAGGTTAATTCTTCTTCCACTGTGAATGCACAACCAGATAATTGCCATTGCGGTGCTTGTTGAACATATTGAATTTTAGAAGATAATTCGATCACTGAGCATTCTAAAATGCATGAATCATTTAAGGTGAGTTCACCTGAAATCTCGCCTGGCAATAATGTTGGCACCCAGCCAGCAATGATAGAGGCAATTGTACTTTTCCCGCAGCCATTACCGCCTTCAATACAGAGCCATTCATGCTCATGCAATGTAATATCTGCAATGTTAAATGTTGGATGATCGCTTTGTGTGAATTGTAGGTCGCGCATTATAAACGCCATAATAAAACTCCTGAAATTTCCATAATCAATAATGCAACTGCGAGATAACGAAAATATTTTTGTGCATGTGAATCTTTGGGTGCCCAAATATTGGAGCGCTTCTTTTGATAACGAAATCCTTTAGATTCCAATGCGGCGATTTTGATGGAAAGATTGGCAAATGTACTATTAATCAATGGAAAAATGATGGCAAGCATTGCTTTTGCCCGTTGAAATAGATTGCCATCTAAACGAACACCACGCGCTAATTGTGCTTCTTGAATGTGCTTAATTTGATTGGATAGCTGCTGCATTAAAAGTAATGGGCTTGCCAATAAATAGGATAAGCCAATGGGTAAACGAGATGCGAATAGTGCTTGGATCATCGTGATGGTTGACACATATTGCATCCAAATTTGTGCTGCTGTGAAGATTGCCAATAATCGCCACCAAATTGTCATGGCATGTTGTTGTGCTTTTGGGTTGATTTCATTACCGAGCCATGAATGCAACAAACCACCATGCACCAACCAAAAACCTAAAGCCATAGGAATCATGAGCAATAATACATAACGTAAACGATATCGGCTGGGTTGCCATGCAATTAAGCACAATACAGTGCTTAATGCTAGGATGATCAAAGATATACCAAGCGGTAACAATAGGGCTTGTACTGCAACGATTGCCCATATTGTTAGCGCTGTGAAAGGATGGAGTTTTTTCATCATTGGATCTGTTGTGGGAACTGTTGTTTTGTACGTTTTGGCAAGTGTTTCACTAATTGCCATGCGATTAAACCTGTGATGATTTTATCGGCTAAGTTTGCCAAAATGATTGTTGAAGCAACGGATTGCCATAACTTTTCACCTGTCGCATGGATATAAGCCACAATAAAGTCGGCGCCGCTACCTGTTACGCCTGCGAATAAATAAGTACGGATCGGTGTTGCAACGATTGTTACGCATAATGTAATGATTACACCGCTGATGATAACTTTATACCAATTGTTAAACATGCCAAAGCGAGCCAAATAACCTGCAGCAATACCAATGATCATAGCAACAGGGGCAAAAGCTGCGGCAACAGGCGAAGAGATTAATCCCCAAATTAAGTTAGTCAATAAACCTGTCAATGCAGCAATCCAAGGCCCGCCCAATAATGCTGCAATGAATGTACCAATGGAATCTAAAAAGATCGGGAGCTTGATCATAGAAGCCACTTGGCCAAGCACCATGTTAATGGCGATACAAGTGGAGATTAAGACAAGCATGTGAGTGGTTAAAAATTTACGATCAATGGCCATGATATTTCCTTTAAATAATTAAAATATTGAATTAAATAGATGTGATAATAAGTTCATCGTAGCCTGAGAGATCACAATGTTCTCGGCTATATTGGCAATTGTCTAAAATGCCAATGACGATTTCTAAAGTGGTGCGTACTATGCAGCCTTCCATTACATGTCCACCAAGCATTGCACCATTTTCATCAGAAACAGATAGATGAATATGCTCGCCTGTAGTTTCGATTGTGCCGATTAAGGAAACGATCTCATAGCAACCTTGTTGGATCGTTGCATCAGGTTTACCTGCATAGCGCAAGCCAAATTGCGATAAGCTACCGACAGATGAAGCAATGAAGCCTGCTTTGATATTGTGCGTTGTGGCTAGGATTCTGATTTCATGGAGCAGATCATCGCCAGGTTTTAAGCGAATGGTGCAGAATTTGGCATCATGAAATGAAAGCGGAAGATTAGGATTCATGAGAATTTCCTTGGTAAAAATCGAACACGACAAAAAGCCATCCGCATGGAATAGCTATAACATCATGTTTATATTGAGAATAATTCATCTTTAGCACTTTTTTGGAATGAGAATAGTTGTGCTAAAGGCGATAACAAGCAGCAGCGTTAAGTCTTTAACACATTCAAGCGTGACACTAAACTAGTGCCTAAAGCTGTCATTCACTGCTTGCGAAAGATCATTGTGAGAATATCCAAAAGATATTGGGGAAGATCCATTTATTATAATGCTTAATCTTTAAATAAAACAGGCTCCATGTGAGTGAATCTACCTTCTGCGATTCTATAAGCATCAATTTGTGGTACTAAACGTTGGAAATGCGTAAAGTTCTTATCTTATTAGTAGGGTGAGAGAATCTATCAACTCATCAATATGTTATTTTTGGTAGAATTATAGAGAATATATTGCATACTTTTAAGGCTGTCATGTTCATGGAAAATTTATTATTAGAAGATTTTTATATAATTGCGGAAGGGCAAGAAATTGAATGCAAGGCAGCTCAAGGTAAAGATGGACAAGGAGAATTACCTAAAGATTTTTGGCCTACTTATTCTGCGATGGCTAATACTGTTGGTGGTGAAGTTTGGTTAGGAATAGCTGAAAAAAATAATATATTTACTCCTATTGGTATTAAAGATATAGAAAGAGTAAAAAAAGATTTATTCAGCACTATTAATAATCCTCAAAAAGTGAGTTGTAATTTACTTTCAGAGGAATCTTTCTCTGTTGTTAGTATTGATGGGGTTAATGTCATCCGAATTACCATTCCTCGAGCAGATAGGCATCAAAAACCTGTTTATTTAGATGATAAAGTTATGAAGGAAACATATATTCGTCAGAATGAGGGGGATTTTAGAGCTGATAAAGAAACTGTCAAACGTCTACTTGCTGAACAGGTAGAAGATTCTAGAGATGAAAAGTTTTTATCTGGATTTTCGATAGAGGACTTTGATATGTCTACAATCTCTGCCTATCGAAATAGATTTTCTGCTGTGAAAGTAGGGCATTCATGGATTGATTTACCTTTAGAAGAATTCCTAGTTAAAATCGGTGCTTTAGGTATTGAGAGATCTTCTAGAGAAACCAAAGTCCGTTTAGCTGGTTTGTTAATGTTTGGGCAATCTGAATCAATTGTTGATGCGTTACCAAATTTCATGTTGGATTATCAAGAGAGGCCAGAGGCTAAAACTGAAAGACGTTGGATTGACCGAGTTGCCGTTGATGGAACATGGTCAGGGAATATTTATGATTTTTTTAGAAAAGTATATCCTAAGCTAGTTAAAGATTTGCAAGTACCTTTTAGTGTAAATGATGGGCAAAGGCAGGATGATACTCCTGTTCATGTCGCACTTAGAGAAGCTTTAGTAAATAGTCTTATTCATGCAGATTATTCTGGTCGTATGTCCATTTTAATAGTAAAGCGACCGGATCTCTTTGGATTTCGTAACCCAGGATTGATGCGAGTTCCCTTAGAGTTAGCTTTGGCTGGTGGTAATAGTGATTGTCGTAATAGACGTTTACAGACTATGTTTCAATTAGTTGGTTATGGTGAAAAAGCGGGATCTGGTATACCTAATATTGTTCATGGTTGGAAACTTCAGCAATGGCAACAACCTGTATTTGAGCAGATAGATAATCCGGAACAAACACTAATTAAGCTTACGATGCATAGTTTACTTCCAGATAGCGTTATGCAAACTCTGCAAGAGAAGTTAGGTGATATTTTCCAAAGTCTTACTGAACTAGAGAAATTAACAGTTGCAACAGCTTATATTGAGCTAAGAGTTAATAATAATCGCATACAAACAATGTGTGATAACCATGCTTCAGATATTACAAAAATGCTAACTAAATTAGTTGCTGATAATATTTTACGTGCTTATGGAAAGAGCAGAGGACGTATTTATTATTTACCTTGGTTGTCAATTTTTAAAAATCAGAATGATGAGTTTGGGTTTAAATTACCGTCGGAAGAACATGTTCTATTAATTGATGATACGCTCAATAACGATGATCTTCATAAGTGGTTGGGAATACAGGAAAAAAATGACAATTTAAGTGTTACGCCGGAGCTTACGCCGGAGCTTACGCCGGAGCTTACGCCGGAGCTTACGCCGGAGCTTACACTGTCAGTATTTATTGAGGTACAGCAAATTCCAAAGGATATTCTCGATTATTTCTATGGCTTAACTGTTAATATTAGAGCGTCAAGAAGAGGTCAAAGAGATGAAGTTGAAAAAATTATTGAGTTGCTGTGCTCAGATTATTACTTAAGTATCAAAGTTATAGCTATTCTACTTGACAGAGATACGGATAATATTCGTAAGACATATTTAAATCCTATGGTAGCAGAAGGAAAACTTCAGCGTCTTTATGAAAATAATTTAAGACATCCGGGGCAGGCGTATACTTCACAAAAATAGAAATGCAAATGTATTTAATGCGTGAATAAAACAGATTCTATGTGTGTGAATCTACCTTCTTTAATGCTATAAGCATCAATTTGTGGCACTAAGCGTTGGAAATGCTCGGAAGCAACATGGGTATCCAATGCATCATAATCTTGCCATTCTTCTATAAAGATAAAGTGCCCAGGATTTTTAAGATCATGGCAAAGCTCATAGCTAATGCAACCTGCTTCTTTATGGGTTGCTTCTACGAGTTCTTGATATAAAGGCAAAATGATCTTAATTTTTGTGGGATCAATAAAATCTTCAGCGATGAGTTTGAGCATGTTATTTTCCTTAATTCTCATGCAATGCATCATAAATCACTTTTGCTAAAGTTTCACTGATTCCGGGAACTTTAGCAATGGCTTCGATGTCTGCTTTTTTCAAAGCTTCCAACCCACCAAAATGGCTGAGCAAAGTTGCTCTGCGTTGTGGGCCAACGCCTTTGATATCTTCCAATAATGAGCGGCGGCGCAATTTATCACGCTGAGAGCGATGTCCTTCAATCGCAAAGCGATGTGCTTCATCACGAATTTGTGTGATCAAATGAAATGCGGCGCTTGTACTTTCAATCGGGATCGGAATGTCATCGCCTGCTTTCCATAAAGTTTCTAAGCCAACTTTTCTGCCTTCACCTTTGGCAACGCCGATCAATAAAACCGAATGGATATTGAGTTCATCCATCACTTCAATCCCAACATTTAATTGATTTTTACCACCATCAATTAAGAGAATATCAGGCAAAGGATTATCTTCAGTATTACTGAAACGGCGCGTTAATGCTTGGCGCATTGCGGCATAATCATCACCGCCTGTAATGTCTTCGATGTTGAATCGGCGATAGAATTTCTTGGTGAATCCTTCGTGTGTATAAACCACATCAGAAGCCACAGTTTTTTCCCCAAAGCTGTGGGAAATATCAAAGCATTCGATGCGCTTAATAATATCGAGATCCAATACTTTCGCTAAACTGTGTAAACGGTGCGTGATATTGCTTGAGCTTGCCAATTTAATCTCGATCGCTTGCTCGGCATTTTTGGCTGCGAGTTCTAGCCAGCGTGCGCGTTGACCCTTCACATTATTTTGCAAAATCACTTTGCGTTCAGCCAAATCCGTTAAACTACTTTCTAGCCAAACTTGATCTTCCAATTGTAACGGAATGTTGAGGATGATATTACGTGGTGGCTTTCTTGCAATGTCATAATATTGCTCGATGAAGCTTCGCATTACTTCATCAGCTTCCGTATCATCAGGCACTTTTGGGAAATAAGCACGCGCACCTAAAACTCGGCCATCACGAATCGTTAAAACTTGTAGCACATGAATATCTGATTCACGCACATAAGCAATTAAATCAATGGAAGCATTGCCTTGTTCAATGTCATTTTTGGATTGAATGAATTGCAAAGCTTTCACTTGATCACGAATGATGGCTGCTTTTTCAAAGGCTAAAGCGTCCACATATTCTTGCATCTTGCGGACTAATTCAGAGATTAAGCCTTGTGAGTTACCTTCTAAAAACATCACAGCATTGTGTACATCTTTTTGATATTGCTCGGCAGAAACTTTCTCTACGCAAGGCGCACTGCAACGCTTGATTTGATATTGCAGACAAGGGCGCGTGCGATGCTTAAAGACAGAATCTTCACATTGGCGAACTAAGAAGATTTTCTTCATTAAATCTAAAGTTTCGCGTACAACGGAAGAGGAAGGATAAGGACCAAAATATTGGCCTTTCAATTTTTTGCTACCACGATAATAAGATAAACGCGGATATTTGCCTGTGGAAAGATAAATATAAGGATAACTTTTATCATCAATCAAGCTCACGTTATAGCGCGGGCGATGCTTTTTAATGAGATTGCTCTCTAATCGTAAAGCATCGTTTTCACTATTGGTGATCGTGACTTCAATGGAATGAATATTGGCTACGAGCGCCATCGTTTTCGTGGATAAGCCTGAAGCACGAAAATAGCTTGTTAAGCGATTTTTAAGATTTTTAGCTTTGCCCACATAAATGATGACATCTTTATCATCACGCATGATGTAGATGCCGGGTTTAGTAGGCGTTGTTTTAAGAAATTCCGAGGAATTAAAAGCCATATTTTTAGTGATCAACATCATCCCCGTTGGAGATGATGTATTGTTATGAATTAATATTGGTTAAGAACTACAAAACTTCTTGTAGCCAAATTTCTAATAGGGCAGAGTGCCACAACTTAGAACCTTGAATGCGAGTGAAGTTATCAGGTGATTCAGGATGATTCAATAAACGATCCACATATTTTGGATTAAAAATGCCGCGTGATTTAGCTTTCTCGCTCGTCAATGCTGAGTGCATCATGTCGTAGAATTCACCACGAACATATTTCAATGCAGGCATTGGGAAATATGCTTTCGGGCGATCAATGATGCTGTCAGGAATCTTGCCACGCGCGATTTCTTTCAAAATACCTTTGCCACCGTGCATCAATTTGTAATGTTCTGGCATGCTTGCAGCCAATTCCACTAATTCATGATCCAAGAATGGCACGCGCGCTTCTAAGCCATGCGCCATCGTCATGTTATCCACGCGTTTTACAGGATCATCCACGATCAATGCTGTGGTATCAAAGCGGAAAACTTGATCCAAATAAGTCGAAGCATAAGGCTTTGTTAATTGATCACGGACATATTCACCCACGATGTCATCCATTTGGAATTTCGGTGCAAATGTATCGCATAATTCAGGATAATCACGGTCAAAATAGTATTGGCTGAAGCGGAGTAAAGGATCACGTTCATTGCTTTCTGCCATTTGTGGATACCAGAAATAACCACCAAAAACTTCATCCGCGCCTTGTCCACTTTGTACGACGCGAACTTGCTTGGAAACTTGCTCTGATAATAAGTAGAAGCCAATAGCATCTTGTCCAAATAAAGGTTCAGTCATTTGTGAAACAGCTTCAGGTAAACGTGTTAATGCTTGGCCATTTTCAATCAAATATTTGAAGTGATTGGTTTGGTAACGCTCAACCACTTGATCAGAAAATTCAAATTCTGAACCTTTCTCTTCAGGTTGATCTTCAAAGCCAATGGAGAAAGTCTGTAAATCTTTAATGCCTTCTTCATGCGCTAAAGCAACGATTAAAGAAGAATCTAATCCACCTGATAATAAAACGCCGACAGGAACATCTGCTGCCAATAAACGACGACGAACAGCGGTACGCAACTTGTCCTCGATAGCATCGCGCCAATCAGCATCTGTCCAATCGCTGTGTTTGTTTTCAGCATCCAATGACCAATATTGGAATTCTTCAATTTTGCCTTGTAAATCTACCCATAAATAGTGAGCAGGCTTTAATTTATGAATACCTTTAAAGATCGTATAAGGCGCAGGCACAACTGCGTGCAATGTGTACATATATTGCAATGCAATTGGGTTGATATCTGTATCCACTAACTTAGAAGCTAATAAGCTCTGAGTATTCGATGCAAATAGGAAATTCTTTTGATCATGTGAGAAATACAATGGCTTAATGCCAATGCGATCACGCGCCACAAACATTTTTTGTTTTTTGCGATCCCAAATGGCAAAGGCGAACATACCAATCAAATGATTGACGCATTTTTCGCCCCATTCAGCATAAGACTTTAATAATACTTCTGTATCACTTTCTGTATGGAATTGATGGCCCTTGTCTTTTAATACAGAACGCAGTTCACGATAATTATAGATCGTACCGTTGAAAACCATTGTATTGCCAGTATCAATATGGTGAAATGGTTGATCCGCACGCGAATCCACATCAATGATGCCCAAACGACGATGTGCAAAGCCAATTGGCCCTTCGCAAAAAACTTTGCCGCCATCTGGTCCACGACGTTTTAATGGTTCACTCATTGTCTCCAAAAGCGATGCTTCTGGGCGCACGTCTGTAAAACTTAATATCCCTGCAATTCCACACATAATCTATTCCTCAGTTAAAACATGAAGCTTTCGCCGCAACCACATTCGCTTTTCGCATCTGGATTACTGAACTTAAAGCTACGATTTAAGCCTTCTTGAATATAATCTAACTGTACATTTTGTACATAAGGTTCGTTTGCTTTGTCCGTCACGATTTTGACAGGGCTTTCTGTTAATACGAGTTTGTCTGTTGTATCATCACATAATTCGATGAAATATTTATAACCAGAGCAACCTGATTTACGAATTGCGATGTTGATGTATTTTTCAGCCGCGGATGCTAATTGTATATCGAGCTGTTTGAATGCGTTGTCTGTTACTGAAAACATAAGATTCTCCAAGTAAAACAATAATGGTTAAGTATAGGATCATTGTACCAATCAATGGGGATCATTTTAGTACTTTTAAATAGGTGCGTTAAAAAGATGTTTGATTGGTGCAATAAAAAGATTGAATGAATTTTTCTAGATAGTTATAAAAATATTTATTAATGGGATCATTTAGCATGAAAATTTATCGGGATATGAAGAGAATTTTGTGGCGTTATATGCTTTATATTTTCTGCTCCTCCATTCTATTTATTGTAATGTTGGAGTTAGTCGAATTACTAATGATCGATAAAAGTGGTGGTGGGCTAGGGTTTATCCTCGTCTTACTTTTAATTGGCGTTGGGATAATAGTTTTGTACAGCGTGTATTGTGTTATTCTTCACCTGTTTTGTATATATCAACCAACTATAGAGATTACAGAAGCAGGTATTCGCTATCCTTATTTATTGCGTGATAATCCTGAAATCAGTTGGGAAAATATTAAAAAATTTGAATATATTGAAGATAGTGATGGAGATTCTACAAGTTACTATATTGTCGTTGAATTAGAAAACAGCATTGATGTTGGCGCTTTTAAGAAAGTGCCAGGTCTGAGTTTATTGAAAGCTGTACAGAAAAAATATGATCATCCGATACTCATATTTTTTGAAGACATCATTAAAGATTATAGTCTTCCAGATCTTGCAGATCGTTTAAATGCAGAGCGTAAACGCATGACAGCACCACATGCGTTTATTCATAAAGATGAGCCTGTATTTTATAGCAAAAGCGATATGCCATTAACAAAGCAGCTAACCCCAATTGGTTTGACAAGCGTAGGTTTTTTAGCGCCTCCATATTTTTTGATTAGAGATAATTCCGAACTTAAAATATTTATGATGATTTTTGGCGCAGTGATGATACTCATTATACTTAAATTATTGTACGATCGTATTCGTGAGTTCTTTAGCCCAGATATTGCGATTAGCTTTGATGAAGAAGGTATTGAGATACTGGATGATCAAAAATTTTCACCGCCCATTGCGTGGCAAGATGTATTAAGCATAGAGATAGAAACACAACAAAAAGGTAAAAAAATTGCACAGCCCGTTCTAGTGATCGAATTGAAATCATCCATAAATGCTGATAAAAAATATTATGAAATTTTTAATACGCTGAAAGATACTAGCGTTTATGAAGTGAAAAATTCATTGGATCATTATTATTAAGCAAATTTAGCAAGGGCACGGATGAAGATTTATAGAGATATGACGGTTATTTTTTGGCAAACAATTATACTAATTATTGGCTTAGGTGTTGTGTTGCCCGTATCTTTTCTAGTGCTGTTATCAATATTGGCAACAATGCCAACATTTGGCATCGAAAGCTTAATTATCTTTTCAGTGGTTATTTCGATATTAGCAGGTTGCTTTTTTGCTTATGTATTAGTTGTGCAGAAGAAAAATGCGAAAAACCCAACCATTGAAACAACTGCATCGGGTTTTCGTTATCCTTATTTATTACAAGATGATATTGAAATTCCATGGGGGAACATTCAAAAGTTTGACTATATCTTGGATCGATCAGGCAAATATAGTAAGCAATACATTGTGGTGGAGTTAAGTGATGATGTTGAGCTTGGAAAGCTCAAACATATGCCAGGGCGAATTTTCCAAAAAAGTTTACAGAAACAGTACGATTCACCGATATTAGTACTATTTAGAGATGTGATTAAAGGGCATAATCTTTCGGATTTAACGGATCGTTTAAATGCTGAAAGAAATCGCTTGGTTTATCCACCTGTTGTGATTGATAGTAAAGAGCCTGTATTTTATCAGCCTAAAAGTGAGACATCATTACTGTCCTTATTAGGATTCAAAAAAGCGCCCAAAGCGGAGATGGCAATATTGTTTGATCAGCAAGGCATCAGCGTGATCAATGGGCAGGTGTTTTCATCGCGCATTGATTGGGATGATGTTCAGCATATTGAAGTTGAAGAGAGAAAAGATGGTCAATGGGTTTCAGAACCTGTATTAGTGATTCAATTACACACCGAACATCATGGGCAATCTCATTATGAAATTGCAAATACGTTACAAGATACAACAGTTTATGAGGTTTTAAATTCACTATGTGGTTATGTCTGCCACTAATTCACCATCATAATCTACTAATGTTCCTAGTATTGGCAAATGAACATATGCCATGAATTGGTATTTACCATCTTCCGATATACTTTCACGAGCATCTGCTTTCGGTGCTAGAAACTTTGGTAGTGGGCAATGCAGGAAAGAGAAAGAATCAAAATCCCAATGCAAAGCATTCGCTTCAACGCGCAATTTAAAATAAAACCGCAATGGTCCAATGCGTTCATACATTAATTTCTTATTAAGATCGCAGCCTAAATAAGATGTGAAAGTATTTTGCCCAAATTGCCTTACCCAAACTTCTTCATTACCACGATAATGCACGCTGACATTGATCGGCGTTTGTGGTGTAATTTTAGGTAATGAATTAATGGTACGAATGATATTCAATAATAGTGAATGAGTGCCACCAACTCGAGCTGAGCCTTGCCAAACACTATTGGGCGATTGATGAAACTCTTTGATGATTTGTGGTAAATGTTGATATTGATCTTTACCTAGCAATAAATACAGCATTTGATGTTCATAACTAGATTTATTAACATCGTTGATCGTTTTGTCCAAAAATCTAGCAGTATGATCGGGCGTTGGCATGATGCAGGAATCATTCTTGCCAAAGAGATGATAACGATTCAGGGCGATTTTCTTATAGAGATAATCACGGATAAATTTAGGAATGATCCAACTGATCGCAGCACCTTTAAAAACCCAAGGCAAACGCGCCATGACACGAATGAAAGCTGTAGATTGTGTATAAATTTGCGTGCCTTCAATCAATGCCATGGTTTCATAGTGATCTAAAGGTAAATTGAAATGTGCGAGTAAAGCTTGCCCTTCAGGCGATTGCACGGTGACAAGTTTAAAATGATGTTTATGATCGTGACGAATAATAAATTTTGCCCAACCTGCACATAATCGGCAAATGCCATCATATAAAATCACTTTGTCATGAAGGCCGATATAGGGCGGTAATGAATTATTGTTATGCATATTAATCACTTCATATTAATCCGTAATAGTGCCTGATATTAACATGTTCTTAGAGATTAAAATTAATATTATCCTGTGTTATTAAAGAATATATAATTCATTCGAATAAAAAATTTTATAAATATTTAAGTGAAGGGAAAACATGGGGATATTTAACTTTTTTAAGCGCAAGAATGTAGATATTGAAGATACAACAAATGATAATTTGATTACGTTTTTTGAACAGGATGAGATGTCTATGCTAGAGGCATTTGAACATGCACAAGCAACATTTCCATATTTTTGGCGTGAATTATCATGGGAATATCGCAGAATTATTCCTGCATTGTCGATTGCGAGTGTGAAAGCTGCATTTTCTCAAGATGTGGAAGGCGGTGAACCAATTGTGGAGCACATGTGGATCAACGATATCTACTTCGATGGCGAAGCAATCATGGGTACTTTGATCAATGAACCTAATGAATTAACGAATGTAGAAGTGGGTGATCAAGTCAGTATTCGTGTGAGTGATGTGGAAGATTGGTTGTTGAGTGATGGCGAAAAAGTTTGTGGTGGTTTTTCTATCCAAGCAATTCGTCAATTAATGGGTGATAAAGAGCGCAAAGAGCATGATCAAGCTTGGGGCTTAGCCTTCAATGAAGATTTTTCTGTGTCATTGATGTTATTTGATGATGCTGAACATGATAGTCATCCAATGGATCGGAATATGGCAGAATCTTTGGGTGAATTTTTGGCAGAAAATCCTGCTGAATTGGTAAATGTTGATGAAATGGGCAATACAATGCTGATTCGTGAAGCGATTGCAGGCAACTTAGTTTCTGTAAAAACTTTGTTAGCAAAAGGCGCTGATGCATCTATTAAAAATAACTTTGGCAAAACAGCGGAAGATTATGCAAAAGCTTATGGCTGGAATACATTGGCTGAGTTGTTGAATAACAAGAGTGCGATAGTTCACTAATCACTCAATATAAAAATTGCTCTTCATATTGGATGCTTCATGAAGAGCAGTTGAGCAACTTTAGATTAAAAGATTACAAATTTTGAGTACGGAGCTTTTTCAAATCAAAGAAAGCTTCGTTCTTGTCATTCAACGGCGCTGAATGCAATGGTGGCATTTGTGCATGGCCATACAAAATTTCGATGGTGATTTCATAAATGCCATTGTCATCAGCCTGTTCATGCATATGATTCACCCAAGCTTGATACCAATTTTGAGTGCGTAAACCTTTCATCAATGGCGCTTGTAATCGCCCGCCAGCAACACGAATATCTTTCAATAATGCTTGAAGATCATTGTATTGCAAAGTAATTTTTTCCAAATGCATAATCACATCCACAAAGCCTTGCGAATGTAAGTAATCACCTAAGCGCTTAATGGAAGGATATTCATTGAATTCTGGGCCATCCACCATCATACAATGCTCAAAACTACCTTCAGCGATAGTGCTTAAAAAGATTTTACCATTGGGATTCAAATGATCTTTCATGGTTTGAATCGTGGTTTCGATATTGGCGGAGTTTTGTAGATAAAGATTGCTGATAATAAGATCCGCAGGTGCTTGATCATCGCCTTCATTCAATTCTCCATAACTTGTATTCGGGTAAGCTTCCTGAAATACAGTCATTAATTGTTGATCCATTTTGCCCATTTCTAAAATGCTTTTTGGGGAAAAAGTAGGATTCTCTTGCAGATAAGTGACAAGCCGTTCTGCAATTTCATGGTGCAAAAAAGCATGATCTTTCAATAACTCAGGATTTTTATGCAATAAAGCTCGGGGATTGAATGCCGACATAAGTTATAATACCCATTTTCTTTTGTGACAATAAAGAGATCATTATGACACAAACCATCGCTGTTTATCCTGGAACATTTGATCCCATCACGAATGGGCACATCGATATTGCAAGAAGAGCTGCGCGTATTTTTGATAAAGTTATTGTGGCGATTGCGAGTGAAACCTCTCCATCGAAACGTCCATTGTTCACAGTGGAAGAGCGCATTGCAATGGCAGAAGAGATCTTTCAAAATGATGAAAATATTGAAGTGCAAGGTTTCAGAACATTGCTGGTTCATTACATGAAAGAGATGAAAGCGGATGTGATCATTCGAGGATTGCGTGCCGTTTCAGACTTTGAATATGAATTTCAAATGGCGAGTTTGAATCGTAATTTACGTCCAGAAGTGGAAACACTATTTTTAACACCATCAGAAAAATATTCATTTATTTCTTCATCCATGATTAAAGAAGCATTCCGTTTGCACGGCGATGTGAGTAGCTTTATTCATCCGATTGTTGAAGTGGGATTACATAAGAAATTACGTGGATAAGCAGTTTACAGATTGTAATGATCCGATATTCATTACCGCATTAACCGATAAAGCCCAAGATTTGGGCTTTACGCATGTTAGCAGTCAATCGCCCGATCCATTGGATGTGAAAGCAGGCTATGAAGCTTGGTTAGAGAAAGGCTATCACGGCACAATGGATTATATGGAAAAGCATGGAGATTTGCGCTTTACACCTGGTGCATTGATGGATAATACCCAAAGTATTTTGACGTTCCGCTTGCCGTATTATCACAACAATGATGAAGCGATGATTACGCTCAAGCAGGATCAGCAGGCGTATATCGCACGTTATGCTTTAGGGCGAGATTATCATAATGTGATTCGTAAACGATTAACGAAATTAGGTGAATGGATTCGTGAACATTTTCCTGATGTAGAATTTCGTGCATTTACAGATAGCGCACCAATTTTAGAACGCGAATTAGCAGAGCGATCTGGTTTGGGTTTCAGCGGCAAAAATACATTGATCATTGACCGTGAAAAAGGTTCTTATTTTTTCTTGGGTGAATTATTCATTACGTTGCCAATTGTTATCCCAAGTGAACCTGTGGATAAGCATTGTGGTCGCTGTACTAAATGTATTCAAAAATGTCCAACGGGCGCGATTGTTTCGCCGCATGTTGTGGATGCGCGTCGCTGTATTTCTTACTTAACGATCGAACATTATGGCGAAATTGATGAAGAGCTTCGTCCATTAATGGGCAATCGAATCTTTGGCTGTGATGATTGTCAGCTGTTTTGTCCATGGAATCGTTTTGCGAATCATGAAGTATTGGAAGATTTTACACCACGACATTCATTAAATGACATTGGCTTATTAGATTTATTAAAGTGGAATGAAACTACCTTTTTAAAGAAAACAGAAGGCATGCCAATTCGTCGAATTGGGCATGCTCGTTTCATTCGAAATATCACTGTTGCATTAGGTAATGCTAGCTATAATCCTGAAATCATTCAGGCTTTACAAGCTTTGGAGATGGAAGAAGATTTTCTTAAAAAACATATCCAATGGGCGATTGATCAGCAACAGGCTAAATGTAAAGTAATTGATTAAGCCATTTCTGGATAAAGTGTAATCATAGAAACACCAAGTTTTTCTAGCTCGTGGATAATAGAGCGTTTTGCATCTTGATCCACAATGATTTCAAGGGGCGCTTTACTCAATTTATCCTTCGCTAATAAGCTGGCTTCATGTTGTTGGTCATTCACAAATATGAAAGTGCCTCGCTCTGTTCGGACAAGGATGTCATTATCATGGCCCATTAATGCACGGCTAATTTTTTGTTTCGGGATATGATAAATGATGATCTCACCATCATTTGGACTATTATCTACACAAGCAAAAAAGAGTGCGATTAAAGGATTACGAGAAACGTCCAATGAAAGTTGTGAACCACAGTTAGCAACATCATTTGGACTATTTAATCCTAAATAGAATAGATGGTGGCTGGGGGATAACTCAATCTTTTGGATAATGTTTAACAGTTCTACAGGTGAAGATATTTTGTGTGTTGTGCTTTGTGATTCTTGTGTCATGGATTTTCCTCTTATAATTTTTTTAAGCCATTTTTGAGATTGTAGATCGAAAACGTTTGTGAGCAAAGTAGAAAAATAGGCTGCCAATCAGTAATAACATAACAAATTGTTTCCAAACGATTGCAAAACCTGCATCTTTGAACAGAATCGCTTTACCAAGTTCAATAAAGTGTGTTGTGGGTGCAATAAGCATGACATTTTGAATGATTTCTGGCATGCTTTCTCGTGGCGTCATACCGCCCGATAACATTTGTAGAGGGATGAGTACTAATAACATTAACATTCCAAATTGAGGCATATTACGTGCAATGGTTGCTAAATAGATGCCGATCGCGCTGACTGCGAATAGATGTAGTGCAGAACCAACTAAAAATAATGGAATGGAGCCAATAATGGGCACATTTAAAGCGCCCTTAACTACAAAGATTAAAGATAATGTTGCCGAGATTAAAACAACAATGCCCATCGACCAAATCTTGGATAACATAATTTCAAAAGGTGTTAATGGCATCACAAGTAGATGCTCCACTGTACCTTTTTCTTGCTCACGTATTAAAGCAGCGCCCGTTAATACAATCGTTAATAACGTGATGAGATTAATCACCTCAATCAATGCGCCAAACCACGATGCAGTTAAATTGGGATTAAAGCGCATACGTTCTTCAATAGTCACAGGATATTGTTGAGCATGGCGCGTACGATCCATAAATTCATTGATCTCACCATTAATAATTTGGTTCACAATCATATTGCCAGTAAATGCTTGTGACATTCGTGTAGCATCAATGTTTAGCTGAATCGAGGGTTGTTTGCCTGCCATAATATCTTTTTGAAAATAGGGCGGAATGTTGACAACAAATGTGTAATCACCTTTATCTAAACCGCGATCCATTTCATTGAGATTGATCTCTTCTGGCTGTGTGAATTCAGGTGGATAAAAAGCTGTTTTAATTCTATTGGACAGCGTGGAACGATCTTCATCCACGAATACAATGGAAGCATTTTTTAAACCATCTGGCATCGCAGTTGCGGCTGTGTAAACAGAAACGGTGAATGTAAAAGCGATGAGAATTAAAAGAATGGGATCGCGGATTAAGCTCCATAATTCTTTAACGCCCAGATGATAGATGTTGGCGATATTCTGACGATTCATGTTACGCCTCCTGTTTCTTCAAAAGCAAAACACTTGCCAAAATAATGATGGGCGCCACAATCGCTAATATCATAAACTCATGGCCGAGTGAATTGATGTGCAATGCTTTGCTGAAAACACCACGAGAAGCCGTTAGCATATGTGCTGTTGGATAAACTCTGCCAATGATTGCGCCTAAAGAATCTAAAGAAGAAACAGGGTTGATCAAGCCTGAAAATTGGATGGCAGGAATCAAGGTACCAATCACCGTGAAGAATATTGCACCAATTTGACTTTTTGTGAGTGTGGATGCAAATAGCCCAAAACCTGTTGAGAACAGACAAAATAGTAATGTCACCAATGATAAAGCTAAGAAGCTGCCTTTCATTGGTACACCAAAAAAGTAGATGGCCAATATGATCATTAAAACGTAGTTGAGCATTGATATTGCGATGTATGGCAATTGCTTACCAAGTAAAAACTCAAGTTTTGTAACAGGTGTAACATAAAGATTAATGATGGAGCCCATCTCTTTTTCACGCACAACAGAAAGTGCAGTGAGCATTGAAGGAATTAACAGCAATAAAATAGGAATGATAGCAGGAACAATGGCTTGGATACTCTTAATGTCAGGATTATAGCGATAACGCATTTCCACATTGAAAGCGGGTTTTAGTTCAATACCATATTCATATTTGGCAACATTCATTAACCAACCTTGATGCAAACCTTGGACATAACCGCGAATGGTTTCTGCGCGTTTTGGCATTGCGCCATCCACCCAAGCGCCAATGGCAACAGGTGTACCTTTGGCAATATCTCGGGCAAAGTTTCCAGGGATTTCTATTGCTAATGCAATTTCTCCACTTTGCATCCGCCGATCCAACTCTTCATAGCTATGAATTGGAGGTTTCTCTACAAAGTAACGAGAGCCTGAAATGTTGTTGGCATAGTTGTGGCTTAATGTCGTTTGGTCTCGGTCAAAGATTGCATAAGGTAGATCTTCGACGTCCAGAGTAATACCAAAGCCAATGGCGATCATTAAAATGATTGAACCTAATAATGCTAATGTTGCACGGATCGGATCACGTTTTAATTCCAAGGCTTCTCGCCACGTATAGCTTAATAACCGTTGCCAACTAAAGCGTTTGAAATGTTTGGTTGTGGAATCTTCGGGGTGATCGCGTGTCAATGTTTTGGGTTGATTTGATTCATCTGTACCAGCACCTGCATCAATCAGGTATTTGATAAAAGCTTCTTCTAATGTTTCAGTTCCTTGCTTTTCAATTAATTTCTGAGGCGTATCACTATCTAGCACTTTGCCAGCATGCATCATGGACATTCGGTCACAACGCAGCGCTTCATTCATAAAGTGTGTAGAAATAAAGATTGTTACGCCATCATTGCGAGATAAATCAATTAATAAACGCCAGAAATTATCACGTGCAACAGGATCAACACCTGATGTTGGCTCATCAAGAATTAATAGCTCAGGTTTGTGCACCATGGCAACAGCTAAGGATAGTCGTTGACGCATACCAAGCGGAATATCATCAGGTAAAGCATGTAATACATCTTTGAGCTCAAAGCGTGCAACCATTTCATTAATGCGCCCATTGATTTTATTGTCAGGCACATGGAATAAGCGCGCATGTAATTCGAGGTTTTGTAATACCGTTAATTCACTATATAAAGAGAAGGCTTGCGACATATACCCGACGCGGCGGCGAGTATCTAAATCTTTAGGATCAATTTCTTTACCAAATAGCCAAGCTTTCCCTTCAGTTGCGGGTAATAGGCCTGTAAGCATTTTCATAGTAGTGGATTTGCCGCAGCCATTGGAGCCTAAGAATCCAAAAATTTCACCTTTATGGATTTCAAAACTGACATTATCAACCGCAGTAAAATCGCCAAAGCGCATGGTTAAACTGTCAGCTTTAATTGCAATGGAAGCATCTTCAAATGTTAAAGGAGGCACTTTAACAGGCTCGAAATTTTCACGTTTTTCTTTGGGTAATAACTGGATGAACGCGCTTTCTAGATTATCACTATCAGTTTTCTGTAAGAGCTCTTTTGGTGTGCCTGTATCTAAAATTTTGCCATCATCCATGGCAATGAGCCAATCGAAACGCTCGGCTTCATCCATATAAGCCGTGGCCACAATGACGCTCATTTGTGGTCTTTCTAATCGAATGCGATCAATGAGATCCCAAAACTGTGCCCGAGCTAAAGGATCAACGCCAGTTGTTGGTTCGTCTAAAATTAATAGATCAGGATCATGAATGAGTGCACAGCATAAGCCTAATTTTTGCTTCATTCCGCCAGATAATTTACCTGCAGGGCGATTTAAGAAGGGATATAAACCTGTGCTTTTTGTGAGATCATCAATGCGTTGTCTACGCTCATATTCATCGTGTCCAAATAAACGACCAAAGAATTGTAGATTTTCTTCGACTGAAAGCGTTGGATAGAGATTTTTACCTAACCCTTGTGGCATATAAGCAATGCGGGGACAAATTTCATCACGCACTGATTTTTGGCGCATGTCTCCATTGAGTACTGAAATGTCGCCCGTTTGCATAGCGCGTGCACCTGAAATGAGTGAAAGTAAACTCGATTTACCAACGCCATCTGGACCAATTAATCCCACAACAATATTGGTGGGGATTTGAATGGATAAATGATCCAGTGCTGTGATTTCACCATATTTCAGTGAAAGATCATTGATTGCGACAACGAATTGATTTTTCATGATAGCTCCTTCCGTTAGTTATTCAGCAGAAGGTTCTTCCAATAGTTTGATGTCAAAGCGCTTTGGCCAAGGCATTTCATCATCTGTTTTAATATAGGCTGCACCTGTGACGCCAGTTTTAATATATTTTTGGTACTTTTTGAGTAATTCAGGATCAAATGTTGCTTTAACCCTGTACATTAATTTTTGGCGCTCATCTTCAGTTTGTACTGTTTTGGGTGTGAATTGTGCCTCAGCAGAAATGAAAGTAATGCGTGCAGGAATCACATATTCAGGGGCGCCATCCAATATAATGCGCACTTCAGAACCGTCCTGTTCGCCTGCCACTAAGCCAATGATGGCTTGTGTTGGCAAGAAAAATGTCATGTGAACTTTTGATAAGTCTAATAAGTTTAAAACTTTGCCGCCTGCACCTAAAACTTCGCCAGGTTCTGCAATTCTATATTGAATACGGCCTTTGACTGGGGCGATTAAGTTTGCATCTTTAATGTCTGCTTGAATACGATCAATGGTTGCTTGTGCTGCTGTGATCTGGGATTCTGTGGCAACATATTGCGCTTTGGCTGCATCAATCGCAGCTTGAGCTGCTTGAACTCGTGCTTTAGCTGTTTCTATTTCAGCTTGTAAAACTTTGGTGTAAGCTTCTTGATCATCTAAATCTTGTTCAGTTGTTGCACCTTTTGATGTTAATGTTTGGATTCTCTGTAATTTTCGATTTGCGGCATATAATTGGCTCTCTTTGGCAGAAACCGCAGATTGTGCGGCTGCTTTGTCACTTTCTCTTGCTGCGATCACAGCTTTTGCGCTGTTTGCTTGATGAATGGCTTGTTGATGATGTGCTTTAGCTTCATTTAATTGGGCTTCTAAAGTATCCAATTGCATCACTGCTAGAACTTGACCTTTTTCGACATAATCACCTTCATCGGCGGATATTGTATTAATCCTGCCAGGTAACTTAGTGGAAATATCCAATGGTGTTACTTCAATTCGGCCATTACTTGCTGTAATGCCTTGAAGATCATCTTGTGAAAAATACCAACCTGCACCTGCAATGATGGCAATGGCTGCAACAATCAGGCTTGTTTTTGCTTTATTATTCTGTGGTGAGCTCATTGAGCACCTCCAAAAAAATTTAGTGAATGACTATTTGGAATATTTTCATAAATTATATGGATTAGTTGTATCATTTTTCTTATTAAATAGCCATTTTGAACTCGGGTTAAAGCAAGGGAAATATGCTGTAATCTGCCTGAAAATGATAGGTTTTGACATTTGTCATTGAAAACAAGCGTTTTCAACACGAATAGGGTAAAATGGCTTCATTTTTTATATTACTACTTAAGGAAAACAAATAAGTATGGCGCAGTTTATCTATACTATGAACCGAGTAAGCAAGATCGTTCCACCGAAAAGGGAGATCTTGAAAAACATTTCACTTTCTTTCTTCCCAGGCGCAAAAATCGGTATTTTGGGTTTGAATGGTGCGGGTAAATCCACATTATTGAAGATCATGGCTGGCGTTGATAAAGAGATTCAAGGTGAAGCTCGTGCTCAAACTGGTATTAAAATTGGTTACTTAGCACAAGAGCCACAATTGGATGAAACAGTGGATGTTCGTGGTAACTTAGAACAAGCATTAGGCCCAATTAAAGAAGCGTTGGCTGAATTAGACAAAGTTTACGCAGCGTACGCGGAACCAGATGCAGACTTTGATGCATTGGCATCTAAGCAAGCAGAATTGGAATCTTTCTTAAGCACGGTTGATGGCCATGCGCTAGAGCGTCAATTGGAAATCGCAGCAGATGCATTGCGTTTACCACCTATGGACGCTGATGTGACAGTATTGTCAGGCGGTGAAAAACGTCGTGTTGCTTTATGTAAATTATTATTATCTAAACCAGATATGTTGTTATTAGATGAACCAACAAACCACTTGGATGCTGAATCTGTGGCTTGGTTGGAGCGTTTCTTACATGATTATCCTGGTACTGTTGTTGCAGTAACGCATGATCGTTATTTCTTAGATAATGTTGCGGGTTGGATCTTAGAACTTGACCGTGGACATGGTATTCCATGGGAAGGTAACTACTCTAACTGGTTAGAGCAAAAAAATAAGCGTTTAGAGACTGAACAAAAGCAAGAAGAAGCATTTGCTAAAACATTGAAACAAGAGTTGGAATGGGTTCGTCAAAATGCTAAAGGCCGTCAAGCTAAGTCTAAAGCGCGTATTCAGCGTTTTGAAGAGTTGGAAAGCCAAGAATTCCAAAAACGTAACGAAACAATGGAAATTTATATTCCAGCAGGCCCACGTTTGGGTGAATTAGTGATTGAAGCGACAGATGTTGCAAAAGCATTTGGCGATAAATTGTTGTATGAAAACTTAAGCTTTAATTTGCCTCGCGGCGGTATTGTTGGTGTGATTGGTCCAAATGGTGCAGGTAAATCAACACTATTTAAGTTAATGACTGGCCATTTAGAACCAGATCAAGGAACATTCCGTGTTGGTGAAACTGTTCAATTGGCTTATGTAGACCAAAGCCGCGACACTTTGGATGGTAGCAAGACAGTTTGGGAAGAGATTTCTGAAGGACAAGATATTATTCGTGTAGGTACTTATGAAATCCCTTCACGCGCATATTGTGGTCGTTTTAACTTTAAAGGCTCAGATCAGCAGAAATTCATCAAGGATTTATCAGGCGGTGAGCGTAATCGTGTTCACTTAGCGAAAGTATTGCGTTCTGGTGGCAATGTTATCTTGCTGGATGAGCCAACGAATGACTTGGACGTTGAAACATTGCGTGCACTTGAAGATGCGATCTTAGCATTTGCAGGTTGTGTTGTGGTAATCTCGCATGATCGCTGGTTCTTGGATCGTGTTGCAACGCATATCTTAGCGTTTGAAGGTAATTCACACGTTGAATGGTTCCAAGGTAACTATGCAGATTACGAAGTTGATCGTAAACGTCGTTTAGGTATGGATGCGGATCAACCTCATCGTTTGAAATATAAGCCAATTTCTCGTTAATCAAAATTATAGAGGGAATATCTAATGAATGCTCATCCTGAGACTCACCATGTTAAAGATAGAGAAGTGATTGTTTGTTGTCCACCAGAGAATGTCGATGTGTGGGATCTGCATCCAAGAGTTTATTTAGCACTGAATGAAGATGGTTCGGTAACATGCCCATATTGTGGTGATATTTACACAATGGATGAACAAGCGTGAAAATTTTAGCAATTGATACATCAACAGAGGCGTGTTCTGCTGCGCTTTATATGGATGGAGAGTTGATAGAGCGCTATCTTGTCGCGCCTCGTAAGCATATTGAGTTATTAAAACCAATGGTGGAAGAGGTGATGCAAGAAGCAGAGGTTGATGTGAATGATTTAACAGGATTGGCATTTGGTGCTGGTCCT
>NZ_CP168032.1:0-407500 GCF_056716055.1 Wohlfahrtiimonas sp. XWW7 | reverse complement strand
TAAGGTGCTTGAGAGAACTCGGGTGAAGGAACTCGGCAAAATTGTACCGTAACTTCGGGAGAAGGTACGCCCTTTTAGGTGAATGCTTTACGCAGTAAGCTTGAGAGGGCCGCAGTGAAAAGGTGGCTGCAACTGTTTATCAAAAACACAGGACTCTGCAAACACGAAAGTGGAAGTATAGGGTCTGACGCCTGCCCGGTGCTGGAAGGTTAATTGATGGGGTTAGCGGTAACGCGAAGCTCTTGATCGAAGCCCCAGTAAACGGCGGCCGTAACTATAACGGTCCTAAGGTAGCGAAATTCCTTGTCGGGTAAGTTCCGACCTGCACGAATGGCGTAATGATGGCCACACTGTCTCCACCCGAGACTCAGTGAAATTGAAATCACCGTGAAGATGCGGTGTACCCGCGGCAAGACGGAAAGACCCCGTGAACCTTTACTATAGCTTTGCAGTGGATTTTGAATCTTTTTGTGTAGGATAGGTGGGAGGCTTTGAAACTCAGACGCCAGTTTGAGTGGAGCCATCCTTGAAATACCACCCTGAAATATTTGAAATTCTAACCTAGGTCCATTATCTGGATCGGGGACATTGCATGGTGGGTAGTTTGACTGGGGCGGTCTCCTCCGAAAGAGTAACGGAGGAGTGCGAAGGTACCCTCAGCGCGGTCGGAAATCGCGCTTTTGAGTGCAAAAGCATAAGGGTGCTTGACTGCGAGACAGACAAGTCGAGCAGGTACGAAAGTAGGTTTTAGTGATCCGGTGGTTCTGTATGGAAAGGCCATCGCTCAACGGATAAAAGGTACTCCGGGGATAACAGGCTGATTCCGCCCAAGAGTCCATATCGACGGCGGAGTTTGGCACCTCGATGTCGACTCATCACATCCTGGGGCTGTAGTCGGTCCCAAGGGTATGGCTGTTCGCCATTTAAAGTGGTACGCGAGTTGGGTTCAGAACGTCGTGAGACAGTTCGGTCCCTATCTGCCGTGGGCGTTGGAAATTTGAAGGGAGCTTCTTCTAGTACGAGAGGACCGAAGTGGACGTATCTCTGGTGTTCCGGTTGTCATGCCAATGGCATTGCCGGGTAGCTAAATACGGACGGGATAACCGCTGAAAGCATCTAAGCGGGAAGCCCACCCTAAGATTAGATTTCCCTAGAGGTTTAACCTCTCTAAAGGTCCGTCGGAGACTACGACGTTGATAGGTTGGGTGTGTAAGTGCAGTAATGCATTGAGCTAACCAATACTAATGACCCGTGAGGCTTGACCATATAATAGGTCTCAGAATTGTAACACAATAATGTCGATATACGACGCAAGCGAAAGCTAACCAACTAAACCAAAGAATGCTGTTGCGGTGTTGATAATAACATCCAACCACCAGTTTTCCTGGAGACAATAGCGCTATGGTACCACCTGAATCCATTCCGAACTCAGAAGTGAAACGTAGCTGCGCCGATGATAGTGTGGGGCCTCCCCATGTGAAAGTAGGTCATCTCCAGGGTCTAACATGAATAGCCCACTCATTGAGTGGGCTTTTCTTTGTGTAAAAGAAAGAAAATAGAAAAGATAATTTAAAGTCTTGATTGAGATATAAGATCATAAGAATAATATATTTATATTGACATTATATAGGTTAAAAGATAATTTACATTTCTTATTATTTTTTGATAAAATATGTTTTGAATAGAAAACAAGTAATTTTATTTGTATATAGTGAAAAGTATATTTTACATGCAATAATAATTATTTATGAATATAATATATTAAATATTATATAATACATATTGAATCAACGTTAAATGTAAATAGGTAGTTTATGAAAATTGATTATAAAAAATATTCTTTATCTCAGTTAGAAGTATTAATGATTGAAATCAGTCATGAAATTGAAGAAAGAAAAAAAGTCGAAGCAGAGAGTATTCGTCAAAAAATTGAGAATCTTTTGCAAGCATCAGGTTTGAGCTTGGATGATGTATATACGGAAAAAGATATTGGTATTAGAACAAATAAAGTCCCAATGAAATATCGCCACCCAACAGATGAAACTATTGAATGGAGCGGTCGTGGTAAAATGCCAATTTGGATGAAAGAATTAATTGAGCAAGGTGCCAAAAAAGAAGATTTCTTAATTAGTCATAATTAAGGAGATTTATTGTAGTTCAGGGTGATGGTTATAACAAAGTATTGTGTGCCATTGCCCAAATATTGATTGTAGTTCGGTACCATCAAAATAATATAAATTAGGTTCAGTGGCATAAGGTAAATAGTAGGCAAAGCTTTCTTGTATAGGATTTTGCCTAAGATAAAGATAACCACCAATTAATGGCCCTAATGCTAGATTATTAGCTAAATTTAATTCTAACCCAGACAAACCAGATAATCCTGTACCTGTTGCTTTAAGATACGCTTCTTTTGCAGACCATAATGTGAAAAATGCCTGTAGATAATCCGACTGCAGATGTAGCCAGTTTTGTTCTTGTTGACTAAGAACTCGGTTTTCTAGCCCTTGTAAATTTCTTCTCAATTTAATTGTTTCTATATCTATACCAACAGGGCTTGAGGTAGCAACAATGATAGCCATTGTATGATCAGTATGCGTTATGTTGAATGATATAGTTGGATGATCAGGAAAATATGGTTTGCCATGTTCTAGATATTGAATAGCAGGCAAATGATCAATATCGAAAAAATTTTTGAGGCAATATTGTAAAAGTGATCGACTTAAAAGTAGGTATTGATTTCTCTTATCCGAATAAGTTGTTTGTATCAAGTGAGGATAATTCCGAAATGCCCATTCAGTTGTTTTTTCATTGATGGGCATTTGGATAATAACATGCTGTTTTTGTATCATAAATCAGATGTCTTTATTCCACAATATTTCTTGATCTTGTGTCGCGCGCGCTATTGTGCGTGAAATCACAAAGAAATAATCTGATAAACGATTAATATATTGTAATAAAGGTGTATTTAAAGGCTCAGCGTGATGTAATGTAATAGCTTCGCGTTCTAACCGACGCGTGATGGTTCTACAGATATGTGCATGACAGGTTGGAATTGATCCACTCGGTAAGATGAATTCCTTTAAATATGGTAACTCTTCATTGTAATGAACAATTCGTTCTTCTAAAAACTCTACCATTTCAGTGGTGATAAAAGGATGCTCTGGCATGACAAGTTCGCCGCCTAAATTAAAGAGATGGTGTTGAATTTTAAAAAATTCTTCTTTAAGCATTGAAAGTTCTACAGGTAAATGTGCCATTAATAAGCCAACATTTGAATTAAGTTCATCTGCTGTACCAACGGCTTGAATCCTAGGATGATTTTTAGCAACACGAGTTTTGCCTGATAAACTGGTTTCCCCGTGATCTCCAGTTTTTGTCACAATTTTAGATAAGCGATTTCCCATACATGCTCCTTAAATACAATATTGAATAACTAATCCTATAAATATAGCAGCACCAACCCAATTGTTGTGCAGAAAAGCTTTAAAACATTTTAAGCGATCATGATTCTTAATCAGCTGGATATGATAAATGAATAAGCCTATAACTGCGAGGATTGTTAATCCCCAAATGGCAGCAGAATAATGTAGGTAGAAGCCTAAGATACATAAACAAATAACGATGATAATTTGTAAGCCAATAATGATCCAATAATCTTTTTGTCCTAACCATTTTTCAAATAGTAATGCGCTAGATTTAATATTAATGAATTTGTCATCTTCTCTATCACTCATTGCATATTCAGTATCGAAAACTAGAGTCCAGCATAGGTTCATGAAAAAAAGAAGGTATGCTTCAAAAGGAATTTGTCCTGTGATCTCCATAAAAGCCATCGGAATACCGAAAGAAAATGCAATACCTAAATGTGCTTGAGGCAATGAATGGTAGCGTTTAGCAAAAGGATAAGATAACGCAATGATCAAGGCAGGAATGGATAACAGAATGGTTTTCCAGTTTAGAAATAAAGCCAATATAAATGCAATGCCGACAAATAATATCAGCACAGAATAAGCTTCTTGAATTGTAATTCTTTGTGCAGCTAAGGGTCTGTCTTTTGTACGCTCTACGTGAGGATCAAAGTCCTTATCTGCAATATCATTCATAACACAGCCAGCAGAACGCATGATAAAGACGCCCAATGAAAAAATAATGACTAAACCTATGTTAGGTTGCCCAGAGCCTGCGATCCATAAAGCCCATAAGGTTGGCCATAGCAACAAAAGTGTACCAATTGGCTTATCAAAACGGATCAGTTTTAAGTAATCTGGGATGTGATTAATTGTTAGCATGATGATATTTGTGAACGCAAATTATTTCATTATAAATGAATTAACTCAAGAAGTGGAATCAACCAGTTTGATTACAAAAGATGAAGCTTCTCATTGGTTGTAAAGATGTGCTAAACGGCTTAAAATAGCGGACTTATGTTCGGTAGCTTTTAGGAGAAATAATAATGACAATGCCAAACTGTCCAAAATGTGGCTCAGAATTTACGTATGCAGATGGAGAATTATTCGTTTGCCCAGAATGTGCGCATGAATGGTCAGCAGCAGATGCCGAGTCTGATAACGAAGAGTTAACTGTGAAAGATGCACATGGTAATACATTACGTGATGGTGATTCTGTCACGGTTATTAAAGATTTAAAAGTGCGCGGATCTTCTATGGTTGTAAAGCAAGGAACCATGATTAAGGGCATTAGAATTGTGGAAGGTGACCATAACTTAGATTGTAAAGTGAATGGTACAAGTTTGCAGTTAAAATCAGAGTTCATGAAGAAAGCGTAATCAAGTTTTAGGTAAATTATACAAGCATAGGAGAGATGTTGTGAGTGATTCATTTTTTGGTGAGGTTGATACAGCGCATCTCTCTATGCCATATTCGGGAACAGAGTTTACAATTTCATCAGCACATTTAGCTCGTTTAGCGGAGCAGTGCCATTATCGCTTGTCTAATGATATTGTCTTATTTGGTATTCGCGCAGGATGTGCGGTTTCAGAAAGAGGTCGTTGGTTGACTGAACTGACATTAAAAGAAACAGTTTTAGATCATCAACATTTGAATTGTTTATTAGGCATTTGGGATCGTAAAAATCATAAAATTGCAGCATTTCGAGGATCAACAGTTGCCTTGGATAAAAATTTAGTTAAACAACAAGATAATCCAGATAAGCGTTTGAGTAACCAATTATCGCAAGGTTTATATCAATATTATGTTGGTGCTCATGAACCCGATGGCCCAAAAGAAGAAGGTGCTTATCGTTTAACGCGTTATATTGCAGTGCCTGTATGGCGGAATTTAGGTAAGAAAATTGTATTAGATGCTTGCCATCCAAATGATCATATTCATGCCGCAGGTAGTTCTAGTGCAAATTATAAATCTGCAGGTTGTCAGGTGATTTCTGGATATCATGATGAGCCTATGCCAACAGGGGAATATCAGCAGTTTAGAATTTTATCAGGACAGTCAGCTGTACCATCAGAATTGGAGATACATTTACCTTATCAGTATTTATTGACGCATGCTCGCCATTTACAAGCCATTCAACAAGGCTTTGCCAAAGAGCGTTTATTGCAAGGTTCGGAAGGTTATCTCGTGCGATTGCTACAAGAGAAATTGATTGCGAAGCAGTTTTTAGTAGAGCCAAAGATTGATAAAGGTATGATGGAAGGCGAAAGTATTAAAGCGGTATATGAATGGCAGAAATCCCATAGTATCAATGCTGATGGCATTTATCAGATTGAATGATTTAAATTATAAAATATTCTCATAACTAAATTGCTTGCAAATAACAATGATTATCACTATTATCTTACAAAGATCGAAGTAAGGGGTTGTGTATGTATATTTGTATTTGTAATGGTATTACTGATAAAGAAATTAAAGAAGCAGTTGCCAAGGGTGCAACGCAATTGTCTGATCTTCAAATGGATTTAGGTGTTGCTACATGTTGTGGAAAGTGTGCAGATGCTGCTTGTTCTTTCTTACCTAATCCTGAGCCGATTCCTTTGGCTGCGAATAGCCAAATACAGATTTTAAAGAGTAAATAAAAAATTCTTGTAAAAATGCCGCTTCAATTAGCGGCATTTTTATATTTTGGTAAATGATATTAACGTAAATTATTTAGAAATTTATTTAAATCATCAGGTAATGGTGCACTAAAAGCATAATCATACGGTGGCATATCGATCATCAAGCTACTTGCATGTAAGAAAATACGGCCCAAACCTTTAGATCTGAATGTTTTATTGGCATCTGGATCACCATAGCGATCATCACCTAATAGAGGAAATCCCATACTTGCTGCATGCACACGAATTTGATGAGTACGACCAGTGAATAATTTAGCTTCTAATAAGGAAGCTTTAGGATAATGTTCTACGATATCAAAACGAGTGTGTGCCTCTTTTCCATTGGGAGAAACCACAACGTGGCGCTCACCATGTTCACGATTTTCAATATCTAATTTAGCATGTTGATCAAAACGTCCTTTATTCCAATAACCTTTTACTAAGCATAAATAGCGTTTATTCATGCTTGCTTTTTGTAAGTCACGTAAGATTTTTCCAGATTTTGCTAGGACTAGACAACCACTTGTATCTTTATCTAAGCGATGAACGAGCTCTAGGAATTCTAATTCTGGGCGTGCAGCTCGGAGTACTTCGATGACACCATAAGGTAAGCCGCTACCTTTATGGACAGCAATACCAGAAGGTTTATTGATTACTAGTAAACGATCATCTTCATGAATGATATTATTGAGGAGTCGCTCTTTCCAGAAAATAGGAATTTCATTTTCAACACCTGGCGTTAAAGATACAGGAGGAATACGCACAATATCACCAGAATCTAATCGAGTTTCTGGTTTGATACGGCCTTTGTTGACACGAACTTCACCTTTACGAATCATCTGATAGATTCTGCTTTTTGGTAATGTACGGAATTGTGCCATTAAAAAATTGTCGACACGTTGTCCTGCTTGATGTTCATTGACAGTGACAAAACGGACTTCTGTTCGAGTTTCAGTAGGATTTGACATAAAAAATTGAATGTAGAAATAAAAAAGCCACCATGGCGGTGGCTTAATTATAGATGAGATTTACTTTTCAGTCTCATCTTGTTCAAAAGCTTCATCATTAGGATCGCCTAACAAGATATTTTCAATCGGTTGTGCAAGGAAATATTCACGCACTTGTTGTTCGATTTCATCTGCTAATTCAGAATTATCTTTCAAGAATTGTTTAACGTTCTCTTTACCTTGGCCAATACGCTTATCGCCATGGCTATACCAAGAACCAGATTTTTCAATGATATTGGCTTTAACAGCGAGATCAATAATTTCACCTGTACGAGAGATGCCTTCGCCGTACATGATGTCAAATTCAGTTTGTTTGAAAGGCGGAGAAACTTTATTTTTTACAACTTTAACGCGTGTTTCTGCCCCAATGACTTCGTCACCTTTTTTGATGGCACCAATGCGACGGATATCTAAACGAACAGAAGCATAGAATTTTAATGCATTACCGCCAGTTGTTGTTTCAGGGTTACCGAACATTACACCAATTTTCATACGAATTTGGTTAATGAAGATTACTAAAGTGTTGGATTTTTTAATGTTAGCAGTTAATTTACGGAGTGCCTGACTCATTAAGCGAGCTTGTAAGCCCATGTGTGAATCACCCATGTCACCTTCAATTTCTGCTTTTGGTGTTAAAGCTGCAACAGAGTCAACGACAACGATATCAACAGCACCAGAACGGACTAAAGTATCTGCTATTTCTAAAGCTTGTTCACCATTATCAGGTTGAGAGATATACAGATTAGGAACATCTACACCTAATTTTGCAGCATAAACAGGATCTAATGCGTGTTCAGCATCTATAAATGCCGCTGTGCCACCAGCTTTTTGTGCTTCAGCAATAGCATGCAAAGTTAAAGTTGTTTTACCTGATGATTCAGGACCATAAATTTCAACAATGCGGCCACGAGGTAAGCCACCAATTCCTAAAGCGATATCTAAACCTAATGAGCCTGTTGAAACTGGAATAATATCTGTATCTTCATTCTTATCACCAAAGCGCATGACAGAACCTTTTCCGAACTGCTTATCAATTTGGCCAAGCGCAGCTTGGAGTGCTTTGCGTTTATTCTCATCCATTGAATTTCACCTTAGTCTAAATAAATATTTAACAGAATTATAACATAAATATAACAATAAGTAATATTTTTTATGACTTATTGTTATGTGATATTTTTTCAATTGCTTTAGTCGTCGAGTAACCGTCAACAAAATTGAGTAATTTAACAGAACCACCATTGTTGATTACAGCTTGTGCACCAGCGATTTGATCAACAGTATAATCACTCCCTTTGACTAGAATGTCAGGTAGTAATTCGTTAATGACATTCTCGGGAGTATTTTCATCAAATAGGATAACCCAATCGACAGCGCTTAAAGATGCAAGTACTGTTGCTCGGCTGCTTTCATCCATAATGGGGCGATTATCACCTTTTAAGCGTTTGACTGAAGCATCTGAATTCAGTGCAACAATTAAGCGATCACCCAATTTTCTTGCTTCATTAAGGTATGTAACATGACCTTTGTGTAATAAGTCAAAACAGCCATTTGTCATCACAATAGTTTCATTATGAGCACGTGCAGCCTTAAGTTCTTCTTTTAACTCATCTAATGTTAAAACTAAATGATGTGCTCGTTCTTGCGTACTAATGGCGCGATTCAATTCTTGAATGGAAACTTGTGAAGCCCCGAGCTTACCAACAACAATAGATGCTGCAATATTAGCAATAGTTGTGGCTTCAGTGAGCGGCTTACCTTCTGCCATCATAGCCACTAAAGTTGCAATCACCGTATCGCCTGCACCAGTGACATCGTAGACATCTTGTGCTTTTGCAGGAATAGTTAATGGAGGCTCATTTTTTTGAATGAGCGTCATCCCTTCTTCACTGCGAGTAATTAATAGTGCATCTAAGTTAAGAGACTTGCGTAACTGTTCTGCTTTGGCTAATAAATCATCTTCTGAGGATGTTGTACCAACAATTGCTTCAAATTCAGAACGGTTTGGCGTCAATAATGTTGCACCATTATATTTGGTAAAATCATTACCTTTGGGATCAACTATGACAGGAACCTTATGTTTTCGTGCATGTTGAATAAAAGGCTGAGGATTAGTTAAAAAACCTTTTTGATAGTCTGACAAAATGACAATACTAGATTGTTCTATCATTTGTAACAGTTGCTGAATATAGTTTTGATCTAATGCAGAAACTTGGTCTGATTGTTCAAAATCACAGCGTAACATGTGCTGCTGTCTACTGATGATTCTTAATTTTGTAATGGTTTGAAAATTTTCTTTAATCAAAAGATTACTATGAATATGATTAGCTTCACACAATTTAGTAAAACGCTGTCCTTCTGAATCTTTGCCTATTAATCCTGCAAGTATAACTTCTTTTCCTAAAGATCGGAGATTTAAGGCAACATTTGCAGCACCACCCAGACGATCTTCATTATTTTGAACATTAATTACAGGAATAGGGGCTTCAGGTGAAATCCTCTTTGCCGCACCAAACCAGTAGCGATCCAACATAAGATCGCCTAATACAGTAATTTGATTCTTGGACATCGTTATTAATCCAAATTAACGTTGAATAGAGTTTTAAAGTTTTGCGTCGTGATTTCAGCCATTTTTTCAAAGCTGATTTCTTTCAAATCCGCCAGTTTCTCTGCAACATGTTGTACACGGGCAGGATAATTTAATTTACCACGATAAGGCACAGGTGTTAGATAAGGTGAATCGGTTTCCACTAACAAACGATCTAATGGTACTTTTTTAGCAACATCTCGTAAACTTTGTGCATTATTGAATGTCACAATCCCAGAAAATGAGATGTAAAATCCTAAATCTAATGCAGCTTTGGCCATTTCCCAATTTTCAGTGAAACAGTGCATGACGCCACCACATTTATCTGCATGATTCTCTTTGAGTATCGCGATGGTATCTTCGCGTGCATCACGAGTATGGATAATGAGCGGTTTTTGATGAAGGTTAGCAACTTCAATCTGGCGTGCAAAAATCTCTTTTTGCAATTCATGATCTTCACCGTAATGATAATCTAAACCAGTTTCACCAATGGCGATAACTCGCTGATCTTGCATATAAGGTGCAAAGTGCTCAATGGAGAAATCTCTGTCTTTATCTTTAATGTCACCAGGGTGAATTCCGAAAGATAAGAAAACGTTGGAATAAGGAGAAGTTAAATCTGCCATATTTTGCCAATCATCGGGATGCACAGAAACGCAAAGCATATGTGAAATATTGGCTTTGCTATTTTCCAGCATGAGATTATCAAAATTATGGTCAAATGAAGTGAGATCTATGCGATCTAAATGGCAATGTGAATCTATTAGCATATAACTACATGGTTAAGGTGAAAGTTGGTTTTTTCTTTGCAGATCCAACACATCTTTTCAAACGCTCATTCAATGGACCTGCATTCATTCCTGTTAATTGTACACCAATTCCTGGTTTTCTTTTGAGAGAGTTATCAGGGTTGATCCAAACAACTTTGGTTGCAGCAGGATGGCGTTTGCCTGGTTCATCAGGCAGGATTAGTGCGATGAAAATTTCATCGCCCAGTTTAAAATCCACTTTTTGCATAGGGATGAAAAAACCACCACCTACAATAAAATCCATATAGACGTTCGCAACTTGATCAAAGTCTTTGAACTCCAATTGCATCTGTTTACCGACGCTCATATAAGCTCCTTGTTCATACGTCAATTAATCTTCTTTGTGTAAAAGCTTTTTAATTGTCTGTAAAATTTGTTCTTCTTGATATGGCTTGCCACAGTATTCATTTGCACCGATTTCAAATGCACGATTACGGTGTTTCTCACCTGATCGAGATGTTACCATCATCACAGGTGTTTTCATAAATTTTTCTGTGCTGCGTAAATAAGTTAAGACTTCAAAACCATCCATTCTTGGCATCTCAATGTCTAACATGATGAGATCAGGTTGTAGGGAAGCTAATGTTTCGATAGCATCCAAACCATCTTTTGCAGTTGTTACTTTATAACCCGCACGTTCTAACATACGTTGGCTTACACGGCGCATAGTGATGGAGTCGTCTACAACTAAAATCATAGGTGATGTTGATAACGAATCATGTGTTATTTCAATCGGCTCGATGATTTCTGCTTCTTTTTTCTGTGGCTTTGTCATCATCGATTGTGAGAATGCGGAAATATCAACGGTGAAGATTGTTTCACCATCAGGTGTAACTGCACTGCCTGTTAATCCTGGAATATGAGCGATCTGTGGGTTTAATGGATACATGATCACTTCAAGCTGCGATTGAATTGATTCAGCACCAACCGCTACAGATTTACCATTAACTTCAAATAATAAGTAGATGTGAGTTTGCTGTTCATCAAATTCTGCGCTTGAATAAATCTTCGCAAGATCATAGGTTTCATAAATATCATTATGATAAGAGAATTGCGTGCGTTTACCATCGAATATGACATCTTTTTCTTGTGTTACACCGATGATATTATCGATAGGGATTGCATAGTTTTGACCGCCAGCACTCACAATCAATGATTGAACAATCATTAAGGTCGCAGGAATCGAAACTTTAAAAGTAACACCAGCATTAGGTATGAATGATAAACCTGCTGTACCTTTTAGGATTGCCATTGCCTTTGCGAGAACATCCAAACCAACGCCACGCCCTGCATCTTGAGATAATTGTGTTGCGGTAGAGAAGCCAGGTAGCATGATTAAGTTGACAAGTTCATTATCATCGATGATCGTATCTTTCTCGATGAGATTTTTCTCAATCGCTTTTGCGCGAATCTTCTCGATGTCAAAGCCTCGGCCATCGTCAACAATTTCAATGGTTAAATCAGAACCACGTTTGGATACTTTTAATGTGATTGTTCCATTTGCTGGTTTGCCTGCGGCAATGCGCTCTTCTGGTGATTCAATGCCATGAACAATTGAGTTACGAATCATATGTTCAAAGGCTGCTGTCATCTGTTCAAGGACGACTCTTTCCACTTGAGTATCTGCACCAATTGCCACTAATTCAACTTGTTTGTTATTGAACTTACTAACTTGTCTAACGATGCGGCGCAATCTCGGCAAAATATGGTTAAAGCTTACTGTACCAATGTCTGTCAATGTATCAGAAATCAATGTTTGGTTGCCTGAGAATTTTGACAACGAAGCATTCATGGTTTCTACATATTCACTGATGTGTTTATGGAATGTATTGAGATCCTCAATAGACTCTGAAACAGAACGTGCTAAATGTTGTAATTCAGAGAATTGATCGAGTTCTAAAGGATCAAATTCCTCTTTGTTTTGTGAAGCTTTAGCATGTCTTGAAACCATTTGTGCTTCAGTTTCAATTTCAATGTTGCGAGCTGTCATATTGATATGCTGTGTTGTTCTTGCAATTTCAGCTAATATGCCAACGATGCTAGACATAGAGTTATTATACTGAGTTGTTAAAATATTGTTTTCTGATACTTTTTCACTGATTCTGTTTAACTGCACAGGTGAAATTTTTAATGTACTTAACTCGGATTGCGCAGCTGTCGCGGTTTTATCGGTAACTTCTGTTGCAGTTGGTGAGCCTGTAACAGCACCTTCTTTAGTTAATTCAGGTGGATTTTCATGGCCAAGCAATAGATGCAAAGCAGACAATAAATTGAAGCCTTCATGATCTAATAATTTATTATTGCTCTCTAATAATACCTGTAAGTGATCTAAAGCACGCTGTAATACTTCAAAGCGTTTTGGATCAGAGTCAAATAATGTGATGTAGTTAGGATCAAGTAACGATTCTAAAGCATGGCTGAGTTGTCCTAAGCCATCTTTACCTACCATTCGAGCACCACCTTTGAGCGTGTGCATTTGGCGACGCAGTTCGGCGATTTTATCAGATTTAGGATTATAATTTTCTTCTTGCCATTGTTGAATCAGTTCATCTGCTTGCTCTAGTACTTCGTGAGCTTCTTCGATGAAGGCTTGCATCAATTCAGGATCAATTTCCTCTTGTGCATTTTTGTCTTCAATTTTTGCATTAGATTCCGCATGTTCAACTTCTAAAATAGGTTTTTGTAGTTCTTCAATGTATTCATAAGCGATAGAATCATTGATTTGATTAGTTTTGATGATCGCTAAAACAGCCGTTAGAACTTTGCCCCAAAGAATCAAACGCTCATCTTGTGGTGTTAAACCATGTGCACGGAATAATAGTAAATGCTTATGATATGCACTGATGAGCATATGGTGCACAGGATATTCTTTAGAGAAATTTGGATGCAACAAACATAGACCAACATCTTGGCTATAACGTTTCAATGCTGAATACGTTCTGCTTTCACATTTTGTAAACCCTGTGATGAGTTTTTGGCTTAACTCTTCATCGGTGATATCCAATGTTTCATCTGTAAGTTTTTGATCTAAATTACTGAGCTCACTTTGTTCGATCACGCTTTGAATGTTTTCAAACATTGCTTGACGGCGTTCAGATAATATATCTTCAACGCTTGGCTGAGCAGGTGCTGCTGGTGTCGGTTGAGTTATTGATTGCTCTGGTTGTTCGGCAATTAAAGTAGAAATATCACCTTTATGATTTCTAAGCATATTGCCTTGATAGAACAGGCGACGGTTTTCCTCATCAGAAGGTTCTTTATCATCCAAGAACTCTTTTAAAGATTGATACACTTCTGCAATGTGATAAGTAATCGCAGGAGTGAGTTTATATTGACCACCTAAAATTGCATCTAGAATTATTTCAATCGTGCTTGCAATTTCACCCAAAGGATTCAATCCAATCATTAAGGCATTGCCTTTTAATGTATGGAAAACTCTGCGTGTTCGTTCTAAATCTGAATGTGTTGCTGAATCATTAAGAAGATTAGCTGAAACTTGATTAAGCTCTGGTAATAATTCACGTTTAGCTTCATCAAACATGCTATTTTTCAGTTCTGTAACTAAATCTGCATCCAATAAAGTCGCTTCTGTGAATGTCGGGTTTGCTTGTCCATTTAAATGATATGGCGATATGAAAGTTGCAGGCATCTCTGCAAATGATTCATATTTAATAACTTCAGCGGGCTGTTCAATGGGTGCCGCAGTTGTCTCGATAATAGTGTCAGAAGTAGATTCAGATGGTTCAATGATGCCATTATGATCTATTAGATATTGAGCTTGATAAGTAATTCTTTGTAATTCATTATCTTGTAGTTCAGGATTCTCAAGGCGCGCTTTTGCTGCGTGATAACCATCTAATGCATGATATAAAATAGCTTCGCTGAAACCATAGTGATTGTCTCGAACGCCATTAATCACACGTTCAACTTGCCAACCAATTTCTCCGATAATTGGCATGGATGCAGTATAACCACTGCCTTTTAATGTGTGGAAAGCACGGCGCAGATCTAAAATGTCCGCTTCCTGATATGGCGGCGATTGTAGTTTTGCAGAGGCTGCATCAATGAGCGGGAAAATCTCTTCTTCTGCTTCTTCTTTAAAACTTTCTTTTAATTCAATGATTAAATCTTCATCATATTGAGGAGATTCTTTCATTGTAGGTTCTAAACTGCCTTCTAAATAGTAAGGATGTTTTTTGTTTGAAGTGATTGTTGTTTTGTTTGCAGTTTGCTCTGTTGCCTCTGATTTTGTCATTTCACCAGCTTCGATAATGACTTCAGAGCGAACTTGAATGATATCTAAGGCAGACAACTCATCATGAATTTGATTTAAAACCGCAAGTGCATTGGTGAGCGATTGAGTCTCTGTAAATGTGGCTAATAATTCTTTAAGTGTTCCGCTTGGGACAAAGAGTAATTGTGATTTTGCGGCATTGGCAATGTCATTAACATCTTTAAGATATTTAGTATCTTCTTTGGGAGAATTTTTTAAACGCTCAACAGCATCATGATAGTTTTTCTGCGTCAACAATGTATAACGCATGTTGAGAGCAGATTCAAAGTCATCAGACAATGTATGATTATTGGTTTGACCAGAAATGACAAAGAAGTCGGTGATTTTAATCAGTGCGACGATTTTAGCGTTATCAGATGTTGCTTGGGAAAAATTAGGCGCATCTTTATAAAGTGTTTGAAGAGCTGCTTCATAAGGTTTAATGATTGTTGCTGCATTGGCAGGCAATTCACTATTTGCATTAATTTCTAAGACAAGCTTTTGAAGAACATCAATTGGTAGGGCAGTGTAATCAATATTATCAAGTTGAATCACTTCTTCAATTGTAGATTCTTCTATTTCTGCTGATTCAGCAATAACTTCGTTGGATTGGCTATGTTGATTGATCAGCGTATTCAAATCAACCGTAGAAATTTCGGATGTGTTGAGCTCTGCAAATGTTGATAAGATTGATTCTGTTTGTGGTGCTTCACCAGATTCAATCTCTTTAAGGTAACGAATCAAAGCATAGATATTCTTTTGTTCATTATGATTAAAGTATCTTTGATCTTTTTGTAGATAAAAAGAAGCAAAATGCTTCCAAATCGCAGCATTTTCAGAGTCATTCTGAATGAGTGTGATTAAAATGTTAACGTCAAAAGAATCAAATACTTGATTGTTCTTTTCCGCTGATGCGATACTCCAAATTTTACGAATTAGGAAAGCACGTAAACTTTGAACTGCAATTATTAACTCATCATGCAATGCTGCCATTGATTCGTTCCTATATGTCTATATTTAGTTAAGGGCGCATGGTGATTGCCATGCGCCTAATTCTCTATATTTTTATACTATTTGATTTTGAATCCACTGATTGATTCGCGTAGCTCATTAGCTAACTCATTAATTTTCTCAACGGAGCGATTTGTGATCTGCGTACTTGTTACATTTTGCTCTGTGAGCTTCTTGATGGAATCGATACTATCTTTCATCTTGTTACCGAGTGTTGACACTTCGCGAGATGATTTTGATACGTTTTGGATCATCGATGCCAATTGTGTTGAAACAGATTCGATTTCATTCAATGATTCACCTGCACGTTCCGCCAAGTTTGCACCATTAACCACTTCGCTGGTACTTTTTTCCATTGCGAAAATTGCTTCATTTGTATCAGTTTGGATTGCCTTAACGATATTTTCAACACGGCGTGTTGCGTTACCTGTTCTTTCCGCCAAACGCTGGATTTCGTCAGCAACTACGGCAAAGCCTCGGCCTGCGTCACCTGCGGCTGCGGCCTGAATGGATGCGTTCAATGCCAAAATATGGGTCTGATCGGCGATGTCGTTGATCAATTCTACGATGTCACCGATTTCTTGTGATGATTCACCCAAGCGTTTAATACGTTTTGAAGTTTCTTGGATGTGATCACGGATCTGATCCATACCTGAAATTGTTGAGCGTACACGTTCAGAACCTGAGCGAGCTGCTTCTGTTGAGCTCATTGCGATATCAACAGCGGATGATGTTTGGTCAGATACATCGATCATCGCTTCCGTTACGTGAATAACAGTATTCGATGCTTCAGAAATTCTGCGAGCCTGTTCTGTAGATGCTTTTAACAATACTTCCGCAACTGTCGATGAATCACCAACCGCTTCTGATAATTTCTTAGTGGATTGGTTAACCATAGAAACAAGATTTCTCAACTCTTCAACAGAGAAGTTGAATGAGTCAGCCAACGTACCAGTAATATCATCAGATACTTGTGCTTGTACTGTTAAATCACCCTCTGATAATGCTTGAATAACTTCTAAGAACTCTAATAGTGCTTGTTGTGTATGTTGCTGCGTTTGTAAAGATTGAGAATCTTCTACAGATAGAGTTGTACTAGAACGATACATGAAGAAGATTAATAAAATTAAGCTCAGTGCTGCTAAACCCCAGAAAGCATATAAAACAACGCTAGGTACCATGATGCCAAAAATGGAGTAATCATTGCCATGTGTTTCGTAATTAGAGGATGTTACTGCAAGATTTTGATTTTGTGCACTTAAACTCTTTTGTAAAGATGTTAATAATTTTTCAGCTTCTTCTGTGTTGTTTGCTTTAAGCGCATTCACAAGTTTAGTGGCATTTTTAGAGTTAATATTACTCGTAGATAACTGCTGATTTAATAGGTCAGATTGTTCTTGCGAGGTTGTATTGTGGGCATTGTAGACCATGGATAATGCTAAGGTTGTAAAGACAATAATGGCTATAGTGCATAGGAAATGGGGGATGTGTGTTGATATAAATTTTTTAAGTTTGGATAGCATGGTTCTTGCCTCTATAAAATAAATATTATCTCTATAATTCTGGGTGCATAAATGCGTTATTCTGAATGAGTTTGGAGAGGTTTATGTTGTATAAATATCCTTCTTCAATCTCATACATGCCTTGTACTAATTCTGGTAAACCTTGAAATTCTGGCGGGAAAACAGAGGCTTCTCGTTCTTGAGCTTGAATCACGCGAATTCCCATTAATTTATTAACCTTTATACCATATTGCCAGTCACCATCTTTAATGATGAGTATATTATTTTTATGTTGCTCTAAAGAACGATTGGTAATGGATGGATTAGATAGCTTTAAGATATCAGTCACAGGAACGATATTTCCACGTAATTGAATCGTGCCCGTTAACCAATCTTTTGTTAATGGGATTGGTGTGGGGGAAATGCCTTGCACAACCTCAGAGATTGTATCAATCTTTGTGATGCACAGTATGTTATCAATAGTATAAACAATTCCTCTGATACTCATAATGTTAAAGCCTTTATTAAATTAATTTTAGAGAGGTTAACATGTTAGTGAGCAGATCAACTTTACAAGGTTTATTTAAAAATCCTGCTGCTCCAAGTGTTTCGGCCCGAATTTTATCACATATTCCTTCTTTACCTGAAAGAATAATCACGGGAATGTCTTTTGTCGAATCATGTTTTTTTAATATGGATAATATTTCCGTGCCATCCAAAACGGGCATGGATAGATCTAATAATATAACATTAGGTTTAATCTCTAAAACACGTTCTAATGCATCTAGTCCATTATTGGCAGTATGCGCAGCATAGCCAAGGTTCTGTAACATGTTTTTTATGCCGATTCTGGCTGTTGCACTGTCATCTATAATTAATGCTATTTTATTCATTATTTACTCGCAACTCATAAGATCAATGGGATATTATACTTCATTTTAATTTGTTTGCTAAAAGCCCCCCAAGGGCAAATGGCAATCTCTGTTATAGAATATTAGCTGTTTATATTATACTGATCAATCAATAGAAAAAGCGATGATTAAAATGTTGGATCCTTGTATCACTGTTCAAAATATCACGATGAGTTATCAACGTCATCCTGTCGTACACCACGTAAATGTGGACTTTCCGTGTGGTTGTACGAATGCAATTATCGGGCCAAATGGTGCAGGGAAAAGTACGTTGTTGAAGATCATTATGGGGATGTTGTCACCAGATGAAGGTAAAATCATATTTAATCATAAAGAAACAGTAAGTTATTTGCCACAACAATCTGATATTGATCGTTCCTTGCCCATTACAGTGGAAGACTTAGTGGCAACTGGATTCCTTGCAACTGGATCAATTTTTAGCAAAATACCTGAAGATACTATGACGAAAGTCAAAGAAGCATTATCTACTGTTGGATTGACAGGCTTTGAAGGCCGCACAATTGACAATTTATCTAACGGTCAATTTCAACGTGCTTTATTTGCAAGAATTATCGTGCAAGATGCCGATGTGATTTTGTTGGATGAACCATTTAATGCGGTGGATGCAAAAACTAATTTAGATTTATGTCGCGTTATTACCAATTGGCGTAAACAGGGCAAAACAGTTATTGCTGTGATTCATGATTTTCATGTGGCAAAAGAGTATTTTGATTACACGTTGATGATGGCATGCGAAAAAGTTGCCTTTGGTAAAACTAAAGATGTATTGACAGAACAGAATTTTGAAAAAGCATATTCTGCATCCTTATATTGGGATGATAATGCTGAAATTTGTTCGGTACCAGAGTAAGGATAGAGAAGTAAATTATGTGGGATTTTTTCGTTGCACCATTTTTAACATTTCCGTTTATGCAAAGGGCGCTTTTGGCTTCCTTTATGGTGGCGATCTCTTCAGGCGTTGTGGGTAGTTTTTTAGTGATGCGCCGTATGAGTTTGGTGGGCGATGCTCTGAGCCATGGTATTTTGCCAGGTATAGCTTTAGGCTTTATGTTTTATGGTTTTAATTTGATTGCGATGGGCATTGGTGGCGTGTTAGCAGGAATTGCTATCGCGCTTTTAGCTTTTTTAGTTTCGCGCTATACAAAATTGAATGAAGATGCAAGCTTTGCAGCATTTTATCTTATTTCTCTGGCCATTGGTGTGATCATTATTTCTAAAATCGGTTCTCAAGTGGATTTGCTGCACATTTTATTCGGTTCTGTTTTAACTATAGATAATAATATGTTGGTATTTTTATGGGCGATCATGTGCTTTACATTAATCACCATTGCAATTATCTATCGTCCTTTGGTTTTATTTGTGATTGATCCAATTTTCTTACAATCCATGAAGATTAAAGGCGTGACTTATTATGGTATTTTCTTATTCATTGTTGTAGTGAATTTGATCGCAGGATTTCAAGCTCTGGGTTCATTAATGGCTGTAGGTTTATTGATGTTGCCAGTGATTATCGGACAATTATGGGTTCGCTCAATAGAAGGATTGTTTTTTGTTATTTTATTATTGGGATTCCTAATCGCTTATTTTGGTTTGTTGACATCGTTTTATTTAGATGTGCCAAGTGGGCCTGCAATTATTGGTGTAGCAGGATTAATCTATTTTTTCTCTCTGCTCTTTGGAAGAACAGGTGGAGTTTTAATTCGCTTTTTCAGATTGAAGCATAAAGCGGCATAGGAGATAAGTATGATCACAGTTCAATATTTTGGTGTGTTAAAAGATCGCGTTGGTGTGGCGCAAGAAGAACTTGCTTGGGAATCAGGTAATACGGAAGCCTTATTAGATCAATTAAAAGCACGTAATGATGTATGGGCGGATGCATTGGCGCCAGAAAGAGTATTTCGTGTTGTGATCAATGATGAGATTATGTATGAGGTTGCACCGATTCAGAAAGGTGATCGTGTTGCAATTTTACCGCCAGTGACAGGAGGTTAAATGTTCTCTGTTGTGGTGCAAACTGAAATATTTCAGCATGACTCTGAAATGGCTAAATTGATGGAAAATTCACATAATATTGGCGCTTCTAGCAGTTTTGTGGGTTATGTTCGCGGACATGATCATGCTAAAAATTTAAAGGCGTTATTTTTAGAGCATTATGCGGGATTAACTGAGCGTGAAATTATGCGCATCATTGAGATTGCGAAAGAGCGATGGGCGATTACTGGTTGTAGGGTTGTGCATCGTGTGGGTGAAATTCCTGTGGGCGAGCCGATCGTATTGGTTGCGACAATTTCATCACATCGCGAAGCAGCATTTCATGCGACAGAATTTATTATGGATTATTTAAAAGCTGATGCACCTTTTTGGAAGAAAGAGGTTTTCATCGATGAAACCAATCATTGGGTGGAAGCAAAATTGAGTGATCAAGATAGAAAGCAGCGTTGGCATGAGTAAAATTATTGGTTTAATTTTATCGGGCGGCGCAGGCAGTCGATTGGGTGGTGTGAATAAAGGATTGGTGAATGTAGAAGGCAAGCCTCTGATTCAGTGGGTTTATGATGCACTTCTACCTCAAGTGGATGAAATTTATATTTCTGCCAATGAAAACCTGAGTGATTATCAGAAGATTACTGAAAAAATTCTCAATGATGATAAAAGGTTTTATCGAGATGGACCTTTGGCAGGTATTCATTCCTTAAAAAATTATGTTGATGAAGATGATGTTGTACAGGTTGTGACTTGTGATTTGCCTTTGTTACCTAGAGATTTAGTGAGTAAGCAACTGCCCAGATTGCAAGAAAACTTTGATGCTATTTATCCGAAAGATGATGAGCGAGAACATTATGGGTTGTTGATGTTCAAAGCAAAACAGATAGATAAGATCGAGGATTTGTTGTTGCAGGATCGACGAAGAATACGAGATTTTTTGGCACAAATAAACAGTGGATCATTATTATTTGATGATCCAAAAGCTTTTACTAATGGCAATGATTGGGATGCCATCCAACGAATTGCTGAAATTTTAAAGGAAAGATTATGTTAGATTTTCGTGTTGCATTAGAGCAGTTAGATCAAGCTGTTCAGCTGCCACATAAAGTGCGTGAAGTCTCTTTAGTTGAAAGTTTAGGCAAACATTTGAGCGTAGATCTATTCGCCGTTTATGATGCGCCGCTATTTGATAATAGTGCAATGGATGGTTATGCCGTGTGTGATCCTGATGAAAACTTAACTGAATTTAAAATTGTGGGTCGAATAGCAGCGGGTGATTTAGCTGAAGTTGTTTTAAATGCTGGTGAAGCTGTGCGTATTTTTACAGGTGCGCCAACGCCAAAAGGTGCGACAACTGTGGTTATGCAAGAGTATATTGAGTTGGATGGAGATATCATTCGTTTGCAGCGCGATCCTAAAAATGGCATGAACATTCGTTATTGTGGTGAAGAAGTAAGAGCAGGTGACTTATTGTTGTCAAAGAATCGCGAGATGACTGCGGCAACCATCGCTTTATGCGCATCACAAGGTTATAGCAATGTGCCTGTTTATGATGGATTATCTATTGCCGTTGTTTCAACGGGCAGTGAATTAATCCCGCAATCAGAAGCTTTGGCTCCAGGCAAAATTTATGATGCTAATCGTTTTATGTTGCAAGCGTGGTTAAAGAAAAATCACCATGTGCATGATGCAGGTATTGTGAAAGATAATTATGAAGAGACGAAAGCTCAGTTGTTAGCATTGTCAAAAACTCAAGATGTGATTTTATTGAGTGGTGGCGCTTCTGTTGGTGAAGAAGATCATGTGGGTAGAGCCATTGCTGAAGTGGGTGAGCTGAATGGTTGGAAAATTGCCATTAAGCCAGGAAAGCCTTTTGGTTGGGGGAAAATTGGTGATGCTTATGTTTTTATGTTGCCAGGCAATCCTGTATCTGCATATGTGACATTTTACCTATTTGTTTATCCTTTTTTACAAAGAAGTATAGGCGCAACAAATGCAAGTTTTATGAAAGGTACAGCCAGATTTGTCCGTGAAAAATTAGAACCAAGAAGGGAATTTTTGCGTGGCGTATATCAAGAGAATCCTGAAGGTGGTTTTGATTTAACCATTGCAAAAGGGCAAGGTTCGGCAATGTTGTCAGGTTTAGCAGTTGCAAATTGCTTGATTGAAATTGTACCCAATACTGCTGTCGAAGAAGGAATGGCGCTGAACTTTTACCCAATTCAGTAATTAAGACGTAAAGAGATATTATGATGGAATTTGATTTTGTAAAAAATGGATTGGTTGCAGAGGGTTTTGAGTTCTCAGATGAGCAAATCAAACAATGGACGCATTATATGAAAGGCATTCAATTGTGGAATAAAGCTTATAACCTAACTTCCATTGTTGAGCCTGAAGAGATGTTGGTTAAGCATTTGTTTGATTCAATTGTGCTCATACCATATTTAAAAAAAGTGAAGCATGGCCGTATGATTGATGTTGGTACAGGCGCAGGTTTGCCTGGTTTTATTTTGGCAATTGCAATGCCAGAAACACATTTTGTATTGTTGGATACTAATAGCAAACGCACGCGATTTATGACTCAAATGAAGATGGAATTAGGCATGAAGAATGTTGAAATAGTCCATTCGAGAGTACAGGATTATCAACCTGATGAATTGTTTGATGTGATTTTATCTCGTGCATTTGCAAGTGCTGAAGATATGGTTACTTGGTCAAAGCATTTGCTCATTGATGGCGGCTGTTTTGCTGCTATGAAAGGACATGTTACGCCAGGTGAATGGCAGTTTGCAGAAGAAGGTTATCGTAGCGAGATTATCACATTATCTGTGCCAAGGTTAAATGATGCTCGACATTTGGTTTTTTTGTCTTGTTAATGTTTTGATATACTTCGTTCATTAGACTTTAAATAATAATTATAGGAAGGGCTTTGTGGCGATCATAGCGGTTACGAATCAAAAAGGTGGCGTTGGTAAAACAACAACAGCTGTGAATTTGGCAGCATGTTTGGCGGGGATGAAAGCTCGTCCAAATGTTTTATTGATTGATTTAGATCCTCAGGGCAATGCTACAACAGGCATGGGCGTTGATAAACATTCCATAGCTTTAGGTACTGTGGATCTCCTGTTGGATGATGTTGCCATCACAGAAGCCATTATTGAATTGGAAGAAAATGCCATTCGTTTGATTGGTGCCAATGGCGATTTAACTGGTGCTGAGGTTTTATTGACACAGAGAGAGCAGGGCGCTTTTGTTTTAAAAGAAGCACTGGCAGCAGTACAAAGTAATTTTAATTTTATTATCATTGATTGTCCGCCTTCTTTGAATATGTTGACCTTAAATGCATTAACCGCTTCAGATTATGTATTGGTGCCTGTTCAATGCGAATATTATGCCTTAGAAGGATTGTCTGCTTTGATGCAAACGATTGAAGAAGTTAAAGGTACGACAAATCCAAATTTGGATATTTTAGGTGTTTTGAGAACGATGTATGATGGTCGAAATGCTTTGGCTCTACAAGTTTCTGAAAATTTACAAGAGCATTTTGGTGATAAATTACTAGAAACGATCATTCCACGAAATGTTCGTTTAGCAGAAGCCCCAGGGTTTGGTGAATCCATTGTGAAATATGATGCCGCTTCTAAAGGTGCGATTGCATATAATGAACTTGCAAAAGAGATCAGCCGTCGAAGCAAACGTAAATAAGAGATGAGGGAAGTGATTTGAAAAAGCGCGGATTAGGTCGTGGTTTGGATGTTTTGTTGAATAAAACAAAATTACCAACTCAAGATGTTAAAAAAGAAGGTGAAGCATCTTCGATAAAAGATGCTTATGGGGCGATTAAAGAGTTGCCCATAGAGTTTTTGGTGCCTGGAATGTATCAGCCAAGAAAAATATTTAATGCCGAGGCTTTAGAAACATTGGCGGACTCTATTAAATCACAAGGTATTATCCAACCATTAGTTGTTCGTGAAGTTACTAAAGATGGTCAGAAAAAATATGAGATTTTAGCGGGTGAGCGTCGTTGGCGAGCATCACAAATTGCTGAACTGGAAAAAGTTCCAGTCATTATTCAGTCAATGACAGATCAAGAAGCTTTGGCTGTTGCATTGATCGAAAACATTCAACGTGAAGATTTAAATCCTATTGAAGAAGCGGAAGCAATTGCACGCTTCGTTGAAGAGTTTGAGTTGACACACCAAGAAGTAGGTGAGTTGATAGGGCGCTCTCGCTCTGCTGTGAGTAATGTGATTCGTTTATTGGAATTGGCACCAAAAGTTCAAGAATGGTTGCTGGCACGTAGGATAGATATGGGGCATGCGCGTGCAATTTTGCCTTTGAAGCATTTAGAACAAATCCAAATGGCAGAGCTGATCATTGAAAAATCATTAACAGTTCGTGAAGTTGAAAAATTAATGAAAGAAGGTGTGCATTCAGTTGAAAAAAGTAAGCCTGTTAAACGAGATTCAGACGTTGTTCAATTGGAAACAAATTTAAGTGAATTTTTAGGTGCTAAAGTTGGCTTTCATTCTGATAAAAAAGGGAAAGGCAAAATGACAATTCACTATGATTCACTCGATCAATTAGATGGTATTTTGCAGAAAATAGGTGCTCAATAAATTTAAGTAGTTGGCTTTTTTTATCAAATATCCTTGTGAAAAAGATTGACTTTAAGGGCTAACTGCTTATAATCGAGCTACTTTTGCCAAAGGTGTTTTGAAGTGATGAAGCAAGTAATAACGATCCAATTGATCATTACGCTAAGTGCCTCAATTTTGCTTTGGGCAATCGTAGGGGAAAGTGTAGGAAGATCGTACTTTTGGGCAGGTCTTTCTATTATCTTGCCAAATTTATTTGTGATTTTTTTATCCTTTTGGATAAGAAGTAAACAAGTGATTTTTTGGCTGGGTGCGTTTGTAAATAAATTTATCAGTGCAATATTGCTTGCGGGCAGTATTAAATATTTGAAAGATCCAAACTGGGCAGCATTCTTAATAGGGATTGTAGTAACAGTATATCTTCCTATTTTTGTGGTAGGTTTTGGTCAGAAATATTTGAAGCATGATATCAAGCATTAAAATTTAGATTGGGACAAGATATGTCAGCAGAAGAGATTACCGCTAGTAGTTATATCGAGCATCACCTCGTTAATATGACTCAGACAGATTTGCCACAAGAAAACTTTGTGGATTTTAGTTTGATCAACGTAGATACGGTCCTTTGGTCGGTTGTATCGGGTATTATTGTTCTATTCTTTTTATTTAGAGCATCACGTAAAGCATCTTCAGGAGTGCCTACACGCTTTCAAGCTGGCGTAGAAATTCTTGTTGAATTTGCTGAAACTCAGTCAAAAACACTCGTCAGTGGACCCAATGGTTATATTGCACCGTTAGGTTTGACAATTTTCTTATGGGTGATTGTGATGAACTGCATGGACTTAGTACCTGTAGATTTACCAATGACTCTTATCAATGTGTTCGGTTTAGATATCGCACATCAAAGAATTCTTCCTACAGCTGATGTGAATGGCCCATTGGGTATGTCTATGGCTGTATTGGCATTGATTCTTTTCTACTCTTTCAAAGTTAAAAAGGTTGGCGGTTTCGTTAAGGAATTATGTACAGCACCTTTTGGCATCTATTTATTACCATTTAATATTATCTTAAATCTTGTTGAATATATTTCAAAAGCATTCTCGTTAGGTATGCGACTTTTTGGTAATATGTTCGCAGGTGAATTACTATTCTGTTTGATTGCATTATTAGGTGCAACAGGCACGTGGTGGGGCTTCGGATTGCATTGGTTGGCAGGATCAGCATGGGCTATTTTCCATATTTTGATCATTGTTCTTCAAGGCTATATCTTCATGACGTTGACTTTAGTTTATCTTGGTCAAGCTCATGAGGCTCATTAAGAATTCAATCGATTTGGTTGGTGTTTTGTTAGTTTAGTTAGTTATTTTATTTTTAGGAGAAAAAAATGGACATGGGCATGATTGCTTTAGCGTGTGGAATTATCGTTGGTTTGGGTGCTATCGGTGCGGCAATTGGTATCGCATTGTTGGGTTCAAAGTATGTTGAATCTTCAGCACGTCAACCAGAAATGATGGATAAATTGTTACCTAAAGTATTTATTCTTGTTGGTCTTGTAGATGCTGCATTCTTGATCGGTGTTGGTATCGCTATCTTCTTTGCAATGGTTGTATTCAAGTAATAACTCCATTTCGTGGCGTTTGGTATCTAAAATCAAACGCCTTTTATGCATAGATTAGAATAGACAGGCAGATACAACATGAATTTAAATGCTACTTTATTTGCACAGTTTGTCGTCTTCTTTACATTGGTATGGTTCGTAATGAAATTCATTTGGCCACCAATGATCAAAGCACTCGATGAACGCCGTGCCAAAATCGCAGATGGCTTAAAAGCTGCTGAAGATAGCGTTGCAGAAAAATTAGAAGCTGACTCTCAAGTTAAGTTGCTTTTAAAAGATGCAAAGCAAGAAGCATCTTCTATTGTTACGCTTGCTAACAAGCGTGCAGAAGAAGCTGTTGAAGCATCTAGAGCACAAGCTAAAGAAGTGGCTGATAAGCAACTTTTGAACGCACAAGATCAGATTTTAGTTGAAACTAATCAAGCTAAAGAAAAACTAAGACAAGAAGTGGTTGCACTAGCACTTGAAGGTGCGAGTAAGATCGTAGGTAAGGAAGTAGATCGCGCAACGCACGAGTCAATGTTGAAAGATTTAGCATCACGTTTATAAGGCAATAATTAGTCATGACAGATTATATTACAGTTGCTCGTCCCTATGCCAAAGCAGTTTTTTTAATTGCTAAGGAGGAGAACTCTATTTCTGGCTGGAGTAATCTTTTGGCTGTACTCGATGAGATTAGTGCCGATGTAGAGGCGAGTGATTTTATCTCTCGCCCTGATTTTTCTCTGCAAGAAAAAACTCAGTTTTTGCAAACAGCAGTGGCTACGTTATTAAAACGTAAGCTAACGAATCAAGAAGCTAATTTTTTATCAGTAATTTTAAGTGCTAAGCGTTACGAAATGTTTCCATCAATACGCCAAGCGTATGATGAAATGGTTCTTTCAGATGAGTCTATTATCGAAGTTGAATTAGTTTCAGCTTTTGAAGTGAAAGAGTCAGAAAATGAAATGTTCGTTAAAGCGTTAGAAAAGCATTTCCAAAAAAGCATTAAATTAAATGTTTCAATTGACCCGAATTTAATCGGTGGTGCAGTAATTAAAGCTGGCGACTGGGTAATGGATGGATCAATAAAAGGACGTTTAGAGCAAATGACTTCTTTTTTGGTGCAGTCAGCTTAGTGGATTTACGATAAAAGAATTTATTATGTTTAAAGGATGATTTGAATTATGCAATTGAATCCATCAGAAATTAGTGATCTTATCAAATCTAAGATTGAAGAATTTGATGTAAAGCCAGAAGCAAGCACTGAAGGTACAGTTATCAGCTTGACTGACGGTATTGCTACTGTATACGGCTTAGGTGCTGTAATGCAGGGCGAAATGGTTGAGTTACCTCACGGTGTACGCGGTTTGGCGTTGAACTTAGAGCGTGACTCAGTGGGCGTTGTACTTTTGGGTGATTATGCAAAAGTATCTGAAGGCGACGTAGTTAAATGTACTGGTAAAGTAATGGAAGTTCCAATCGGTCCTGAATTGTTGGGTCGTGTTGTGAATACATTGGGCCAACCTATCGATGGTAAAGGTCCAATCAATACTACTTTGTCAGCACCAATTGAGAAGTTAGCACCAGGTGTAATCGAACGTCAATCAGTTGATGAGCCATTACAAACAGGTTATATCGCTATCGACTCAATGGTACCAGTTGGTCGTGGTCAGCGTGAGTTAATCATCGGTGACAGACAAACAGGTAAAACTGCGATTGCAATCGATACAATCATTAACCAAAAAGGTACAGGCGTTAAATGTATCTACGTTGCGATTGGTCAGAAAAACTCAACAATTGCGAATATTGTTCGTAAATTGGAAGAGAATGATGCAATGGCACACACAATCGTTGTAGCATCAAGTGCTGCTGACCCTGCTGCAATGCAGTATTTGTCAGCATACGCTGGTTGTACAATGGGTGAATATTTCCGTGATCGTGGTGAAGATGCGTTGATCATTTATGATGACTTATCTAAGCAAGCGGTTGCATATCGTCAAATTTCATTGTTATTACGTCGTCCACCAGGTCGTGAAGCGTACCCAGGTGACGTATTCTACTTGCACTCACGTCTATTAGAACGTGCTGCACGTGTAAATGCTGACTATGTTGAAGCGTTTACTAATGGTGAAGTTAAAGGTAAAACAGGTTCATTGACAGCTTTACCTATCATCGAAACTCAAGCTGGCGACGTTTCTGCATTCGTTCCAACAAACGTAATTTCTATTACAGATGGTCAGATCTTCTTAGAATCAGACTTATTTAATGCTGGTATTCGCCCTGCGATCAATGCTGGTATTTCTGTATCGCGTGTTGGTGGTGCTGCACAGACTAAAATCATCAAGAAATTGGGTGGTGGTGTTCGTTTGGCATTGGCTCAGTATCGTGAGTTGGAAGCGTTCTCTCAGTTCGCATCTGATTTAGATGAAGCAACACGTAAGCAGTTAGAACGTGGTGAGCGTGTTATGGAGTTGATGAAGCAAGCACAGTACCGTCCATATTCAGTATCTGAAATGGCAGTTATTCTTTTCACAGTTGAAAAAGGTCATTTAGATGATATTTCTGTGAAAGAAGTTGGTGCTTTTGCTGCAGGCTTAGTAACTACAATGAATATTGAAAAAGCTGATCTCATGAAGCAAATCAATGAGACTGGTAATTACAATGATGAAATTGAAAGTCAATTTACACAAGCAATTAAGTCGTACAAATCGACAGAAGCTTGGGTTAAATAATTTTTCTCTTTCTTTATTTTAAATATTAGGATCTTTTCATGGCCGTTGGTAAAGAGATACGTACAAAGATTAAGAGTGTTAAAAACACTCAGAAAATCACAGGCGCTATGCAAATGGTTGCTGCTAGTAAGATGCGTAAAACGCAGACTCAAATGCTAGCAACAAGTCCATATGCTAAGCAAATTGTGAAATTGGTTGCTCATCTTTCGCAGGCTGATGTTGAATTTGATCATGTCTATTTATCCAAACGTGAAGTGAAGAAAGTTGGCGTTATTGTTGTCAGCAGTGATCGCGGCTTATGTGGTGGCTTGAATAATAACTTATTCAAGCTCCTGAGCTCTGATATTGCAAGATGGTCACAAGAAGGCAAAACTGTTGAATTTGCGACGATCGGTAACAAAGCAAACTCTTTCTTTAGTCGTTACGGTGGGAAAATTTTAGCAACTGCAAGCCATTTAGGTGATCAACCAACAATGGCGCAGTTATTGGGTGTAATGAATGTAATGCTTCAAGCTTACCGTGATGGTGAAATTGATGAGCTTCGCATTTATGGCAACCTATTTGTCAACACTATGGTGCAAAAACCAGTTGGCATGCAGTTGTTACCAATAGACTTATCTACATTCGAATCACTCAAAGCTGAAGTTGGCAAAGTGAATGATGAAACGATTGACTTAGAACAATCAATGAAATGGGATTATATCTATGATATGGATCCAAAAAAATTGATCAATGTTGTTCTTAATCGTTATGTTGAATCAACAATTTATCAGGCAGTTGTTGCAAACATTGCATGCGAAATGGCAGCGCGAATGATCGCAATGCAGGCCGCAACAGACAATGCTCAGGCAATTGTTGAGAATTTACAGCTCGTGTATAACAAAGCACGTCAAGCTGCGATTACTCAAGAAATATCTGAGATCGTTGGTGGAGCAGCAGCCCTATAAATCTGGGCAGATTGAATGAGAATAGTAATTTTTAGAGGTTAAATATGTCAGGAAAAATTATTCAGATTATAGGGGCTGTCGTAGACGTTGAATTTCCACGCGATGCTGTTCCTGCAATCTATAATGCATTAAAAGTTGAAGGCCAAGATTTAGTTTTGGAAGTTCAACAACAATTAGGTGATGGCGTAGTGCGTACTATCGCAATGGGCTCATCAGATGGCTTACAACGTGATTTAGTTGTAACAGATACTAAAGCACCAATCAGCGTTCCAGTAGGTGAAGCGACTTTGGGTCGTATCATGAACGTATTGGGTCAACCAGTGGATCATGCAGGTGATGTATCTGCACAAGATCATTGGGGTATCCATCGTAAACCACCTAGCTATGAAGAACAATCAGGTTCTACAGAGTTATTGGAAACTGGTATCAAAGTTATCGACTTATTATGTCCATTTGCTAAAGGTGGTAAAGTAGGTCTATTTGGTGGTGCGGGTGTTGGTAAAACTGTTAACATGATGGAATTGATCAACAACATTGCTAAGGCACACTCAGGTTTATCTGTGTTTGCTGGTGTTGGTGAGCGTACTCGTGAAGGTAATGACTTCTATCATGAAATGAAAGACTCTAACGTACTTGATAAAGTTGCGATGGTTTATGGTCAGATGAATGAACCACCTGGTAACCGTTTACGTGTTGCTTTGACTGGTTTGACGATGGCTGAATACTTCCGTGATGAAGGTAAAGATGTTCTATTGTTCATCGATAACATTTATCGTTATACATTGGCGGGTACAGAAGTATCAGCATTGTTAGGTCGTATGCCATCAGCGGTAGGTTATCAGCCTACATTGTCTGAAGAGATGGGTGTTCTTCAAGAACGTATTACATCTACGAAGAAAGGTTCTATCACATCAGTTCAAGCGGTTTACGTTCCTGCGGATGACTTAACAGATCCATCTCCAGCGACTACGTTTGCTCACTTGGATGCGACAATCGTATTGTCACGTGATATCGCTTCATTGGGTATTTATCCTGCGGTAGATCCATTGGATTCAACTTCACGTCAGTTAGATCCTCAAGTTGTTGGTCAAGAGCATTATGATATTGCTCGTGGTGTTCAAACAGTTCTTCAGCGTTATAAAGAATTGAAAGACATCATTGCAATCTTGGGTATGGATGAATTATCGGAAGATGATAAGTTGGTTGTACAACGTGCTCGTAAGATTCAGCGCTTCTTGTCTCAGCCTTTCCACGTTGCAGAAGTATTTACAGGTGCGCCTGGTAAATATGTTAGCTTGAAAGATACAATTGCTAGCTTTAAAGCAATTTTATCAGGTGAATGTGATTCATTACCAGAACAAGCTTTCTACATGGTTGGTGATATTGAAGAAGCAAGAGCACGTGCTGCTAAGCTTTAATCATAACTGAATAGGGAGTCTCAATGAATACAATGCATGTTGCCATCGTAAGCGCAGAAAAAGAATTGTTTTCTGGAGATGTCACTTTTTTTGCAGGAACAAGTATCTCTGGTGAGCTAGGTGTATATCCTGGGCACTTACCATTGTTGACTCAGCTTGTTCCTGGTCAAGTTCGATTAAAGACAGCTGACGGCAATGAAGATGTTTTCTGGATTTCAGGTGGTATTCTTGAAATTCAGCCGAATCAAATTATTGTCTTAGCTGAATCTGCAGAAAGAGCAGATGATCTTGATGAAGCTGAAGCTAAAGCTGCGAGAGAGCGTGTTGAATCAATGTTGCAAAAGCAAAATGATGATTTCAACTTTGCTAAGGCTCAAACAGAATTACGTGAGATCAGTGCGAAGATTGATGCGATTGAACGTTACCGTAAAATTGGTAAAGTTTAATTAACAATTAAAGTATATAAAGAACCTGCCTTGGCAGGTTTTTTTATGCTTGATATTTAGAGTTGAAAATTTGATTGAATGCTAATGGATGAGATGAAAAAATAGCCTTATTGATATTTAATAAGGCTATTTTTCAATCATTATTTAAAGTGGAGATGCTATTGAGCTTCTGTCTCTATTTGCTTTTTTAATGCTCTATCAGCAGCGACTGTGAATAATACATCTGTTGATGAGTTAAGCGCTGTCTCTACAGAGTCTTGAATCACACCTACAATGAAACCAATCGCAACTAATTGCATTGCAACAGTATTATCAATGCCGAATAAACTACACGCTAAAGGAATCAATAATAATGAGCCACCAGCAACACCCGATGCACCACAAGCACCAACAGCTGCTAATAAACTTAATAATACAGCAGATAGAAAATCAACTTGAATGCCCATTGTATGTACAGCAGCTAGTGTAAATATAGTGATTGTTACAGCAGCTCCTGCCATGTTAATGGTTGCACCTAATGGAATGGATATACTGTAAGTTTCCTCATTAACATCTAATTTTCGACATAATGCTAAGTTAATTGGTAAATTTGCCGCAGAACTTCGTGTAAAGAATGCCGTTAAGCCACTTTCACGTAAACAAGTTAAGATTAATGGATAAGGGTTAGTTCGGATTTTCCAGTAAACTAAGATTGGGTTAACGATGAAAGTTACAATTGCCATTGCGAGTAATAAAACAAGTACAAGTTGTACATATTCTAAAAGAGCTGAACCGCCTGTTTCTGATATTGTTGATGCAACTAAGCCTAAAATGCCTAAAGGTGCGAATTTAATAACAAAACGAACAGCTTTTGTTGTCACCTCAGCAATATCTTCGATGAATTTTTTAGTTGTATGGCTGGAATGACGAAGTGCAAAACCAAAGATAATGCCCCAAGATAATAAGCCGATGTAATTGGCAGAAACAATAGCATTGACAGGATTATCTACCATTTTAAGAATCAAAGTATGCAATACATCGATAATGTTACTAGGAGATGCTTGTGTTGCAGCTTCAGGCAATGATTTTAAAGTGATAGGGAAGATGAAGCTGACTAAAACAGCGACAACTGCAGCAGCAAATGTACCAATTAAATATAAAACTAAGATTGGGCGAATGGCAGATTTATTTTGCGTGTTAACTTTATACTTAGTAATCGCTGCCATGATTAACGAGAAAATTAAGATTGGTGCAATAGCTTTTAAGCCATTGACGAAGAATTCACCGAAAATTTTAACTGCACCTGATGCTGTTTCTGAGCTAAAACCGATAATGATACCTAAAATTAAGCCTATAATTATTTGTTGTATTAGGCTATAGCTGTTGATGAAAGTAAAAAAACGCCTCATATCTTCTCCCGTTTGTTAGTGCGTTAATAAATTTGATATTTGGAAAAATATAGCAAGTAATCCTCTATTTGGGAACTGAATAAATTCGCCATAGTAATCAGCTTTTTATACAATAGGACGATCAATATTAAATACAGGGAATACAAAATGAAAAAAATTCAGGTCTGGGATCTTCCGATCAGGCTCTTTCACTGGACATTGGCTGTGATGATTGTTGTATGCATCTATACAATCAATGTAGAAAATATCACGGCACACCAATATGCAGGCGTGTTTGTTTTAATTTTATTGTTATTCCGTGTTATTTGGGGGCTATTTGGTAGTTCTACGGCTCAGTTTTGGGATTTTTTGAAAGGCCCTGTCGCTATTTATAATTATTTGCGTTATGGCATTAGTAAAACGGAAGGGCATAATCCTATGGGCGCTTATATGGTGCTCTTTATGTTGATTGTATTGCTCACGCAAACAATTACAGGATTGTTTTTAACAGATAACACTTATTTACATCAGGATTCACCTTTATATAAGTTGATTTCTAGTGATACACGTAAATATTTTAAGGCAATTCATCAATATAATTTGTATGTTATTTATGTCATGGTTGGTTTGCATATCGCTGCAATTTTTGGATATTTTTTATTCAAAGGTCAAAATTTGGTGAAAACGATGATCATCGGTTCACGTAAAGAAAATGAGTGGCATTCACCGATGGCCAAAGAAATGAAAGGCAATAAACCATGGTTAGCATTGATGATTTTTATTGTACTTGGCGTTGTTGTACCGTATATTTTGTATGGCTATATGAAGAATGTAGAGTTTTTTATATGGATTAAAAATACAACAATTTGGTTAAAAGGATTAATGTTTTGAGTCGTAGTTTACTAAAATCATCCGCTTGGGAACGCATAGGAATTTCATTATCAGTGATTATCCCTATGACGATCCTATTGTTACTGGTTGTTTATATTAAATAATGATTGCGGATGCTGTTAATGTCCGCACATAATACTTCAGAAAGGTAGCGTTCGCTGCTTTTATAGTTTTCTTGCACAGATTGTATGGCGGTTTCCAAATATTCTTCTTGGACGCCAAACAATCTTTGTATTGTCTCTTTAGATAATTCTTCTGTTGGTAGATTAGAGCGTTCATTTTTGCGTGATTCATAAAGAATCAGGGCAGAATCATTAGAGCGGAGATAGTCTTCCATAATATCATCATGATGAACGCCGAGCGCACTCAGTATTAAGTATGCGCCAAATCCCGTTCTATCTTTTCCCGCACTACAGTGAAACAATAAAGTTTGTCCATCATTTAAAGCATCAGCTAGGATTTGATATTGGTGATGAAAGTGAGTGGGTAATACTCGATAAATATGATTGTAGTATTGATCAATGTTGTCATTGTTTAATCCAATGCGTTTAATTTCATCATGATTAAAGAAATTAGCAACATTCATGGCGGCAGATTGACGATGAAAACGTTCATTAAACTTTTCTTGTAGCAAAATTTGCTTTTCATGTTCATCTCGAAAGTCGATAACAGAATTTATTTGCAAAGAATGAAGTTTTTTAAAGTCATTTTCTGTACCATATTCTGGTGCGGCACTTCTAAAAAGCTTATTCTCTCGAATCCCTGCATTTTCCTTAGTTTTAAGGGTATTGAAAGTACGAAAGTTGATGATTGATTCCATTATTTTCTCCAAATATTGCTCTATTTTTAGTCAGTTACTTGCCAAGGTTATTATAAATGGATATTATACGCACCTCAACGCAATCCAAGCCTGGGTGGCGAAATTGGTAGACGCAGCAGACTTAAAATCTGCCGACCCTTAACGGTCGTGCCGGTTCGATTCCGGCCCTAGGCACCATATCAAAAAACCTGACTTTATGTCAGGTTTTTTTTTGATTAGATGTTGGTAGCATGCAATAATGGCTCAAACAATAAATCAACTGATGTATAATTAACCGAAATTTGCAGTAACAGATTCTGTGAGGATAATAATGAGATTAGACCCATCAACTAAAAAATTATTGATTGTTTTTGGTGTATTGCTTCTGGTTTATGCGGGCATACAAGTTTATAACGTGATGGAAGATAAAAAAGAGGAAGAGCGTTATCAAGTGATGATGGATCAAATCTATGATGCCAATCCTGGGTTAAAGGAAGAGATGGCACGCCAAGAAGAGTTGGTTCGTTTATATGGTCCTAGAGCTTTGGATCCTAATTTCAATGAAAATACAGGTGAAGTTTCTGATCATACGCTACGTGAAACAGAAAAATTAGCAGATGGCCTTGAAAAGATTACAGTGTTTTATGAGGCAGATAAGCCACGCGAAATGTATTTGATGAAAAATGGTAAGTTGGAGGGAACGTTCAGATACTGGGGCACTAATGGTCAATTGATTGAAGAGTCAGAATATAAAGATAATGTTTTAGATGGTACTCAGAAAAACTTCTATTCTAACGGTAGCATTAAAACTGAAATTGCCTTTGTTAAAGGGCAAAAGAATGGTCCAACGAAGAATTGGTATCAAGATGGTAAACAATCCTCACAAACTGAATATAAAGATAATAAGATTGTAGGTTCTACATCCTTTTATCCTGATGGTTCTGTTCGCATGAAAGAGACTTTGAATGAAGAAACAGGCATATTGCTCACGGAAGCTTATTATACAAATGGTACGTTGAGTCACTCTTTTGGTGCTAAGAATAATAAAAAAGAAGGCATGTTAATTAAAAATGCACCAACAGGCTTTACTGTGGCAGAAGCAACTTATAAAAATGGTGTCAATGATGGTTGGTGTCGTATCTGGAATGAAAAAGGTGAGTTAGATGTAGAGTTGTTCTATATCAACGGACAATTGGATCGTAGCAAAAAAATGATTGGAAATGCATGTACGATTGATGTTTGGCGCTTTGGCTTCAGATAAACAGTAGGTTATTAAATATGTGGTGATTATGAATAAGCAGACTGAGTTCTGCTTATTTTATTTTGTGATTCATAAAAATGTCATAAAATTGAAGCATAATTGTCATATTTCAATTTGAGAAATGTATTGATGAAGAAAACAGTATTATTGATTGAGGATGATGAAGCGCTGAGAAGCATGCTTAAACTGCTATTAACGAACAACAGTTTTGATGTGCTAGAAGCGCCAGATTATCATACGGCAGTTTCATTAATTGCGGACAAAGAGTTCCATATTGTTTTGAGTGATTGGATGATTCCAGGTGGTTCAGGCGTTCAGTTAGTGAAAAGGCTCCGCAAAGATGAGCGACTCAAAAGCATTCCTATTATTATGCTGACCGCAAAGGCAGCGGAAGATGATCAAATAGAAGGATTTGATGCTGGGGCTGATGATTATATTACTAAGCCTTTTTCCAATAAAGAGTTGCTGGTACGCATGAAAGCATTGCTGCGTCGCATTTATCCAGAAGATAAACCTAAATTACAGGTGAATAACTTGGCTGTGGATTTAGAATCACATCGCGTTTTTGTGGACAATGAAGAGATCGATTTAGGCCCAACAGAATATAAATTATTATGTTTTTTAATGCAGCGTGTGGAAAGAGTCTTTAGTCGAGATCAATTGATCGATCATATTTGGGGTAATGATGTCTATATTGATGATAGAACCATTGATGTACATATTGGCCGCTTACGGAAACAGTTGGAGAGTAAAAATGCACAGCGCATGATTCAAACGGTGCGTGGTGCAGGATATCGTTTATCCTCACAATCTAAGGATTAAGGTGTGCTGTGTTAAAAGAGACTTTTTTAAGGCGATTTTTAATCGAAGTATTGATCACTCTTGTGATCTCTTTGTGCATCGGTTTCATTTTTCAGCATGTTGCTTTGAGTTTGTTCATCGGTACGATGAGTTTAGTGGCTTGGCATCTGTATAACTTATTTAAGTTATCACGCTGGATTTGGCAGCAGAATGTGCTTTATCCACCGAATAGTTTTGGTAGCTGGGAAATTATCTATTATGGCTTGCATAAGCATCAGCAGCGTCTACGTCAGCGACAGAATGAATTAGCTGCCATTATTAGGCTGTTTAGGCACGGTGTTGAGTCATCGCCAGATGCCTTAGTCATTGTGGATGATTTAGGCAATATTCAATGGTGTAATCAGCAAGTGAAGCAACAATTGGGGATTCGCTGGCCAGATGATAAAGGACAAAACATTGTGAACTTAGTTAGAAATCCTGAGTTTGCTAAATATCTCGCACAAGAAAATTATACAGAGCCATTGACGGTTAAAGTTCATCAGCGTTATTACATTGAGTTTCGGGTATTGCCTTATGAACACAATCGTCACATTGTTGTGGCACGTAATGTTGATCAAGTCTATTTGGCAGAACAGCAGAGAAAGGATTTCTTTACGCATGCCAGCCATGAATTACGCACGCCTTTAACAGTGGTTAAAGGTTATGTGGAAATGTTCCAAGATGAGCTGATTCCTATGGATAACTGTCAAGATGCTTTGGGAAAAGTGGAAGCGCAAATTAGTCGAATGGAATCATTGATCAGCCAGATTTTACTGCTCAGTAAAATTGAAAATATGTCGTCACATTTACCAATGGTGAATATAGATATTTCTAATTTATTACAAACGCTGATTTTAAGTTTGCAAGAAACACATGCTGATTACACGATTGAAGCGAATATTGGAGCTAATTTGAATATTCGTGGCTATCAAGATCAAGTGTACAGCGTGATGTGCAATTTAATTGATAATGCGATTAAGCATAATCCTACAAAAACGATGATTACTGTGACATGGAAAAAAGTTGATACAGGCGCGTATTTCAGTGTTCAGGATAATGGTGTAGGGATTGCAAGGCACCACTTAAATCGTTTAACTGAGCGTTTTTATCAAGTGGATTCATCTCATACTTATAAAAAGAATAGTTCAGGTTTAGGGTTGGCCATTGTCAAGCATGCTTTGCGCAATCATGGCGATGTTGAATTAAAGATAGAAAGTGTTCAAAATCAGGGTTCTACATTCTCTTTTGTCATTCCTGATTCATTCCTAGTGAAAAAAAATTAATAATTTTTTTATTTGTCATCTTAGTGTCATATTCGTTTTTTAGAATGCACACAGTCAATTAAGAAGATCACTCAATTAAGGAGTTTTTATGAAAAAGTTAGGTTGGACTGTTGCTTTAACTGCTGTAGCTTCATTTGGTGTTGCAAATGCTGATGTAAATATCACAGGTGCAGGTGCTTCTTTCCCAGCACCAGTTTATGCAAAATGGGCAGATACATACAATAAAGCTACTGGTGTAAAAATTAACTATCAAGCAATCGGTTCATCTGGCGGTATCAAACAAATCAATGCTAAAACTGTTGATTTTGGTGCAAGTGATGCGCCTTTGGCAGACGAGAAATTAGTAGAAGATGGTTTGATGCAATTCCCAACAGTTATTGGTGGCGTTGTTGTTGCTGTTAATGTAAAAGGCATTAAATCAAACGAATTAGTTTTAGATGGTCAAACGTTGGGTGATATCTATTTAGGTAAAATCAAAAACTGGAACGATGCAGCGATTGCTAAATTGAATCCAAATGTGACATTACCAAACCAACAAATCAATGTGGTTCGTCGTGCGGATGGTTCAGGTACAACATTCGTATTCACAAGCTACTTAAGCAAAGTGAACTCATCTTGGAGTAAAGATGTTGGTAAGAGCACAACAGTTAAATGGCCTGTAGGTGTTGGCGGTAAAGGTAACGATGGTGTTGCAGCTTTCGTACAGCGTTTACCAGGTTCAATTGGTTATGTTGAATATGCATACGCAAAACAAAACAATTTGGCATACACGAAGCTTTATACAGCGGATGGTAAAGTTGTTTCTCCTTCAGCTGATAACTTCAGTGCAGCAGCTAAAGATGCTAAGTGGAGCGAATCTTTTGCTCAAGACTTAACAAACCAAACAGGTGATAATGCGTGGCCAATCACTTCTACAACATTCATCTTGTTGCAGAAAACTCAAGCAGATGCAGCAAAAGCTAAAGAAGTATTGAAATTCTTTGATTGGGCTTATGCAAGTGGCGATAAAGAAGCTGTAGCATTGGATTACGCTGTATTACCAGACAACGTAGTTGAAGAGATCAAGAAAGCTTGGGCTTCAGAATTGAAAGATGCAAACGGTAAAGCTCTATAATTGAAATAGGAAATAGTCGGAATTTATGGCTAAAATGAAAACTAATATGAGATCCCCATCTAAGGTTGGGGATCTAATTTTTGATAATGTCGTTCGCTTCTCAGGGATTTTTGTTCTTGTGTTGTTGAGCGGCATTATTATTTCGTTAATTATTGCTTCTTGGCCAAGCATTAAGGAATTTGGATTACCATTTTTATGGGATAAAAATTGGGATCCACCGATGGACGAATATGGTGCTTTAGTGCCCATTTACGGTACCATCATTACTTCAGTGATTGCATTGGTGATCGCTATACCAGTGAGTTTCGGGATCGCATTCTTCTTAACAGAGTTATCACCAGTGTGGTTAAGGCGCCCTTTAGGGATCGCAATTGAGCTACTCGCAGCAATTCCTAGTATCGTTTATGGTATGTGGGGATTGTTTGTTTTTGCACCGATCTTTGCTGAATATTTCCAAACACCATTGAACGATGTTTTATCGAGCATTCCGATCGTGAATATATTCTTCACAGGGCCAGCTTTTGGTATCGGTTTATTAGCAGCAGGTTTTATTTTAGCGATCATGATCATTCCTTATATTACTTCTGTTATGCGTGATGTGTTTGAACAAACGCCGACATTAATGAAAGAAGCGGCATATGGTATTGGTTGTACAACATGGGAATGTATTCGTCACATCGTTTTACCATATACAAAAAATGGTGTGATTGGTGGCATCATGTTGGGTTTAGGTCGTGCGTTAGGTGAAACGATGGCTGTTACATTTGTGATTGGTAACACTTATCAACTGGATAGTTTATCGTTATTTATGCCAGGGAACAGTATTACATCATCATTGGCGAATGAGTTTGCCGAAGCAGAGCAAGGTCTGCATTCAGCGGCATTGATGGAATTAGGTTTGATTTTATTTGTGATTACATTCATTGTTCTAGCATTGTCTAAAATTATGTTATTGCGCTTGAGTCAGAAAGAGGGGAATCGCTAATGAGAAATGAAGCAGTAGCGACTCGTCTACAAGCGAGACGACGCTTAAAAAATAGAATTGCGATCGTGATTTCAATGATCGCTGTATTATTTGGTTTGATTTGGTTGGCTTGGATTTTATATTCAACCTTCACAAAAGGGATGGGCGGTTTATCATGGGCTGTATTTACAGAAATGACACCGCCACCTAATACTGAAGGCGGTGGTTTGGCGAATGCGATGATGGGTAGCTTCTTATTAATCGTTGTTGCGACATTTATTGGTACACCATTGGGTATTTTATCTGGTATTTATTTAGCTGAATATGGTCGTAAAAACTGGTTGGCAAGCGTGATTCGTTTTATCAATGACGTTTTACTATCAGCGCCTTCTATTATCATTGGTCTATTTGTTTATATGGTAATGATCGTGCCTATGGGCCATTTCTCAGGTTGGGCAGGGATTGTTGCTTTGGCTTTGATTCAGTTACCAATCATCGTAAGAACGACAGAAAATATGTTGTTATTGATCCCAAATAACTTACGAGAAGCTGCGTATGCATTGGGTACACCAAGATGGCGTATGATCTTATCTATTACGTTAAAGGCGTCTGTTTCTGGTATTGTGACAGGTGTTTTATTGGCTGTAGCACGTATTGCAGGTGAAACAGCACCGTTGTTATTCACAGCGTTGTCTAATCAGTTCTGGAGTACAGATTTAAATGCGCCGATTGCTAACTTACCAGTGACAATCTTTAAATTTGCGATGAGCCCATTCCAAGAGTGGCAAGAGCTAGCTTGGGCAGGTGTATTGTTGATTACGCTATTCGTTCTTTTCTTAAATATTTTGGCTCGTTTATTATTCAGCCAGAAAAAAGGGTAAACCATGATGGAAACAAGCATCAAAAACAAAGTTGAAGTTAGAAATTTAAACTTTTATTACCAAAAATTTCATGCATTGAAAGATATCTCTATTGATATTAAAGAGAATTCAGTGACGGCATTTATCGGGCCATCGGGTTGTGGTAAATCAACATTATTGCGTACATTCAATAAAATGTATGAGTTGTATCCAGAGCAACGCGCGGAAGGCGAAATTTTGCTAAATGGTCAAAATATTTTGACAGATAAACGTGATGTTTCGTTATTGCGTGCACAAGTTGGCATGGTTTTCCAAAAACCAACCCCATTCCCAATGTCGATTTATGACAACATTGCTTTCGGTATTAAGCAGTTTGAGAAATTATCTCGTGTTGAAATGGATGAGCGCGTTGAATGGGCTTTGACAAAAGCTGCATTGTGGAATGAAGTTAAAGATAAGATTCATCAAAGTGGTAACAGCTTATCAGGTGGTCAACAACAGCGTTTATGTATTGCGCGCGGGATTGCAATTAAACCTGAAGTTTTATTATTAGATGAACCTTGTTCTGCATTGGATCCAATTTCAACAGGTCGCATTGAAGAGCTCATCACAGAATTGAAAGATAGCTATACGGTTGTAATCGTAACGCACAACATGCAGCAGGCTGCTCGTTGTTCGGATTACACTGCATTTATGTATTTGGGTGAGTTGGTTGAATATGGCAAAACAGATGATATTTTCACATCGCCAGTGAAAAAACAAACAGAAGATTACATCACTGGTCGTTACGGTTAAGGGGATTTAGAATGGATTATTTAGGTAAGCACATTTCTGGGCAGTATGATGCAGATCTCGCACATATCCGTAAAGAAGTGATGACAATGGGCGGCATCGTTGAAAAGCAATTCAGCGATGCAATTAGTACAGTCTTAGTGCATGATGTTGAATTAGCAGAGTCAGTGATCACGAATGATAAACAAGTAAATCGTTTAGAAGTGGAAATTGATGAAGCATGTGTAAAAATTATTGCAAAACGCCAACCAACAGCGAGTGATTTGCGTTTAATCATGTGTATCATTAAAGTGATTTCCGAGTTAGAGCGCATTGGTGATTCTGCACGTGCAATCTGTCAGATTGTTAAGCAAGATTTTACAGAAGAGCAGCAAAGTCTTTTAAGATCTTTGGATTCTATGGGCAACAATGTTGTGAGAATGCTCAAAGAAGTTTTAGATGCATTCACGCGTATGGATATGGATATGGCGCTCAAAATCTATCAGGAAGAGAAGCGCATCGGCCAAAATTATGAAATGTTGATTCGTCAGATGATGACATTTATGATGGAAGATCCAAGATCCATTCCAAATATTTTGATTGCGTTAAATTGTGCACGCGCTATTATGCGAGTAAGCTCACGTTGTCAGAATATTAGTGAGCTGATTTTCTATTTCGTGAAAGGTCAAGATTATCGTCATGTAGGTGATGATGTGATTGAAACTTTATTAGAAGAAAGAAATAAAAAGTCTCGATAGAAAAATTAAAATATTAAAAGAAAATAATTATAGTAAAACATTAATTTAGTTGATTATTATCAATGATGCTTTTCGACACTGGGCTTATACTGAGCCCAGTGGTTCCTGCAATAAAGTCTATTAACAAGGGGGAAAAGATGGGTTGGTTTACAATGCCAGTGTTATTCAGTTTCTTAGGTGTTGCATTCATTTTGGGAATGGCATCGTGGTTTACTTGGTTCTTTATGAGTAAAATGAAAGAGCAAGAACAGGAATCTAAAAAATAACACTTAATCGTATTAATTTTGTGATTCGAAGTGATCCGTTTGGATAAATTGCAGGGCTTTTTGAGCACTTAAATTAGAAAAAATAAGACCTGTATGGCTAATAGGAATGATGGTGTGATCTGTCATTCCTTTTATTTTTGTCTCGTCAATGGTAACGGTACCATCTGTCGCGACTTTTTTGCCTGGCGCAAATAAAATTCTGGCGCCAATGGATGATTTACCCGCAATTGAACCTAAGGCAATGTTTGGAAATTGCCATTCATTGTTCTCTTTGGGCAGCAAAATCTCTAAACTCTTTCCTACAATTCCATCAATGCGATATTGCTGCATGAAGGTTAGAATGGATGCACCTTGCCACGGCGTGCCCATAGAGATCACTTTTTGAACTTTTAGCGCAGGTTGATCCATCATTGAGAGCGTTTTTTGTGTTAATAATCCGCCTAAACTATGACAGACGATCACATTGTTGTCATCTAAAGACTCAATCAGTTTTTTGAGTGCTTCCGCATTTTTTTCTGGTGTTTCGCTGATTGTATGATAAGAAAACACGGTAGTTGTATAGCCTTGCTGTTCGAAAAAATTACGCAGCTTAATCATTGAAACGCCTGGCATAAATAGCCCGTGAACCAAAATGATATTTGTCATATAAAACTTTATCCGTGAAATCTATAGAATGCCTGACATGATAACTAAGGCACATGAAATGTAAATATAAATTTTTATTTTGGAGTTCTGCTAGAATAAGTAAATAAAATATATTCTCGATAAATAAAATAAATGTAATGTTTTGTAAATTTTATTATTATAATAAATGAATGAGCTAGGCTTTATAAAGTTTCACTTGAGTTCTTAGCAATAAAAATAAGCAAAAATTATAAAAGCGAGGGCAGCATGAAAACAGATATAGTGTATAGATTTGATGAATTGAATGTATGTGAAAGAGGGGCTTTAACAAGTCATCGTTTTTTTTCGCATGGAGATTATTATGACTCCGATCGTATTCAATTTGGTACATTACGTTTGTTAAATAGCAATTATTACACGGGCCCTGGGCGATTTGGTCAACATCATCATAATGATCTTGAAGTGATTTTAATGCCATTAACGGGATCCATAGAATATACAGATAGTAAATCCAATTGTTGTGTGATTAAAAAAGGGCAACTGATTACAGTAGGAACAGGCTCTGGCATGAGTTATGCGATTAATAGTGCATCCCCAAAAGAAGAGGTGAATTATCTGAAAATTTGGTTGTTGCCAAGAAAACGTGGCTTAACACCGATTCATCATCTACATACTGTGGATATGGATATGCTGGATAATAATTTTCATTATGTCGTCGTACCTGATACAACCTCTGCACAAGTTGCAACCATTCATCAAGATGCTTGGTTGGCGATTTCTCAAGTTTCAACAAAAACGAAAATTACATATCATAAAAAACATGCCAATCATGGCATATTCATTCGTGTCTGTTTTGGGGAAATTAAAGTCAGAGGTCACAAATTATCAGAAGGTGATTGTATTGCATTTGATGATAAGAATGATGTTTTGGTGGAAGGTTTGAAGAAGAATCGTTTCATTCTGCTAGAAATCCCAATGGATGTCACTATGTATGATTCGGATAGTTCCATTGAGATTCCAGCTAAGATGTAAAGATTAATTATGCTGATATCTTTTTTGGGGATTTTGCAACCCATAAAGAGAGTAAAATAATGGTTGAGCCAATTGTGAATTCAACTGGCATTTTGATTGTACTACCAAATAATAAGTTGATGACAATGCCCAAAGGAATTAATAGATTATTCATGACTGATAATGTGCCTGCAGAAACTTTTGTTGCGCCTTGCAGCCACAAATATTGGCCAAGGCCCGTCGCTAAGAATCCCACATAAATTAAGGATAAGATAGTATTGGTTTCTGGTGTGAATTTAAGTGTGCCAAGCATTAACCATGTTGGGAATACAATGATGAATGCGCCTGCAAAGAACCAGAAAAAGCTTTGGTAGTTTTTTGCAGATCTTTGTTGCGTGCGTTGATAATAAGCTTGTCCAAAAGCAAATACAAAGTTTGCCGCTTGCATTAAACAAAAACCAATGATGAATGATTGGGAAATGGATTGATAACGAATAATAGCAGCACCAATGACTGCCAATAGTGCAGCAATCAATGGACGAATAATAAATTTTCTTTCAAAAAAACAGTGAATCAAGACGATATAAATCGGTGTTGTGATGGAGAATAGTAAGACCTCAATAACTGTAATATATTGAAAGGCTTGATATAAAAATATGTATGTTAAGCCAAATTGACACGCACCAACTGTCATTAATTGGCGAACTTCTTGAGTGGATGTTTTACGGACAAATGGTAAAAAGATTAATATGCCGCACATGATACGAATCAAAACAGCGAGATAAGGATCAACAAAAGGCGATATATATAAACCGATGAGAGAAAAAGAGAGAGACCAAATAATTGATACCAAAGAAAGTTCTAACATACGTCAACTTTAATATGAAAATAAAAAAGACATAATACTGTTCATGAGATCAAAAAGCGAATCTTTTGATAGGATCTTGTTATAATTTGCCCTTTGATTCTTGGCAAGACGATATGGCAGAAGTTGCTCAAAAAACACAAAAGAAAGGGCTGTTAGGCTCATTATTCACAATCAGTGCATTAACACTTGTTTCACGAATTTTAGGATTGATTCGTGACATGGTATTTGCGAGCTTCTTTGGTGCAACAGCGATGATGGATGCATTTAATGTTGCTTTCAGAATCCCTAATTTATTTCGCCGCTTCTTTGGTGAAGGTGCTTTTAATCAATCTTTTGTGCCTGTATTCAGTGAATATTATGAGAAAAAACGTGATCAGTTACCGTTGTTTATTGCGGAAGTTTCAGGTTCTTTAGGCATTGTTTTATTGGGAATTACGATTTTGGGTGTGTTTTTTGCACCAGAATTGGTGATGGTTTTTGCCAGCGGATTTAAAAGTGATCCAGAAAAATTTGCATTAACTGCGGATTTAGTACGAATCATGATTCCTTATGTATTTTTGATCTGTATGCTCGCAATGTATTCCAGTGTATTAAATTCGTTGGATCGTTTTGCATTGCCAGCATTATTGCCAAGTTTGTTAAATATTGCATTGATCATCGGGGCATTTCTCAGCGTGCAATTTTTACAAGTGCCTATTTTGGGTTTGGGGTATGCCGTCATTATTGCTGGCGTGATTCAATGTTTCATTGTGATGTACAGCGTGCGCCAACAAAAATTATTAACACATATGCCAAGAGTTGCATTTGGTGCGCCAGGTGTTAAGCAGGTGATTGTATTGATGATCCCCGCATTGATTGGTTCATCTAGTAGTCAGATTAATATTTTGATCAATACACAATTAGCATCGAGATTAGAAACGGGCAGTGTGACTTGGTTGTATTATTCGGATCGTTTAGTGGAATTTGCTTTGGGTACAGTTGCGGTTGCTTTAGGCACAGTGGTATTGCCTAAATTATCACGCTTGAGCGCATCGAATGACCATGAAGGTTTCGAGAAAACTGTGAACTGGGGGATTCGTTTAGCTCTAGTTTTGGGAATTCCATCCAGTATTGGTTTGATCTTATTGGCAGAACCATTATTAGCATTGTTATTTATGCGTGGAGCATTCACTTATAGCGATGTATTGATGTCGGCTAAAAGTTTAGTGACATATGGCACAAGCATTGCAGCATATTTCTTAATTAAGATTTTAGCGCCAGTCTATTATTCAAGGCAAGATACAAAAACACCATTGAAATTTGGTTTGGTTTCCATCGCTGTGAACATTGTGTTGCAATTCATTTTAGTGAAATATTATGCGCATGCAGGTTTAGCCTTGTCCACATCCATTGCTGCTTGGGTGAATGCATTATTACTGATGTTAGGGCTACATTATTTGGGAATTTATCACATAGGGAAATTATTGACAGGAAAATTATGGGTAGTGATTCCTGCCAACATTTTATTAGCAGGATTTTTATATTGGGTCTGTCAATATGGTGATTTTTGGATTCACTCATCGCTGTGGTTGCGCTTAGTTGGGCTGTTGGGAGTTGTGACTGTTTCCGTGATTGGTTACTTTGTTTGTTTGCATGTTTTGGGTTTTTCTTTGAAGCAATTCAGAAAAGTCTCATAAAATCTTTGATCTAAATCAAAATGTAATGTTTTGTATTTATATTAAACAAATGTAAATTTTGATTTGTAATTACTTTGTTGTCTCGGTATGATTAGCGCCTGCCCAGCAGAGATTGATACAAAAACAACATGCAATAATAATGGTTAAAAACATACTAATTATGAATAGCGCCGAATTGGCGCTTTTTCTTTGTCTAAATTTTGCTAAATGACAAGAATCTCATGAAGTAACTCCATGAGATTCGATAAAACTTAATGATATTAATAACAATTAAACTACATTGCGGACAAATGCATCATCGCTAATACCTTTTTCTAACACAATTTTTGACCATTCTTTCGCTGAATGGAGTGAGTGATCTTTATAGTTACCGCACGCAACTTTCGCAATGCCTTGGACTTTATCGATTGTATAGCTATCTTTTATGATTTCTTCTAAAGTTTTCTTCAATACTTTTGCAACTTCTGTCGCTGTTGGTTCGCCCCAAGCGATGAGATGAAATCCTGTACGACAACCAAAAGGTGAAATGTCGATGACACCATCAAGCTGATTACGCATAAGATCAGCAAAAATATGCTCAAATGTATGCATGCCACTTGTTTCAATAGCTGTTTCATTAGGTTGAGCTAAGCGAACATCAAAATTTGTGATGATGTCACCTTTCGGTCCAACTTCTTTTGCGATTAAACGCACGTAAGGTGCGATGACAATATTATGATCTAATGTAAAACTTTCTACTTCTGCCATGATTACTCCTAAATATATATGTTTAATATGTTTTGGTGCTCATATCTTTATACATTAAAAATTCATTGCACGGAAGGCTAAAGCTTCAGTTAAATGTGTTGCCTTGATATTTTCTGAGGCTTCTAAGTCTGCAATCGTGCGTGCAACCCGTAAAATGCGGTGAAAACTACGCGGTGATAAATTTAATCTTTTTTGTGCCTTATCCATTAATTCTAATTCTCTTGAACCTAATTGACAATCTTCATCAATTTCACGCACTGTGAGTAATGCATTCTGTTTGCCTCGGCGTTGATTTTGAATATTTCTTGCTGCCACAACTTGCTCTCGCATGTTGGTAGATGATTCACCGAGTTGAGTGGTTTGTAATTCTGATGTGAGTAATCTTGGCACTTCTACATGTAGATCTATGCGATCTAAAAAAGGCCCTGAAATCTTGTTGCGATAACGATTCACAGAATCTGTACTGCATTGGCAGGCTTTCTCTTTATCACCAAAGAATCCACATGCACAAGGATTCATCGCTGCAATTAACTGAAATTGAGCAGGAAATTTGGCTTGAGATGTTGCACGTGATATGTTGATCACACCCGATTCTAGAGGCTCTCGAAGTGTTTCTAACACTTTGCGATCAAATTCAGGCAGTTCATCCAAAAATAAAACGCCATGATGGGCTAATGAAATTTCACCAGGACGAGGATTTGAACCACCGCCAACCAGTGCAACAGAAGATGCAGTGTGATGAGGTTGACGGAATGGACGGATACCAAAATTATCAATGTCAAAGCCTTGATGGCTCACAGAAGCAATGGCAGCAGCTTCAATGGCTTCACTTTGCAACATATCTGGGAGGATTGTCATGAATCGTGATGCGAGCATCGTTTTGCCTGTACCAGGTGGGCCAATCAATAGAATGTTATGTCCACCACTTGCGGCGATTTTAAGGGCGCGTTTCGCAAAGATTTGGCCTTTAATGTCTAGCATATCTAATGCTGTATGGCTGTGTGAGACTTCGATCTCTTCAGGCGATTGTAATGTGTGCTTGCTTTCTAAGCACTCCACAACTTCTTTCAATGAATTTGCGATAAAAATATGTTGGCTATCCAAAAAGCCCACTTCGTTAGAGCGATCAGCGGGAATGATGATGTTTTTAGGATGATTAATGGCTGAAATGACCGTGGGTAACAATCCACGAATGGCACGTAAATCACCCGTTAAGGCTAATTCACCAATGAATTCATAATTGTTAATCTCTTTGGATTGTAATTGCCCTGATGCGATTAATACGCCAAGTGCAATGGATAGATCATATCGTCCACCTTCTTTAGGTAGATCGGCTGGTGATAAGTTAACAGTGATTTTACGTGCAGGGAATTCGTAGCCTGAATTAATGATAGCCGCTCGAACACGATCTTTACTCTCTTTAACAGCTGTTTCAGGCATGCCGACAATATTGAAAGCAGGTAAACCATTGCTGATATGAGTTTCCACGCGGACAATTTCGGAAACGAGTGCTTTTTGTGCTCTAGTATATAAAACGGATAAACTCATATCCCACCTTATGATTGAATGTTAATAAATGTAAATTTAACATGTTGATGGGATATGGATTATTAAAATTTTAAAATATTGATTTATCGGCCAGACATAATCTCGGATTCTGCCAAAGTTGAGATTTCAATGCCTCTCATTGGTTGACCTAAATTACGAGATAATTTTGCCAATAGATCGAAATCTTCATAGTTAGCCACAGCTTCTACGATTGCTTTTGCAAATAACTCAGGATTTTCTGATTTAAAAATGCCAGAGCCAACGAATACACCGTCTGCGCCCAATAACATCATCAATACAGCATCTGCTGGTGTTGCAACACCACCTGCTGCATAGTTAACCACTGGTAAACGACCTGTTTTTTTGATCTCTTTGATTAATTCATAAGGTGCTGCAATATCGCGCGCATAAACCATCAATTCATCATCTGATTTAGTTGTTAATAAACGAATATCTTCATTCACTTGACGCATGTGACGAACAGCTTCAACGATATTGCCTGTGCCAGGTTCACCTTTTGTGCGAAGCATTTTTGAGCCTTCACCAATACGACGTAATGCTTCACCGAGATTGCGGCAGCCACAAACGAATGGTACTTTATAATCGCTTTTCAACAAGTGATAAACATCATCCGCGGGTGTTAATACTTCGCTTTCATCAATATAATCAATGCCGATTGCTTCTAAAATACGCGCTTCACCGATGTGACCAATGCGTGCTTTTGCCATTACGGGAATGGAAACTGCTGCTTGAATCTCTTGGATTAAAGCTGGATCTGTCATACGCGCAACGCCGCCTTCTTTACGAATATCAGAAGGTACGCGCTCTAAAGCCATCACTGCAACAGCGCCCGCTGCTTCTGCGATTTTTGCTTCTTTAACATTAACAACATCCATGATTACGCCGCGTTGTGGCATTTCGATCATCTTGCTCATTTTTATCCTCTATGTTTGGGTGGTTTAAAGTGTTCATAGACTAACAAGCTAGAATATTCAGAAATAGATCCAATTGGATGCTTTTTATACCATCCACTTTTATTTCATTTATTCTGCTATGCTTATGCCAGAGAGATTTTGATAAGATGAATGAATATGTTCACAGTACAGAAAAATGGTACAAAGCCACTGTACCAACAGATCATTGAAGGTATAGAAGCTGCAATTATTTCAGGGCAATTGTCGCCTGGCGAGCGCTTGCCTTCAGAAAGAGATTTAAGTATTTGGCTGAATGTGAATCGTTCCACCGTGATTCGTGCTTTGGATGAATTATCAGATCGTAATATTATTATTAGAAAATCTGGTTCAGGAACGTATGTGAACGATCAAAAGTGGGGATTATTAACGTATCCTTCTTTTAATTGGCGTAATAGTCTTGTGGCAAGTTATCAACCATCTCCAAATTTTAAAGAAGATGCTAGCCAAGATTACTATGATCTACGCAGCGGTGATTTGCCCATTGATCTCTATCCTTCTTTGAAACTACCTGAAATTGATTGGCAATCATTAATTCTGGCAGAGCAGCAAGATAATGCCCAACTTGGGATGTTATCACTTCGAGAAACTGTACAGTCATATTTAAAAGCGCGCTTTAATTTCATTGTACCTGTTGAACAAATTATGATTACATCAGGTGCTCAACAAGCAATTTCCCTCATTGCTTTAGGTTTATTGAAACCTGGTGATGCGATCGGGATTGAACAGCCATCTTATTTTTATGCTTTACCTATTTTTCAATCTGTTGGTTTGCGAATTTATGGCATTCCTGTGGATCAACAAGGTTTATCCATTGAACGATTGGATGAGTTGGTGCATAAACATTCATTGAAAATGTTGTTCATTAATCCAAATTTTCAAAATCCTACGGGCGCTGTAATGTCTTTTAAGCGTAAAAAAGAGTTGCTAGATTTTTGTCAGCGTAAGAATTTACCAATTGTGGAAGATGATGCTTATAGTCAGCTCTATTTTTATCAATCTGTGGATGTGAATCCCGTGAAAAAATGGGATATAGAAGGGCAAACAATCTATGTGGGTTCTTTATCTAAATATTTAGGGAAATCTATTCGCATTGGTTGGATGATTGCGCCAGAAGCTGTTGTGAATAATTTGGCGAACATTCGGCAAAAGCTAGATTCGGGTTTAAGTGTTTTGCCACAAGTGATGGCTGAGCATTATTTGAATGATTATTCTTGGGAGCATGAAGCAGAGTTGCGTGCCATTTTGAATCAACGAGCACAATTATGTGTGCAATGGTTAAAAGAATCTTTGTCCAAAGATTATCAGTTTAATCTGCCATTGGGCGGTTTTCACCTTTATTTGATAGGTAAGGATCAACATCAGCCCATTCTTGAATCTTTGTCAAAGAAGAATATTTTAGCGCTATCGAGTGAATATTTTGGTGATACCAAATTCAACAATAGCGCAAGATTGAGTTTTGTGAATTTTAATGTGAAATTTGAAGGAAATGTATGAGTCAAAAGAGTTTTGATCAATATGCTGAGAAATATGACAGCTGGTTTTTAGAGAATGAGAATGTCCTGTTATCAGAAGTTAAGTTGGTGGCAAAAACATTGGAAGGTTGTCAAAATATTTTTTCAGTAGGTTGTGGCAGTGGTTTGTTTGAATCAATCTTGCGTAAAGATTATGGTATTGAAATTCACGAAGGTTTAGAGCCTTCCAAAGATATGGCAGAAATTGCACAAAAGCGTGGCATTAATGTCACCATTTCTACATCGGAAGATTTTGATTATGCGGGCAAAAAATATGACACGATCATTTATAACGGCTGTCCAGGTTACATTACAGATTTAGAAAAAGCATTGAAAAATAGCTTCGATGCTCTGAATATTGGCGGAAAATTGATTGTGATCGATATTCCAAAAGAGAGCGGATATGGGCTTTTGTATAATCTAGCGAAAGCTGTGAAATCTTGGGATCATCCATTATTGAAAGATGTTTATCCTCGCAATCCTTATCCGATTGAATTGGTGGATCAAGCCAATTGGCGCACAACGGGCGAAAAAATTGAAACCATGAAGAAGATTGGTTTAACAGATTTTGAATTCTATCAAACATTGGTTGCGCATCCAGTCTATTCCAATGACAAAGCAGAAGAGCCAATCGAGGGTTACGATAAAGGCGATTATGTCGCGATTTGTGCTTATAAAAGGTAATCAACATGCAGCATAATCAACAAGGTTGGAGCGAAGCTGCATGGCAGAAGCATTTGCCAATTTATGAAAAAACACAGCAATTACCATTCATTCAAGAGCTGATTACAGGGCGATTGAATGCAGATAGCTTTATGTTCTACATTGAGCAAGATGCATTGTATTTGCAAGCATTCACTCAACTATTGCGCACGATGGCGGAGCGCATTCCTGAGCCTAAATATCAGCAATATTTTCGTGATTTTGTGGCAGAAAATATGGCAGCGGAACAAGGTTTGCATGATATCTATTTGCATCGAGATTTATCTGAGATTCAGTCCACAGAAACCTGCCAAGGTTTCATTGAATTCAATGAAGAGCTTGCAACATTGCCGATAGAATTAGCAGTTGCGGGCATGTTGCCATGCTTTATTGTGTATCAGCAACTCGGTATTTATATCTATGATCAACACATCCGAGAAGGTAATCCTTATATTGATTGGATTGATCTATATGCGGGGATCGAGCATTCAGAATCTGTTCGTAAGCTTCGTGAAATTTGTGATCATTATGGTGAGCAAGCCTTGGATTTTATCCGCAATCAAATGGATGAATATTATGAAGAAGGTTGTTTGTGGGATCAGAGATTTTGGCAAAGCTGTTATGAGATGAAATAAAAGTCATACATAAATCATTAATGAAAACAATTTGTTATATTTTATGTAAACTCTGATTACATTTAATAAATTGACATAAAGCGCTGTCGCGTTACAATTTCATCTGTTTTTAATTAAGGCAGAATGAAATGGCAACGATGCAGCGCTTTTTTGTAACAGGCACAGATACAGAAATTGGCAAAACAAAAATTACAACAGGATTATTAGAAAAAGCAGGGCAGTTGGGCTTGCAATCTTTAGGCATTAAACCTGTGGCAAGCGGCAGTGAAATGACACAAGATGGGCTTAGGAATGAAGATGCGGTTTCACATCAAAAAGCTTCTGCATATCCCTGTGATTATGCGGTGATCAATCCCTTTTGCTTTGCACCTGCAATTGCGCCACATATTGTGGCAGCGCAAGAGAATGTTGAATTAACTGTCAATTCAATCAATGAAGTTTTAAAACCTGCATTAGCACAATCAGCAGAATTTGTATTGATCGAAGGTGCTGGTGGTTGGCATACGCCGCTTAATCAACAAGAGTGTTATTCAGATTGGGTGAAATCAGCAGATTTACCTGTGATTTTAGTTGTGGGCGTGAAGTTGGGCGCGATCAATCATGCATTATTAACGCAGGAATCCATTAAAAATTCAGGTTTGCGATTAGCAGGCTGGGTTGCCAATTGTGTTGATCCAAACATGCCGTATCAAGCTGAAAATATTGAGTACTTAAAAGCACATATAAATGCGCCTTGTTTGGGCGTTGTACCATTTTTAGCATCGAATGCTTCTGCAGCTGATTATTTATCCTTACCATCATTGAAATAAGAGAAAACCATGACAGAAAATCAAAAGTGGATGCAACGTGATTTATCCGTTGTTTGGCATCCTTGTACGCAAATGAAAGATCACGAAACTTATCCATTAATCCCGATTAAGCGTGGCGAAGGTTTATGGCTATATGATTTTGATGGCAATAAATATTTGGATGGCATCAGTTCTTGGTGGGTGAATGTTTTTGGGCATGCGAATCCGCGCATTAATCAGGCAGTGAAAGATCAATTGGATCAATTGGAGCATGTGATCATGGCAGGTTTTACGCATGAGCCAATGATCGAGCTGTCAGAAGAGTTGGTGCGCATCACAGGCGAAGGCTTGGATTACTGCTTTTATGCGGATAATGGTTCATCGTGCATTGAATCAGCACTCAAAATGAGCATGCATTATTGGCGCAATATTGGCGAACCCACAAAGAATAAATTTGTGACGTTTACTAATAGCTATCATGGGGAAACTGTGGGCGCGATGTCCGTTGGCGATGCACCTTTATACACGCAAAGCTATAAATCAATGCTGTTTGATACATTCAAAGTGACAGCGCCTGATCTTTACTACAAAGCAGAAGATGAATCAGCAGAAGCTTATACATTGAAAATGTTTGTGGAAATGGAAGAGTTAATCCACAAACATCACAATGAAATTGCGGCTGTGATCATCGAGCCATTGGTGCAATGTGCGGGCGGAATGCGTATGCATTCGCCGCTATATTTAACGAAATTGCGTGAATTGTGTGATCAATACAATGTGCACATTATTTTGGATGAAATTGCTGTAGGTTTTGGGCGCACAGGCACGATGTTTGCTCATGAGAAGGCTAATATGGTGCCAGATTTCTTATGTTTATCGAAAGCATTAACGGGCGGCTATTTGCCGATGTCGGTGTGTATGACGAGCAAAAAAGTCTACGATGCATTTTATCGTGAATATCATCCTGAATCAGTGTTTTTGCATTCACATAGTTATACAGGTAATGCATTGGCTTGTAGCGCTGCATTGGCAACATTATCGATTTTTAGGGAAGATAATGTAATCGAGAATAATCAGAAGCTCATTCAAGCATTTGCAAAACATACGAATCCACTGAAAGATCATCCAAACGTTGCAGAAGTTCGCCAACAAGGGATGATCACGGCGATTGAAGTTGTGAAGGATAAAGCAACGAGAGAATCATTCTCTTGGGATAAGCGTTTAGGTTTGAAGATGTTCGATTACGCAACGAAGCAAGGTTTATTGATTCGTCCGCTTGGTGGAATAGTCTACTTTAATACACCATATATCGTGACAGAAAAAGATATTGAATGGATGGTGAACATTGCAAGTGATGCCATTGATTATGGGTTGAAGAGTATTTAAAAATTCATAATGAAAAGCTTTTCAGGTTATTAACTTGAGAAGCTTTTTGTTTATTTTGGACACTCAATTCTTAAACCTTCTTTGAAGCATCCATTTTTATCTTTGACATAAGCACGCCCAAAAGGTTCTTTTGTTACAAATTCAAAGGTGCTGCCATCGGAGCCAATAATTTTTTCATCATTATAGTAAATACTGTTTTTATCAGTAGCATAGCCCATATCTTGATAGCGTCGAAAAGTTTCAACGTCTGCACCCATAATGAACTCATCGCCTGTGATCACTTTTGAGCCATCATGTAATGTACCAAATTGATTTTTTTTCACCTTATTTGGATCAATGTTAGCAACTTTTTGTCCTGCCACGTACAGATAGTTTTTATCCTTGGCATAATAATCATTAAGTTCGACATATGAACTTAAATCTGTGCCATCAGTGATAATAATCTGTTCTAAGTTTATGAAAAAATAGGCTTGGTTTTTATCGACTGCATGGCGAATAAAAGGTTTGAAGCTTGTATAGTCAATGTTGGCAATTTGTTTACCTTGATAAAAATAATGGCTTTTATCTTTGGTAAAATTTCGATTAATAGCTTTAAATGTTTTGGCATCTGCATTGATGTATGATCTTAGACCAAGCATGGAGCGACCAAGAACCATTTTGTTATCCATCGCATAGCCATGATCAAACTTTATGTGATTGAGATTGAGTTCTGTTTTTTCTCTACGATAATAGACATAAGTATTGTCAGTATAAAATCCATTGCTCAAAGTCTGTAATTGATCACTAGGAATATTTTCAAGAATGTATCCACCAAAATATGAATGATTTTTATCTCGGGAAATTTTTCCGTCAATATCTAAAATTTGAAAGGATGCTTCATCCCATGGACTAGTTTGTGGATCATAATAATTTTTTGAGAAATCAGAAAATAATTTATTTTTATATTCTTTAATTTTATCATTGCCTGTATTTGGCGTAATCGTCCTAAAGTAATAAATATTGTTTTTATCATACGCCAAGCCATCTGATAGCAATGTAAATGTTTCTACATCAATTTTATCTTTAGGTAAGCCAAATGCATTGGCATATTCATCAATGCTTTGATAGTAAAATCCTTGCCAAGGATAGTGTACTTTAGGTGACTGATTTAATATAAATAGATATAAACCAATGCCTGCAATGGCGAGAATAGATGATGCATTTAATAATAATCTTTTTATGTTCATACTTTCCTCAAAGAACTGTATTTGAGGAAAGTATAACTGATTATAAAGGCTTTTTCTTGCTTACGAATCTATTCCCCCAGTGCAAATTTCACTGCAGGAATAGTCGTCATCCAGCAGTAACTTTTTACTTTTTAATGAAAAAAGATCTTTTATTGGGATTTAAATCGAGTGTGCTATCTTTTCTATTATTTTTTTGGTCTGTCTGTTTTCGAGTATATCTGCATATTTTAGAATGTAGAATAGTTAAATGTGGCGAATGAATGATGCATTGAAGAGAAATTTTTAATTCCGTACAGCTTTATGTATTATGTTAACGAACTAATCATTTGAAAAATTTAATAATTATGAGAAATAAAATACTAATTGGCTTTATGTTGATGTGTGGCTTTGCTATAGGTGCATATTTTTATCAACAAAGTAAGGATGATATCCCAGCAGTCATTAAAAAAAATGGTGAATATACAAAAGGACAATATCTTGTTCAGGGGCTTAGTTTTAAATCTTTGGAGCAATATTTTAGTCGATACTCAATACCGTTTGAAATGGTTGATCAAGAAAGCTTTGTGATTTTGTCAGATGGTCTTGCCTATGATGTGAATACAATTTATTACCGAAAAGAGAAAATCCCTAATGATAGAACTGAGTTGCTCACAGAGTACAAGCAGAAATTATTAGATATGTTTTATGAAGAATATCCTGATCTTCAATCTATTAAAATAGATCCTGAGACCTTCCAATATCTGAAATGGAATTACGGTTTAGCCCGAGATGCTAAGAATGTATTTATGAATGGTACTGTGTTAAATAAGGCTCATCCTAAAATGGTACAAGCCATAACAGAGCTAATTTATTCAGATGGCAATGCAATTTATAATTTACAACAGTTAGTAACTGAGGATGTTGAAAATTTTGAATGGTTAGGTGGAATTTTTTTACAAGATTCAAAAAATATTTATGCCATTGATCCTTGGAATATTAGAAATGTACATAAACTCGAAAATATGGATCGTAATAGTTTTGGGGTTGTGAATAATCGTTTTGCTAAAGATAGAAATAAAATATTAATTGGGCTTCAAGAAGTGCCAAATATTGATCATGATTCTGTGAAATTCTTTGATAGCTATTTTGTTGATAGAAATAGAGGATATTTTATTCTTGATAATGATACTCAGCTTAGAATTATCAATGATGTAGATATCGAAACATTTGAAGATCTCGGCAATTATTATGCTAAAGATAAAAATTATGCGTACTTTAAAGGACGAAGAATTATTGGCGCTGATGCAGCTTCGTTTACTATGAATGAATATGGTATTCCTTCTGACCAAAATGGTGCATATGTTGAGGGATATATTATTGTAGGTGCTGATGCATCAACTATTCAAAAAATTCCCAATAGCCCATACCATAAAGATAAATACTCAGTGTATTTTCAAGAGATACCTTTATTGGGATCAGATCCAAAAAGTTTTAAAGTCTTAAAGGATCCATCATCGCAAACACAAAAATATGGAATAGATCAAAATAATTTTTATCAGACATATTTTCCTGTTGGAAATGTAGATGTTAATACTTTAGAAGTAATTGGTAATGGCTGGTTCAAAGATAAAGATCATGTAATTTTTGATAATGCGATTGTGAGTGGTTTAGAGCCGAAGACTTTTCAGATACTCAGTGATAGCATTGTGAGAGACGATAATTCTGTTTATTATTTATATCGTTTTACGAGTAAAGATGATCGCCTGACGAAGATTAATAATATTGCTGATACTAAAACATTTAAACATCTCAAATTTGCTTATTATGCAGACAGTCAAAATATCTACTATATGCAGTCAGATTTTAGCAGAGTAAAAATGTCTCCGTTAGATGCTGACGTGAAGTCATTTGAAATAAAAGCAAAAGGTAAAATAGATAATCCACGATTTGAAACTTCGGATGATTATATCATTCGTGACGCTAAAGGATGTTTTCAGAAAATGGAGAGAGTAAAATGCTAAAAAAAATCTTTTATATGAGCTTGCCATTGTTGCTTGTAGTTTCTCAATCCTATGCAAGAACGGATGCTTATAAGATGACAGGTTATTATGGCGTTCAGGAAATATTTCCTTTTGATGGGGAGTCTTATGATCATGAGTTTAATGAAAAACATTTAGAACGTTTACCTGATTTGAAAAAAATGACAGATCTAGCAAGCTTTAGAGTTGTAGGTGAACGGCATAGTGTGGATAAGGATCATGTCTATTATGGCGATAAAATTGTTCAGGGCGCTGATCCTGAAACATTTGTTGCGCTGAATGTCTCACTGAATAATAGTCAATATTATGCAAAAGATGAAAACTATGTTTATGTTGAAGATAGAGTTGTGGTAGGTGCTAATCCAAAGGCTTTTAGGTTGGTGGCTTCTTTGATTATCAGAGGGCGTACACACATCTATGGTTTGGATGACAAAAATTTATTTGTAAATGGTGTTATTGTTCAAGGTATTGATATCAAATCTTTGACAATCTTTGAGACAGGTACATCAAGAGATAAAAACCGAATGTATTATCTTGGCACTCCTTTAAAAAATATCGGTGAATAATATTGTATGACCATGAAAGATCTTATCTATCATGGCCTATATTATTTTAATTATTATTTACGAATCAAATAGCGAATGGTTGGGCCATGTTGCTCAATAGCCAAGACTTCATAGCCATGATTTTTAGCATCAATTGGAATGTTGTTAATGGATTGTGGGCAATCGCTGATGATTTCTAAAATATCGCCATCATTCAATTGTGGCATTACTTCCAAAGTTGCAACCGCAGGATAAGGGCAAGGCTCGCCCACCATATCTAAGCGTAATGTTGGGATAATTTCATCGACATTGATTGAATTGTTCATATTATTTTCCTTATTAGATTATGAAATCACGTTAATTGGTCGTTGTACAGGCGTTTCAACAGCAGGTTGTTCTTTAGCTGTTTGGCGTTTTTTGAAGAAGCGATATTCCCACCATAAAACTAAGGCTAAACAGGCCATCATCAATGCGTAGTTGATAACTAAACCGCCGTAAGGACCTGCTTTTTGCAATAGATCGATTTTCTCAAAGTCAGCCACTAAATAAGGCGTTAAATCATCCCAGAAATAGGCCAAAATCGTTGCACCTGCAATGTTACCAATGCCAACCCACCAATAGTGAACTTGACCTTCTACTGCACGATACATCCAGCCTGTTTCGCAGCCACCCGCCAATACGATACCGAAGCCAAATAATAAACCGCCCAATAATGCATTTGGGCCAGCCCAATAGATTTTAGGATCAATGCCAGACTCAATGAATGCAAAAGTACCAATTGTGCTCACTAACATACCGATGATGATTGCTTTTGCCATGTGCGTGCGGCCAGTTACCCACAAATCACGGAATGCAGAAGTGAAGCAGATTTGTGCTCGCTCAATCAATAAACCAAAGGCAGTACCAAACAATAACGCAATACCAAACATTGGTTTAATGAATAGCAATACAACGCCAATCACAGCTAGCAACATAAAAATGCCAGAGCCTAACATAAAGCGATTTTTCACTTGCGTTGGGTTTTGCTTTAAAGGTGCTTGTGCAGATACTTTTTGTAAATTCAAAGGAATGCGGAATATAGGATGCAAGGCAACTTTTGCACCTAAGTAAGAGCCAACCGCAGTTGTGATGGCAAAGAACCAAGCATGTAATGAAAATTGTGGAATCCCCGTGAAGAATGCCGCCAAGTTACAACCCATTGCTAAACGCGCGCCAAAGCCCGCGATTAATCCGCCCACTAAAGCTTGGAAAATACGAATTTTATGCGGTGAATTGCGATACTTAATGTTGTTTGCCCATAAAGCAGAAGCAATACAGCCACCAAACATGCCAATGAGCAAAAAGCCATCTGTACGATCTAATGGTGAACCTTGAAAACCGATCATTTTGAAATATGTCCAATTGCTTGGATCTACGCCAACGATTTGCAGTGCATGTCCGCCCCAGCGCGTAAATTCGCCAGTTACAGCCCATAATGTGCCTGTAATGCCAAAATAGTAGGTTGCTAAAATACCAGCTGCGATTACAGCGGGCACGGGATTCCAAAACTTAATTAAGTATTGTTGTTTAAAATTTTTCCACGGATTCATAGTATTAACACGCTCCTTTTTTAAAAGTCGACAAAAGAAGGGTGTTAAAAATTAAATCACCAAACGATCGAACGCTTAACACCCAAGCCTATCTCTAAACTAGAGATTCTTTGAGTGCTTCACTGACAGCGAAAGCAACGAATGATGATCATGTTTAATTTAACCTGAATTTTTTATGTTTTGGTAACTTACTGACCAGGATAGTGCATTTCTCTTAAATTTTATTTTTATTTAACAAAATTTATTGATTTTGTTTCTTACAAATTTTAGAAAAAAATATAAACTATGTTTCTGTGTCATAAGGGAGGCAACATGCACTTTTTAGAAACGGCGGTGAGCGCCGTTAATAATGTTCTATGGAATAATGTTTTAATTTACTTATTGGTTGGTGTGGGCATATTGTTCACTGTCCGATTGGGATTCATTCAGATTCGTGGTTTCGTTTCAGGGATGAAAATGTTTTTTTCAGGCGTTTCTTTGAAAGGGGAAAAAGCAGGGAAAGGCGGGATGAGTTCATTCCAAGCTGTGGCAACAGCAATTGCGGGGCAAGTGGGTACGGGAAATCTTGCAGGACCAGCAACGGCTATTTTATTGGGTGGACCAGGGGCAATTTTTTGGATTTGGGTATCATCTTTTTTAGGCATGGCGACGATTTATGCAGAGGCAATTTTGGCGATCCATTTTAAAACCAAGGATAAGAATGGACAGGTTGTTGGCGGGCCTGCATACTATATCGAACAAGGTTTGGGTTTGAAGTGGCTGGCTATTATCTTTGCAATTTTGATCATTATCGCATTGGGTTTGATCGGTAATATGGTGCAAAGTAACTCCATTGTTGAAGCATTTAATAATTCATTTGGCGTGCCTTCGGGTGTTATGGGGGCGATTTTAGCTGTGATCACGGGATTAGTGATTATGGGTGGAATTAAAAATATTGCTGCGGTTGTAGAGAAGTTGATCCCATTGATGGCGCTGTTTTATCTATTGGGTGTTGTGGTGATTTTAACGCTCAATTATCAATATTTATGGGAAGCTGTACGCATTATTTTTATTGCAGCATTTGATCCAGAAGCGGTATTAGGCGCAGGTGCAGGTATTGCAATTCAGCAAGCAGCACGTTTTGGTATTGCGCGTGGTTTATTCTCAAACGAAGCAGGTATGGGTTCAACGCCACATGCACACGCCGTTGCGAAAGATACAGCACCTGAAGAGCAAGCATTTTTAGCAATGATGGGCGTTTTCATCGTATGTACAATTGTAACTTTAACAGGCTTTGTGATCATTACATCGGCATTAAAAGATTGGGCAGCACTGGGTTTAACGTTGCAAGATGGTAATTTTTTATCCATTTATAAAGTTAAAGGGATTGCAGTTACTCAACAGGCATATCAATCAGTCTTTGGTGACTTTGGCGGTTATTTTGTGAGTGTTGCATTGCTGTGTTTTGCATTTTCAACCATTATTGGCTGGTATTATTATGCAGAAACGAATGTACGTTACTTATTCAATTCATCATTAGCAATTCGTATTTTCCAATTTTTAGTGGTTTGCTTTATCTTCGTTGCAGCATTTTTTAAAGTGGATTTAGTTTGGGATATGGCGGATATGTTCAATGGATTGATGGTGATTCCGAATATTATTGCATTAATTTTATTATCATCCATTGTGGTGAAAATCACTAAAGCGTCTAAGATCAAATGATGAAATGATCAGCGTACATAGCTTAAATGTAAGATAATAAAAAAAGCGCCGATGGCGCTTTTTTAGTTTATAAGATTATTAAGAAATTTTAGCCCCAGGCTTCAATTCACTCAATGTTGTCAATAATGCTAAATCACCATCTAGCGATGCGGATAAAATCATGCCTTCACTGACGCCAAAGCGCATTTTGCGTGGTGCTAGGTTTGCAACAACGATCACATATTTACCAATTAATAATTGTGGTTCACCATAAGCAGAACGAATGCCAGAGAAAATATTGCGCGGCTTTTCTTCGCCTAAATCTACAGTGAATGCTAATAATTTGTCAGAGCCTTCCACAAAATCACAATGCAGCACTTTACCTAAACGTAGATCAACTTTTGCAAAGTCATCGATATTGATGAAGCCTTCTTCTGCAACAGGTGCGGCTTTTTTCTTGTTAGCTTTTTCTGATTTGTCAGTTTTTTCAACTTTCTTCACAGATTCCGCAGGTTGTAAACTTGCTTTATTGCGCTCAACCAATTGCTCTAATTGTTTGAGTTCAATACGCTTCATTAAATGTTCATAATTGTTGATGCTTGCATTTTCTAAGCTGTTATCCGTTGCTTCAAAACTGCTTAAATCACAATTTAAGTATTCGCCAATATTTTTGATCGTTTCTGGTAAAACAGGGAATAAATAGATGCTCAATAGTCTAAATGCTTCCAAGTAGCTTGTACACAATGCTTGTAAGCGAGTAGCTTGGCTTTCATCTTTGGCTAGCTCCCAAGGTTTTGTTGTATCAAAGCTCTCATTGACTAAATCACAACCACGCGCGATTTCGCGCATTGCAGCTGCAAAATTACGATCTTCATAATGCGCTAAAATCGTTGCTTTCATGCCACGGATTGTATTCAATAATTCTGATGTTTCTTCAGCAAATGAGCTTAATTTATTGTCAAACTTGCTGGATACAAATTTACTTGTACGCGATGCAATATTAATAAATTTGCCCACTAAATCAGCATTCACACGATTGACCAAATCTTCCATATTTAAATCTAGGTCATCAATTGCGCCTGATGATTTAGCTGCAAAGTAGTAACGTAACCATTCAGGGTTCAATTTCTCATCTAAGTAAGAGCGTGCGGTGATGAATGTACCGCGTGATTTACTCATTTTCGCGCCATTGACTGTGATGAAGCCATTCACTGCGTATTGCGTTGGTAAACGATAGCCTGAGAAATTCAACATTGCAGGCCAGAACAATGTATGGAAATACATGATGTCTTTACCGATGAAATGAATCATTTCTGTGCCTGCTTTTTCGGCAGCTTCACGTTCTGTATATTCAGCAAAGTTGTATTGAGGATTTTTCTCAATGTAGTTTGCAAGTGATGCTAAGTAACCAACTGGTGCATCCAACCAAACGTAGAAATATTTGTTGGGTTCATTTGGGATTGGGAAACCAAAATAAGGTGCATCACGGGAAATATCCCAATCAGATAATTTATTTTCTTCTTCAGTGCCCAACCATTCTTTCATTTTGTTGGCAGCTTCGGGTTGCAAACGATCGCTGTTTGCTAAGAAATCACGGAGGAATTTCACACAACGATCATCAGATAATTTAAAGAAGAAGTGTTCAGAGCCTTTCATGATTGGTTTATTACCAGAAACAGCGGAGAAAGGATTGATCAATTCTGTTGGATGGTAAACTGCGCCACAAGCTTCACAGTTATCGCCATATTGATCTTGTGCATGACATTTTGGACATTCGCCTTTAATGAAACGATCAGGCAAGAACATTGATTTTTCTTCATCAAAGAACTGCTGAATTTCACGAGTTTCAATTAAATTTGCTGCTTTGAGTTTTAAATAAATATCTGAAACTAACTTGCGATTCTCTTCACAATCGGTTGTGTGATAGTTATCAAATTTCACATGGAAATCTGTGAAATCTTGTAAATGTGCTTTTTGCGCTTTATCGATTAACTCTTTTGGCGTGATGCCCAAGCTTTCTGCACGAATCATAATGGGTGCACCATGAGCATCATCAGCGCAGATGAAATGAACTTCAGAGCCAGACATTCGATGGAAACGTGCCCAAATATCACCTTGGATATAACCCAATAAATGACCTAAATGGATATCGCCATTGGCATAGGGAAGTGCATTGGTAATAAATAACTTACGTTTCTCAGTCGACATTGTTTTGCTCTCAGTTTGAAAAATAAAACGAATTTAATAGTGTAACATTCTCTACGATTTATATTAACCTTATTCTTGAGTAGGTTTTAAAAGAACGATGGCTTGTGCAGCAATGCCTTCTTCTCTTCCAATAAATCCTAGTTTTTCCATTGTGGTTGCCTTAACATTCACATCATCTTCATGAACATTAAGTGCTTTGGCAATGTTGAGTGCCATTTTTTCTTTATGTGGCATTAGTTTAGGGCGCTCTGCCATCACAGTGATGTCAATATTGCCGATGGTATAACCTTTTGCTTGAACTTTTTCATAGGCTTTTTGCAATAGAATCACGCTATCTGCATCTTTAAATGCAGGATCTGTATCAGGGAATAGCATGCCGATATCACCACATTTGGCAGCGCCTAAAATGGCATCCGTTAAAGCGTGTAAAACAACATCGCCATCTGAATGAGCCAAAAATGATTTTGTGTACGGGATTTTTTCACCCGCTAAAATAACATAATCACCTTCTTTGAAGGTGTGAACATCAAATCCAATGCCTATTCGCATAGTTTTCTCTCTTCTAATAAAAAGCGCATTAAGCGTAAATCTGTTGTGTGAGTGATTTTAAAATTGTGTGAATAACCTTGGTAAATATAAGGTTGATAGCCTAAAGCTTCAATGGCAGATGCTTCATCTGTGATAGCTTTGCCTTGCGTTAAAGCTTCTTCATAAGCTTGATATAAATAATGATAGCGGAACATTTGTGGTGTTTGCGCTAAATAAATCGTATCACGATCAATGGTTTGTGTGATTTGTCCGTGTGCAACTTGTTTCACTGTATCCACCGCGGGCATCGCCATAATTCCGCCAATAGAATTTTCTTCATACATCACTTCTGTGATGAATAATTCAAGTTCTTCAGTTGTTAATCCTGGACGAGCTGCATCATGCACAATGATCCAATCATTAGGTTTGGCAATATTTTGTAAAGCTTTTAAGCCCAAAAATACAGTATCACTGCGTGTTTCGCCTGCATCGTAAGTGATTAATTTATCTTTTGAAATGTTCAGTGTTGGGAAATAGGCATCATTCGCTGAAATGCCGAGCGCACCACTTTTGATATTAATAATGGCGTGAAATAATTCTAAAGTGCTTTCTAGAACTGTTTGATCCAATAATTTCAAATATTGCTTCGGACGATCAGCCTGCATCCGAGAGCCAATTCCGCCAGCAGGAATGATGAAAAAGATATTTGCCATGTCTTTCATTGAGAGTAAAACCTCTATTTTATCGCATCCGCTTTTAGAATGTTATGATAATCCTAGTCATATTGTTCAATAATTTATTACGATATAATGACAAGTATATTATTATGTAGATGAAACCCAACAACCATAGAGGAAAAGCTATGAGTAATGAATATAAGCATGTATTAGTGGCAATTGATCATTCTGAAGATTCAGAAAAAATCGTGAAGCAAGCCATTGTAGTTGCACAGCGTAACCACGCAAAAATTACATTGTTACATGTTTTGGAGGATATCAATATTGCATTGGGCTATGAGCTCATGCCGATTATTTCTGAGCAAACAGATACTGAAATTGTAAGCGAAGCAAAACGTAATGCACGTGCATTGGCAGATCGTTTGGGCATTCCAGATGCGGATACACATGTTGTTTCTGCATTTTCTACCAAAGAAGGCATTATTAAAACAGCTGAATCTTTACAGGTGGAATTAGTCGTTGTAGGTGCGCATACAAGACAAGGTTTGGCCCTTTTATTAGGTTCAACATCAGGTTCTATTATTAATGATTCTCCATGTGATATTTTGGTTGTTAAAGTCTAAACAATCAGGTCGCACATAAAACTTAAAGCGATTAATGTTTGACAACCTCGTTGTCAAACATTAACATGTCCATCTTATTTTTAAAATATTGCAATGAATGAATGATGGAAAAGCGCTTTGATATAGTTCATGATTTTTATACAAAATTCTTTACAACTAAAACAAATCTCATGAAAACAAGCCAGAAAAGAATTGAACCAATTGGGATCAATTTTTCTTCATGGCAGTTAGTTATCCACCTTTCGGTATTTTGCCAAGAAAATAATCGAGGCATGACAACCTCAGAATTGGCAGAAGATTTAATCATTTCAAGGCAAGCCGTTTTAAAGCAAATGAAGTGCTTGCTGGAAGAAGAGTTGATTGTTGTTCAAGAGAATAATGCAGATAAACGTTCACCATATTATTGCGTTTCTGAAAAAGGCGAAGAGCTGTGCCAATATGTGGTGGAAGAAATTTTTGCCGACTGGATGATGGAAAGTTTGAAGGATTTTAGTACCGATGAAATTCAAGCAGCAACCAAAATTCTAGCGCATTTAACGAAGTTTTAATATTGAGTCTATTGAGATTGAAAATTATGAAGAGAAAAATTTTTTCTAGAAATAAATGGTTATTAGTCATCGCATCTTCTTTGGCTTTATCAGGCTGTTTTGAAGGTGATAAACCTGCAGCAGGTGGAGAGATTCCTCCTGTATCGGTTGTCGCTATCACAACAAAAGCTGAAGATGTATTGATTAAAGCTGAATTACCAGGCAGAACAAAAGCTTCTAAAATTGCGGAGGTTCGTCCACAAGTTGGGGGGATTATCTTAGAGCGCAATTTTGTAGAAGGTTCGTATGTTGAAGAAGGTGTGACGTTGTATCAAATTGACCCTGCAACATATGAAGCAGCTTTACAACGTGCTGAAGCAAGTTTGGCGCAAGCAGAGGCAAATCAATTTGCTGCAGCAGAAAAAGCAAAACGTATCAATGCATTGGCATCTTCAAAAGCTGTCAGTAAGCAAGATGTGGATGATGCTAACTCACTATTGATTCAGGCGGATGCGCAAGTAATGGCTGCAAAAGCTGAAGTGAATAATGCTGAGATTAGTTTGAATTATACAAAGATGTTGGCGCCAATCAGTGGTCAAATCGGTCGTTCAAACTATACGCAAGGCGCGTTAGTGGCAGCAGGGCAACCAACTGAAATGGCAGTGATTCAGCAAAATGATCCAATGCGTGTTGATATTACATATTCTGCAAAAGATTTCTCAAAGATGCAGCAGAAATTCCGTGATGGCACTTTGATTAATCCTGTACCTGGTGCGATTGATGATAATAATTTCACAGTGCATTTGATTATGGATGATGGCTCAACATATCCAGAAGTAGGTAAAGTGAAATTCTCTGATCGTACAGTTGATCCAACAACTGGTTCTATTTTAATTCAGGCAGAATTCCCGAATAAAGAGCAGATCATTTTGCCAGGCATGTTTGTGAGAGCGATTGTAGAGCAAGGTATTCAAAAAGAAGCAATTCAGATTCCACAAAAAGCAATCTTCCGTGATCCTAAAGGGCAAGCGTTTGTGATTGTCGTGAGTCAAGATAGTTTTGCAGAAGTTCGCCCTGTCGGTATTGAACAATCTAATGATAATAATTGGTTGATTTCAAGTGGCTTAAAAGTAGGTGATCGCGTTGTTGTAGAAGGTATTCAGCAAGTACAAAGTATGCTCCGTCGAGTAGAGAAAGTTCCTTTAAAAGTGTCGACACCAGAAGCACAGACTAAAGGTTAATTTAGGGTATTAAAAGGAAGATATATGGCTCGCTTTTTTATTGATCGACCTATTTTTGCGTGGGTAATAGCGATTTTGACAATGTTCTTGGGTGCATTGTCATTGAAATCGCTACCTGTATCGCAATATCCAGAGATTGCACCGCCACAAGTTTCTATTTCCGGTGTTTATCCTGGTGCAAATGCAACCACTATTGAAAATAGTGTGACGCAGGTAATTGAACAAAATCTATCAGGTTTGGATGGCTTTAGATACATGTCTTCATCCAGTACAAGCCAAGGCAGTTTTCAGATTACACTGACCTTTAACCAAGGTACTGATCCAGATATGGCTCAGGTTCAAGTTCAAAATAAGATTCAAACAGCATTGTCGACATTGCCTGAAGATGTGCAAAGACAAGGTGTCACTGTACAAAAATCATCGGGTTCATTCTTCATGGTTGTGAGTTTCTACTCTAAAGATGGTAAATACAGTAATGCCGATATTGGTGATTTTGTGAATACCAATATTAAAGATACAGTGAGCCGAATTGAAGGATTGGGTGATATTCAGTTCTTTGGTTCTGGTTATGCGATGCGCATTTGGTTGGATCCATATTTATTGAATAAATATGCAATGACACCAATGGATGTCATGGCGGCGATTAAAGAGCAAAATACTCAAGTGGCATTTGGCCAAATGGGTGCGATGCCAACAACCAATGGGCAGCAAATTAACTTTACGATCACAGCGCAAACACAGCTAGAAACAGTGGATCAATTTGAGGAGATCCAGTTACGTGTGAATGAAGATGGTAGTCAAGTACGTTTATCTGATGTTGCGCGTGTTGAATTAACAGCAGAATCATCAGCATTTGATTCAAAATATAACAACATGTCATCTGCGGCATTGGGCTTGAGTTTAGCATCTGGTGCGAATGCATTGGATACAGCTAATAACGTAAAAGCAACGATTGAGCAGTTGTCTGTATTATTGCCTGAAGGTGTTGCGGTTGCATATCCTTATGATACAACGCCATTCGTTGAAATCTCTATTAAAAACGTTGTGAAAACCTTGATCGAAGCAATCATTTTAGTATTCTTCGTGATGTATTTATTCTTGCGTAACTTAAGAGCGACGATCATTCCAACATTGGCAATTCCAGTTGTATTGTTGGGAACATTTGCAATTTTGGATCTATTTGGGTTTACGCTCAATACATTGACGCTCTTTGCAATGGTATTGGCGATCGGACTTCTTGTAGATGATGCGATTGTTGTGGTGGAAAATGTTGAGCGTATTATGGAGGAAGAGCATCTTTCCCCTGTAGAAGCAACGCGTAAATCTATGGATCAAATCACAGGTGCATTAGTAGGGATCGCGGTTGTATTGTCGGCAGTATTTGTACCAATGGCATTCTTAGGCGGTGCATCGGGCGTTATTTATCGTCAGTTCTCCATTACAATCATTACCGCAATGACATTATCTGTCGTGTGTGCGATCATCTTTACATCTGCGCTATGTGCAACGATGTTACAACCACATTCAGCTCGTACTGAAGAGCCAAAAGGTTTAGCGAAATTATTTGTGCCAGTATTGAATATCATCGATTGGCCAATTACGAAGTTTAACAATTGGTTTGATCGTTTGAATAAACGTTATGAAACTGGTGCGCATCATGCGGTCACAAAGAAAAAACGTTATTTAGCAATGTTTGCAGTGATTTTAGCGCTCATCTATTTTGGCTTCCAGCGTTTGCCATCAAGTTTCTTACCTGATGAAGATCAAGGGATTATGATTGGTATGACAATTGGTCCAGATGGTACGTCGCTTAATATTACCACAGAGATTCTTGAACAGATTTCAGCACATGTCTTGGAAGAAGAGAAAGATTCGATTGAAGCAATCATGTCTGTTTCGGGCTTTAGCTTTAGTGGTCGCGGTGGTCAACACGGTGTATTCTTCTTGAAACTGAAAGATTGGAGTTTGCGTAAATCTCCTGAGCAATCTTTAGGGGCGATTCAAAACCGTTTGGCAGCTTATCTTCAAACGATTCCAGGAACGCAAGGCTTCGTTTTTGCACCACCTGCAATCATTGAGTTAGGTAGTGCGACAGGTGTTTCATTCACATTGCAAAATATGACAGGTTTACCACATGAACAATTCATGGGTGAAGTGATGAAGTTCATTGGTTTAGCTGCAACGAAATCTGAAACGATGAATATTGCGACATTACGTCCTGGTGGGCAATTTGATGGCCCGCAATTATATGTGGATATCGATCAAGAGAAAGCTCGTGCATTGCAGATTACCGTAGGTGATATCAATAATTCATTGGCAATTGCTTGGGGTAGTTTGTATGTGAATGACTTTGTTGATCGTGGTCGTGTTAAGAAAGTATTGTTGCAAGGTGATGCTGAATTTAGAATGCAACCTGAAGATTTTGATAAATGGTATGTTCGTAACAAAGTCGGCAAAATGGTTCCTTTCAGTGCCTTTGCAAAAACGGAATGGACTTATGGTCCTGCGCAGTTGAACCGTTTTGATGGTTACTCTTCATTCCCATTATCCATTGAAGCGAAACCTGGTTTCAGTACGGGTGAAGTGATGAATGAAATTGAAGCCATGACAAAACAGTATTTAGATGGTGTTCAAGTGAAGTGGACAGATACATCGTATGAAGAGCGTCAAGCAGGGAATATGCAGATGTATTTATACGCAATTTCTATTTTCGTTATCTTCTTAAGTTTGGCAGCATTGTATGAATCATGGTCGATTCCATTTGCGGTAATTTTCACATTGCCTGTGGGTGTGATTGGTGCAGTGATTGCAGCAAATGGATTTGGTATCGAAAACGATGTTTACTTCCAAGTTGGTCTATTAACAGTACTTGGTTTGACATCGAAGAATGCGATCTTGATCATAGAATTTGCGAAAGACTTATTGCTACAAGGTAAAAATATCATTGATGCAACTGTTGAAGCAGCTCACTTACGTTTACGTCCAATTATCATGACATCTTTGGCATTCGGTTTTGGTGTATTGCCAATGGCATTGAGTAGCGGCGCAGGTTCTGGTGCTCAGAATGTTGTGGGTGTTACAGTCATTGGCGGTATGATTGGTGGTACGATTCTTGTTCTTTTCTATGCACCTATTTTCTTTACAATGATTGGTAAAGGATTTGAGAAAAAAGAGCATGAAATTGCTGATCAGCACAAAGCTTAAGTCTATTTAGATTAGATTAATATCGACCGCCATTAACGATGAGTTAGTGGCGGTTTTTTATTTGCTTGCGATAAATCAATGAAATTAAATACATTTGATGTATCTTATTCAAATAAGTACAAAAATAATAAATGAGTGAGTATGAATATGAACGAGCAATATAATGTGGTTTTTGATGGAAAGATTCAGCCAGAGCAAGATATTAATATTGTTAAAAGTCGAGTGCTCCAGCATTTAAAAATACCAGAGGCGCAATTGGCGAATTTCTTTTCAGGCAAAGAGATTCCTTTGAAAAATAATCTTTCTTTAGATGAAGCGATGAAGTTGCGTGCTCAATTAGAAAAGCTGGGATTGGTCATTAAAATTCGGCCAGTTGAGGTAGCCAAAGTTGCTCAGCCGATTCAGAAAGTCGATGAAATACCTAAAGCATTGAAGGTAGATGTAAAATCAAGAGTTGAATTTGAGGGTGAATATGATTATGAGAATTATGAACCACTTGCGCCAATTCCAGCCATATTTGCATTCGATTGTGAAAGTCGTTTTGGGCGCTTGAGTTTTATTAATGCACAATTGGCTTTGATTTTAGCCATCATTCCTTTGGGGATAATTTATTATATTTTGATAACATTTTTATCTTCGACTGTATTTTCAATCATTTTACTGCTGGTGATGGCAGGTGTTTATATCGTATTTTCATATCGTATTGTTATTTTAAGACTACATGATGTTAATTTAAGTGGTTGGTTTGTATTGATCTATGCGCTGGGAAGGATTCCCGTTGCAGGACCTTTTATTGAGTTCTTATTTACACTTTTTTTAGTTTTAGCGCCAGGTACAAAAGGTGCTAATAATTATGGTGCACAGCCAGAACAAGGTTCAAAAATTGGATTAATCGGCTTTGCTATCATCATTCCGATCGCAATTGGTTTTGTGAGTTATGTTGAATATGAGACAGCACAAACAAAGAAAGCCGTGGAAGAAAGTTTTGTGATGGTGGCGAATTTACAACAGAATATAGAGTCCTATTATCGTGAGAAAGAAAAATTTCCAACCATTATTAATAATGTTTCGGGTTGGCAAGAAGTCCTCAAAGTTTCTCCTGTGATTGATCGATTAGATTTAACAGAACAAGGTTTATTGGAAATCACTTATAATGATGAAATTGAACAGGGAGCATTTATAACGCTTGCGCCATATGTGAATGATGGTTTGATTACATGGCGATGCTATGAATCTAATCTATCGTATGAATATATTCCTGATCAATGTTTATCAGAAATAGATAATTACTATACAAGTGACTACGATCTGGAAGGATATGAGTAAAATATGGCAGAGAAATACAATGTAATATTCAGCGGTAATATTGCGCAAGGCTTTGACGAAGCAACTGTTCAGGATAATATTGTAAGGCTTTTGAAAATTCCAGAGCAGCAACGTGCTGCATTTTTCTCTGGCAAAGAGATTACTTTAAAGAAAGATTTGAATTTAGATGAAGCCTTAAAGCTTAAATCTCAATTGGAACAATTGGGATTAACGATGACAATGGTTTCAACGATGATGGCAGATATGTATGCATCTTTGGAACAATCTCAGGCAGAAAAACAATCTAAAATAGCCGAGCAGAAAGTTGTTAATCAAGCGCAAGAGGAAAAAGAAGCTCGCCGTCAAGCGGCTCGTGATGAGTATGCAGCTTTAATGGCACAAAAAGCAGAAGATGAAGCCGTAGAAGTGGATAAGCCACCTGCGATCTTTTCACTTTCCCTACAAGGGCGTTTTGGTCGTTTGCACTATTTAAATGCAGCACTTTTGTCATTTGTCGTTGTCATCATTATCGTATTTCTATGGATGCTTGTATTTATGAGTGGGAATGACGCTAATACAGAACAAGCTATTAATAATTCTATTCTTTTGACGGTGATTAATTTACTGTATTCTTTGATCAGTTTACGCTTCGGTATTTTAAGATTGCATGATGTCAATTTATCAGGTTGGTATTTAATTTTAGGGTTTGTGCCTTTGATCAGCGGTTTATTCTCTCTCTATCTATTATTTGCACCAGGCACAGATGGTGAAAATGATTATGGTCATCAACCACGGGAAGGTAATAAATTGGGTTTGTTTGGCCTTGCTTTTTTTGTGGTTGCACTGTTTTGGTTTGGTTGGGGATAAACAGCAAAAAGCCCATTCATTTAGAGGATGGGCTTCGTGTGCTTTATGATTGAGGATCGAGGCTTATAGAGCCCACAAAACTCGTTCTTCTGCTTTTAATAATTCATAAGCTTTATCAATATCATCTTGATTTTCCACCCAAACATCAATGGATAAAGATAGATATTTGTCAGATTTACTCATCAAACGCTTAATTTTTGAACCATCAATTTTTGGATCCACTTGCTTTAGAATTTCAACGATGTCATTTTCAAATTCTTCAGTATTTTTACCTGTGACTTTGAATAGAAAGTGTGTTGGGAAATCTACTAAAGGTTCTTTAGTTTCTGGATTAATCATAGTATTAACTCCTTGAATTTAATTTGTTTCTCTGCGCCATGTTGTTTTGCCTTGTTTATCTTCCAAAACAACATTGCGAGCTTTTAACTCATCACGAATACGATCTGATTCTGCCCAATCTTTATTAGCGCGCGCTTCATTACGCTGGACGATTAGTGCTTCAATGAAATCTGCATCATCATCTGATTGATTAGGTGAGCTTTTTAAGAATTGATCAGGATTTGCTTCTAAAATACCTAAAACTTTACCTAAAGTTTTCAATACAACATAATCTTGTGGATCATGGTTTTTATTGTATAGATTCGCTGCTTCAAACAATAAATCAATGGCCATTGGCGTATTAAAATCATCATCCATAACTTCTGTAAAACGCAGTGCAATTGGATGATTGGGATTAAATTCTGGCAACGCATCAGGTGCATCGTTCAATGCAGTATATAAGCGACGTAAACCGTTCCAAGATTGATTTAATAGTTCATCCGTATAGTTAACATGCGTACGATAATGGCTATTGAGCATGAAAAAGCGAATCACCTCAGCAGGAAAGTGCTTTAATACATCGCGAATGGTAAAGAAGTTCCCCAATGATTTACTCATTTTTTCATTGTTGATATTGATGAATCCATTGTGCATCCAATAATTTGCCATTGGTTCATCATGGTAACCTTCTGATTGTGCAATTTCACATTCATGGTGCGGGAATTTTAAATCCATGCCGCCGCCATGAATATCAAAATGATTCCCTAAAGTTTCTTTGCTCATTACAGAACATTCAATGTGCCAACCTGGTCGGCCATTGCCCCAAGGGGATTCCCAGAAAGGCTCATTCGGCTTTGCACGTTTCCATAAAACGAAATCCAAAGGATCTTCTTTTTTAGATTCTACTTCTACACGCTCGCCTGAACGGAGCTCATCAATGTTTTGATTAGAGAGCTTGCCATAGTCTTTAAAACGGCGAACACGATAATAAACATCGCCATCTGGCACAGCATAAGCTAGATCTTTTTCGATCAATCCGTTGATTAACTCGATCATGCCTGCAATTGCATCTGTTGCACGAGGTTCAGAATCTGGCGATAGAATATTGAGTTTTTCACAATCTTCATGTAATGCAGTGATGAATTCATGTGTGAGCTCATTGATTGTGATACCGCGTTCATTGGCGCGTGCGATGATTTTATCGTCAATATCTGTAATATTACGCACAAAGTGAACATCAAAACCTTTATGCATTAAATAACGACGAATCATGTCAAACGCTAACATCGAACGAGCATGACCAATATGACAGTAATCATAAACCGTCATGCCACATACATACATGCGGATTTTGTTTGGTTCAATGGGCACGAAAGTTTCGTGTTTTCTCGTTAGACTATTAAAAATCGTAAGCATAAAAAGGTTCCGATGAAATAAAAAAAGTGTGTATAAGAATTATATATTATGGGGATATTTCTGTTTGATTCAAGGAATAACACTTGGAAAAAAATGAGTTTCCTATATTCTTTATGGCAATGCGTTCAAAAATATAAAAATGAGGAGATAAATGTTACTCCATTCTGTCGAAATTCAAGGTTTTAAAGGCATCAAAGATTTGAGTATTAATTTCAATCAAGACATCAGTGTTTTGATTGGGGAAAATAGCTGGGGATCATCCAGTTTGTTGTCAGCACTTTCTGTGATTGCTAAAGAAAATTTTTTGTATAGTTGTCAAGATCATGATTTTTATCATGATGAAGATTGCCAAGATTGTTTGCGCTTAAGATTTACCTATGTGGATAATCCATTATTGGTGAATGAATCTTTGCAAAATTATCCTGAATTGTCAGAAGTGAGTTACTTTTCTAATCAATTGCGTCAGCAGATGATTTGCTATCAAGTGAGTGCGAATAGACAAGAGGGGAAAATTACAACAGAGCATCATTTTATTGATGATGATGGCAATATTATTGAAATTGAAAATTTCCCAATTCGTTTGCGGCGCTTGATTGATTTAAGTCCATTAATTGTGTTTCGTGGTAATGTCACGAATGAACCGATTGTTAGAAATGAGGATGCGCAAGTTAGGGCATTTTATGATCTGTTGGCCAAGCAATTATCTAAAGATAGTGAAAATTTAACAGAAAGGGAGCTGAAGCAAGGCTTATATGCAGCGACATTATTGCTGACGTATTATCTGGTGAATAATAAACAGTATGAAGAACACATTAGGAAACCAACATTAGAAGATTGGCAGGTGCTTGATAAGATCAATGATCTTTTAGATCAGATGGATAATGCAGTGGCTCATAATGTGATGATGAAATTTTTTTCAAGCATCATTTTTTATCGCATGGGTTATGCATTGCCAGAAAATTCATTGCCTATTTTATGTTTGAAAAATTTTGGTGGTAATACGCATCCAATCATCACCTCCGTTGGGATGCGATTATTGAATAATCTACCCGTACAAAAAATCTTAACGAGCAATACGAGTGATCTGATTCCTATGCTGTCGCTTGAGAATGTGATGCGGATTTCTCGTTCTGATTCTCAGATAGTTGTTAATCAAGTTTTGCCGAAAGAGTTGGGTGCAAGCACCAATCGAAAGGTTTTGTTTCATATTTTTTATCGTCGACCAATTGCTATGTTTGCACGTTGTTGGTTTTTAGTGGAAGGTGAAACAGAAATCTGGTTATTGCGAGAATTGGCGAGTATTTGCGGTTATAACTTAAATGCAGAAGGCGTTGCTTTAGTGGAATTTGCGCAATGTGGTGTTTTGCCATTGATTGAATACGCCGAAGCAATGGGGATTGAATGGTATGTAATGTCGGATGGTGATGCGGCAGGGCGGCATTATGCAAAAACTGTCAGATCCCATTGCCGTGATAAAGAGACATATTATAAACATATGACGCAGTTGCCTTCGCGAGATATTGAAAATTTCTTATTTCAAAAAGGTTTTAGCTCAGTTTATAAAGAGATTGCTTATGGTTCTTCTGAGTTTGTGAATGTGCCTGTGCATGAAATTATTCAAAAAGCGATCCAAAAGAGTTCTAAGCCAGATTTAGCATTGGCAGTTTGCGATTATGCTAGAGTACGAGGTACAAGATCTATTCCAAATTTATTGCAGAAAACATTTAAGAAAGTTATAGCTTTATCGAAAGGTTCGATGTCTGACTGATGATTTTGTACTATAATACGGCGGAACATGATGCGATGGATTAAAATCTTAAATGGCTCATGTTTAGTATTTTAATAGGTAATTCCCTTGTATATGTTGGTTTAAATATATAGTATGTTTACGTCAATTATTTTTCGTTCAATTAACTTAAAGGAGTATTAACATGGATGTTGATTTTACTTTTGGTAACTCAAAAACTGTTGGTGACCGTTTAGACGCTTTTGAAGTTGTAGGTGTTAAACCTGGTTTTAATCATCACGAAGAAGACGGCGTATCTGCGTTCGAAACAATCAATGAAAAATCTTTCCCAGGTAAATGGAAAGTTATCTATTTCTATCCAAAAGATTTCACATTCGTTTGCCCTACAGAAATCGTAGCATTCGATAAATTAGCTGGTGAATTCGCGGATCGTGACGCTGTATTAATGGGCGGTAGCGTAGATAACGAATTCTGTAAATTGGCTTGGAGACGTGATCATAAAGATTTAGACAAATTGGGTCACTACTCATTTGCTGATGTTAAAGGTGAATTGATCGACATGTTGGGTGTTCGTGATCAAGAAGCTGGCGTTGCATTGCGTGCGACATTCATCGTAGATCCAGATAACGTAATTCAACACGTTTCTGTTAACGGTTTGAATGTTGGTCGTAATCCTAACGAAGTTTTGCGTATCCTAGATGCGTTACAAACTGATGAATTATGCCCATGTAACCGTGCAGTAGGCGGCGAAACTCTATAATTTGAGTTTTCCAAAAGCATGACAAGAACCGCGCGAAAGCGTGGTTTTTTTATTGTTGGTAAATTTATTAAAAATATTTGTTATTTATCTAGTTCCTGTAGGGAACTAGGTAGTTATAAATTAGATCTAATATTATTTTTTCGGCTTTTTTTTAGCACGAGGATGTGCTGAATCGAATACTTTGGATAAATGTCCAAAATCTAAATGTGTATAAACTTGAGTTGTCGAAATATCAGCATGGCCCAATAATTCCTGTACAGAACGAATATCTTGGCTAGATTCTAAAACATGGGTTGCCATGGAATGGCGGAACATATGAGGATTCACTTTTAAGCCTTTGCCAAGTTTATCCGCAATATGTTTCACTCGATTACTGATTTGTCGACTTGTGAGGCGATTGCCTTGCTGTGTGATGAAAAGAGCATTGGTTTTTGGTATCCATTGTGCACGAAGATTGAGCCAATTTTGTAGTGCATCTTTTGCTTTATTGCCCAGTGGCACAATGCGATCTTTTCCGCCTTTGCCGTCGATAATGCGAATTTCATTAGCATTGAGAGAGATATGTTTAATATCTAGCGCTGTGAGCTCTGATAATCGTAAGCCAGAACTATAAAACAGTTCGCAAATGGCTAAGTCTCTAATCTCTAGAGGTTGATCAGGATCTGGCGTTTGATCTAACAATTCTTGGATTGCATCGACAGCGATTACTGTAGGTAATGTTTGCTGTACTTTGGGTGTTTTCACTAAACGCGCAGGATTGGATGCAATGATCTCTTTAGATTCTAAAAAATCAAAAAATACACGAATACTCGCTAAATGAGTTTTTAAACTGGTGAGTGATAAGCCATTTTTGTGGCGATAAATAATATATTTCTGTAAACATGCTTGATCGCATTGAGTCCATGATTGAATATCATGATCATCAAGATATTCGGCGAGTTGTCGTAAAGTTAATGACTTAATTTCAACGCTTCGTGGGCGATAGCGCTGCGCAAATTGATCTAAGAATTGATCAATAGGATTCAGTAGATTATTCATAACCTTTACGCAAATCTCTGAGGCGTTGTCGATCTTTTTTATCTGGTGCTTTATCTGGTTTTGGATTATGTACGAGTTTTTTCATTTCTCGATCTTCCATGCGCTTTGCTAAGCTCTCTTCAGTTTCATGATAGAGCAGAACAGCAACTTTAGCAGGACCGCGGGTTTCACTTAAATCATCCACAATGATTGTAAAAGTTTCGCCAGCTTTTTTTATGATTAGCGTATCTTCAATTTTAATTGTACGGGCAGGCTTAGCTCTGTCGCCATTGACTTCCACTTGGTTTTTTTCGATGGCTTCGACAGCCAGACGGCGAGTTTTAAAAAATCTCGCCGCCCATAACCATTTATCGAGTCTCATTATTTGCTTCAACTGTTGATGCGGTCGTGGCTTCTGTTGCATTCTCAGAATCTTGTTCATTTTCTAGTAGAACAATATTCAGCTCTAAAACATCACAGCCATCTTCTTTATCCATTGCAACTTTGATTTGGTCGCTGTCGATTGGCATATATTTACGCACAACTTCCAAGATATCTCTTTGCAGTGCTTGTAAAAAGTCTGGTTGCTGAGAAGGAGAGCCTTGAGTTCTTTCGTGGGCAACAATGATTTGCAAACGCTCTTTAGCGATTGAAGCTGTTGATGCCTTCTTTCTTCTTTTAAATAGCGCGCTAAACATGATTAACCTCCAAAGAGTTTCTGGAAGAAGCCTTTTTTCTCTGCTTCAATGAAACGATGAGGTTTATCTTCACCTAAGAAACGAGCAATAATATCCTCGTATGCTTGGCCTGCATCTGCTTCTTCGTCCAAAATTACAGGAACACCAGCATTTGAGCTTTGTAGAACTGCTTCTGATTCTGGTACAACGCCTAATAATGGAATGCCCAAAATTTCTAAAACGTCAGTCACAGATAACATGTCACCTGAAGCAGCTCGCTCTGGGCTGTAACGGTTTAAAATCAAATGTTGTTTGATCTCTTCGCCTTTTTCAGCTTTTGCTGTTTTACTCGCAAGGATACCTAAAATTCTGTCTGAATCTCGTACAGAAGATACTTCTGGATTGGTTGTGACAATTGCATCATCTGCAAAGTACATGGCCAATTGAGCACCTTTTTCAATACCTGCAGGTGAATCACAGATAATGTATTCGAAATCCATAGCTTTTAAATCATTGATCACTTTTTCTACACCTTCCACAGAAAGCGCATCTTTATCACGAGTTTGTGATGCAGGTAAAATGAATAGATTTTCTAGACGTTTATCTTTGATCAAAGATTGTTGGAGTGTTGCTTCATTGTTGACGACATTCACAAAATCATAAACCACACGACGCTCACAACCCATAATGAGATCTAGGTTACGCAAACCTACATCAAAGTCGATCACAGCTGTTTTATTGCCACGTTTTGCTAAACCTGCGGCAATGCTAGCACTTGTTGTGGTTTTACCAACACCACCTTTGCCTGAAGTTACAACTATTACTCGTGCCACATTTTACTCCTAGTTCTTATGTTTAAAATTCTTTGGTAAATTGCTCGATCTTTAAATCATCATTTTCAAGATAGATTTGTACTGCTTTGCCGCGCCACTCATCTGCAATGGATTCTAATACTTTATATTTTCCTGCAATTGAGACAAGCTCAGCTTCTAATGATTGACAAAAAATTCTGGCGGAAGTATCACCTTTTACACCAGCTAATGCTCGACCACGTAATGCACCATAGATATGAATATTACCATCTGCTAAAACTTCTGCACCAGTATTTACAGTGTTGATGATGATTAAATCACCACCTGGATCATACACTTGTTGGCCAGAGCGAATGTGACTTTTGACAAGTTTTACAGGTATTGTTTCTATGTTTGGTGTTTCTGCGGGTTTAACAGTTTCTTTTTTAGGTTCAACTTCAACTTTTTCTGCTTTTGGCTTATCGTAGCGAGGTTGAATGTTGGGGAAAATTCCCCAATCGCTTTGTTGGGCTTTATTCAACAAATGCTTAGGAATATTGTGCAAAGCAACTGGAATGATGCCTTGATTGATCAACAGGTTTTTTAACCAATTAAAATCTAAATGAAGTGCATCTTCTGGTAGTTGGCTCAAATCAACGATCACAGGGAGTTGTTGGAAAAAATCTGGAGACTCAGCAATTTTAATGTTGAGAGTTTCTTCGAACTCTTTGAGATCATTGGATTGTAAATGAAGGACGGTCAATGTGAATAGACCGCCCTTTAATTGAAAACAAGGTTTAGACATGAAGAATAAATCCTAATTATTTTTATTAGTGATCGTGGCCGCCTGCGTGAACGTGACCGTGATCTAATTCTTGAGCTGTTGCATCACGAACTTCTTTAATTTCTACATCAAAGTTCAATGTTTTGCCTGCTAAGAAATGGTTAGCATCTAAAGTAATTTCATCACCTTCAACGCTTAAAATTACGAAATGACGTTGATGACCGTTTTCTTCAGCTGCAATCATGCCGCCAACTTGGATATCATCTGAATCTTTGAAGTGTTGGCTTTTGCTGATTGTGAATACGTTTTCTTCGCTACGAACGCCGTAACCATCTTCTGGAGCTACGCTGAAAGCAACTTGTTGACCTGCTGCTGCGCCTTCTAAAGCTTTTTCAAAGCCAGGAATCATCATGCCAACGCCTTGAATATAAGTTAATGGTTGCTCTTGACCTTTATTGCTGTCAATAACGTTGCCTGCATCATCTGTCAATGTGTAAAAAACAGATACAACTTTGTTAGGTGCAATGCTCATTATTAAATCCTTTCAGTTTTTGGTTCATAAGTCTTACACTATACAGGAAACTCAGGTTAACCACTAGATGCAATCCTTGCTTTTTCTCATAAATAAACTCCCTTTTAGGCATAAAAACACCTATAATGTGCCTAGTTTTTAGTTAGGGGAACAAAATGAGTCAAAAAACTTTAAAGCAGTTAGCGGCAGAAAAAGCTTTAACGTATATCAAAAAAGGTGAATTGTTGGGCGTTGGCACAGGATCAACAGTAGATTGTTTGATCGCATTATTGCCAGATGTTCGTCATTTGATCGATGTTGTTGTGTCGAGCTCTGAGCGCTCAACAGAACAATTGATCCAATTGGGTTTTGAAGTGGTTCCTTTGACAGATGTTGAAAAGTTAACATTGTACATTGATGGTGCAGATGAAATTAATGCTCAGTTACAAATGATTAAAGGTGGCGGTGCGGCTTTAACGCGTGAAAAGATCGTTGCGGCACATGCTGATCAGTTTATCTGTATTGCAGATCAATCCAAATATGTTGAAACATTAGGACAATTCCCATTGCCTGTAGAAGTGATCCCAATGGCGCTTGGTCATGTTCAGCGCGAATTGAATAAATTAGGTGATGCGCGTGTGCGCCCTAATGTGATCACAGATAATGGTAATCCTATCATTGATGTATTTGGCTTAAATATTACAGATCCATTAGCACTAGAAACACATATCAATCAGATCGTAGGTGTTGTGACAAACGGTATTTTTGCACATCGTCCAGCAGATTTATTGGTGCTAGCAACTGATAATGGCATCGAAACAATAAAGGCACAATAAACGTGTTTTCTAAGCATCTTCTACAGAATTTATTCTTCATTGTTGTGATTGGTGTATTGGTTTATATTTCTATGAATCTTTACCGTGAAAATAACGAAGAAGAAGCGCAAAAACCTATCTATCCTTTGTTTGTGATTAAAGGATATGATTTGGTGCGTTTTGATGCCAATGGTCGAAAAATCTATGAGATTATTGGGCCAGAAATGGAACATTTTGATGATGATCGAGGTTCAACATTGAAAGATCCATTTTTAACGCATTTTCTCGTAGATGGACAGCGTGATTGGACGGCAAGAAGCAATGTTGCATTGGTGAATGAGGATCAATCCTTGATTACAATGAATGATGATGTTGTGCTAACCAAGTTTGATAAAGAAGATACAAAAACGACGATTTTAAATACATCACAATTATTTGTGCATGACAAAGGCGAGAAAGTGACCAATGATGTGTGGACAAAAATCCGCACTTATCCAAATAATACATTGGAAGGTATTGGCTTGGATGGTTATCCAAAAATTGGTCAGTTTAATTTATTAAAGGATGTGAAGAGTTATTATGAAACCATCAAAGATGAAAACAGCCATTAGTTCGCTATTTGTTATGGCGTTATTTTCTGTTGCGAATGCATTGCCAGAAGATAGTAGTTTACCGATTCAAATTACAGCAGATACTGGCGGATATGATCAGGCAATCAATGAAGGGTTTTATGATAGCAATGTGATCATGGTTCAAGGCACTTTGGAGATCAAAGCTGATCATGCTAAGTTTTCTATGGTGGATAATGAACTAGAAAAAGTGATCGCGACAGGCAATTTGATTAAAATAAAGTATTTACCTGAGAAAGATAAGCCTTGGATTTTTGGTGAAGGAGAAGTTTTAGAGTATTTCCCTAAGAAAAATCTTTTAGTTTTAAAAAAACGCGCTAAGTTGGTACAAGATACGGATATTGTTGAAGCTAATGTCATTGAATACGATACTTTGAATAAGAAAGTGAAGGCGTTGAGCGGTAATAATAAATCAGATCGTGTATTTTTTGAAATTAAACCAAAAGGGAAATAACGATGCAATTGAAAGCAAAAGAGCTGGTTAAGCGCTTTAAAAAACGTACAGTTGTCAGCGGTGCATCGTTTCATATTAATGCTGGTGAAATTGTCGGTTTGCTTGGGCCAAATGGTGCAGGTAAAACAACGAGTTTCTATATGACAGTCGGTTTGATTGTGGCGGATGAAGGTCATATATTTTTAGATGATCAAGACATTACTAAATTACCGATGCATGAACGTGCTCATCGTGGCATTGGCTATTTGCCGCAGGAAGCATCGATTTTCCGTAAAATGACATCGCGGGATAATATTTTGGCGATTTGTCAAACACGCAAAGATCTCACTAAAAAACAACAGGAAGATCTTGCTGATCAGTTGCTTGAAGATTTTAAAATCACTCATATTGCCAATTCTTTAGGAATGTCATTGTCTGGCGGTGAACGTCGCCGCGTTGAAATTGCACGAAGCTTGGCGTTGAATCCTAAATTTTTGCTATTGGATGAACCTTTTGCAGGTGTTGATCCATTATCAGTCGCGGATATTCAAACGATTATTTTAGATTTGTCTAACCGCGGGATTGGTGTGTTGATTACGGATCATAATATTCGTGAAACATTAAGTATTTGTCAGCGCTCTTACATTTTAAGTGGCGGACAAGTGATTGCAGAAGGCACAACAGAAGAGCTCTTGAATAATCCTATCGTGCGTAAAGCATATTTAGGAGATAATTTTTCACTATAATAATGACAGAATTTCTATTTTACGATTACGAAACATTTGGGATTAGCCCAAAAAATGACAGGATTGCTCAATTTGCGGCGATTCGTACAGATGCTGATTTTAATGTGATTGATGAGCCAATCAATATCCATTGTCAGCAATACGATGATTATATTCCATCGCCTGAAGCCATTGTTATCACAGGCATTACGCCCAATTATTGTAATGAGCATGGCTTACCTGAACATGAGTTTGCAAAGCGCATTTATGATGAGTTTATGAAGCCGAATACTTGTGTTTTGGGCTTTAATTCAGTGCGTTTTGATGATGAAATGACGCGCTATCTCTTTTATCGTAATTTTTTTGATCCTTATGCTTATACTTGGAAAAATGGTAATTCCCGTTGGGATGCTTTGGATTTAGTGCGTGGCGTTTATGCACTCCGTCCTGAAGGGATTCAATGGCCAGAGATTGATGGTAAAACCAGTTTAAAATTAGAAGAGTTGTCGAAAGCTAATGGTTTGGAGCATGAACATGCTCATGATGCATTAAGTGATGTTTATGCAACGATTGCTGTATTAAAGCTTATTAAAGAAAAACAGCCTAAATTTTTTGAGTATTTCTATCAAAATCGACGTGCGAAAGATTTGCAACCCATCATTGAAAAACATATGTATAAACCTTTGGTGCATGTTTCAGGGATGTTTGGTGAAGTGAATGGCTATTTATCATTGGTGATGCCAATTGCAATGCATCCTTGGAATAAGAATGCTGTGATTGTGATCGATCTTCGTGGCGATATGGATGAGCTATTAAATTACAGTGCAGAAGAGATTAAAGCTGCAATGTATACAGCAACAGAAGATCTAGAAGAAGGGCGCAATCGTGTACCTTTAAAATTGATTCATCTGAATAAATGCCCAATCGTTGCGCCTTTTGGTGTGTTGCGTGATGTGGAAAATTTACATGGTTTGGATATTGAAGCTGCACAAGATAAGGTTTCTATCATTATGGGGAAACTATCTGAAATTGAGCGTAAATCAACGGAAGTATTTAAGCCAACGACAGCGCCATCTTATTCAGATCAGCCGATTTTACAACGCGTAGAATCAATGTTGTACGATGGTTTCTTTGGTCCTGAGGATAAAAAAGTGATGGAGCAAATTCCATTCTTATCTGCCGAGGATTTAAAGTCTGCGCATTATCAATTCAATGATGCTCGTATTGCACCATTGTTGTTTTTATATCGTGCTAAGAACTTTCCTGAAAGTTTATCGAGCGATGAATATCAAGAGTGGGCGCAATATTGTGATATTCGCCGAGAATCAAGTTTGGCAGAGCAACAACGTATTTATCAAGAGAATGTAGATAAATACCGTGATGATCCTGAAAAAAGCCAATTGTTGGAAGCGTGTTATTCGCTCTATTTTGAATGATGGATCCTTTGATTGTTGCCACAATTAACACTGCTAACTTAGGTGAGTGGTCAAATATTGAGCGTATTCAGCGTTTAGCATATTCTATTGTTACGGATTTGCAGTCGCCAATGGTGATTGCGGTACAGGAATTGGGTGGATTAGCTCAAGCAGGTGAATTGACAGTTCGAGCGATGGTTGCTGATCAAATCATTGATATTTTGCGAGATGAATTTCAGCAGAATTACCAATATGCTGAAATTGCGCCAGAGCCTGAAAGTAGTGGTGGTGCTGAAAATATTAACATTCGTTGTGGTTTTTTCTATCGATCAGAAATTGAGTTGAAGCAATTGAAGCAAATTGGTGCAGATTCAGAGTTGTTTTGCGGCAATGATAGTGGTGAATTTGTATCGTCTAGGATGCCGTTGTTGGCTCAATTTCAACATGGTGAAGCACTATTTTATGTGATCAACTGCCATTTGAAGTCGATGAGCACAAAAGATCAAACGAAAAAACAAGCGAAGAAGCAGCGTAATAAGCAAGCACAATTGATAGCAGATTATATTCAAGAGAATGGATTAATGGATAATCCTTTGTTTATCATGGGTGATATGAATGATACATTTGCCAGTAAAACAGTGCAGGCAATGGCTTCTCAAGGTTTTGAGAGCGCACATCATGCATTGAAATATCAAATTTACACATATAAATATCACAAAAAGCCCATTCTTTTGGATTATATTCTGTACAATAATTACGTTGAAAATATAGAGAGCTCGATAGCCCATATCAATACAGATCAAAGTAGCGATCGAGCTTATAGTGACCACGATCCTTTGATGATGATTTGTCGTATATGTTAAGAATAACGCTAACGCTATTAATATTGATGAATTCGATGAGCTTTGCTGACAATTTTAGTGATGCAATCGATGCTTATGATCGTCAAAATTATGCTGAGGCTTATCGTTTATTCACTGAGCTCGAAGAGCTTGGCCATGTGGATGCCATGAATAATTTGGCAACAATGTATCAAACGGGCACTGGTGTTCCAAGAAATTATGTCAAGTCAGCAGATTTATATTTACAAGCTGCAAAAGCTGGGCATATAGATGCTGCATTCAATTATTCAACATTGGCGCGATTAGGAATAGGCACACATAAAGATATGGCGGAATCATATGCTTGGGCAGTGATTGCGGCACGACATGGTGCAAGCGATTTAGTGGCTTATCGTGATGTTTTAGCAACCAAGATTTCTCCAAAGGAGTTAACGAAAGGTTCGGAGCGTGCGCAAATGGTTTTGGAAGATTTTGCTCAACATGAATATTCAGTAGGCTGGTTGCTACCGAATAATGTTCGCATTGCATCTCGAGAAACACCGTTACCTAAAATCATTGACAGAATTGAGCGGATTTCAGCAGATGGCGAGATCACTATTATTAAAGATGAAGATCTGCAAAAAATTACCGAGGAAAATGCTAATCAATATGTCGCGCCTAGTTATCGTGCGTTATTTACGACCTATCCTTTAATGATGAGTTCATACAGATCAGCGGTATATCGTCCTTTGTTAAGTTCTGCTAGATATAGTAGTGATGATATTTTAAGGCCGCGTCGAATGCTGGGAGAGCGTGCCGTACCCATTGTAGAATCCATGGAGGTTGATGCATCCTTGTTGCCATTATTTCAGAGTTTGGCTGATAGTTATAGTGTGCATATTAATGATGTCGTGCGTGCGATTCAGTCCATGAATCCTGATGTTTTTGAGGCAGATCTGCCATTGCGCTTGAAGGATTCAAATACTCGTTTAAAAATCCCTAATTACTCGCAAGTTAAAGATCTTTAATGTTGTCGCATCTATTTCAGGCTTTATATCCGAAACAGTGTTTTGTTTGCAAAGTGCCTATTTTAGATCAAGGTGTGTTGTGCTGTGGTTGTTCGAGTGATTCAATTAGAGTGTTTAATTATTGTCATCAATGTGGTGGAGAGGTTTCGGTTGGGTCATTATGTCCATCGTGTGATTTGAATGATCATCTCAATGTGATGCGTCATTATATCATTGGTTATCATTATCAGAATGCAATGCGAGAAGCGATCATTCAATTGAAATTTAATCATAAAATGCATATGGTTCGTGTGATTAAAACATTGATGCATCCTGTATTGGATGAATGTTCAGATGCATTATCGAGCGTTGATTATATTGTGCCAATGCCTGTAGATCGTGTGAGATTGGCAGGAAGAGGATTTAATCATATGTTGGAGATTGCACAGAACTTGCAATCTATAATTGATAAGCCCATTCGGCATGATATTTTGCATAAACGAGCATTTTCAATTCCTCAGAGTAACTTATCTAAGTATGAGCGAGCAACTAATCTTCATGGTGCTTTTGAGTGCAGTCAAATTACAGGTCATGTTTTATTGATAGATGATGTCTTAACAACAGGAAAGACATTGCAGTTCGCTATGGATGCATTGATAAATGCTGGTGTAACAGAGATTACAGTTCTGGTTTTAGCTAAAGCATAAAAAATCACCAAGACTATTAGCTTTATCTAAAAAATGTTATACTTCTTCCATGGGTGGATTACTGAAGGACTCGTGTTTAATATGCCTAAGTCCCCTTGATCCTAAGTATATCGTAAGATATATTACTAGGTACCAGTGAGCATGCCGACTTGTTTCGGAAGCCTAAGGTGCTTAAACTTATATCCATTTGAACCATTCGGTTCAAGGGTAAGGTATACCTAACGGTACTTCGGGGTCCACTCTAACTTCTATGACAATGCAATCTTCCATTCGTCGACAAATGCTGTCAAAACGCAGATCATTAGATCAATCGTATATTGATCATTATCAGCCGTTATTTGATGTCAAAATTCAAAACTTTGCTCAATCATATGTTTCTATGGCTATCTATTCTGCTATTGGGAATGAAATTTCTATCAATAGTCTTGCTCACAATGTTAATCTGAAAAAGCTGGCATTACCTAAAATTACGGCTGATGATCAGTTGATTTTTGTAGATTATGAAGATCCAGAATTGTGGCAGCGAGGGCGCTATGATATTTTGGAGCCAACGACAGAGCCTATTCAATTCGTTCCCGAGTTATTTTTTATACCATTAACAGCAATAGATTATGTTGGTACAAGAGTTGGTATGGGGAAGGGTTATTATGATAAATATTTGCAGAATCTAATAGGGCAATCTATATTCGTGGGTGTTGGTTGGGATTTTCAGTTGGTGGATGAAGTGTTAATGCGACAATCACACGATGTCCCCATGGATTATTTTATTTCGCCATCATGTATTTTAGATTTTTCTAAGTTTGATGATTAAAATTTAGATAATAAAAAAACACCTAATTAAATTAGGTGTTTTAGATATTCTTCTATTAAGTAAAAAATTACTTAGTAGCGATACCTTTGATAGTTACATCTACGCGACGGTTTTGCGCACGGCCTTCAGCTGTAGCGTTTGTAGCGATTGGGTTTTCTTTACCAAAACCTTCAGTAGTGATGATTGCTGGGTTAACACCGTTAGCAACTAAGTAAGCTTCAACTGCTTTAGCACGACGCTCAGACAAACCTAAGTTGTATTGTTGAGAACCGATACCATCAGTGTAACCAGCTAAGTTAATTGATTTAACTTTACCGCCAGCGTTTTTGATGTCAGCTGCTAATTCGTTTAATTTTTCTTTACCAGCTGCTTTCAATACTGATCTATCGAAATCAAAGAATGCATCAGCACTTAAAGACATGCTGCGAGTACCACAACCAGCAGTACCATCTAATGTTAATACGCATTCGCCTTGACGATCTCTTACGAATTCGCCTTGTCTGTCAACTAAACCTTCAAGTTGAGCCATTGCTGATGTTGAAGCAACAAGCCCAGCAATTACTAAAGTAGTTAATTGCTTTTTCATATGTAACCTCCAAATAAGGACCTAAACTAAATAAAAAATGAACACCTAATAATTTAAGTGTAAATATATTCAGCGCAAGAATAACACAACTGATGGCAGAATGATACCGCATTTCTAGTAAAAAACATACATTTTTGTGTCAAAAATGAAAATTTATTATCCTGAATCATACAAAATTTGATATGCGCAGCATTTTGGAAAAATTCAAATTCTAGTAAATATCTTATATTTCATATGATTATATGCTTTATGTGTTTTCTTCTCCTAAACGATAAAGACTGGCATAAATGTTGTTTTTTTCCAACAACTCTTGGTGAGTCCCCATTTCAACAATTGCTCCTGCATCGAAAACAATAATACGATCAGCTTGCTCAATTGTGCTTAAACGATGCGCAATTATGATCATGGTTGTATCTTCACTTAAGACTTTTATACTCTCTTGAATATTGAATTCACTTTTTGTATCCAAGCTGCTTGTGGCTTCGTCTAAGATTAAAATAGGGGATTTTTTATAGAGTGCGCGTGCAATCGCTATTCGTTGTCTTTGGCCGCCAGAAAGCTTGCTGCCATTTTCACCCACTTGAGTATTTAAGCCATCAGGCATTTTTTCAATGAATTGCCATGCATTAGCATTTTTGGCGGCATTGACGATTCTATCCCAATCGGGATTTGGATCGCCTAACGCAATGTTATTTGCAATTGTGTCTGCAAATAAAACAACATGTTGACTGACATAACTAATGTGATGACGATAATCTTTGAGCGATAAATCTGCCAAATTATATTCATCCACCATAATTTTGCCATCTGTTGGTGAATAAAAACCAGCTAAAAGATTTGCAAATGTACTTTTTCCGCTGCCTGAAGCACCAACTAATGCAATCGTTTCTTTAGATTTAATGTTAATCGAAAGCTGATTGAAGATATTAGGGGATTCATCATCATATTTAAAGCTAACATGATCGAATTGAATATTACCCTGAATGTTTAGAGGTAGTTTATCTGGGTTGTGATGCGTTGCGGTATCTCTTTCAATAGGCGCGTCAATGAGTTTAAATACGCTTTCTGCACCAGCTAAGCCGCGTTGTAAGGATTCATTTAAACGAGTTAAGCGTTTAATGGGGTTCAATAGACCGACCATTGCTGCCAATGTTGCTAAAAATGCACCTGGCGTTAAGCCATCATCGCTGACTTGTTGTGATGCATAGCTGATGACACCTGCCACACAGAATACGATCATTAATTGAACCAACGGGCTAGCTACTTCAGAAGCCACCATTATTTTTACATTCACGCGCTGTAATTGATTATTCGTTTTGTGGAAGCGTTCTTTAACGAAATCATAAGCATTGAATAACTTAATCTCTTTATTACCACGGATTGTTTCTTCAGTAATATGATTTAAATGCCCCATATCTTCTTGTGCTTTGTGCGATAGACGACGGAGACGCTTAGAAACTATGCGAAGAATAATGGCAATAAAAGGTGCAATTAGGAACATGACTAAGCTGATCTTCCAGCTGTTATAGAACATGACAAAGAGTAAGCCAAGGACAGTTGCGCTATCTTTAATGAGTGTAACAAGTGCAAATGAGCTAATGGTTAATAGCTGATTAACATCGAAGGTTAATTTAGAGAGTAATGATCCTGAACTGTTTTTGTCATATTCAGCGATCGGTAAGGTAATGAGGCGATCAAACATTTGCTGTCGTAGAGTTTGAATGACTTTTTGTGCAACAAACTGCATTCCCACGTTGCCGAGAAATGCAAATAGACTTTTAATGAGAAACACACCAATCAAGATTACGGGCATCATTTGAATAAAGCTTGGGTCTTTATCAAAAAAGCCTTTATCTAAAATAGGCTTTAATAAAGCAAATAAAGCGGCTTCAAATACACCAGACATCGCGATTGCAATCAATGCGAATATCAGTATTCCTCGTCGTTGATTTGTGTAAGTGAGTAGTCGTTTATATAGCTGTAAGCTAGTGGTTTTCATGATCTTTTCGACATCAAAAAAGAAATAATTATGCCATAGATAGCAAAAGCGCACAGAAAGAATCTCTCTATGCGCTTTGTAATGGTTGAGTTATTGGGATTAGTAGATGATTTCTACGCGACGATTTTGTGCGCGAGAACCTTCATCAGACCCAGCAACAGCAGGGCGCTCTTTACCATAACTCACAACGCGAATTTGGTTAGGGCTAACACCTTCTGAAACCATTAGATTAGAGACAGACTTAGCGCGTCTTTCACCTAAACCGATGTTATATTCACGAGAACCACGATCATCTGTATGACCTTCTAGAATTACACCGCGCGATGGATTATTGCGAAGTTCAGCAGCATGTGCGCTAACAACAGCATGAGATTCTTGACGTAAGCGATCCGAGTCAAAATCAAAATATAAAATTCTATCTTGAGTGCCGCGTTTGCCATACATTGAATCGTAATAAGTACTTGCTTGCTCGCCGTTATAGCCAGAGCCATTACCGTAAGCATCAGAACCGCCAGCGCCTGATCCAGACGTGGAAGAACAAGCTGCAACAAGTGCAGAAAGACAAACGATGCTAAGAAGTTTGAGGCTACGTTTTTTCATAATTTCTCCCAGTTTTAAAATTAATCAGTCTGTTGATTTGTTAATTTGACCAAGCTGGCTCTCTAACATCAGAGGCATTGCTTGAGAATCTTTGTGTGACATTGCCATCATTAGAAACAGCGTTTAATCCACCATTACCATTTGAGTAAATGATCATATGGCCATTGCTTGAGAAACTTGGCGCTTCATCTCTACCGCCATTTGTTAAGCGTTTTGTTGCGCCTGTTCTTAAGTCGATAATTGCGATGCCAAAGCCATTGCCACTGCCACGATTCATTGTGGCTAAGTAACGACCATCGTTGGAAATTGAAGGGCTTGCGTTGTAGCTGCCTGATGTTGAAACACGAACAGGTGTACCACCATTGGCATTAACGCGGTAAACTTGCGGGCTGCCAGTTCTATCAGATGTGAAATAGATCATGTTATCTTTGCCCCAAACAGGTTCTGTATCAATGCTTGGATGATTAGTGATGCGCGTTAAGCTTTTACCATAGATGTCGGATGTATAAATTTCAGGATTACCATCTTTAGATAATGTGAAAACTAAGCGATTACCATCTGGTGACCATGATGGTGCACCATTGATGCCTGGTAAATCTAATGCAACATGGCGTTTACCTGAATAAACATCCTGAACAACGATCTTGCTTTTTTTACCTTCTAGAGAGGAATAAGCAATTTTTTGACCATTAGGTGACCAAGCTGGTGATAAGATTGGTTCGGATGAGTTAAATACAGTGCTCGGATAGAATCCATCAGCATCAGAGATGATCAGCTGATATTGACGGCCATTTTTTGCAACATACGCAACTTTAGTGTCAAATGAGCCCGTCACACCTAAGATCTTTTCATAAATGGAATCTGCAATTTGGTGGGCTGTTTTGCGCCACTGACGCTCATTGCCACCATTGACAGTGTACACACGTTGCAACATGGATGTTTTAGAGAAAGTGTTCATCAAATCTACAGAGATTTGATTGCCTCTTACCGTCAAAAATACGCCGTATTGTATGCCGCGTTGCATCCATGCATCGCTATTAATGCTCGCAGGACCAGCATTAGGTTCTGGTGAACTTTTTGCTGGTAGTGAAATAAATCGACCAGAGCGAGCTAAATCAGCGCCTACAACTTGTTCAACATAATTGCCTTGTGGATCGGCAGAAAATAGTGCAATTGGAATTGCATTATTAGCGGCTTTTGTCACTTGTATTTTTAATTGTGCATGGCTGAAAGTTACTAAAGAAACGATAGAAATTAGTATCCAATACATCAATTTTGCAACATGTTTTTTCATTGTACACCTCTTGAGATGAATTAAGCTTCTTTAAGTGCCCAGATACTATCTAGGTTGCGCCAGTATTCATTACAATCCATACCGCAACCAAAGACATAGCGATCAGGAACATCTAGACCAATATAATCTACCCTAAAATCTTTAGGTTTGCGATCATGGACTTTATTAAATAGTGTTGCTGTATAAACTTTTGTTGCGCCCATACCTACTAAAGCTTTTGTGATTGCTTCTAGTGTTGTACCTTCATCGAAAATATCATCTACCAAAAGAACTGGTCTGCCTTCTACAGGAATGCTTGGCTGTGCTACCCAGTGTAATTCACCGCCAGTTGTTTCACCACGATAACGAGTTGCGTGAAGATACCCAATTCTGAAAGGGAAGTTTAAACGAGAGAGTAAAAGGCCGCCAGGAATTAAAGCGCCATTCATCACCACTAAAACGACAGGGTCTAAATCTGACAAGGCATTTTTAATGACAACAGCCATTTCATTTAATGCATTCTCGACCGCTGTTGCAGGAATGATTTCTTCAGAATTGGCCAAGATTTGTTGAGCCTTATTGTCGGGATTTGACATGATATTACCTTTTGGACGATTAAAACTTAATGAGATGTGTGTTTCTTATTAGAAGTGTATTGAGCAAGAATTCTATTCACCATATCGCTATTACCTTCGTGTTCTAGCTCTTTTAAAAGAGAGATTAACGGATGTAAGACGCGATTACCCATTTGGCTGACCACTTGATCAACAATTTCATCAATTTCATATTGATCTTGATGATGGATCAATTGGCGAGCTTTGCGCAGGGTTGTCTCTTTTTGCTCATCAACATAATGGAAGACGGACTGTAAATGTACAGAGAGATCAGCAAGCTGTAGCCAATCTTCCCATTCTGAAACACTTTGCTGAACATAAACTTCTGCTTCTTTAGCAGCAGCTTCTCTGGATTGATAATTTTTTTCAACGATATTATTTAAATCATCGACGCTGTAGAGATAAATATCATCTAATTCATTGACATTGGCATCGATGTCTCGTGGCACTGCAATGTCTACCATTAAAATAGGTTTATTGCGACGTGCTTTTAATGCGTTGGCTGCCATCTCTTTATTGATTAATGAGAAAGGTGCGCCTGTTGAAGAGATAACAATGTCTGCTTTTTCTAAAAGCTCAGGGATTTCCGTAAGCTCGTGAACAGAGGCAGGCAATGCCAATCTTCCGCTCATCTCATGTGCGCGGCTTTGTGTTCTATTGGCAATGGCAATGGATTTGACATTAGCTTCGATTAAATGCTCTGCCACTAATTCGATTGTTTCACCTGCACCAACCAATAGTGCATTTTGCTCAGAGATGTCGAATACTTGCTTGGCTAATTGTACGGCAGTATATGCCACTGAAATGGTATAAGCACCGATGTTTGTCTCTGTGCGAATGCGTTTAGCAGTCTGAAATGCGAGTTGGAAAAGTCTATGTAGAGTTTTGCACAATGCATTGGCTTGATGAGATAAATCAAAAGCTGTGCGCAGTTGCCCCATGATTTGAGGTTCGCCCAAAATCAGCGAATCAAGTCCTGCTGTTACACGTAATAAATGCGCGATGGCTTCATTGTTTTGGTAACAATAGTGATACTGTTGGATATCATCCAAAGAGATTCGAGCATGATCCGCCCACAGTGCGAAAAACTCTTCTAAAGGGATGTTCAATCCTTCTAGATAAAATTCTGTTCTGTTGCATGTTGAAAGAATGACAGCACCGTTCGTCCACTCATTGTTTTTGAGTGTTTGTAAGAATGCTGGGACTTTTTCAGGCAATACGGAAGCTTGCTCACGAATTTCAACGGAAGCTGCTTTGTGGTTAATGCCGATAGCTATTACTGTCATTGGTGGTTAAATAATAGAAAGAAGGGATTCATAAAAGTGGGATATATTAGCAAATTTTACGCACTTCTACATCTAAAAGCACAATATCATTTAAGGGATTCATAAAGTGATTTGAGTTTTGTTTGACTCTGCTCAATGGTATCGCTGATTGGTTGAATCTGTTTTTCCGCTTTTGGCAGTGATAACTCTTGTAAAACTGCTGAGTGTAATGCTGATAAATCATTGGGAGGAATTAAACCATTGGGATAAAACATCTGAAGATTTTCACCAACGCCGCCATAATTAAATCCGATCACAGGCGTTCCGCATGCGAGAGATTCTACAACTGTTCTGCCGTATGATTCTGGTTTTGAAGTGATGGACAGTGTTAAGTCTGCTAATTGATAAATTGATGTCATATCATCACAAGTGCCAAACCATAGGATTTGTGATTCTAGTCCAATCTCTGCAATACGAGCCTTCATAGAGTGATAAAACTCTTCATTGCGCTTGTCATATCCGCCCACGATTACAGATTTAATATTGGCATGATTTTCATCTTTGAGCTGTTTCATTAAATCAATAAGTAATGAAATACCTTTAATACGCGTAATTCTTCCTGGGAGTAATAAGATGTTATCTCGTTCAAAATCAATGCCTAATTCAATCATTTGTTGGCGAATGGCATCATTAACGGGGTGATTAAGATTAAATTTGTGCGAATCTACGCCTTGTGAAAGGACTAACACTTTATCCACAGACTCTTGTGGATAAGCTTGTGATAGATAATCTTTCAAAGATTCTGATACAGCAATGACTTGATCCGCATGTAACATTTGTTGGCTGTATCGATTAATTGAGTTAAAGCCATGCACAGTTGTGACGACTTTGGGTTTGTACGATAATTTTTTGAGTGCAAAAGTAACAAGCCAAGCTTGTAAGCGGGAATGAACATGGATGATGTCAGGATGAATCTGCTCAATGAGTTTTCTGAGCTTGCGTATTTGCATTAATGAACGGAGATTTTTCTTTTTAATGGGTAGTTCAAAATGTTGAGATCCATTGGCTAGCAATGATTCAACTAATCTTCCACCAGAAGATATGACATAAGAGTCAGCATATTGAGCAATATGCTGTGCATTGTCTAAAACGTGATATTCAACGCCACCTTGATCAAGTGCGGGGAGAATTTGTAAGATTTTCATCGCAAATTATTCAAACTTATATGTATAGCCATAGCGTTCTTTATTGTTGGGATCAAACATAGGTTTTGCAGTTCGCCAAATTCTGTATTGATGTGCAGAAACCATAATGACCGTACTGCTGCCATAGCGCGTCATTTCTGCCATATCTGTGATTTGTCCAATCGCAGATATTCTTACGTTTTGTAGTTGTTCAGCTGGAATATATTCTGGGATATTAATGATGGCTCTTTTGTTCATATTGCCTTGAGCAGATGGTGCATCTTGATCATTCAATGGTGCATTAGCAATTTCAATTTGCGTTGAGTTTGCGGTGTGATTGTAGGACAAGATTGGTCCGCCAATGACAATCGTTTTTCCGATAGCCGCGGAAGATGATTGAGCTGCTGTTTCATAATCCAAAGCAGTTCTAGCTTGATCACCGAATGTAGATGCGCAAGCGGTTAATAATAATGTTAAAGGCAATATTTTTAATAGTTTTAGCATGATGAATGGCCTATGGTGATTAATTTTGAGCAAATAGAGTGGATTCGATGATTTGACATAGCATATGTTCAATCAACAGATGTGATTCTTGGATTCTTGGTGTGTGTGTAGATGGGATTTTCAGCATAATGTCGCATAAATCATCCATTTTGCATGCTTTTGATCCTGTTAAACCAATACAATATAAGCCCTGTTCTTTAGCAGCGTTGACGGCATTCACAATGCTTTCAGAATTACCTGATGTAGATATTGCAATGAGTGCATCATGGGCATTGCCTAAAGCTTCCACTTGGCGTGCAAAAGTATAGTGATAGCCATAATCATTGCCCACAGCAGTTAAGATTGAACTATCTGTTGTTAAGGCAATTGCAGGTAAACCTTTGCGTTCTAACTCGAATCTTCCAACTAATTCTGCGGCCATGTGCTGTGCATCAGCGGCAGAACCACCGTTGCCAGCAATTAAAATTTTGCCATTATTTCGATAAAGCTCAATCAATTTTTCTGCAACCGTCATGATATTGCTGAGTAAAATTTCATCTTTCAAAATTGCTTGTTTAGTATCGATTGATGCTTGAATTTGCTGGATAATATTATCTTTCATAGCCGTACTCTTTTAGAATTTTACTCATTTTGTCGACAACTTCTTGATCCATTTCGATAGGAATGCCCCATTCTCTATCAGTTTCGCCAGGCCATTTGTTCGTGGCATCCATACCCATTTTGGAACCTAATCCTGAAACAGGGGATGCAAAGTCTAAATAATCAATCGGTGTGTTATCGATCATTACTGTATCGCGTGATGGATCCATTCGTGTGGTAATTGCCCAAATCACATCGTTCCAATCGCGGCAATTGACATCTTCATCCACAATGATCACAAATTTTGTGTACATGAATTGACGAAGGAAAGACCAAACCCCCAGCATTAAGCGTTTTGCATGACCAGGATATTGTTTCTTCATGGAAACAACAGCCATGCGATAAGAACAACCTTCTGGAGGTAAATAGAAATCAACGATTTCTGGGAATTGTTTTTTAATAATTGGCACAAAAACTTCATTCAAAGCAACGCCGAGCATTGCAGGTTCATCAGGCGGGCGGCCTGTATAAGTCGAATGATAAATAGGGTTTTGACGGTGCGTAATACGCTCAACTGTCATCACAGGGAATGTATCCACTTCATTATAGTAACCTGTGTGATCACCATAAGGACCTTCAGGTGCCATATCATCAGGGTAAATATGGCCTTCCAATACAATTTCAGCATAAGCTGGCACAGTTAATTCATCAGAGATCAATGATTTTGCAACGTGAGTTTTTTTACCGCGCAGTAATCCTGCAAATGCATATTCAGATAAAGTATCTGGAATCGGCGTTACGGCTGCAATGATCGTGGCAGGATCAGCGCCCAATGCAACAGCAATTGGAAACGGCTTGCCTGGATTTTTTAATTGAAACTCACGAAAATCTAATGCGCCACCACGATGAGCGAGCCATCGCATGATGATGCGATTTTTACCAATCACTTGTTGGCGATAAATGCCGATATTTTGACGCTTCTTATGCGGACCTTTTGTGATGGTTAATCCCCAGGTGATTAAAGGTGCTGCATCTAAAGGCCAACATTTTTGAATGGGTAATTGACTTAAATCAACGTCATCCTTCTCAATCACAACCTCACGGCAAGCGGGCGATGATGTCATTTTTGATTTCATTGCCAATACTTTTTTGAAGATTGGAAATTGTTTGATCATGCTGCGCAAGCTTTCAGGTGGATTGGGCTCTTTTAAGAATGCTAATAATTCACCAATTTCGCGCAGTTTTGCAGGATCAGTTTCACCAATGGCTAATGCAACGCGTTCAGGTGTGCCAAAAAGATTGGTGAGCACAGGAATAGAGTGGTCTTTTGGATTTTCAAATAACAGGGCAGGGCCTTGTTGTCTTAAAACGTGATCTGAAAATTCAGTCATTTCAAGATTGGTGTCAATCTCGTGGGAAATTCGCTGTAATTTACCATTTTTTTCTAAATAATCGATGAATTCTCGTAAATCTTGAAATTGCATGCCGATCAGTCCAATCCAAAAAAATCTGATTATAACATTAATAAAAATGGTTCTGTTATAATTCCCTGCTTAACTAAAAGTAATGATATTAAATGCTAAAGAGGATGCTATGTGGGATGCTAATCAAATCGATCATGAATTAAAACAAGCTGAAGAGGCATTAAAAAATTTAGGAACAGCAGTGACCATCTTTGGTTCAGCAAGAATCCCAGAGGATGATCATTATTATCACGCAACCGTTGAAGTCGCACAGAAAATCGCAGAAGCAGGTTTTGCGATCATCTCTGGCGGCGGACCAGGCATTATGGCGGCGGCTAATCAAGGTGCTGTTCAAGGTAAGGCTGAATCTGTGGGTTTGAATATTGTGTTACCACGTGAACAGCATCCTAATCCTTATCAGACTAAATCTTTAAAATTCTCACAGTTCATTCCTAGAAAACTCACATTTTTTAACTATTCATCTGCATTCATCTGTATGCCAGGTGGTTTTGGGACGTTGGATGAATTATTTGAAGTCTTAACATTGATCCAAACAGGTAAATTAAAGCGATCACCTGTGATGTTGTATGACAATGATTTTTGGGCGCAATTATTCGCATGGTTTAAAACGTCATTGATGGATAAAAAATTGATCAGTGCAGATACTTTTGATTGGGTTTACATCGTGAATTCCACAGAAGAAGTGATGGAAATCTTGAAGAAGCACAGTGTGTAATCAATAAAATCAGTGAAATACAAATAAAGGGACATCGTGATAGAATGTCCCTTTATTTTTTAAGGTGATAGAGCAATGCAGGCAAGTGATCGTTATTTGTTTTGGGTCGATTTAGAGATGACAGGATTGGATGAAACGCGTGATCACATCATTGAGATTGCCTCCATCGTGACGGATAGCGATTTAAATATTGTGGCTGAAGGTCCTGTGCTAGCCGTTCATCAGCCTCAAGAAATTTTAGATTTAATGGATGATTGGAATCAAAATACGCATGGGCAATCTGGCTTAATTGATCGAGTGAAAGCAAGCACGGTTGATTTAGCAACAGCTGAACAAATGACTTATGAGTTTTTATCACAGTGGATTATAGAGAAAAGTTCGCCATTGTGTGGCAATAGTATCGGTACAGATCGTCGCTTTTTGAAAAAATATATGCCATTAGTGGATAATTATTTACATTATCGAAATGTGGATGTGAGCTCGTTTAAAGAGATGATTAAGCGTTGGTATCCTGAAGGTGAAACATACGCAAAACAAAATACACACCAAGCATTGGATGATATCCGTGAATCCATTGGCGAATTGAAATTTTATCGTGAGCGCTATATTAAATGATGAAAGATAAACATGATCACAATGTAAAAATCACTGTAAAAACACCGATGCAATTTTTTGCATCTGGTTTTGGTTCAGGTTGTGCTCCAGTTGCGCCAGGAACATTTGGTACAGTTGCATCGATTCCTGTTTGGATGCTCTTGAGCTTTTTATCACCGATTCCTTATGCAATTGCTGTGATTGCAATCTTTTTCTTTGGTTGGTATGTCAGCGAGAAAGCAAGCCAAGAATTGGGTGTGCATGATCATGGTGGCATTGTGATTGATGAGTTTGTTGGCTTTTTTATCACAATGTTTTTAGTGCCATTAACATGGGTGAATATCTTATTAGGATTCATCTTGTTTAGAATTTTCGATGTGATTAAACCGTGGCCAATTAAAGTTGTGGATCAAAAAGTCAAAGGTGGTTTTGGCATTATGATTGATGATGTGTTTGCAGGAATTATGGCGTTGATCTGTATGCACGTTATTTTATGGGGATATGGTTATCTCTTCTAAAGAGAGATTGATCCAATATATACGCTGGTGGTTTAAACGCTCTCGGCAATCGTCAGGCTGGAAGAATAGTTTAATCATCATTGGTTTATGTGTTGGGCTCTTTTGGATCGCTTTGTTATATGAAGCCCCAAAAAGCCGTTATGATAAAACGCCTTATGCGCATTATCCTATTAAATTGAAATGTGATGTTGATCGAATTCTTGATGGTGATACGATCATTGCATTGTGCCCAATATCATTAGAAAGTACTGAAAAATCATTACGCTCGGTACGTTTGTGGGGCATGGATGCACCTGAATCTGGACAGAAATATTGGGGCGATTTTGCAACCCAAACCCTGATCGACTTGATCGATCATCACACGAGTATTACGATTGAAATTGTGGCGCAAGATCGCTATCAGCGTATGATTGGTAAGTTGTATGTGGATGATTTAGATTTGGGTTTAGAGATGGTGAGTCGTGGTGCTGCAGTTGTTTATCATCGTTATAATAAAGATCAAGACTATATAAATGCAGAGAAAAAAGCTAAAATAGCGCGTTTAGGTATTTGGAAAACTTCTGGCGCACAACAAAATCCAGAGCGCTGGCGACGATTTAATCCATAATAATATTGGAAAAAGTATGTTATTCAGTAGAAAAGAAGAAGATTTGGCTCGGAATGAGGCCATCATATTAGAGCAATATACCCATTGGTGGATTTTCGTTATCCCAAGTTTATTACTGTTATTCGGTTTTTATCTTTGGTTGAAAGCAGTTTCCAATGGTTCGTTTTCTCTGTATTCGTTGATTGTCTTTGATGAGCCAACCGCAACAACAGGTACGTTAAAATATCAAATACAATTTTATTTGCAGCAAGGATCTCAATTATTGCGTGAACATTTACCTGATTCTATCTATGCATTTTTGAGCCAAACGCGACTACATCCTATGAAATGGTTGAGTCAGTTAGTGATTGTGTATGCTCTATATCGTACTATTCGTGCAATATTGACATTCTTAACCACAAAAATTACAGTCACAAATTTTAGAGTTTTAGTGGAAACGGGGTTGTTTAAGCCACAAGTTGTAGAGTTTCCAAAGATGCACATCGATGCCTTTCATATTAAAAAGGGATTGTTCAGTCGTTTTTTTCAAGTTGGCACTTTAATTATTCAAGCAACGGGCGGATTAACAGTCAAATTGCCAGCAATTAAATCACCTCATATATTAACAACTGAAGTTGTTGAGACAAATAGCCTATGATGTTGACTCAGAATAAAAATCAGATTCTTCTGCAAGGTGATTGGACAATTGCCAATACGACTGCAATCGAAAAAGAGATTGCCACAGTTAAAATTGCAGAGTTGGATTTGAATCAAACAATAGAAATCAGTGGCGATAGCATTACGACAATGGATACAAGTGGTGCTTATTGGATGAGTAAATTCATGAATCAAATTGAAGCTGCTAAAGGTACTGTTCAGCTCACTCATTTTCATGATGAAATTTCAACTTTGGTTGACTTTATTGCCGCGCGTACAGATAAAGTTCAATATGAAGAGCCTGAAGCAGAGCAGAAAGATTCATTTTTTACCGCTGTGGGCAAAATGGCTTATGACGTTAAGGGACAATTTTATAATTTCTTTGACTTTGTCGGGCGCGTTTCGGTTGTGATGGGAAAAAATTTAGCTAACCCCATGAAAATTCGCTGGAAAGCTTTGTGGGCAAATGTGCAAACGGGCGGTGTTCAGGCTTTATTCATCATTGGATTGTTGAATTTTTTAATTGGGATTGTCATTGCTTATCAAGGCGGTGCACTACTGAAACAATATGGCGCAAATATTTTTGTCGTGGAGTTGATCTCTATTTCTATGCTGCGTGAATTAGCGCCGTTAATGACAGCGATTATTGTGGCTGGTCGTACAGGTTCAGCGATTGCTGCACAGATTGGCACAATGGTTGTGAATGAAGAAGTGGATGCGTTAAAAACAATTGGAATTAATCCTTTGGATCAATTGGTTGTGCCCAAAGCTTTAGCTTTGGTTATTGCATTGCCATTATTGACAGTTTTTGCTGATATTTGCAGTATTTTTGGCGGGATGGTTTTAGCCAATAGTTATTTGGATGTATCGTTTACCGTCTTTTTAGACAGAATTCCAGAAGTCATGACAGTGAATACATTAATTGTGGGTTTATCTAAAACGCCAATTTTTGCATTGATCATCGCTTTGACAGGTTGTTATCAAGGTTTCAGAGTGAAAGGCGGTGCAGATAGCGTTGGTAAACAAACCACAGTATCAGTTGTACAGGCAATTTTCTTGGTCATCATTTGTGATGCTATTTTCTCAATTATTACAAGGAACGTTCCGATCTAATGACAGATATTATTTCAGATAAATCCAACATCGCAATTGAGATCGAGCATTTATATAATCGCTTCGGCACTCATTCTGTGCATGAAGATTTAAATATGACGGTGAAAAAAGGTGAATTGGTTGCTTTGGTGGGCGGTTCAGGTTCAGGTAAAACGACCTTGTTACGCGCAATCATCATGTTGCTAAAACCACATGCAGGGCAAATCTATATGATGGGCGAGCCAGTTTGGGGAATCAACGGGCAGCAACAAATGGATTTAAGAAAGCGCTTTGGGATGTTGTTTCAAAGCGGGGCGCTTTTCAGCTCATTGACAGTCTTAGAAAATGTAATGGTGCCAATGAAGGAACATTTATCATTATCGACTGCAGAAATGAAAGAGTTGGCAGAGCTTAAGATTATTTTGTCAGGTTTGCCACCACATGCCGCGAATTTATTACCTAAAGAGTTATCGGGCGGTATGATTAAACGTGCAGCTTTAGCGAGAGCATTAGCGCTAGATCCACAGCTACTGTTTTTGGATGAGCCAACAGCAGGTTTAGATCCTGTGGGTGCAGGTGAATTTGATGACTTAATGAATCAATTAAAAGAGTCATTGTCGCTAACCATTATGATGGTCACGCATGATCTAGATTCATTATGGGCGATTACGGATAAGGTTGCATTTTTGGGTGAGAAGAAAATTCTTGCCTATAAGCCAATTGCAGAATTGGTGAAAGATCCGCATCCTTTAATTCAACACTATTTTCAAGGTCCAAGAGGACGAGCGACAGAGGAAACTTATGGAAAATAAATTTAGTTTTGCTGCTGTCGGTGTTTTTGTGGTGGGATTTGCCATCGCATTATTAACACTGGTGGTTTGGCTAACTGTAGGTACAGAAAAAGTGACCTACTTGCCATATAAAGTTGTCACAGCAGAATCCGTTTCAGGCTTATCTGTTAATTCATCTGTCAACTATAAAGGTGTGGATGTTGGTATTGTGCGTAAAATTCAATTGAATGAGAAAGATCCGCGCTTTGTGATCATTTCTCTCGATATTATTAAAGGCACGCCAATCAAAAAAGATACAGAAGCAGTGTTAACTAGCCGAGGCATTACAGGATTAGTGGGCGTAAGTTTGACAGGTGGCACAGCATCATCGCCTGATGTTGTACCAACTAGTGATGATCCTGTGCCAAGTATTAAAAATGGTGCCTCGTTAGCTAAACGATTGGATACAGCATTTAATGATGTGACGAAATCAGTTTCAGAGTTATCAGCAAAATTGGATTTAGTGATCACTAAGGAAAATGCAGAACATATTAATAATATTTTGGGCAATATGGATCGTTTGACGAGTAACTTAGCGGATAGTTCGGAAGATCTTTCTGCAATGGTGGATAGAGTTGAGCCTAAATTAGGTCGTGCATTAGAGGCATTTGATTCTTTCAGCGTGATTACAGACAATGTGAAGAAAACATCGGAAGATTTGCAAAGTACGTTGAATAAAGCTGATGCGACTTTGGCTTCGTGGGATAAAACAGCCGTTGTTTTCCAAAATTTAGGTAAATCTGTGGGCACACAAGTACCTAATTTAAATTCCACATTTACTGAGTTGAATACAATTTTATATCAAGCTTCTCAGTTAATTAATCAGCTGAACAATGAACCTAATGCATTAATTATGGGTAAATCGAAGCCGAAAGCAGGTCCAGGAGAATAAGGAGAATATGATGGTGAAATTATCAGCAGTTTTAGCTTCGTTATTATTGGTTGTGGGTTGTAGTTCTGCGCCATATAAAACGCAATATACATTGAGCCCAGAAATTGGATCCTCGATCCCTGCGAGTGTTAAGCAAAAGCCATATTCTATCATTGTCAGTGATGTGAAATCTTTTGGTGCAGGCAAAAATACCGATATGACTTATTCTCGTGAAGCCAATGTTGTGGAGGCTTACACGAAAAGTGCTTGGGTTGAACCACCTGTTCAATTAGTGAAGGTTGCCTTAGCTAATGCTTTGATTGCATCGAATGCTTATCAGGATGTGTTAATGTCGCCAACTGCGATCAAAAGTCCTTATAAAGTAGATGCAACGATTCAAACAATGCAGCAGCAGTTTAACAATGGGCAGAGTAATATCGAGTTAAGTTTAATGGTTCGTTTGGTGAATACATCGAATCAGAAATTAGTCTTTTCAAAGATTTATGCAACCACAGAGCCTGTGATGTCCTTGAATGCGCAAGGTGGTGTTGAGGCTTACAATAAGGCCTTGGATCGTTTATTGCCAAATATCGTTCAAGATATTATTCGACGTTAAGAATATGCTTATGAAATATCAACATCTATTGGAAGCTTTGCCTGAGCCTAATTTTTCCAATTATACGCCTTTGACATTTCAAGGGCAGCAGATTGGATATGTGAATAAAGCACATATTGCTATATTTGACCAGTTTCCTAAAATTTTTCAATTTACATTTGGCAATTTGGCTGGGATGTTTGCGCAAGAATTTGTGGAAGATTCCATTGAAGATCGTTCAGATGCTTTGGCGGAACTGTCACAAAAATTGCGCGGTGCAGATTTGGTGCATAATTGGCGCCATGAACTTTTTTCTATTTATTTAGATGTGGAACGTCAAATCGAGATCTTTCAATTAGAGCGCGGCGTTGTGCCATTATTGGCTTTGCAAGCGCATGGCGTGCATTTGAATGGTTATACAATGATCAATGATGTGCCACATATTTGGATCGCGCAGCGTTCTGCTGATCGAGTGATTGCACCTTTGAAATATGATCAATTAGTTGCAGGTGGCTTGCCAGCCGAACTTTCTTTAAAAGAGAATTTATATAAAGAAGCGGGTGAAGAAGCAGGTATCGCTCAAGCATTAGTTGAACCAGCGAGATATGCGGGCAGTTTGCAATACATGACAGAAGATGAATTTGGTATTCGCAATGATGTTCTGCATTGTTTCGATGTGGAGCTACCAGAATCATTTGAGCCACACAATCAGGATGGTGAAGTAGAGCAATTTATGCGCTTGCCAGTTTCTGAAGTTATTTCATTGTTACAACAAAAAGATCAATTTAAACCTAACACCGCATTAGTGATGCTGAATTTCTTGTTGCGCCAAGGTTGGCTTGTTGTGAATGATGAAGAAAAAGCACGTTTAATGTCTTATTTTCATGTCGCAAATTAATGTATATTGAATCCTGATTGAAATATAACAATGAGGGATGAATATGGTTGAATGTAAAATAATTCATGGTGATACAGATCCATCGATCCAAGATGCATATTATGTACGTGATGTAGTTTTTACACAGGAACAAGGCTTTCCTGCGGATATTGATATTGATGATTATGACAAAATTGCATGGCAATGTATTCTTTATAGAGATGGTGCGGCAATCGGTACCGCACGATTAATTCCACAAGATAATATTGGCAAAATTGGCCGAGTGGCGATTTTGAAAGAGTTCCGAGGTTTGGGTTTAGGTTTCAAAATTATGGAAGCCATTTTAGATCAAGCTGAGAAATTATCTTATGAAAGCCTCAATTTATCTGCACAAGTTTATGCTGTACCATTTTATGAGAAATTAGGTTTCTCAGTTGTGGGTGATGAATATCTAGAAGATGGTGAACCTCACATCAACATGATTAAAACATTGATCGTGTAAGTTTATTCAATATCACTCTTGCTAGAGAGTGATATTTATTTTTAAGCTCGAAATTATTGATCTGTAATCTGCCAGTTAATTGGTGTTTTACCATGTGAGACTAAGTATTGATTAGCTTGAGAAAATGGTTTTGAACCAAAAAAGCCACGATAAGCAGATAATGGTGAAGGATGAACCGATGTAATGATGCAGTGCTTTGATTGATCAATCAAAGGAATTTTCTTCTGTGCATGGCTGCCCCATAAAATAAAGACAACATTCTCACATTGTTCATTGATTTCACGAATCGTTGCATCCGTCAGATGCTGCCAGCCAATATTAGAATGTGAGCCAGCCTTAGATGCTTCAACAGATAATGAAGTGTTCAATAGAAATACGCCTTGCTCAGCCCATTCTGTCAATGAACCATGATTAGGGATTTGAAATCCTTCAATATCATCCGCGAGCTCTTTGTACATATTGCGTAATGATGGTGGAATGGGGATGTTTTTATGGACTGAAAATGCTAATCCATTGGCTTGATTAGGGCCATGATAAGGATCTTGCCCTAAAATCACGACTTTGATATCAGCAGGGGATGTGAGTTGATAGGCAGTGAAACGCTCTTCTTCAGTCGGATAGATACTTGTAGTTGTTGTATCAACCTGAGAAATCTCATGGTAGATTTGTTTAAAATAAGGCTTTTGGGATTCTGTTTGTAGGAATTGTTGCCAAGAGTTGGGTGCAGTCATGTGGTTAATATTCATTTCAGTCAAAAAGTCTATTCTAGATTATAATGTACCGAATGATATTAATACCAGACATATAGTGGGGATATTTTGGTAGATGAAAAAAGGCGGCATTCGCGTTGGTACGAAATGCTAATATTCAGTGCATGGTTTCAGTTAATATTGGGGCTATTATGCGTGGCTATATTGCCAAGTATAATCATGTGGCCAACTTTATTGACGGACTTTTCTAATCTTGCAGATGTTCAAGTACACACAACGGTTGCAAATGGCGCAGCATATTGTATTGCTTTTTTATTGTATAAAAAATTACAACAATTTCCTGGTGCACGCACATTAGTTTATTTATTGCCATCTGTGACGATCTGTTGGGCCATTGCCATTGGTGTGATTTTATTATTGAGAATGGATTATTCCCGCCCCGCATTATTAATCGCATTCATTATTGCCAATGTTTTCTTAATTTTTGGTAATCAATTAAGTCGAAAATACCATCAACTAAAACTAGCAATTGTGCCTTTTGGGGATTATCAAGAGGTTTTAGATGTCCAAGCTGCGGATTATCGTATTTTAGAAGAGCCAGCATTAAATCGTATTCGTTATGATGCTGTTGTGGCAGATTTGCGAAGCGATATGCCTGATGAATGGCAAACCTTCTTAGCCAATTGTGCATTGGTGAATATCCCTGTGTATCATAGCCGATTAATGGTGGAGCAGTTAACAGGTAGAGTTAAAGTCACTCATTTATCTGAAAATATCTTTGGTGCACTTTATACAACTTCTTTTTATGGCATTGTGAAGCGCATTTGTGAGATTTTATTGGTTGTTATATTGTTGCCGTTATGGTTGCCATTAATGTTGATTTTTGGCTTGCTTGTTAAATTAGAAAGCAAAGGGCCAATGTTTTTTATTCAAGAACGTGTTGGTTTGGGTGATCGAGATTTCAAAGTCTATAAACTCCGCAGTATGTGCCAAGATTCAGAAAAAAAAGGTGCACAGTTTGCAACACAAGGCGATGCTCGTGTGACTAAAATTGGTAAATTCATTCGTAAAACACGCATAGATGAGATTCCGCAATTCATCAATATATTGAAAGGCGATATGAGTTTGATCGGTCCAAGACCAGAGCAACGCGTATTTGTGGAGCAATTCAAAAAAGAGATTCCTTTTTATTCGTATCGTCATGTGGTTCGCCCTGGGATTTCTGGCTGGGCACAAGTGACACAAGGTTATGCTGCTAACGCTGATGAAACAAGAGTAAAATTGGAATACGATTTATATTACATTAAGCATTTTTCATTTTGGTTGGATGTGTTGATTGTATTGAAAACGATTAGAACGATGCTGACAGGATTTGGGGCGAGGTAATGAAAATATTAGTCACAGGCGGTGCAGGCTTTATTGGCTCTGCTGTTGTTCGCCATATTATTAACAATACGAATGATACTATATTGAATGTTGATAAATTAACATATGCAGGCAACTTAGAATCATTGTGTTCCATTGAAAACAATCCTCGTTATCAGTTTGCTCAAGCAGATATTTGTGATGCTGTTGCTATGACAAAGCTATTCAATGAATTTCAACCAGATTTAGTGATGCATTTAGCCGCTGAATCTCATGTTGATCGCTCTATTGATGGGCCATCTGCCTTCATTCAAACGAATATTGTCGGCACATATAACTTGTTAGAAGTAGCACGATCATATTGGCAAAATTTAACCGATGATCAAAAAGCTATTTTCAAATTTCATCATATTTCAACAGATGAAGTTTATGGGGATTTAGCAGATACAGATGATTTGTTTACAGAGACAACATCTTATGCACCAAGCTCGCCTTATTCAGCAAGTAAAGCGAGCTCTGATCATTTAGTGCGCGCTTGGCAGCGTACTTATGGTTTGCCAACGATTGTGACCAATTGTTCCAATAATTATGGCCCTTATCATTTCCCTGAAAAGTTGATTCCATTAATGATTTTGAATGCCTTGGATGGCAAAGAATTGCCTGTTTATGGTAATGGTCAGCAGATTCGTGACTGGCTATATGTAGAAGATCATGCAAGAGCTCTTTATAAGGTGATCACTGAAGGTAAGATTGGCGAAACGTATAATATTGGTGGGCACAATGAAAAGGCCAATATTGATGTTGTGAAGACAATTTGTGCGATTTTAGACGAATTACAACCACAAGCCAATGGCCAAAAATATGAATCTTTAATCACTTATGTGAAAGATCGGCCTGGGCACGATTTACGTTATGCAATTGATGCAACTAAGATTAAGAAAGAGTTAAATTGGATGCCAGAAGAAACTTTTGAAACAGGTATTCGTAAAACTGTGGAATGGTATTTAAATAATTTAGAATGGTGTCGCAATGTACAAGATGGCAGCTATCAGCGTGAAAGATTAGGGGAAGGATCATAATGACAACTAAAGGTATTATTTTAGCGGGTGGTTCAGGCACTCGTTTATATCCGATCACTAAAGGTGTTTCTAAGCAGCTATTGCCAATTTACGATAAGCCAATGATTTATTATCCTTTATCTGTTTTGATGTTGGCAGGGATTCGTGAAGTTTTAGTCATCAGCACGCCAGAAGATATTGATGGGTTTAAACGTTTATTGGGTGATGGCACTCAATTAGGTATTGAGATTAAATATGCAGTGCAGCCAAGTCCAGATGGATTAGCTCAGGCATTCATCATTGGGGAAGAATTCATTGGCGATAGTAATGTTTGTTTAGTGTTGGGTGATAACATTTTTTACGGTCAAGGTTTTACACCAATGTTGAAGCAAGCTGTAAATCGTAAGAAAGGTGCGACCGTATTTGGTTATCAAGTGAAAGATCCTGAGCGCTTTGGTGTTGTGGAGTTTAATGAGCATAAACAAGCCATTTCTATCGAAGAAAAGCCTAAACAACCTAAATCAAACTTTGCTGTGACGGGATTATATTTCTATGACAATGATGTTGTAGAGATTGCCAAGCAAGTGAAGCCATCAGAACGTGGTGAGTTAGAGATTACTACAGTTAATCAAATATATTTAGAACGTGGCGATTTAAACGTGGAATTAATGGGGCGTGGCTTTGCTTGGTTAGATACAGGTACTCATGAAAGTTTATTAGAAGCGGGCATGTTTGTGGAGACCATAGAAAAGCGCCAAGGTTATAAAATCGCATGTTTAGAAGAGATTGCCTATAACAATGGTTGGCTCACTAAAGAGCAATTATTAACAATCGGGCAAAGCATGAATAAAAATGCTTATGGGCAATATTTGATTTCGTTGGTGGGTGAAGATGTCATTAGTTAATGTGATTGAATTTCCTATACTTGGAGATGAACGAGGCTCTTTGGTTGCTTTAGAAGCAATGAAAAATATTTCTTTTGAAATTAAGCGTGTTTATTACATCTTTGGTGCTGATCAAAATACACCACGAGGATTTCATGCCCACAAAGAATTACAGCAAGTGGCTGTGTGTGTGGCAGGTAAGTGTCGTATGATTTTAGATGATGGCTATACTAAAGAAGAAGTGTGGCTTGATTCACCTGAGAAAGCTGTATCTATTGGTAATTTATGGCATGAAATGCATGATTTTTCTCATGATTGTGTACTATTAGTATTGGCTAGTAATCATTACGATGAAGCAGATTATATTCGTGATTATGAAGAATTTTTGCAAGTGAGTTCAAAGTTATGAAAATGATTCTACAAAGTCATTCTATATATCTTCGTTTAGTCGAAGAGTCGGATGCTGAATTTATTTGTCAATTAAGAAACAATGAAAAACTCAATACATTTATTAGCAAATCCACTAGTGATGTGAATGCTCAAATTGAATGGATTCGTGCTTATAAACAAAGAGAAACTAATCATCAAGAATATTATTTTATTATTTGTCGTAATTGTGATGATTTGCCAATTGGTACAGTAAGGCTTTATGATTTTAAAGAAAACCCAAAATCATTTTGCTGGGGAAGCTGGGTATTAGACGATTGTCATAAAACTAAATATTCTGCGTTAGAAAGTGCATTATTGGTTTATGAGTTTGGATTTAATCAATTAGGCTTTGATCAGAGTCATTATGATGTGATGAAAGGTAATGATCAAGTGCATTCATTTCATTTGAAAATGGGAGCTGAAAAAACTTCAGAAGATGATATTAATGTTTATTATTATTTTCTGAAAGATAAGCATACTCAAAATATTCAGCGTTATAAGAGATTACTTAAGGTATAAACAAATGATTCCTTTTTTAGATTTGAAAAACATTAATGCTCGGTATCGAAATGCGTTGATTCTGGAGTGCATAAGTGATTAATTCATTAACTTCTATGCGCATGTTTTTTGCATTGTGTGTTTTCCTGAGTCATCTAAGTTTTTTAAATGATAGTAAACAATATAGTGAGATTTTTGATAGTGTTTTTTATGAAGGTTTTTTAGGGGTTAGTTTTTTCTTTATTCTGAGTGGCTTTATTTTATCATATAGTTATGGAAATAGATTAGAGAAACAGGAAGTTAGCAAGCGAGCCTTTTATGTCGCACGCTTAGCAAGAATATACCCAATTCATTGCGTAACTTTGATCATTGCAATTTTATTGGGTTTGCTTAGTAGCTCCGGTGCTAAATATATTTTACCCAATTTATTGTTAATACAAAGTTTTTCAAATAATTCTAGTATCTTTTTTTCGTTAAATGCTCCCGCTTGGAGCATCTCTGATGAAATGTTTTTCTATCTACTATTTCCAGCCATTATTTTATTGAAAATGCAGCATAAGGTATTAATTTTTAGTATGCTGGTTATAGTCATTATTTATCTAAATATAGCTTTATTAGAGGATAATAAACATTATTGGCTCTATATCTCACCTATTATTCGATTTGCAGATTTTCTCTTAGGAATGATTCTTTATCAAATATTTGTAATGATCAAGAACACAAAATATCAATATTTATCAAAGATATCTCTTTCTGTTTTAGAGCTTTTTACAATATTTATCTTTGTATTATTCTTTTATTTTCATAATGAAATTCCAATTAGTTATAGATATGCAGCTTATTATTGGGCACCAATGGTACTGATAATCTTAGTTTTCTCTCTTATTGGTAGTTGGCGTAATAAAGGAATCATTACTCATATTCTTTCAATGAGATTTTTTGTATGGCTGGGAGAAATTAGTTTTTGTTTTTACTTATTTCATCTTCTGATTATAAGAGTTCTAAATTATCTTAGAATAAAGTATGAATGGAATATAGATTTGTTATATTTTTCAGGAATTATATTTTTTCTAACGATTATAGTTAGTGCTATAGCATATCATTGTATAGAAAAACCTATGAATAAAAGGATTAAAAGTTGGCTATCATGATTCCATTTTTAGATTTAAAAAATATTAATGCTCAGTATAGAGAAGAATTAATTGCTGCATGTACAAAAGTAATTGATTCAGGTTGGTATATTGGTGGCTCTGAATTAGAGAGTTTTGAAAAAAACTTTGCAGAATATTGTGGCACAAAATATGCCATTGGTGTTGCCAATGGTTTGGATGCGTTAATCTTAACACTCAGAGCTTGGAAAGAGTTAGGTAAGCTTAAAGATGGTGATGAAGTAATTGTTCCATCTAATACCTATATTGCAAGTATTTTGGCAATTACTGCTAATGATTTAACACCAATTTTAGTTGAGCCTGATATTAATAGTTTTAATATTGATCCTGAAAAAATTAAACAGGCAATCACTACAAAAACTAAAGTAATTTTACCTGTGCATTTATATGGTCAATTGGCAAATATGCCTGAAATTATGGCAATTGCTGATGCTAATGATTTATTAGTATTAGAAGACTCTGCTCAATCGCATGGTGCATCTATTGATGGTAAGAAAGCTGGTAATTGGGGTGATGCATCTGGTTTTAGCTTCTATCCTGGTAAAAATTTAGGTGCTTTAGGTGATGCGGGCGCAGTGACAACTAATGATCCTAAATTAGCGGAGATGCTAAAAGCATTACGCAATTATGGTTCACATGAGAAATATAAAAACCTTGTGCCTGGTGTGAATAGTCGTTTGGATGAAATTCAGGCAGCGATGTTGAATGTTAAATTACCTTATATGGATAAGGAAGTAGCGCATCGACGTAAAATTGCCCATATGTATTTGCAAGGCATTAAAAATCCTTTGATTCATTTGCCTTTACATGACATCAATGCTGAAAAATATCAACAACATGTCTGGCACTTATTTGTGATTCGTACAGAATATCGTGAGGAGTTGCAAAAATACTTGCTAGATAATGGCGTTCAGACTTTAATTCATTACCCGATCCCACCACATAAACAGGAAGCTTATCAAGAATGGAATCATTTAAGCTATCCTATTTCTGAAAAAGTTCATAGTGAAGTGCTGAGTTTGCCAATGGGGCCGACTTTGAGCGAGTGTGATACGCAAAGAGTTATAGAACTTTGTAATAATTTCAGAGTGTAATATGGGATTATTTAAAACAAGTATATTAAATGGTATTGCTGTTTTAGTTAGAGTCATCACAGGCTTTTTATTAAATAAAATTTTAGCTGTCTATGTTGGCCCATCAGGTTATGCAGCCATGGGGCAATTTCAGAATTTTATTCAAATGGTAACATCGTTTTCTGGTGGTGCAATTAATACAGGCATCATTAAATATACCGCTGAATATTATGAAGATGCTGAAAAGCAGCGAGGAATATGGAGAACGGCAGGGAGTTTAGTTTTAATTTGTAGTTTTATATTTGCACTCTTGATTATGTTATTTAATGTTCAATTATCAAATTACATATTTAATACTGAAAAATATCGATCAGTTTTTATATGGTTCGCTATCTTTCTAATCTTTTTTAATTTTAATGCATTATTTTTGGCCATTTTAAATGGCAAAAAAGAAATTGTAAAACTTGTGATTGCTAATATTTTAGGAAGTGTATTCTCATTAGTAATCACATCAATGTTAGCTATTCAGTATCAGTTATATGGTGCACTTGTTGCATTATCTATTTATCAATCTCTTGCATTTTTTGTAACATTAATTTTATGTTACCGAGCTACGTGGTTTAAGTTGTCCTATTTATTCGGAAAAATAGATCCGAGTATTACTAAAAGATTAGGCGCTTTCGTTGTGATGGCGTTGGTAAGTGCTGTATGTGTGCCGCTCTCTCAGATCGCTATTCGTTATTATTTAACAAAAGAGTTTAGTTTGGAATATGCTGGATATTGGGAGGCAATGATCCGTTTAAGTGCTACTTATTTAATGTTAGTGACGACTACATTAAGTGTGTATTATTTGCCTCGTTTATCAGAATTAACCAATATTATTGATATAAAGAAAGAAGTCTATCGGGGATATCAATTTATTTTTCCACTTGCATTGATCTCTGGTTTATTTGTTTATCTATGCAGGGATTTAATTATTAGGATTTTGTTTACAGACTCATTTTTACCAATGGAGCAATTATTTTTATGGCAGATGATTGGTGATTCCTTGAAAATTGGCAGTTGGATATTAGCATTTTTAATGTTAAGTAAAGCCATGACTAAGTTGTTTGTGATCACTGAGATTTTATTTGCGATTAGTTCTGTAGTTTTGACGATAGCTGGAACAAAATTATTTGGATTTGAAGGTGTATCTATTGCACATATTGTGAATTATGTGGTTTATTGGATATTTATGGCCGTATTTGTGTTTAAACGTTTGAGAGAATAGTAAATGGGTGTAGAAAAAAAACCTTTAGTTTCCGTTGTTATTCCTTGTTATAACCATGAAAATTTTGTTCAAGAATGTATTCAAAGTATTATTGATCAGGATTATCAAAATATAGAGTTGATTATTATAGATGATGGCTCTAAAGATAATTCTGTACAAAAAATTGAAGAAATGCGTGAAGTATGTGAAAAACGTTTTGTTCGTTTTGAATTTAGGCATAGACCAAATAAGGGCGTTTGTGCGACGTTGAATGAGGCTGTTTCATTATCTCTAGGTAGCTTTATAGCAATTTCTGCATCAGATGATATTTCATTGAGTACTAGGATTACACTGACAGCGCTAGCTATTGAAGAAAATAATGCAGATGTGGTTTTTGGCAATGTTGTTGCTAAAATAGATAGCCGTTCAAAGCAATTTAAGCCTAGAAAGATAGAATCCACACAAATTACTTTTGAAGATGTTTTTTTGAGGAAAATTATTCCATTTGCACCAACCGCATTGTTTAGAGCTAGTAGTTTAGAATCGGTGGGGGGATTTGATCCTAGTTTTAAGATAGAAGATTATAATTTGTGGCTAAAAATGACAAGTTTAAATTATAAGCTAATTAATATAAGTGATGACTTAGTTATATATAGAATACACGATAATAATTTATCTAGTAATTATGAGCTTTTAAACGATGAGGTATTACAAATTATTAATCAATATTCAACTCATAAATTAATTGGTAAGGCTAATAGCATATATAAAACATTAATGTTTAATTGTTACTCAGGTCTAAATAAAAGAAAAGCTTTGAAAATACTATATACCTCAAAATTAGAATATTTTAGCAGGACTTTTTTTTTAGGATTATGTAAATTATTTTTTCCTAAAAAATTTATTGAATGGTTGAGGTCTAAATTATTATGATGAATGACAGAAAGAAAATAGTTTTGTTTACAGAAACCATGGAGACGATGGGTGGCGTGGAAAGAGTTGTTGCTTTTTTGACTAATGGTTTAAAAGATGAATATGATGTAAGAATTTTAACCATGTATGGGAAAGAGTGTACGTATTTCGATATTGATTGCCCAATCGATACTCTTGATATAAAAACTCATGCAAATAGCTTTAAAAATAAGATTCAACGTTATTTTCAAACGATTATAAAGTTAAAAATGTATCTTAAACAGAATTCTGGTATTGATTATTTTGTTGCTAATTCTCATGCAATGAGTGGTTCTGCAATGTTACTTAAAGTATTAACAAATACCTCTATAAAAATGGTTCTATTTGAACATAGTAAATTTATGTTTTCTAGTGGGATATGGAGGTTTGTACGACATTATACATTTAGAAAAGCACACAGAGTGATTGCGTTAACAGAAGATGCTCATCAAGAGTATTTAAAAATTGAGGCACCTTCAGTGCATATTTCAAATGCTGTAACTATTGAGATAGAAAAATTATCTTCGATGAGTAAGAAAAAATTAATAGCAGTAGGTAGATTAGTCTATTCAAAAGGCTTTGATACCCTATTACCAGTGTGGAGAGAAGTTGTGAAAAGCTATCCTGATTGGCAGCTAGAAATTGTGGGCGATGGTGAGGATGCTGCAAAGCTCAAAGCTTTAGCAATAGAGCTAAAAATTGATGGCAATATGACTTTTTTTGGGCACACTAATAATGTGCAAGAGCGTTATTTAGATGCTTCTGGATTTATTTTAAGTTCTCGTTATGAAGGTTTTTGTCTGGTGATGATTGAAGCGATGGCACACGGATTACCATGTATTAGCTTTGATTGTGAATCTGGTCCTAATGAAGTGATTGAGGATGGTGTGAATGGTTATTTGGTAGAAGATCAAAATAGTAAAGACTTGGAGGATAAAATTAAGCAATATATCGCTTTAACAGAAATAGAGAAACAAAAAATGTCACATAATGCTAAAGAAACTTCATTGAGATACTCTCCTGAAATTATATTAGAGCGATGGAAGAAAGAAGTTTTGAATGATTAATATTTGGTACTCTAGAAATGAAAATCGGAATTACATTAAAGCCAACGGCTTATACGCCAGAAGCCTTTGCCTATGATAAATATTTACAGTCAAAAGGACATAGTGTTCAATTAGATTATGCAGAAAATCTAGATGCTGACAATGATATTAATATTTATTTCATGGGAACTCGTCCATTTTGGAAACAAAAGATAGGTAGGGCTATTGAAATTCATGAATACCAGAGTCTATCAGTTCCTCCGTATTCTCGTCTAAAAGACATAATTAAAAAGGTTATTAATAAAAAACCTCAAGGCCGTATATTTTTAAATAATTTTGTTAAAACCGATTTGAATTTTACAGACAATTGTCCATACATTACGCGAGATATGGGTGTTGATGATGCATTCTTTTCTTTAATGCAAGAAAGTTGTGAAAAAGAATATGATATTGTCTACTCAGGTACGATAGATGCACGTATTGGGCTCGTTAATATGTTACATGCGCTTGCAATACAAGGTTATAGCATTTTGGTCATCGGTAATATTTCGACTGATAGCCAAAAGTATTTAGAGTCGACTGATAATGTACAATGTATAGGCAAAGTTGCTTATCAGGATTTGCCTGAGTTATATCGTAAAGCTATATATGGTTTGAACTATACGCCCGATATTTATCCTTTTAATGTTCAAACAAGCACTAAAACCTTAGAGTATTTGGCATCGGGGTTAAAGCTTATTAGTAATAGATATGATTGGATAGAACAATTTTGTATTAAACATCATTATTCACCTATTTGGTTAGAGGGTTTGATAGATGGGCAAGGGCTGGTAGATATTGATTTGAATAATAATTCACCCAATATGGAAGAATATCGATGGTCTTCTATTTTAGAAAATGCACAGTTTGACGAATTTTTATTAAGTTTATTGAAAGAATAACTTGTTATGAAGAAAATCATCCTCATTGGCACAACTGCCTCAATGACCATTCAATTTAGGCAGGATTTGATTAAATTATTGGTCAGCCAAAATTGGCAAGTTTATACTTTTGTGTGTGAATATAATGATGCTCAGTTAGATGCTTTACAATCATTAGGCGCAATCCCTGTGACTTACAAAATGAGTCGTGGAGGATTGAATCCTTTGGCTGATATCCGTGCAATGTTTCAGTTAAAGAAAAAAATCTCACAAATTCAACCTCAAATAGTGTTTTCTTGTTTTGCGAAACCTATAGTTTACGGAACATTGGCAGCAAAAATGGCAAAGGTTCCCTATGTTGTTGGAATGCTAGAAGGTTTAGGTCATGCATTTACTGAGCAGCCAGATGGGCAAAGCTTAAAAACCAAGCTCATTAAAACTGTACAGATTCTTTTATATAAAGTGGCACTGCCGAAATTGGATCAGATTATTTTTTTAAATCCTGATGATCCTAAAGATCTATTAGAAACTTATCATATTAAGACTAAAAAAATGGATGTATTGGGCGGGATTGGCTTGGATTTAAATCACTATACATATAGCCAACCAATCATTGATCCTATAAACTTTTTATTCATTGGTCGATTGTTAAAAGAGAAAGGTATTTTTGATTTTATTCAAGCTGCTAGAATTGTTAAATCACAATATCCCAATGTAAAATTTACAGTGCTTGGCAGTATTGATCCTCATAACCAAGGGGCATTGTCTCAAGAACAATTGGATACATTATTAAATGAAAAGTTATTTGAGTATCCAGGTTATGTTTTGAATATTCAGGACTGGATTCATCAATCATCAGTATTTGTTTTACCATCGTATCGTGAAGGTGTGCCAAGAAGTACGCAAGAAGCAATGGCGATTGGTCGTCCTGTAATTACAACGGATGTTCCAGGTTGTAGAGAAACAGTTAGCGATGGCGTGAATGGCTTTTTGGTGCCTAAATGGAATGCTGAAGCTTTAGCAAAAAAAATGATTTATTTCATTGAAAATTCTGAACAAGTTAATCAAATGGGGCAGGAAAGTCATAAAATTGCATTAGAGCTGTTTGATGCTGACAAGGTGAATCATAAATTGTGTAAACTATTGGGCATTGAAATTTCTAAGTCATAATTTTTACGGGAGCATCATGATCAAAAAAGCTATTTTGCCTGTTGCTGGCCTCGGCACACGTTTTTTACCTGCAAGCAAAGCCATTCCAAAAGAGATGGTGACAGTTGTGGATCGCCCTGTGATCGAATATGTGGTGAAAGAAGCTGTCAAGGCTGGCATTACTGAGATTATTTTAGTGACTCATTCTTCCAAAGCTTCGATTGAAAACTATTTTGATCGTAATTTTGAATTAGAGACAACTTTAGGCAATAAGAAAAAATATGATCTATTGGCAGAAATTACCAATATCGTGCCAGACAATGTCAAAATCATAGCAGTGCGCCAACCTGCACCATTGGGACTTGGGCATGCTGTATTGTGTGCGAAAAGCGTTGTGGGTGATGATGATTTTGTAGTGTTATTGCCAGATGTGCTCATTAAAAACAGTGGTGCAGATCATGATCTAACCACGATGATCGAACGCTTTAATGCGTCAAAATTTGCACAAATTATGGTGGAAGCAGTGCCTGATCATTTGGTTGATCAATATGGCATTGTGGATGTTGCGAGCATTCCAAGTGAAGGGCAAAGCATTGTGATGCAAGGCATAGTGGAAAAGCCAGCAGTTGCAGATGCGCCTTCTAATTTATCCGTCGTTGGCCGTTATGTATTGCCTGCAAAGATCATGGCATTATTAGAAAAAACTCCCAAAGGTGCAGGTAATGAAATTCAGCTAACGGATGCGATTGCTATGCTGCAAGCTACAGATATGATCGAAGCCTATCGCATGCAAGGGCAAACATTCGACTGTGGTAGTAAATTAGGTTATCTCAAGGCGGTATTGCATTATGGTATCGAGCATCCAACTTTAGGGGATGATTTTAAAACTATGATCAAGGATCTAGATTTATCATGAAAATAGCGATTTGTGGTGCGACATTGCAAGCAGCCACGATGGTTGCTGTATTTGCAAGATATGGTCACACAATTGTTTGGCATCATGACAACGATGTGGATGATCCTTTGCTTGAAATATCTGATCCATCTTTACAGGCACATTTATCTAATTTGTATGATAAAGGCATCATTCAGTTGTCTGATAGCATAGAAAATCTATCAGAACATACAGAATGTTATCTATTTTGCTATGGGCCAATGGCCATTGAGCAAGCGTTAATGTGCGCCCAACAAATTGCTAAGTTTGACTTAAAGCATCGCTTAATGATCAATGGTTCAACTTTTGGATTACATGGCACAGAGAAGTTGCAAGCAATTTTACCTGATGATCATTGGGCATATTTGCCAGATACCATTCAAGAAGGTAATGCAATTGGTAGCTTTGTGAATGCAACTCAGATGATTGTTGGCTTAATCTCTGATGATACAAAAATGATGATGAAAGAGCTGCTTCGCCCGATGTTTCCATTGGATCATCAAATTTTATTCATGCCAGTTTTAGATGCAGAATTTGCTAAACTCAGCATTTCAGGCATGTTGGCAACGCGCATTAGCTATATGAATGATTTAGCCAATGTGGCTGAAAAATTGGGCGTAGATATTTTGAATGTGAAGCAGGGAATGGCGGCAGATTCTCGAATTGGTGCAACTTATTTATCACCAGGTGCAGGTTTTGGTGGTGAAAATTTTTCACAAGATATTTTAATGCTCTCTAAGGAAGTTTCTAAAATGGGCGGTAAAAGTCGTTTATTGGAACAAGTTTGGGAGATCAACGAGGATCAAAAGGAAGTTTTATTCCGTAAATTATGGCATTACTATCAAACAAATCTCAAAGATAAAACCATTGCCATTTGGGGCGCTGCATTTAAGGAGAATACTGCAAGCATTCATAATTCACCAGTGCATAAAATGATTGATGCACTGTTGGCGCAAGATGTAAAAATTCAATTGTATGATCCACAAGCCAATCACGAGATTTTTGAGCTTTATAATGATTGCATTGAGATCTGCCAAGATGAATATCAAGCATTAAAGAATGCTGATGCGTTGTGCGTTTTAACGCCATGGGCACAATTTTATAATCCTGATTATTCATTGATGAAAACATTAATGAACCATCCATTGATTTTGGATGGCCGAAATATTTATGATCCCGAATTTATGCGCAATCAAGGTTTTATTTATGAAGGAATTGGGCGCATATGACATTACAACAATTAGCAGATCATTTAAAACAGACGAATTTGTCCAAATTATTTAAAAATCCTGAAAGATTTCAGCAGTTTTCACGCAGTTTTGAAGGTTTAACATTTGATTTTAGTAAGCAAAGGTTAGATCACAATGCGCTAGATACATTGATGACGTTGGCAGAAGAGAAAGCTCTGAAATCTTGGATTCAGCGCCTCTTTTCTCAAGAATGTATTAACGATACAGAAAATCGCGCAGCAATGCATTGGGCGCTGCGTTTGCCTGAAAATTGTGAGGAACATGCAGATTTAGCGCGAGAAGTTCATGGGCAATTGCAACGAATGTATCGTTTAGTTGAACAAATTCATAAAGGGCAATATCGTGGTGCAACGGGCGAAGTTGTCACAGATGTTGTGAATATTGGCGTGGGCGGTTCTGATTTAGGGCCGCTGATGGTGACGCATGCGTTATCGGATTTTAAAGTGCCAACAGCTAAGCCTTTAACGATGCATTTTGTATCTACAATGGATGGCAGCCAGTTATCGGATTTATTGCACCAATTACGCCCAGAAACGACATTGTTCATCATTTCATCCAAATCATTTGGCACGATCGATACATTGTCCAATGCAGAAACTGTACGATCATGGTTAATTAAAGCATTGGGGCAAAGTGATGCTGTTTTACATAATCATTTTGTGGCGGTTTCCACTAATGTTAAAAAAATGACAGCTTGGGGCATTCATCCTGATCGACAGTTTTTAATGTGGGATTGGGTGGGTGGTCGTTATTCCTTATGGTCATGCATTGGTTTGCCCATTGCTTTAACAATTGGTGTGGATGGATTCAAAGAGTTTTTAGCTGGTGCGCACAGAATGGATCAACACTTTCAATCTGCTGATTTTGAGGAAAATTTCCCTGTATTATTAGCGATGATCGGTGTTTGGAATGCCAATTATCTGAATATGCAAACCCATGCAGTTTTGCCTTATGATGGCAGAATGAAATATTTTGCTGCGTATTTGCAGCAGTTAGAGATGGAATCCAATGGTAAATCCACTCAACGCAATGGGGAAAATGTTGAATGGACAACGTGCCCGATTGTTTGGGGCGAAGTTGGGCCTAATGCTCAGCATGCATTTTATCAGTTATTGCATCAAGGTACACAAGCGGTGAGTTCTGATTTCATCGCGCCCATTCAGCGTTATACCGCAAAGCAATTCACTTATGCGGATAATGAAGATGAGTTGATTGAGCAACATCATTTGGCTTTAGCGAACTGTTTGGCGCAATCTCGTTTATTGGCATTTGGCAGTCAATCATTATCAAAAGAGGAGTTGGTTAATTTACCTAAATATCAACATTATGAAGGGAATCAGCCAAGCTCTACATTATTAATGGATGAATTAAATCCACATACTTTGGGTATGTTGATTGCTTTGTATGAACACAAAGTATTTGTGCAATCTGTCATTTGGAATATCAATCCTTTTGATCAATGGGGCGTTGAAAAAGGTAAAGCAATTGCTAACCAAATTTTACCGATTTTAAATGGGGAATCATCGAGCATAGATGATTTGGATGCATCAACGCAGGGATTAATACAATTATTAGTGGGGAAATCACATGGCTAGCATTTTAGTAACGGGCGGCGCGGGTTATATTGGTTCGCACACATGTATTGAATTATTGGAAGCAAATCATGAAGTGATTGTACTGGATAATTTATCCAATAGTTCAGAGGAATCTTTGCGCAGAGTGCAGCAATTGACAGGCAAATCATTAACTTTTATTCAAGGTGATATTCGTAGCTCTGATGATCTGGATGCAATTTTTACACAATATAATATTAATGCCGTGATCCATTTTGCAGGTTTAAAAGCTGTAGGTGAGAGCCAGAAAATTCCACTGGCATATTTTGATAATAATATTTCAGGTTCCATCACTTTAGTGAAATCGATGGAAAAAGCTGGCGTATTCAATTTGGTATTCAGTTCATCTGCTACAGTTTATGATGAAGCGAATGTTTCGCCATTGAATGAAGATATGCCAACGGGCATGCCAAGCAATAATTATGGTTATACAAAATTGATTGTAGAGCAAATGCTTGAAAAAACAGCGTTGGCGGATGATCGTTGGTCGATTGCGTTATTGCGTTATTTTAATCCTGTGGGTGCGCATAAAAGCGGTTTAATTGGGGAAGATCCTCAAGGTATTCCTAACAATTTAATGCCGTATATTACGCAAGTTGCCGTTGGCAAGCGTGAAAAATTATCTATCTTTGGTAATGATTATGACACAGTTGATGGTACAGGCGTTCGTGATTATATTCATGTGGTGGATTTAGCTTCAGCGCATTTATGTGCATTGAATAATCGTTTGCAAAATAAAGGTTGCCGAGCTTGGAACATTGGTACGGGCAATGGTAATTCTGTTTTGCAGGTGAAAAATGCTTTTGAAGCGGTGAATAATGTGCCTGTTGCTTTTGAGTTTGCACCGCGCCGTTCAGGTGATGTGGCAGTTTCTTATGCTGATAATACGCGAGCTGTGACAGAATTAGGCTGGCAAGCAAAACATGATTTGAACGATATGCTGGCAGATAGCTGGCATTGGCAGAAGAAAAATCCTAAGGGATATCAAGAATAAATGATCCATAAAAAAGCGCAGAATTCTGCGCTTTTGGGTTTTTTATGCTTGAATAATATGGGTTAACTCATCCACATATTTTTGCATTGGTTTTGGATTTTTATCACTTCTGCTTTCGATGTTTAAGCGTAACAATGGTTCTGTATTGGATGCTCTAACATTTAAGCGCCAAGCACCAAAATCTAAACTAATGCCATCAGTTTTATCAATGAGAGGATTTTGATCAGCAAAATGATCCATAATTTTTTGGATTGTCACTCGAGTATCTTCAACTTTGAAGTTGATTTCTCCGCTGCATGGGAATTTAGCAATCATATTTTCAACGAGTGAAGATAATGATTGTTTTGTGTCTGACATCACAGAAATGGCCAATAACCATGGAATCATGCCACTATCACAATAAGAAAAATCACGGAAATAGTGATGTGCACTCATTTCACCGCCATAAATGGCATTGTGTTCACGCATTTTTTCTTTAATGTAAGAATGGCCTGATTTAGATTGCACTGCGATACCTTTATATTGATCAACAATATCAAAAGTATTCCAAACCAATCGAGGATCATGGACAATTTTTTCACCTGATTGTTTCAATAAAAATGCTTGAGCCAATAAACCTACAATGTAGTAGCCTTCGATGAATTGCCCTTTTTCATCAAATAGGAAACAGCGGTCAAAATCGCCATCCCAAGCAATGCCTGCATCTGCCTGATGCTCAATGACTGCATTGGCGGTTGCGGCACGATTTTCCACCAAAATAGGATTAGGGATGCCATTGGGGAAATTACCATCTGGATCATTATGAATTTTAATCAATTCAACAGGAATATTGAGCGCTTTAAATTTATCTTCAATTGCATCCACAACATGGCCAGCAGCACCATTGCCTGCATTCATCACTAATTTCATTGGGCGAATTTTAGCTGGATCAATGTACGTTAATAAATGCTCAATATATTCAGGCAAAATATTATAGTGTTCTGTTGTGCCTTTAATATTGACTTCATTAAAGTTGCCAGATTCTGCTAATGTTTGAATCGCTTTTAATCCACTTTCTGCACCAATTGGGCGAGCATTTTCACGCACTAACTTCATGCCGTTATAATCCATAGGATTATGGCTGGCTGTGATTTCAATGCCACCTTGAACATCTAAATGGAACGCACCAAAGTAAACTTCTTCAGTACCTGTTAAGCCCAAATCTAAAACGTTGACACCAGCATCATTCAATCCTTGAATCGTTGCTTGCTTGAGTGATTCGCTTGTTAAACGAACATCACAGCCCACAACAATGGTTTTTGGTTGATAAATTTGACCATAAGCACGGCCAATTCTGTAGGCGATCTCTTCGTTGAGTTCTGTACCGAGTTTGCCACGAATGTCGTAGGCTTTGAAGCAGGTTAAGTTCATCATAAATTTTTACTTTGAATAAATGGTTGTGAATAATGTGCCTTGAGGCTTTACGTTGCTAGATGTGATGTTATAGCTGATACTTTGAATATTATTTGGAAGGTTTTTAAACTTAACTCCCATGAGATATTGATTATTGATCGCTAGGGTAATTAATGGACGTGATATTTCGTATAGCTTACCATTTGCCCCCATTATTTTTAGATGTATATATTTATGATCAGAAGTTAAATCCTGTGAGGATGACAGAATCAATGTCGAACCATTGTGATACCACTGTTTGAATATAGATTTTTCTGAATTTATAACTTTAGCAGGATATCTCTTGATAAGAGAATAATCATACTCCATGGGAAGTATTGTGATTTTTGAAGTTTGATAAAAATCTCCCATTGCTTGAGTATCAACATGTTGATCTAAAGCATCTCTTTTTCTGAGTGAAGGAGGATAGTAAAAATCGGGTAGAATGATAGATGTTAGTTTCTTTTCTTTTGTTGTAGAAATTTCTTCTAATATCAATTTTTCTTGATAGTGTAATGATAAATAAGACTTAAATATTAATGAAGCAGAGATTATAAATATACACGATAAAACTATATATAAAGACCATAATAGCTTCCGAAAATATTTAATTTGTGTAGACAATAAGAAATGAATAAGTATGCCATTAGATAATAACAAAAATAGAATCGGACCACTTAAAGATCGTGAGGATAATAGTGGTGACATAACCATTGAAGAAAGGCTTAAAAATGATAATGAAAAAAGAGTTAGACAAATAGTTCTGAGCTGTTTAGGTAAATTGTTTTTACAAGCAATCCAAAATAATAAAGAGGTTGGTAGGATAATCGGGGTCATTTTAGTGAGCCCAGTTGGTAATGTATAGGCTACAAATTGAAAAATTCGTGTAAAAAAGCTTAAGGCATAAAAATCATCAAATGCTCCACTATGAGCTCTGGCTGAGTTACCAGGACTAAATATCATGAAGCTAAAGGAAGTGACAACAAGGACAGAGGATAGCCAAACTTTGTAGTCAGAGTTTTTTTTGTAGATAATGAAAGAAGTACTTAAGGAAAAAAGTAGGACAATCCAAGTCGTATTTTCACTGCTAAATCCGACTATGCTGGAAATTAATATAAGCAGAATGTATGAAATATAATTACGTTTTTGATAATACAGAGTGAGTAGGAATAGATATATAACAATTAATAGGTTGGTATAAAGATAGTTAGCAGCTCCAACAACCCAAAATAAAGTTTGCCCAAGTGTCGGATTAGTTACCCAATAAATAATAAATAGTAAAATAAAAGACAGAATAGAATATTTCTGTTTGAGGATATATGAGGGTAGATAGGATATTAAAAAAATCATCAATATCGCAGAACAAGAGATAATAGAGCTTTGTACGGCTTTATTAGGGATATGTAGTAATGCAACACTGATGTAATCAGCAAAAAATCTGCCACTCCATGTAAGATAATGATTGATATGTTTATCGAGGCTAAGGCCTAAATTGTAATATGAGAAATCATCGGATTGCATAGGGCTTAGATAGGTAATGTACGCAACCAACAAAAAGCCAATGATTATTGGCAAAGAGAATAAGATTTGTAGAGATCTGCTTTTTTGAAATGTATCATTAATCATCGTGTTTTCTACTCTTTAAAATAAACTTAGGGCGCTGTTTGGTTTCAATGTAAATTCTTCCAATATATTCACCAAGTACTCCGATGCCGATTAATTGAATGCCACCTAAAAACAGAATGGATACAAGTAGTGAAGGGTAACCAGGCACAGGGTTTCCAAAGAATAGTTTATTGAGCATCATATAAACACCATACAGAAACGCAAAGCTTGCAACAAAAAATCCTATATAAGTCCAAATGCGAAGTGGTGCAGTTGAAAAACTTGTAATGCCTTCTAAAGCTAGGTTCCATAGTTTCCAACCATTGAATTTTGTATTACCTGCGGATCTTTCTGCGCGTGTATATTCAACAATTGCTGTTTTACCACCAACCCAAGATAAAACGCCTTTCATGAATAGATTGCGTTCTGGCAGTTGTTTGATGTTTTCGACAACTTCGCGAGACATTAAACGAAAGTCACCAACATTCTCTTCAATTTTTGGCTGGCTAATTTTGTTGTGTAACTTATAGAATAGCTCTGCTGATTTTCTTTTGATAGCGCTGTCACTTGAGCGATCGACTCTTTTTGCTAACACGACATCGAAACCTTCTTGCCATTTTTGAATCAACTCAGGAATGATTTCAATAGGATCTTGTAAATCGACATCGATAGGAATCACAGCATCGCCAGTTGCATGTTCTAAACCAGCAAATAACGCAGGTTCTTTACCGAAATTTCTTGTGAAACTTAAAGCTGTTACTGAAGAATCTGATTTTTCTAGCATATTAATGAGATTTTCAGTTTGGTCGCGGCTGCCATCATTAATGAAGACCATTTCTATGTCATAATCTTTTAAAAATTCTGCATCTTTAATTGCGTTATAAAAGATGGGAATGGCTGCTTCTTCATTATAAACAGGGATGATTAGGGAAATTTTCATAATATTTTATTGTCACATTTATTTAAATACGATCCATTTTGAATAGAGATAACCTAACATCAAGCTGATTATTGAAAATGAAATGAGCGTCATAATAGGATGTAGGTTAAATTTATCTGCAATTAACCCAGTAGTATAACTCAACATGCCCATAAATAAGGTGAATAAAATATATCGCAGGCTTGTTGGGCTTTTATTAAATGTAAATTTAGCATTCATAAAAAAAGAAAAAGTAACCGCAACCATAAATCCAATCAAATTGGCTGTAGATTGGCTAAAATCCAGTAGTGCAATACAAACACCAAAAAATAACCAATGCAAGCAGGTATTCAGAACACCAATAGATATATATTTTAAGAACATAATGATTCTAATATTTGATTATTAAGAGTCGCATTGTAAACTTTTGGGGATAATCATGTAAAATCATTCTACTTAATTATCAACATCTGGAAAATCATGTCTAACAAAACTTTCTTAATCATCGATGGTTCTAACTTTTTATTCCGCGCTTATCATGCTTTGCCACCTTTAACGACAAGAGCTGGCCGTCCAACTGGGGCGATTCGCGGTGTGATTACGATGTTTCAAAAGTTATTGGATAGTTTTGATCCTGCATATGTTGCTGTCACTTTCGATGCGAAAAGTAAAAGTTTTAGAAGTGATATTTACGCTGATTACAAAGCGCATCGTCCGCCGATGCCAGATGATCTGCGTGAACAAATTGCACCCTTAATGGATGTTGTGGATTTGATGGGTTTGCCACGTTTAATCATCGATGGCATCGAAGCAGATGATGTGATTGCAACATTATCCATTGAGGCTAAAGAGAAAGGCTTTAATGTGATCATTGCATCGAGCGATAAAGATTTGGCGCAGCTCGTGGATGATCAGATCAAAATGTATGATGGCATGAAAAATCAAATGATTGATCGTGATGGTGTGTTTGATAAACATGGCGTTTATCCTGAATCCATTCGCGATTATTTATCATTAATGGGCGATAAAGCCGATAATATTCCAGGTGTTGAAGGCGTTGGGCCAAAAACAGCGGCCAAATGGTTGGCAGAGTATCAAACGCTGGAAGGCATTATAGAAAATGCTGAAAAAATTAAAGGTAAAGTTGGTGAGCGTTTGCGTAACTCGATGGATCAGTTGGCGCTGTCTAAAAAGCTTACAACTTTGGTGATGGATGCAGAATTGCCATACAAAGTAGAAGAGTTGGAATTGCGTGATGCAAATGTAGAAGGGTTAACAGAGCTTTATACAGAGTTTGAGTTCCACTCTTTATTGAAGCAATTGCTGGCAGGAAAGCCCAATAGTACATTTAAGCCAATGTTGAATACAATTGTGTCAGCACCTAGAACAACAGAATGGATCATGCCTCGCAAGCCTGATTTTCAGGATTACCGTGCGATTACAACATTGAAGGATTTGGATGCTTATATTGCGCGTATTCCTAAAGCTTATCGTTTAGCCATTGATACAGAAACCGATGGATTGGATTTCATGCAAGCGAAATTAGTTGGCATTTCGTTATCGATTGCAGCAGGTGAAGGCATTTATATTCCTGTTCAGCATGATCTATTGGTTGCACCTGAGCAGTTGTCTTTGCAAGATGTCATTGCACGCTTGAAACCAGTGTTAGAAAATCCTGAAATTGCTAAAGTCGGGCAAAACCTCAAGTTTGATTGGCACATTTTGCAACGCTACGGTATTACGTTAAATGGCATTGCAGATGATACGATGCTCGCGAGTTATGTTTGGAATGCCACAGAAAAGCACAACATGGATGATCTTGCGCTGAAATATCTTGATCATACAACAACACCATTTGAAGAGATCGCAGGCAAAGGTCGCGCGCAAAAGACTTTCAATGAAATACCATTAGAAACTGCAACGCACTACGCAGCGGAAGATGCCGATATCACATTGCGTTTATGGCAAGCTCTGAAGCCGAGAGTGGATTCTATTGAATCGTTGAAATCACTGTATGAAACGATCGAAATGCCATTGTTAACGGTTTTAGCGAAAATGGAACATGATGGGATTTTGGTGGATGTAGATCATCTAGAAGCATTCAGTGCAGAGTTGGCAGAGCGTTTAACGAAGTTAGAAAACGAAGTTTATCATTTGGCAGGTGAAGAGTTTAACTTGAGTTCGCCGAAGCAGTTAGGTGAAATTCTATTTGGTAAATTGGGCTTGCCTGTGATTAAGAAAACGGCGAAAGGGCAGCCTTCCACGAATGAAGAGGTGCTTCAAGAATTGGCGCTTGATTTCCCATTGCCAAAGCACATCATTGAATATCGTGAATTATCTAAGTTGAAATCCACTTATACAGATGCTCTAGTTGCAGAAGTGGATGCGACAACCAAACGCATTCATACATCATTTAATCAAGCTTTAACTTCAACTGGGCGATTGTCTTCATCGAAGCCAAATCTACAAAATATTCCTGTGCGTACAGAAGAAGGTCGAAAAATTCGCCAAGCTTTCATTGCGAAAGATGGTTATAAAATGATCTCTGCTGACTATTCACAAATTGAATTGCGTTTGATGGCGCATTTTTCAGGCGATGAAACATTGATTGCGGCGTTTAAAAATGATTTAGATATTCATAGAGCAACAGCTTCAGAAGTTTTCCATACGCCATTAGAGGAAGTTTCAGGTGAATTGCGTCGTTCAGCGAAAGCGATTAACTTTGGTTTGATCTATGGAATGGGCGCATTTGGTTTGGCGAAGCAGTTGGGCATTGCTCGGGCGCAAGCGCAGGATTATATTCAGCGTTATTTCAGCCGTTATCCGAGCATTTTGCAGTTCATGGAAGATGCTAAAGATAAAGCCCGTCAATTGGGTTATGTGGAAACATTGTTAGGTCGCCGTTTGCCATTACCTGATATCAATAGTACGAATCATATGATGAAATCAGGCGCTGAACGTGTTGCGGTGAATGCACCATTGCAAGGCACAGCTGCGGATATTATTAAATTAGCGATGATCGAAGTGGATCAACAATTAGTAGCATCAGGTTTAGATGCAAAAATGTTATTACAAGTGCACGATGAATTGATTCTAGAAGTTGTGGAAAAAGATGCGGAAGCAGCAGCAACATTACTTAAAAATGCGATGGAAAAAGTCATTGAATTAAAAGTGCCATTAAAAGTTGAAGTGGCAATTGGTGATAATTGGGATGAGGTTCATTAAAATATTATGGAAATACCTTTTTTAGCAAAAATGAAAAAAGCTCAGAAAATATTATTGGCTGGTGCGGGTGGTGGCTATGATATTGCTAATGGTGTGTTTTTATATCTTTATTTAAAAGCACAAGGCTGTGAAGTTTATTTAGCCAATTTATCATTTGCAGCTGTGGGTAATAGTGATTGCAAAGAGTTGGTTGCAGGCTGTTATGAGGTTTTAAGAACATCAAAAATTTCTGAAGATGTTCGTTATGGTGATTATTTCCCTGAAAAACATATTCTAAATTGGTTATATGAAGTACATAATGAAACGCCTGTAATGTACGCATTTTCTAATCAAATTGGTGTAATTCCTTTAAAAAATGCATATCAAGCAATTGTGGAAAAATATGAGATTGATACTGTTGTTTTAGTTGATGGTGGCACAGATAGTTTAATGTTTGGGGATGAATCGGGTGTTGCAACTATTGTCGAAGATGCATGTTCAATCTTGGCAGCAACAGAAGCTAAAGTCCCTGATGTGTATTTAATGTCAATAGGTTTTGGCGTAGAAAATTTTCATAAGTTAAATCATTATGCTTGTTTAGAAAATATTTCAACGTTAACTAAATTGGATGCATTTTTAGGTTGCCTATCTTTAACCAAAAATATGAAAGAAGGGCAAGAGTTCTTAGCGTTGACAGATTATTTAAATGATCAGCTAAAACACCAGAGCATTGTTGTGAACTCGATTGCCCATGCTATGAGAGGAGAATATGGTGATTTTCATCACTCTAAACGCACTAAAAATTCTGAACAATATATTAACCCATTGATGCCAATCTGTTGGTTTTTTGAGGCGAGAACTATTGCCCAAAAAATAGTCTTTAGAGATAGAGCACTAGATACTTACACAATGCAAGGTGTTGTTCAAGCATATCGTTTATATTACGCAACGCATACCTTGCGATCAGACATGAAAATACCATTAGTTTAGTAATATAAGCGCGATCCATTGGATGGCGCTTTTTTATTGTATAATTATAAACTTACAAATAATAAGAATAAAATTATGAAAAATTTCACACAACTTTTGCCCGCAAATTGTAGGGAGTTAAAATAAACATATGCAAGATATATCAAAACCCAAGAAGCCAACAATACAAAAATGGAAGAGAGCCCTTGTTATATTTTTAGTTGTTGGGATCATTATTAGTATTGCAAATATGTTTTCGATGTGTGCTTCAAAAGATTATACAAAACGTACTTATGTTGCTGAAGGCATGGTACTGTCGGCAGGTGCGAAAGCTGCAAGTGCTGATTTTTATGAGCAAGAAAAAAGATTTCCGATGAATAATCAAGAAGCAGGTTTAGCTGAGCCGAATCAAATAACAGGACAATCTGTGAAAGCGATAGAGATCTTGCCGCAAGGTAAAATCAAAATTATTTACAATGATAAGTTGGCTGATAATGCGCTTCTGTTTTTAAAGGCGGCGTTTAATGATCATGGTGAAATAATTTGGCAATGCCATGAAGTCCATCGATTAGAAATGAAAATGTTGCCGGGTAATTGCCGTGAACAGGTTGGGCTGTATAGAGAATCATCAGGTTCGACCATTGCTTATTAAAAGTATTGTCTATAATGTTGTGAATATGCTTTATGGGTAAAAGGGAAATTATGAAAATCATTACATGGAATGTGAATTCCGTTAATGTGCGCCAAGCGCATTTAGAAGAGTTATTGAAAGATGTGAAGCCAGCAATCATTGGTTTGCAGGAATTGAAATGCGAAACAGCAATGTTTCCTTTCGATGCTGTAAAAGCCTTAGGTTATCACGCAATTGCAAGTGGGCAAAAAGCTTACAATGGCGTTGCATTGATCAGCCAAATTGAGCCAAAAGATGTGGAGATTCAATTGCCGAATTTTGAAGATGATCAACAGCGTTTGATTGCAGCAACGATTGGTGATTATCGTGTGATTAATGTTTATGTGCCAAATGGCCAAGAAGTTGGCTCTGAAAAATATGAATACAAATTAAAATGGCTTGCAGCTTTTCATGATTATTTAAAAAGTGCTTTAGATCAATATGAAAATGTCGTTGTGATGGGCGATTTTAATATTGTGCCAAAAGATGAAGATGTTTATGCACCTGAATTGTGGCAAGGCAAGATTCTCTGTTCTGATAAAGAACGTGCCGCATTCAATGGCATGTTGGCTTTGGGATTTGTGGATGCATTGCGTGTATTTGCGACACAAGATCCAATGTTCACTTGGTGGGATTATCGTCAAGGCCAATTTGAAAAAGATGAAGGTATGAGAATTGATCATTTCTTATTATCTAAGAATGTTTCCTCACGATTAATGAAATCCGAAGTTTTGCGGGATGTACGAGCAAAAGAGCGACCTTCCGATCATGCGCCTGTGGCTATTTACTTAAAGGATTAAATAAATTATTGTATAAAGAGTTTATCGTATAGAAATACTTGAAATATCAAAGGGGAATTGAATGTTTACGGGAAGTATCGTTGCTATTGTTACACCAATGTATCCAGATGGTCGCGTTGATTATGGAGCTTTAGAGAAATTAGTTGAGTTCCATGTTGTCAACAAGACAGATGCAATTGTAGCAGTGGGCACAACTGGTGAATCAGCAACACTTGATTATGAAGAACATCGTCAAGTTATCCGTAAAGTTGTGGAATTTGCCGATGGTCGTTTACCAGTCATTGCGGGAACAGGCTCAAACTCAACATTAGAAGCGTTGAAATTAACGCATTGGGCAGCGGAAGATGGTGCTCAAGCATGTTTATTGGTGACGCCTTATTACAATAAACCAACACAAGAAGGTTTATATCAGCATTATAAGTTGATTGCTGAATCTGTGGATATTCCGCAAATTTTATACAATGTGCCAGGTCGCACGGGCGTTGATTTGTTACCAGAAACAGTTGAGCGTTTATCGAAAATTGATAACATCATCGGCATCAAAGAAGCTTCAACATTAGAACGTATGGATGTTTTATTGGATAAGCTAGATGAAGGTTTTTCAGTTTGGACAGGCGAAGATGGTTTAGCATGTGAAGCGATTTTACGTGGTGCAAAAGGTGTGATTTCAGTATCCGCAAATGTTGCGCCATTACAAATGCATAAAATGACTCAAGCTGCTATGGCTGGTGATCGTGAAAAAGCTGAAAGCTTGAATGGCGAAATTTCAGAATTGCACCGTTTATTATTCATTGAAGCGAACCCAATTCCTGCGAAGTGGATCTTGAAAGAAATGGGTAAAATCCAAGGCGGAATCCGTTTACCATTGATGAGTTTAGATAAACAATATCATTTAACTATGCAGGATTTGATCGCAAAATTACCGTAAGCGTAATTTATTGCTATAATATCGCACAATTTTATGAAGTTAATATGTTTATCAAAACTATTCGGAAATTTATATGAAATATAACAAAGCGTTAATAGGTGGTCTTGCCGGCTTGATTGTACTTTCAGGTTGTTCTACGAGCTCAATTCAACCTAAAGGTCGATTGGACTATTTACAGGCATCATCTGTTAATCCATTAGAGTTGCCACCAGATTTAGTGGGTCGTAGTGGCAATGTGGATAGCAATAATCGCACAACACAGATGTTAAGCGATTATCAAAAACAAGTGAATAACCGTAATAACTTGTCGAATCGTGTATTGGTTTCATCGGATGCTGTTCGCATTGAGCGTTCAGGCGAAACTCGTTGGATCGCAACAACTTTACCAGCAGAATATGTATGGTCTAGATCTGTTCAGTTATTCCAAGAAGTAGGCTTGCCAATTGAAATTCAAAATCCAGAAGCGGGTATTTTGGAATCTGGTTGGGCTGAAAATAGAGCGGATGTTCCAGATTCATGGATTCGTCAATTGTTGAAATCAACAATGGATAGCGTATTCTCATCGCCAACGCGTGATAAATTTAGAATTCGTTTAGAGCGTGGATCAAAAGGTGAAGTGCTTGTTTATGTAACGCATTATGGTATGAAGGATCAAACTTCAGGTCGTGATAATGAATTCCATAAATGGGTTGATCGTCCAAGAGATTCTGAATTAGAAGCAGAAATGATCTCTCGTTTAGCAGCTAAGTTAGGTGTTGCAAATCCAAAAGAAGTAAAAAATGCCAATTCAATGGTTATGGATGAAACATCAAATGGTGTTGTGATCAACCGTCCTTTAGAGTCTGTTTGGATTCAAGTGGGTAATGTGCTAGATGATGGTGCAACATTCAAGATTGAATCACAAAATAGTCGTGATCATAGTTATATGGTTTTACAGCGTGATCCGAATAAAACTAAAGGCGGCGGCATTAAATTCTGGCAGGAAAAAGAGTCCATTTACTATCGCTTTAAAGTGACAATGAATGCACATGGCAAGAATAGCACAGCGATTAACATTGAATCATTAGATGGTATGCCAAAAGATGAAATCATGCAGCGCTTGAGAACAAGCTTGCATTAATTGAATCAATCATTATTTAAAAAGCGCCTGTTTGACAGGCGTTTCTTTTTTGTGCGATGGAAATTATGAAAAGAATCCAAAAATTATCTCCTCAAGTGATCAATCAAATAGCCGCAGGCGAAGTGATCGAGCGTCCTGTTTCTGTGGTGAAAGAGCTTGTGGAAAATAGTATTGATGCAGGTTCTACTGAAATTCTTGTGGAAATTCATGAGGGCGGCGCTAAGAAAATCACGATTCGGGACAATGGCAGCGGTATTCATGAAGAGGATCTTTTGCTAGCGCTCACAAGCCATGCGACAAGTAAAATTCGTGATTCTAATGATTTGATTCGTGTACAAAGTTTGGGATTTCGAGGGGAAGCTTTAGCAAGCATTGCCTCTGTTTCTGAATTGACATTAACAACGCGAACAGAAGATGCGAATCACGGATTTAAAGTCACAGGTGTTGGCAATGATGAAATTGAAAAGCCAATGCCAGCAGCGCATCCATTCGGTACAACGATTGAAGTTAAAGATCTTTTTTATAATGTTCCCGCACGTAAAAAGTTTTTAAGAACAGAGCGCACAGAATTTAGTCACATTGAAGAGCTCGTGAAGCGTTTGGCCTTGGTGCGTTTCGATGTGGCATTTAAGCTCATGCACAATGATAAAGTTGTCTTTGATACTAAGGTTTGCCAAACTCAAGAAGAGAAAGAGCGGCGGATTGGCACGATTTTCAGCCAAGAGTTTTTAGATCAGAGCTTTTACTTTACGCACACAATTGAAGATTTACGTGGCACATTAACTTTGCATGGTTGGATTGCTAAACCGACATTTTCACGCAATCAAACGGATTGGCAGTTTGTTTACGTGAATGGGCGAATGGTTAAGGATCGATTGATCGCGCATGCCATTAAGCAGGCTTATCAAGATGTTTTGTATGGCCATCGTCATCCTGCATTTATTGTCTATCTAACAATGGATCCTGAAGGTGTGGATGTGAATGCGCACCCTGCCAAGCATGAAGTGCGTTTTCGTGAAGCGCGATTTGTCCATGATTTCTTATTCAGAACGATTCATCAGGTTGTGGCGAAACCACTGTTAGAAATGCAAGGCAGTGCTCAATCTATTGATTCGCCTGCTGAATTTGTTCAGCCAACATTAGAGCCTGTGCAGCAACAGAGTCGCTTGAACTTTAATCCTTCTTATAGTGCTAATCATGCATCTTCAACTTTTCAAGGCTCGCGTAATGATCAGCCTGTGAATGTTTATGCTGCGTTAGGTTTGGATCAAAAGACAGAACAAGTGAATCCTGTACTATCTACGTTTCAGCCGCAATCATTGGCGGGTGAAAATGAACAGGTGGATGATGCGCCGTTAGGTTATGCGCTTGGGCAATTGCATGGTGCATATATCTTGGCGGAAAATCAGCAAGGTTTGGTTTTGGTGGATATGCATGCAGCTCATGAGCGCATTATTTATGAACGATTCAAGCGAAATATTCACGATAATCAAACGCTAGTTCGCCAACCATTATTAATCCCAAAAGTGATGCAGATGCAAGGCAAGCATGTTGCGGCGGTTGCAGAATTTCAAGAGGAATTAGCGCAAGTTGGCATTGTGGCGGAAGTATTTGGGGATCATGAAATTGTGGTGCGTGAAGTACCAGCTGCATTGATCAATGCGGATATTGATCGTTTAATCACGGCGGTGATTGATGACTTTGATCGTTATGGTTCAAGTGAAAAAATTAAAGCAGCAGTGAATGAAATTTTAAGCACAATGGCTTGTCATAGCGCGATTCGTCATCACCGTAAAATGACATTGCCAGAAATGAATGCGCTATTGCGTGATATTGAGCGAACGGAAAGAGCAGATCAATGTAATCATGGTCGACCAACATGGACTTCTATTGGCATGGTGGATTTAGATCGTATGTTTTTGCGCGGACAATAAGGAGATAATATGCAGTTATATGGTGTTTTAGGCAATCCCATTGCCCATTCAAGATCCCCAATGATTCATGCAATGTTTGCACGTAATTGTGGCATTGAGTTGGAGTACAAAGCTTTTTGCTTAGCGAAAGATAACTTTGAAGGTGAATTGGCAGAGTTGATTCATCAAGGCTTGTTGGGCGCAAATGTGACTGTGCCTTTTAAGGAGAATGCTTTTAGATTTGCTCATGAATTAACGATCGAAGCAAAAGAAGCAAGTGCTGTGAATACTTTGCGTTTCTCTGATGATAAATTTATTGGGCACAATACAGATGGCAATGGTTTGCTATGTGATTTAGTGGAGCGCCATCATCTGCAATTGTCCGATCAACGCATTTTAGTGCTAGGTGCTGGCGGTGCAACGAAAGGCATTTTAGGACCTTTATTGCGCGCTCATCCTGCTGAAATTGTGATCAGCAATCGCACGTATGAAAAAGCTGTGCAATTGGCTGAAGATTTTAGCAAAGAAGGCAATATCCATGCGTGTGAATGGCAGAAATTATCAGGCAAATTTGATGTGATCATTAATGCAACGAGCAGTTCATTGAGCAACGAATTTACGCCGCTGCCTTGTGAAATTGATTCGGATACGATTGGCTATGATTTGATGTACGGCACGAAACCAACAGTATTTATGGAATATTTGGCTGATAATGGCGTGGAAAAATCTTTTGATGGTTTAGGAATGCTCGTAGAGCAAGCGGCACTCAGCTTTGAGTTTTGGCACGGTGTGAAGCCAGAAACAGAAATGGTTTATCAAGATTTACGCCAAGTTCTGTTATCATATAACGCAGATTATTGAATGAATAGGATTAAAGATCATGAGCGATAAAGAACAGATCGACTTTGGCTACCAAACCGTTGATAAAGATAAAAAAGAAGAGAAGGTTGCTGAGGTTTTCCATTCAGTTGCATCTAAATATGATGTGATGAATGATGTGATGAGCTTTGGTATTCATCGTTTGTGGAAACGCACGATGATCGAATTAACAGGTGCGCGCAAAGGGCAAAAAGCCTTAGATTTAGCAGGTGGAACAGGCGAGATTGCCATGAAAGTTGCTAAGCGTGTGGGTGATTCTGGTCATGTGGTTTTGTCTGACATTAATTCATCTATGTTAGAAGAAGGTCGCAAACGCGTGATTAATTCAGGATTTATTAATAATATTTCATTTGAATTAATTAATGCGGAAGAGATTCCATTTCCAGATAATACTTTTGATTTAGTGACGATCAGCTTTGGTTTGCGTAATGTTACGGATAAATTGAAAGCATTGAAAGAGATGCAACGCGTGATTAAGCCAGGCGGACGTTTAGTTGTGATGGAGTTTTCTAAAACGAATAATCCAGCATTGACGAAGCTATATGATTTTTATTCATTTTCAGCATTGCCATTCATGGGTAAAATTATTGCAAATGATGAAGAGAGTTATCGCTATTTGGCGGAATCCATTCGTATGCATCCAGATCAAGAAACAATGAAATCAATGATGTTAGAAGCAGGCTTTGATGAAGTTGAATATAAGAATTTAACAGGCGGAATCGTTGCGATTCATCGTGGTTTTGTTTATTAATTGATGTCATAAGGTTGGCTATGTTTTCACGTTGGTTGAGAGTTTTAAGAATTCATTGGATATTGATGCGTCACGGTTTATATGAGCTTGTCTTTTTAATTCCAATATTTAGATTATTTGTTTTTTTAAAGCCTTTGGCCAATCTTTTAAATAAACATAAAAAAACGCCATTACCAGTGCGCATTCGTTTAGCGCTAGAAGCATTGGGGCCAACATTTGTAAAGTTGGGACAAGCCTTGTCCACAAGAAGTGATCTGTTTCCAGATGAATACATCGAAGAATTCTCAAGATTGCAGGATAATGTCCCAGCGTTTGATTCTGCCGTTGCAATTCAAATCATCGAGAAATCATTAAAAAAACCTTTATTAGAAGTTTTTGAAAGTTTTGATGAAGTGCCGATGGCAGCAGCTTCCATTGCGCAAGTTCATAGCGCAGTATTAAAAAATGGCGATGAAGTTGTGGTTAAAGTTGTGCGCCCGAATATTCAGAAAGTCATTTTGCGTGATGTACAATTGATGGAAATGATTGCTTATGCGGTGGAAAATTACATCACAGATGGCGATCGTTTACGTCCCGTTGAAGTTGTGCAAGAGTATAAACGCACGATTTTAAGCGAACTGGATTTAACGAGAGAAGCTGCCAATGGTTTGCAGTTGCAACGTAATTTTGAAGGCTCTACAGAATTGTATGTGCCGAAAATTTATATGCAATATACATTTAAAGACATTATGGTGATGGAAAAAATCTCAGGTATTCCTGTGGATCATGTTGATGCTTTAAAGTCTCTCGGCGTTAATATTCCAAAATTAGCTGAATTAAGTGTAGAAGTATTTTTTAAGCAAGTGTTCGTGGATAGTTTTTTTCACGCGGATATGCATCCAGGAAATATTTTTGTGGATGTTAAAGATCCGCAGAATCCTTCGTACATTGCGCTGGATTATGGCATTATCGGAACATTGGGTGAAGAAGATAAACATTATTTGGCGAGCAATTTCTTGGCGTTTTTCAATCGAGATTACCGTAGAGTTGCGGAATTGCATGTGGAATCAGGTTGGGTACCAGCGGATACTTCGATAGAAGAGTTGGAGTCAGCAATTCGTTCTATTTGTGATCCTATTTTTAATAAGCCTTTGAGTGAAATCTCTTTTGGTGGACTGTTATTGTCACTGTTTCAAACAGGCCGACGTTTTAAAATGGTGGTTCAGCCACAGCTAGTGTTATTGCAAAAGACTCTATTTAATATTGAAGGCATTGGCCGTAAGCTATATCCTGAATTGGATTTATGGAAAACAGCAAAACCTTTTTTAGTGAAGTTTGTAAAATCTCAAAAAGGTGTGAAAACAGTTGCGAAAAAATATCAGCGAGCCATTCCAAACTGGGTTGATAATTTGCCAGAAGCGATGCAAAATGCATTTTTAATCTCACAAGATATGGTGAGAGGCAAACTAAAAGTTGATATTAATGATAGAGTATTAGAAAAATATCAGAAGATTCAGGCAAAACAAACAACAAGAAAAATTTATGCTTTAATAGGTGCTGTGGTATTTGTTTCCACTATTATTGGCTGGGGCAATCTAGAAGAATGGATTGGGGGTTGTTTGATAATATTGTCAATACTGGCATTTTATCAGGCATTGAGGGAGTAAAGAGATTGTAAAGATGCCATGCATCGAAAAAATTTCGTTATAATCATTCGGTGATTTGCATCACAAGTCGTTAAAATTACTAAGATAATGGGAGTTATTTAAAATGAAAAAATTGGCTTTGTTAGCAGCATTGACAGTAGCAACGATGAGTGCGGGTTTTGCTCAAGACATGGAACAAGTTAAAAAAGTTCGTAAGGCAATGTTTCAAGTAGCAGCGTGGGAAATGGGGACTTTAGCAGGTATGGCTAAAGGTGAAATTCCTTTTGATGCAGCAAAAGCAGAGAAAGCGGCAAAAGTCATGAATTCAATGGCAGTTTCTTTGGATGAAGTATTTGTTCCAGGTAGTTATGCTGGCAGTAAAGTGACTAACAACATCAATAGCAACCAAGAGAAATTCCAAAAAGATTTAGCTAACTTTGTAACAGAAAGCAATGCGATGATTGCAGCATCAGCTTCTGAAGATACATTGAAAGCACAAATGGGTAAATTGGGCAGTACTTGTAAGAGCTGTCACGATACTTTCCGTGCAGACTAATTAATCAATTATTATAAAGTGTAAAATGAGGTGGTTTACAGTGTAGCCACCTTGTTTCCATCGTTTTTTGGGGAGAGAGTATTAATGAAAACTATGGTTCGTAAGATTAGCCGCTTGGCGGCCATCACTGGATTACTTGCATTGAGCGCAACAGCTGTCGCAAAAGAAGTTAGAATTTATAATTGGACGGATTATATCGACCCTGATTTAATCACGGAATTTACAGCTAAAACTGGCATAGATGTTGTTTATGATACATTTGATAGTAATGATGTGTTATTAGCAAAGAGTTTAGCAGGTAACTCAGGTTATGACATTGTGGTGCCTTCTGATTATACTGTTGCTTATTTAATTCAAGCGAACAAATTAGATCCCATTAATACTGAAAAATTACCCAATCTTAAAAATGTTTGGCCCTTTGTGAATGAGCGTTTAGCAGAATTTAAAGGCATGAATGAACATTCAGTGCCATATTTCTGGGGAACAACGGGCGTTGCATATGATGCAAAAAAAATTAAAGAGTTGGTGCCAGATGCACCACTAGATTCATTAGAATTAATCATGAATCCTAAGTATGCAGAAAAATTGGCAAGTTGTGGTATTTACATGATTGACAGCCCAAGTGAAATGTTGCCAGTGATCAATATGTATTTGGGGATTCCTGCTGAATCCACAGATAAAGCTGATTTAGCAAAAGCATATGATGCGATGAAACAGATTCGCCCATATATTAAAAAATTCCATTCATCTGAATATATTACAGCGCTTGCCAATGGTGATGCTTGCGTAGCTTTAGGTTGGTCGGGTGATATTTATTTGGCGAAAGCCCGCGCTAAAGAAGCAGGCACGAATGTGGATCTACAATATTTTATTCCGAAAGAAGGGAGTTTAATTTGGTTTGATCAGTTCACAGTATTGCAAGATGCACCGAATAAAGATGAAGCTTATGAATTCATCAATTTTATGTTAGAGCCTGAGAATAATGCGCGTGCTGCAAACTATGTTGAATACGCAACTTCCAATGAAGCTGCTTTTCCTTTTGTGGAAGAACATTTAATTAAGGATCCAATCTTGTATCCAAGTCAAGAAGACTTAAATAAACTACACATCAAGCAACCTTATAAGCACTCTGAGCAGAAAAAGTTGGTAAAATTCTGGCAGGACTTAAAGAATAGAAAATAAAAGGGAAATTGCCATATGGATATACTGCGTCGTGAAGAAATTCTAAGTTCTATCATTAGTCGTCGAGCAACGCTGAATGATCATAGTTTGCGTGTGCAATTTGAATTGAAATATGGCGATTCTGCTAATTTGTCTGGCGCAATATTGGACTATTTTATTGCTTCTGATTTGAGCCATAATATAAAACGTTTGGATATGGTAAAAGAGTGCATGTTTCAATTGAACGACAATTGGTTATTATTCTTTTATGATAATATGGACCAGAAAGTGCTACCAAGTACGCCAATACCAGAAAGTTGTAAAAGTGTATTGACTGAAGATATCCAAGGCACATTTGATTTTATCTCAAATCCTTACTAGATCTTTAATATGACGATAATAATAAAATTAATAGGTGCCGATGCTCGTTTTAGTGCAAGCGTTGAGCAACTTCTAAAATTAAAAACCAAAGGCCGATTTGCCTTGGGTGAGCATGGCGATGTGACATTGATCGATGCAGATTCGATTGATGGAAGAAAAGCGATCGAAAAACAGTTGGATAATCACACAATCATTTTAACGGTATCGCCTGAACATTTTCAGCATAACTTAATTGTGCGTAAACCAATTAAAATTGAAGAGTTGTTAGCCGTATTGGATAGCGTGGTGGCAACGCCGAAGAAGGTCGTGCCGAAGGAAGAACCTGCACAACCCAAGGCTAATGCATCTACAGGTAATCCTTTTGCTAAGTTTATGGATCCTGATTATCTAACAAAGCGTAAGCAACAAGAAGTTGAGCCTGTGATTGAGCCTGTAGAGAAAAAGGTTGAAAAAGAGATTGAGGCGATTGCTGAAATCATTCATCAGGAGCAGTTAGAAGGTAATGATAGCTCTTTCACGCATTGGAAAGAAGAGTTGCGTGAGATTAAGAAAATTACGCCTTATGTTTATGATAATGATTATTTTGCGAGTATAGAAAAATCTCAGTTGCATGAAATGTCTAGCATTTATTCCCATGCAGATGAGATTTACTATGATATGTCCAGTTATGCGTGCCTCAATATTTTTAAGAAAATTTATACAGGGCAGTTAAAAAATCATATTCATTATTTTGAAATTAAGTCTGGCATTACATTTCTTTTTGGTGATGGCGTGATATTATCGAATTTGGAAGTTGAAGATATTGTCGCTTTTTCTACTATGTCTAAAAACGAAGTGACCATTAAGACGATAGATTCTAGAACAGAATTTATGGAATTAATTAACAAATTTGACAGTTATCATTATAGTGATGCTTTGGCAGCATTGAGTCGGGCAATTTTATTAGCAGCTAAAGGTCGCATTATTAATAATAAAAATATCAAAGATCCTTTAGGGTTAATGAGAAAAAAAGAGTCGTACAATATTGCAATGGATGTCCCATTTTCCAAAGAAATGGATAGTATTTGGGGCTTTAGAAATGTTTCTTTAAGAGATACTGCAGAATTATTGCCCGAGGTTAATTTGTATTATATTTTCTCATATTATACTTTATGTGATTTATATGGTTTTTTTGATAATGAATTAGTGGATAATAAATCAAAAAATCAATTAGATTTAAATGCATTATTATCAGAGTTACAAAAGTTGTAAATATAAGAGTCGGATAGGCTCATCGAGTATAAAAAGGTAAAACATAAAATGAACCAGTATAAAATGCTTTTTGTTGGACCAGTTGCGAGTGGTAAAACGACAGCAGTGCGCAGTTTATGTGGTGATAGCATTATCACAACATCTAAAAAAACTAGCGATGAAGTATCATCGATTAAAGGTGATACAACTGTTTCGTTAGATTATGGTGTTTTGCATTTAGATAGTTTGAAATTACATATTTATGCAGCGCCAGGGCAAGAACGCTTTAGTTTTATGCACGATATACTTGTCAAAGGCAGTATTGGTGTTATTCTACTATTGAGCATGCAGCACATCAAAGTCGAGGAAGTCGGGCAAATATTATACGAATATCTACAAGTCATAGAAAAAAATCCTTGTGTCATTGGTGTAACGCAAACTGAGAACTTTGATGCGAATCAGATTGAATTATTTTTAAATGCAATTTTTCAATATCACCCATCTCTTTCTGATACAATAGTTGTGGACGTTAGGAAAAAACATGATGTTCTTAAACTGGTTGAGAAGATGGTTGTAAAGGCTAACGAGCGATGACAGTGAAAAAGTACATTACAGTAACAGCGCAAGGCGCACTCTACGCAGTACAGCAGACAACTACAAATCAAGCGGTTCGTAATGTTCTGTTAAAGTTGTTGAGTTTGGATAAAAGTCCTGAATTGTCAGATGATATGATTTGTCAGTTAACGGGTTTTGAAAATGATCAAATAAAGCTCGCAAAAGCGATATTTTATCAGTTAGAAATCATGCACTTCATCCAATCAGAGACAAAAGAAGTTGCTGTACCAGTGATCAACTTCGAAAATGATCTGCCATCGTTATTATCTATGTTTTCAAGCTTAGATAAAGCGTTATTGTCAGATCAATTGGGTTTCTTGCTAGGAAATGTGGGTTTTCCTGAGGAAGAGTTAAATCAAATAGCAGCAATGAGTACTCGTTTATCGAGTTTATATCAAGACAGTTATGATACAGTTTCTAAAATTGTGAATGGCCACAGCCATATTGGTGTTGGTATTACAAACTATCAAGGTATGACTCAATTGGGTATTTATGCGATGGACGTTTCGGGTAATAAGTTTACCTTGACGATTGCGGGCATACCTTTTTTGAATCAAAAAGCTTTTCGAGATTTGATATGGGTGTTAGTATATCGATATGGCAATGTTAGGTTCAAAAAGAACTAGAGATATAATAAAAGGATAAGTATATGCGTGAAGAAGTGTTGAACTCAATCTTAAGTGAATTGAATGGTACATCAGCGGATATAGAAGCTTCGGCAATTATTTCGACAGATGGTTTGATCATGAGTTCACTCTTGCCTGCAAGTATGGATGAAGATCATGTTGGTGCGATGAGTGCTGCAATGTTGTCATTAGGTGAGCGTATTGCTAAAGAATTAGCGCGTGGTGAGTTGGAGCAAGTACTTGTAAAAGGTGCTTCAGGTTACGTCATTATGACATCAGCGGGAAGCGATGCTGTATTATCAGTAATGTGTAAAGCAAATGCTCGTTTAGGTTTAATTTTCCTAGACATTAAAAGAGCATCTGAAGCAATCAAACCAATGCTGTAAGATTGAATTAAAAAAGCCCACTTGTTTGAGTGGGTTTTTTTATGCCTTTAAAAAATGAAATCTTTTGTATAATGATCCTTTTGGATTAATTTGGATTGATAAGATGATGGAAGAGAGAAAAATTTATCCGCTGATCATTCTAGGATCAGGACCTGCTGGCTATACCGCCGCTTTATATGCCGCACGTGCAAATTTGAAGCCTGTCATCATTACGGGAATTCAGCAAGGTGGCCAGCTGATGACAACGACAGAAATTGATAATTGGCCAGGTGGTGAAGAAGGCTTAACAGGACCTGCTTTAATGAGTAGGCTTTCAGAGCATGCAGAGCGTTTCGGCACAGAAATGATCTGGGATCACATTGAGAAAGTAGATCTTTCGGGTAAAACCTTCATCTTGGAAGGTGGCAGTGAAACTTATGAATGTCAAGCGTTGATCATTGCGACAGGTGCAACCGCTAAATATTTGGGATTGCCATCGGAAGAAGCATATAAAGGTAAAGGTGTTTCTGCTTGTGCAACTTGTGATGGTTTCTTCTATAAAGATCAAGAAGTCGCAGTTGTTGGTGGCGGTAACACAGCAGTAGAAGAAGCGCTGTATTTAAGTGGCATTGCCTCTAAAGTTCATTTGATTCATCGTCGTGATACTTTCCGTGCTGAAAAAATAATGATCGAAAAATTGTATCGTAAGGTTGAAGAAGGCAAAATCGAGCTCCATTTAGAGAGCACGCTAGATGAAGTTGTGGGTGAGAATAATTTAGTCAATGGCATTAAAATTAAACATGTTCAAACAGGTGATATTCAATCAGTATCATTGTTGGGCGTATTTATTGCAATTGGTCATCATCCAAATACAGATATGTTTGCAGGGCAATTAGATATGGTGAATGGTTATATTAAAGTGCGTTCAGGTATCGAAGGCAATGCAACAGCAACAAGTGTGGATGGCGTATTTGCATGTGGCGATGTGATGGATTCTATTTATCGTCAAGCAATTACATCTGCGGGAACAGGTTGTATGGCTGCTTTAGATGTCGAAAAATACTTGGATAAAATTAATTAAGGGGATCAATCATGCGCTATAACAAAATGGAAACATTGGATCTAAAAGGCAAAACAGTATTAATTCGTGAAGATTTAAATGTGCCGATTCATGATGGCAAGATTACATCGGATGCACGTTTAGTGGCATCCATGAAAACAATCGAGCAGGCTTTAAAACAAGGCGCTGGCGTTTTAGTTATGTCTCATTTGGGTCGTCCAGATGAAGGTGTTTACAATGCAGAGTTCAGCTTAGAGCCAGTTGCAGCATGGTTAACGAATGCTTTAGGACAAGAAGTGCCTTTAGTGCGCGATTGGATTGATGGCGTATCAGTTGAATCAGGTAAAGTTAAATTGCTAGAAAATACTCGCTTTTTAGTGGGTGAAAATAAAAATAATGCAGAGTTGGCTGGCAAAATGGCTGCATTGTGTGATGTATTTGTGATGGATGCATTTGCAACGGCGCATAGAGCAGCTGCTTCAACAGTTGGCGTTGGTGATCAAGCTAAAGTTGCATGTGCAGGTTTAGTATTATCAGAAGAATTAGACTCTTTGAAAAAAGGTTTAGTTGCACCTGAAAGCCCGATTGTTGCAATTGTGGGTGGCTCTAAAGTTTCTACAAAATTAACAGTATTGAATCAATTGTTGGATAAAGTAGATGTATTGATCACAGGCGGCGGCATTACGAATACGCTATTATTAGCGCAAGGTTTGCCAGTAGGTAAAAGCTTGGTGGAAGCTGATTTAGTTGAAGATGCAAAAGCATTATTGGCAAAAGCAAAAGCAACGGGAAAAAACATTCCATTGCCAGTGGATGTTGTTGTGGGTAAAGCTTTCGATGCGAATACTGAAGCGACCGTGAAAAAGGTTGCTGATGTAGCAGAAGATGACATGATCATGGATATTGGACCAGAAACAGCTCAATTATATGCTGAGTTGATTTTGAAATCTAAAACAGTTGTATGGAATGGTCCTGTTGGTGTATTTGAGTTTGCAAGCTTTGCAGAAGGCACAAAAGCATTGGGCGAAGCCATCAAGCAAAGTGGTGCATTTTCTATCGCGGGCGGTGGCGATACAGTTGCAGCGATTGAGCAATTTGGTTTAACATCTGACATCTCGTACATTTCAACAGCAGGCGGTGCATTCCTTGAATTCTTGGAAGGTAAAGAATTACCAGCCGTTGCAATGTTGGAAAGAAGAGCAAACTAAAAGGAAAATTATGAGTGATGAAATCTTAATTAATAAAACGCCATATGAAACTCGCGCAGCAGTCATGCGAGATGGCGTCTTGCAAGAAATATTAATTGAGAGGACAGATCGTAACCTTTTAGTGGGCAATATCTATAAAGGCAAGGTTGTCAGGGTATTGCCAGGAATGGAAGCAGCATTTGTTGATATCGGATTAGAGCGTGCTGCTTTCCTTCATGTGAATGATATTCATACAGTGAAAAATTCTTTGGAAATTGAAAAAGAGTTATTGCCTGATGAATGTGATGAAAATGTTGAAAAACCTGTGATCATTCCGCCAAAAGCAGACATCACAGCGATTTTGTATCAAGGACAAGAGATTGTTGTCCAAGTGATCAAAGATCCGCTCGGTACAAAAGGCGCAAGATTAACGACGCAAGTTTCTATTCCTTCCTGTTATTTAGTATATTTGGCGGAAAGCGATGTGATTGGTGTTTCGATCCGCATTGAACAAGAGGAAGAGCGCCAGCGATTAAAGGATCATTTAAGTAATTTTCAAGAAGAATTGGGTGGTGCTTATATTGCGCGCACAGCAGCTGAAGGTGTGGATCCTTGGGTGCTCAAAGCAGATATGCAATTTCTATCTCGTCTTTGGGACAATGTTTCCGTAAAAATGAAAGCATCCAAAGCGGGGGATTTAATTTATGGGAATTTTCCATTAGAACTGCGTATTTTGCGTGATTATGTTGGCCGCGGCATTCAGCAGATTCGTGTGGATGCAACAGAGCCATTTGAGCGCATGTTGGGCTTTGCACAAGATTTCTTGCCTGAAACTTTGGGTAATATGCAGCTCTATAAAGGTTCTCGACCAATTTTTGACTTATATAATATCGAAGAAGAGATCGAAAAAGCATTGTCGAATCATGTGGCTTTGAAATCTGGTGGCTATATTATTATCGAACAAACAGAAGCGATGACGACGATTGATGTCAATACAGGTGCTTATGTTGGTCATCGTAATTTAGAAGAGACAATTTTTAAAACAAATTTAGAAGCCGCGCAAGCCATCGCACATCAGGTACGTTTGCGTAATTTGGGCGGTATGATCATCATTGATTTCATTGATATGATCAATCCAGAGCATCAGCAAAGTGTTTTGGATGAATTGCAGCAGCATTTATCGAATGATAATGCGCGCACAACCATCAGCGCTGTGACAAGTTTGGGCTTAGTGGAAATGACACGCAAGCGCACAAGAGAAAGCTTGGAGCATATTCTTTGTGAAAAATGTCCAACATGCCAAGGCAAGGGTTATATTAAAACAAAAGAAACTATTTGCTATGAGATTTTTAGGGAAGTTGTGCGTGAAGCGAAGCAATATCCGAACATTAATAGTATTTTAATTTTGGCATCTTCAGATGTGATCGAGCAATTACTCGATGAAGAAGCCCATCATTTAGCAGAATTACAAACATTTGCTGGATTGAATATCAAACTACAAGCGGAAGCACTCTATAATATAGAGCAATTCGATATTATTTTATTGTAGGTTAATGCCATGAAAAAAATCGTCGTTGCCATCACAGGCAGTATTGCAGCTTATAAGTCTGCGCATTTGGTGCGTTTGTTTAAAAAGTCAGATTGTGAAGTGCGCGTTGTGATGACGCAAAGTGCGAAAGAGTTCATTACACCGATGACAATGCAAGCTTTGTCTGGCAATGTTGTTGTGGATAATCTATTGGATCCTGCTCATGAAATGGGTATGGGGCACATTGAGTTATCTCGCTGGGCGGATGCGATTGTGATTGCGCCTTGCAGTGCCAATATGTTAGCAAAATTAGCGAATGGCATTGCGGATGATTTAGTGAGCGCAATGTGTTTAGCATCACCTAAGAAAATTCACATCGCGCCAAGCATGAATCGATTCATGTGGGATAACCCAATGACACAAGCTAACGTTCAAAAGTTATTGGCAAGTCATTTGTACTTAATGATTGATCCTGAAAGTGGCGAGCAAGCTTGTGGTGAAGTTGGGCAAGGCAGAATGGCAGAGCCAGAAGCCATTCACGATAGAATTTTAGCGGATTTAAATCCAAAAGATTTGCCATTATCAGGTCAAAAAGTTGTGATCACAGGCGGGCCAACGAGAGAAGCCATAGATCCTGTACGTTACATTAGTAATCATTCCAGCGGGAAAATGGCATGTCGTTTAGCGGATGCGTTTGCTGAGCAAGGTGCGAATGTCACTTTAGTGCTTGGTCCATGTGAAGCAAAGCCAAAGTTACCCATGAATATTGTGCCTGTGGAAAGTGCGCAGAATATGTTGGATGCAGTTTTGATTAACATTAATGATGCTACTGTATTTGTGGGTGCGGCTGCGGTTGCAGATTATCGTGTTGCAAACATTGCTACAGAAAAAATGAAAAAAACAGATGATCAAGATGGCTTAACATTATCATTTGTGAAGAATCCTGATGTATTGGCGACAGTAGCAGCATTGCCGAATAAACCATTTGTGATTGGCTTTGCAGCAGAAACGCAGAATGTCGTTGAATATGCCACAAAAAAATTGAATGCAAAACATCTAGATTTAATTTGTGCCAATGATGTTTCTCAAGGCAAAGTTTTTGGCGCGGATGAGAATAGTATTGTCATTATTGATACAAATAATGAAAAAATCGAGTTGCCACATTCATCAAAGCAAGATCAGGCGAAACAAATCGTCGATTTGGCAATAAAAAAGTTCATGTCTAAAAATTAGTTGTATCTAAAATACAACAATTTAACTAATTGATATTGAATATTTTTTTGTGAATTTAAATTTTTGTTGGAATATTAATACAACAAAATGTATTAAAAATGAAAATAAAAGTTGCATTAAAGTCACAAATAGTATTAAATTAGCCACATGGATAAACATGAGCTGAAACTCATTATCTAATTTATTTTTAATCAATTTGGAGCTTACAAAATGAAAAAGAGCTTAGTTGTAGTAGCATTAGCGGGCGCAATGGCGTTCACAGCAGCATCAGCTGAAACAGTATTATACGGTTCTATCCGTTTAGGTGCTGAAGTTGGTAAAAACCATTATGGTAAAAATCAAGTTAAAACAACACCAGAAAAACGTGGTTTAGAAATGGCTGATTACGGCTCACGTGTTGGTTTGAAAGGTTCTGAAGATTTAGGTAACGGCGCTAAAGTATTGTTCCAAGCTGAGTTCGGCTTTGACGGTATGTCAGGTGGTAAGGGTTTTTCTAACGAATTGCGTTTAGCATGGATTGGTGTTCAAGGCGAATGGGGTACAGTAGCTTTGGGTCGTCAGAACAACCCATTCACAGAATCTTTGAATGCTGGTACAGAAGCTGATAGCTTTAACGGCGACTTAGGTGCGACTTCTGCGTTGCGTTATGCAACTGGTACAGTTTTAACAGCAGCTGGCAACAATGTTAAAGATGGTAAAGTAGTAAGCACTCAAGGTACTTTCTCTTCAATGCCAACTCGCGTAGGTAACTCTATTGCTTACGTTTCTCCTTCATTCTCTGGCTTCAACTTTGTAATCGCTGGTATTGCAGAAGCACCAAAAGGCGAAGTAAAAGATAAAGCAGGTAATGTAATTGTTAGTGCATACAATTCAAATAATAACTCAAGCAAAGGTTTCGACATGTATACTGTTGGCTTGAACTATGAACACGAATCAGGTTTCTATGCTAAAGCAGCATACATGGGTGCTGATTTAGCTGAAAACATGAAACGTGCAAATATGTACGGTTTGAATGTTGGTTTTGAAAATGAGCAGTTCGGCGTGAACGCAGACTTCGGTGCTGGTGAGCGTGGTAAAAAAGGTAATGTTGGTACTAAAGTAACTTCAACTGGTTGGGATATCGGTGGTCACTTCTCGTTTGGTCCTGATTACTTCAGCACAATTCGTGCGACAGTAGGTCAAGCAGAAGTTAAGTATAAAAATAATAGCACTACTAAAGATACAATGACTGTATGGGCTGTTGGTTTCGAGCAAAAATTATCTACTCGTACAAAAGTATGGGCTGAATATGGTAAAGAAAACCGTAAATTTGGCAAAGGTACTACTGAGCAAACTAAACAAAACCGTGATGCATTCTCAGTTGGTATCCGTCACGATTTCTAATCTGACTTTTATCAGAGTATAAATTTGTATTAGATAGAGCCCGCATAGCGGGCTTTATTTTTATCTAAAATTTAAGGGGAAGAAATGATTGGTGTATTAGGCAGCGGTTCTTGGGGCAGTGCATTGGCCATTCACATTGCGCGCGTAGAAAACGTAATGCTGTGGGGACATAATCAGGATGACATTAAAACCATCCAAGAAACTCGTTATAATCCTAAATATTTACCGAATATTCAGTATCCAGAGAATATTATCGCCACAAGTTCCTTGGAACAGTTGGTTGAACAATGTGATCAATTGGTATTTGTTGTGCCTTCTTTTGCTTTATTGGATATTTTGCAGCAAATTAAATCTTTTGGTCAAAAGGATCTAGCATTCATTAATGCGACAAAAGGTTTAGAGCATGATAGTAATCGCTTTTTTTCAGAAATGATTGATGAAATGTTTGATTCACCTGTGCAAGCTGTATTATCTGGCCCAAGTTTTGCATCTGAAGTGGCTCGCCATTTACCAACAGCTATTACGATTGCTTCTAAAAATGAGCGGGATGCGAAAAATTTTTTACCATTGTTTCATCATCATCACATGCGTGTTTATTTGAATTCTGATCCGATTGGTGTTCAATTAGCAGGCACATATAAAAATGTGATTGCGATTGCGGCGGGGATTTCAGAAGGCTTAGGCTTTGGTTGCAATGCAAGGGCAGCACTCATCACGCGTGGTTTAGCAGAAATGACTCGTTTGGGTGTTTCATTGGGAGCATCCTTAGAAACATTTTTAGGCTTGGCTGGCGTTGGTGATTTAACTTTGACGGCCACAAGCACAGAATCACGTAACTATCGTTTTGGTAAATTCATTGGTGAAGGTTTAACAAAAGAGGAAGCCTTTGAAAAAGTCTTTCAAGTGGTGGAAGGTGCGAACAATGTGATCAATATGAAAGCATTGGGGGAAAAACAGAGCATTGAACTGCCGATCGTTGCTGAAGTGTATAAGATTTTGATGGAGAACTTAGATCCAAAAATTGCACTGAGTAATTTATTGGAGCGTTCTGCAAAAAGTGAATAAGAAAAAAGCCTCTGTCATAGAGGCTTTTAGTATTTTGTGGTTATTGTAAAGCTCGATTATTTGTAACGAGTTTTAGCAAAATAACGATCGAATTGCGCTTGAGTGTTTAAAGCAATGCTTTTTGCTTCATTTGCAGTTGTTAAAGCTTCATCAGCAGTTTTTTGTGCATTTGTTGCGCAGCCTGTTGCTACTAAACCTAAAGCGATCAAACTAGTTACTTTTAATAAACCTTTCATGTATAACTCCTTAGTAAGTTAGGTCACAAATTGACATTTATATCATGCCTTTTTTTTAGATATAAATCAATTCTGATGGTAATTATAGTGGATTTATTTCCAACTGGAAGATGCTGTGAAAAATATTTATTTCAAAAATTGAATGATCTCTGGATAGAGCATATCATTTTGAAATATATAGCTACTATGATCATGATTTTCTAATATCAATAAGTTAGATTTTTGAATATTTTCATGAATTTTTTCAAAAGTTCCTGCTTTATAGAGATCATTTTCACCGCCGACGATTAAAGTTTTCGCTTGAATTTTTTGCAAATCTTCGGCTTCAATATTGGGTTCATCCAACATCATTTTATAGAGAGGATTGGGATCATTTCTATATAAGCGCTCCACATAGCGCGTACAAGCATCTGTAAAGTCACTTGGCTTTAAATTAGGGCCAAGAAGAACGGCTTTATCAATCAATTCAGGTTGCTGCATTGCCAATAACATCGTCACGATAGAGCCATCACTGAAGCCAATGATATTCACAGGCGAGAGTTTTAATTCATGAATGAAAGCTAAAAGATCATCCGTCATTGTTTGATAATGGAATTGATCTGTCATTTGGCTTTGGCCATGATTACGGCTATCCAGCGCGTAGCATGTAAATTGGTGAGACAGTTTCTTGATCAGTGGATCAAAAATATGGTGATCTTCACCATTGCCGTGTAAAAAAATTAATGGCAATCCAGAACCTTGCTGTGTATAGAAGATCTGAGTGCCATTAATATTAATGTACGCCATAAAGTCATCCTAGAATATTTTAAAGTATGACTGAGCATCATAATCAATTATGTTATTTTTCCCAAGCAGGCGGTAAATTATAAAAAGCAGGGAAGTTATTTTTCACATAATCTTTATAGCCTTGGCTGTTCACAATGTCTATGATCGCTTTTGCCCAATCGCTTTCTCTGTTTTGATCTGCAACCACAATCCAATTCACAAATGTTTTACCAGGTTCTGTGCGGAGAATATCGCTGTCTGGAATATTGGCATCTTGAGCAAAGTTACCATTGATGATGGCAAATTCAACATCGCTGCGTGCACGAACAACTTGCGGTGCATCGATAGCAAGAATCTTCACACCTTTTGGATTGGCAATGATGTCTTGCTCACCCACAATGATAGGATCAGCATTGGGATCTAATTGAATCCAGCCTAAGGATTCTAAGATTCTTAATCCACGTGCAAAGTTAGTTACATTCGATGGAATAGCAATTTGGCTACCTGCTTTAACATCATCGAGAGATTGAGATTTTGCTTTATAAATCGCTAACGGTGCTGTTGGCACTTGTACTAATGGATATAAATTGGTTTTTGCTTGTGCATTGTATTCGTCTAAATAAGGCTTATGTTGGAATAGGTTTAAGTCAGCAGAACCATCCACAACGCTTTGATTAGGCAAAATACCATTGGTGCTTTCTCGTAATTCATATTTGTAACCACGCTTTTGTAATTCAGGGCCAATATAATTACGAATCATATCGGCAAAATCTCCAGGGGAAGAGATGATTTTAATTGTTTTTTGTTCTGTTGCTGAATTGTTCGTTGCTGTTGTATTGTCAGAACACGCAGTGATAACAAATATGCTGGATAGTAACAATAAGAATTTTTTCATGATATTTACCTTAAAAAAGATGATTATGCTAATTGTGGAAGGTCAGAATAGTGTGCAACGGCAACATCGGGATGTGAGCGCAAGCGGCCTTTTAAGAAGTTCTTGCCAATTTCTGTGAACAACGGATTTTTAGGATCTTGGGTGATTGCAAAATTGCTTGGCTGTAAATGCGCTGGCAATTCTAAAAGAGGCACAGTTGCATTTAATTGTGAGGTTAAAAAGAATGCCAATGAATATCTATCCACATTAATGGGCGGAGTTGTGACTCGATGTTGTGTGGCTTTGAGATAACCTTGGGAAGCAATTTCCAATAATTCACCAATATTGACAATGAATGTGCCTTTAATTGGTGTTGCAGGCACCCATTCATCATCTTTTAACACTTCTAAGCCTGAATGTTCATCTTGTAATAATAGCGTTAAATATCCGCCATCTTTATGCGCACCAACGCCTTGTTCTGCTTGTTCTGTCCCTGGATAATGAATGGCTTTACAAAGCACAGAAGGGTTCGTTGAATAAGTATGTGCGAATACATCAGGCGATTGCCCTAATGATTCTGCAAAAGCTGTGAGTAGAACTTTTGCCAAAGTAACTTTTTGACGCTGTAATTCTAATAATGTCGGTTTTAAATCAGGGATAGATTCAGGCCATTGATTGGGGCCTTGGATGCGAAGCCAAGGTTGATTCTGTGGAATTTGCTCTAAAGGAATGGCTTTATATTCAGGCATATAATCCAGTTGCTCGCGGGAATCAGGTTTTTCCCGTGTGATTTCATCTTTAAGCTTGGTATAACCGCGAAAATGTGGCGATTTCACCATTTGAATGTCTAATTTTTTTTCAATGGGCAAAGCAAAGAACTGCTTAGAAAGTTCTAAAGCACGATCTAATAGTGTTTGTTCAATGCCATGATTTTTAAGATAGAAAAAGCCAATGTTGTGTGTAACATCGCCGAGTGTCTGAATGAATTCAGCTTTTGCACTTCCGCCTTCACGGAATTTAGCAAAGTCCAAAATGGGTAAATTGTGTTGAGTCATGAAATCTCCTTGTCATATCAATTCGGTGTTTGCCGTTGTTGATATTCGCTTGCCTCTGCTATTTAGAGGGTTCTAAACAAGGAGATCCTTGGGTTTAACCATAAGGATGGACGCTTTAGCTGTTATGCCCGCAAGCTGTGTTTCAAATCGGCATGTGTCTATTTTTAATTCACTTAAACATATATGTCAAGTATTTTTTATTTTTGCTGGAGTTTCCATAAAGAAGCATATAATCCTTCTTTAGCGATCAAATCAGTATGTGAGCCAGTTTCTACGACTTTACCGTGGTTGATCACAACTAAACGATCCATCTGTGCGATGGTGGATAATCTATGAGCAATTGCGATGACTGTTTTACCTTTCATTAAAGTTTCTAAATGCTCTTGAATCACAGCTTCTGATTCTGAATCTAAGGCGGATGTTGCTTCATCTAAAATTAATATGGGAGCATTTTTGAGTAAAACACGCGCAATGGCGATTCTTTGGCGTTGTCCGCCTGATAATTTCACACCATTTTCACCCACAATGGCATCTAAACCTTGATTGCCATATTGATCCACTAAATCATAAACAAATTCATGTGCTTTGGTTTGTTTGAGTACTTGAGCAATCATTTCATCAGTGGCTGTTGGATTGCCATATAAAATATTGTCACGAATAGAGCAGTGTAATAAAGCGGTATCTTGTGCCACAACGCCAATATTGCCACGTAAACTTTCTTGTGTAACGTTCTGGATATTTTGCCCATCAATTGCAATGGAACCAGATTGAGTGTCAAATAATCGCAATAAAAGATTAATGAGCGTGGTTTTACCTGCACCAGAAGGGCCCACTAAAGCAACTTTTTCGCCAGATGCAATGTTTAAATTTAAATTGTGATAGATGGGTTTTTCAGGATGATAAGCAAAGTTAATATCAGAAATTATAATCTGACCTTTTGTAACATTGAGCTGCTCCGCATTTTGATGATCCATGATTTCACGATCTGCTGTCATGATTTTGATCCCATCTTGCACGCTGCCAATGTCTTCAAAAATGGCGCTCACTAATTTCATCACCCAAGTGGACATTGTGTTGATGCGAATCACTAAACTCAATGTAAATGCAATCGCACCTGCTGTAATGAGCGCATTTTGCCACAATAAAAGTGAAACCAATACAGTCACAGCGATGAGCAAGCTATTGAGAATCATCAGCGAGAAATCCAATGCTGTGATTAAGCGTGTGGAATACAGTGCCATATTGGTTTGGTGCGCCATTAATTCGCGTGTTTTTTCTTGTTCTCTGGCTGAATGGGAGAATAGTTTCAGCGTCAAAATATTGCTGTAAGTATCCACAATGTGCCCCATTAAACGAGAGCGAGCTTTGGCTGATTGATGAGAGCGTTCGCGGGTTTTCGGTAAGAAATATTTTAATAATAGTATGTAAGCAATGATCCAAGCGATCATGGGTAATGCGAGCCAAACATTCAACTCAATGAATAAGACAACGGTTGTCACTGCATAGATGATGACGCGCCACATGGAATCTGTCAGCATTAAAATAGAGTTACGAATGGATTGCCCTGTGCTCATGACTCGGCTTGCAATGCCGCCAGAAAAGTTACTGTGGAAAAAGTTTAAGCTCTGTTTCACTAAATAGTTATGTTGTTGCCAGCGAATGAGAGAAGTAAAATTTGTAGTGATGATTTGATTGATCAATACATTATGGATGAGCGAAACGATGGGGCGAATCAATGCGATCACAATAAACATCCAGATGAATGTGGATTGATGTTCTGTGAATAAATCCGCAGGTGTTTTGACAGATTGGACGATATCCACAATTTCGCCGATATATTTGAACAGTACGATTTCTAAGATTGCCGTAAAAAATCCTACGACAAATAGAATCATCATAGGGATTTTGACTTGCTTGAGATAAAACCAATAAAAGCCAGATAAGGATTTTGGTGGGGCAATATCGGGAGAAGATCGAAAAGGATTGATGATGCGTTCAAATAGATTGAGTTTTTTCATAAGAGCTTAAGCTATGGCATTAACAAGCATCATAGCTTAAGCTAAATAAGAAGTATTATCAAATGACAATTGAAATGACTAAATATAGATAATATGTTGCGCTATCTGTCGGCAATTAAATGCTGATGAAGATAGAAGCCGTGCCATCAGGACGATATTCCTCATAATCTACATCATAACGTCGATTCAATTCGCCTTTTTCTTCCAGTTGCCAAATGTGTTGCCACATTTCAAATATGCTGCTTGGTTGATTCATCGTGACAATAAATTCACGATATTGTTCTCCTAAAGTAATGGCATGATCTTTCGGCTGTTCTGTCGGAATGGCAATGGAAAGATCATAATCACCTTGATAATTATTGTCATAATTATGATAAACACCATAAACGCTGCCTGTATGATCCTCTAGCTGTTTCAAAGCTTTTGCCCAGAGATCTGTGATTTTTTCAATGATATCTGGATCATTAAAGTTATTGGTGCGCAGTGATAATATTGGTTGAAGCATCATTGTCATCTCTTATAAAAATAATTCGTAAGCAGGATTATCAGTTTCTTCAATATAGTCGTAACCTAATTGTGATAAAAACTCTTGGAAGAACGGTTCTGTTTCAGGTGGTACATTGATGCCCACTAAAGCTCGACCATAATCCGAACCGTGATTACGATAATGGAATAACGTAATGTTGAGTTGAATATTCAATGCAGTTAAGAATTTAAAGAGTGCATTTGGCTGCTGCGGGAAAATGATGCGAAGTAAGCGCTCATGCTTCACGCTGCGTGGTTTTTTACCGCCAACCATATGACGAATATGTAGTTTAGCCAATTCGTTATCACTCAAATCTGTCACTGAAAGATTATGGGATTCCAATGCTTTGATCACTTCCTCTTTTTCAGTTTTGCCATGTTGCAATTGAATGCCAACATAAACGATGGCTTGGCGATCACTAGAATAACGATAGTTAAATTCTGTAATATGTCGCTGACCAATCACATTAACGAAGTTCAAGAAACTTCCTGGCTCTTCTTGAATTGTGACGGCAAATAGTGCTTCTTTGCCTTCGCCCAACTCTGTGCGCTCTGCAACATATTGCAAGCGATCAAAGTTAATATTCGCGCCACTTAATACATTGCCAATATTTTTAAAGTGACAGTCTGGATTTTGTGCCAAATATTTTTTAAGTCCTGCAACACCTAAAGCGCCAGAAGGCTCAGTGATTGCGCGTGTATCTTCAAAAATGTCTTTCATAGCAGCACAAATTTCATCTGTTGTGACACAAATAATGTCATCCACCAGAGTTTTAGCAATTTCAAACGGATTTTCGCCAATCTGTTTAACGGCTGTACCATCTGCAAATGTGCCCACTTGCTTTAATTTGATGCGTTCATTCTTGATCAAAGCTTCTTTCATAGAAGCAGATTCAACAGGTTCAACGCCGATCACTTTGCAATGTGGTGCGATGAATTTTATGTAAGCAGCAACGCCAGCAATTAAACCACCGCCGCCAACAGGCACAAAAATAGCATCTAAATCGGGTTGCTGCTCAATCATCTCTTTACCGATTGTGCCTTGCCCAGCAATCACATTCCAATCATCAAAAGGATGAATCAAAGTTTTGCCGCTCTCACTGGCTAAGCGTAGTGCATATTCGCTGGCATCATCAAAGTTATCGCCATATAGCACAACATTCGCACCGCGAGCTTGGCAAGCTTGTACTTTTAATGCAGGCGCTGTGATTGGCATAACGATGGTTGTACTAATGCCCAATGCTTGGCCACTTAGTGCAACGCCTTGTGCATGATTACCTGCGGAAACACAGATCACGCCTTTATGGCGAGCTTCTGCTGATAATTGATAGATACAGTTGTAAGCACCGCGAATTTTGAAAGAGAAAACAGGTTGAGTATCTTCACGCTTAATCCAGATATTGGTATTGAGATGTTTGGATAAGCGTGGCATGAAATCAAGAGGAGTGCGCTCAGCGACATCATAGACGCGAGCAGTTAAAATATTGCGGATTAAATTATCCATGAGAAACCTTTATGTGTAGTCGAGTAAATTTCTGATGAATCTACGAAGATAGCATTAGTTTATTCAAAAAAATAGGGGTAAACGGAATCTAGCAGATATGCTTTATTGTCTTCGGGGTGATTACGGAGCTTGGTGGCAGAGATATTGATTTGTCCGCGTTCAGGATCAAATAATTCCACGGGTAAATCAAAATACTCTTGATACAATGGCGCATCTTGTGGCTCGCTACTGAATACAATATTGGGTTCTATGTGATGCTTGGCCAATGTCGCTTTAACGCGGTTGGACCATTCTAACCAACCATTAGGATATGTAGGAATGCCATCTTCATTAAAATCAATGGGATGAAGATTTGGATACATTGTTTGTAATGGTTTGAACCAAGCCATTCGATCAGCTCGGCTCGGCATTTTGATCATTTGACTCTGTTCAAAGAGTTTGTGGTCACGTTCTGTATCACTGCAAACAAAAACATAGAGTTCATTGACAGTTTGCAAAGCTTTTTCCATCATAAGGATATGGCCAGGGTGCAAAGGGAAGAATTTGCCGAAAATTAGGCCAGTTTGATATTTTTTCATAGATTTCTATAACCGTTCGCTATACTAATAATATGAATGATTAGTATAACAATTGAATAATAAAGGAAGATAGATGCACGGATTGTTTCTCGATATTATCACAGACTGGGGCACTTTTATGGGGGCGTTTACGATCCTCTATTTTTTAGCCGTTTTGATTGTGACCATCATCATTATCAATAATGAAGAGAGCGCAACAAAGACGCTTGGCTATCTGACATTGATTTGGTTTGTGCCGCTTTTTGGCGTGATCCTTTATTTCTCTTTGGGCGTGAATTATCGAAATAAACAGATGTATTCCAAAAAGCTTGAGATGAATCGCGGGCTTGAACAAGAGGCTGATGATTATATTCAAAGAATTTCAGCAGAAGCATTGAGCAATGATAGTCAGTCTGTCAATCAATTTAAAAGTATTGCGCAATTGGTCGGGCATGATTTTGCTGATCAAATTAGTGTTGGCAATAAAATTGATGTATTGATCGATGGCGAGAATGCTTTTCCTGTCATTATAGAAGCATTGAAGAACGCTAAAGAAACCATTCATTTAGAATATTACATCATTCGTAATGATAATATTGGCAATCAGATCAAAGATATACTGATCGAAAAAGCTAAAGAGGGTGTGAAAATCCGTCTCATCTATGATGACTTTGGTAGCAAAGCCATTCGTGGTACATATGTGGAAGAATTACAAGATGCGGGCGTAGAAGTTTATCCTTTCCGTAAGATTATTCTGGTGGCATTAGCCAACCGATTGAACTACAGAAATCACCGTAAAATCATTGTGATAGATGGTAGAGTTGGATTTGTGGGCGGCATTAATATTGGTGATGATTATATCAATTTACCAACTTCTAAAGTTTATCATCGTGATATGCATATGCGCGTAGAAGGGCCAATGGTTTATTCATTGCAATATATTTTCTTGGGTGATTGGCAATTTTGTGCCAAAGAAAAATTGACGTTAGATACTACGCTGTTTCCCACACATATGCGTCAAGAGAATGGCAAAGTGGCTCAGATTGCAGCAAGTGGACCAGATTCTACATATCCGATGATTATGTACACAATTTTACGTGCGATCATGTTGGCTAAAGAAGAAATTTTGATCACAACGCCATACTTTGTGCCATCGGAAGCTGTGATTGAGGCGATCAAAAATGCGGCATTAAGTGGTGTGAAAGTTAAATTATTAGTGCCTTATGAGACAAATTCATTAGTAACACAGTTGGCATCGAGCTCATATTATTCTGCTTTTATGGCGGCTGGGGTTGAAATTTATCGTTATAAGAAAGGCTTTATTCATGCGAAAACTTCTGTATTTGATGGGCAGTTCAGCATTATTGGTACGGCGAACATGGATAATAGAAGTTTTAACTTAAATTTTGAAGTCAACGGCATGATTTATGATGAAGAGTTGGGTCAACAAATGCGTGATGAATTTGCTAAAGACTTAACGCATTCAGTGCGTTTAGATCCAATGGAATGGGAGAAACGCAGTTCTGTTAAGCGCTTTATTGAAAAAGTGGCTAGGTTAACTTCCTCGTTATTGTAATTTTTGAGTTGTGAAATCAAAGCTCCTTCGGGAGCTTTTTTATGATCTGCTTTAATTTATGACAACTAGGTTGTCATATTTTATTTTGATCAGTAAAATACGCGTTTGCAGTATGCATGAAGTAGGGAGTAAAGATTTTATGTGCGTATTTAGATCAAAATCGACAAATTTATGGCTCTATCCGTTGAGTATGTTGATTCTCAGTCCGATTTTATATCTAGCATTTTCGACATTGGAAAATGGTGTTTTGAGGGTTGAGGAATTTCATATCCTTTTATTATTGGGTGGCGCTTTAGTCAGTGGTTTTTTGGCTTATCAGCAAAAAGATAAGCGAATCTTTTGGCTGTGGGCAATGATGTGGTGGATTGTATTATTTGGCAGGAGTATCAATTGGGGGCGATTGATTTGGCCAGAATATCCACGGGAAATGTATCGCATGATAGCTATTGCGCTTGTTTTAATGCTGTGTGTGCCACTGTTTGTATCACGCACACGTAATTTTATTGTGAATGTGATCCGTGAATATGGCGTGCCTTGCCATATTTTGGCGGTATTAATTGTGATGTTTATGATTGTGGATCAGGTTGAACATATCAGAGTGCCGTTTAGTTATTTATATTCATTATTGAATATTCAGGATTTAGGTTTACTAGAAGAGATCACCGAAACATTTTTCATTGCAGGTTTATTTGAGTACATTCGTTATTATAAATAAATTTAAATCAGCATCTTTTTGTGGAAATCCTTACAGTTTATGTGAGGATTTTTTATTGTCGCTAGAGAAATTTTAAATGCATTTGATTTCATCAGTTGCTTGATGAAAGCATTCATTATAGAGTAGTAAAATCTATTTCATAGAGCATTAGTTTTTAATTTTAGATTGAGCATATAAGTTAATAAAATTATCATGATGTTGTAGATAAAATTATTATTATCATATAGTTATCGCAATAGTTGCTACAATCAAGAATAGATTTCACACAATCATTTTTTAGGATAGGTGCTATAATTGTTTTTCTCGAGATGAATCGAGACAAACATTGAAAAATGTTTAACGCGTGGAAATTGATATTTGTATCTTTGATTTTCTCGCTTTTTTATTTTTGGAAATTCAGAAAAACGTGGGTGAGGGAAAGTAATGATTCGGTACATTGTAAAAAGCAGTGGTGAAAGAGAAGATTTTGACGCTGATAAATTGAATAAATGGGCCGAGTTTGCCGCACATTACGAAGTCGATTGGAGTACGATCGTATTGGAAGCTTATCGTAAATGTTACGATGGCTGCACCACGTTAGAATTGCATAAAGCAATGATTGATGCGTGTGTTGAGCGCGAAGATCATAGACATTTAAAAATGGCGGGCCGTTTCCTAATCGGTTCTATCTATAAAGAAGCTTTTGGCGGTTTTCGTAAAATTCCTTCATTGACAGTGTTCTATAGCCACATGATGCGTTTAGGCCATTGGGAAAGAATGGATTACTCTGAAGAAGAGTTAGTGGATTTAGATCGTATCATTGATCATAGCATCGATATTAACTATAACTACACAACTTTGCGTCAAATGAAAGATAAGTATTTGATCCAAAATCGTGTGACTGGTCATTGTTTAGAATCTCCACAGTTTATGTTCATGGGCATGGCGATGCAGAATATGCAAGGTCAGCCTAAAGAACGCCGTATGGACGATATCAAAAAATTATATCGTTATTTAAATGAATTAAAGATCAACACGCCAACGCCGATGTTGATCAACATGCGTACGCCACATAAAGGTTATGCATCTTGCTGTGTTTATACAACAGCGGACAATGTAGATAGTTTATCAACGGGCGATCACATTGCTTATATGATGACATGTGCATCAGCTGGGATTGGCGCGCATTTGTTAACGCGCTCAAAAGGTGATCCTGTTAAGCAAGGCCGCGTCATTCACCAAGGTAAATTGCCTTATTACCGTATGATTCAAAGTGCTGTGCATGCAAACATGCAATCAAGCCGTGGCGGCAGCGCAACAGTTTATTACAACGTATTAGATCCAGAAATCTTTGATCTATTGGTATTGAAAAACCCAACAACAGTGACACAAAAACGTATTCGTGACATTGATTACGCAATGTTATCTAACCGTTTATTTGTGGAAAAAGTTGCGAAAAACGAAGATTGGATGCTGATCAGCTACCAAGTTGCCCCTGATTTATACGATGCTTTCTATGCTAATGATTATGATCTATTCAAGCGTTTGTATGAGGGTTATGTTGCAAAAGATTGTAAGAAACAGATCGTAAAAGCACGTGATATCGCAGTGAAAGCATTGACAGAATCTGCTGAAACTGGCCGTATTTATATGACATACATTGATGAAATGAATCGTCATACACCATTTAAAGATACAATTTACTCAAGTAACTTGTGCTTGGAAATCGCATTACCAACAAAGCCATTCCGTGATATTCAGGATCTATATTCTGAAAATCCTGAAGGTGAAATCGGCTTATGTAGCTTGGCGTCAATCGTTGTTGGTCGTGTTGAAGCAGATGAATATGAAGATGTTGCGTATTACACAGCATTGATGATTGATAACGTCATTGAGTTGATGGAATATCCATTCCCATCATTGAAAACAACAGCTCAAGCGCGTCGTTCAATCGGTGTTGGTATCACAAATCTTGCGCATGAAATGGCAAGAAAAAAATTAAGCTATGCATCTCATGAAGGTAAAAACTACATTCATCAGATCGCAGAGCGCCACAGCTATTGGTTGCACCGTGCATCTTTACGCTTAGCGAAAGAGAAAGGTAATGCATCTTGGATCAGTAAAACTAAATATCCTGAAGGTTGGTTGCCAGTAGATTCTTACTGTAAAGCGGTGGATGCAGTACATAGTCAAGATTTAATGTTTGATTGGGAAGCATTGCGTGCAGATATTAAAGCGCAAGGCGGTATTCGCCACAGCGTATTGGAAGCGATGATGCCAGTTGAATCATCGAGCCAATTAACAAACACAACGAATGGTGTTTATCCGATCCGTAATTTGCGTGTGATGAAAACATCGAGCAACAATAAAAACTTGTTGCTTGCGCCAGATTTAGAGGATTTAGGCCCATTCTATGACATCGCATGGAACTTAGATTCTAAAGATTTGATTGATATGTATGCGATCATTCAGAAATTTACAGGTCAAGCGATCTCTGCGGACTTGTACTTGAATCTAAAAGACGAAGCGAATATTTCAACGAGTAAACTGCTTAAAGATTACATCTATATGATGAAAATGGGCTGTAAAACTCGTTATTACTTGAATAGTGCGTCAGGTATTGTCCACGAAGCTTTTGTTGAAACAGTTGAAGACAAAGGTTGTGCGGGCGGTGCATGTACTCTGTAGGAGATTATGATGGAAAAAAATGAAATGACTTCTATCTTTAACCAAGATAATACATCATGGCAAACAGGCCGTTATCCTTTGGTTTTAGGTGAGCCATTGGGGTTGTATGACAGCGTGAATGTACCTTATCCAAAGTTATTTGATTTGTATAAGTTACAAAAATCAATGGATTGGACAGAAGATGAAGTGAATCTTGAGCAATCTCGCATGGATTTGATCAACTGTTCTAAAAATAACTATGACATCATGGTTAAAACATTGGCATTCCAATGGGAATTAGACTCTGTCGCATCACGTGCGATTGCGCCATTGTTTGCACCATTTGTGACAAATAGCGAATTGTGGGTTATGTTGTCTAAGCAGTCAGAAATTGAAAATTTGCATGCTTTGACATACTCAGAAATCATTCGCCAGTGTTTGTCTGATCCTAAAGAAGTTTTTGAAGCAGTGATGAAGAATGACGAAGTATTGAATCGTTCAACAACTGTGATCGAAGCGTTCGATAAATTGGCTGAATATGGTGCTTTATATAAATTAGGCAAAATTCAGAAAGATGATTTAGCGTTGAAACAAGTCGTATTGAAAGGCTTTGTAGCTCTATATTGCTTAGAAAAAGTCGAATTCATGAGTTCATTTGCTTGTACTTTTGCATTGGCAGAGCAAAATATCTTCCAAGGCATTGCTAAATTAGTTCAAAAGATTGCACAAGATGAGCAAGTTCACGTGATGATGGATGAAGCAATCTTAGAAATTATGTTAGCAGATGAAGAATGGATTAATGTATTCAACACGATCCGCGATGATGCTGCAAAAATCATTTCAGAAGTGATCGAGCAAGAGTTCTCTTGGAATAAATATTTGTTCAGCGAAAACCGCTCAATCGTTGGTTTGAATGAAACTTTATTGAATGAGTGGGTTTTATATAATGCACAAGATTTGTATCGCTTCTTAGGCATTGATAATCCATATCCTGTGATCAAAAACAAACCATTGGTTTGGATGGATAACTGGTTGGATTTGAATAAAACACAAAATGCTAACCAAGAATCTGATAACACGAATTACCGCTTAAATAGCGTATTAGATGACTCAGAAAATGAAATCTTTGATATTTAATTAAAGAATAAACAGATTAAAAAAGGGCTAATTTTTATTAGCCCTTTTTTATTCTTTTAATATCAAAGGTTTTTATTGCTTTTTATATTTCACCGTATAGTTATCAATAAATTTTTTAGATGATAAGCCAAATTGTTCTAAATATTTTTGTATATTTCTAATTGTTAGATCAGTTGTGGAAAGTTGCATTATATGTGTGTGAAACTTGTTTACTTGTTCAGTTAATTCTGAAAGTTTTTGAGGTGTAATAATTCTAGCGCTTTCATCTAAATATGCATCATATTGTAAGATGGAAGATTGATGAATCATTATCGCTGTAACATGGCAACTATTATCATACTCACCTTTAAACCACTGGATGGCAGTATTTAATTGGCCACAATCTTTTTTACTAATTTCATTAGTAACAGTACCATTTTTACATTCTATTACTAAATAATTCAGTTCTCCTAAAGACCATAGGACATCAGGACCTTTGTTTGTTTCTAGTTCAGGTCTTTGGGCATGGAGTCCTATTAGGAAGGCAAGTTGTTTAAAAGCTTCTTCAAATGAATTTGCAGTTTCTGGTTGAAAACAGAGTTTACTAAGGGTGGCTTGGCTGTCTATGATAAACATGTTTTTATTATCATATGAATGAATTTGTTTTAAGATATTTTCAGGTTGGGTAGAATGATATATATCCTTTTTATATGCAATACCTTGAATAGGTGTCATAACTTGAGGGTTTAGAGATTTTGCGGTTTTCTGTATTTCTTGTGCATTTATTTGGTCTAAAAAATTAATATATTTAGCCTGAATTTGTTTTAAATATCCCTGAGATAATTTATCAAATGCTGCTAAATTGGTATTGAGGAACTGGGAAATGATAAAATTAGATTGTTCATAATTTTTATATAAAGCTTGGTCGTAAGCATATCTAAGCATTGCTGATACTCTATCAACAATAGGTTCTGAATATTTTAATTCTGCTAAAGCACCACGGCTTTGGGTTAGCCACCCAGAATTTTTTTGTAAGCATAGATTTAAAATATCAGTTAAGTTATTTAAATCTAAAGTATCCATTATTTGTTCAGTAATTTGCTCTGATAATTCTAGTTGAACACGTGTTCCTGGTGAAAAATGTTCTATAGCTCCATTGATGTACAACTGTTGTGTTAAATTTTTCCCCATCAGAATAATGGCACAGTAATCATCATTTGATCTGATACCCCGCCCCATTCCTTGTTCTATTTTTTGTATAACTTTGCTAAGCAAATTATTTTTTAATACGAGGGATTGTTCTATTTTATCAATCTCTCTATTTGGTGTAGGTAATTCATCAATAAAGAGTACTCGGCAAGCATCGTGAGGCAGATCTACGCCATCGTATCTATTGACTAAAATAGTTAAGCCATTAGTTCGTTTTTTTATACTATCAATTTCATCATTGATATTAGATTTGTCGATCATATTATCATACAAACCATCCCATAATTTTAGCCTTTGATAAGATGGTACTAAGACCATAACATTATATGTTTCTGATAATTTTTTTGCGTAATTTCTCATGTTATCATCAGTTATATTTGGGTTTATTACTTGGGGTAATAATATGATTCTATCGCCAATATCTCCAGCGGAGTCAGGGAAAATACAGTTTTGAACGTGATTTTCAGAGACGGCAAAGTGACTAGCTAATATAGAATCATCAGCTAACGTTGCAGTCATAAATATTTTTCTTTCAGCATTCATAAATGCAGGTATTTTTTGAATAGGTACATTAAAAGGTGATATTTCTATAGTGTTGCTAGTGATGACACATTCACATAAGTGAAGGCTTTCTTTTAATAACTCCCATTTAAACAATAAATACTCTTCTTCTTTATCTTGTATAAGAATGTCTATTATTTGTTTAATTTTATTTTGCCACTCCCAATAAGGAACTTGTATTGCTTGGCTATTATCACCTTGTTCAATTTCTTGATATTTTGTATAGTTAATTTGCTTTAAGCTCGTAGATAGTAAAGATAATATGGATTTATATCCATTACTAGTACAAGGGATTTTAATGGTAAATTGTTCTTCGACAGAATTAATGCAGGCGTGAGCATCATCTATAATAATACTAGATATATTAAGTTTTATATTACCCTCACCTACTCCAAATTTAGATTTTCCATTCACCAATGTATGTATATTGGTAACCAAAATTGCTTTTCCAGATGTGAATTTATAGTCTTGTGGATCTTTCGTTGTTCTAAGTCCTAATTCACTTGCTGTTTTAATTACTTGTTCAACTAGATAGTTATCTGGGCAAATGTAGACAGCAGGAGACTTTTTCTCATTTAGGCAACTTTTTAAAATTAATAATCCTACAACTGTTTTTCCACTACCTGTATTCATTTTAATTGTTGTACTTGGAATATCTCTGAGATTAAACCATTTTGACCAAACTTGTGACTGAACATCTCTTGGGTATGGATATTTACCGATATTTTTGTCAGGGAGTGCATTAAATATTTCTCTAGGATTAATTAATGTATCTGATTTATTGTTGCCTGTACCAATTTTTGAAAAGTCTATTGAAATCATTATATTTACCTGATTTTATATAAAATATTATCATGTTAGTATATAGAAAAGTTTGAAAGATGGTGAAATGAATGAGTTGTATACATATTGAGAATGAACCTGATGATGTGATTGAGCTATTAGAACAAATTACAGATGCCAATATCCAAGAGTTGAAAGATCGTAATTGCACAACTGAATTATCAAACCTCAAAGCAATGGCACAAGATGTTTTAACTATGCTCCAAACAACGGCTTCAGGTGGATATTTGGTGGATGTTTCTAGAATTCAAAAAATTATAGAGCAAATCTAATATATGAAAGAATTAGAGAACTCCTTATTTAGTATTATTTCAGATGAATCTTGGCAAGAGTTTCTAGTAATTAATCCGATCTTGCATCGAGAGATTAATGAGGCTTTAAAAGCCCAAGCTTATCCTGCAATATACTATGAAAATAATGTGATTTATCCAATTCCTTATAGACTATTTTATGGTGTTAGTTGCCAATTAAAACGCTCGAAATCAATGGATGCAGAATTATTTTGTGTCATAGAGAAAGTACTTTTAACTCGACATCATAATGGTTTTATTAGAGCAGAAGCAGTTATGTATTTATTGCAGAAAAACATATTAGAAAACTATTCTTTTGTTGCAGCTTATTTGATTCGTTTATTAGGTGAATATGTTAAAGAAATTTGGCAAATGATTTATCAATCATAAGAGTTATTTCAGGTGGATTCCGTGAGACAATTTGTATTATCTAATCCTAAATTTATGCAAAAAACTTTAGATCGCACAATCACATATACAAATGAATATTATCGTTATGATTATAAAAATTATAAGGATGCGGAAGGCTATCAGATGATTCAATATTTAAAGGCTATGATTTAAAGTTGCCTCATATTTGAATTTCCACAATAATCAGGCAATATATGTATCAAGTAATAAGTAAGCATTTAATATAAATAGAATAATTTAGAGTCAGGAATAGATATGAGCCAAGATTATATAGAGATAAAAAAAAGTAAAATAGCCTTCTATTTCGGTATATTTTATAAGTTAATAGCTTTGGTTATTGTTGCATTGATTTTGATAAAAGGATTTGAGTTTTCAATAGGTTATATTATTTTGTTTGGTGTGATTTTATCGATTATTGTGATACTTTATGAAGTTATTGTTAATGCTCATCGTAGCATGAGAATTTATAGCGATAGATTAACGATAGCTTTTGGTTTTTTCTCAAAAAAATCTTTTGACATCTCTTTTGAAAATTTGTCAGGCAGCTCTTCGATACAGCCTTATTTTCATAATTTATTAAATTATGGAGCTTTATTGTTAAATCTTAAAGATGGTTCTTCGTATATCATTAATGATATTGTTTCTCCGAGAAAAGTACAGGAACAGCTATGGAATAAATTTGATGCTCATCCTGAAATTAACACAGAAGTTTTAGGTGTTATCAATGTTCAGCTGACAGCAAAATTGATGAAGATTTTATTGGGGATTTTGGATGTATTTATTCTAATCATTGCTCTATTCACAATTACTCGATTAGAGCTTTGGGTTGCTGTAATTGTAATAGTTTGTACAGTGTATTTTTTGACGATGATGACAGTCAATTTGCTAGATAAGAAATTGCAATATAATGGATTTGCTCAATTAACAAATAAAACAGTCATCCTTTTACAGGGGTTTAAGGTAATAGGCTATAGGATAGTTTATTTACAAGATTGCTATAAGATATTGATTGATGAATTGAATAATACTCTGTTGGTACAAACTGAGAATTCTGTGAGTGCAATCCCATCTTTTAATCAATTATCGCTTTATGAAACAGCAAAGTTAATCACGGAATGGCATCCTCATATAGAAATTGATTATGTCCCTCATTTTTCATATTAAAGATTTATGAAGAAGTGGCCAATTGCATTTCCCCAATAATCAGGCAATATATGCTTCGGGAGTAAGTGGTTCATCCATTTATTAAAGGAGCATGATTCATCATGAATCGCTATGATTGTTTATTGGAGAAAATCCAAGAAATCGCGCCATTCCTCGTTCAAAATTCAGCGCAATGTGAGCAAAACCGCATGGTTTCACGTGAAAACATTGAGGCGCTACAAGCCATCGAATTGCATAAGGCATTCATTCCAAAAAAATATGGTGGATATGAATTATCTCTGCCTGAATTTTCCAATTGCATTACAGAATTAGCCAAAGCTTGCGGAAGTACAGCTTGGGTTTATGGCTTATTTTCTGCCAATAATCACACGTTGACGTATTTCTCTGAACAATTACAAGATGAAATCTGGAAAGATGGCACGAATACTTTCACAGCCTGCACAATTGCGCCAATGAACACCGTTGAAGAAGTGGATGGCGGAATCATCATCAATGGTGAAATGGGTTGGAGCAGCGGTATTGATTATGCGGATCGTGTGATCATCGGTTGCAATCGAATTAATTCAGCAGGGCAGAAGGTTTATTCATTGGCAGTTGTGCCAAAAGGCGATTACGAGATCATTGATGATTGGTATGCAATGGGCTTAAAAGGCACAGGATCGAAAACAATCCGCATGACGAATGTGTTTATCCCTGAATATCGCATTGAAGCCATCATGGGCTTAATGAGTGGGAAATCTTCGGGTGCATGTTTGTATCCTGAAAGCATGATCTATTCAGCGCCATTTCGCCCATATTTCTCGAGCGTATTTGCTGCGGTTGGTTTAGGTGTTGCAGAAGCATCGTTGACAGCATTTCAAGATAAAACGAGAAATCGCATTCGTGCTTATACTGGTGCTCATGTTGGCTTATCAACGCCGACATTAATGCGACTGGCAGAATCCACTCACCAAATTACAGCTGCACGATTGCTGTTAGAAACAAGCTTGCAAGAGATTAAAGAGTTTAGTGCACGCAAGGAATATCCAAACCGTACAACTTGGATTAATTGGCGCACGAATCAAGCTTATGCACTGAAAATGTGTCAAGAAGCAGTGGAGCGCTTAATGGATGCAGCAGGTGCTTCTGCATTGTTGGAAAATTGCATTTTACAAAGATTGCTTCGTGATATTACGATCATCACAGCACATGCTTATACGGATTATGATATTTGTGCACAGATTCTCGGGCGAGAATTGATGGGTTTAGAACCTGATCCTGCCATTTATTAGCTGCATCTTCACACAATCTACATATTAATCACATCTTGGCTTTCTATAATTCTCAACATTAGTTTTACAGTGAGTGAGAAAGCCATGAATTCAATAAAATTAAATATTCTAGGGCAATGTGCGGTATTTATTTTAAGTCCGTTGGTTGTGCCTGCATTTTTATCTAGTTGTTTGTTAATTGGGGCGATTTTTGAGCCTAAGTTATTACAAGTATTTTCCATTCCGATGATGTTTTCATTAGTTTTGGGAATGTTGCCTGCGGTTATTGTGGGAATGTTGTCAGGTATTCTTCGTCATTTTCTAAAGTTCAAAAATCATTCCATGAATATGATGATCTGGGTAATTGTTACAATTGTATTAAGTTCATTGATAACAGCAAAATTTATGACAGGCATTAGCATGCATTTTGTGAGTTTAGCTTATGCTGCAGGCGCAATTTCGGCAATGATTGCATGTAGTTCGATTTTGCTTTTGGAGCATTTCAGAAATAGAGTGATTCTGTCTCGTTTTTATCATAAAAATACAGCATATGTGCGTTCAGTAAAAATATAATTCATTGAATTTATTTAAATTTTATAGGTTTTACAGTTGGATATATTCAATTCAAATAAAAGATAATAATTATCATTCTCATTAAATTGGGCTATGATAAGTGAACGATCCACTTTAAATTTTGAGCCATTATGTCTATTTTTGATAAACGAGTGACTTATAAGCCTTTTGAATATCCTGGCATTTACCAATTCACAGATGCCATTAACAATGCATTTTGGGTGCACAGTGAAGTTGACTTCACCGCAGATACTCAGGATTTCCATGCACATTTAAGCAAAGCTGAACAATCAGCCATAAAAAATAGCTTGCTTGCCATTGCACAAATCGAAGTGGCTGTGAAATCATTCTGGGGCAACTTGTATCACCATTTTCCAAAGCCTGAATTCAATGGATTGGGCAGCACATTTGCAGAGTGTGAATTCCGTCATTCAGAAGCGTATTCAAGATTATTGGATGTGCTCGATTATAACGATGAGTTTGAAAGCTTAATGTCTGTACCTGTGATCAAAGCTCGGGTTGAATATTTAACTGAAGCTTTAGAGTTCGCCAATAACAGCACAGATCGTAAGAAATATGTGATTTCTCTGATTCTGTTCTCATTGTTGATTGAGAATGTTTCGTTATTCAGCCAGTTTGCAATCATTTTGTCATTCACGCGCTTTAAAGGTTGGATGAAGAATGTGAGCAATATCATTGCTTGGACTTCGGTGGATGAACAAATTCATGCGAACGCTGGGATTTACATCATCAATATTATTCGTAAAGAATTTCCTGATTTCTTTGATGAAGAGATGACAGAGCATGTGCGAGAAGTTGTGAAGCATTCCTTGCAAATTGAAGGTGAAATCTTGGATTGGATTTTTTCAGAAGGCGAAATCGAAACAGTGAATAAGCATGATTTACTGAACTTCATGAAATTCCGAGTGGATGAAAGCTTAGTGAAAATTGGCATGGATAAGATTTATCACATCAGCCATGAGAATTATCAACCAATGGCTTGGTTTGAAGAGGAAGTTTTTGCCAATAGCTTGGATGACTTCTTTGCTAAGCGCCCAACGGATTACACAAAGCACGATAAAAGCATTACAGCGGATGATCTTTTTTAATGATGACAAATTACTTATTACCGTTTGATACGGAAACTCAAAACATTCAACACGAAAAATTATGGTGGCTCAATTCAGAAAGTGAGCAGATTTTGAATCGTGGTTATTTATTGAAAGGCGAAACTGTGAAAGGGGCGATTCATCGCATCACGAAAGCCGCTGCGGATCATTTAAAACGACCAGAATTGCAATCACAGTTTGAAGAGATCATCGAGCGTGGTTGGATGAGTTTAAGTTCGCCAATTTGGGCAAATATGGGTACAGAGCGCGGTTTGCCAATCTCCTGCTTTAATGTGAGTTTGCCAGATAAGATTGAAGGCATTACGCATAAATTAGGTGAAGTGATCATGCAAACCAAGATTGGTGGCGGTACTTCTGGCTACTTTGGGCATTTGCGTGAGCGTGGCAGTGCAGTGACTGATAATGGTAAAAGTAGTGGTGCTGTGAGCTTTATGAAGCTTTTTGATACTGCGATGGAAACGATTTCTCAAGGCGGTGTTCGCCGTGGTGCATTTGCGGCGTATTTAGACATTGATCATCCTGATTGTGAAGAGTTTTTGCAGATTCGTAACATTGGTAATCCGATTCAGAATCTCTACTTTGGTGTGTGCATTCCTGATTATTGGATGCAAGAGATGATTGATGGCGATCGTGAAAAGCGTACATTGTGGGCAAAAGTGCTCGAAAGTCGCCAAGAAAAAGGTATGCCATATTTATTCTTTTCGGATAACGTGAATCGTCATAAACCACAAGTTTATAAAGATCACAATATGCGCATTTATGGTAGTAATTTATGTACGGAAATTATGTTGCCATCGAGCCAAGATGAATCCTTCATCTGCTGTTTATCTTCTATGAATCTAGAGTTGTATGATGAGTGGAAAGACACAAAAGCTGTGCAATTAGCGATCCATTTCTTGGATGCTGTATTGCAAGAGTTCATTGAAAAAACAGAAGGTGATTACTATTTAGGTGCAGCCAATCGCTTTGCGAAACGTCATCGTGCTTTGGGTTTAGGCGTTTTAGGTTGGCATTCATATTTACAGCGCAATCGTATTCCATTTGAAGGCATGCAAGCGAAGTTGCTCACAGGTTCTATTTTCAAAAATATCTCTGAGAAAGCAGAAGAAGCCACAAAAGAATTAGCGATGTTATATGGCGAGCCTGAACTGTTAAAAGGTTATGGTAGAAGAAATACCACAACAATGGCAATTGCACCGACAACTTCATCATCCGCAATTTTAGGGCAAAGTTCGCCAGGCATTGAGCCATTCAGCAGTAACTATTACAAAGCAGGTTTATCTAAGGGTAATTTCATGCGTAAGAATCGTTACTTGAAAGATTTATTGGCTGAAAAAGGTTTAGATAATGAAGAAACATGGCGCACCATCATGTTGGCAGGCGGTTCTGTTCAGCATTTGACAGAATTAACTGAAGAAGAACGCGCGGTATTCAAAACATTTAAAGAGATTAGCCAGCTAGAGATCATTCAGCAAGCGGCGATTCGCCAAGAGTATATTGATCAAGGGCAGAGCATGAACATTAACATTCCTTCAGCATTGCCGATCAAAGAAGTGAATCAGCTATTGATTGAAGCTTGGCGCTCGGGCGTGAAAACGGTTTATTATCAACGCAGTCAAAGTGTTGCGAAAGAAATGGTGGCAAACTTAGTGGCTTGCACAAGTTGTGAGGCATAACTTGAGCTGAATGTGATACATATCATCACAGAATGATCGAAAAGGCGTTATTGTATTGATTCCAAATGAATAGGGAAGTTTACATGGCAACGATGAAAGTATTAATTGCATATTCTAGTCGGTTCGGTCATTCTTTGAAGATTGCTGAAGAGATGAGCAATGTATTCAAAAATAATCATGTTGCTGTGGATATTTGTAATTTAGAGACAGTGACAACATTGCCTCGTCCTATGAATGAATATAATGCAGTGATCATTGCTGCATCGATTCGTTATGGCAAGTTTCATGAAAAACTCAATGAGTTTATTGTGCAATATCGTAATGAATTAAAAAACACATTGGATGTGTTCATTCCCATTAATCTTGTGGCACGTAAACCCCATAAACGCTTATTAGAAAATAATAATTATGTGAATAAGTTCTTGGCGGAAGTTGGTTGGCAACCTTCTAAGATTAATATCATGCCAGGTGCTTTGGAATATCCTAAATACAACTTTTTAGATCGCTCTATGATCAAATTCATCATGTGGATGACGAAAGGCGAAATGGATACATCGAAAACCATTGATTACACAGATTGGGATGAAGTTCGCGCATTGACAAAAGAGATTCATCAATCTCTATTGAGTAAATCTATTTAATCTATTGGTCAATAGTATGATATTTTCATCATACTTATAAATGAAAATGAATCACCATGCTGGATATTGATATGAAAATGAAAAAAGTATTAACAAGTTTATTCTATGGATTGGGATTAATGACAACGGTATCGATAGCTTATGCAGATAGCAATTTTAATGTTTCTAAAAATAATTTTGTGGAGATTTCTGATTATAGTTTAGAAGCTTTGGATGAAGCCAAATCCATTGAAATTATGACCTATACAATGCCGAGTGTGATGGGAAAAGAGACGAAAGCCACTGCATTGGTTTTGTTTCCTCATGGCGAAAAGCCGAAGGATGGTTGGCGCGTTGTGGTTTGGACGCATGGCACAGTTGGTGTGAGCGATGGTTGTGCGCCGAGTTTAGGGATGTTGAATCAAGGTTTTAAAGTAGCAGCACGAGGATTACTGGATGCAGGCTATGTTGTGATTGCGCCTGATTATGAAGGTTTAGGTATGCCAGGCATTCATCCTTATTTGAACTTAGAAAGTGAAGCAACGGCTGTGATTTATGGCGTTAAAACATTACAAGATAAATATGAGCATGATTTTAATGGTGAATGGATGGTGGCAGGACAGTCGCAAGGTGGTCAAGCTGCTTTAGGTACTGCGGAATATGCTAATGATGATCCATCATTTAAAGGAGCTGTGGCAGGTGCACCAGCATCGAGCTTGGATAAAATCATCGAAGAAGTCGCGCCTGTTGCTTTGAGTCGATTGGAAGCACAAGAGGATCGAGTATCATTAGATTTAGAAGAGCGAAATTCGATCTATTCTTATGCAACATTATTGTCATATGGTGCATTCATTGGCATGAGTATTCGAGCGGAAAATCCTGAGTTTCAGTATTTAGAATTATTCCAAAAACCAGCTCAGAATATTGCGCAGCATGTTGCAGGGACAACAGGTGAAAATGGATTATGTTTGGGGCCATTACGCGAATTGTTTAAAGAGGACATTATCCAGTTTTTAAGAAAAAATCCGAATGCAAAATTGATGTCATATCCTGGATTGGATTTAGAGTCTTTTGAGGATAATGCCGTGTTACAGCAATTTTTTATAGATAACCAACCAGGTACAAAGCGCTTAGATAAACCAGTATTGGTGATACAGGGTGAAATGGATACTAATGTTCCTGCAATTGTGACAGAAGCATTGGTGGAAAATCTTAAAAAGCTAGGTTCTGAAAATGTGGATCTGATTTTGGTGCCAGATGCTGGGCATCGTGATGCGATCATCTGGCGTAATGATGAATTGTTAGAGTTTATTCAGAAGTACATGCCCGCGAAATAATCATCGAGTTTGATTGGCAAGCTTGATCCAATGGCGCAAACCAAAAATGGATACAAGGAAATAGATGCCAAATAGCGCGCTGGATGCATAATCACCTTGATTAAGCAGCAGCGCCGCAGTAATTAAATTGGCTGGGATTAATAAACACCATTGTTCTGCCCACAACTTAGCTGCCATCCATATTGCAACCACGCTTAAAGCTGTGGCGATTGTATCGCCAATGGCAATGTCTTCATGGGTGGATGTAAAGCTTTTTAATAGGAAATAGATGATCACACAAGCCAAAAAGAGAAAGAATGAAACTCTACCCATTTGGTTTTGTGGCATTCGAATAATCGTAATGGTTTGATTTTGATTCCATTTGATCCAACCATTAATAGAGGCTAAAAAGAAATAGATGTAAACAATGCTCATTGCGTACATTTGGCTTTGGTAGAAAATATAAATGTAAAGTGCAGCCATGATGAGACTTGCGATCCACATGGATTTTTTAGCTGTAAATTCTAAATAAAGATAGATTAAACCAATGATTAAGCCACTGAGATCTAAATAGTGGTGATGAATATATTGCAGTAAAGAATCAAGCATAAATTAATTTGTTGAGCAGCCACCAATTTTACCCAAAGTGATTAAGCATAAACCACTCGATAGGAATTGCCAGATGCCTTGAACAGTTCCTGTGATGATTAAAAGGGTGCCAGGCACGATATTGCGAATTGTATCAAAAGGATGGAGAATGATGCCGACAAATATTCCAACAATTGAATAAAGGAGCCCAAAAAAGACTTCGATTAAATCAATCACGATGCCCAATAATGCATCTAATATTTGTGTCTTTTTTCCAGCTGCTAAGAGCGAGATTTGATACATCAAATAATTTAATTCTTTTTGTGGATAATTGATGAGTGATGTCCATGCATATACTAAATGGGAAACAGCATCCCAGCGAAATAAGTTTAATTTGCCAGCGCCATGATGATCATAAGTGACAAAATGAAATCCATTGGCCCAAGTGCCCAGCATGTATGCTCTTTCTAAATTACGGCTGCCGAATAATCGAAACATTGGGCGCTTATTTTTCCAAGGGCGAGCGCTAGAGCGATCTAAGTAATCATGTAAGTGTGTATTGATCCATACGGTATTTAAACGATGCCCGCCGCCTTTTTCTTGTTGTATGAGATGTTGAGATTCACAAGTTGTGTGGCGATTGCCTGTCAAAAGTTCTACTGGATGACGCAATGAGCAGTAACCTTTACCGATATTCTTATTGATGGCATAAGCATTGCTAGGGATTAATAGTAGGATGATGCAACGAATCACCCGAAAAAGGGATTTCATAACGACCTTTGATTAACTTTAACGGCGACAAAGGTTAATGATTATAACAAAGTCATAACCAATAGTTATGATCAAAAAAAAGCCTTGCGATTGCAAGGCTTTTGAGAAAATCAAAAGTTATACTTGTAATGCATAGATCAAGTCGATCATGAAGGCAATTTCTTCTTTGTTTTCTAGGATTTTCCAATCGCTAACACCGATATCATCTAAAATTGATGGGCCATTTGGCAAATCTTTCATATTTCTTAATGCATTCTTAATGGGTTCTGCGTATTCAGCCATTTTTGGTGACAGAACGAAACAGTGTGCAACACTTTCAATATCATAAGGTTCTGTCGATACCAACGGTACAAGATCATTTGCAATTGTTTTACTCAAACCTTTAAAAATGTTCGATGGGATCATCGCAATGTCAGCATTGCCAGATAATAATGATTTAACCGCTAAGATATGGTTGCTCACATCGACAAACGTGAAATCATCTTTTGTTAGGTTTGCAGGTTCTAAAAGAATTGCACCTAGCATACGAAGATCAGCATTATCAGCAGCGGATGCTTTCACGCCCGAAGGAATGTCAGAAACTTGTTTAATGTCTGAATTTGCCTTAGTCACAATCGTTACTTCAGCAACATCACTCATTGGTTGAGCTAAAGCAATAAATTTTTGCTCACGAACTAACCAACCAGCATCGTAAGGGTTTGCGTATAAGAAATCAATTTTACCATCTAGAAGTGCTTGTTTTTGCTTCTCAAATGATGAAAAGTCTGTCGTTGTGATGGGTGCATCAATTTGCTTTTGTAACCATGTTGCAAAGATATACCAACCTGGTAGACGCTGTGGTGCAATGTCTGGTGCTATTGAAAAAGAGATTGTTGACATATAATACTCCATGTTATTTTTTATCGTTTTTGCACTGCTCTGAAGATTTAGTATTAATTCTATCAGAAAGTAGAAAAATTGATCGTTAATTTTGTGCTTTTAAAGGCAATGTAATGTAGTTAGTTACAATTTACATCTAATATGAGGGAAATATGGAACAATTTTTAAAGGTTGCACTTATGGCCGCTGAAGAGTCGAAGAAGCTAATTCGCAAGGCATATGAAGCACAAGGCTTTAACATTACTATTAAGGGTGATTATACACCAGTTACAGAAGTGGATGTTAACGTAGAAACATTAATTAGATCAATCATTATTGAAAATTTTCCTGAGCATGGTATGTGGGGCGAAGAAGGTGGCATGATTAATCCTGAATCTGATTACCAATGGTTGGTTGATCCGATTGATGGCACTAAAGCCTTTATTCGTCGTCGTCCATTTTTCTCAACGCAAATTGCTTTGATGTATAAAGGTGAGATGATTTTGGGCGTATCTTGCGCGCCTTGTTTTGGTGAAGGTGAGATTGCTTATGCAACTAAAGGCAATGGCACATTCATTGATGGTCAAAAAGTTTCTGTGAGTGATATCAGCGAATTGCGTGATGCAGTATTTTCATCGGGCAATATTAAATCATTAACGAAAAGTGATGCAGGTTGGCTGAAATATGGAGAGCTCTTAAGAGCAATCAATAGTACACGTGGTTTTGGTGATTTCTTACATTATCATTATACGGCGGCGGGTAAAGTGGATGTTGTTGTGGAATCAGATGTGACAATTTTAGATGTTGCGGCTTTATCTATAATCGTGGAAGAAGCGGGCGGAAAAGTGACAGATCTTAAAGGTAATCAATTAACACTAGAAAGTACTAGCATCGTGGCAACTAATGGTTTATTACATGATCAAGTTTTAAGCTATCTATCTTAGTCGCCTAAGGATTATATGAAAAATATTTTCATTGCTATATGTTGTTTATTCGTTGTGGCAGGCTGTACCTCGTCGCCACAACGAGCATCTTATATGACAGATGCACCTTTAGAACAGCGTCTTAATAAAGTGCGAGCAAAGCAGGGTGATCCTGTATTTATTCGCATTTTTAAAGAAGAGAGAATGTTGGAAATTTGGTATGGCAAGAAAAATGGGAAGTTTAAGCGTTTTACTGATTACCCAGTTTGCTACTATTCTGGTCCTTTAGGGCCGAAGAAACGACAGGGTGATAAAGTTTCTCCTGAAGGTTTTTATAAAGTTACGCGTAGAGCATTGAATCCATATAGTCGTTATTATCGCTCTTTTGATCTAGGGTTTCCGAATCAATATGATCGTTTTAAGGGCTATACAGGTGATTATTTAATGGTGCATGGTGATTGCGTTTCTGTAGGTTGCTATGCAATGACAGATCAACAAATGGATGAAATTTATAAACTCGTAGAATCTTCATTAAGAAATGGTCAGGATTCAGTTTCGGTTCATGTATTTCCATTTAGAATGACAGATGCACGTTTAAGTCGTGAAAAGAACTCGCCTCATTATCAATTTTGGATGGAATTGAAAGAAGGTTATGACTATTTTGAGAAATATAAACGTGTTCCGAATGTTGGCATGAGCAGTGGAAAATATACTATAGGCCGATAGGTTGCTATTTTATTTAGAATCAGGTATATTTCTGCCCTGCAAAAGAATTGGAAGAGTGGCCGAGTGGCTGAAGGCGTTCGCCTGGAAAGCGGATATACGTTAATAGCGTATCGAGGGTTCGAATCCCTCCTCTTCCGCCAGATTTGAAAGTCCTTAACGAATGTTAAGGACTTTTTTATTGCCTTAAAAAATCAGCAAGAATTTCCATATCTTTAATGTTTATAAAAGTATCAGGAAATAAATACGAACCTTGAAATGGGCCAATATCTATTGTGTGCCATTCTAATTGTATATTAGGGCGGAGCTTTAATAGTGGTTGCTCAATCAATGTTGTGCAATATAGATTATTTTCTTCTCGACTTTTTAATACATAAGGCTCGCCAATTTTGGATTGAATTGTATCTGCTAAAATGATTTTTTCATCATCATTGAGAAAATTTGGGCGAATGATGAGAAATGCATGAGCAAACTTGGGTGATGTGAAAATATCAAAAGATGTTGTGATCACCTGATTGGGGTGATTGGGATCATCATCCGTTGTTGAATGTACCACAATGATTTCAGGCTCAATTTGTGTGATGATGCCAATATGAGAATATTTTACTTTGCCGATTTTTTGAATGGCAAAGCTATCCATTGTTGTGCCAGAACGTAGAATGATATCGCCAATGGCTAAAGTGTTTTGATTGGCAGAAGAAAAAGCGCATAAAAAAAGTGCTGTGATGATGATCACAACACTTTGTGGGATTTTTTTCATAAATTATAGAGCGATTTTCCAACCTTTATCGGTTTTGATTGTATTCATGTCGCCAGCATCTTCAATGCCATCTTTTTTGAATTTCACGATGAAAGTTACTTTTGCACGTGTTTTATCATCATTATATTTAACATCTTTGATATCGATAGAAGATACGCCACCATTAGCTTCAGCTTGTTTTTTTGCTTCGGCTGCTGCCATGCCTAATTTGCCAGTAACCATTTGCTGTACCGCTGGATCTTCAGCATCTTTGCCTAAATCTAAAGTTTTGATTAAAGCTTCTGAATCACCTTTATATGTGCTTTCAACAAAATGTTTAGTGATGCCTTCAGGGCTATCAGTAGAGCCAGAACAAGCAACAATAAATAGCGCAACTAATGTTAAAGCAGGATATAAAAGAATTTTTTTCATACGATACTCTTTAAAGTGTTAAAAATTTGAAGGGCAGGTATAATATCACAGCTGCAAACTTTTCATGCAGCAAATATATCGTTATTCTGTTAAATGATATATAATTAGGAGTTTATTAATTCAGTCAGACCGTGGAGAATTAAATGGTTGTTATTACCCTGCCAGATGGTAGTCAGAGAGAGTATCAAAATCCTGTATCAGGTTTTGATATTGTAGATAGTATTGGTCCAGGCCTTGCAAAAGCAGCAGTGGCAATGGTTGTTGATGGTACGCAAAAAGATCTCTCTACGGTATTGACGACGAACGCTACGGTAAGAATTCTCACGTTAAAAGATGAAGAAGGTTTAGATGTTGTGCGCCACACATTGGCTGCACAAGTTTTAGCGCGTGCAGTTAAAAACTTGTATCCAGATGCGTTATTGGCAATTGGCCCAACAATCGATACAGGTTTTTACTATGATATTGATTTTAAAACGCCTATTACACCTGAGGATCTACCTGCGATTGAAGCGGAAATGCGTAAAATCATCAAGGAAGGCTTGGATGTAACGCGTGAAATGCATCCTCGTGCAGAAGCGATTGCGTATTTTGAAAAGCGTGGTGAAATTTATAAAGCAGATATTATTGCGCGTGCACCAGAAGATCAAACGGAGATTTCGTTGTATCGTCAAGGTAATGATGGGCAGGATGTCTTCACAGATTTATGTGTAGGTCCTCATTTAGCGACAATTAAAAAAGCAAATATCGCGTTTCAGTTAATGAATATTGCGGGCGCTTATTGGCGTGGTGATTCTAATAACAAAATGTTGACGCGTATTTATGCTGCTGCATTTGCAACAGATAAAGAATTGAAAGCACATTTAACTTTCTTGGAAGAAGTATCTAAGCGTGATCACCGCCGTATCGGTAAAACACAAGACTTATTCCATCTGCAAGAAGAAGCACCAGGCATGGTGTTTTGGCATCCTAATGGTTGGCAGTTATGGCAAACCATTGAGCAATACATGAGAAAACGCCAGAAAGAAGAAGGTTATCAAGAAATTAAAACGCCAATGGTCGTGGATCGTACCTTATGGGAAAAATCAGGACATTGGGAAAATTATCGTGAAAATATGTTTACGACATCATCAGAAAATCGTGATTATGCCGTAAAACCAATGAACTGTCCTTGTCATATTCAAGTGTTTAATCATGGTTTGCATTCATATCGTGATTTGCCTTTGCGCTTAGCAGAGTTCGGTTCTTGTCATCGTAATGAGCCTTCTGGTGCATTGCATGGTATAATGCGAGTTCGTGGTTTTGTTCAGGATGATGCTCATATTTTCTGTCGCATTGATCAGGTGGTGAGCGAAGTTTCAAATTTCCACGCATTTGCAATGAGTGTATATGACCGTTTTGGTTTTGAAAATATCTCAATTAAATTAAGCTTGCGTCCTGATGAGCGTGCGGGCTCTGACGAAGTTTGGGATAAAGCAGAAGAAGGGTTGCGTGTTGCTCTACGTGCTGCGGGCGTTGAATGGGAAGAGTTACCTGGTGAAGGTGCTTTCTATGGTCCGAAAGTTGAATATCACATTAAAGATGCTCTAGGTCGTTCATGGCAAGTGGGTACAATTCAGTTGGATTTTGTACTGCCTGAAAGATTAGAAGCAGAATTTGTGGATGAAGATAATACGCGTAAACGTCCTGTAATGTTACATAGAGCAATTTTGGGATCATTTGAACGCTTCATTGGAATTTTGATTGAGCATCATGCTGGATCATTCCCATTCTGGTTAGCGCCAGAGCAAGTGTTTGTTGCAGGCATTACAAGTCATCAAGATGATTATGTGAAAGATATTGAGGCTAAACTTAAAAAAGCAAATATCAGAACGAAAATTGACTTGAGAAATGAAAAGATTGGATATAAAATCCGTGAGGCTACGATTGCGCGAATTCCATACATTTTAGTTGTCGGTAAGCGTGAAGCAGAAGAAGGTTTGGTTTCTGTGAGAACGCGCGAAGGCGAAGATATGGGAACTATGTCGTTAGATGCAGCAATCGAACTAATGAATAAAGATTAATACTTAATTTGGAGATAGAGTTATTAGCACACAGAATGAACATAGATTGAATGATGAAATCACATCACGTGAAGTACGTTTAATCGATGCAGAAGGTGAGCAAAGAGGTGTAGTGCCTCTTGCGGAAGCTCTGGATATGGCTTATGATAGCGATCTTGATTTGGTGGAGGTTTCTCCGACCGCTGTTCCGCCTGTTTGTAGAATTATGAATTATGGAAAATTCAAATTTGAACAACAGAAGAAGCAGCATGAAGCTCGTAAGAAACAAAAGCAGATTCAAGTGAAAGAAATCAAGTTCCGCCCAGGAACTGATGAAGGGGATTATCAGGTAAAACTACGCAACCTGATACGTTTCCTAAGTGATGGTGATAAAACCAAAGTAACGCTACGTTTCCGTGGTCGTGAAATGGCTCACCAAGAGTTGGGAATGAAGCTTCTGAACAGAGTTGAGGAAGATTTAAAAGAATATGGTGTGGTTGAACAGCGTCCTAAATTTGAAGGTCGTCAAATGGTTATGGTTTTAGCACCTGCTAAGAAATAACCCGATCACTGTATACATTCCTATTATTTTTTATTTTTAGAAATGCGAGTTGAATACTATGCCTAAAATGAAGTCAATCAGCGGCGCTAAAAAGCGTTTCCGCAAAACAGGTGCAGGCGGTTTTAAGCGTCACGCATCACACCGTAGCCACATCTTAACTAAGAAATCAACAAAACGTAAACGCCATTTACGTCATGCTACTTTAATCGCTAAAGTAGATACAAAAATGGTTCGTCGTATGTTGCCTTACGCATAATTGAGGGAGTTAGATCATGGCAAGAGTTAAACGTGGTGTTATCGCTCACGCGCGTCACAAAAAAGTTTTAAAGAAAGCAAAAGGTTACTACGGTGCACGTTCACGTGTTTATCGCGTTGCTAACCAAGCGGTTATCAAAGCTGGTCAATACGCATACCGCGATCGTCGCCAGAAAAAACGTGATTTCCGTTCTTTATGGATCGTTCGTATTAATGCTGCTGCACGTGAGTGTGGTTTGTCTTATAGCCGTTTCATCAATGGTTTGAAGAAAGCAAACATCGAAATTGATCGTAAAGTTTTAGCTGATATCGCTGTATTTGAGAAAGAAGCATTTGCAGCTTTAGCAGAACAAGCAAAAGCAGCTTTAGCTTAACTATCAGTAGATTAGTATTTAATACTAATTGACTGAACCTTCAAGATTGATATTATCAAAGGAAAAGTAAGCATAGGCTACTTTTCCTTTTTTTATGGATATAACTATGTCACTAGAAAACATTCTTAAGACAGCATTAAGTTCAATTGCTGAAGCCAAAGATTTATCAGATATCGAAGCCGTTCGTGTGGGGCACTTTGGTAAGAAAGGTGTGATCACTGCGCTAATGCCTGAGCTAGGAAAATTAAGCCCAGAAGAGAAAAAAGTCAGAGGGGCTGAAATCAATGCCGTTCGTCAAGAAATTATTAGTGCGCTCGATAGTAAAAAAGCAGCATTGGAAGATGCGCTTTTATTAGACAAATTAGAATCGGAAAGAGTAGATGTGACTCAACCTGGCCGCGGTCAGGAGCAAGGCGCATCTCACCCAATTACGATTACTTTAAACAGAATTAAATCATTGTTTGGATCGTTAGGATTTGAAGCAGTGGAAGGTCCTGAAATTGAATCAGCTTTCTATAACTTTGAAGCTCTGAATATTCCAGCGCACCATCCTGCGCGTGCAATGTTTGATACATTCTATTTCAATACAGATATGTTGTTAAGAACACACACATCGAATACACAAATTCATGTGATGGAAGCGCAAAAACCACCCATTCAAATGATTGGTTATGGTCGTGTTTATCGTTCTGACTCGGATCAAACACATAGCCCAATGTTCCATCAGGTGGAAGGTTTGGTTGTGAATAAGAATGCAAACTTCAGTGATCTTAAAGGTTTATTGACTGAATTTATGCAAAAATTCTTTGAAGAGGATTTGAAATTACGTTTCCGTCCATCTTTTTTCCCATTTACAGAACCTTCAGCAGAAGTTGATATCGAATGTGTGATGTGTCACGGTGAAGGCTGTCGCGTTTGTAAGCAAACTGGTTGGTTAGAAGTGTTGGGTTGCGGTATGGTTCATCCTAATGTTTTACGCGCGGTGAATATTGATCCGAACGAATACCAAGGCTTTGCATTTGGTATGGGCGTAGAGCGTTTAGCGATGTTACGTTATCGTGTGAATGATCTTCGATTATTCTATGAAAATGATTTAAGATTTTTGAATCAATTTAAATAATCTCCGAATCCTAATTTTAAACAAAGAATTATTGTATGAAAATATCTATTTCGTGGTTAAAAGAGTGGATTGATGAAATTCCACAAAATACATCCAATCATTTGACAATGCTTGGCTTAGAAGTTGACTCAGAAGAGTTAGCAGCACCTGAATTTACAAAAATCGTTGTCGGTGAAGTACTAACGGTTGAGCCGCATCCAGATGCTGATAAATTGCGTGTGACAACAGTGAACGTTGGTGAAGCAGAGCCATTACAGATCGTATGTGGTGCACCTAATGTTGCTGTGGGTATTAAAATTCCAACAGCGGTGATCGGTGCAGTATTGCCAGGCGATTTCAAAATTAAGAAATCTAAGTTGCGTGGTGTTGAATCTATGGGTATGTTGTGTTCAGCACGTGAATTAGGTTTGAGTGATGATCACGCTGGTTTAATGATTTTGGCAGCAGATGCGCCTGTTGGTAAAGATTTCCGTGAATATTACAATCTGAATGATACGATCTATGAAATCGATTTAACGCCGAACCGTGGTGATTGTTTAAGTGTTTATGGTGTTGCACGTGATGTTGCATTGAGCACAGGTACTGCAATTAAGGCACTGCCAGAGCATAAAATTGCAGCAACAATTACTGATAAGATTGATGTTAAGGTTACAGATACGCAAGCTTGTCCTCGTTATTTAGGCCGTATGATTACAGGCTTAAATATGAATGCTGAAACACCATTATGGATGAAAGAGCGTTTAAGAAGAGCAGGTACTCGTCCTCATGGCATTTTAGTGGATATCACTAACTATGTAATGTTGGAATTGGGCCAACCTTTGCATGCGTTTGATGCATCTAAAATCAAAGGTACAATCAAGGTTCGTCAATCGGAAGCGGGTGAAAAAGTTGTCTTGTTGAATGAAGATACTTTGACATTGAAAGCCAATACATTATTGATCACTGATGATGAAAAAACTGTTGCATTGGCAGGGATTATGGGCGCTGCAAATAGTGTTTGTGACGATCAAACAACGTCAGTATTTTTAGAATCAGCATGGTTTAATCCTTTAGCGATTGCAGGCCGTGCGCGTGAATATGGTTTGCATACAGATGCATCTCATCGTTTTGAACGCGGTGTTGATTTCAATTTGCCAATGACAGCTTTGGAATATGCAACGCATTTATTGGTAACATTAGCCAATGGCCAAGCTGGTGATCTTACAGTTGCTGAAGATGCAGCTTTATTGCCTAAGAAAGATGCAATTAAAGTACGTTTTGAGCGCATTAACCAAATCGTTGGGCGTTCATATTTAGTAGAGCGCATCACTGAAATTTTGAGCCGCATTGGCCAAGTAACTGTTGCAGATGATCATGTTGTATTGGTTCCACCATCGCATCGTTTTGACATTGAAATCGAAGAAGATTTGATTGAAGAAATCGCACGTATCGATGGTTATGACAACATTGGTGCATTGTTCAACAATAGCATTTCCACAATGACGCCTTTCACAGAATTCAAAACACCTGTGAACAACTTCAAAAATGTATTGGTGGATCGTGGTTATAACGAAGTGATCACAATGAGCTTTGTTGCACCAAAGTGGCAGTCAATCATTGATCAGTCACAGACGCCAATCGCTTTGAAAAATCCAATCTCAGCAGATTTATCTGTCATGAGAACAACTTTGGCTGCTGGTTTAATCTCAACGATTGATTACAACTTAAAACGCCAACAAAAACGTGTGCGTGTATTTGAATCAGGTTTGACTTTCAAAGGCAATATAGATAATGTTGAGCAGAAAGCATATCTAGGTGGCGCGATCACTGGTGATTTATTGCCAGAACAATGGGGTGAAAAAGCACGTAAAGTTGATTTCTTTGACATTAAAAATGATGTGGAAGCAATGCTTTCATTGTCAACAGATGCCAAAGATGTTGCTTTTGTTGCAAAAGCTTTTGATTTATTGCATCCAGGGCAAAGTGCTGAAATCTTGATTAAAGGTGAATCAGCTGGTTATATTGGTAAAATTCATCCAAAAGTTGCAAAAGCATTGGATGTTTCATCTGAAATTTATCTCTTTGAGTTAAATTTAGCTGTGATGCAAATGACAGTGCCAACAGTATTTAAACCATTATCTAAGTTCCCGTCATCACGTCGTGACTTAACATTGGTGGTGCCACAAGATATGACTGTGGATACTGTGATTAGTGTTATGAAACAGAATCAAGCATCTCTACTTCAATCTGTTCAATTATTTGATATTTATAATTTTGCGAAAGAAGATAGAAATGAAAAAAGCTTCAGCTTTGGCCTTATTTTCCAAAATGATGCGGAAAATATCAAAGATGAAGAAATTGATACTATACTTAATGATATCCTAGAGAATCTTAAGCAGATTCAGGTATTTTTACGTCAATAGAAATAGAATTGTAGGGGGTACAATGGCAACTTTAACTAAGGCTGAAATCGTTGAGCACTTATATCATGATTTTAACCATATTCAGCGCGAAGAAGCGAAGCAATTCGTAGAAGATTTCTTCAACGAAATTCGTGATGCTTTAACAAAAGGTGAATCGGTAAAATTATCAGGTTTCGGTAGTTTTGAATTGCGTGATAAAAGTGAAAGACCAGGTCGTAACCCAAAAACAGGTGAAGATATTCCAGTTTCAGCACGTCGTGTTGTAACATTCCGTGTTGGTCAGAAATTGAAAACACGTTTGGCGAGTATTACAACTGAAGAGTAAGTTACATTTAATCGTATAAAATAGAGATCCCACAGTAATTGATGACTGTGGGATTTTTTTATGAGAACATTTTCATTGCTTCTTGCAAGAATTTGTTGGCAGCGGGCGGTAATTGTCTTCCTAAGCGGCTCATGATTTTCGTTTGTGTTTGATTAAAATATTGATGTTCGAGTTTTTTGAGAATCAAATTTTGATCTTCTTCATAGAGCATGAAATTGGGCAGCAGTGCAATTCCACCATCACTTGCATAGCTCTTTAATAGATGAAGATGATTGCACACTAAGCTAGGTTTTAGGCGAATATTATCATCATTGGCAGCTTTATGAATGATCTGCTGAACACCATGTGAGATGTGACTTAATGCGAGACGATGCTGTTTCAATTCTGAAAGCTTTATGGGATGTTGAGCATTATTCAAAGCATGATTTGGGTGGATGAACATCATTAGTGGATGATTGACTTCAAGATGTGTACGAATATTAGGGTCGAGTTCAGGGTTAAAAGCAATGCCGATATGGGCTTCATTTTCTATGATACTTCTGACAACATTATTACTGCCCACAACATCGACTCGAATTTCAATATTGGGATGCTTATCAGAAAAGCGCGCGATCACCTGTGATAATAAGCGTAGATAACCTTCACCTGTTGTAATGACCAATTTCCCCTGATCTAAGCCCTGTAATGAGGAAAGAGAGGCAACCAGATCTTCTTGTTGCTCTAATGTTTGTTGGAAATATTGTAAAACTAATTTACCAGCTTCAGTTGGTACAGCGCCCCTTAAATTTTTTTCTATGAGGGCAACTTTTAACTCCTTCTCTAATAAGGCAATTTGTCGGCTAACTGCAGAGGGTGCAACATCCATCATGTCTGCTGCATTGCGAATGCCACCATATTTAACAGCTTGATGAAAATAATAAACTCTATGATTTTTAACCATGGAAAACTCTCCTGTTGCTTAAAAAGCAACGAAATACAAAATATGCTCTATTGTTGCATAAAAATACCATGCTTATACTGCTTAAAACAAATAAACAAAATATCTGTAGGAGGATAGTATGAAGAGTGGCATTGTGTCCGTCATTGGCTTAGGTAATATGGGGCGTGGAATGGCAGAAACGTTGTTACGCAATGGCTACAAAGTCATGGGTTATGATTTGTCTGAATCAGCGCGTACGGAAGCTGAAAATATTGGCGTGATCATCGCTCCTTTGGCGCAATTATTAAAGGAGAGCAAGATTGTCGTACTATCTTTGCCAAAAGCCGAACATGTAGAAGCGTTAGCATTGGGCGCAAATGGTATTAATGATTTGGGGCATGAAGGCTTAATCATTATTGATACGACAACATCAACTGCGGAAGTGAGTCGCAAAATTTATGCTGAACTGAAAAATAAAGGCATGACGTTTATTGATGCACCCGTTTCTGGCGGTCCTGCTGGTGCAAAAAGTGGCACGATGACGATGGTTGTCGGTGCAACAGCGCAAAATTTTGAAAATATTCAACCATTTTTGGCGGATTTAAGTGCTGTGCAAGTGAATGTTGGTGAATGTGGCGCAGGTAATGTTGTGAAAATTTGTAATAATTTATTGGCAGCAGCACATTTAATTACTACAGCAGAAGCCGTTGCACTTGCAAATCAATCAGGTGTTTCTCCCGAACAATTATTAGCAGGTTTGAATAAAGGTTCTGGTCGTAGCGCAGTCAGCGAGGTGAATTTTCCACGCTGGGTTTTAAATGGTGCATTTGATTCAGGTTTTACGATGGGCTTAATGCGCAAAGATGTAGGTTTGGCAAAATCTTTGGCTCAGTTGGAAAGCATGAATTTACCTTTGAGCGAGAAGGTTATGGAGTTATGGGAAAAAAGTACAGAAACATTGGGTGATCAAAAAGATTTCAATGCCATTGTTCAAATGACTGATGCAGATTTGTTTGAGGAAAAATAGTATGAACCAAGAAATTTTAAGTTTGTTAAATCAATGGGTACCTGAAGCAAAAGCTGTGGGCAGTTTTATCAATGGTGAATGGATTGAGGGTCACGGTGAAGCGATTACGGTATTTAAAGCACATGATAATACTGTGTTGTATCAATACAATGATGCCGATGTTGCTATGATTCCAACATTGAATGCATGTACAGCTAAGGCGCAAGCTGAATGGATTGCGTTAACAGGTGCACAACGTGGTCGAATGATGTTTGAGATTGGTCGTTTGATTCGTGAGAATGCTGAACAATTAGCATTGTTGGAATCCAAATCATCCAATAAACCCATTCGTGATGCTCGTGGAGAAGTGGCAAAAGTTGCTGAGATGTTTGAATATTATGCAGGATGGACAGATAAATTACATGGTTCTGTGATTCCTGTGCCAACTTCCCATTTAAATTATGTTGTGTATGAACCATTGGGAACAGTTTTACAGATTACTCCATGGAATGCCCCAATTTTTACTTGTGGTTGGCAGATTGCGCCAGCAATCGCAGCAGGCAATGCTGTGATTTTAAAACCCTCTGAGCTTACAGCACTTAGCTCATTGATTGTAGGTGTATTAGTCGAAAAAGCAGGTGTGCCTAAAGGTTTGGTAAATATAGTCTCAGGTTATGGGCATACTATTGGACAAGCATTAATTTCTGATGCTAATATCAAAAAAGTTGTATTTGTAGGTTCACCATTAACAGGTGAGAAAATTGCAGTTGCAGCAGCAAAAAAAGGTGTGCCATCGGTTCTAGAATTAGGTGGTAAATCAGCCAATATTGTATTCGCTGATGCCGATTATGAAAAAGCGCTACGTGGTGCTCAAAATGCGATTTTCGGAAGTGCAGGACAGAGCTGTGTTTCAGGCTCGCGAGTATTGATTGAAAAATCTATTTTTGATCAATTTGTGAGAGATTTAGCACAAACTACAAATCGTTTTGTTGTGGGGAATCCTGAGGATGAGACGACTCAGATTGGCCCAATTCATAATCTCAAACAGTATCAGCATGTGTGTAACATGATAGAAAAAGGCTTGGCAGAAGGCGCTGTAATCCCAGAAAACAGTGCTGAATCCATGCCAGATGTTGACGGCTATTATGTGAATCCAACGGTATTGGTGGGTAACAATGCTATGGCATGTGCACAAGAAGAAATTTTTGGCCCTGTTGTTGTCGCAATTCCATTTGAAACAGAAGCCGAAGCAATTGCGATCGCCAATGATAGTCAATTTGGCTTGGCGGGTGCTGTTTGGTGTCAAGATGTCGCGAAAGCACATCGTGTTGCTGCGAAAGTTAAAGCAGGAACATTCTGGATCAATGGTTACAAAACAATTCATGTTAGTTCACCTTTTGGTGGGTATGACGCAAGTGGTTATGGTCGTTCTTCTGGCTTGGAAGCATTGCATGCTTATAGTCAAGTTAAGAGTATTTGGGTAGAGCGAGCAGAACAGCCATTAGTGAATTTTGGTTACGGCGCACAAGAGGAGTAGTGCAATGTAATTCAAAGTAGGGAAGATTCAAAAGGAGACTGAATTATGAACAAAACAACGGGTTATTCATTGCTGTTAAATTGGCGATTACATTTAATTGTCATTGTAACTTCTGTGATTGCTGAGTTTATTGGAATACTAAAATTTGATATTGGCATTGGAATTGTCGTTTTATTGCCATTATTGTATGCTTTTGTATTCTCTGTTTTTTTCAATGGCAATATCGTTCCAAAAGCAGGAAAAATCATTGGTCCAGCCTCCAGTGTTGCGACTTATTGGGTGTTAATTTGTGTGATGCCATTCATTGCTAAATTTTCTGTAGGCATTGGTCCTAAGATCAATGACATCATTGCAGCAGGGCCTGCTTTGGTGCTTCAGGAATTAGGTAATGTCGCGACAGTATTAGTGGCTTTACCTGTAGCAGTTCTGTTATTTGGTATGGGGCGGGAAGCTATTGGTGCGACACATTCGATAGCACGCGAGCCAAACATCGCATTGATTGCAGATCGTTTTGGGATTAAAAGTCCTGAAGGTATCGGCGTGATGGGTGTTTATGTTATGGGTACGCTGTTTGGTGCGATCTATTTCTCACTATTAGCAGGTTTTATGGCTTCGTGGGATGTGTTTGATATACGTGCTTTAGCAATGGCTTGTGGGGTTGGTAGCGGTAGTATGATGGGTGCATGTTCTGCATCATTGGCCGAGGTTGTGCCTGATCAAGCAGAAGATGTGGTGGCATTTGCAGCAACATCAAACCTATTAACTTATGGTACTGGCTTATTTGTGAGTGTATTCATTGCGCTACCATTGGCTGAATTTTGTTACAAAGTTTTAGCAAAATTCCGTAAGCCTGCAAAAGAAGATTCAAATGTTGAGAAAGCTCTAGAAGATGAAGTGGCGAAAATGCAAGTGAGTGATGATGAAGAAGTACCTTTGTCATTAGCGCAAACATTGGTGGCTCTATTGGCGATGTCTGCGATCTTGTTGATCACAAACTGGGCGGGAACAGGTATTAATCCACTGGAAGCATTGCCTGGAATGTTGATCATTTTTGGATTCTGTGCAGCAGGTGTTTTAGTTGGCAAAGTGATTCCTTTCAAAGTTCCTGCCATTGCTTGGATTTCATTAGTCGCGATTTTCTTTGCTCTGCCATTTATGCCGACAGATAGCTATGTGCTTGAGGCAACAAGTAAATTAGGTTTATTGCCGTTGATTACGCCAGCTTTAGCCTATGCGGGTATTGCGATTTCTAAGCGTGAAGTGACATTGTTTAAGAAGTCAGGCATTAAGATTGCGGTTGTTGCATTATTAACATTTACAGGAACATTCATTGGTTCTGCAATGATTGCGAATGCATTGTTGTAATGCAACAATCCTCTTAGATTACATTCAGTAATTTATGATATGAAAAGGGCTCGATGATTCGAGCCCTTTTTTGATATGTAGTATGAATGTATTAGTTAAGTTGCAGTGATTTCTTAGATTCCATCAAGAGGTCAATGACATCTGGAGCTGTGATGATGATTGATTCGGAGATCAAATCTTCTTCTTTAACACCATTATGAATCATGCATGCTTTACAAACTTTCAATTGACCACCTGCTTTGAGAAATGCAGGTAAAAGTTCGCTTAATGGTTTAAAGGGTGCGCCAATATCAATTTTCTCATCATAATTTTTTTGCGCTAGAGAGACAGCGTGAGAAAGTAATACTATTTCTGCACTATAGCCTTTTGCCAGTGCTTCATTGCCCATTGTGAAAGCAATCGTAACATTATTTGAATCAGCTTCATGCTGGGTTAATGTGATCAGTAAATCTGTCATGGATTATTCCTCATCGTTGATAAGTTTACGCATTAAATGTGTAATATTCTTGATAACGTCTTCTTTAGAAATGAGTTGATTTAAAAACATGTTCCCCACGCAGCATGTTGCTCCAAAAATCATCATCAGTGTAACATCTGGCACCTGACGATTTTTAGGTAAAAATGGTGCTAATGAAGCGGCTAATGTTCGGCAGAAGAAGGCTTGAAGTTCTAAGTCAATTTTTGCATATTCAGGATAAGCTTGAAGTGCGGCAATGACGGAAAAGCAAGATTTACCATGCTCTGAAAAGCAACTCATATATGTTTTAGCAAAGACATCAATGGCATCGTCTAAAGAGTGTGCTTCTTGATTAATGCCTTCTCTCATATTGCGGGACAAGTTTTTTAAAACATCTTGGAAAAGCGTGTACAGCAAAGATTTACGATTGCCAAAATGTCGATAGGGAATTGGCTTAGTGACGCCCGCTTTATCAGCGAGGGAAATCAAGGTTAAAGCATCAGTGCCTTGCTCATCAATGATTTGATGAGCAAGCTCTAATAACTGTTCGTAACGTTCATCTTTGTGTAATCGACTTTTCAAGGGATGATCCTTTATGGTGTAGAAATTAAATCAACTTTTGGGAAATCAATGGTTGGATCAACAATGTTATTGACCCAATTGCTGAAAGTATTCAATGCAGTAAAAATCGCAATTTGAATGACTTGTTCAGGTGTAATTCCATGTTCAGCTGCATCTTTTAAGATCGCTTCATTGAGTTTACCGCTATTTTTCAAAATGTTAAGCGCAATATTTAGGATTATTTGATTTTTGGGATCAGTATTAATGCCTTTTTGAGCATCTAGGCATATTTCAGCAGATAAACCTGCTTTTTTAGCAGAGAAAGTATGTCCGCTAACACAATAATGGCAGCCATTTTGATTGGCAACAGCTAATGATATCAGTTCTTGTTGTTCATTGGTTAAAAACGTGCTCTCCGTAATTTTATTTTCAAATGTTAAATAAGCATCTAAGCTTGTGCCATCAATCCCTAATGCACCAAAAAAGTTAGGAATCATGCCATAATTTTTTTTGAAATTTTCCAAGATTGGTTTTGCGATTTCATCTGCTGTATCTAATGTTGCTAAAGGGAAGTTTGACATAGTTTTCTCCTGTGAATCAATATTAAGTTACTAATGGTTACAATTAATGTTACTGATAGTAACTTTATTGAAATAAAAATGCAAGGCTCGTATAAATAATTTGGTTTTATTGATTGTAAAATTCTCAATTAATTAGGATTGTGGTAGATTAGGAGCACGTTGTAATCACAAGTTTTAGAGAAAATTGAATGAGTAAGAAAAAACCTGCGTTTAATCCGCAAATCGCAGCCAATAAGAAAGCGTTTCACGATTACTTCATCGAAGAGAAGATTGAAGCGGGAGTTAGCTTAGAAGGTTGGGAAGTCAAAAGTATTCGTGCTGGTAAAGCTCAGATAAAAGAGGCTTATGTGACGTTTAAAGATGGTGAAGCATTTTTATTTGGTGCACATATCTCACCATTAATGTCAGCTTCAACACATGTGAAACCTGATCCTATTCGCACGCGTAAATTATTGTTACATAAATACGAAATTGATCGTTTGTTAGGTAGTATTGATCGTAAAGGATACACAATCGTCCCTTTAAGTTTGTATTGGAAAAAAGGTATGGTTAAGGCTGAAATAGGCTTAGCAAAAGGTAAGAAAGAGCACGACAAGCGAGCATCCATTAAAGAGCGTGAATGGAATATTGAAAAACATCGTGTATTGAAAGGAAACTAAGTGAAATCTATTTCTAAAAATCGTTTAGATGAGATCGTTGCTAATGCGCGTAAAGAAGCAGATAAGCGTGCTTCAGGTTATCGCGAGCGAGCATTGGGCATGTATCCTTGGATTTGTGGTCGTTGCACTCGTGAATTCACACGCGCGAATTTGTTTGAATTAACAGTGCATCATAAAGATCATGATCATGACAACAATCCACCAGATGGAAGTAATTGGGAATTGTTGTGTTTGTACTGTCATGATAATGAGCATCAGCGTCAAGAAGAGGCTTTGCGTGCGCAATATGTCATCACAGAAGATCAAAAAGTTGATGTAAAACATAATCCTTTTGCAGGATTAGCAGATATGATCAAAAAATAGGCGCAAATAAGATTTGACAGCTTTATAAATCACGCTATAATGTGCTCCTCTTTTGAGATATGCGCCCATAGCTCAGCTGGATAGAGTACCTGGCTACGAACCAGGCGGTCGGAGGTTCGACTCCTTCTGGGCGCGCCAATTGATAGAAACCCTGAAATTTATTTCAGGGTTTTTTGGTATTTGTGCTTTGAAAAGCTAAGTGATAATTTTTGATCAAAATGTGACAGAAATTTGACAGATTAAAAATACACGCTATAATGAGCACCTCTTTTGAGATATGCGCCCATAGCTCAGCTGGATAGAGTACCTGGCTACGAACCAGGCGGTCGGAGGTTCGACTCCTTCTGGGCGCGCCAATTGATAAAAACCCTGAAATTTATTTCAGGGTTTTTTGGTATTTGTCTTTTATAAAATCATCATAATAAAAAAGCGCTCACAGGGAGCGCTAATCTTTTGCTTAAATTCTATTAAAGAGTCTTGATGGAAGCGATCATATCGTTAACCATCTTCTGAGCATCACCATAAACCATGTTAGTATTATCTAGATAGAATAGGTGGTTTTCAATGCCTGAGAATCCTGCACCTTGTCCACGCTTCACAACGAACACTTGTTTTGCCATATCTGCATTTAAGATCGGCATGCCGTAGATTGGGCTTGATTTATCTGTTCTAGCAACTGGGTTCACAACGTCGTTCGCACCGATCACTAATACAGCATCTGTATCTTTAAACTCTTCATTGATTTCATCTAAATCAAAGATTAAGTCATAAGGAATGCCAGCTTCAGCTAACAATACGTTCATGTGGCCAGGCATACGACCTGCAACAGGGTGAATTGCAAACTTAACATCAACATCTTTATCTTGTAAAAGTTTTGTCAATTCAGCAACTTTATGTTGTGCTTGTGCAACTGCTAAACCATAACCAGGAATGATGATAACTTTTTGAGCATAAGCCATTGTCATTGCTGCATCGCCAGCAGAAACTGGTTTTAAGCTGCCCGCAATTTCTTCTGTGCTTGCTTGTGCTTCACCGAAGTTAGAGAACAATACATTAGACAATGAGCGGTTCATTGCTTTTGCCATTAAGATCGTCAATAACGAACCTGCTGCGCCCACAACCATACCTGATACGACTAAACCGTAGTTATTGGTTGCGATACCTTCAAATGCAACGGCTAAACCTGTTAATGCATTGAATAATGAAATCACAACTGGCATATCTGCGCCACCAATTGGAATCGCAATTAAGATACCTAAAGCAGCCGCAACAATGAATAAAAGAACGATCAGCATATAGCTTGGTGTTGTATCTTGTGCAGATACATTTGCTAGCATGATGACGAATAAGATTGCTGACATTAAAAGAATGCCGTTAATCGCATTACGACCTTTAATGCGCACAACATTGTTCATGCGACCATCTAATTTCATCCATGCAATGATTGAACCTGTGAATGATACTAAACCGATTAATCCACCAATACCAGCTAGCAATAACATTGGCGGTAATTCGCGGAATGTGCCAGCAACATTATGAGATTCAATTAATGTGCCTGTGCGCAACAATGTGATTGCCGCGATACAAGCTGCAGATGCGGAGCCTACGCCATTATAAATCGCGATCATTTGTGGCATATCCGTCATCGCAACATTTTTTGCAGTCACATTAGCGATGATGCCACCAATTAAGATTGCGAAAATCATTAAGAAATAATTGCCATGAATTGCTGGATGGATGAATGTTAGTACTGTTGCAAACGCCATCGCATAACCTGCCCATACAATTCCTGAACGTGCAGTGGATGGATGACTCATGCGTTTTAATGCAAAAATAAATGTCATTGCTGTCGCAAAGTAACCGAGATTAACGATAAATTGTAATAATCCTGTTAATACCATGATTTAGTTCCCCTTTTTATCGCTTGGTTTGAACATTTCTAGCATACGTTCAGTGACAACATAACCGCCCACAGCGTTTGCTGCACCAAATACAACAGCGATAAAGCCTAATGTTGTTTGCCAAAAGCCTTCAGCTTCGCCCAATGCAATCATTGCACCAATTAATACAACACCATGGATGAAGTTAGAGCCTGACATTAAAGGTGTGTGTAGAATTGCAGGTACGCGAGAGATGATCTCAAAGCCCACAATCGCAGCTAAAGCTATTACGAAAAGTGTGATCATAGTTATTTCTCCAAAGTTTGACGAACGCGTTCATGCACAATTTCACCGTCTTTTGTTAAAAGACATTGTGCAATAACTTCATCGTCATAATCTAAAGTTAATTGTCCTTCCGCCATGAATGGTGAGAGTAAATTTAATAAGTTTTTCGCATACATTTCTGAGGCATGTAAAGGAGCGCGTGATGCAACATTAACAGGGCCAGAAATTGTTATGTGATTGTAATGAACAATGCTATCTGCTTTTGTTAATTCGCAGTTACCGCCAGTTTCAGCTGCTAGATCAATGATTACTGCACCTTCTAACATGCCATCCACCATATCTTTGGTGATGATCGTTGGTGCTTTGCGACCAGGAATCGCAGCAGTGCTGATCACCGCATGTGCTTTACTTAAATGTTTTTTCAAGGCTTCAGCTTGCATTGCGACTTCTTCAGCGGTTAATTCACGAGCGTAACCACCTTCGCCTGCGGCATTAACGCCTGTATCAATGAGTTTTGCGCCCAAAGATTCAACTTGCTCTTTAGCATCAGGGCGAATGTCATAAGCTTCTACTTGTGCACCTAAGCGGCGAGCTGTACCGATCGCTTGTAAGCCTGCAACGCCTGCACCAATCACTACAACTTTAGCTGGGCGAATTGTGCCTGCTGCTGTTGTTAACATTGGGAATAAGCGAGGAGATAATGATGCTGCCATCAATACGCCTTCATAACCAACGATTGTTGCTTGTGAGGATAAAGCATCCATACTTTGTGCGCGTGTGATTCTAGGAATCAACTCCATTGCTAAAGATGTGATCTTTTGTGCTTTTAAAGCATTCACAACTTCAGGGCTTTGATATGGATTCAATAAACCTACCAAAATTGTGCCAGGTTTTAAGGATTTGATTGTTTCAATGCTTGGTGATTGCACGCAAAGAACAATGTCATTCTCACTGAATTTAGGTGCTTCTACTGTAATATCTTGATAGCTAGAATCTGGGAAGTAAGCTTCTTTGCCTGCATTCGGCGTTAAAGTTACTGAAAATCCAAGATCTTTAAATTTTTTTGCGACTAAAGGATCAAGCGCAACACGCTTTTCTTTAGCTGCTCCTTCTTTAAGGACAATAATGTTTTGTGTCATGTTTACACCTTAAAAATTGCGATTAATTGTCGGTTTGATAATCCTATCATATTTTTAAATTATCCGTATTTACATGAAATAATTTATTAATTTTGTGCAATCTTTGTACTAATTAGCATTGCTAGGAGTTTGTAAATTAGAAGAAATGATCTTTTGTCTAAAGGTATTGAGACGAATAGAATTGTCTTCCTCTTTTTGAATTTCATAGATGATTTCATAAACCACCGAAGGCTCGTCTAAATTGCTTGGAATATCGGGAGCTTCCACTGAATATTGAGCTAATACACCACAAAGGCGTTTATTTCTTGATTCATCAAAATATAGCTCTTGGTTATTGTCATAAGTTTGTATAGTGAGATTGACATTCGGTGATGAGCGTTGAACCAATTGAGGTAAACCTTGAGCGAGTACTTTATCTAATAATCGCGTGACTTCAGAATGAGTACATTCCTCAATTAATGGAGATGGCAAAGGTGCCTCAGTATTGGTGATATTTTCTTTGGGAATATCTGTGGGCGCTTGATTAGATGTAGATTTTTCGATGTCTTGATTGATAGTTTCTGTGTGATTTGGTTTTGGTGGAGTTATAGCGATAGGCTGCTCAACTGTATTGTTGTCCTTTAAAAAAGGAACTTCTATATAGCCTGATTGCCAAGCATATAGGGTGCCACCTGCAACTATTGATAAGAGTAGTGTGACTGGCAATATTTTGGATTGTTTTTTAGTTTGCTCTGTGGATTCACTATTACTCGAATCTTTAGATTCAGATGATGCCATTTCTTCTTGGGTGTTCAGCTGGCTAGTTTCATTATGAGCATTTTCATAGAGCGCAGGATCGGATTTGGCGATTAAACCAATATCCAAGAGCTGTCCTAAAAAATGAACGCATTCCTGCTCTGTGAGATGTTCTTTCAATACATGCTGTGTGCCATTAAATAAAATGGTTGTTTTATCATCGCTCAGTCTAAAAACGGCTTGTGCGCGTTTTTTGACTTCTTCGGGATTGAAATTGCTGGCTATTTCTCCATCAAAATATATTTTATAGCTCTGTTGCATTGAATACCTCTATTCATCGTTATAGTTTGTATTTCCGTAATCAATAGTTGTGAGATCTGTAAATCTTGAGAACTTACCTTGGAATGCAACTTTGACTGTGCCGATTGGTCCATTACGCTGCTTACCAATAATAATTTCTGCGATGCCTTTTTCAGGACTTTCAGGGTTGTATACTTCATCACGATAAACAAAACAGATCAAATCGGCATCTTGCTCGATTGCGCCTGATTCACGTAAGTCACTCATGATTGGTCGTTTATTTGGGCGTTGCTCCAAACTACGGTTTAACTGTGATAATACAATAACAGGAACTTCTAATTCACGCGCCATTAATTTTAATGAGCGAGAAATCTCCGAAACCTCAGCGACACGCTGATCGCCAAGGCCAGGAACTTTCATTAATTGTAGGTAATCCACCATGATGAGTCCGAGATCTTTATGATCGCGCTTTAATCGGCGGGCGCGAGCACGCATTTCAGAGGGGCTTAATCCACCTGCATCATCAATGAATATTTTAGTCTGATTCAATTGCTTGGTTGCGCTCACTAAGCGTTGCATTTCATGAGCATCCAATTTACCTTTACGCAAATTAGTTTGTTCAATTCGTCCTAATGAAGAGAACATACGCATGACTAACTGTTCTGCTGGCATTTCCAAGCTGAATACAGCGATAGGTTTTTTAGTAGATAGCGCAACGGCTTCGACAATATTCATCGCAAAAGTGGTTTTACCCATTGATGGACGACCTGCAACAACTATCATGTCACCATTTTGCAAGCCAGAAGTCATATTATCAAATTCGGATAATCCTGTTGGTGCACCTGTGATGCCATCTTCAATTTTACCAAGCTCTTCTAAGCGCTGGAGGGATGCTTGTAATACTGTATTAATATCTAATAAGCCTTCACCTGCTTTTGTGCCTTGTTCTGCGATGGCAAAAACGCTTTTTTCAGCCTCTTCTAATAATTCGGCACAAGTTCTGCCTTCTGGATTGAAACCGTTATCGACAATTTTGGAACCAGCGCCAATGAGTTGGCGAACGATGGATCGCTCACGAATGATGTCGGCATAAGCTGTAATATTGGTTGCACCTGTTGTTTCTGATGCAAGCATTGCTAAATATGGGCGGCCGCCAGCATCTTCTAATTTACTTTGTTGCTCTAAATGATCCGCAACAGTAAGAATGTCGATGGGTTTTCCGCTTTCTGCTAATTCTTGAATGGTCGTAAAAATTAGACGATGATCACCACGATAAAAATCGATGGGATTAAGTTTTCCATCAATTCTTTGCCAGCCTTCAATATCGTAGAGTAGGGCACCTAATAGTGCTTGCTCTGCTTCTATAGAATGAGGTGGGATTTTAAGTTGTTGAATTTGTTGATCATCCATGATTGTTCAATGTTCCAAACATAAGGTGAAAATATAAGTGTACTGATTCTAACATAGATCCATTATCTTGCGTCTAATCAGACTTTTTGATATTTATCTTGCATGTAGTATTATATGTCGTTAGAATTATTCTCATCTATTGAATTTTTAGAAGAATTTATCTTGCGGATTCGCAATGTTTTTTGTGAATCAAAGGTGTAGCGTTTAAAATTAAAAGAAAGAGGTAGTATGGATACTCTCGAAAATAAGCAACCGAGTATCATTGAATCGGTTGATGATACCTTATTGTATGAGCAATATATTTCTGCACATAATGAGCTTGTGTGTGAAAATCGTAGAAATTTATTAAAGCTAGCGACAGGGGCGGTTGCAACAACGTCTTTAATGGGACTTTTTGCAATGCAGCCAGCGTTGGCTAAAGAAGCGGTCACTAAAGAACGTGAATTAAGAATTTATACACCTGCTTTGGGTGAAACAAGCCGTATCATTTATTGGATTCCTGGTGAAGGTTATATTCGTGAATCTTTAGATGAAATTTCTTGGGCATTGCGTGATCGCAGAACAAAAACAGCAAAATTATATGATCCGCATGTTTTAGATCAGTTGTATGCGTTGCGTTTACAATTGGATTATCATAAACCAACACATGCATTGAGCGGATATCGTTCACCTCAGACAAATGCTATGTTGAGCCGTACTACTCGCGGTGTAGCTAAAAATAGCTTCCACATGTTGGGCCGTGCAGTTGATATGAGAATGCCTGGTAAATCAACATCTGATATTAGACGAGCTGCACTATCATTGAAAGCTGGCGGTGTTGGTTACTATAGTCGCTCTAACTTCATACACATTGATAGCGGACAAGTGAGAGCTTGGGGTCGTTAATTTTTAAAAAGTATAATCAGCCATGGTAACATGGCTTTTTTTTCGTACATTGTTTATATATTTAGTTTAGGAAACATCATGAAGGATCATCAAAAGGCATTTATTGAGTTAGCCATTCAATACGAAGCATTAAAATTTGGCGAGTTCACTTTGAAATCTGGTCGCATTAGCCCGTACTTTTTTAATGCAGGTGCTTTTAACACAGGTGAAGCATTGGCAAAGTTAGGTGAATTTTATGCTGAAATGATTAATGATCACCAATTATCATTTGATATGATGTTTGGACCTGCTTATAAAGGTATTCCTTTAGTTTCAGCAACAGTTTCTGCACTATATAATAAGTATCATCAAAACTATCCTTGGAGTTTTAATCGTAAAGAAGCAAAAGATCACGGTGAAGGTGGGATGATTGTTGGCTCAGCATTACAAGGTGATGTTTTGTTGATTGATGATGTAATGACAGCAGGTACTGCAATTCGTGAATCTATCGAGTTGATCGAAAAGTCTGGCGCAAAACCAACGTGCGTTGTATTAATGTTGGATCGTCAAGAGCGTGGTCAATCAGAGTTATCAGCAGTTCAAGAAATGCGTCAGAATTATGGATTAACTGTATGTTCTTTGATTTCAATGAATGATTTAATCAGCTATTTAGAAGCATCTAGTGATAATGTTGTAACATTGGAAAAAATGAAAAAATACCGCGATCAGTACGGAGTGTAAAATGACATTGCCTGATGCTCAGAAAATTAAAATTAAAAGCTTAACTCGTAAATATGATGGTTTTTTTAAGATAGATGAATTGATTTTTGATCATCCAACCTTTAACGGTGAAATGATCGAAGATGTTCGTCGTGAAGTATTTGTTAGATTGGATGCAGTTGCTGTTCTGCCTTACGATCCTGTTCATGATTCTGTGTTATTAACACGTCAATTACGCATTGCATCTGCAGGTAAAATGGAGTCGCCATGGATTGTTGAACTCATTGCAGGATTGGTGGACAAAACTGATGAAGCTTTTGTTAATGTTGCTGAGCGTGAGGCTATGGAAGAAGCTGGCTTGAATATCAGTAATTTGACGCCTATTTGTGATTTTTTCCCTTCAGTGGGTGGCAGTAATGAGAAATTATATTTATTTTTAGCGCTGACAGATTTATCTCATGCTGGTGGTTACTTTGGTTTGGCTGACGAACATGAAGATATTGAAGCTTTTGTGGTATCAAGAGAGCAAGCAATGACAATGATTGAACATGGCGAAATTCAAACTGCATCAACAATTATTGCTTTGCAATGGCTTCAATTAAATCATCATAGATATCAACGAAAATAATCATTCGAGGTCATTATGATTTTGTATATGCATCCTGATAATCCACAAACAAGGTCGATTAATCAGGCAGTAGAAATTTTGCGTAAAGATGGAATTTTGGTTTATCCCACAGATTCTAGCTATGCCTTTTGTTGTATGATTGGGAATCAGCAAGGTATGGAGCGTATTCGTCGGATTCGTGAAGTGGATGATGATCATTTTTTTTCATTGGTTTGTCGAGATTTATCTGAATTAGCAACTTATGCTATGGTTGATAATAGTCAATATCGCCTATTAAAGGCTGTGTTGCCAGGTTCATATACTTTTATTTTGAAGGGATCGAAAGATATTCCTAAAAAATTATTAACACCAAAACGTAAAACAATTGGTTTACGTGTGCCAAATCATCAGATTACTCGAGATTTATTGGAAGCATTGGGAGAACCTTTGTTATCAACAACAGTGACGTTGCCTAATTATCAATCGGATGATTTGCGTGAAATTTATCAGATAGAAGATCTGTTAGAAAAACGTGTAGATGCTATAATCGATGCTGGAGATTGTAGTCATTTGCCCACAACTGTCATTGATTTAACATCTGGCGTGCCTGAAATTATCCGAGAAGGTGCGGGGCCAATAGATATTTTTATCTAAAATGATACAAAAAATATGCAATTTAATTTTAAATGGTATACAATACTTTCCTTTTTATGGTTACCAATTAATTGGTTTTGAGCAATAGGTTTATCAATTATGAATATCGTACAGCAATTAGAGCAAGAGATGATGAGCCGTCAACTTCCTGAGTTTTCAACAGGAGATACGGTTGTTGTCAACGTTAAAGTTAAAGAAGGGAACCGTGAGCGTGTGCAAGCATTCGAAGGCGTAGTTATCGCTAAGCGTAATCGCGGTATGGGTTCAGCGTTCACAGTTCGTAAGATTTCTCACGGTGTTGGTGTTGAACGTACGTTCCAAACATTCAGCCCATTAATCGCTTCATTAGATGTTAAACGTCGTGGTGATGTTCGCAAAGCGAAAATTTACTACTTGCGTAATCTTGAAGGTAAAGCGGCTCGTATTAAAGAGAAGCTTACTTATAAAGCTAAATAATTTTAAACAATTATTTTTTAAAAACCCTAGAATACTCTTCTAGGGTTTTTGTGTTTCTGGACTATGAAAAAAATAATTTATTGTATAACAGATGGAAAAATTGGTCACTTTAGGCAGAGTGAAGGTTTGGCAAAAGCATTGCAGCAATTCAAACCGAATGATTATGATATTCAAGTTCTACCAAAATTCTCATTATGGCAATGGTTCAGAAGTTTTGGACAATGTGTCAAGAGTATAGAATCTAATAGTATTGTTATCGGTGCTGGCCATAAAACACATTTTAGTTTGCTGTATTACAAGTGGAAATATGCCTCTAAATCTATTGTGATTATGAAACCATCATTGCCTAAATCTTGGTTTGATTATTGTATTGTGCCAAAGCATGATGGTTTATCTGAGCAAGGTAATGTATTGGTGACAGAAGGTGCTATGAATGCATTATCATTAATGTCGTCAGATAAAGAAGCACAAATTTTAATTCTAATTGGCGGTCCAAGTTCTGCATGTGAGTGGCAAAATGAAGATATTTATGAGCAGCTATTTTATAAACTTCAATGTGTTGATCTCGATACAACAATTATCTTATCGACATCGCGAAGAACGCCTGATGATTTTATTCAGAATTTACCCAAAAAAATTATGGATAAAATTGAATTGATTGATTTTAAAGCTGTTGATGCTTCATGGCTACCCGAGCAATTATTAAAAAGTGCGGAAGCTTGGGTAACCTCAGAATCTATCTCTATGATATATGAAGCATTGAGTGCAGGATGCATAGTAAAAACAATTGATGTAGCAAAGTTAAAAGGTAAAATGATGCAGAATTTAGATCATTTGATTTCTACCAACAAGGTGAACAGTAATGTAGCTCACTTTGAACGATTAAATGAATCAAGTCGCATTGCGGAAAAATTATTAAAATTAGGATTACAAACATGATGAATTACCTAAAAGGAAAAATGACGCAGCAAAATATTGCGTTATTTCTCTTTGTCGCATTTTTTTGGTTATATATAGCAAAAATGGGTGTTTATAACGGTATTGTTATTACAACCACATTGTGGGGGATTTATTTTTTTGTACGTCATAGACAGAGTGTATGGCAATATTTTAAAGATAGTTCTTTTATATATATTTTCGCATTGCTGGTGATTCCGATAGTCATTTCAGCTTGTTTTAGTATTTTGCCAAAAGATAGTTGGAAAACAGTTTTAAATTTTTCTCGATTCTTTTTTATAGGTAGTTTGGTAATTTTATTTAGCATTGCTACTTTAAATAAAATACGTTATGGGGTTTTAGCTTTTATTGTATTAATTACTGTAGATGCAACCATTGAATGGTTGACGGGCTATCATCTTATGGGAGAAAGTAGAGATCGAAATCGTATTATGGGGTTGTTTCAGTTCTATCATTTAGGTTATGTTTTAGCGACATTGACTCCTATCATTTTTTATCAAACGATGATTTCGTTTAGAGAGAAGAAATGTAGCAGATATTTTTGGTCTATCATTTCAATGTGTTCAGTATTGGCTATATTTGTTGCAGGTGCAAGAGCTGGTGTAATTACTCTTTTAGTGAGTATTGGTTTGCTTGTTTTATGGATGATTTTTCAGAAAAAAATATCATTAAAAATAGTTTTGGCATCTTTAGTTATGCTTGTGGTAATGGGGGTTGGAATTTCTCAAATACCGATGGTAAAAAATCGTTATATCAACCCTTATCAAGAAACGGAAAAAGTTGAAATTGGCAGCTATGAATGGTTTGATAAGCTTTCTTCTGCGCGATTAGTGCTTTGGGAATTTGCTTGGAAGCAGTATCGTGAAAACCCAGTTGTCGGTGCAGGAACGGGAACTTTTCATAAAGAATTTTCTTCTCAGCCAAAAGAGTTAAAAAGACAGCATGATGAAGCCTTTTTTCCTCATTTTCATGGGCTTGAAGTATTATCTCAAACGGGAACGATAGGTTTTATTGGCTATTTGCTAGCTGTTTGTACCGTATTGGTGATGCTGTTAACAGCAAAGCAATTTTCAATTTGGTTGGCGGTTGCCTTTTTGGCAATGATGCCTATCAATTTACATGTCGCATTTTATGGTAGTTTCTGGGCTGTGTTGATTTGGATACCATTAATTTTAGGGCTGAGAGAGCGTTATTTATTAATGCAAAAAGATCCAATAAATACTTGAAACCATATAGAATAACACCATTATTGATCTGTAAATTATTGAGGGAATTATTTATATGTTTAAACGTATGATGTTGTGGGCTGTGACGAATATTGCGGTGATTGCGGTTATCACAATTATTTTATCTGTCACTGGTTTAGGTGGCGCTCTGAATGGTGGCCAAGGTTTATTGCCAATGTTACTAGCAGCGGCTGTTGTTGGCTTTACAGGCTCAATCATTTCATTGTTGATGTCAAAAAAAATGGCGATTCATGGAATGGGTGTTCATGTAATCCAACAACCTGAAAATCAAATGGAAGCTTGGTTGGTTGAAACAGTGAGAAAACAAGCGGAAGCAGCTGGTATTGGTATGCCTGATGTGGGTATTTTTGATTCCGCTGATCCTAATGCTTTTGCAACGGGTGCAAATAAAAATGCATCATTGGTTGCCGTGAGCACAGGTTTATTGCACAACATGAACCAAGATGAAGTGGAAGCTGTGCTTGGGCATGAAATTGCACATATTGCGAATGGCGATATGGTGACATTGACATTAATTCAAGGTGTCGTGAACACGTTTGTTATTTTCTTGTCACGTATTGTTGCGGGGATTATTACAAATGCATTGCAAGGCAATAATGATGATGACAGTGATGCGCCAGTAGAAAATAGTGGCACATTCTTTATTGTGTCATTCATCTTACAAATTGTATTTGGCTTCTTGGCATCTATGATTGTTGCTTGGTTTAGTCGTCAAAGAGAGTTTAGAGCAGATGAAGGTGGTGCGCGTTTAGCGGGTAAATCTAAAATGATTGGAGCATTGCAAGCTTTGCAAAATCAACATGCTAATGAAGATTTGCCTGGTAATTTGGCTGCATTTGGTATTTCGGGTAAATTTACAAGTTTATTCAGTAGCCATCCGCCATTAGAAGTAAGAATTGAAGCATTGCGTAGTAATCAGCAATTTTAATTAAATACAGTATATAAAAAAAATAGCTCATCTGTTGATGAGCTATTTTTTTGAGTTAGATTTAATGTTTAATCAATTTCATAAGGATTAGCAATCGAGAGTTTTTCTAGAATTTCGATCTCTAAGCTTTCCATCTCTTCAGCTTCTTCCTCAATAATATGATCATAACCCAATAAATGTAAAACGCCATGCGTTGTCATGTGAGCTAAATGATTATCAAAAGTTTTACCTTGCTCGATAGATTCAGATTCAACGACTGTTAGGCAAATAATTAAATCACCCATGAAATAAACATAAGAATCAGGAATTTCATAATTTGCAGGAAATGATAAAACATTGGTTGGCTTATCTTTGCTGCGATAATCATTATTGAGTGCTTGAATTTCTTCTGAGTCTGCAAAACGAATGGTTAATTCAACATCATCTTCTTCAATATCGATGAAGGATAATGCATTATTCACCCAATGTTCTAATTGCTCTTGTGTTGGGATATTGGGATATTCAGTTGCATTTTGCACGTCTAAAATGAGGTTAGTCATTTTTTGCATCCTCAGCAGCTTGATAAGCATTGATAATTTTTGCAACCAAAGGATGGCGCACAACATCTTTGGAATCAAAGAATGTCATAGTAATGCCATCGACATTATTCAAAACTGTCATGGCATTTTTCAAGCCAGATGTAACATGTTTAGGTAAGTCTATTTGCGAAACATCGCCTGTAATCACTGCTGTAGAGTTAAAGCCTAAACGTGTTAAAAACATTTTCATCTGTTCTACAGTTGTGTTTTGTGCTTCATCTAGGATGATGAAAGCATCATTGAGTGTGCGGCCACGCATGAATGCTAATGGTGCAATTTCAATAACATTACGTTCAATGAGCTTTAACACGGTTTCAAAGCCTAACATTTCATACAAAGCATCATATAAAGGGCGCAAGTATGGATCTACTTTCTGGGTTAAATCACCTGGCAGGAATCCTAGTTTTTCACCTGCTTCAACAGCAGGGCGAACTAAGATGATTCTACGAATATTTTGACGTTCTAAAGCATCCACCGCAGAAGCAACGGCTAGAAATGTTTTCCCTGTGCCAGCAGGTCCGATACCGAAGTTAATTGCGTTGTGTGCGATTTCCGATAAATAATGTTTTTGGTTGGTGCTACGGCCACGAATCAATCCTCGTTTGTTTTTGAGCACAACTTCTTGGCGATTTTCTCTGCTCTCTTCAATAAAATCATCTCGATCAAATTGCGTGCTGTGCAAAGCTAAGCGAACAATATCTTCATCCAAAACTTCTTCAGCAGTTGAATCATATAAATGTTCTAAGATTGTTTTAGCTTCAGATTCAGCAGATGCTTCACCTGTAATTTTGAATTTCGGTCCACGATTGGCAATTTCAACCGCAAAATGCTTTTCAATCAATTGTAAATGTGAATTTAGGTTACCGCATAAATTAGCAAGGCGCTCATTATTGTCGGGAAAAGTTAGCTCAAGCATTAATAATCAATCATCCAAAAATGAGATTCATTATACACGGAGAAGAAAGGGAGTCTAAGCCTATTTCTCTAGTAGAAATAATCAGCTATAATCAAAAGAGTATCAAGCATTCATTTCAAACAAGAGAGAATTTGGCGTGGCAATAAATCCAACACAAACAGATGCAAACCCAAGCACTCAATCACAGAGCCTTACATTAACACGATTATTACAAAACAATCTTGTAAGAGCTTTGATGGCTAAGTCAATTATTACAAGAGAGCATTTAGACCGAGCAGATACCTTAATGCAGGCAGAAAAATACTCTTTAGTCAAAGCGCTATTAGTGATGAATATTTCTGCCAATGAGATTTATAAAGTTGCGCAAGAGATCTCGAATATTCCAAGATTTGATTTACGTGCCTTTGATCAAAGCACTAAACCACCAGAATTTTTGACAACAGAAGAGATGGAAAAGAATCTTGTTTTTCCATTGCGCTTAAATAATGGCGTACTATTTGTTGCTGTTGCTGATCCATCGGACCATAGAATTTTAGAAACACTGCGTTTTAAATCACGAGCGATTATTGAACCGATATTGATTGCGCCTTCTCAATTAGTGGCGCAATTTCAGGCACAAGGCGGAGTGAATCGTGAAAAGCTACAGAACCTTTTCAGTCAAATGGAAAAGCAGAAGCCTGATGATAAAGATTCTGATGCGGCAGTAACTTTTGATCTACTCAGTGAGGCTGATAACTCACCGATTGTGCGATTCATTAATGGTGTATTGGCTGATGCGATTACAAGAGGTGTTTCGGATCTTCACTTTGAACCTTATGAGCATAGTTATCGTATTCGTTTTAGAATTGATGGCGTGTTGCAAGAAGTCTATTCGCCACCTGATGCATTCAGAGAGCAAATTGCAGCGCGTATCAAAGTTATGTCTCAATTGGATATTACAGAAAAACGTGTACCACAAGATGGTCGTATTAAAGTTTCCTTAAAAGGCAAGATCATCGATTTCCGTATCAGTGTCTGTCCAACCCTTTGGGGTGAAAAAGTTGTAATGCGTATTTTGGATAGCTCTGCTGCGAATCTGAATATTGAAATTTTAGGTTTTACAGATATCCAAAAGAAAAATATTTTTGATGCGATTGCAAAACCACAAGGCATGATTTTGGTAACAGGCCCAACGGGTTCGGGTAAAACGGTTACGCTGTACACATGTTTAGGGATTTTGAATAAGCCAACAACAAATATTTCAACCGCGGAAGATCCAGTTGAAATTAACTTGGAAGGGATTAATCAGGTACCTGTTAATCCTAAAGTAGGGTTAGATTTTGCTTCAGCGTTGAAATCATTCTTACGTCAAGATCCAGATATTATCATGGTGGGTGAGATTCGTGACTTAGAAACAGCTGATATTGCGATCAAAGCTGCACAAACTGGTCACTTGGTTTTATCTACCTTGCATACAAACTCCGCGCCAGAGACATTGACACGTTTGATCAATATGGGTGTGGAAACATTTAATATTGCATCTACTGTACATTTGATTATCGCTCAACGATTGGCGAGAAGATTGTGCAGTTACTGTAAAGAGCCTGTGCGTATTGATCCTAGAACTTTAGAAGGATTAGGCTTTACAACGGCGCAATTAACGGGTGAAATTTTTGGGCCTGTGGGTTGTGATATGTGTAATAAAGGTTATAAAGGTCGAGTTGGTATTTATGAAGTGATGCCAATTTCTGATACGATGGAACGCATGATCTTAGATAAAGCGAGTGCTGTTGATATTGCAGACCAAGCAGAGCTAGAAGGCGTTGATAGTATTCGTAAGTCTGCGATTAAAGCAGTTGTTGCGGGCGTCACAAGTGTTGACGAACTATTACGCGTAACGACAGATTAATTAACATTTGGAGATGAAGGATGAAGAAAGTAGTTAATTCACCACGTGCACCAAAGGCTGTAGGGCCTTATTCTCAAGCGCAAATTTTTAAAGATTTATTATTCACATCAGGTCAGATTCCATTGGATCCAGAAACTGGTGCTGTGGTTGGTAATGATGTTAAAACTCAAGCACAACGTGTTTTTGAAAACTTGAAAGCAGTATTGGATGAAGCAGGTGCATCATTTGATACAGTGTTAAAGGCAACATGTTATTTGAAAGATATGGAAGATTTCGTAGCATTTAACGAAATTTATGCACATTATTTGGGTGAAAGCTTACCTGCACGCTCATGTTTTGAAGTTGCACGTTTACCGAAAGATGTTCTATGTGAAGTAGAATTAATTGCATACGTTCAATAAATGCGTTTAGATCAATTTCTTCAAAAAACTTTAGGTGTTTCTAGGCAAGATGCGAGAAGCATCCTAAAGAGTAAAAAAGTGGTAGTGAACGGAGAAATGGTCAAGCAGGCAAAGCATCAACTCGATCTGTCTCAGGATCGAGTTTTTTATTGTGATGATGAGCTTGTTTACCAAGAGTTTTTCTACTTTATGTTGAATAAGCCTAAGGGCTTTGTTTCAAGTCATACGCATGATGGTGGCACGCCCATTTATGATTTATTGGAAGAGTATTCTTTTGTGGATCTACATTGTGCGGGGCGATTGGATGTAGATACGACAGGATTAGTTTTGGTCACAAATGATGGACAATGGTCACATCGTGTCGCGCATCCTAATCAAAATTGCTTTAAGCGTTATTTGGTGACTTTGGCTGAAGAAATCACGCCATTATCCATTCAGCAGCTAGAAGATGGTGCTGAATTGCATGAAGGTAAAGCTTTACCTGCAAAAGTAGAAGTGATTTCACCTCAACAGATTTATTTAGAAATCAGTGAAGGGAAGTTCCATCAAGTTAAACGCATGTTGAAAGCTGTGGGCAATGAAGTGGTGGAGTTGCACCGTGATCGAATTGGTAATATCAATTTAGGTGATCTAGCTGAAGGTGATTATCGTGAACTAACAGAGGCTGAAATTGAGGAGTTTTTATCATGAATGATGCATTCAGCGCTTTATCCAATTATGCACACAAATATTCAGGTTTAAACTCACTGTGGTTTGTGGATGAAAATTATGATGTTTCTGAGAATCCTATTTTGATCTCATCTACAGAAGCAATTACTAATCGCTTTGATATTGCTGAGTATTTAAAACAATATGGTTCTGTGAATTTGTCTGATTATGATTGTGCACAATACGAGAATGCAAGTTTTGATGTTGTATATTTAAGAGTACCTAAAGCTAAAGCATTGTTGAATCATTTGATTTTGGAATCTATGCGAGTTCTCAAACCGAAAGGTAGATTGATTTGTGTGGGATTCAATGATGAAGGTATTAAAACTACTTTCAAAAAAGTGGAAAAAGCATTTGGTGAGTTGGTTGAGCAAGAGTTATTAGGTAAAGGTTTAAGAATTGCAGAGTTTTCTTTGATTAATCCAAAAATCGATTCCATTGAGGATCGAGGCTATCAGATTATTAAAAAGATTCCTAATGAACTTAATTTAGACTTATCTAGTAAAGCTGGTATTTATGGTGCTGAAAAGATAGATCAAGGCAGCTTATTTTTGTGTGATGTTGTGCGTGAGCATTGTGCAGGTCGATCATTTGATAATATTTTGGATATCGGTTGTGGTAATGGTTTAATTTCTTTAGTGTTAGCCCAAAGTTTTCCATCCAGCTCATTCATCGCGACAGATAATAATGTGACAGCAACAACATTGTGTGAGTTAAATTTTTCTCAGAATAATATGAAAGGTTCTATTGTATTGGATGATTGCGCAGATACTTTGACTTCTAAGCAATTTGATTTAATTGTGAGTAATCCGCCATTTCATCAAGGATTTGATACCTCAGAAAACTTAACCATTCGATTTTTAGCAGCAATAGAACGTTTGTTAAATAAAAAAGGAGAGGCTTGGTTTGTGATGAATCGTTTCTTAAAGATTGAATCTTTAGCAAAACGTACTTCTCTACAAATGGATTTAATGAGTGAAAACTCACAGTTTAAAGTGTTAAGATTTAAACGATAATCATTAAAAAATCAGGACATAAAAAATCCCGCAAATACTTGCGGGATTTTTAGTTCATTAGATTATTTGGTTTGCATTAGTCTTTTTGAGGACCTGCTGCAACCAAAGATGCACCTAAATCTGTATCTGTATAGCGTGAGAAGTTTGTGATAAAGCGACCTGCTAGATCTTGTGCTTTACCTTCCCATTCAGATTCAGCCGAATAAGTATTGCGAGGATCTAATAAATTAGTCTCTACATTTGGCAATTCTGTAGGCATTTCTAAATTGAAGATTGGCAATGTTGCTGTTGGTAATTGGTCGATTTCACCGCTCAAAATAGAGTTGATGATTGTGCGTGTATCTTTCAAAGAAATACGCTTGCCAGTACCATTCCAACCAGTATTTACCAAGTATGCTTCTGCGCCTGATTCTTGCATTCTTTTCACTAATACATCTGAGTATTGAGTTGGGTGAAGTAATAAGAATGCTGCACCAAAACATGCGGAGAATGTTGGTGTTGGCTCTGTGATGCCGCGCTCTGTACCTGCAACTTTTGAAGTAAAGCCAGACAAGAAATAGTATTGAGTTTGTTCAGGAGTCAATTTTGAAACAGGTGGGAATACACCAAAAGCATCAGCTGTTAAGAAGATGACTTTCTTAGCTGCACCAGCTTTAGAAATTGGTTCAACAATGTTCTCAATATGATTGATTGGGTAAGAAACACGAGTATTCTCAGTTTTTGAACCATCATTAAAATCAATCGTACCATCTTCTAATACAACAACGTTCTCTAACAATGCATCACGACGGATCGCGCCATAGATTTCAGGTTCAGCAGCACCAGATAAATTGATAGTTTTAGCGTAACAGCCACCTTCAAAGTTAAATACGCCATCATCGTCCCAACCATGTTCATCATCACCGATGAGTTCGCGGTTTGGATCCGTTGATAATGTTGTTTTACCTGTACCAGAAAGACCAAAGAATACTGCAACGTCGCCTTCTTTGCCAACATTGGCAGAACAGTGCATAGATGCAATACCTTTCAATGGCAATAAGTAATTCATTACAGAGAATAAACCTTTCTTCATTTCGCCGCCGTACCAAGTACCACCAATTAACTGAATATTTTCAGTTAAGTTGAATGCAACAAAGTTTTCAGAATGTAAGCCATGTTCTTTCCAGTTTGGATCTGTGCATTTTGCACCATTCATTACTGTGAAGTTTGGTTCAAAAGTTGCTAATTCTTCCGCGTTTGGACGAATAAACATATTTGTTACAAAGTGAGCTTGCCATGCAACTTCAGTGATGAAGCGTACGCTTAAGCGTGTATCTTTGTTTGCGCCACAAAAAGCATCAACAATGTATAGCTTTTTGTTTGTTAATTGGTTTGTTACAACGTCTTTCAAAGCAGACCATGATTCTTGTGACAAAGGATCATTGTCATTCTTTACACCGCCAGTGCCATTCCACCAAACAGTATTTTCAGTTGTTGCATCTTTAACAATAAACTTATCTTTCGGAGAACGGCCAGTAAATTCACCAGTATCCACTGCCAACGCACCTAAGTTTGTTAAGGTTGCTTTTTCAAAACCAGTTAATGATGGATCCATTTCTGCTTCATATAGTGCATCATAGCTAGGATTATGGATAATCTCAGATGCTACAATGTTATGTGATTGCAAAAATGCCTTAATCTTGTCGATCATTTCAATCTCTCCGGGATGATTGTCAGTGTAAAGTAAAAAATATTAAAGTTCGATATTATACTCGAATGCTACTCTTTTACTACAGCTGATTGGATTTAATACTAAAATAACTGAGTTTTAACCTTTTGAAATTTGTATTGGAATTTGTATTTAAACTTATCCCAATAGCGCTTGACAAAGCTAGCTTCTTCGATGGTATTACCTGCATATAACTGAGTTGTTAAAACGGTTTTATTACCATTTTTAACAATATATTTACCAATCGGAGCGCCTTTTTCAATCGGTGCTAATAATGGTTTTTGAACTTCAATCGTTGATGTTAAATTCGCATATTGCCCACGCGGATAAGTCACATAAACGTTTTTATCTGATATTAATTTCACGTAATCAGAAGTGCCTTCATGAACTGGCGATTCTAAGATTACTTGATCTTGATCATATAATTTCTTGTGTTCAAAGTTAAGAAATGCATAGTTAAGTAACTCTGTGGATAGTTGAGCTCTCTCTTTTTCATTATTGGTGCCTAAAACAACAACAATGACCCGAAAACCATTACGAACTGCGCTAGATGCTAAATTATAACCTGCCGAATTGGTGTGGCCAGTTTTAATGCCATCTACGCTTGGATCTGTCCATAATAAAGTGTTACGGTTTTTTTGTGTAATGTTATTCCATGTAAAAGATTTCTGTGAGTAAATCTTATAATGGCTTGGAAAATCATGAATTAAGTGGCGAGAAAGTACAGCTAAATCGTACGCACTGCTGTAGTGATTTGCATGTGGTAAACCCGATGCATTCATGAAATGAGTATCTTTCATGCCAAGTTCTAGTGCTTTTTTATTCATCTCCATCGCAAATGTTGGTTCGCTACCATACAGATATTCCGCGAGTGCAATGGATGAATCATTCCCTGATTGAATCACTAAGCCTAAAACAAGATCATGCACAGTGATTTTTGAGCCTGCTTCAGCAAACATGCGCGAACCTTCTTGAGATTGTGCATAGGGTGAAATTGTTACTTGAGCATCTTCTTGGATCACACCTTTTTCAATAGCTTCAGCCACTAAGTAGCTCGTCATTACTTTAGTGACACTAGCGGGCTCTAGGCGTTGATTACCATTATAATCGGCCAGTACTTCACCTGTATCGTAATCCATGATTACCCATGCTTTTACAGGAACATTGATCGGGATAGGTGGTAATTGTTGTGCAAAACCCGACCCTGTTGTTGAAAGGACGGAAAGACACACTAAAAGAATTTTTTTCATGAACCTACTCTATGCTTTATGGTTGAAGATTAAATGTTTTAGCAGATAGCCCCTGATTCTTCAAAGAAAAAGCAGCTGCTTCTGCATCATGTTGAGTATTATAACGATGAACGATCACTCGGTAAAATTGACCATCGTAATGAACTTCTGCTGGTAATTGATATGTTTGTCGAATTTGATCTTGATAATTGGCTGCATTATATTCGCTACTGTAAGCATTGAGCTGAACAGTGTATGAGCCATTATTTTGATGTATTGGTGGTGGAATGTAGGGGGCTTCATTCGTTACTTCGATTTTATCCCCACGAGAGTCAGAAAAAGATAGCTCAGGCGTATAAGTATGACCATAAGCTGCTTTGTCGCTATTGAGATGTTGATAAGGTTTTAAAGCTTCTACTTTAACCTTAGCAGTGCCTTTTGCAATGACGCCTAAATCTTTTGCCGCTTGATAGGAAAGATCTATGATTCTGCCTTTAGAGAATGGTCCGCGGTCATCGACTCGTAAATTGACTGATTTACCATTCTCCAGATTGGTTACTTTGACATACGTTGGAATTGGTAAAGTTTTATGTGCAGCAGAATAGCTGTACATATTATATGGCGTGCCGCTAGATGTGCGTTTACCATGAAAATCTTTTCCGTACCAAGATGCCATGCCTACTTCGCTGTATCCTTTAGATGTTTCTTTAACTTTATAGGTTTGTCCCATCACTTTATAGCTTTTAGGATTACCATATTTGCTCACAGGCTCTTCTTTTGGGATCGCACCATTTTTAGAAGCTTTATGCGGTGATTTACTACCGCAACCAGCGAGCACTAAAGAGAAAATCAGTATCAGGATAACATTGCGATTAGGCATAAATTATTTCCTTGAGTCAATAGCATTGGCTAGCTGAGAAACGGCAAGTGCATACATATTAGAGTGATTGTATCGTGTAATTACATAAAAATTGTAGAAACCAATCCAATATTCATTATTACCAGGTGAAACTTCAAATTGCATTAATGTCACAGGATTGCTTGTATTAATGGCAGTTTGAACGCCTAATTGTTTTAATGTTGTTAAATTAGTTTTAGGTGGGCGAACTGGGCCACGTTGGAAATAACTGTTAACAGCTTGAGGATTTGAAATGCTTACTTCAGATGCTAACTGTCCATTTCTCTGCCAACCATGTTTTGCCAAATAATTTGCAACAGAGCCAATGGCATCGACAGGGTTGTTCCACAAATCTTTAATGCCATCACCATCGAAATCAACGGCATAAGCCATATAGCTAGATGGCATAAACTGAGGATAACCCATCGCGCCTGCATATGATCCTTTAAAGCTGAAAGGATCACGTTGCATGTTATAAGCGATGGTTAAGAATTTTTGTAACTCATTAGAGAAAAAATCAGCGCGACGAGGATATTCAAAGCTTAACGTTGACAATGCATCAACAACAGCCCAATTACCTCGATTACCACCATAACTTGTTTCTACACCAATGATAGCTGTAATTACAGAAGCAGAAACGCCATATTCAGCTTCTGCACGTTGTAATGCAGATTGATATCGATTGTAAAAATCAACACCGCCATTAATTCTACTTTCTGTGATGAAAATAGGGCGATAACGACCCCAGTTCATTTTTTCTGCTGGGCGATTCATTGCATCGATAATTGTTGGTTTGATGGAAGCTTTATTGAGCGTATCTGTTAACCATTTTTTATCAATGCCTGTTTTATTGTGTGTTTTTTCAATGAAATTTGCTACATCAGAGCGTGATGCTAAATTTGTTTCTGCGCGTACAGAATAGGCAGGTTCACTTTTGGTTTCTGTTTTTTTGATGGGCGCAGTTGTATTGCTCGTACAAGCTGAGATGAATAGGATTGTAGAACTGGCTAAGAGTAAATTTAGTCGTTTCACGTGGTGTATTCCTTTTCTTTTTTAGGCTCTGGGTGTGCGAAAATGCTCATTATTATACCAAACGATAGGAACAAGGTCACAATGGATGTTCCGCCGTAACTAATAAATGGCAACGGTACGCCAACGATTGGTAATAGTCCACTTACCATACCAGCATTGACGAAGATGTAGAAGAAAAAACATGAGGTGATTGCAGCGCCTATTAGTTTATTGAAAGGATCCCGAGCTTTATTGATGAGATAGAATGCTCTCAGAATAATTAATAAATATAAGCTTAATAAAATGGCAATGCCGACAAAACCAAACTCTTCTGCTGTGATGGCATAGATAAAATCTGTTGAAGACTCAGGCAAGAATTTAAGAGATGCTTGAGTACTATTGAACCAGCCTTTGCCGTAGATTCCACCTGAGCCAATTGCTATTTTGGATTGAATGATTTGATAGCCTTTGCCTAAAGGATCAGATTCGGGATCTAATAAAGTTAAAATTCTACCTTTTTGATAGCCTTGTAAGCCAAACTCCCAAATAATGGGTAAGGCAATGCCAACTAAAATTATTGTAATAATAATGTATCGCCACTGTAATCCACTGAAAAATATTGCTGTGACACATGCAAATAGTATTAATAAAGCTGTCCCAAGATCGGGCTGATAAAGCACTAAAGCAAAAGGAGCCACAGTGATGATGAGAGCAGTAATAATGACAAAAAAACTTGGCGGTAAATTGCGATTACTTAAATAATAAGCCACCATCATTGGCGCGGCTAATTTCATTAATTCAGAAGGTTGAAATCTTACGACTTTAAGATCTAACCATCGATGAGAACCGTTGACTTCTATGCCGATAAAATATATCAAAACTAATGCAATGATACTGATGGTAAAGACATAAGGTGTTAAGCTTTTAATGACATAGGGCGGTGTAAATGCAATGATGAGCATGGCAAATATGCCAATGCCCATACGAACAGCTTGGGCTTGCACAACCGCTAAACTACCACCAGAAGCACTGTACAGAATGGTTAAGCCGCAGGCACATACTGCTAATAATAATAAAAATAAGGTTGTATCCAAATGAAAAAAAGCCAATAAGCCCCGAGGCTTTAATGATGGATTTGGATCATAGTAGCTCATTATTCACCCGCTCTAGCATTGGTGGATGGTGTTTTTAATGGTGCTGTAAAATCTGATACCCAAGCATTGATAACTTCTTTGGCAATGGGTGCGGCAACACCTGAACCAGATCCACCATTTTCTAGAAACACAGTCACCACAATGGTTGGGTCTTCTGCGGGAGCAAAAGCGGTAAACCATGCGTGATCGTGATGCTTTTTAGCTAAAGCCTTTTTATTGTATACAGCATTTTGCGCAATAGATTTCACTTGCGCTGTTCCTGATTTTCCTGCAATTTTATAATTGAGTCCTGTGCTAATGCGACGTGCCGTGCCTTGACTGCCATGTACTACGCCAATCATCCCATCAATCACACCAGCCCAATATTCAGGTTTACTGATGAGAACAGGTTCTGCTGGCGTGGGTTGAATATTAGTTAGCGCTTGTGTTGCGGGATTGCGTGTTGCTTTTAGAATATGCGGAGTATAGGCTTTACCTTTTTGAGCAACGATTGCTGTGGCTTGATTGACCTGTAGAGGTGTTGTTAGCCAGTAGCTTTGACCAATGCCTGCTGTCACTGTTTCGCCATCAAACCAAGGTTGATTGAAAGTTTGGCGTTTATAGGCAGGTGTTGGCATTGTTCCGTGACTTTCGCCCAATAAATCAATCCCTGTAGGTTTGCCTAAAGAGAATTGTTTCAAGAAATCAGTCATTGGTGTGATGCCCATTTTGTAAGCGAGATCGTAATAATAGACATCGCAGGATTGTACCAAGGAAAGGTATAAGTTTACTTTACCATGTCCCCATCTTCGCCAGTCTCTAAATTTATGTTTGCTGCCTGGTACTTGGTAAAAGCCTTGGCAAGATACAGTGGATGTAGGTGTGATGATGCCATGCTCAAGCCCAGCTAGGGCGATTTGTGGCTTAATGGTTGATCCAGGAGGGTAGCGACCTTGCATCACACGATTGAGGAACGGTTTGTCAGGATCATTATTCAATTGGTTAAAATCTGTATGACTGATGCCATTAACGAATAAATTAGGATTGTAATCTGGTTTAGACACAAATGCGAGAACCTCGCCAGTTTTTGGATCAAAAGCTACGATGGCGCCAGTGTAACCCGTTAATACTGATTCTGCGACTCGCTGTAATCGCATATCTAATGTTAGATAAATATCTTGGCCAGGAATTGGAAGGGTTTGTTCTAATCTACGGATAATTCTACCGCTTGAATTCGTTTCAACCTCTTCAAATCCCATCGTGCCACGCAGAATATCCTCAAAGCTTTTTTCAGCGCCTTTTTTACCAATATGGGTCAGCGTGAGATATTGATTTTGTATATTTTTAGCCTCAATATCTTTATTGTCATTGGCGTCTATTCGGCCTACATAGCCTAATGCGTGAACTGCACTATTCATTTCAGGATAGTAACGTGTGAGTTGCGATGTAATTTCAACGCCATCCAATTGATAAAGATTGACAGATAAAGTATTGATCTCTTCTTCTGTTAATTGCTCTTTAATGGGCACGGGTGTTTGGCGAGAAGTCACACGGTTAATGCGTTGATATTTTGCGATCTCTTGTTCAGAAATGGGAATCCATTGTTGAAGTTTTTGAATAATTTCTTCCACAGATTGAGATGTATTTTGTTTGGTAATGGTTAAATTGAAGGAGGGTATGTTTGTTGCTAAAACGACACCGTTGCGGTCAAAAATATGTCCGCGTGTTGGTGGAATGGGGATCAGTTGAATTCTATTAGAATCCGATAATGTTGAGTATTTTTTGTGTAGATTGACTTGTAGATTAAAAAGTTGTGCAAGCAATAAACTAAAGCAAATTAAAATTAAAATAATGACAAAAAATGTACGGTTGCGAAAGACACTCTGAAGCTGGGTCTTGCTTCTTTTTTTTCTCTCAATTGTTGCTGAAAAGAAAGACATGGCTATTATCTAGAAGTAATTTTTAGCATATAGCAAAGCTCAAAGAGCAATGTATAAACTAAAGGCCAAACAAGAATGGATGATACAACGGAACCAAAAACCCAAAAATTAAAAGAGGTTGTTTGTCCCAACATGTTGTTAATGATCAAAGATAAGAATATTTGTAATATATAAAAGCCTGCAAAAGCGGCAGATACTTCAGAGATAGAGAGTTTGGTGAGCCATTTTTTATTTCTTTTTGTAATGTAGGCTGTAATTGCAAAAACAAGTGCATTTAAGCCAAGAGGATAAAGCAGGGCGATATCCATGATGAGCCCAATCAGCCAAGCAGATCCGACGCTGAATTGTGTTTTTGTTGAGTAAAGCCAAAAAAGTACCACCATTAAGAGAAAATGTGGACGAAAAGGCTCTAAGTAATTGGATAGCGAGATCAGTTCTAATGTTAAGCCAAATAGGACAGAGATAATTAATGCAATGTAATATTTCATTATTCAACCTCTTTAATGGGTACGATGGGCGGTTGTGCGACGATGGACTTTAGCACAAGAACTTCTCGAATTTTATTCAATTCGGCTGTTGGTTTTGCGGTGATTTTAGCAAAATGATTGGTAGGATCGTGTTCAATGTTGCTAACAATCGCGACAGGATAGCCTTGTGGGAAGCGTTGATCTAATCCTGATGATATTAGCAAGTCGCCAACTTTTATGTCTTCTTCAATGGGAATATTGAGGATATTTAATGACTGATAGCTGCCAGTGCCTTGTGCTAAACCTCTAATGCCATTGCGATTGACTTGTACAGAAAAAATATGTTGGGGATCGGAAATTAAAATGGCTTGGCTAGACATTGGGTTGACATCAATGATTTGCCCAACAACGCCAGATGTATCAATGATGGGTTGATTCACTTTGATAAGATCTTTTGTGCCGCGGTTGAGTTCAACAATGTGACGATAAGGGTTTGTACTTGTTGAAATGATTTCTGAGATGATTGATGGGTATTGTAAGTTGTTGGATGAACGGAGTAGTAATCGTAAGCGGCGATTTTCAGCTAGTAAGGAAGCGTTCTTTTGCACTTCAAATTCCAATGTGTATTGTCGATCTTGCAGTTTATTAATTGTGTCGATGAGTTCAGATTTATCGCTGAACCATATTTTAATATTTTTTCCTGCGGTACTTGGCAATTCCGCTAACAGTTTGATTGGATAAATCGTTGTATTGACTATTGATTTTGTTGGTTTTGTATAATCAGTTCTTGCATCTACATATAATAAGACAATGGAAAGCAGAGCAGCTAATACCATTTTTATGGTTAAGATGCTCTGATTTGGGAGTAATTGTTTCTTTTGTGTAGAGATGTTTTGCATTAAGGTTTATTCAAGTGCAAACGCATTTAAACCATATAATCCTTGCATTTCTAGGGCTTTGCCGCCACCACGAACAACACATGTTAAAGGGTCATCCGCAATGATAGCGTCTAAACCTGTTTCTTCGGCAATTAACTTGTCGATGTTGCGTAATAATGCGCCACCGCCAGTGATCACAATGCCGCGCTCAGAAATGTCTGCTGCTAGCTCAGGAGGTGTTTGTTCTAGAGCCAATCGAACTGCGCTAACGATACCTTGTAGTGGTTCCATTAACGCTTCAAGAATTTCATTTGAAGTCAAAGTAAATGTGCGAGGAATCCCTTCACTTAAATTACGGCCACGAACTTGAGTTTCTAAAACTTCATTGATTGGATAAGCTGTACCAATATCTTGCTTAATGCGCTCAGCTGTTGGTTCACCGATCAACATGCCGTAATTGCGACGAACGTATTGGATGATTGCTTCATCAAAGTGGTCGCCACCGATACGAATTGAGTTCGCGTAAACAATACCTGTCAATGAGATGACAGCAACTTCTGATGTACCGCCGCCAATATCTAAAATCATAGAGCCAGTAGCTTCATGAACAGGAATGCCAGCGCCTAAAGCGGCTGCCATTGGTTCAGGGATCAATTTGACTTCTAATGCGCCTGCCGTTTCTGTTGCTTCTTTAATTGCTCGTTTTTCAACATGTGTAGCACCAGATGGAACGCATACAATAATGCGAGGATTTGGGCGAACAAATGCGCGTTTTTGCAAAACTCGGCCAATAAAATTGCCAAGCATGTCTTCCGTTCTTTCAATGTCTGCAATAACACCATCTTTAAGTGGACGATAAGCCTCGATACCATCAGGTGTTCTGCCTAACATGCGTTTTGCCTCATGGCCAACTGCCGCAACTCTTTCGCGGCCAGTTTTTTTATCTTTTTCCATAGCAACAACTGAAGGTTCATTTAAAACTATGCCTTGTCCGCGAACATAAATCAGAGTGTTAGCTGTCCCTAAGTCGATTGAAAGGTCACATGAAAAAAGAGACTTTAGTCGTTTTGGTATCATAATTAGTCCATCTGTCATAAGAAGGTTAAAGTTAAGGGAGTCATTTTACATGCTTTTATGGGAATATAAACATGTTTGCTATAAAAAAAAGCCACAATGAGTTAGTATACAACACAATTAATATTGCTCGTGAAAGTAAAGGTCGTTTATGAAAAAGAAAATGATTGCTGGTAACTGGAAGATGAATAGTGATAAAACTATGGCGGCAACAATAGTGGCTGGCATTATGGATGCGGCTAATGAAAGTGTTCATGATGTTGTAATTGCGCCATCATTTGTTTATTTATCACAAGTTGCTGAAAAAATTGTCGGGTCAAAAATTCAATTAAGTGCTCAAAATTTAGCTGAGCATGACTCAGGTGCATATACTGGAGAGGTTTCTGGTGCTATGTTGTCAGATATTGGGTGTACTTATGTTTTGGCAGGGCATTCTGAACGTCGTCAATTATTTGGTGAAACCAATGATATTGTTGCTGTAAAGGTTGAGAAAGCACTTGAGAATGGTTTGGTGCCAATTTTCTGTGTTGGTGAAACTTTAGAAGAGCGTGAAAGTGATGAATGGAAAAATGTTATCCTTGCACAAATGTCTGCTGTGATTGAACGCTGTGGAATCGATGCATTTGAGAAAATCATTGTTGCATATGAACCTGTTTGGGCAATAGGAACAGGAAAGTCTGCAAGTGCTGAGATTGCTAACGAAGTTCATGAGTTTATTTACTATACATTAGAATCTAAAAGTGATAAAATTCGCCCTTTGTTAAGAGTTCTTTATGGTGGAAGCGTGACAGCAGAAAACTCTGCTCAGTATATGTCTCAAGCGTATATTGATGGTGTTTTGGTTGGCGGTGCTTCTTTAAAGCCAAGTGTGTTTTCGGAAATTATTCGAAGCGTAGAGTAAATTTGAAGGTCTAATATGGTATTAACAACAATCATTACAGTAATACATGTTTTAGTGGCAATCGCTATTGTTTGTTTGGTTCTAGTGCAACATGGTAAAGGTGCTGATGCTGGTGCTGCATTTGGTAGTGGCGCATCTGGTACAGTATTTGGTGCAGCAGGTAAAAGTAACTTTTTAGCAAAGTTAACTAAATGGATGGTTGTTGTGTTTTTTGTAACAAGTTTTTCAATGATGGTTTTGTATGGTAAAGCAGCAACGAGTGAAACAGAAAGTGTTTTAGATGCGCCAGCAACATCTCTTGTTCCAAATATTGATGGTAGTAAGTAGTTCTAGCACATAAAATGTGCAGACAAAAAAAATAATTAAGATATACTGTTCAAGTTAATTGCCGGCGTGGTGGAATTGGTAGACACGCTACCTTGAGGTGGTAGTGCTGCAAGGCTTCCCGGTTCAAATCCGGGCGTCGGTACCATAATAATAAATATATGGGTGCATCCTTATGGCTTTAGATAATCGAAAAGAAGTCGACTACAATTGGGTTGGTCGAGACAAGCTGGGGAATCGTGTTGAAGGAACATTGAAAGGTTCTTCACCTACTAAAATTAGAGCATTGTTAAATGCTCAAGGCATTCAGCCGTTAAAAATCGTTAAAGCAAAAGTTAAAAAGGGTAAGGGCGGTAAAGTAAAGCCTGAAGATATTATGTTGTTCACGCGACAGTTGGCAACTATGCTTCAAGCAGGTTTACCTTTATCTGAAGCCTTGGCTATGCAGGCTTCGGGAGCTTCTAAGATTGCTTTGAGCGAATTGTTGTATGCAGTAAAAACAGATGTGGATCGTGGTGGTGGTTTGTCTAATGCATTGGCAAAACACCCTTTTGTATTTGATAAGACATATGTTGGGCTTGTTGCGGCGGGTGAGCGCTCGGGTACGCTTGAAAAAATACTCTCTCAATTAGCAGAATTTCTAGAAAAAAATAGTCGAATTAAAAAAACGATTAAGAAAGCTTTGGTTTATCCGATCATTGTTATCTGTATCGCTTTAGGTATTACAGCATTAATTCTTTGGAAAGTTGTGCCTGTATTTGCTGATATGTTTAAAGAACAAGGTCGTGAACTCCCCGCAGCAACGCAGTTCGTTGTGAATATTTCAGAGGGAATTCGTTCTTGGACGTTTGTCTATATTATTATGGGGATTGGTGTCTTTATTTTTCTATTCAAACGACTATTGCGCACTAACGATAAATTTAAACGTAAATTTGATGAGCAAACATTGAAGCTTCCTGTGTTTGGTAACTTAATTGTTTTATCTAACAGTGCTAACTTTGCAAGTACATTGGCAACCATGTATGAAGCAGGTACGCCAATCATTGCATCACTCAATACTGTTGCAAATTCAACAAGTAACTCTGTTTTCCAAGAAGCTATAGAAAAAATTAAAGGTAATGTTGCCATCGGTCAGGAATTGAATTTTGCCATGAGGCAATCGAAAATGTTCCCAGATATGGTGAGTTATATGATTGGTATTGGTGAAAAATCGGGTAACTTATCCGAAATGTTGACAAAAGTATCTGACCTGTATATGGAAGATATTGATAATGCTGTAGGCGCGATGATGTCATTAATTGAACCAATTTTGATTGTGATCTTGGGTTCATTGGTTGGTGGTATTGTTGTTGCAATGTATCTACCACTGTTTAGTATGGCAGAAGGCGCATAATTAGAGATATTAACGAGTGACTTTGATCCAAAACTTAGATCTTTTGATATATATATTGGTGTTTGTATTAGGCGCTGCTATAGGCAGCTTCCTTAATGTTGTGGCTTATCGTTTGCCTAAGATTATTTTTGACCAAAATTATCAGCTCATTTCTGAGTTTTTAATTGAAGAATCTGAAAAGAAACATCGATTTCTGAGTGGTATAAAAATATTAGATAAATTATTGGCTCGTTCAGATGCTAAAGAGCTGCTCAATAAGTCAGATGTTTTGCCGAAAAAAGGATTGCGGTATTTAGCATTTCCGCCATCGTCTTGTCCTAATTGTGATCATAAAATTAAATTCTATGAAAACATTCCTGTTTTAGGTTGGGTCTTTTTAAGAGGGAAATGTTCGGGTTGTCATCAGAAAATTTCTCCTCAATATCCAATCATTGAGTTTGTCACAGGCTTATTGTCAGTGTTTGTTGTCTGTGTTTTGGGTTTAACTGTTGAAGCTCTGTGTTTTTTATTTTTTGTATGGATTTTAATTTCTCTGACATTAATAGATTTGGAATTTAGAATTTTACCAGATGAATTGACGAACCCTATGATTTGGTTGGGGTTGATTTTAAGTTATTTTTCTATTATTACACTCTCATTTAAAGCTGCATTTTTAGGCGCAATTATAGGCTATTTGTCGCTTTGGTTGATTAATCAATTTTCATTGTTGGTATTTAAAAAAGTTGGTGTGGGCGCTGGAGATTTTAAATTATTAGCAATGATTGGTGCATGGCAAGGTGTTGGTAATCTGTTCAATGTCATTCTTATCTCATCCATCGCAGGTGCTATCATTGGTATTCTGATGCTATTTTTACGCAAAGATGAGGACAAATATATTCCTTATGGTCCATTTTTAGCCTTGGGATCTATCATTGTGCTGTTGTTTGATTTACATGCAGAATCTTTCTTTTATTTGGGCTGATGTATAGCTTTATGAAGCGTATAGTTTTATTAACAGGTGGCATTGCTTCTGGTAAAACATTTGTTTCTGATTATTTATCAAAGCTGAATGCTCATGTGATCGATACAGATGTTATTGCGCGCAATCTATTGCTTTCAGGTGCATCTATTTATTCTAATTCGGCTCTGAAAAGCGTGAAAGATTGCTTTGGTAACGAAATATTTGTTAATGACCAATTAGATCGCAAAAAATTACGAAACATTATTTTTAATGATTCTGATGCTAAAAAATCATTAGAAGAGATCATGCATCCTTTGATTTATCGTTCTGTTATTGAACAATTGGATAATGATACTGGGTCCTATCATTTGATTGTCATTCCATTATTAAACAGTCAATCCCCTTATTTGAAATTGGCTCATGATATTTTGGTGATTGAGGTGGATCCTATCACGCAGAGAGACAGAGTGATGATACGTGATGGAATTGATGAGGTTTTATCAGATCGGATAATTAGTTCTCAAGCAAGTAATCAAGAACGGCGAAATTTAGCGAGTACAATTATTGTGAATACGAACGAATCGTACACTCGAAATATATTGAAACAATTAGATAAACAGTATAGTCTAGCTCCATTGTAAGAGGCTATGGTGAAATAGTTTATGATTTATGAGTTTCCTTTGAGCGAAGGGGTTCGTCGCTTATTAAGAGCTGAAATGTTATTCAAACAAAGTAAAGCTCATATTGAATATGATGATCCTTATAGTACGATTGCGGCACTATCTGCATTGGTTGATTTGGTTGAAATTATTTCAAAAAATAATCTAAAAATAGAAATGATTAAACAGCTAGAAAAACTTCAATTTAAAGATGAAGTCAGTGCTGATGAGAAATTAAAAATTAAAGATTTAATTCAAAATCTTGTTTTTGGTAGTGTTAAAACTTTCGATGAAATTAAAGAAAATATTTTTTTAAACGTAATTCGTCAGCGTTTAAAAGTAACAGGTGGAATCGGTAGTTTTGATCTGCCTAATTTGCACCATTGGTTAAGATTTTCTCATGAATTGCGAAGTGAGCATATTGAGCGTTGGTTCTTATTGTTTGGGCCAACGGAAAGTGCTTTGAAGTATTTATTGTCGACATTAAGACAAATCAAAGATGAAGAAGTTTGTGAGTTTAAGCAGGGATTATTTTATAAAACTGTGAAATGGGATGCTGAATTGGTGAGAGTTGATGTTAAAGATGCATTAATTTACCCTGAATTCAGTGGGAATAAACAGCAGTTAAGTATTCGTTTAATGGAACAATCATCACCTTTTGATCCTGTTGTGCAGGTGCAAAGGGATTTGGAGATGATTGTTGAACGTTGTGGTTAAAAGAGGACATTTATGAGTCAAGAAAAGAAAATTGCATTGGTAACAGGTGCAACGCGTGGTATTGGTAAAGCAATTGCAGAATCATTAGTTGCAGCAAATTATTTTGTCATTGGTACAGCAACTTCTGAAAATGGTACAGCAACGATCCAATCTTTCTTGGGTGAAAATGGTGATGCATTTGTATTGAATGTTGCAGATGCAGAGAGCATTGAAACTGTATTAAAAGCGATCTCTGAAAAATATGGTTCTATCTCTGTATTGGTGAATAATGCAGGTATTACTAAAGATCAATTGTTAATGAGAATGAAAGACGAAGATTGGTCAGATGTTATTACTACAAATTTAACAAGTATTTATAAGTTATCTAAAGCGGTAATGCGTGATATGATGAAGGCTCGTTTTGGTCGTATCGTGAATATTACATCCATTGTTGGTGTAACAGGTAATGGTGGTCAGACGAACTACGCGGCAGCAAAAGCAGGTGTGATTGGCTTTACGAAGTCAATGGCAATTGAAGTTGCAAGTCGTGGTATTACAGTGAACTGTGTGGCACCTGGTTTCATTGATACAGATATGACAAAAGATTTACCAGAAGCAGTAAAAGAATCATTACTCAAAAGTATCCCTATGAATACATTGGGTAAGCCTGAAGATATTGCGAATGCTGTTAAGTTTTTAGCAGCTGAAGAAACAAGCTATATCACAGGTGAAACTATCCATGTAAACGGCGGAATGTTTATGCCTTAAGGCAAGATGTTAAAAAGTCTTGGACTTTAGCAAACATTTTTTTTAAAATACATTTTGGTAATTTGATACCTATTTTTTTATTAAGTTAAGGATTTTTAAAATTATGAGCGATATCGAAGCACGTGTTAAGAAGATTGTTATCGAACAACTTCAAGTAAAAGAAGAGCAAGTAAACAATTCATCTTCTTTTATTGATGATCTAAGCGCGGACTCTTTAGATACAGTTGAATTAGTAATGGCTCTTGAAGAAGAGTTTGATTGTGAAATTCCAGATGAAGAAGCTGAAAAAATCACTACAGTTCAACAAGCAATTGACTACGTGACAGCAAACTTAGATAAATAATTTTATTCAATGTCATAATTTGAATAATCTGGTCAGAATTGTCAATAGAGCGGTTTTCATAGACTTCACAAGTTTTATGAAGCCGTTTTATTTTTTATGGAATTAAAATTTAAGGAATTGTTATGAAGCAGCGAGTAGTTGTCACAGGCTTAGGTATCGTTTCTGCATTAGGAAGTTCCGTGGAATCAGCTTGGACGAATATTTTAGCTGGAGTCAGTGGTGCAGCGCCCATTACTGCATTTGATGCTACTGGCTATCCTGTTACTTTTTCAGCATCAACAAAAGATTTTGACGTATCAAAATATATGAATCCAAAAGATGCTAAACGAATGGATCTTTTTATCCAATATGGTATTGGTGCTGCTGTTGATGCAATTAAAGATGCAGGTTTAGAAATCACTGATGAGAATGCTGATCGTATTGGTGCAATGTTAGGTTCAGGCATTGGCGGATTACCTGGTATTGAGGAAAACTGTGAGACTTTATTGAATAAAGGCCCTAATCGTATCAGTCCTTTTTATGTGCCTCGTTCCATTATTAATATGTTGCCAGGGCAATTATCTATATTGACAGGTTTTAAAGGTCCTTCCATTTCACCTGTAACAGCGTGTGCTTCAGGTACACATTCCATCGGCATGGCTGCAAGAATGATTGCTTACGGTGATGCGGATGTTATGATTGCTGGCGGTGCAGAGATGGCAACGACGCCAACAGGTATTGGTGGCTTTGCAGCAGCAAGAGCATTATCAAATCGTAATGATGAACCAACAAAAGCTTCTCGTCCGTGGGATAAGGATCGCAATGGTTTTGTTTTAGGCGATGGCGCAGGTGTAATCATCTTGGAATCTTACGAACATGCAGTAAAGCGTGGTGCACGTATTTATTGTGAGTTGGTTGGTTTTGGTGCTACAAGTGATGCTTACCACATTACCTCGCCCATGGAAAATGGCGAAGGTGCGGGTCGTTGTATGACAATGGCATTGAATGATGCGAAATTAAATGCTGATGCTGTGGACTATATCAATGCTCATGGTACTTCAACAAAACTGGGTGATATGGCTGAGTTAACAGCAGTTAAATCAATTTTTGGTGAGCATGCATACCAATTAGCAATGAGTTCAACAAAATCGATGACAGGGCATTTACTGGGAGCTGCTGGTGGTATTGAAGCTGTATTCTCTGTATTATCCATTCGAGATAATGTTGCGCCACCCACGATTAATTTAGATCATCCAGATGAAGGTTGCGATTTGAACCTTGTGGCACATACAGCGCAAGAGAGAAAAATCGACGTTGCAATCTCAAATTCATTTGGATTTGGTGGTACAAACGGTACATTAATTTTCCAAAGAGCTAAAGATTAATGAAGTTTTTGCACTACATAAAGAAAGTACTATTTTTTATAGTGAAATATGTTCTTTCTCGCGCGATTTTGCTGGTTTTATTCATCGGATTATTCGTTGGTTTGACGCAGTTTGGTTATAATTTTTTAAATTATATGAAATCTCCTATGATTGCCGATAATAAAACTGTATTAATTGACGTAAAATCAGGCATGAATGCAGACTCTGTTTTACGTGCATTGAAAGCAGAGTTGCCAAATACCAATACACAATTTTTAAAAATTTATGGCCGTTTAACAGGCACACTTAATGACGTTAAAGTCGGTGAGTATGAAGTGACTGATAATATGCGTCCTGCTGATTTTTGGGCGATGGTGACGAAAGGTCGTAGTGTTCAATATAGTTTTACAATTGTGGATGGTTGGAGTTTTAAGCAAATGCGAGAGGCTTTGGCTAAATCTCCAGATGTAGTGCATACAATTTCAGATGATCAAACGCCAGAAGAAGTTATGGCGTTGATTGGTTATGAAGGCCAGCCTTATGAAGGTTACTTTATGCCTGAAACTTATCTTTTCCCTCGTGGTTATACAGATGTCGATGTTTTAAAACGCAGTTATGAATCTATGAATCGTTTTGTGGATGAAGTTTGGGATAAACGAGATATAGATTTACCTATTCAAAACAAGCATGAATTATTAACACTTGCGTCTATCATTGAAAAAGAAACTGGTGTTGCCCATGAAAGACCAGAAATTTCAGGTGTATTTGTTCGACGTTTGAATAAAGGTATGCGTTTACAGACAGATCCAACAGTGATTTATGGTTTGGGTGATAAATATCGAGGCACAATTTATCGCAGTGATTTACAAAGAGATACACCGTATAACACTTATACAAGAGATGGCTTGCCACCAACGCCAATCGCAATGCCAAGTGTTGCAGCTGTTTATGCCGCAGCAAATCCCAAAGAAGGCAATAGTTTATATTTTGTAGCGAAAGGCGATGGATCAGGTGAGCATGTGTTCAATGCAACATTGGATGGGCATAATAAATCAGTTCGTGAATATCGTGCACGATTGAATAGTGGAAAATAATCATGTCAAAAAATCTTGGGCGTTTCATTACGTTTGAAGGTACGGAAGGTGCAGGTAAAAGCACGCAAATCCCAATCATTAAAGATTGGTTGATGAATCAAAATATTAGTGTTATCACAACTCGTGAGCCAGGCGGAACAGATCTTTCTGAAAAAATTCGTCATTTATTATTAACAGAAAATATGTGTGCTGAAACAGAGTTGTTGTTGATGTTTGCAGCCCGTAAAGAGCACATTGAGCAAGTGATTAAACCAGCGTTGAATCGTGGCAATTGGGTTTTATGTGATCGTTTTACAGAAGCAACATATGCTTATCAGGCAGCAGGTCGTTCGATTGGAAGAGAGCACATTGTCTATTTAGAGACATGGTTGCAGGAAAGTTTAAGGCCAGACCGCACATTTTGGTTTGATATAGATGTTTCACAAGGCATGGCTCGTGCTAAAAAACGTCAAGCTTTGGATCGCTTTGAGAGCGAGCAGATTGATTTTTTTGAGACTGTTCGTTCAGGTTATTCGGAATTGGCAAAAGAGAGAACCGAACAGTTTGTGAAAGTAGATGCATCATTATCCATTGATGATATTACAATGCAGATTGAAACTGCTTTGCAGAAATTTCTATGAGTAATATTGTGACAAAATTTGCATATTTGCCTTGGTTTGATGATCAATTGACAGAAATGGTCAATCGTTACGATTCAGGGAAATTCCCTCAATCATTGCTCATTACTGGCGAACAAGATATTGGTAAATCTATTTTTGCCAATGATATTGCTAAAAGTATTTTGTGTTTAGATCGGAAAGATCAACGTGCTTGTGGGAAATGTCAAAGCTGTTTATGGATTGACAAAAATAGTCATCCCGATTTATTAAGCATTGCCTCAGAAGAGAAGAGTCACTTTATTAAAGTTGACCAAATTCGTCAGTTGATCCAATTTGCACAGATGACGAGTGAAACTGGCCGCAAAGTGATTGTGATCCATAATGCACATGAGATGAATCTCAATGCAGCCAATGCATTGTTAAAAACATTAGAAGAGCCTGTGGCAAATTGTTATTTGATTTTGGTTTCCAGTTATCCTAAAAAGCTACCCATTACGATTACTAGTCGATGCCAGAGACAATTATTGTCAGTTAATGGGCAGAATGAAACGATCCTGCAATGGTTGGAATCGCAAGGATTAACAGCATCGAGAGAAGTTTTACAGCAATTATTGGCATTGAGTTACGAGCGACCAATTTTGTCGTACAAATTTTTGTCATCCGATGTAATGGTGACAGTGAATGAGCTAGATAAGCTCTTAGTTCGCTATTTGCAGCACAGAAATAATTTGAAAGAGTTATCTGAATTCATTGACAAAAATTGGCAGTTTGCAGCTCATTTGATTTTATATTGGTTGGCGCAGGCTTTAAAAGGTAATCAAGGTGCAGGATTGGTCTCGCAGACTCTGTCAGAGCGCCCAGCAACAGCGCTATTAGAGTATTATGAGGCTTTTATAAAAATCATTGAGTTATCGTCTACAAGTGTTAAACAAGAGTGGATGATTCAAGAATGGTTATTAAAGCTATAAAAAGTATATTTATGTAATTAATTGATGTTATTGGTTATTTATTAGTTGGTATTCTTATTGCTTAAGTCTAGGCATGTAAAAAACAGATAAATAAATTTTACTGAATAATAAATAATAATAGTATCTCCGCTTCTGCCCACATTCTTATGAATGTGGGCTTTTTTTATGTTTAAAATTTTATGGTATAGTGTTTCGCGGAGATAGTATTCTATGGATGACATTTTATGTCATGATTCATTGGAAGAAACTCCGTTTAAACGAGTGATGTTAGTATAATAAAAATATAATTCAATATAAGTAATTGTTTTTATATTAAATTTTAATATTTGGCATGTCTTATGCTTAATGTTAGGCGTCACTAGACAATAATAATTAATTTTTTGGAGAGAAAATTATGTTACAGAAAGGTTTTACATTAATCGAGTTAATGATCGTTGTTGCTATTATCGGTATTTTATCAATGTTCGCATTGCCAGCTTACCAAGATTACACTAAACGTACTTATGTTTCTGAAGGTATTGCATTAGCAACAGGTGCTAAAATGGCAGTTACTGAATACTTTTCTACACAAGGTAAATGGCCTACAGGAAATACTCAAGCAGGTTTGGCTGATGCGGGTGATATTAAAGGACAATCGGTTGCTTCTATTGAGGTTACTGATGGCAGTGCGGCTGATGCAGTAAGTACTATTGTTATTACTTATACTGAAAAAGTAGCAACTGGTGCAACATTGACTTTATCTCCATCAGGTAGTGGTATTGGCGCTAATAATGCTGATGCTGCAGGTTCTGTAAATTGGACATGTACTGCTAAATCTACAGCGATGAAAGATAAATGGTTGCCTGTTAATTGCCGCGATACAATTTCAGGTTCATAATTTCTAATTTAATGTAAATATTAAAGACCCCCGCTTGCGGGGTTTCTTTTTGCCTATAGAATTTGAACAGGAAATTAAAGTTAAATAAAATACTTTTTCAAATAATCAATTTCGTCTCTTACTTTAGCAGCTTCTTCAAACTCTAGGTTTTTAGCATGTTCCATCATCTGCTTTTCTAGCACTGCAATTTTTTGAGTGACAATTTTCGGATCTTTGATTTGATTTAAATCAATGTCATGTGCCTGATTTTGTCGGTCATGATCATTATCCTCAATATCACGCGCATCCTGCATAATATCCGCGACTTTTTTATGGACAGTTTTGGGCACAATGCCATGCAATTCATTGTATTCTTCTTGTTTTGCTCTCCGTCGTTCTGTTTCACCAATCGCTGCTGCCATCGCTTTCGTGATTTTATTGGCATAAAGAATTGCTTTACCTTCTGAGTTACGCGCAGCGCGGCCGATGGTTTGAATTAATGATCTTTCTGATCGTAAGAATCCCTCTTTATCCGCATCTAAAATTGCTACGAGTGAAACCTCAGGAATATCTAAGCCTTCACGCAATAAGTTAATGCCCACTAATACATCAAATACACCTAAACGAAGATCGCGAATGATCTCTGTGCGTTCTACTGTATCAATGTCGGAATGGAGATAACGAACTTTTACTTGATGCTCATTCAAGAAATCTGTGAGATCTTCACTCATGCGTTTGGTTAATGTCGTGATTAATACACGCTCACCTTTAGCAACGCGTTGATAGATTTCGCTTAATACATCATCCACTTGTGTGTCCGCTGGGCGCACTTCTAAGATAGGATCTAATAATCCTGTAGGGCGCACAACTTGTTCTGCAATATTATCTGCATGATCAGCCTCATACGTGCTTGGTGTTGCGGATACAAACACAGATTGTGGCATGAGTTTTTCAAATTCATCAAATCGTAGTGGACGATTATCTAAAGCCGAAGGTAAGCGGAAGCCATAAGTTACTAAATTTTCTTTACGAGAGCGATCACCTTTATACATTGCACCTAATTGCGGAATTGTCACATGTGATTCATCTATGAAAAGTAGTGCATCAGGCGGCAAGTAATCAAACAATGTTGGTGGTGCATCGCCTGCATTTCTGCCAGATAAATAGCGAGAATAGTTTTCGATGCCTTGGCAATAGCCAAGTTCTACGATCATTTCGATATCGAATCTTGTGCGTTGTTCTAATCTTTGTGCTTCCACTAATTTATCGTTAGCACGAAGATATTGCAGTTGCTCAACTAACTCTTCTTTAATTTTTTCGATGGCAGCCAATAATGTTTCTCTTGGCGTGACATAGTGGCTTGAAGGATAAACTGTTAAACGTGGTACTTTACGTTCAACACTTCCAGTTAAAGGATCAAAAAAGCTTAATCGTTCCACTTCATCATCAAATAACTCAATGCGGACTGCGTAACGTTCACTTTCAGCAGGGAATACATCAATGACATCGCCACGAACTCTAAAATTACCACGTTCAAGTACAACATCATTTCTTGTATATTGTAGTTCAGCTAAGCGTTTTAAAATGCTGCGTTGGTCAATTCTTTCACCCACAGTTAGATGAAGGATCATTTTCATGTAATGATCTTTATCGCCTAAACCATAAATGGAAGAAACTGTTGCAACAATAATTGTATCGTTGCGTTCCAAAATAGCTTTGGTTGCAGATAATCGCATCTGTTCAATGTGATCATTCACTGAAGCATCTTTTTCGATATAAGTATCCGATGCTGCAACGTAAGCTTCTGGTTGATAGTAATCATAGTAGGAAACAAAGTATTCCACGGCATTATCAGGAAAGAACTCTTTCATTTCACCATATAACTGTGCCGCTAATGTTTTATTGGGCGCAAGAATGATGGCAGGTCGTTGCGTTTGTGCAATGATGTTTGCCATGGTGAATGTTTTACCTGAGCCTGTTACGCCGAGTAAAGTTTGTGCAGCCAATCCATTATCTAATCCGTTGACTAAACTTTGAATGGCTGTGGGCTGATCACCTGAAGGTTGATAGCTACTTTTTAGATCAAATCGGTTCATTTATATAAATATTTACAAGTAGAGATTGAATTTTAATGGTGGCGTCTCCATTGATAAACAAGTGTGAAATTTTAAATTGTATGATTTAAAAAATCAGTTACGATGGTACAGTTTACCAGTCGTTATCTAAAAATTATTTTGGAGTCGTTATTATATTATGTCACATTCCCAAGAAATTCATCAGCGTCCAATTATTGCGATTCGTGATTTAGTGGTATTTCCTACTTTAACAGTGCCACTTTTGATTGGTCGTCCGCTTTCTATGGGTGCTTTGCAAGCTGCCGAAGATTTTAATAATGAAGTATTGCTCGTGACTCATATCTCTATGGATAGTGAAATTGTAGATATGGAAAGTGTTTATGGCACTGGTGTTGTTGGTCGTATTATTCAAAAAGTACAAATTGAAGATGGTACTTATAAAGTGCTCGTTGAAACAACTGAGCGTATTAAATTACAAGCGATCAACAAAGTTGTGGCAGATGATAGCGAAGAAGATTTGGATTATTGCATTGCTGATTATACGCTTGAACCAATCGAAGAAGATTTGTCAGAAAATTTATCTAAAGTGTATGGCAATGTGATTCGTAATTTATTCAATAATATTTCAACACTCACAAAAATCCCTGAAGATTTATTGAAGAACATCAAACATGAAGATGATTTGAAACAGTTGGCAATTAAAGTCATTAATTATTTGCCTGTTTCAATTGCGAAAAAGCAAGAAGTTCTAGAAGAACCAGCTTTGGGGCAATTGGTGAAAAATTTAGTATCACAATTGACTTACGAAGTGGATGTTTTAGAAACACAAAATCGTATTCAAGCTTCTGTGCAAAAGCAGATGAGTAAGAATCAGCGTGAATATTATTTGAATGAACAGATCAAAGCGATTCGTACAGAATTGGATGATTTGAATGATTCTGGCTTGTCTGAATTGGATCAGTTGGAAGAAAAAATTATTGCAGCAAAAATGCCAAAAGAAGCAGAAGAGAAAGCGTTAACAGAGTTGAAACGCTTGAAATCTATGCCAGCAATGTCATCAGAAGGAACAGTCGCGCGTACTTATATTGATTGGTTGTTGAAAATGCCATGGAATAAGCGTTCACGTTTAAAATATGACATTGTGAAAGCAGAGGATCGTTTGGATAAAGATCATTCTGGCTTAGATAAAGTGAAAGAGCGTATTTTGGAATATTTGGCTGTGACAAATCACACGAAAAGCGTGAAAGGTAATATTTTGTGTTTAATTGGACCGCCTGGCGTTGGTAAAACAACACTGGCTCGTTCAATTGCAGATGCAACAGGCCGTGAATTAGTGCGCATGAGTTTGGGTGGCGTGCATGATGAATCAGAGATTCGTGGCCATCGTCGTACTTATATTGGTGCATTGCCAGGTAAAATCGTACAAATGCTCGCAAAAGCTAAAACTAAGAATCCATTAATGTTGTTGGATGAGATCGACAAAATGGGCTCGGATTATAAAGGTGATCCAGCACATGCGATGTTGGAAGTTTTGGATCCTGAGCAAAATTCTACGTTCAATGATCACTATTTGGATGTGGATGTTGATCTGTCTGAAGTGATGTTCATTGCGACATCTAATAGCTTCAATATTCCAGGGCCATTGCGTGATCGTATGGAAATCATCGAATTATCAAGTTATACAGAGCTTGAGAAATTGGATATTGCTAAGAATTACTTGTTGCCAAAGCAGTTGAAAGAGCACAAGTTAAAAGAAGATGCGATTAAGATTTCAGACAGCATTATGTTAGACATTATTCGTTTATATACGAAAGAAGCTGGTGTTCGCTCTTTGGATCGTGAAATTGCAAAAGTTTGCCGCAAAGTGATCAAAGAGATCATGAAGAAATCTGACGGTAAAAAAGGTAAAGCGATAACTAAAGTGAATGATCATAAGCCTGTAACGCTTACGAAAAAAATGTTGGAGTCATATTTAGGTATGCCTCGCTATCGTTTTGGTGTGAAAGAGAAAGATGATCAAGTGGGTTATGTGAATGGCTTGGCTTGGACGCAATTAGGTGGCGAGCTTTTAGGTATTGAAGTGGAAGTGATGCCAGGCAAAGGCAATTTGATCACAACAGGTAGTTTAGGTGATGTGATGAAAGAATCTATGCGCACCGCGATGAGTTTAATTCGTTCACGTGCTCAATCTTATGGTTTATCACATGATTTTGCAGATAAATTGGATATTCATGTGCATGCACCAGAAGGTGCTGTACCAAAAGATGGACCAAGTGCTGGTGGTGCGATTACTGTAGCCATTTTGTCGGCCTTATTGAATCAAGCAATTCGTTCTGATATTGGGATGACAGGCGAGGTTACGTTGCGTGGAAATATCCTAGCAATTGGTGGTTTGAAAGAAAAACTCTTGGCAGCAGCTCGTGCAGGATTGAAAATAGTTCTGATCCCTGAAGAAAATATCAAAGATTTAGAGGATATTCCTGCTGAAATTAAGAAGCAATTAACGATTATTCCTGTGTCGCATTTCGATGAAGTGATTCAACACTCTTTTGTGAAAAATATCGAAAAAAATGATGAATTTCAAAGATATAATGCATTAGAGGACTTTTCAGTACCTATGAGCAACATCAAAAGTACAGAGAAACACTGCTAAAATTTCTTGACTCGTTAGTAATTGCAACGTATAAAGCATATTGTATCCCTCCAAATGAGGGGGATCAGTATGTTTGAACTTGTATATAATAACTAGGTAGGTATTTTATGAATAAAACAGAACTAATCGCAGCAGTTGCAGAAAAAGCAGACATCAGTAAAGTAGCAGCAGCTAAAACAGTTGATGCAGTAATGGAAACAATCAAAGAAACTTTGAAAGATGGCGATAGCGTTACTTTGATCGGTTTCGGTACGTTTTCTGTACGTGATCGTGCTGCGCGTGTTGGCCGTGACCCACGTAATCCAGAAAAAACAATCCAAATCAAAGCATCTAAAGTACCTGCATTCAAAGCTGGTAAAGGCTTAAAAGATGCTGTAAATGGTCCAGAAGCTAAGAAAGCTAAGAAGAAGTAATTTCTTCTCGGATCGAAGCTCTAAGTCAGAAATGATTTAGAGCTTTTTATTATCTATAATATCTAGCATAACTTAATAATATCTTGATTATATTGGTGGAAGTTGTTAACTTAAACAACTTATAAAACACAGATTATAGGATTATTATAATGAATTTTAAATTAGCGGTTTTAGGCGTGATTGGTGCAGCTGTTTTAGGTGGTTGTACTGCAATTGTTGGCGAGCAAACATTACAAGAACGTGCTGCATTTGCATTGGGTGTTGATAAAAGCAAAGTAACAATTTCAGATGTTAATAAAGGCGCATTAAGAATCGACTTTATCGCTACAGTTGGTAAGAAGAAAACTCCTTGTTATGTAACAACAAGCTATGGCTTTACATCTGATGCGTTGTGTTCAGGTAAAAGTAATGCATTATTAGATGCAGCAGGTAGAAGATAATATAGCGACTATTTTAATTTAAAATGGGTTGTCTTAAATAAGCGCAAGATGTGATAATCTATGCGCTTATTTTATTTTTACTGAATATGTCATGAGTCAGAATTCTTTGTCATCGCTGTTTGAGTTATTACCACAAGTTGAGCTAAAACGTGCTCACTTTTTTCGTCGTGCTTTGCATCAATTAAGAAAAAAAAATGCATCATCTGAAGAGATCGAAAAACTAGCTCAAGAGATGAAAGAATCTTGTGCCAATGTTCAGGCTAAATTACATCAATTCCCTGAAATTACCTATAACGAAGCATTACCAATCGCGCGTGCGCGAGATGAAATTAAAGCGGCTTTAGCGGATCATCCTGTGGTTGTGATTTGTGGTGAAACAGGTTCAGGGAAAACCACGCAATTAGCCAAATTTTGCTTAGAATTAGGTTTAGGCGCAAAAGGCTTAATTGGGCATACGCAACCAAGACGATTGGCAGCAAGAAGTGTTGCAGATCGTATTGCAGAAGAGCTCAAAGTGCCCATCGGCGGTTTTGTGGGCTATAAAATGCGATTCTCGGATCAAACAGCGCCAGAAACCACTGTGAAATTAATGACAGATGGTATTTTGCTGGCTGAACTCACCAAAGATCCATTCTTAAACCAATATGAAGTCATCATCATCGATGAAGCGCACGAGCGCTCGCTGAACATTGATTTCTTATTGGGGATTTTAAAGCGCATTTTAGAAAAGCGTAAAGATCTCAAAGTGATCATCACATCAGCAACCATTGATCCTGAAAAGTTTGCAAATTTCTTTTCAACGCCAAAATCCAAAGTGCCCATCATTAATGTTTCAGGCAGAACTTATCCTGTAGAAATTCGTTATCGTCCATTGTTGCAAGATGATGATGGTGATGATCAAGATATGATCGAAGGCATCGCAACCGCTGTGCGTGAATTATCACAAGAGCAAGCGGGCGATATTTTAGTATTCTTGCCAGGTGAACGTGAAATTCGTGATGCAGCAGATGTTCTACATAAAGAATTTTCTCGATATTACGATGTATTGCCACTCTTTTCTCGTTTAAGTAATGCAGAGCAAAATCGCATCTTTGCACCGCACCATAAACTTCGCATTGTACTGGCAACGAACGTAGCTGAAACATCGTTAACAGTACCAGGTATTAAATATGTGATTGATACAGGTGTTGCGCGCATTAGTCGTTATAGCCCACGATCGCGTTTACAGCGCTTATTGATCGAGCCGATTGCGCAAGCTTCAGCCAATCAACGAAGTGGTCGTTGTGGTCGTGTGAGCGAAGGGATTGCGATTCGATTATTCAGCCAAGATGATTTTGAAAATCGTCCATTGTTCTTAGATCCTGAAATTAAGCGTACACAATTAGCATCTGTGATTTTACAGATGGCGCATTTGCGCTTGGGTAATCCTGAAGATTTCACATTCATTGAACCGCCAGAACTTCGCCAAATTAAAGAAGGTTACATGGCACTCCGTGAAATCAAGGCGATTGATGAAGCAACACATTTAACACAATTGGGTCGAAAGCTTGCTTTATTACCAATCGATCCGCGTTTTGGTGCGATGATTTTTAAAGGCATTGAGCATGGCATTGGGCAAGAGATTCTGATTTTAGTGGCTTTGTTATCCATTCAGAATCCGAATGAGCGCCCGATTGATAAGCAGCAAGCAGCCGATGAAAAGCATCGTTTGTTTAAGGATAAAACTTCAGATTTTATCGGCTATTTGAATTTATGGTTCTGGTATCAAAATCAAGTGAAGGGCAATTCACAATCTTATTTGCGTGAATTGTGCCGCAAGCACTTTATCTCATTCATGCGTATGCGTGAGTGGTTTGAGTTGTATCAGCAAATCCGCGATATGCTTAAAGCTTCTAAGATCACTTTGAATGATTTGCCTGCGATTTCAGGCGAACAAGAGAGCGATTATCAATTCCCAACCTTTGCCACAGATATGATTCATCAATCCTTATTGGTGGGGTTATTGGATCACATTGGTGCGCTTGGGGAAGATAATGCTTATCAAGGTGCGATGGGGCAAAAGTTCCGTGTTTTCCCAGGGTCAAGCTTATATAAAAAGCCACCAAAATGGTTAATGGCGATGGAAATCGTGGAAACCTCACAAGTTTATGCGCGCATGTGTGCGGGCATTAATCCTGAATGGTTGGAATCCATCGGTTCACATTTGATCAAAAAGCAATACAACGAGCCTCATTGGAGTAAGAAGCAAGGGCAGGCTGTTGCAGATGAAACTGTATTTTTGTTTAACCTAGCGATCATTCGCAATCGTCCTGTGAGCTTTGGACGCATTAATCCTGAGTTATCTCGTGAGTTGATGATCAAGGAAGGCTTGATTCAGGATGACATTGCAACGCGCGCGCATTTTTATCGACAAAATCGAGCAACCATCGACAAAGTTGAGGAGATGGAAGATAAAACGCGCCGCCGTGATATCTTGGCGGAAGAAGTTGTGCTGTACGAATGGTATGATTCGCGTTTGCCGCAGGATTGTTATTCAGTACAAAAGCTCGAAAAATGGTGCCAAGTTCGTAAAAATAATGATGCTTTGATCTTCACGGAAGCAGACATTCTTGCGCACGATGGTAATCTGAATCTCGATGATTTCCCAGAAGTTTTGGAATTGAATGGTTTAAAGCTTAATACGCAATATCTATTTGATCCTGCCCATCAGGATGATGGTATGACATTGTTAGTGCCGATAGCAGCACTCAATTTATTGGATCAAACGCGTTTAGATTGGTTATCGCGTGGTTTGATTTTAGAGAAAATTACAGAATTGCTTCGCACGTTGCCAAAAAGTTATCGTCGCCAATTTGTGCCATTACCTGATTTTGCGGATAAGATTTTTAACGAGATCGAATTTGCAGAAGGCAATCTCTATTACCAATTGCAAACCATCATTAAAAAGTTGCGCCAAATTGAAATTGAACCGCATGAGTTTGATGAGTCAGCATTGGATAAACATCTGCGCATGAATATTCGCATCATTGATGCTGGTGGTAAAACATTGGGGCAAAGTCGTGATTTAGAAAGCTTGAAACAGCAGTTTTCCCATAAAGCGGAAACGGCTTTTCAGGCATTGGCAGCATCCCCGAATCAATCTAAAAAGCAGAAACAAAAGCAGAAAAGTGTTGAGGCTAGTGAAAATAATTCTGTGGCACAATCAGATGAAAAAGTATTCACAATAGATAATTGGGCGATTGAATCGGAAGTTAAATTCACACGTAATGGCATTCAATTGGTGGGTTACGTTGCACTAGAAGAAGTTGAAAATGGTGTAAAAGCAAAATTGTATGATCGCCAAAGTGAAGCAAACCGTGCACATTTACAAACATTGATTGATTTAAGCTTAAAAGCGCTTCGCTCCGAGGTTAAATACCTACAAAAGCAATGGCCACAGTTTGGCAAATTGGCTTTGATGTTCCGTCAAGTGGGTAACGAAACGATCCTCAAAGATGATTTGATGAAAGCTTTGATTCGCGATTATTTGGATGAAGCAAAGTTGCCAAAAGATGCCGCAACTTTTAATGCATTACTGAATAATATGCGTAAAACAATCGTGAGTGAAGCAACGGATTTAACGAAGCTTGTGATCGAAATTTTCCTAGAAAGTGAAAAGGTTTCTGATGCGCTACGCGCGATGCATCCGATGAATCGAGCCATGATCGAAAAGCCAATCCAAAAGGCGAAAGATCGTTTGATTTATGCAAGTTTCATCAGCAATACACCGCAAGAATGGCGTAAGCAATTGCCTCGTTATATGAAGGCAATGGCAGTTCGTGTGGAGCGCTTTAGCCAAAATATGAACCGTGATGGCGATCATGCCATAATCATTGAGCAGCATTTATCGCAGCTCAAAACTGCAATCATGAAAGTCGGAGAAATTGCAGAAGTTGTGGAATATCGCTGGATGATTGAAGAATTAGCAGTTTCACTGTTCGCACAACCCATGAAAACAGTTGTGCCTGTTTCTGAAAAACGCTTAGAGAAAATCTGGGAAAAGCTTGATTTGATGATGAAGAATCAGAGGTGATTTTCTGATAAAGTGATTAGACATAAATTAGCTAAATACTAAGCTTTGGCACTATAGAGAGAATAATAAAATGTCTAATTACTATGAATATGCACCACCCATTTTTAGATGGATATTAGGTAATACCAATATTAAACCATGGGAAATGTTTCCGTGGTTTTGGGGCTTCTTTTTATTATTATCAATTGTGATCATTATTTTTGCTTGTATAAGGTTTGTTAGAAACAAAAATAAAATCATAAATATTATGTTGCTGATGATAGGAGCTACTGGATTATGCGTGACACCTTTTTTGGATAAATTCTATTTAGATTATGAGTGGCGTAATGCTTTAAGCCAGCCAGGTTTTTATATTAATAAACAAGTTAAAGCCAATAATTATGTTGATGTACAAACTTTTTATTCTGATGGTAAACATGTGACAAAAGAACATTTTTTAGAATTGCCCTCCTTAAAAATAGACAAAGATAGATATACACATACAGAGTTTAAAACTAAAGATAACTATTGTAATGATACCGAGCTAGGACCTTATCAATTTATTGAAAGTGGATATATCAATGATCGTGGAAATAAAGGTCAACTTGCAATTTCTGGAAAGTCTTTAAAAAATCCTAATAAAAAAATGAATGAGGATTACGGTATTTATTATAGAGAAAAAAGAGAAGATGGATGCTATGAAGGTACTCGAGATCATATTCAATCTCGCTACTATGTAATGCGTGAAGAACAAACACGAGTAGGTTTAGGTTTAGCGCGTCAAAGAACAGTTATTGTTGATTCAGAAACAGGCGAAATTTTAGGATATATGAATTATTTTTATACTGATCTAAATACCCTATTTAAGCTTACATTAGGCCGTTTAGATAATGTGTTACCACATGGAACTAATTACAAAGTTGGATCAGCGCCTGGTAATAAAATAATCGGATATAGAAATCCTCCTCCCAGATATAGTGAACCTAAAGCTGAACGCTTAATTCGTTATGTCTTAATTCCAACTTATTATTATGAAAATCCAGAAGGAGGCGTGTTGTAGCATGCACTCAAATAATCCATTCAGAACATAATTCTTTTGTATAATGCTAATCTAATTTAATCGACTGAAAAATAAGTATTAAAAAGTAAAAATAAAGGATTTGAATGGATTTTATATTGTTAGTTGGGAAGTTTATTGGCGCGGCGATTGTGGCTGTGATTATTGTTGTGTTGTTGGCGATTTTTGGTTTCCGTTTTTGGATTGGCCGAATGATGAAAAAAGCGATGGCAATGCCAAATCATGGTATGCCAATCATCAATCAGCCACGAGTGAAATTAACGGCGCACCGTGGTGAAACTGCTCATCAAGCAATGATTGATCAATTGATTCATGAAGCCGAGCATTTAGGTTTCCATTTAGTTCAGCCTAACCATTTATTTATGTCAGATTTACCTGCGGGCATTTATGTTTACTTCCTGCAAAATAGCACTAAAACCCAACACATTGCGATTTATGATAGTGAGCAACTAGAAAAGCCAATGATCGACATGATGCAATGTTATCAAGATAAAACCATTCGTGGCGTTTCCAATAGCCCATTTGCATCTTTGCCATATCCAAGCAATGTGCAAACAGAGAAATTGCCGCCAGACACATCATTAACTGAGCTATTGCACTATATGACCACGGAGTTTTCTAAAGATGGAATTTTTGCTGTGCAAGGCGAAAAATTAAGCTCCATCATTGAGCAATTATATGCAATGCAGCAGGATTATTTGATTCATTTAAATTTTGCTGATTATGCTTATGCAAAATCTCAAGTGGATAAATTTGCGAAAGAGAATCCTAAACAAAAGCAAAGCGCTGAAGATGTTCAAGAGATGATCCAAATGATTCAAGACAATATGCGCGAAGGTTATGAGCATAATATTCCATTTGTGGTGATCGATCGTTTTCTCAAAGAGAACAAAATGGATGCCGCAGAATGGCAGGATTATGATGAAAATATTGTGATTGTTCATGAAAGACAAACGGCAGAAACCTTGTGGGAAGATCATTTTCAGAATTACTTCATTGAGTACGAGCATGATGCAAAAGAAGATGATTGGGTAGAGAAATCATTAGTGGATGATTCGGTGATGGCACAATTAAATGACTTACAAGATCGCTATATGCATCGCCCATTTGATTATGTGAATGCACTCTTGCCATTGTTACCGAAAGAGCGTCAATATAAAAAACTTGGCAGTATTAAATATCCCATCAATGCAGAGTTATATTATTTTGCATGAAAATCATGATGAATCATTTGAAAAGCCAAAAATATTTGGCTTTTTTATAACGTTCTTTGATTTCAGAAAATAATATGATATACCAATAGAACTATTGGTCATAAAACCCAAAAGGTTACAAACGTTCAAAGCACGCACTCTTGCTTATCAACGCCAATAGGTTTAACGAATTCTATCAATAAAAATAATGACGTTATTCCGTCTAAAAGGGTGTTTTATGTCGACAGTTTTTGAGGATACGTTGCAACCTATGGATGCAACCACGACAACAACAGAAGCAGAGCCGCGAAATTCTTATGTTCGTGTTGCAATGGCGAGCTTCATCGGTACAGCAGTTGAGTTTTATGATTTCTATATTTTTGGTTTAGCAACGGCACTATTCATTGGTCCACTGTTTTTTCCATCCACAAATCCTGAAGCGCAAACGCTATTAACATTTTTAACTTTTGGTGTCGCATTTGTCGCGCGTCCTGTAGGTTCTGCGCTGTTTGGTCATTTTGGTGATCGCATTGGTCGAAAAACGACATTGGTGGCTTCGTTGCTGATTATGGGCATCAGCACGACTTTAATTGGCTTCTTGCCAACGTATTATTCTATTGGTTTTGTTGCACCAATTTTGTTGTGTATTTTGCGCTTTGGGCAAGGTTTAGGTTTGGGCGGAGAATGGGGCGGCGCAGCATTGTTAGCCACAGAAAATGCACCGAAAGGCAAGCGTGCATTATTTGGTATGTTCCCGCAATTAGGTCCGCCGATTGGTTTTGTAGCAGCGTGTGGAATTTTCATTGCGATTGAACAGATGTTAACGCCAGAAGCTGTTAATTCTTGGGGCTGGCGCATACCGTTTATTTTAAGTTCCGCATTGGTGATTATCGGGTTATATGTGCGTTTAAGCATTATTGAAAGCCCTGCATTTAAGAAAATCGAAAAGTCAGAAAAACGTGTTCAAATCCCATTAATGGAAATGTTCACAAAGCATACAAAAATGCTAGCAGTTGGCTCGATCAGCATGGTGGCTTGTTATACATTGTTTTTCATCATCACTGTATTCTCTTTGCAATATGGTACAGTTACGACACATGTTTATACACGAACAGAATATTTAGTGATGTTATCCATTGCGATTATGTTCATGGCAATCGCATCACCAATTTCAGCATTGTTGTGTGATCGTTATGGTCGTAAACCTGTTTTATTGGTGAGTTATATCATCATTATGGCTGCGGGTTTGCTATTTGGTTTATCTGTGACAAGTGGCGATGTTGTATTAACAACCATTTATTTATCTTTTGGATTATTCGCAATGGGCTTTAACTTTGCGCCAATGGGGGCATTTTTATCTGAAATTTTCCCAACGCAAGTGCGTTATACAGGTGCATCGATGACATATAACTTGGGCGGGATTTTAGGCGGATCATTACCACCATTTGCCATCACATATTTAATGGGCTTTGAGAAAGGCATTTATTATGTAGGCTACTATTTGGCTGTGGTTGGTATTGTGAGCTTTATCGCAATTACTTTTTCTAAAGAAACAAAAGATATCGATTTGATGGATAATTAATTAGAGATTTGAAAAGCATTATCAAAAGAAAGCCGCTCAATTAGGATGGCTAAATACCCATTTGTGCTCTGCAATTAGCAGGAAGCCAACGTGCTAATAAAGCTGCAGATTTCATGCTACATTTCCATTGAAAGCTTCCACCACCATTATTTTCTGTAACTAATGTTAAAAAGTTATTTTTTTGCATAACAATTGGTAAATCGGGCCATGTTGGATGGATCGGATTGGCATTAGGAATCACTTTTTCATTAAAGAATATATGAATAAAAGCAATTTTATTTTCTGATTCTGGGGTGCTAGCATCCACATAAATACCACTTACAGCTTGCCCTGTAATTTCTTTTCCTTGTGGATGAATCGCTGCACCAGATGGAAAATTGCCTGATGCTACTAAGTGCTCCATGACAGCTATTTTCATACCTCCAGCTAAATTTAATCCTTCAGCAACATAAGCGCGCTTTGTGTAATCTTGATAAGAAGGCATTGCAATCATGGATAAAATACCAATGATTGCAACAACGATCATTAATTCAATTAGTGTAAATCCTTTATTAGTCATAATATTCCTTATTACTTAATAATATCAACTTCAGATCTACAGTTAGCAGGCAGCCATCTTGATAAGACGCCTGAGCCTTGCATGAAACATTTCCAAACAATGCTACCATCAACTTCTCTGCCATCTAGCATAAGAACATTATTGGACGTTAATACTTCAAAAAATTGAGGTGGTCTTGTTGGCGTAGTTGATGGATTAGAAACAACTTTTTGATTAAAGTAAATAACAATTTTTGTTGAGAAAAAACTATTCGAATCGCTTTGAGTATTTGAAGTCCATATGGCATCTACGGCTTGTCCTGAGATAGATTGACCTTGTTGAACTTGAGATAAGTCAACGCTACCAGATGATGCATGTTGAACCATAATATCCGTTTTCAAACTATTGGCTAGTGATAATCCTTCAACAACATAGGCACGTTTGGTGTAATCTTGATATGAAGGTAAAGCAATCATGGATAAAATACCAATGATTGCAACAACAATCATTAATTCAATCAGTGTAAATCCTTTATTTTTCATGACATCGCTCATTTTTGGATAATTCAATCATTCTAGTCAAAAGTATTGGTGAAGTACAATAATTACTCAGAGCTTTTCAGTTCTAATTTACCACTGTTAATCGCTTCAATGAGTTGCTTCGCACGAGCATCATTTGGATAGCTTTTTTGATAAATTTTTAATTCTTTTAAAGCTTCTTCTGTATTACCTTCAAACAAAGCTGACATTGCCAGAGACCAGCGAGCAGCTTCATTGCCAAGTTCTAATGCTTTATCTAAGTAGGGTTTTCCTTCCTTGGCTTTACCTGCTTCTGATAAAAATGCGCCCATAAAAAAATATCCTCTGGAATCATTAGGTGTTTTTTCTATGAAACGATCTGCATAACTGATTGTTTGCTCAGCAGCCCCTTTAATGTCCAAATTATGGCCAATGCGTGCAATTTGCATGGCTAAATAAAGTGTACTGGGTTCATCGGCTGAATCAGTCATAGTTTTAGCAATTTCTAATAAAACTTGTGTTTCTTTTTGAGCGAGCGCTTTATCTTGTTCAGAATCAAATTGTGTGGGATATGTGCCTGCATTTTTGGAGAGCTCTTCAATGCGATCTTGTAAGTATTGAAGATTAATCGTTGCGCCTTGTTCTTTTTTGATGAGCAATTGATCAATATTGATGGGCTCATAAGGTACAGCATAGGAAAATGATAATAGCAATGTGGATGTTATTAAAAATTTCGACCAAGATAATTTCATAATCATTCCTTTTATTATGAATTTGATTGACTCTAATATTATGAACCATTTTGCTTAAGTGGTAGCATGTTTTACATCATATTGAGTGAATATTAATGCTATGGATGATGCATGAAACAAGGATTACAGAAATTAATGGAAAATATAGATTTTACACTGCTCTTTTTATTAGTGATCGCTGGATTGGGTTTGCTGAGTAAAAACGATACTGTGTTGATCGCAATGCTCGTGTTGATTGTGATGAAAATAACGCCACTGAATCAGTTTTTACCGTTGGTGGAAAAGAAAGGCTTATGGTTGGGCGTGATCATTTTAACCATTGGCGTTATGGCGCCTTTAGCCAGTGGGAAAATTAATTTGCTGGAAGTGCTAGGTTCATTGAAAAATTGGCAGTCCATCGCAGCTGTTCTAGTGGGAATTGCTGTCGCGTGGCTTGGTGGGGAAGGCGCATCTTTATTAGAATCTCGCCCAATGTATGTCCCTGAATTATTGATCGGCACAATCATCGGCGTTGCAGTATTTAATGGTGTACCTGTTGGGCCATTAATTGCGGCAGGATTATTATCTTTATTGGTACGATGGAGCTAATCTTTCGCGTATAATGATGACTTTATTGAAAGTTGTGAGGGCATTATGCCAAAAGATTTTTTACAAAATATGGCAGGTAAAATTCAGGAATCATTGCCAGAAGGTTTGAAAAATACTCATGCAGAGATTGATCGAGTTGTGAAAGAGCAACTTGAAAATGTTCTGCCAAACTTTAAGTTCGCAAAGCAAGATGAATTTGAAATCCAACAGAAAATCCTTTTAAAAACTCGTAGTGAAGTGGATGATTTAAAAGCGCGCGTTGCAGAGTTAGAAGCAGTGATCCGCACATTACAAACTTCAAAAGAAGATTAAAATTATGTCTAAGCTCAATCAAAAAAGTTCATGGTGGTTAACAGTTGCCAAGTGGCAGGATCAACGCTGGTTATGGATTCTAGGCGGTTTAATTGCAGTGGCATTGGAGCTGATTGCTGTCTTTTATTTCCAAGAACATTTGGGACAAAGACCTTGTGAAATGTGTGTTTATATCCGTTTTGCAATGATTGCGATGGCTCTATTTGCATTCATCACAGCGATTTATCCAAAGAATATTATTTTAAAATTGATCGGTTATATTGGTGTTTTTTGGGCAATTATCAGAGGTTTTTTATGGAGCTTGAATTTAGAAATGATCACATTGGATCGCTTGCGTCCAGATTATAATCCTTTTACAAGCAGCTGCTCTATTAATGAAGCATCGTTTCCATTGGGTTTGCCAATGCATAAATGGTTTCCTTCACATTTCATGCAAACGGGCATTTGTGGCGAAGATACATGGTCATTGTGGGGCTTAAATATGGCTGAATATATGATGATCATTTATGGCATATTTGCATTGGTTTTAGGCATTATGATGGTTTGCTGGTTAAGTAGGCTATTCTTAAAGAAAGCATAGTTCTTATTAATCGAGAAAAGCCTCAGATTGAGGCTTTTGTTTTGTGGAGAAAAATATGAAAAAGATTCTATTATTGATCACATGTCTATTCACTTTGCAATTGGGGTGGGGCGAAGATGCTAGCTACTTGCGTGATCCTGCTGCTTATCACGAACTAATGAAGGATCATTCGATTCAATTAGTGGATGTGAGAACAGCGGATGAATTCAATGATGGTACGATTGGTCAAGCACAAAACATTGATTATTTATCAGAAGATTTCACAGTGCAATTGAAAGGTTTGAATAAAGATGAACCTGTTTATGTATTTTGTCGTTCAGGTAATCGTAGTGAAAAAGCACGCAATATCATGTTGGATCTAGGCTTTAAAGAAGTTTACGATTTACAAGGTGGTTACAATGCATGGACAGAATGGGAAACAGCTAAGGAGCAAAAATAATGAAAGTCATTCGTTGGATTTTAGGCAAAATCATTTTAGGTTTAGATAAATTAACAGCACCAGCACCGATGATCCGTTCTGTTGCGGAACAAAAGCAGCTAGATGATGCAACGGCACAATTAAAATTGTATCAATTTCACGCTTGTCCATTTTGTGTAAAAGTGCGTCGTGAAATTCGCCGCTTGAATTTGAAAATTGAGTTGGTGGATGCATTGAATGATAAAGCCGCTGAAGCGCGCTTGATCAATGAAGGTGGCAAGCGTCAAGTGCCTTGTTTATACATTGTGAATGAAGACAAATCTGTGACTTGGTTGTATGAATCAAGCGCAATTATGATTTACCTTCAAACATTAGCAAAAGGCGAATAGTTATATTTATCCATAAGCTTTCTCGCCGTAGGCGAGAAAGTGGGCATTTGAGGTTGTTCGGAGTTATCCCAATTTATCCAAATAACCTGTGGATAAAATTGTGAGGAAAAAGTGAAGATCTTTTTATAACTTTGTTAACTGCATGAAAATAAAGATAATAAAAGATCTTCTTTTGTTGTGATCAATAGTTAGTCAATGAGGATAACTGTTGAAAAGCCTTTATTCAAAAGTATGATGAAATCTAAAGTTGTGATCATTGAGGATATTGAGTTTGTTTTAGAAATTAAAGCGATTAAAAATCTCTATATTCGCGTGAAAAAAGATGGCAAAGCTTATGTGAGCGTGCCAAAAAGATTGTCTCAAGCTCAGATTCAAGCAATGTTATTGCAGCATTTGCCTTGGGTGAAAGCACAATTGGTAAAATTGTTGACGATGCCGAAGGTTCAAGCGTTACAATATCAGGCTGATGAAAAGCATTATTTGTGGGGCAAGGCTTATGCTTTAGTCTTAGAAACGAATCATAAAAAAGCACAAGCCATCATTGAAGATCATCGAATTATTTTGCAAAGCAATGGTGATTTAACCACTGAGCAAAAAATAAAATTATTAGATCATCTTTATCGTACTGAACTTCAAGCTGTTCTGCCTGAACTGATCTCGCAATGGGAAGAGAAAATGCAGGTGCAATCATCTGAATGGCGATTGAAGAAAATGAAAACTCGATGGGGAACTTGTAATACTCGTGCTAAAAGAATTTGGCTCAATACAGAGCTCGCAAAGTATCCTTTTTTACACTTAGAATATGTTTTAGTACATGAATTGGTGCATCTTTTAGAACGTAGTCATAATCATCGGTTTAAAGCATTTATGACAGAATTTATGCCAGATTGGGCAGAGCGAAAACAAGCATTGAATCTTTTTGCGATGAAGTTTTGTTAAATTCATGTCACTGTCATAGTGCTAGTTTATATTGAATCCATTTTGTTATTAATTTAGGGGCGATTAATTTGTCTAGTTCAACATCTGCTTGGCAAGTATTTTTGATCTTTTTGAAGTTAGGTTTAACCTCTTTTGGCGGACCTGTTGCACATTTAGGTTATTTTCGTGATGAGTTTGTTGGTAAAAGACAATGGCTGAGTGATCAACAATACGCAGATATTGTTGCGTTGTGTCAGTTTTTACCTGGGCCAGCCAGTAGTCAAGTGGGTATTGCGATTGGTTTATCTCGGGCAGGGCACTTGGGTGCATTATGTGCTTGGCTAGGTTTTACGATGCCGTCAGCCATTTTGTTGATTATTTTTGCATTGGGCGTAGCGCAATATAGTGATATTGCAACATCAGGAATTTTGCATGGATTAAAAATTGCAGCAGTTGCGATCGTTGCACAAGCATTGTGGGGAATGGGAAGAAATCTCTGTCCAGATAAAACGAGAATAACAATTATGGTGATTACAACCTGCTTTGTGCTCGCTGTACCTTCTGCATTTGGGCAAGTGATGGCAATCATGATTGCAGGGATTGTTGGCATTGTGTTGTTTAAGCCCAAAATCAGTGATCAGGCTGCATTAAAACTACCGATTTCTATGAAAATGGGTGGTTTTTGGTTATCAATATTCTTTATATTACTAATCATATTACCTGTTTTTGCATGGTTATTGCCGAGTACAACGCTTGCGATTGTGGATGATTTTTATCGCGCAGGCTCATTAGTTTTTGGCGGTGGGCACGTTGTATTGCCTCTGCTACAAGCAGAAGTGGTAGAAACAGGAATGATGAATAAAGATCTATTCTTAGCAGGTTATGGTGCAACACAAATTGTTCCTGGGCCTTTATTTACTTTTGCAGCGTTTTTGGGTGCAAGTATGAATGATGCACCGAATGGTTGGTTAGGAGGAATGATTGCATTAGTTGCAATTTTCTTACCATCATTTTTATTGGTGTTAGGCGTTTTACCTTTTTGGGAGCAACTGCGTTGTCATTCGCGAACAAAAGCGGCGTTAATGAGCGTGAATGCTGCTGTTGTCGGTTTATTATTAGCGGCTTTTTATCAACCCATTTGGATCAACACAATTTTAAATGCCACAGATTTTAGTTTGGCTTTAATTGCATTTGTGGCGCTGATGTATTGGAAGTTGCCAGTTTGGTTCGTGGTGATAGCATGTGGTGGATTAGGCTGGTTAAGTAATTTTCTGATAGCGTAAATATGCCCAATAAATCACAGGGATTGCGAGTAAGGCGGCGCTAGATGGCATACTGATCCAAACGCCATCTAATTGATAATAATTAGGTAATATGAATAAAAATGGCACTTGTATCAGCAAGTTGCCAATGGAAATCACTAATGCTTTAGTGCCTTCACCAATTGCTTGGAAAAACACTGTAACCATCACAAATGCACCTTCTAAAAATAACACAGGTAGATGGTAATTAATGGCATGAATGGTGACTTTGGAGAGCTCTTTGTCATTTGTAAATAGCGCTGTAAAAAACTCAGGGAATATTTGTAATAAGACAGTGAGCACGATGCCGTAACTCATGCCCACAAAAACCATCATGCGGATAATGGCGCGTGTGGATAAATAATTTTCTCTACCATATAAGCGGCTGATAATGGGTTGGACGCCATTTGCAATGCCTTCCATGCCAAGATAATAAATCGTGATGATATAACCCGTGATGGTATAAGCAGAAACAGCTACTGTGCCACCATATTTAACGAGCATTTTATGGTGCAGCATCATAATAAAGCCGACATAGATATACATGAAAAATGTGGAGGCACCATTGATGATAATGTGCTTAATCAATTTGAAGTTTGGCTTAAAGTGATGCGATTTAAGCGGCTCACCACTTTTGAAAAAGATGTAATATAAACCTAAAAACATCGCACAGGATTCGCCAATAATATTGGCAATGGCGGCACCCAATACAGAAAATTCCCAAACCACAATAAAAAGATAAGAGAATAAAATATTGATGGAAACCCCAATTGCCATGTATAGCGTTGCATAATAAGGTTTGCCCATATTACGAACAAGAAAAGGTAAAGCTAAGCTCCCAATCACTAAAGGGGCACTGACTGCAAATACACGGATGAAATCAATGGCCATGTAAGCAGTTGTGACAAATTTCTGGCTTACGCGATACTCAGGATCGCTGAGCATATAAACCAATGTGGGCGCTGAGATATATAAAATAACACCAAAGATTAAGCCAGGCATGAGAATTAATGTGAGAGATTGCCCAATAATATTACGAGCTTTTTCATTTTCTTCAGCACCTTTTGCAATCGAATATAGGCTGCCTGTGCCGACACCAACCAGTAAGCCAAATCCAAATAAGACGGTAACATATGACCAGCCAATATTAACGCCCGCAAGTCCTTCGGCGCCGATAAAATGGCCGATGAAAAAACCATCAATGAGTTGATATGCTCCGCTGATTAGCATTGCGCCGAGCGTTGGAATCACATAACTAATGAAGAGTAAACGTAATGTTTTTTGCTTCACAAAAATCTCTGATATTTAGGGCGTTAAGGTGATTATAGGCTATATTGATAAATATTTGGGCAATAAAAAATGCCACAGTGAATTGTGGCATTGTAGATAGAATTTATTTTCGTGTGAGTAGATGATCTACGCTAAACTTACCAGCGCCTTGCACTAATATGTAAAAGAATCCGCCAGCCATTGCTAAGTTTTTCATTAAGCCGATTGAATCATCTGGCGCACCATGGAAGATAAAAGCAGAAGCAATACAGAATAATGCTAAAAATAAAGCAATCATTCTTGTTTGGTAACCGATTAATACTGCTAATCCACCACCTAATTCTAATAGAATCACGAGGCTTAATAATTCGCTTGGGATCCCTTTAGCTTCCATGTAAGCTGCTGTGCCAGCATAGCCTGCAATTTTATTCCAGCCAGCAACTATGAAGATATAAGCCATGAGCGCTCTGCCTAATAATGTCAAAGTGTGGTTGATATTAGCGCGATTCACCCAGTTTTCAATTGTGCGATCAAACGTTAACATTATTTGCTATCCATATCGAAATTAAAATCATTAGAGTTAGAACGAATTCTAGGGCCATACATTTTTGCGGTATATTCTGCATTTTGTGCAGGTGTTAAAATGCTTTGCACTTTTGCTTCATAGATAGGATTAACAGGTTCTTGTTGAGAAATGCGGCCCAGTTGTTTCAATTGTGTTACCTGCTCAGTGGTTAGATCATCCAAAACTTTATAAGCAGGATAGGGTTGAGCTGCTGCGATGCCTGTTAACATTGTTGCTGTTAAGGAAATAATTGTAACTCTCAATAATGTTTTCATGTGAAACTCCTTTAAAAAATTAAGTGCTGTATCAGTGGTTGCTATGTTAATGAAATCAGTTTTTTGTTACTATCGCTGACAGGAAAATCATTTGTGCCTGATAGGAATAAATAGCGTATGAAGCCATTACAATCATTGGAGTTGGATGATATTCAAGTATTTTGTCGTGCAGCGGAGAGCATTAGTTTTACAGATGCTTCTATTTCATTGGGCGTAACGCCATCCGCTGTCAGTAAAGCGGTGCAGCGTTTAGAGAAAAAACTCAAATTGAAACTTTTTTATCGTTCTACGCGCTCTATCCGCTTAACAGAAGAAGGGCGAAGTTATTATGAAACTTGTCGAAAATCTCTTGAAAGCATTCAGGAGATAGAAAATCATCTTTTAAACAATGCGGTGCCACGTGGAACGCTGCGTATCAGCTTGCCAGATAGCTTGGCCATTAATAAGTTAATTCCTGTGATCAATGGTTTTATGGAAAAGTATGATGAAACATTGAAGATGGAAGTCTTTTTGAGCACAGCTTATGTGGATTTTATGCGAGAAGATTTTGATCTGGCGATTCGTATTGGTGATGTGACCGATTTGAGTTTAGTGGCAAGGTTATATACGAGAATTGAGCAAAAAATCGTGACATCACCAGAATATCTGCGCAAATATGGCACACCACAAACCTTGAATGATTTACATCATCATAAATGTATCGGTTTAAAGTTTCCAAGTGTTAGCACGCCAGTACCATGGAGAGTTAAGGGTGGAGAGATCTTAAATTTAGATTTTGGTATGTTATATAACGATCCATTTGGTGCAGTGATGAGCGTGATCAATGGTTATGGCATCATTCAACTGTTGGATTTTACAGTAGATCATGCAATAGAAAGTGGGGAGTTGGTTGAATTATTTCCTGAATACCGTTTAGAACCTTTGGATATTCACATTGTTTATCCTGCAACAAAATATGTACCTGCGAAAGTCAGAGCTTTCATAGATTATCTTTTTGAGCATCAAGCACTTTTATAATTCAAATGAGCAAAGTTTGATATCAAGAATTATTTGTGATAGAGTTTTTGCCATTGAAAAATTTATCTTTGGGGCAGGGTGCGAAGCAATTCAATTCCCGACCGGCGGTGATAGTCCGCGAGCGCAAGCTGATTTGGTGAAATTCCAAAACCGACAGTTATAGTCTGGATGGTAAAAGATAAATCACATCTCTATTCGCGTGCCTATGATTTGGCATGTTGTCTATTATGTGTTTTTTATGCCCCAAAATAAATCTAATGATAGAGGGCATATGAACAAGCTAACTGAATCAGATCATCAATTTTTGGAGAGAGCCATTGCATTGGCAATGATTCCTGTTGGGTCAGTTTCACCAAATCCTTATGTGGGTGCTGTCATCGTTAAAGAGGGCAATATCATTGGTGAAGGTTTTCATGCCAAATCAGGTACGGCCCATGCTGAAGTGGTAGCGATTCAAAATGCTAAAAATAATCACGAAAGCACAGTTGGTGCAACCATTTATGTTTCTTTAGAGCCTTGTTGTCATTATGGTAAAACAGGCCCTTGCACAGAAGCAATCTTGAATGCTGGCATTACAAAAGTTGTGTATGCAACGCAGGATCCGAATCCATCTGTAGCAGGCAAAGGCGAAGCTTTTCTTGTCACACATGGTATTGAAGCAGTTTGTGCAAATCTTGAATCAGCGCGTCAAATCAACAAAATATTTTTCCATAATCAGTTAACACAATCTTCATTTGTGACATTGAAAGCGGCCATGAGTTTGGATGGTAAAATTGCATCTAAATCAGGTGATTCGCAGTGGATCACAGGTAATGAAGCTCGCTTGAAAGGCCATCAATTGCGTGCAGGACATGATGCTATTTTGATTGGCAAAAAGACATTATTGAATGATGATCCAAACTTAACGGTACGAATTCCTAACCAAAATTATCCAAATCCCATTCGCGTGTTGTTGCTCCGTAATTTCAATGGCATTGAACATGCAAATTATCAATTATTTAATACAGATATTGCACCAACATGGATCATTTATCCTAAAAATCAAAGCATTCATGAGACTTTAAAGGCTGAATTAATGGCCAAAAATGTGCGTTTAATTGAGTTACAAGATGATGAAATCATTGTCGATTCAGTATTAACACAACTTTATGAAGAAAAGATCATGAGCGTGTTATTAGAAGGTGGCAGCAGTATTTATAACGCTTTTATTACAGCGCAAAAAGTGGATGAGTTTGCACTTTTTTATGGTCCTAGATTAATTGGCGATGCCAAAGCGCCAAGTTTATGGGGTCACAGCAATATTACAGATTTATCTGAAGCACCGATTTTATCCATTCATGTAACGGAAAAATTAGGCAATTCTATTTATGTACAAGCAACCTTGAAGGAGGTTGAATAATGTTTACAGGCATTATTGAAGAAGTAGGTGCCTTGCAGGCTAAACAACATCGTGGCGATGTGATTACGATTAAAATTGGCTGCAAAGCAGTTTTAGAAAACGTCAAGATTGGCGATAGCATTGCGAGCAATGGTGTTTGCTTAACAGTAACGAAATTTGATGATCATAGTTTTTGGGCAGATTTAACGCCAGAAAGCTTAAAGCGTAGCACATTTGCTACCGCTAATATTGGTAGTGCGATTAATTTAGAGCGTGCAATGTTAGCCAATAGTCGTTTAGATGGCCACATCGTTTCTGGGCATGTGGATACAATGACAACATTGCAATCTCTGCAAAAGCTTCAAAACAGTTATGTTTTGAACTTTGCTTTAGCAAGAGACTATCAAAAATTAGTGGTTGAAAAAGGTTCAATCGCAATTAATGGGATCAGCTTAACAGTGACGGATGTGACGGCGAATTCATTCAGTATCAGCGTGATTCCACACAGTTTTGAATTGACTAATCTTCATCAGTTGAAAGAAGGTAATCGTGTCAATATCGAATTTGATCAGTTGGGCAAATACATCTTGAAAGAGAAAGCGCAATCAAATTTGAGTTATGAAAAATTAGCAGAATGGGGATATTAAGATGAAAGCGATGATTCAGCGAGTAGAAGCTGCAATAGAGGCTTTGCAACGTGGTGAGATCATTATTGTAATGGATGATGAATCCCGAGAAAATGAAGGCGATATGATTGTTGCTGCGGAATATTGTTCCGATGTACATATGAACACAATGATCCGCAAAGCAGGTGGATTGGTTTGTGTACCAGTATCACGAGAGATTGCAAAGCGATTAGATCTTAATCCTATGGTTGTGAACAATCAAGATGAATATCAGACAGCTTTTACTGTGACGGTTGATTATGTGACAACGCACACAGGTATTTCTGCGGCGGAACGTGCTTTGACTTGTCGTAAATTGGCGGATATCAGTACAAAACCTGTGGATTTTAAACGTCCTGGACATATTTTTCCATTGATCGCTAAAGATGGCGGCGTTTTGGTACGCCGTGGTCATACAGAAGCATCCGTAGATTTGATGGATTTGGCAGGTTTAACGAAAGCTGCTGTCATTTGTGAGATTCTAAAAGAAGATGGCACTATGGCGCGCCATCATGATCTTGTTGAGATCAGCCAAAAAGAGAAGATGTGTTTCATTACAATTCAAGATATCGTGGATTATCGTGAATGGCTGAATATGAAGGCTCAGGGCATTGAGCCGATTAGCTCTGCACAATTACCAACAGCGTATGGTAATTTCACAATTTATACATTCCCAAACAGTGAAGGCAGTGAGCCACATATTGCATTGCGTAATGAAAACTTTGATGCGAATAAACCTTTAACAATGCGTATTCATTCAGAATGTTTAACAGGTGATATTTTCCATTCCATTAAATGTGATTGTCAGGCGCAATTGAATTTTGGTTTAGAAACTATTGCTAAAGCTGAAAATGGCATGATGATTTATCTTCGCCAAGAAGGTCGTGGCATTGGTTTAGCAGAAAAAATCCGTGCGTATGCATTGCAAGATCAAGGTCAAAATACGATCGATGCAAATTTATCTTTAGGGCATCCTGTAGATAGTCGTGATTTTACGATTGCGGTTGAAATCTTAAAGTATTTCGGACAAGAAAAAGTCAAACTCATCACGAATAATCCTGAAAAAGTCGAAGCGTTGCGTGCCAATGGCATTGAAGTGGAAGAACGCATTCCAACGCCTAAATTTGTGACTAAAGAGAATCAAGATTATTTAGCAACTAAAGCTGCTCAAATGGGACATTATTTATAGTTTTAATATTTTATTGAAGTAATTTTATTAAAAAATTTTTATTAGGAGATTCATTATGCAAATCATCGAAGGTCAGTTATCCATTCAAAACAAAAAAATTGTAATTGTTGCGGGTCGTTTTAATAGTTTGATTTCAAAGCAGTTGATTGATGGTGCTGTAGATGCATTGAAAAGACACGGTTTGAACGAAGATAATATTCAGTTGGCTTGGGTGCCAGGTGCATATGAAATTCCTTTGATTGCACAACAATTCGCGAAAAAAGCTGACATAGATGCTATCATTTGTCTCGGTGCTGTGATTCGTGGCTCAACACCACATTTTGATTTTGTTGCAAACGAAGTATCTAAAGGCATTGCGCATGTGAGCTTAGAGCAACAAAAACCAATTGCTTTTGGCGTATTAACAACAGATAGCATCGAGCAAGCTTTAGAGCGTGCGGGAACAAAAGCAGGTAATAAAGGGGCTGATGCGGCTGTGACTGTGATCGAAATGTTGAGCTTAATGGCACAGATTGAGAATTAATAGGATGTAAAAAGAGAAGGGTAAATGACAAATAATAAAAATAAAGAGCCAGTTAAACAATCATTTGCCCTTTTTTGTGTTCGCAATTTTCGGTGTGGTATTTCTCTATTGTGTCTAGCTTGTTTAACTGTCATTGTTGTTGGCAATGGCATTATTCATTCACAAGTTAAAGAGATTCATGCTGTCGATGGTGCTGATGTTGTGATTGTTTTGGGTTATCAGATCGAAGGTGATCCGTTAGTGCCCACAAAGGCATTGAAAAATCGTCTGGATATGGCTTATCAATATTGGAAAGAAGCTCCAAAAGTTAAAATCATTGTTTCTGGTGGTAAAACACAAGGCTTAGATAAAAGCGAAGCAGAAGTAATGCAAGCTTATTTGATGAAACGCGGTATTCCTAAAGAGAGTATTTTGTTGGAAGATGATTCCACACGCACAGCCCAGCAATTTATCAATTCTCAGAAGTTAATGGAAATTCACAATGCAGTGGTTGTGACTAATGATTTTCATTTACCAAGATCCTTAATGCTAGCCGCTCGTTCAGGCATTGATCATGTTTCTGGATTGGCAGCCGCAACGCCAACGGATACTCGTTCATTATTTGTGGCTTATATTCGTGAGCCATTTGCCTTGTTAAACTCTTGGTTATTTGATCATCCATAAGGATCCATTCATGAATGGCTAAGTTGGGATAGAAACATTCAATAACCACATCACAATGGGCAAGGTGATTAAGCTTAAAATCGTACTGATGAATGTTGAGCTAGAAACCAATTTAGGTTGAGTATTAAAGAATACAGCTTGTAATGTTGTATTTGCCGCAGCTGGCATTGCTGCCAACAGAATTAGAATAGTTTTGTAGGTTTCTGACAAGGGTAAATACATGACCAAACCATAAGCTAAAATTGGTGAAATTACCATTTTTACGATGAGTGATATGGATAGCTTTGGTAAATCAATTTCTCTAATTTGAATCATTGCTAATTGCATGCCCAAAATAATCATGATCAATACAATGGATGAATCACCGATCATGGAAATTGATCTCATAATCGAATCAGTCAATGGAATGTGTAATAGCTGGAAAGCAACACCTAGCAATGCTCCATAAGCAACGGGCATTTTGATCACTCTAATGAGAGCAAATTTGACAGATGAGTCGCTGTTTTGACGATCGCTGCCTTTTGCGGCATAGTAAATGCCAATTGTACTCATCACAAATTGTTGTAGCACCATTAGAATAATGGCTAAGTCAAAACCTTGTGCACCAAAGAACATTAAAACTACAGGTACACCATAATTGCCATTATTCATAAAACAGGCGCTGAGTATCATTCCGCATCGAATATTTTCAGAGTAATTCATGAGTTTTGACCAAATGCTGATGATCAGCACTAAGCCTAAACATAAGGCAAAGATATAAATGACTAAATAGAAATAATCGAAGGTGAGTTCATGGGTGTAAAAAGTTCTGAAGGCTAAAAAAGGTGACAGAACATAGAGCGACATTTTGGATAGATTTTGAATATCGAATCGCAGAACTTTTTGTGCGATGAAGCCCACAACAAAAATAGAAAATATTGGGAAAAGAATCAAAAAGAAATCCATGCTCAGCCTTTATGTAAATCTCGCTAGAAATTGCTCAAGAAAATTACAATAGCACTATCAGCATGGAAAATGTATGACTAATTCAAAATAACAGCTTTTTCCAACAGTGGTGATAAGCCTGCTGATTTTGCCAGTGCAATATCAATAGAATGATTTAGATGACAACGATATTGAGGTTCATAACCTTCTAAAATAGCATGTTGGCTAATACTACGAATGAGGCGCTTTGCATGACCTTGCTGACGAAAATTTGGCAAAGTGATAACTGTTAAATCCATAATTTTATGATGATGATCACAGGATTCCATGCTCGCTACGGCAACCAATTGATGATAGAAAAATACACCATAAACTAAATCGTGATTCAATTGGATGTTGCGTTGAGCAAACTCATCTTTAGGTAATCTTTCACAAAATGTTGCAAAGATTTTATGATCATTTTCTGTTAATTCACGAATTAAATAGAGTTTTGGTCGTGATTTTAATGTTTCGCGTTGCTGTTCTGTATAGTAAAACAATTGATCACGATTATGCCAATTGAGAATTTGCCAATTGAAATCCTTGTGAATGACGAGTGAATCAGCAAGGTTTTGTGATAATAGAATTACTTGCTTTTGACCCATCGTTAACTTTGTTGCCTGATGTTGAGGATCTAAGTTTGGATCTATAAACACTGAAAGATGATCGGATTCCAAAAGTAAGTCACACTGTTGATATTGATTGAGCCAGTAAGTCAAAATGTTCTTAGAAAAGTGGGCTTGATTCAAAGTCTGCATAGTAATTCCATCAAGGCGTTAGAAATGTTGATTAAGAATGTCTCTCAATTAAGGTTGAATAGCATATTATTTTTAGACTAAATAGTCTATCAATAAATCAAAATTTACAATTGATGCAATATAATGTGAGGTAACTTGTTAAAATAATCACGATTTGGGGAAATTAGGGTAATCAAATGATTAGGGAAAAAACTGCAAAGCAGAGGGAAAAAATGCGGCATATTTTGGATGCTGCAGTAGTTTGTTTTGCCAAAAAAGGCTTTCATTTAACAACAACAGCAGAAATTTGCAGAGAAGCTGGCATGAGTCCTGGCCATGTATTTCATTATTTTTCCAGTAAGCAGGAGATAATCGAGGCAATTGCCGTTGAAGATCGTGAAATTTTTGCAGAGCTTTTCGCAAAATATGTGGATGAAACCAAAGTCGTAGAATCCATCATCGCAATTATTAAAGGTGTGATTGAATTCATTAATATTTATCCTAATGTGGCAAGGCTATGTATAGAGATCAATGCAGAAGCCACCAGAAATCCTGAAGTGATGAGAATCTTTTTGGAGAATGAAGCCATTAATAAACAGATCATGAGTGATTTGGTGGCTATTGGTATTCAAAATGGTGAAATTGCACAAGATCTTGATGCTGATATTATCGCTGATTGGTTATTTATTCTAACGAATGGTGTTTTTTGTTATAGCGTTGCGGATCAAAGTTTTGATTGGGATGCACATACAGTATTTTTAGAAAAAATTATTCGTAAAACATTATCACCATAATTTTTGAGATCTTAATGATGAAGGAAAAGAGAGCAGTGAAGTCAGCCCTTTTAATGAAATAGATTTTTAATTATTTTTAAAAGGGCGGTAAATATGCATTACAAAAAAATTGATTTTTCCACTTGGCATCGTCAAGAGCATTTTTGCATCTATCGAAAGATAGATTGTCAATTCAGTTTAACAATAGAGTTAGATGTTTCAAATGTTGTAGCTTTTTATAAGGCGAAAAATTATAAGTTTTACCCTGTGATGATTCATTTAATCTCTCAGGCGGTGAACGAACTTTCTGCATTTAAAATGTCTTGGAAAGATGATGCGTTGATCGAATGGGATCAAGTGCATCCTGCTTATACAGTCTTTCATCCAGAAATTGAGACTTTTTCATCATTATGGACGGAATATCATGCAAGTTTATCTAACTTTATGGAAGCGTTTACAGATGATGCATTACAATATCAAAAAAACACAACGCTATCAGCTAAGCCAAATCTGCCAGATAATCACTTCAATATTTCAAGCTTGCCGTGGATTAGCTTTAAAGGATTTAACCTAAAGTTTTCAGAGGTTAAAGATTACTTTGCGCCAATATTTACTATAGGCAAATTTTATGAAATAGATGGTAAAGTTTTATTACCAATTGCGGTTCAAATGCATCATGCTGTATGTGATGGATTTCATGTGGCAAAATTACTTAAAATTTTACAAGACAAATGTGATGAATTAAATTTATAAATGACTTTATTAAAAGCCTCATTGATGCTTAATAAATGAGGTATTTTATAGCGATTAAAATAAATTTTTAAGGATTTTTCAATTTGATGATAATCAAAATGAAAGGGATTATTTAAAGATGGATTTGAATTTATTATAAAATTTCCAGTTTTTATTGAATGTCTTTCATGAAATATCTGTTTGTGACGAACGAATTATGATGAAGGATTGTAGTAGATTATATGATTAAAATTTTAATACTAATCATCTTATCTTCACTAGCAAGTACGTGGGCAACTGACATTGATGTGGATTCTGTGCCACGTAAAGATGGCAGTAACATAATTTATTATCACCATGTTATGGAAGATAATTACGATACGTTATTAGTGATTATTCAAGGTGGTGCATGTATTGCTGTACCGAAGCAGCGCGAAAGAATGAAATTATTTGAAGATTTGGATTATAAAGCAGATGTTCTGTGGGTGGAAAAATATGGTTTAACCAATGAAGGTTATGATTCCACATGTCCCATGGCTTATATTGAGAATAATTCACCATTGCAGCGTGTTAGTGATTATGTGACAGTTTTTGAGCATCTATCAGGGCAATATCAAAAGATTATTGTGTTAGGTGCACGTGAAGGTGCCGCAGTTTTGAGTTTATTGGTCGCAGATGAGAAAGTGCCAATTAATGCTGCAATTGCGATTAACAGCGGTGGTGGATCATATCCTAACGATATGCTTTGGCAAATTGAAACCATTGATCATTCGACGGCTGATGAATCGGATCATCCTGTGATTTCTAGATTTCTACAGCAAGCCAAAAGTGGAGATCTTCCAAAGGATGTGAGTTTCCACGATCATGGTTATCGTTGGTGGTATGAAATGTTGAATACTAATATGTATCAAACATTAAAAAATAGTGAAAAACCCTTGTTGTTAATACAAGGATTGGCGGATCGTCAGTTGCTCATAGAAAATCAAGAAGATGCTTATTATAAATTGATACATCGTAAAAATGTCACTGTTTATTATTATGAGCAATTGAATCACGAGCTAGCGAATAGCTTTGATCAACCTGATGTACCAAATGTTGTTAAAGATGTTCAAGCCTGGTTAAAGATGATAGATAAAGATTAAGAAAGTTGAATCTAATCTTATTGGCAATACAATTACGCAACAAATTTATAGATTATAGTGAATCTATATTCATCCAGTTTTTCGATATTGGCTCAATGAAACGCCTGTGTGCTTTTTAAAATAACGACATAAATAAGATGGATCATTGAAATTCATAGCATCTGCAATGGATTCAATGGAGTATTGTGTTTGTGTGAGCAGCCGTTTAATTTCTAAAATGACTTGTCGATCAATTAATGTTTTGGGTGCATCATTGAAATGCGATTGTGCTAATTGAGATAAGTAGTAAGGTGTAATGGATAATCGATTGGCATAAAAAGCAACCGATCGCTCTTTTTGACAATGTTCACCAATTAATGCCCAAAATCGCCAGCAAATTACTTCTTGTCGGCTATATTTTGTGGACTGTGTGTTTTTAAGATCGACTTGTGTTGCCATGACCAAGAAAAAATTTTGTAGATGATTACATAGCAGTGTTCGTGCATAAATATCACCATTTTTATGTGAAAATATGCTCTGCGTGATCCAATTCTGTATGAATGCAGCATGATTTTCATTTGCGATAAAATGAGGATGATGATGCAGATACGAAAATAATGCACTTGGTAAAACATAGGCAACTTCTGAGGCAAATGATCGTGCCATTAGACAATAAAATAGCGAAAAATCTTGGGAGTAATCATCCATAATGGCAATGGCATCATCAGATAAAAATAGTACATCGCCTTTTTGCATAGAATATTGTTTAAAGTTAATCGACATTTTTGCATTGCCAGATTGGCAAATGAATAAGTTTGCATACGGCAATTGTAATGGCGCAGGATCATATGACTGAACTGTGCTTATACCAATCCAATAATCTTGTTCAGGCTGCTTTGTAATGTTCAGTGATTGAAACATGGTATTTGTGATATTGACTATTTTTATAAGGGTTGATTATTGAATAATTTATATTAGTTGTCAAAAGTACCGAAATTACGAAAGTAAGGCTCTTATTTATCGCGTGTTTTCTCTTTAAACTGCACATAGTGATTCAATGTTAATAAAGGAGAATAGTGTGATTATCACAACAGAGCGTTTAGTATTGCGTGCATGGAAAGAATCGGATGCAGCTGCATTATATGAATATGCCAAAGATGAAAGAATTGGTCCGATTGCGGGCTGGCCAGCTCATAAAAGTGAGTCAGAAAGTTTACAGATCATCCAAGAGATTTTTATGCGCCCACACATTTTTGCTATTACATTGAAGGGCGAAGATAAAGCCATCGGTTTGATTGGTTATATGCTTGGCCGTGATGCGAATTTTACGATTGGTGATAATGATGGTGAAATCTCTTATTGGATTGGTGTGCCATATTGGGGTAAGGGCTTAGTGCCAGAAGCCACAAAAGCTATGATTGATTATGGCTTTCAACAGATTGGTTTGGATAATTTATGGTGCGGTTATTATGTGGATAATGAGCAATCGCATAAAGCACAGGCAAAATGTGGTTTTCGATATCAACGCACAGAAGAGAATGTCTATAATCCTGCAATGAATGATTATCGCAAAGAGTACATTACGCGATTAACTCGCAATGAATGGGAAAGAGCAAGCTAAAGCCAATGTTAGAAGTATTTTCAATGCTATCCTGAAATGATCTATAATTACGCCATATATGGAAACGTCAAGGAGAAACTGTATGAAAAAATTAGTATTGTTGAGTAGCTTAGCTTTCATTTGCTCTATGGCATCAGCTCAGGAAAAAGAGGGTGGTTTTAAAGAAGGTTTTAAAATGATGACAGACAGCGTGACAGAAAATGTTAAAGAAGGCTGGGATGTCACAAAAGAGAAAACAAGTGAATTATCTCAAGATGCGAAAGAAGGTTTAGAAAAAGCAAGCGATAGCATTAAAAATAAAATTGATGATATGCATTCAAGTTACAGTGTTTCTGATGCAAATACGCTGAAAAAATACTTAACTGTGGAAGTGAAAAGTGCAAAAGTGATTGAAAATAATCAATTTGCAGTGACAGTTTTGTTGAAAAATGCGATGAATAAACCTGTTAAATTCGATGGCATTATGGGCAAAACGGATTTAATTGTACTGAATGATGAAGGTATTGCTCATTTTGCAACCAATGAAACTTTTACAGAAAGCAGAGCATTGGTTGTACCTTCAAATGCAGGCATTAAAGTAACTTGGACATTTAAAGATGCGGATAGTCAACCAGTTACATTGCGTTTATTTGGTGTGAACTTTCCATTAGCTGCTCAATAAAAATTGGCTATTTGCTGATTGAATGAGTAAAAGCCTCTGAATTTCAGAGGCTTTTTCTATTTAGGGCTGAGTAATATTATTGCGCTAATGCTTTTTTGATGTCATCAACCATTGATTGTGTTGATTTCAATCCACCGCCAGACAAATACCAAACGTTAGGATCTAAATAAACGATCTTGCCATTTTTGAATGCTTGAGTATTTTTCACTAAATCATTTTCAATCAAATCCTTAGCTGCTGTTTCGCTATTACCCACAACGGCACTACGATCGATGACGAAAATGTATTCAGGATCTAAGTTCATCACATATTCAAATGTGATGTTTTGACCATGACGAGAAACTTCAATTTTATCATCCGCTGGTTTGAAACCTAAAGTATCATGGATAAAGCCAAAACGTGAGCCTGGACCATAAGCGCTGATTTTGCCATCATTTGCTAAGACAATGAGCGCTCTATCTGACATATCTTTTGTTTGTGTTTTGATTGCTTCGATTTGAGCTTTCAAGTCATCCAATTGTGCTTTTGCAGTATCTTCTTTCTCGAATAATTTACCTAAAGCGATTGTATGATCTTCTAAAGAAGTCATGTAGTTATTGATATCGATATTGAAGTTTACGCTTGGTGCAATTTCAGAGAATTGGTCGTATAAATTCACTTGGCGATCTGATAATACAATAAAATCAGGTTTTGCTTTGTAAACTGCCTCAAAATCAGGTTCTTTCAATCCACCGAAATCAGTGTATTTTGCATCTTTATATTTGGATAAATAAGCAGGAATATTTGCTTTTGGAATACCGATAACATCAACACCTAAAGCTTCTAATGTATCCAATGAGCCAAAGTCAAATGCCACAACGCGTTGAGGATTCATATTCACAGTTGTTTCACCAGCATTATGCTTGATTGTCATTGTTGCTGGTTTAGCTTCAGTTGTTGCAGAAGTTGTTGATTGTGTTTCTGATGTTGCAGTGGTTGCTGTTGCCTCAGCTGGTTGATCGTTTCCACATGCTGCTAATAAGAGAACTAACGTTGAAGCGAGTGCCGCTTTTTTAAATGACTTCATTCTAACTCCTTGAAAAATTCGGATTTTAAGAAAAATAGACGCAAATGCGTTGATCATTGATTAACTGTATCGGTATCTCCATGTCGTAAATATCTTTTAAGACATGAGAGTCGATAATTCTCCCTGTTTCTCCCTCATGAGCGAGTGCGCCATCTTTGAGGGCTATTATGTGATCGGAATAACACGATGCAAAGTTGATGTCATGAATCACAACGACAATCGTTTTATTCTTTTCGCGCACTAATTTTTGTAACACTCGCATAATTTCTACAGAATGTTTCATATCTAAGTTATTCAGAGGTTCATCTAAAAAGATGACATCAGTATTTTGTGCAACCACCATTGCTATGAAAGCACATTGTCTCTGTCCGCCACTTAATTCACCAATATATTTATTCTGAATGTGGCTTAAGCCCATATATTCAATTGCTTGATCAATATAGTGCTGATCTTCTTTGGTGATACGGCCTTTGCAATGAGGAAAACGGCCAAAAGAGACGAGCTCTTTCACTGTAATGCGAAGATTTAAATGGTTAGCTTGCTTAAGAATGGAAATTTTTTGTGCTAAAAGATCATTATTCCAGTCTTTAATATTTTGGCCATCGATGATGATTTCACCTTGATCTGGCGATGCTAATCGACTCATCATACCCAATAATGTGCTTTTTCCTGCGCCATTGGGTCCAATCAATGAAGTGATTTTATTGGAAGGAATTGTGATGGAAACATTATCAACGACTTTGCGTTGACCATAGGATTTGGATACATTCTTAACTTCTACCATTATTTGCTTCCTCGTAATAGTAAATAGATAAAGTAAATTCCACCGATGAAATTAATGATGACGGATAAAGTGGTGGAAAAAGTAAAAATTCGCTCAACAATCATCTGGCCGATGGCCAATGAGATAATGCTGACTAAGATCGAGCCAATGATTAAGACAGAGTGTTTATAAGTTCTAAAGATTTCATAGGTGAGATTAACGACGAGTAAGCCTAAAAATGTGATTGGTCCGACTAATGCTGTCGATAATGCTGTTAAAATTGCCACAACAAATAGCGAAACTTTAACGACAGTTTGATAAGAAACGCCAAGATTGACAGATTGATCTCTGCCTAAAGATAGGACATCTAAATAGCGAAGGAAGGGAAGGAAGGCGATGAATGTAACGACTAAAAGCCCGAAAGACCAAACAATCAGTTTGACTTGAACATTATTAAAACTTGCGAACATCTTATCTTGTGCAATTAAGAATTCGTTAGGATCAATTAATACTTGCATAAATGTGGATAAACTATTGAATAGTGCACCCATGATGATGCCCATTAACAATAGAAAATAGACAGAGCGACCTTCTTTTCCGAGCATTAATTTAAATAGAATGGCTGAGAATAATACCAATGTACCAACAGAGATAAAGAACATCCATTCATTGCTGATCATCGCATAGTTGCGCCCGCCAAGCATGAATATTAAAACGGTTTGTACTAAAAGAAATAGCCAATCTAAGCCAATAATATTAGGCGTTAGAATACGATTATGTGTCACAGTTTGGAAAATCACAGTGGAGAATGCAATAGCACTACCAGCAATGATCATTGCTGCTATTTTTTGACTGCGTTTATTGAAAGCATAAGCAGCATCTTCTGTGAATTTATCCCAATCAGTGAAGAGATATTGCCACTGTAAATCGAGTTTAAACAATAGAAAGAATGTGACGCTTACGAATGTTAAACCTAATAAAATAAGGAGTTTGGTGCGATTACTCATGATGTTGATGCCTTTTTAAAGAGTAACCAAACAAATAGTGTGCTGCCTAAAATACCAATTGTTACACTGATTGGGATTTCTGCTGGGGCGATTAAAATACGGCCAATGATGTCACAAGCGAGAATGATAATAGCGCCTAATAAAGCAGTGTAGGGCAGAGTATCACGTAGGTTGTCACCACGATAAAGGGATACGATGTTTGGGACAATTAAGCCTAAAAATGGAATCATGCCCACAGTTAGAATCACACAAGCTGTGATCATTGCCACAATGGCTAAACCGATATTGATCACTTGTTGATATTTTAAACCTAAATTTTTGGCAAAATCCTCGCCCATGCCAGCAATAGAAAATTGGTTTGCGTAGAGATAAGCAATGATCATGAGTGGAATGGAGAGATACATTAATTCGTAACGGCCCGCTAAAACCATTGAGAAATCGCCCATTAACCAAGATGAAATGTTTTGAATTAAGTCATGTTTGTAAGCGATGAATGTTGCGATTGAGCTGATAATTCCACCGAACATTAAGCCAACTAATGGCACAAAAACCACATCTTTATAACGAATATGATTCAGTATTTTCATGAAAATGAATGTGCCTAATAATGAGAAAATGAAGGCTAAAGACATTTTGACGAGTAAACCAGAACTTGCAAATAACAGCATGGAAATGAGAATGCCAAGTTTTGCAGATTCCATTGTGCCCGCCGTTGTTGGCGAAACAAAGGAGTTTTGGCTAAGTTTCTGCATGATTAAACCCGCGATGCTCAAACTTGCGCCTGCAATCAATATAGTGATCAAGCGCGGTACGCGGCTGACTAAGAATACTTGTAGCTGTCTTTCAGTTAATTCTAAACGTAGTACTTCACCCACAGAGATGTTTGTGTCGCCAACAAATAGAGAAATCACAGATAATGTAATAAGTATGAGAAAAAGATGCCATTTCCTCATGCTAATCAATGTCCTTCATAAATGAAACTCATGCACGAATGATAATCATTGTATTTTACATGATATTTATCTTTTTCATAGATGTTTAGCGATATTCGCTGCGAGAAACATGTAGAATGTAAACTTGGGTGGCTGTATATAATCAATAATAAAAAGGCAGATTATGTTGAATCAACAAATTCTTGTAATGCTCATTTGTCTAGCACTGAAGGCACCAATATTTGCTGAAGTTTATCCGCATAAAATTAAAAATTTACCTAAAGAACAAGCTGAATTTTATGAAATTCCTAAGCTTCAAGCTCAGGATCTTGAGCAAAATTTATACGCTTGGGGATTGGGCATAAGTTCCCCAAAAGAGAATTATTATGAAATTGGGCAAGCGCTTGCTCATGCTAATTATCAATTGGGTATTAGAATGCAGTTAGATGAATTGAGTACATGGCAGGCAAAACAGAAGGCCAAAAGAATCTATGATTATTTAAGTGAGGATGAACAGCTTTTAAAATTCATTAATCCATTCATCCAGATTAATGGTAAAAAGCGGATTAATATGTGTAATCGTTATGATGATCAAGGTTGTATTCAAGAAACTATTGGCAATTCTGATCAAATTTCTGCGCTGAATAGAGACAATTCTGTATTGCAAAAGCGTTATGAAGCTATTCCACAGAACATCAAACAATCTATAGGTTATATTCATCCTTATAGTTATCCAATTGCGGCTTTTCCAGACATTGGCACTATTTTAAGTTTGTTAGATCTAGATTTAGCCAATGCTGTGATTGATTTGTCTAATGGGCAGAAAATGCGAGGAATAGAACGATTAGAAAGAATCAGCTTTTTTGCCAATTTGTCACACAGTGGAACATTAACATTGCCTTCAATGCAGTTAAATATTCAACAAGCTTTGAATCAAACAATCAATGGATTATTGGATGAAAAATTGTTGGATCCTAATGATGAAGTATTGGAGCGATTATATGAATTAGATATTGATCGCTTTGATCAAAAATTTCGTGATGCTTTGAAATGGCAAGCGAAATACATGATGCAAAACAATTTATTTCTCTATCAGGATTATAAAGAGAACTTGATGGAGATAAAAGCTGATGATGTGATCAGCTTGGAGGATGATCTGATCATCGCGGGTTTATTTTATAAGCGTTATAAAGCATATGAAGCCGCATTAGATGAAATGACATTGGAGCCCAATAGTTTTCATCAAGTCACTTTACACGTCGAACATTTGCCATTCAATATTACATTAACATCGCCTTATGAATATTTAATGCAGGCGAAGTATCAAAAAGCGTATGAAAAATTATTGCGTGTAAAGATCAAAATTTTGAAAGGTGAATCTTTTGAAGAGGATGATGAGATTAAACGAGATCAAGAAAAATCACGATTATATATAGAGTTTAAAGAGAAAGCAGAAGAAGGTGCACCAACATTGCCACAATCTATGCGTTGGTTTAATAAAGATCGCCGATTTTTAGAGCGTTTAGAGGTTGATATTCCTTAGTTTAAATAGTAAGTTGTGAGTTTCGCCCAATTGTTGGGTATCACTTTTCTCATCGTTATCAAAGTTGTTGTTATGGAAAATAAAGAATCTTTCGCATCTTGGGCGGTTGCTGTGTTTATGTTAGCAGTGATCACTGTTCAAATGGGCGCAGTATTTGCTAAAAAATTGTTTGAATTGGTTGGTGCAGAAGGTGCAACTTCTTTGCGTTTGGGGTTTGCTGCATTGATTTTATTGGTGGTATTTAAACCTTGGCGAATTGATTTTAAAAAAGGCAATATCAAGAACTTTTTGGTTTATGGTTTAGCTTTAGGGGCGATGAATTTTTTCTTTTATAACGCATTGAAAGAGATTCCTATTGGTATTGCGGTTGGCATTGAATTTATTGGTCCATTGTCTGTGGCGCTGTTTTATTCACGTCGACCGATAGATTTTATTTGGATTGCTTTAGTCATAGTTGGATTAATTTTATTATTACCGCTTGGCGATGAAGTGGATAATGTGAATTTCAAAGGTGTATTATTCGCATTGATTGCTGGTTTTTGGTGGGCTATTTATATTATTTTTGGTAGAAAAGTGGGTAAAGATTATGGTTTGCCTATAGTTTCTGCGGGTATGATTGTTGGGGCAATTTTATTTGCACCCATTGGATTATTGACCGAAGGTAGTTATTTGTTCACACCAACAGTTTTAATGTTGGGCATTGCTGCAGCACTTTTATCATCAGCCATTCCATTTGCATTGGAGTTGATTGCAATGACTCATATTCCTGCCAAAACTTATGGAATGTTAAGCAGTGCGGAACCTGCTGTAGGTGCTTTATTTGGTATTCTCTTTTTAAGTGAACATCTTTTTGCCATTCAATGGGGCGGATTGGTTGCAATTATTGTGGCTTCTATTGGCGCAACATTAACAGCACGCGGGCGATAACAGATAGTTAACCGTATTAATAATATATTGGATAATTGCCTTGACCAAATGTGGGCGGGCGGTTAACATATTCGCGTGTTCCACTACCAATTATTCTATGCCTGTTATACACAAAGATAACACCACACATTTTTTAACTTCTTATTTTTTATTGCTACTCCATTAGCGTCTTTATCTTTCAGTTACTAAAAATCATTATTTAAATTAAGAAAGATAGAGGATTATCATGTTTAATAAAGCTTGGATTTATGTTGGGCTCACAAGTGTGTTTGAGCTCATTTGGCTGTATGGCTTTAATCGCGCTGAAACACCATTTGAGTGGGCAATTGTCATTGGGTTTATCGTATTAGATCTCAATTTTTTAGCAAAAGCTTGTCAATATTTAGCCGCTGGCACTGTTTATGCTGTGTTTGCAGCTACAGGCACAGTTGGAACGATCTTAATGGACACATTCGTATTAGGCACTAGCATTTCTGTTGGAATGATGGCATGTATGGCTTTAATTTTGATCGGTGTCATTGGTTTGAACTTATCTGATCCATCATCAGATGAGGAGGAAAGCCATGGATAATTATCAAAGTATGATCGGCTGGGGCTTGGTTGCCTTAGCCATTTTAGCTGAAATGATCGGTATATTTGGTTTGAGTTTATATAGCCGAGGTAAAACGATCGTAAATACACTTTTATATTTCGGTGGTTTAGCTGCATCATTCGTAGCGCTGTACTTTTCATTTAAATATCTACCTGTGAGTATTGCTTATACTGTATTAACGGGTGTTGGTACTGCCGCAGCTGTTGCTATCAATATTATGTTTTTCAATGAATCGAAAGATATTAAACGATTGCTCAGCTTGGCTTTGATCATTGCTGGTGTTTGTGGTTTGAAACTACTATATACAGAAGATGATGCAAACGCTACAAATGCTATGCAACAAGAACATACGGTGAATGCAGCAACATCATCGCATGTTTTGATTGAGAAAAGCGGTGCATAGCTCTCATTATTAATGAAATATTAAGTCTAAAATGAAACCACTCATTATTTTGAGTGGTTTTTTATTGTATATGGCATATATTAAATGAGTTATTTTATTATTCATTATTATCAAGGAAAGACTATGATCAAACATATTGTATTGGTGCGTTTTGCTAAATATGTGACAGCGCAAGAAATTGAAACAGTATTTAAGAAAATTGGTGCGCTGGAATCTGTATTGCCAACAATGAAATCATTTGATTATGGTAAGTATCATGGTTCAGCTGAGCGCCATAAAGGGTTTGATTATGCTTTTTATATGGTCTTTGATGATGCAAAAGAGCGTGATGAATATTTAGTTCATCCTGAGCATGTGAAAGTTGGTGCAGAGTTAAGAGCATTGTTAGATCAAGAGGGTACAGATTCATTTATGGCATTTGATTATGAAGTGAATACGATATAAATTTCTCTATAAAATAAACATGCCCGAATGAATCGGGCATGTTTGCTAACTTAGAAATTTTGTAATTTTACTCATTTAACCATGCACGGCCAAGTTTGTCAGCGGTAATGATTGCTGCGTAAACATCTTGTGCTGTGATTTCAAAAGGCATGTTGTGAATAGTTTCACCTTGAGCACAACTGAGTTCTGCAACAGCTTTGAGTTTGTCATGATAGTTGGGTGCAGTTGCCTCAAATCCCAATTGAGCAATGGTTACAGGCAAACCAACTTGTGTGCAGAAATCTAAAACTTCATCGATTTCATCCAGTGGTGCATTTTCTAATACCAATTGTACCAATGTACCAAAGGCAACTTTTTCACCGTGATACATGCCGTGGCACTCTTCGATCACAGTAAAGCCATTATGGATTGCATGAGCCGCTGCTAAACCTGCGCTTTCAAAACCTAAGCCACTTAATAATGTATTGGCTTCGATTACATTTTCTAAGGCTTTTGTGCTGACTTTACCTTCTGCGGCTAATTTTGCCTTATAGCCTTCTGCCAATAATGTTTCATAGCATAAAGTTGCTAGTGACATTGCTGCGAGCGTGCTAGAACCACCTGCCATTGTTGTTTTTGAAGCATCTGAACATGCGCGAGCTTCAAAATATGTCGCTAATGCATCGCCCATTCCTGCGACTAATAAACGTGTTGGTGCATTAGCAATGATCGTTGTATCCATGATGACAACATCAGGGTTTTTAGGATAAATGAGATAGCTTTCAAACTCGCCGTGATCTGTATAAATTACAGACAATGCACTTGTTGGGGCATCTGTTGAAGCAATTGTTGGAACAATCACGATTGGTAAATGAGCATAGAATGCGACTGCTTTTGCTGCATCTAAAGTTTTACCGCCGCCAATCCCTATAACGATTGTTGCACCACTTTGTTTTAAAAGTTCACCCAAACGATTGATCTCATTTTGAGAGCATTCACCTTGGAAGATCGCTTCATTGAATTTCACATCGCCTTGCTTAAAGCTTTTCGTGATGATCTCTTCAACTAATCCAAATACAAAATGATCTGCGATCACAAATGCATGGTCAGCTAAAGGTTTAACATGTTCTGCTAAATGATGAAGTGCATCTGGGCCTTGAATGTACTTACCTGGGGATTGCATTACTTTTAACATGGAGATCTCCTTACATTGATAAAACAAAGTGATTAAGAAACTCTTTTCAAGAACAGTATAACCATTCGCAATAGGATGATGGTTTGATATATGTCACAAACCGATAACATAGATAAACAGAGGGCTGTATAGATATTTTGCTATTTTCCTTCATAAGGATTATCGCTTGTAATGATCAATAAAACCATCTTTATTTTGCCATGTAATGGAACTTTGGGTATGTATTATATGTTTATCTCGAAAATGCTTAGTTTAGGCTAAATTGATAGCTGATTGTTTTTGCGTAATCGTTTTAGAATGTCTTGCGCCTCATCATTTGTGCATTTTGTCCAAGATTTAATGGAGGCAATGTATTTTTCTTCAGTAGTAGGGCGGCTGCGTTCATTAATTTTATTTAAAATCTTTTGACACTTTTCATAATTTTGATTCAACAATGGCGATGTCACTGCTGCTTGATAACTCACAGAACCCGCATGAATGGATATTGTTTTGGCGAGTTGTAGGTATTGAATCACATCATCTGTTGTGAGTTTGGATAGATTATCTTTTTGTGTAATCACAGAACTCTCAATCACCGCTTTAAGGCTTTTTTCCTTTGAAGGGCGATTGGCTTTGCTGAAAATATTTTGAATTTGCTGTTCCATTTTGGGTGATAGAACTTGTGTGATCTGCTTTTTAATTGATTGCGCCGCTTGGGGTGATGATTGAACAGGCAGGGAATAACTTACTTGAGTTTGTGTGATCGTAAAAAATCCCAATGATTCTAAATGCGCTAAGAAATCTGTGATGTCAGGTAAATCATCACTGGATTGCCTGCCAAATACAGCACTACTTTTAATCAAGTTAATGAGTTTTTCTTTATGCTTCGGGCGATTGCTTCTTGATAGCGCTGTTTTAGCTAGTTTGACCAATTCAGGATTAATATCACGATCACTGATATTTTTCTCTTTGATTAATACTTGATTTCGCGTTCTCGATATTCGATCAATGTGTTTGCCAAGTTCTGTTAAATGATCAATCAATGGATCGTAACCTTTATCATTGGAAATAATATGAAAACTCAATGTTTCATCATTCGATAATTTGCCAATGTAATATGAGATAAAAAAATCTAAAGCATTATTGGCAGATTCTTTGAGTTGTACGATATGCAATCTCTGACCTAACTCAATGGCAGTTTTGAGCCAAAAAGCAGGGAAGTTATTCTGATGAGCGCCATGAAAGAGATAAATTTCGCAATTATCATCAATGAATTCATCGAGTTCATCTTCTGTGGATTGGAGATTTTCAAAATCTAAAAAGTATATATTTTTTCTCATATTTTATAGTTATACATTAAAACAAATCCCGATAGCTAAGATCGGGATTGTATTTATTTATGGAAAAGATCAACTATTTTTTTTTAACATCATCAAAGAAGTCTTTTACACGATCCAGCCAGCCTTTTTCTTGTGGATTATGTTTTTCCCCAAGTGTTTCGCCAAATTGTTTTAAGATCTCTTTTTGTTCCGCTGTTAATTTCACAGGTGTTTCAATGTTCACTGTGCAGAGCAAATCACCTTGGTGATCACCACGGATGGATTTTACACCTTTTGCACGTAAACGGAATACTCGGCCCGTTTGTGTTTCAGCAGGAATCTTAAGGTTTACGCGACCATCCAAAGTCGGTACTTCGATTTCGCCACCTAATGCAGCAGTTACAAAACTGATAGGAACGATGCAATGTAAGTTCTGTCCATCACGTTTAAAGATAGGATGTGGGCGAACATTAATTTGAACATATAAATCACCATTCGGGCCACCATTTCCGCCAGCTTCGCCTTTACCTTCTAAGCGGATATTGTTGCCAGTATCTACGCCTGCTGGGATTTTAACTTCCAATGTTTGAGTTTTGTATTCGCTGCCAGAGCCACGGCAAACTTTACAAGGATTCTTGATGATTTTACCACGACCATGACAAGTTGGGCATGGTTGCTGAACAGAGAAGAAACCTTGTGAGCGGCGAACTTGACCTGCACCATGGCATGTATCACAAGTTGTAATTGAGGTGCCAGGTTCTGCACCTGTGCCATCACAATGATCACATGTGCTGCGAATATTAGTTTGGATGCGTGAAGTTGTACCAAATACGGCTTCTTCTAGGGAGATATCTAATTGATAGCCAACATCATCACCTTTATATGCGCGTGGTCCAGAACTGCGAGCACCACCGCCACCAAAGAATTGAGAGAAGATGTCATCCATGTCGCCAAAGCCACTGAATCCACCAAAACCACCGCCGCCGAATCCGCCAGCACCGCCTTGGCCATTCACAGCATCATGACCGTATTGATCATACATGCGGCGTTTTTCCTCATCCGATAAAATGTCATAAGCGCCTTGAACTTCCTTGAATTTCTTTTCCGCTTCTTCTTCATTCCCAATGTTTTTATCAGGATGATACTTGCTTGCCATTCTACGATAAGCTTTTTTGATTTCGTCTTGTGTTGCAGATTTTGCAACACCTAGGATTTCATAATAATCGCGTTGTGACATAATTTCTTTGCTTCCTTAACTGTAAAACTAATAATTTATAAATAATAATTCGCAAGATTACTCATAAGTTATGAGTTTCTAACTTGAAGAAAGCAATATCCCAAAATGGGATATTGCTTCACTAGATAATTTATCGAAATAAATTATTTCTTATCATCTTTAACTTCTTCGAACTCTGCATCCACAACATCATCTTGCTTGTTGTCAGGATTTTGGCCTTGTGCCGCACCTTCTTCACCAGCTTGTTGTTGTGCTGCGTATGCTTTTTCAGCAACTTTACCAGCAGCTTCTGTCAAGGCTTCAGTTTTCTTCTGAATTGTTTCAAGGTTATCACCTTTTACAGCTTCTTGAAGTTCAGAGATTGCTGATTCAATTGCAGCTCTTTCGTTCGCATCAACTTGCTCACCCAAATCTTTCAAAGATTTTTCTGACATGTGAATCATTTGTTCAGCAGAGTTACGCGCAGCAACTAATTCTTGGAACTTCTTATCTTCTTCAGCATTCATTTCTGCGTCTTTGATCATTTTGTCGATGTCTTCCTGAGATAAACCAGAGTCAGACTTGATCACGATAGATTGTTCTTTGTTGGTTGCTTTATCTTTTGCTGATACGTTGATTACGCCATTCGCATCGATATCAAAAGTTACTTCGATTTGTGGAACACCACGTGGTGCTGGTGGAATGTCTGATAACTCAAATTGACCCAAAGTTTTGTTTTGAGAAGCTTGAGGACGTTCACCTTGCAATACGTGAATTGTTACGGCTGGTTGGTTATCTGTTGCAGTTGAGAATGTTTGGCTTGCTTTCGTTGGGATCGTTGTGTTTTTGTCGATCAACTTAGTCATTACGCCACCCATTGTTTCAATACCCAATGATAATGGCGTGACATCTAATAACAATACGTCTTTAACATCACCACCTAAAACACCGCCTTGAACCGCAGCACCCGATGCAACAGCTTCGTCAGGGTTAACGTCTTTACGTGGATCTTTACCAAAGAACTCTTTAACTTTTTCTTGTACTTTAGGCATACGAGTTTGACCACCAACCAAGATAACTTCGTCGATTTGTGAAACTGTCAAACCAGCATCTTTCAATGCAACTTTACATGGTGCCAAAGTGCGTTCGATTAAATCTTCTACTAAAGATTCTAATTTTGCACGTGTTAACTTGATGTTCAAGTGTTTTGGACCAGTGCTATCAGCAGTGATGTAAGGCAAGTTGATTTCTGTTTGTTGCGCTGAAGACAATTCAATTTTTGCTTTCTCACCAGCTTCTTTCAAGCGTTGCAATGCTAAAGGATCGTTGCGTAAATCAATGCCTTGTTCTTTTTGGAACTCTTGCACTAAGTAATCGATAACAGCAGCATCGAAGTCTTCACCGCCCAAGAAAGTATCACCATTTGTAGACAATACTTCGAATTGCTTTTCACCATCAACGTCAGCGATTTCAATGATAGACAAGTCGAATGTACCGCCACCTAAATCATATACAGCGATTTTAGCGTCTTTCTTCGAGCCTTTATCCATGCCGTATGCTAATGCAGCTGCAGTTGGCTCGTTGATGATACGTTTAACTTCTAAGCCAGCAATGCGGCCAGCATCGATCGTTGCTTGACGTTGTGAGTCATTGAAGTATGCAGGTACTGTGATAACTGCTTCAGTTACTTTTTCACCCAAGAAATCTTCAGCAGTTTGTTTCATTTTCATTAAAACACGTGCAGAAACTTCAGGTGGTGCTAATTTTTTGTCGCCCAATACGCTCACCCAAGCATCGCCATTGTCAGCTTTGATGATTGAGTATGGTACTAAATCGATGTCTTTTTTAACTTCAGCATCATCGAATTTACGACCGATTAAACGTTTGATTGCAAATAATGTGTTTTTGGGGTTTGTGACAGATTGGCGTTTAGCAGGTTGACCCACTAAAATTTCACCACTTTCTGTGTAAGCAATGATAGAAGGCGTTGTGCGATCACCTTCTGCATTCTCGATCACGCGAACTTTTTCGCCATCCATTACTGCTACACAAGAGTTTGTTGTACCTAAGTCAATACCAATAATTTTACTCATATTCAGTTGCTCCTAAAAATGCTTTAAATAAACTGTAAATTTCTAATGTTTATTAAGATGGGGTAGGGTTTTAGGATTTCAAGTAAAAATATGAAAATTATTTCTATAATTTATGATTTGCTATTGACGAGCACCAAATACTGCACTACCAACGCGAATCATTGTAGCGCCTTCAGCAATTGCCCATTCTAAATCGTGGCTCATGCCCATGGATAATTCTGTCGCGGTCGTTGGCATTAAACCTTGAGTTATGGCTTGTTCATTTAAGTTTCTTAAATGAGCATAACCTTCACGTACGGATTTTTCATCATCCGCATTTAAGCCAATTGTCATTAATCCACGAATTTTAAGCATTGGAAATTGCTGTAAAGTTTCTAAGAAAGGGAAGAGCTGATCCGTTGCTAAACCCTGTTTGCTGTCTTCTTTCGATACATTCACTTGAATGAATATTTCGCGTGTTTCATTCTGCTTTTCACATTCTGCATGTAATTTTTCAACTAAAGATGTGCGATCCACTGATTGAATGCATTGCACATAAGGAAAAATTGCACGAACTTTATTGGTTTGCAGATGGCCAATAAAGTGCTGCTGATAAGGCATGATGATTTGATCAGCGCGTTGAATATGAGGGAATTTTTCCGTCACTTCTTGTGCGCGATTCTCTCCAATTAAGCCAAAGCCAAGATTAATGGCTTCTTGAATGCATTCAATTGGCTGAGTTTTCGTTGCCAATAGCAATAGTATATCTTCAGGTTTTCTGCCTGAAGTTTGTGCTGCATTGGCAATGCGATCCAAGATTTGGTTTAAATTGTTTTGAATGCTCATGATATTTTTTTAGGATCAATGTCTAACGATTTTAATTTGCGATATAAATTAGTGCGCTCCATGCCAACTTTATCTGCCAATTTTGCAATGTTGCCTTCACAGGATTTAAATTGTGCCAATAGATAAGCCTTTTCAAACTGTTCACGTGCTTCACGTAATGGTAAATCCAATGGCAATAGATCTTCTGAAATTACACGAGTTTGGTTTTTTTTGGTGAGCAAATCATTGACTTCATTTAATGTGACTTCTTCACTTTTACCTAAAATTAGCAACTGTTGAACGATGGATTTCAGCTCTTGTACATTGCCATGCCATGTATGATTGCGTAATCGATTTTGTACGGCAATCGGGAAATGACGATATTGCAAATGCTCTTCTTCCACAAAATGATGGATGTAAAAAGCAATTAAATCAGGCACATCTTCAGGGTGAGATGATAAAGGTGGAATATCTAACGGTAAAATATTGAGCTTATAATAAAGTGCTTCGCTGAACTCTTTTTCATCCACGAGAATGGATAAGTCATCGCGGGAAACAGCAATGAAACGAATGTTTTTAGACAATAAGTTTTTGCCATTGATTCTAAAGTATTCATTGTCATTGATAATATTGGCTAGTTTATTTTGTGCCTCTAAACTTAATTGAGATGCATTTTCTAAAATAATACTGCCGCCATTAGCCTGCTCTAAAATGCCTTGAGTGATCAAAGAACCTTCTTCTTTACCTAACAAAGTTTCTTCAATATTATCTTCGTTTAACTGGCCTAAATTCACAGCAATGATTGGGCTTTGGTTGCGATCAGATAATGAATGAATATAGTGTGCAAATAGATGTTTACCTGAACCTAACTCACCTTTCAATAGCACCGTACGATTCCCTGATTCAGCAATTTGTTTTGCCTTCATACGGAGCGATGACATCATTGGGCTTTTGCCTACGGGCTCGATTGTTAGTTGCGGTGTTAGTGCCTGTGGTTTCAACGTTGGTTGAATGATTTGCTCTTTTAAAGCGCGTTTGACAACTGCAACCAATTTTGCCAATGTTAGTGGCTTTTCTAAAAAGTCAAAAGCGCCGAGTTTTGTGGCTTCAATGGCGTGTTCTAATGTGCCATGTCCGCTCATCATGACAACTGAAAATGGCAAGCTTTGGTAAGCTTTTTTCCATTCATTCATTAAAGAAATACCATCAATATCTGGCATCCAGATATCAAGTAGAATGAGATCGGGCTTACTATCTTGAATGGCTTTTTGCGCTTCGCCACCATTGGAAGCTGTGCGCACAGTAAAACCTTCATCCTCTAAAATATCTTTGATGAGGTCGGTAATATCTTCCTCATCATCTACCACTAAAATGTTCGTATTTTTTAAATCGCTCATTGTTATTCACTCGCTGATTTTTTAGTTGTTGCTTTTTTGGTTGTGGCTTTCTTTGGTGCAGCTTTTTTGGCAGGTGCTTTTTTAGCTGCGGCTTTCTTAGGTTTTTCCTCAGAAGTATCCGCATCTTTTTTCGTTGCCTTTTTAGTCGTAGCTTTCTTCGTTGCAGTTTTCTTGACTGGTGCCTTCTTTGTGGTTTTCTTACCTTTTTTAGCAGGTGCTTTTGCTAGCAATTCTTGGCATTCTTCTAGCGTTAAATTCTCAGGATCTTCACGATCCTTTGGAATGCGCGCATTTTTCTCGCCATCTGTTACATAAGGTCCCCAGCGACCATTCAATACTTGAATGCCTTCAGCCTCAAATGCTTTGATGAATTTTGCAGCTTCTGCGGCTTTATGTGCTTCAATGATTTCTAAAGCACGAGGTAATTCAACGGTATAAGGATCATCTTCTTTTAACGAAACGAATTTTTTACCGTATTGAATGTAAGGCCCAAAACGGCCGATATTTGCACGAATCAATTCATCATCCTCAGTGCGACCTAAATCGCGTGGTAATGTGAATAACTCTAATGCCTCTTCTAATGTAATGGTGCTAATGCGCTGATCCTTACGGAGCGATGCAAATTTTGGTTTGTCTTCGTCATCTTTGTCACCAATTTGTGCAAAAGGTCCAAAGCGGCCAATACGCACAGAAACAGGTTTTCCTGATTTTGGATCAGTGCCTAGTTCACGAGCTTGTGCAACATCTGCGCGTGAGACAGACGCTTCTTTCTCTTTACATAACTGCTGGAATGGTGACCAGAATTCTTCCATTAATGGAATCCATGCTAGTTTGCCTTCTGCGATTTCATCGAGATCATCTTCCATCTTTGCAGTGAAATCATATTCCACATAACGGGTAAAATGTTCAGTTAAAAAACGCGAAACGATTCGGCCAACATCGGTTGGGAAGAATCGGCGATTATCTACTGTGACATATTCACGGTTTTGTAATGTAGAAATGATAGAAGCATAAGTAGAAGGACGGCCAATGCCATGTTCTTCTAAAGCTTTAACCAATGATGCTTCTGAGAATCTTGGTGGTGGCTCAGTAAAATGTTGTGTCGCAAGAATGTCTTCAATGTTGATTAAATCACCCACTTCCATATTGGGTAGGATTTTTTCATCATCGGCATCATCTTTTTTATCATCAAAGCTTTCTGTATAAACGATGATGAAACCAGGGAAGAGAATGGTTGAACCATTGGCTCTGAATGTATGGAGTGCTTTTTGTCCTAAATCAACCGCGATAGTATCCATAATCGCAGAAGCCATTTGAGATGCAACAGTGCGTTTCCAAATTAATTCATATAAACGAAATTGATCTGAAGATAAATAGTTTTTCAATTCATCAGGATGGCGGAATGCTGATGTGGGTCGAATTGCTTCATGTGCTTCTTGAGCATTTTTAGATTTAGTTTTATAAACGCGCGGTTCTTCAGGTAGATAATCGTCACCATAACGACCTTTCACAAATGCACAAATTTCATCCACGGTTTCTTTAGCTAATGTCACGGAATCTGTACGCATATAAGTGATTAAGCCGATGGTTTCTGAACCAATGTTAATCCCTTCATATAATGTCTGCGCTGTACGCATTGTACGAGTTGTGGAGAAGCCCAATTTACGCGCAGCTTCCTGTTGCATTGTGGATGTTGTAAATGGTGCTGTTGGATTGCGTTTACGTTGTTTGCGATCGATGTTGTAAACAGGGATTTGTGCACCAAAGGCTTGAATTAACGTGTTTTTAGCATTGGTTGCCATGCTTTCATTTGTGAATGAAAATTGCTCAACTTTCGTGCCGTTAAATTCTGTTAAACGACCTTTGAATTGTGATTCACTTTGCTTGAGTTGAGATTCAATGGTCCAATATTCTTCGGCAATAAATGCTTCGATCTCATTTTCGCGTTCACAAATCATACGAAGTGCAGGTGTTTGCACTCGGCCAGCAGATAATCCTGGGCTAATTTTTTTCCACAATAACGGCGATAAGTTAAAGCCAACAAGATAATCAAGCGCACGACGAGCTTGCTGTGCATTGACCATATCCATGGAAATGTCACGAGGTTGTTGAATGGCTTCTTTGATCGCATTTTTGGTGATTTCATGGAAAACAACACGAGCAACTTGTTTATCTTTGAGTTTATTTTTCTCTTCTAAATATTCTTTGATATGCCAAGAGATCGCTTCACCCTCACGATCTGGATCCGTTGCCAATAATAAAGTATCAGCGTCTTTGATCTCTTTAACTATCTCGTTGATATGTTTTTGATTTCGTTCAACCACTTCATAATGCATGGCGAAATTATGTTCAGGATCTACAGCGCCTGATTTAGGAATCAAGTCTCGAATATGGCCAAAAGAGGCAAGAACTTTATAGTCTTTGCCTAGGTATTTATTAATCGTTTTAGCTTTAGCCGGGGATTCTACGATAACGAGAGTTTTACTCATGAATGTTTAAATTTCCTTCAATAGTAATTCGGTATTTAAAAGGTCAAAGCTTCAATAATTAGTTAGAATTTAGATGTAAGCTTTTATGGGGTTTTGCTGAAAATGTTGTGATAATACACTTTCATGCACTTAATGAAAACTAAATAATAAGCTACAATGCTTACCTTAATCTTTCAAGTCATAGGATAAAAGATCAGATGCGTCGTCGTGAAGAAAAGCAGAAAAAATCGTTTGGATGGCTCTATATTGTTGTGATTGCTGTATTTATTGGTTGGGTCATGATGGATGATTATGGTGCAGGAGTTTTTGAAAACGAATCGATTGAGGTTCCGATGCCATGATGAATAAACCTGGCGCAAAAGGATTGAAAAGATTAGTGAATGCCACTCAATATTCGATCAAAGGTTTAAAAGCAGCTTTTAAAAATGAAGAGGCTTTTCGTCAGGAGGTTTATTTATTGCCAATTATTTTAGTATTGGCAATTTGTTTATCCAAAACAGGGATAGAGTTTGCTTTGTTGTTTGGAAGTTATTGGTTGGTACTGATGGCAGAACTTGTGAACTCGGGCATTGAAGCGGTTGTCGATCGTATAGGCTTAGAAAAGCATCCTTTATCAGGACAAGCTAAAGATATTGGTTCGGCAATTGTAATGTTAGCAATGGTATTAACGGTTGTGACTTGGGTTTCAGTCACTGTTTTTCGCTAACTTAATCTAGATAGAAGGTAAAAGTGTTAGTACTTGGAATTGAAAGCTCTTGTGATGAAACAGGAGTTGCATTGTATGATAGCGAGCAAAAATTAGTTGCTCATCAAATTTATTCACAAATTGAATTGCATGCTTTATATGGTGGCGTTGTGCCTGAATTGGCTTCGCGTGATCACATTCGTAAATTGCCATTATTGGTGGATGCTGCCTTGGAAGAAGCAGGCAAAGAATACAGCGACATTGATGGGATTGCTTTTACAGAAGGTCCAGGATTGATTGGTGCTTTGATGGTGGGCGCATTGTATGCAGAAGGTTTGAGTTATGCATTGAAAAAACCTTTGATTGGCGTGAATCACATGGAAGCGCATTTACAAGCTGTGCATTTAGAAGATGAAGTACCTGAATATCCATTCATGACCTTATTAGTATCGGGCGGTCATTCGCAATTGGTGTTGGTGAAAGAGTTTGGTGAATACGAAATTTTGGGTGATACATTGGATGATGCTGTGGGTGAAGCCTTTGATAAAACTGCAAAATTAATGGGTTTGCCTTATCCTGGTGGCGCTAAATTAGCAAAGATGGCGGAAACAGGCGATGAAAAAGCTTATGATTTCCCGCGCCCAATGATCCATAGTGGCGATTTGAAATTTAGCTTCAGTGGTTTGAAAACTAAAGTGGCTATGACAATCAAAGATTCCACAGAGGCAGATTATCCAAACATTGCTGCAAGTTTCCAACGTGCAGTGATTGATACATTGGTTGCAAAAACAAAGCGAGCAGTTAAGGAGTATCAAGTAAAATCAATAGTGATTGCTGGCGGTGTTGCTGCTAATAAATTATTAAGAGCAGAACTGGCAAAAGTCATGGAACCAATGGGGATTCGTGTATTTTATCCGCGCCCATTATTCTGTACAGACAATGGTGCGATGGTTGCTTATGTTGGTCACGAACGCTTAGTTCGTAATCAAGGCAGTTTAAATTACGATGTTAAACTCAAGGCGCGTTGGCCGTTATCACAATTATCAGTCAAGAAAGAGAGTGAATAATAATGAGTAAAATGAATTGGCAACACTTACTAACCAGAGAAAGATTGGGCGTTGCTAATTCAAATGATACGCAACAATGGTATCGTTCAACCTTCCAAAAAGATTATGACCGATTAATTTTTTCGGCGGCGTTTCGTCGTTTACAAGATAAAACGCAAGTTTTCCCATTGGCACAAACGGATTATGTTCGTACGCGCCTAACGCACAGTTTAGAAGTGAGCAGTGTTGCTAGAAGCATTGGAATGTTAGTTGGGCAGCACTTAGCCAATAATTTTAGTATTGGTGATTTTAGAGCATCGGATATTGGTACAATTTTATCGGCGGCTGCGTTGGCGCATGATATTGGTAATCCACCTTTTGGCCATGCTGGAGAAGATGGGATTGGGCAATTCTTTGCAGAAAGTTCAGCAGGGAAAAAGGCCTTAGAGGAAATGAAACCTGCTGAGCAGCAAGATTTATTAAATTTTGAAGGTAATGCGCAAGCATTTCGACTGCTCACAAAATTACAAAATGTTGATAATGATGGTGGCATGCAGTTGTCATTATCAACGCTTGCAAGCTTTATTAAATATCCTTGTGGCAGTTTGGAGCGTAAAAAACTAGATAATATTGCGTTGAAGAAATTTAATTATTTCCAAGCTGAAAAAGAATCTTTTCGTTATGTTGTAGATGTGCTAGGTTTATTGCCATTGATCACTGAGGATGATATTCCTGTAGCTTGGGCTCGTCATCCTTTAGTTTATTTATTAGAAGCAGCCGATGATCTATGTTATTCATTGGTAGATATCGAAGATGCTTATCGTTTATCTCTTGTTTCGAGTGAAAAAGTGATTGAGTTTTACGAATCCATTATTAAACCTTATGGTGGATTCCCTAATAAAGTGAAGCGCATTTCACGAGATAAAGACAAAATTGAGTATTTAAGAGCGTTCGCAATGGGGCTTTTAATTGATGAAGTAGTTGCTGCATTTATTCAACATGAAGATGAAATTTTAAGTGGACGATGCAAGGTTGATCTTCTAGCTTTGATTCCATCCGCTCATGCGTTAGCCAATATTAAATCTTATGCATATGATCATATTTATGTATCTAAGCCTGTGTTAGAAGTTGGGATCGCAGGACATGAAATCATTGAAGGTTTATTAAAAGCATTTGTCGGTGCGATCAATCAAGAGTATTATCTAGGTTCAACATCAAAATCCCGTATGTTGATCAGTTTTCTACCAGATCAATTTTTAGGTAAAAATAGAAAGCTGGATGATGATCCATATATAAGAATGCTAAAAATAACAGATTTTATCTCGGGAATGACGGATCGTTATGCAGTCCATGTTTATCAAATGATCTCAGGGGTTCATTTGACTACCTAAAAGATTTAAATTCGGGTAGAATAGCCTCGTCTATAGCAGTGTGTGTATTGATTTTTATCAATGTAATTATAGTAGTTTCGCGTAAAATAAAGCACGTTGCTATATGTTGTAACTATATAGTTTTATTACATAGCCTTTTAATTTTATTTCGGGGGAAGTATGGGAGAAACCGTAGATATTAGGGATACCCAGTACAACTACAGCGTGATTCGTAAGTTCGCAATCATGACTTTAGTATGGGGTGCGATCGGTATGACCGCAGGTGTTTGGGCTGCTTTAGAGCTAGCTTGGCCTGCGTTAAACTTTGATCTAGCTTGGTTAAGTTTCGGTCGTATTAGACCAGTGCATACAAACTTAGTTATTTTTGGTATGGGTGGTTCAGCATTGATGGCAACATCATTCTATGTTGTACAACGTACATGTCAGGTGCGCTTAGCATATGGCAAAGTGGCTGAATTTGTATTCTGGGGTTGGACAATCGGCGTGTTTGGCATCATGATCAGCTATCCTTTGGGCTTTACACAAGGTCAAGAGTATGCTGAATTTGAATGGCCATTAGACTATGCAGTAGCAATCGTTTGGGTTTGTTATTTCTGGGTATTCTTCAACACGTTATTACGTCGTAAGCAAGAACACATCTATGTAGCAAACTGGTTCTACTTAGCATTTATTTTAGCGACAGCACTTTTACATATCTTCAACAATATCACGATTCCTGTAATCGATGGTTGGACATTGAAATCATATAACGTATTCTCTGGTGTTCAGAGTGCGATGGTTCAATGGTGGTATGGTCACAATGCTGTAGGTTTCTTCTTGACAGTTGCGTTCTTGGGTATGATGTACTACTTCGTTCCTAAAGAAGTTAACCGTCCTGTTTATTCTTATCGCTTGTCAATTATCCACTTCTGGGCATTATCATTCTTGTATATGTGGGCTGGTGCTCACCATTTACACTGGACTTCATTACCAGATTGGACTTCTTCATTAGCAGCAACATTCTCAATCATCTTATTGTTACCATCATGGGGTGGTATGATCAATGGTATCATGACGTTGTCTGGTGCTTGGGATCAAGTGCGTACTAACCCGATCGTTCGTTTCTTCGTAGTTGCATTGTCTTTCTACGGTATGAGTACGTTTGAAGGTCCATTGATGAGCTTGAAATCAGTAAACGCATTATCTCACTACACAGACTGGACAGTAGGTCACGTTCACTCAGGCGCTTTAGGTTGGGTTGCGATGATTACATTCGGTTCTTTATACCACATGATTCCACGTATCTTCGGTGCTAAGTTATACAGCGAAAAATTAGTGTTTGCTCACTTCTGGTTAGCAACTATTGGTATCGTATTGTATGTTGCAGCATTGTGGGTTGCAGGTATCGGTCAAGGTATGATGTTGCGTGGTTTCGATCCTAACTACGGTACTTTAACTTATAAGTTCATTGAAACAGTTCAATTCATGCACACACCTTATATCTTACGTGCATTGGGCGGTAGCATGTTCTTATTAGGCGGCTTAATCATGATTTATAACTTCATCATGACTATGAAGCAAGGTACAAAAGCACAAGCGGACAAACATGCAGTAATTCCTGCTGTTGCTGCTCATGCTTAATACGGGGAGAAACTAAATTATGATTAGACATGAACAAATTGAAAAAAACTCTGGATTGATGTTGGTTTTAACATTGGTCATCATCAGTATTGGTGGCTTGATTGAAATCGTTCCATTGTTTTTTATTAACGACACAATCGAAGTTGTTAAAAAAGAAATCACAGAAACATCGCGTGATGAAAATGGTAAGCGTGTTCGTACTAAACGTGAAGTGGATGCGATTCGTCCATACACACCATTAGAGCAATTAGGCCGTAACATCTACATTAGAGAAGGTTGTTATGCTTGTCACTCACAGCAAATTCGCCCAATGCAAGATGAGTATTTACGTTATGGTTACTACTCATTAGCGGCTGAATCTCAGTTCGATCACCCATTCCAATGGGGTTCTAAACGTACTGGTCCAGATTTGGCACGTGTTGGTGGTAAATACAGCAATCGTTGGCAGTCTGAACACTTGAAAGATCCAAGAAGTGTTGAGCCTAAGTCAATCATGCCTGGCTATCCATACTTAAGTAAAAATGATCTTTACTATAAAGATGTTAAGTCGCACATGAAAGCATTGCGTATTACGGGTGTTCCATATTCTTCAAATGAAGAAGAGTACAAAGCTAACGTAGAGCGTTTTGGTGCAAACGTTGCTGATCTTCTAGTGATTGATACAGCTATCGAAAACTTGGAAAAACAAGCGAAAGATGGTAACTACGATCCAGGAAGAGAAGGTATCTCAGAAATGGCTGCCTTGGTCGCATATTTACAAGTATTAGGTACTATGTATCAGTTTAAAGATGATGATGGTATCGAGTACAGTAAATTCCGTTAATAAAAAATAAGTTGAGGACATAAAATGTTAGATTTTTTCTATTGGTTTACAGATCACGGTAACAGCAAGATTGCAGCTGTAGTTATCTTCTTCATAGTATTTGTAGGCATCATATTTTATGTCTTCACTAATAAAGACCGTAAGGCTCGTTACGATGCATATCGCAGTATTCCGCTCATGGATGAAGAGGATCTTAGCGGTTTGAATCAAGCTCGTAGCGATCAGAGTAATATCCGTAACGATCGTTAATTTCGGTTGTTACAGTTAATTTTGGGGACTTTTTATGAGTGAAAATATTGATAAAAAACAAGAAGTAGAAACCACGGGGCACGTGTGGGATGGTGTGCAGGAGTTTAATAATCCTCTGCCAAGATGGTGGTTATTATCTTTCTACGGTACTGTAATCTTCAGTTTGATTTATTGGGTAATTTATCCAACTTGGCCTTTGCCAAATGATTGGACTAAAGGTATTAAAACTGTTCAAGTTAAAGAAGATGGCGAAGTTAAAGATGTTCATTGGAATACTCGTACTTTGTTAGCAGAAGAGTTGCAATCTTCTAAAGAAGCACAAAATCGTGAAGCTTTCTACGGCAAATTGGGTGCTTTGAAAAAATTAGAAGAGATCCAAGCGACTGAAAATGAAGGTTTGAAAGAGTTTGCTTTAAGTACTGGTGCTGTAATGTTTGCGGATAACTGTGCAACATGTCATGGTGCAGGTGGTGAAGGTAAATTTGGTTTGTATCCTAACTTAACTGACGATGCTTGGTTATGGGGCGGACATTACTCGGAAATCGAAAAAACCATCACAATGGGTCGTACAGGTAACATGACACCAGCAACTTTAACAGGTTTGACTGATGATGAAATTACTGATGTATCTAAGTATGCTTTAACTTTGTCAGGTAACTATACTGCGGATGAAGCATCTGAGCGTGGTAAGGCTGTTTTTGAAGGCAAAGGTACTTGCTCAACATGTCATGGTGCAGATGGTAAAGGCCTTGTCATTATGGGTAGTGCTGACCTAACAGATCAAATTTGGGAATTAGTACCTGTATTTGATGCAAAAACTGACGATGAGAAAGTTGCGATGATTCGTAAACAAGTTATCGAAGGTGTAACGCCTGCAACAGATCGTGTAATGCCAACTTGGAAAGATCGTTTAACTAAAGAACAAATTAGAGCATTGGCTGTTTATGTTCATGAGTTAGGCGGTGGTCAGTAATACTGACACAAATTAAGAAAGTTATAAATATTAAGGGACTCACATCAAATGTTGAGTCCCTTTATTTTTATTCGTAATTAAAGAGTAGTACAATGTGCGTGGGAGTAAGAATCAAGAGTAACCATTAGATTAAGTCAGAGGGAGGGAGCTGTGTCAAATCAACAGCCAGAATCGCTTTATCAAAAGCGTATTCCAATCTTTACAAGAGATGTAAAAGGGAAGTTCCGCACATTTAAGTCTGCGGTTTTGTACTTTGGGTTAGCTGTATTCTATTTACTGCCATGGTTGCCGTGGCCAAGAGGGGAGAATATTCCAAATCAAGCAGTACTGTTTGATTTAGCCAGTCGACGATTCTATGTTTTGGGTTTAGATGTTGATATTCAAAATATTATGTGGCTTGCTGGTGTATTGATGCTATTTGCATTCTTTTTGTTTTTTATCACCAATATTGCAGGACGTGTCTTCTGTGGGTATTTCTGTTTTCAAACAATTTGGACAGATTTATTCATCAAAATAGAAGGATGGATTCAGGGGGGTCGTAATAAACGACAAAAATTATATGATATGCCTTGGGGGGGTGAAAAACTTTTACGCGTTGGTGGAACATGGTTGACGTGGTTAGTTGTTGCAGTTTGGACAGGTTTTACATTCACCGCATATTGGACGCCAGCTACTGAATTATTTGTAACATTCTTTAGCGGACAGGCACCATTTGCTGCATATGGTACAACTTTATTCATCACAACAACGACGTTCATTATGGCAGGCTTTGCACGTGAACAAGTATGTTCATATATGTGCCCATATGCACGTTTCCAAGGTGTTATGTTTGATAAAGATACTTTGGTTGTGGCTTATGATGAAAAACGTGGTGAAGGTGCTAATGGTCGTGCAAAACCAGTGAAAGAATTGCGTGATCTGAATACGCGTCATGAAGCTGGGCATGGTGATTGTGTAGATTGTGACCTGTGCGTTCAAGTGTGTCCTGCAGGTATCGATATTCGTGATGGCCTGAACTATAAATGTATTACTTGTGGTTTATGTATTGATGCATGTAATACGATGATGACGAAAACAGGTTATCCAACAGGATTGATTCGTTATGACTCATTGAATGGTTTGGAAGGTAAGAAAACGCACTTTATGAAACCACGTAATATTGGCTATGGTTCTGTAATTTTAGTGGTAATGGGCGTATTGGCATGGAGTATTATGACAAGTGCTCAGATGTCGTTCTTACTTGAGAAAACAAGAACGCCAGCCTTTACACGAATGAGTGATGGTTTAATTCAGAATAGATATACTTTGAAATTAAATAACTTAACAATGACGCCAAAATCAGTAGAGGTTAAGTTAGTTGATCCTAAAGATATTACATTGAGTATCCCTGAGAATAATGAAACATTGGCACCAGGCATTCGTCGCAATTGGTCTATGTTGATTCATCAAAAAGTTCAAAGTGCACCTACTCAACCTGTAAATATTGAAATTTTAGTTAAAGATGAGCAAGGAAAAGTTATCGAAACACATAATTTATCTTCAACATTTGTGACTAAATAAAATATAATAAGCATGAAAAAATAGAGCGTAAGCTCTATTTTTGCTTATCTAAAAACTTGAAATTAGGAGAAAAGTAAGTATGCATGACGTATTAACCATAACCACTATAGGCGTTTTCGGAGTTTTAATAGTAACGCTACTTTTACATCATCTATTTCGCTTTACTCGTTTACAGGCATCTGTTATTTCAGGTTTGATGAGTATCGCTATATTAGTACCATATTTAATCATGAATTGGACGGGGGGCGATGTTGCTGCACTCTATTTTTCATGTAATATTTTAACGAGCTATGCTTACTATTTAGTGGGCAAGAAAACAAATGCCCTAAAAGGTAAAGATGGTAAAAGAACTCATTGGGTACCTATTACTATTTTTGGTTTCTTTGTGATTCTAACAATTATAGATGGTGCATTCGTATTTATGGCTGAATCTGGCTTGCGTGTTGAATACTATGACAAGCAAGGTAGTTTAAAAACTGTTAACACAAGATTCCCAGGCGAAGTGCCTAATGCGTATCATAAACAAGAAGCATATTTTAATGAACATAAAGCAAACATGCGTGTGCAAGCAGAGCGTGGTTGGAAAGTACGTTATCAATTTGATACAAATCCACCTAAAATCTCAGAAGATAACGTGATGAGTTTTTTAGTGGTGGATAAAGAAGGTCAACCAATTGATGGTGCTGAAGTAGAAGTTAAATTGAAACGTTTAGCAGAACAAGAATTAAATCGTACCATTACTTTTAAAGGCATTGGTGATGGTATTTATGAAGCGCCAATTAATTTTGAGCGTTTAGGTCGTTGGGACTTTGAAATTCATGTTGTGCGTGGTGAAGATACTTATCAAGATGTCAATGATAATGTGATTGAAGTTATTGGTGATCTTAATGCCAGTGCAGCATCTTAATAGTTAATGATTTGAGTCTAAAATAATGTCTAGTAATATCTCTCAACAGTGTTTTCACTGTACTCAGCCCATTGTTGGCAGTGTTCCATTTGTTGTTAATATTAATGGAAAAGATGAGCCGATGTGTTGCATCGGCTGTAAAGCGGTCGCAGAAATGATCTGTGATTCAGGATTGATGCATTATTATGAGTTTCGTACAGAAGCTGCAATGCGCCCTGATTCTTTGAATGATTTAGTGCCTGAAGAACTTAGAAAAGAGTTGGATTTTTACGATCATCCAGAAATCTCAAAGCAATTCATCAGCAGTCAAAAAGATGGTGATTCAGATGTTGCTAAACTCAGCTTAATTATTGATAAAATTGTATGTGCAGCTTGCGTATGGTTGATCGAGCATCAAATTAAGCGATTGCCAGGTATTCATAAATTTGATATCAATTACTCAACGCATCGTGCCTATCTTGAGTTTGATCCTTCTAAAACATCTTTATCAAAGATTTTACTAGCCATTTATAATCTGGGTTACGAAGCTACGCCTTATGATGAACAAACTCAGCAGAAAAAATTGAAAAAAGAGCGCCAAACACTATTTTTAGAGTTTGGCGTTGCGGCTATTTTTTCCATGCAAGTGATGATGTTCTCTTTTGGTTTGTATTTTGGACATTATCAAGGTATCAGTGAAGAGGCTCGTTTTATTTTACGTTGGGCGAGTTTTTTAATGAGTATTCCTTGTGTTACTTATTCTAGTTGGACATTTTATAAATCCGCTTTTTATGATTTGAAACATAAGCGGTTAACGATGAATGTTAATATCTCTTTGGCCATTATTTTGGGTACTTTAGCGAGTATTTGGAATACGGTTTTAAATGTTGGAGAGATCTATTTTGAATCTGTCACCATGTTTGCATTCTTGTTATTGGGCGCACGTTTGATAGAGATGAATGCGCGTCATAAAGCATTGATGATGACAGATCATATCTTAAAGCTAAAACCTCACATTGCTGAAAGAATGGTAGATGATCAATCGAGTGAAATGATTGCTGTTAGTCAAATCAATGTGGGCGATGTTTTGCGCGTAAAACCAGGTGATTCTATTCCAACAGATGGTGTTTTATTACAGGATTCTGCATGGATAGATGAATCACTCTTAACAGGTGAAAGTTTGCCTGTCGAAAAGCGGTTAAATGATGATGTGATTGGTGGTTCGATTAATCAAGAGCAGACATTGTTGATGAAAGTTTCTAAAATTGGTGGCGATACAGTTTTCTCACAAATGACTCTGATGATTGAGCGTGCCATGAGTGAAAAGCCTAAATTTGTGAAGTTAGCTGATTTGGTATCGACATGGTTTGTGTTGATCTTATTATTAGCATGTGCAGGCACATATATTGCATGGCTTTACATAGATGCATCACATGCATTTGAAGTGATGTTGTCTGTATTAGTCGTTTCTTGTCCTTGTGCTTTAGCGTTGGCAACACCAGCGGCGATTAGTTCAGGTAATCAAGCTATGATTGAAAAAGGTTTGATAGGTACACGATCAGGCACAATCGAAGCTTTGGCAAAAGTGACAGACATTGTATTTGATAAAACAGGTACCTTAACGCAAGGGAATTTAACGCTTGTTCAGGAAAAAATTCTGACAGATCGTCTCTCTAAAGCAGAGTTGATGCAAATTATTTGCTCATTGGAAGCAAGTTCAAATCATCCGATTGCGGCTGCGTTTAATAGAATTCAAAAGCAAGAAAATTTACCATTATTCAGCGTTTCTAATTTAGATAACATTGTGGGCAAGGGCTTAGAAGGAACGATTAAAGGTGAACAATATCGAGTGGGGCGCATAGATTGGTTCAAAACAGAGGTAAAATATAGTTTAGATGATGGCATTTGGATTGCATTAGGCAAGGGCGACACTTTATTGGCATTATATTGCTTGAAAGATGAATTAAAAGTAGATAGTGAAGCAGTTGTTCAGAAGCTCAAAGAAGAAGGTTATCGGTTACATATTTTAAGTGGTGATCGTGTAGAAACAGTACAAGCGATGAATGAGCGCTTAGGCATTGACAATATTCATGGGGATCAAACGCCAGAAGATAAGCTAACATATGTCACAAAATTACAGTCTGAAGGTAAAATTGTTGCAATGTTGGGTGATGGTATTAATGATGCACCAGTATTAGCTCAAGCTGATGTTTCTATTGCAATTGGTCAAGGTGCGCTTTTAACACAGGCAACAGCCGATATGATTTTGATGCATTCAACTGAAATGCAGCCGTTATTGGATGGGATTAATGTTGCAAAACGGACCAATAAGATAATTATTCAAAATTTAGGTTGGTCTTTGCTATATAATATTTTAGTTCTGCCAGCTGCGATGATGGGTTATATTGTGCCTTGGATGGCTGCTTTAGGTATGAGCTTAAGTTCATTATTAGTGATCGGTAACACATTACGAATTCGTGAGGGAGAAAAAGAGTGAAGATTTTATACTTTCTTCTGCCATTATCCTTTTTATTGTTAGTATTCATCGCCATTGCATTTGTTTGGGCGGTTAGATCTAAGCAATTTGATGATATGGAAGGGCCCGCACATCGCATTCTATTCGATGGAGAAGATGATGAGTTCTATCGTTTAGGAACCGAAAAAGAAAAGACTTTAGAAGAGAAGGATGAGAAAAAATGAGTCAATTGAAAGCCTCTGATATTAAGAGAATTGCTACATTATCACAGATTGCAATCAGTGATGATGAGCTTCCTATGATCGAAGAAAAATTGGAAAGCACATTGGCAATTTTGAATCAGTTGCAGAATGTAGATACTACAAATGTAGAGCCAATGAGCGACCCATTTGACCGCGCACAACCTTTTAGAGAAGATATTGTTACGGAAAGTAATCACAGAGATGATTATCAAGTTGTCGCGCCTTCCGTAGAGAAAGGTTTGTACTTGGTACCAAAAGTGATCGAATAATCATCCACAATTATCTATGAGTCAGAATTAGTTATTATGAAAAATTACAGTATTAAAGAATTGCGTGAAGCACTGGATACAAAAGAGGTATCGAGTGTAGAAGTGTTTGAACACTTTAAATCAGAGATCGAAACACATGATCACAAGATCAATAGTTTTATCACAAAAACATATGATCAAGCGTTAGAGCAAGCCAAAAAAGCTGATGAAGTGATTGCAAAAGGCGAGCAATCAATGTTGACAGGTATTCCGATTGCCCATAAAGATCTTTATTGTACAAAAGGTGTGAAAACAACAGCAGCATCTAAAATGCTAGAAAACTTTGTATCACCTTATGATGCAACTGTGGTTGAAAAATTAGACCAATCTGGCGTGATGGTGCTTGGTAAATTGAATATGGATGAGTTCGCAATGGGCGGCACAAATCGTACCAGCCATTTTGGTACCGTTCATAATCCTTGGAATTTTGATCATGTTGCTGGCGGTTCTTCAGGTGGATCAGCAGCCGCAGTGAGTTCAGGTTTTGTATTGGCAGCGACAGCTTCTGATACTGGTGGTTCAACGCGCCAACCAGCAAGCTTTTGTAATTTAACAGGCATTAAAGCAACATACGGTCGTATTTCTCGCTGGGGCATGATTCCTTTTGCTTGTTCGTTTGATCAAGCTGGTGTGATTGCAAAAACAGCGGAAGATTGTTCTTATATGTTTGAATCAATGGCGGGTTTTGATGCAAAAGATTCAACATCACATAATATTTCAGTACCAAAATATTCAGGTTTATTGAATCAATCCATTGAAGGTTTGCGCATTGGTATTCCTAAAGAATTTTTATCGCCTGATTTAGATCCAGCAATTGCAGATGTGATCCAAACAGCTTTGAAGCAATATGAAGCATTGGGTGCAACTTTAGTTGAAGTGACATTGCCAAATACAGATGTGGTTGTGCCTGTATATTACACAATTGCACCTGCAGAAGCATCGAGTAACCTAGCTTGTTTTGATGGCGTTCGTTATGGCTACCGTTGTGATGAGCCAAAAGATTTACAAGATCTTTATATGCGTTCTCGTGCCGAAGGTTTTGGTGAAGAGGTTAAAAAACGTATCTTTATGGGAACGTATGCATTGAGCGCTAGTGCTTATGATGCTTATTATGTGAAAGCACAAAAAGTTCGCCGTTTAGTTGCCAATGACTATAATTCTGTATTGAGCCAAGTGGATGTGATTATGGGGCCAACAGCACCAGAGTTACCATTTAGACAAGATAGTACAGGCAGTACTCAAGTTTATTTAAGTGATATTTTCACTGTAGGTGCAAACTTAGCAGGCTTGCCTGCAATGTCGATTCCTGCAGGTTTTGTAAATGGTTTGCCCGTAGGTTTGCAAATTATTGGCCGTGCGTTTGATGAGGCAAAACTTTTCAATGTTGCACATGCTTATCAAAAAGAGACTGATTGGCACACAAAACAGCCTAAATTGGATTAATCAACGACGATATTAAAATCGGTTTAAATGACTTAATCAATAATATTATGGGAATTATTAAACCGATTTGATTATATAGAATAGAAGGAATAGACCATGACTTGGGAAGTTGTCATTGGATTAGAAGTACACACACAATTAACGACAAATACAAAGCTATTTTCAGGTTCTAGCATTCAATATGGCTCAGAGCCAAATAGCCAAGCAAGTTTGTATGATTTAGCGATGCCAGGTACATTGCCTGTATTTAATCGTGCAGTGTTGGATAAGGCTATTTTGCTAGGTTTAGCAATTGATGCTCACATTGCACCGAAAACAGTATTTGAGCGTAAAAACTATTTTTATCCTGATCTACCTACAGGCTATCAAATTAGCCAATTGGCATTGCCGATTGTGCAAAATGGTCATTTAATGATTGAAGCCGATGATGGTGGCGAGAAGAAAATTCGCATTAACCGCGCGCACATGGAATGTGACGCAGGTAAATCTTTGCATGACGAAGTTTATGGTATGACAGGTATTGATTTAAATCGTGCAGGTACACCATTATTAGAAATTGTGACAGAACCAGATATTAATTCAGCAAAAGAAGCGATTCAATATTTGCGTAAACTGCATCAATTAGTGACTTGGTTGGGTATTTGCGATGGCAACATGCAAGAAGGTTCATTCCGTTGTGATGCGAACGTTTCTATTCATAAGCCAGGTACACCATTTGGCACGCGCGCAGAAATCAAGAATATTAACTCTTTCCGTTTCATTGAAGATGCGATTAATCATGAAATTGAACGCCAAATTGAGATCATTGAAGCAGGTGGTGAAGTGGTTCAGGAAACACGTTTATATGATCCTGATAAGAACGAAACCCGCTCAATGCGTACAAAAGAAGAAGCAAATGATTATCGCTATTTCCCAGATCCTAACTTGTTACCAATCGTTGTGACAGATGAAATGATCGACAATGTGCGTGAAATTTTCCCTGAATTGCCAGAAGCATTGGCTGGGCGTTTAGTTTCTGAGTTTGGTTTATCTGAATATGATGCATCTGTATTGATCCAATCTCGTGCAATGTGCGACTACTTTGGTGCAATGGTGAAATTAGGTACAGAGCCAAAAATGACTGCAAACTGGTTATTAGGCGAAGTATCTGCAACATTGAATCAAAAAGGTTTGTTGATTGATGAATTCTCTGTGAATGCAGAGCAATTGGCTGGATTATTAGCACGTATTCAAGATAAAACAATTTCTAATTCAATTGCTAAAAAAGTATTTGAAACAATGGTTGAATCAGGTGAAACTGCTGATTCAATCATTGAGTCACAAGGTTTGAAACAAGTGACGGATACTGGCGCAATTGAAGGCTGGGTGAATGAAGTGATCGAGAAGAATCCTAAGCAGGTTGAACAATACAAAGGTGGTCAGACTAAATTATTAGGTTTCTTTGTTGGCCAAGTTATGAAATTGAGTCAAGGTAAAGCAGATCCAGCCGTTATTAATCAATTGGTTGCGGATAAGTTGAAATAGTCCGTAGGACAATTGAATATATGCAAGTCAAAGCCTAGTGAATACAATCACTGGGCTTTATTTTTTCTTGTCTAATAAAATATCATAAAGTGGATAAAGTGTACTTTCTTCCAATTCTATCCGTGCAGTCAAAGTGTAGAGCAACTTATTATATTCATAGACAAAAGTTTTTTTGTCCCATTCTTCAATGTTTAACGAGCTATATTTCTCAATGAATTGTAATAAATCTGTCCCAACACTTGCGACTTCTTGGCGGATAAACTTGATCATTTCCACTTCTAAGGAATCTGGTGAATGTATATGTTCGAGAATACGGTATAACGTCACTGTTTCTGCATTCATATGTTCCAATATAAGGGATGATAGCACTTTGAGCTGTTGTTGAGCTTCTTGCCATTCTCTCTTTTGTGTCAAATTTTTAACAGAATTACTGATTTCAACGATATCTTTGTGCTCTTTGACTAAATTTGTGATCAGTTCTGGGTTATAATCTGTGCCCATTGAACTGTCATTGTTACTCAGAATACTTTGACCGTTATATTTATCAGGTTCGTATTTGGGGCTATTGAGTCCGAAGAGTGTCAGCCTAGATAAAAATTGTTGTAGCATATTAGGCCTCAGGGCAGCAAATGAAAATGAAATGTTAATATTAATCTATATTATTAATATTTTATTAAAAATGAAAGAAGAAATGAAAGGTTTCTTTTAATACATGGTCATCGATACAACGGAGGATGGAAATGACTAATCGTAACAATACTATTTATTACACAAAAACAGATGAATCACCACTATTGGCAACGTATTCGTTTTTGCCAATGGTTAGAGCGATTGTGAAACATGCAGATGTAAATGTAGAGTTAGCAGATATCTCTTTAGCTGGTCGTATTATTGCGTTATTTCCAGAGCGTTTAACAGCAGAGCAAAAAATTGATGATGCATTGAGCATGTTGGGCGACTTAACAAAAGTTCCTGAAGCAAACATTATTAAATTACCAAATATTTCTGCATCCATCCCTCAATTGAAGCGTGCAATTAAAGAGTTGCAAGCGAAGGGTTACAACGTACCTGATTATCCTGAAGCACCAGCAAATGCTGATGAAGAAGCCATTAAAAAGTCTTATGCAAAAGTGTTAGGTTCAGCGGTAAATCCTGTATTGCGTGAAGGTAACTCAGATCGTCGTGCACCAGAAGCTGTCAAAGCTTATGCGCGTCAAAATCCACATCGCATGGGCGAATGGAAAAAAGATTCTAAAACAGATGTTGTCAGTATGACTTCTGGTGATTTCTACGGTTCAGAAAAAGCTGTAACAATTGATGCAGTAACTGAATATTCAATCGTTTTTGAAAATGCACAGGGCGAAGCAAAAACATTGAAAGCATTTGCGCCATTACAAGCTGGTGAAATTATTGATTCATCAGTCATGAATGTAAAGCAATTGAAGGCATTTGCGAAAGAAGCAATTGCTCGCGCTAAGAAAGAAGGTGTTTTATTATCAGCTCACTTGAAAGCAACCATGATGAAAGTATCAGATCCAATCATTTTTGGTGCTTTAATTGAAGTTTACTTTGAAGAATTATTTACAAAATATGCAGCTGAATTTAAAGCATTGGGCGTAACAGCTCGCAATGGTTTGGGTGATTTGAATCAGAAGATTGCAGGCCATGCAAAAGAAGCAGAAATTAAGGCAGACATTCAAAAAATTATTGATGAATCAGCAGCATTAGCGATGGTTAACTCTGATTTAGGTATTACTAATTTCCACGTTCCTTCTGATGTGATTGTGGATGCTTCTATGCCAGCAATGATTCGTGCAGGCGGTAAAATGTGGGATAAGAATGGCCAAACAGCAGATACAATCGCAATGATTCCTGATCGCTGTTATGCATCTATCTACAAAGTAACTGTGGATGATTGTAAAGCGAATGGTGCGTTAGATCCTAAAACAATGGGAACTGTACCAAACGTTGGTCTAATGGCGCAAAAAGCACAAGAATATGGTTCACATGATAAAACATTTGAAATTGCTGAAAATGGCACTGTTAAAGTGATCAATAAAGGAGGTGATGTTTTGATGGCACAAGCTGTAGAAGCAGGCGACATTTTCCGTATGTGCCAAGTGAAAGATGCACCAATCCAAGATTGGGTTAAATTGGCTGTCACGCGTGCTCGTTTGTCTGGCATGCCAGCAATCTTCTGGTTGGATGAAGATCGTGCTCATGATCGTGAATTGATTAAGAAAGTAGAGAAGTACTTGAAAGATCACGATACAAATGGATTAGACATTACTATTTTGTCACCAGAAAAAGCAACAGCAAAAACATTAGAAATTATTCGCCAAGGTAAAGATGTGATTTCTGTAACAGGTAACGTATTGCGTGACTACCTAACAGATTTATTCCCAATCTTAGAATTAGGAACATCTGCAAAAATGTTATCAATTGTTCCATTAATGCAAGGTGGCGGTTTATTTGAAACGGGTGCTGGTGGTTCTGCACCAAAATTAGTGGAAGACTACATTGCAAATGGCCATTTACGTTGGGATTCATTGGGCGAATTTATGGCATTGGCAGAATCATTACACCATTTAGCGCGCACAACTGATAATAAACGTGCAGCTGTGATCGCAGCAGCGTTAGAAAAGGCAAATGCTGAGTACTTAGTGGAAAATAAATCTCCACAGTCTAAACGTGGTCAATTAGATACTCGTGGTTCACACTTTTATTTAACTTTGTACTGGGCAAAAGCATTAGCAGAACAGAGTGAAGATGCTGAATTAAAAGATTTATTCACTGATTTTTATAAGAATCTATCTGAAAATGAAGCAAAAATTGCACAGGAATTGATTGATGCTCAGCAGCCAAATCAAGAATTGAAAGGCTACTATTTGCCAACAGATGAAGCATTAAATTCTTTAATGAGACCGAGTTCAACTTTAAATCAATATGTTACAAGCTTATAATTTGGTTTAATTTCAGGTAGAATGTTGCCGCCGCCACTGCGCTGTTTTTTATGGTGCAGTGGCTTTTTATTGATTGGAGGAAACATTTTGGAATTGGAAGCTGTAAAAACAATTACAGAAATCCCAGTGGATATCTATAACACACTGCTTGCTGCAAGCTTAGTGTTATTGCTGGGTAGCTTTTTAACTAAAAAAGTGGCGATTTTTAATCGTTTGACATTACCACCGCCAGTTGTGGGTGGCTTGCTAGCCGCAATTGCAATGTTGTGCATGAGAAGTTGGGGCGATGTACAAATTAATTTTGATTCAAGTTTAACGACACCATTAATGTTGATGTTCTTTGCAAGCATTGGTTTGAATGCAAACATTAAGCAATTGATGAAAGGCGGCAAAATGATCGCTATTTTCTTAGTGGGCGTTGTGGGTTTATTGGTCATTCAAAATAGTGTTGGCGTTGGTTTAGCAACAGCATTGGGTGAAAATCCATTGTTGGGCTTATTAGCGGGTTCTGTGACATTATCTGGTGGTCATGGTACTGGTGCTGCTTGGGCTGGAACATTTTATAAAGAGTATGGCTTTGATAAAGATCTAGCGATGGGCATTGCGATGGCATGTGCGACATTTGGCTTGGTTTTGGGTGGTTTAATTGGTGGCCCAATTGCTAAGTTCTTAATTAATCGTGAACCTAATAAAATTGAAACAGATCCTACACAAAGTGCTGAAAGTTTATCTGCTTTTGATCGTCCAACTGTACGTCGTGCAATTACAGCATCATCGATGATTGAAACAATTGCTATGTTAGCAATCTGTTTAAGTGCAGGTACAGCATTAGAAGCTGCATTGAAAAATACTAGTTTTGCATTGCCAACATTCGTTTGTGTATTGTTTGTGGGCGTGATCATTAACAACGTTGTGAACTTTGTGCCTAATTATGAGATCTTTGAGCGTGCAGTATCGATTGCTGGTAATGTTTGTTTATCATTATTCTTAGCAATGGCTTTGATGAGCTTAAAATTATGGGATTTAGCAACTTTGGCAATCCCAATGTTGGTAATCTTAACAGTTCAAACGATCATTATGGCTTTATATGCGGTATTTGTAACTTACCGTTTAATGGGCAGAGATTATAATGCTGCTGTATTGGCTGCGGGCCATTGTGGTTTTGGTATGGGTGCGACACCAACAGCGATTGCTAATATGCAAGTTGTGACAGAGAGATATGGTCCAGCGCCTGTAGCATTCATCGTTGTACCAATGGTAGGTGCATTCTTCATTGACTTGGTGAACGTGATTGTGATTCAAGGCTTCTTGAAGCTACCAATGTTCACTGAATTATTGACAGCAGTACCAACACCATAATTGACAAAATAATGCAATTTAAAAGCCATTTAGAATATTCTAAATGGCTTTTTTGCTTACTCTATATTAAAAACTTGGGTGATGCTTTGATCATTGTTCACTTGCATGATCTGTAATGAACCTTTCTTCTCAGGACCCATTCCTGGAGAATTATATGGCATGCCAGGTAGTGCAATGCCTTTAATATTAGGTTTTTCTGTCCATAGCTTCTTAATGGATGCAATTGGTACATGTCCCTCAATCACATATTTATCCATCACAATAGTATGACAACTTGCACCTTGTAGTGTTCCATATTGTTTTTTGATTTCAACAATATTGGGATGATTCACCATCTTTATTTTAACGCCTTGCTTTTGTAAATACTCTCCATGTGCGGTACAACAGCCACAATTAGGATCTTTATACATGGTCATTTCAGGTAATTGATCGGAATTTGCAAAGACAGCAGTGGTGGAGAATATGATATAGGTTGCAGCTAATGTAGATGCAATGATTTTGTTTTCATGTAGCATAATAAAGCCTCATATTTATAAAATATATGAAAATAATTTGTGAATAGAATTAGAACAGATTATTTTTTGGAGGCTTTAATTCAACAGAAGAATAATACTGTAAGCTTGCCTGATCATTCGCAAAGAGCTTAGGGGAGATTTGGGGAGAAAGCTCTTTTTTCAAAGAAAGTGCGATGACCGAGGACAAAGCTTCACAGTGTTTAGCGCAACTTGTTGAAGGTTGCATATTACAATTGTCATCATGACATGGCATTAATTCCATAGAGACTTCATGATGCAATTGATTATCTAAAGAGGAAGATAATGCAGGCGAAGTAAAAAGAGACCAACTAAATAGCAGGATAATAATGCTAATGATATTGACTCTATGATGCTGCATATCTACTTAAATTTCCTCTATAGATACTTAACGTTGACGAGATTTAGAATAGCATCATTAAAATGAATGAATAGTGGATTTACAGCTTATTTACTATTTTTACAATTACTTTGTCGTGATATTTATAAAAAAAGCGCCCAAATTAGATTTGTGCGCTTTGTATCGATCATTTATCTAGGTGAATCTAGATCGCGTAATATAACTCAAATTCCGCAGGATGTGGAATTAAATTCACACGTTCATGTTCTTTCATTTTTAAGTTGATGTAAGCATCGATGAAATCATCATTGAATACATTACCTTGTTTTAAGAATGCACGATCAGCATCCAATGCATCCAATGCTTGTTTTAAGCTGAAACAAACTTGTGGAATGTCTTGTTGTAACTCTTTTGGTAAATCATATAGATCTTTATCCATCGCTTCACCTGGGTGAATTTTGTTTTGGATGCCATCTAAACCAGCCATTAACAACGCTGTAAATGCTAAATATGGGTTCGCTGTTGAATCAGGGAAGCGAACTTCAATGCGGCGTGCTTTTGGGTTATTAATATAAGGAATACGAATCGATGCAGAACGATTCTTTGCAGAATAAGCCAACATTACAGGCGCTTCATAATGTGGTACTAAACGCTTGTAGCTGTTTGTGGATGGATTTGTGAAAGCATTCAAAGCGTGGGCATGTTTGATCACACCGCCGATGAAATATAATGCAGTATCAGATAAACCTGCATAATTTTCACCAGTGAAAAGGTTTTTACCATCTTTCATTAAAGAGATATGAACATGCATACCTGAGCCATTGTCACCATGAATTGGCTTTGGCATGAATGTTGCTGTTTTGCCATATTGGTGGGCTGTATTTTTGATCGCATATTTCAATAATTGAGTTTCATCAGCTTTTGCCACCAATGTATTGAATTTTACACCGATTTCACATTGGCCAATGGCAACTTCATGATGATGAACTTCGGTTGGAATACCTAGAGCTTCAATTGCTTCACACATTTCAGAACGTAATTCGTGTAAACGATCAATTGGTGCCAATGGAGAATAACCGCCTTTAACGCCACCACGATGCGCTAAATTGTTCTCCATTTGGTCGCTGTTCCATGGCGCTTCTTCCACATCTACGACATAACCAACATTGCCCATTTGCGTGTTATATGAAACACTGTCAAATACGAAAAATTCATTTTCAGGACCAAAGAATGCAGTATCCGCAATGCCTGTGGATACCAAATAGTTTTGTGCTAACTTAGCAATAGAACGAGGATCACGTTGATAATATTGTAATGTTGAAGGTTCAACAATGTCACAATACAACATTAGTGTTTTGCGATTATAAAACGGATCGATGCGAGCAGTTTTAGGATCTGGCATTAAGATCATGTCTGAATCTTCTACGCCTTTCCATCCCTGAAAGCTTGAACCATCGAACATTTTGCCTTCTTCGAAAACATCTTCGTCGACTTGGTGAGCAGGAACAGTTAAGTGATGTTCTAAACCTTTCAAATCTGTGAAACGAAAATCAACGTATTCAACAGATTCATCAGCAATAAATTCTAGAACAGATGAAGCGGTAAACTCAGACATGGTGTGCATTCCTTTTAGATAGCGGAAAGAAATAATTGTAATCAAATTGTGCGGTTACGCCAACTTTTTTACATTCATTGTAATAAGATTAATAAACCATTCAATGAGCCAATGCCCACTGCTAAGCTAATAAAAACATTATTCCAACGGATGTAAGAGAGTAATACGAACACAAGCGCGATCACTTCTGCGATTAATCGCGTTGCGGTAAATTGTTCGGAAAATAGATTTAGACTTGCCATAATTAAAATGGTCATTACAGCCATAGGTAGAGCAAAGTTGAGTGCAAGTAGCCAACGTTGCCTTAATAATCTTTGGGGAACTAAAGTTGGGAAAGCTCTTAAAATTAGTGTGATTATGCCCATCAAAACAATGCCGATTAATAATAATGGGGTTGGTAACATTTTAGTAAGCTCTCTTTGATGAAAAATAGTGAATCATAATGCCGATAATGGCAAGCGTTAAAGCGCCGATCAATAAGGCTTTAGGAAATAGTAAATACGCAACTAAAAATGCAGGAATTGCAATGAGTGTTGGGAAATAGACTTTTTTCTGCTTCCATTGTTCATACCATAAAATGATAAATAAACAGGTCAATGCAAATTCTAAATTAGGGATTAATTTACCTAATTGATGACCTGCCAAAACACCTAAGATTGTGCCTGTTACCCAATAAGAGTGAACCAGTGCAGAAATTTTTAAAAAGAGTGATTTTTGTTTCTCTTTAGGCAATGTTGTCATTAACGAGAAAGCTTCATCCGTTAAGCAAAATAGGCAATAAGTACGTTTGAGTTTTGATTCGGGTAACGCATCCATTAATGGCAAGGCATAAAAGATATGTCTAATATTAATGGCAAATGTATTGATGGCTAAGTCCAAAACGGATGCGCCTGTTGCCACAGGTTGTACTGCTGCATATTGTGCTGCACCTGAAAATACAACAATGCTGATGAAGATAGAAATCCAATCAGGAATGTTTGCCGCACTGGATAAAACGCCAAATGCCATTGCTGCTGGGAGATAGCCCATTGCAACAGGCATAGAAATTTTGAATGCTTCACGCCATGTTGAAGGTGAAATGGCGCTTTGCGAAGTTGTTTGTGACATTATCGATTCTATAAATGAATAAATGATGAACAGAGATTCTATTAAAGTTATCTAAAAATGTATAGCCTACTTCACTAGTATATTTTTCAAATGCATTAAATTTTGTGCGTTAAGGTTATTTTAAGGTTCAGTTTTTAAACTTCTTTCCCATGATTTTTTATAAATATTGATTGAGATTGAAGATGATAAAAATACCTACTCGATTACATTTATCGCTATTTAATGCAGTGTTATTGTTTTCTATTATTTTTGTTCTGACACAAAATATTGCATTTTGGGTTGAATTTGGGCGACTGATGACATTTGATTCAGCGCGCAGTTATCTATTCACAGCATCTGTCAGCTTGGTGCTTTGTTCAGGATTAGTGATCATTTTATCTTTGCTATTGTGGTCGCGTTTAACGTATCCAATGCTTGCTGTTCTTTTGGTGCTCAGCACTCTTTTTAACTATTATTCGTATCATTATCAAATTTATATGGATCGAGATATGCTTACTAATGTGATCGAAACCAATACATTAGAAGTGTATGATTTGATCAGTTTTAAAATGTTGAGTTGGTTGATCATTGGTGCTGTGATTCCATTTCTAATGCTCACAAGAATTAAAATTAAACCCGCGAAATGGTGGCAAAATGGCTTACAAAGATTAGGATTGATTATGGGCGCCATCATAGTTGTAGGGGGAATAGCACTCGTGTTTTATAAGGATTATGCATCGTTTTTTCGCAATCATAGGCAGATTGTCAAATTGATTATGCCAAGTAGTTATATCACGAGTTATGTTTCATATGCTCGGAAAAATTATGCACAGAATATGCCATATACGACCATTGGGGATGATGCTGTTCTGGATGCCAAGAAAAATCAAAAAAAGACATTGTTCATCATGGTTGTGGGTGAAACAGCACGTAAAAATAACTTTTCGTTAAACGGTTATGAAAAAAATACTAATTCTCTGTTGTCACAACAAGAAAATTTGGTTAGCTTCCAAAATGTTGTCTCTTGTGGCACTGCAACTGCAATCTCTGTACCTTGTATGTTCTCTCAATTAACGCGTGATGATTTTGATAAGATCACAGCAGAACACCAAGATAATGCTTTGGATATTGCACAAAAAGCAGGCTATAAAATATTATGGCGTGAAAATGATCATGGTTGTAAAGGTGTTTGTATTCGATTACCAACAGAAGATGTTGCAGATTATGCTGTGAAAACTGGTGATTCAGGCAGTTTTTATTATGATGAATCGCTGTTAGAAAATTTAGATCAATATATTGATCAACAAAAAAATAGTGATGATAATTTAATGGTTGTATTGCACATGAATGGTAGCCATGGCCCAACGTATTATCAGCGCTATCCTAAACAACATAAAAAATTCTCACCAAGTTGCGAGACAAGTAAAATTGAAACTTGTGATGGTGATACTTTAGCCAATACCTATGATAATACTATTGCTTATACAGATTATGTATTGAATGAAACCATTGAATTATTAAAGCAATATAGCGGTGATTATGATGTGGCAATGCTATATGTTTCTGATCATGGTGAATCATTGGGTGAAAGTGGTTTTTATTTGCATGGTGCACCTTATGCGATCGCCCCGAAAGAGCAGATAGAGATTCCTTTGATTTTTTGGAGTAATTCTGAATTTATGGCGCAACGTAATATTAATTTGAGTTGCTTAAACGATCGAGCGAATAATTCCCAGTATTCTCATGATAATATATTTCATACATTACTCGGATTATTACAAGTAAAAACAAATGTCTACCAAAAAGATTTGAATATTTTTAAAGAGTGTTAACACGAATGAAATTATTGGTCATTGAAGATGATTTACTGTTACAACGTGGTTTAGAAAAGGCATTGATCCAAGAAGGTTATGCTGTGGATATGGCAGGAACATTAGAATCAGCCCGCCAATTATTGGCAGATGATGCGGGCTTTTACAGTGCAATTTTATTGGATTTAGGTTTACCAGATGGCAGCGGATTGTCTTTATTGAAATCCTTACGTGAGCATCAGAGCGCAGTACCTGTTTTAATTTTAACAGCACGAGATGCATTGAATGATCGCATTGTGGGCTTGGATTCAGGTGCAGATGATTATTTAGTGAAGCCTTTTGAGTTAGCAGAACTGTATGCAAGATTGCGTGCCATCATTCGTCGTCATTGTGGGCAAGCAGATAATTATTTAGAAATTGCAGATTTTATTTTGAACTTAACGAATAAAACGATTGCTCATGCAGGCGATGCTTTAGAATTAACTGTACGTGAATATGCGATTTTATCGAGGTTATTATTAAAATATCAGCAAATTGTACCGCGTGAGCTATTAATGCAAGATCTATACTCTTGGCAGGATTCTTTAGGATCGAATACATTGGAAGTTTATATTCATCGATTACGGCAAAAGATCGGTAAAGAAAGAATCCAAACAGTTCGTGGTTTAGGTTATCAATTGGTGGGCGCAGTATGAATTTAAAAAAGCGATTGATCATCTCTTTGGGTATAATTTTAACCATCTCATGGATCATTATCACTGTGTGGATTTGGCATGAAACAGATGAACAGATGGATATTATTACTGATCCTATATTAAGCGATATGGAGAAGTTTGCGCTCATTAAATTTGAGGTGAAAGAGATTTTTGTGGCTGTCACAGTGCCTATTTCTATTGTGATGCTGTTAACTTGGATCATCGTTGCATCTGTGACCAATCGTTTCATTAAACCTTTTTCACAATTGGCTGAACAATTGGAAAAGCGCAATGCAATTAATTTGAGTGACGTGAAAATTGTCACCACTTCGAAAGAGTCTGAAATCATTGTTCAACGCTTGAATCAATTATTAGCAAAAATTACGGATCGTATTGAGTATGAGAAGCAGTTTACGGCAGATGTTGCCCATGAATTAAGAACGCCATTGGCGGGCATGCGCCTGAATTTGGAGTTGATGGATGATGTGCCTGAAAAGGCATTATTCATTGCAAAAATTGATGATTTATTGGTAACGATTGAGCGTTTATTACAATTTGCCCGTGCAAGCCATGAATTGCATTCACATGATGCGAAGCGTTTGAATGTGAATGAAGAGCTCATTGAGCCATTGAAAGCTGAATACGAAGGTAATTATCCAAATCCATTGAAATGGAATGTACCTCAAGATTTAATGCTCAAAGGCGATCCTAGCTTAATCTATTTATTAATGAAAAATCTTCTGGATAATGCAAAGTTTTATGCTGCTCATGGCAAGGAAACAGTGGTTTCATTTCAAGAAGTTGCCGACATGATTGAATTAACAATCATAGATAATGGCAATGGTATTCATCCCAATCAATTGGCTGAAATGAGTAAGCCTTACAAACGCTCAGATGAAACACGCAATGGTTTTGGTTTGGGCTTAAATATTGTGGAAAGAATAGTGCAAGCCCATGATGCCAAAATGATTATTCAGAATAGAACAGATGATGAAACAGGTTTGATGATTCGGATTCAATTTCTTTCATAATGAGTCATAGCAAGTTGCGTGATAGTTTGCTAATCTCTCGTATTCCGCCTTAATAATTGATGATTGATTCGCCATGATGTTGCTTAATTTGCTTTGGATTCTCGCGCCGCTTTTTATCGGATTTTTTACCGTTGTTCGCTCTAAAAAGATTTTAAAATTAATAGATCATAGTTTGATGGCTTTAATTTATTTGATCTTATTGGTGATGGGATTAAATCTTGCGGCTATGGAGAATTTGGATAGTGAATTGAGTAAAATTCTCTGGCAAACTGCAAGTTATATCGTCTGTATTTTGGGCATGAATATGCTCTTTTTCTATTATTTAGATAAAAATTTACCCGTTAAAACTGAAAAAGCCGAAGGTTATCAATCATCCACTTTGAGCTTAGTTTGGAATGCCATTAAATTATTAGGTTCAATTGTGATTGGCGTTGTATTGGGTAAGTTGTTGTTAGCAAATATCTCGATTGCTGTGCCAACATTTAAACACATTGCGGATTTATTAGGACAAGGCGCTTTGATGACTTTATTGTTGTTTGTTGGGATCCAATTACGCAGTAATGGCATCAGTTTAAAGGCGGTTTTTCTGAACCGCTATGGTTTGATTTTAAGTGGCGCGATCATTATTTCATCGTTTTTAGGTGGCATGTTAGCAGCTTGGTTAAATGGTCGTCCATTATTGGAAGGTTTAGCTGTTAGCTCAGGTTTTGGCTGGTATTCATTATCTGCATCTGTTTTACAAAAAAGTTTAGGGCCAACAGTTGGCAGTGTTGCGTTCTTCAATGATCTTTTCCGTGAATTCTTTGCGTTTGCTGTGATTCCATTGATCATGGCGCGTTTACCTTTATCTGCTATTGGTTCAGGCGGTGCAACATCATTAGATTTTGTGTTGCCATTGATCCAAAAAACAGGCGGCATTAAAGTTGTACCAATCGCCATTAGCTTTGGTTTTATTGTGAATGTTATCTCTCCATTTTTATTGGTATTATTTAGTAGCTTAGCGCAATAGTTTCGAGTTGTTTTACAACTTTTACAATTAAATACAAGCGCCTCACAACTTTATAGATAGAGCGATCATAATGTTGATAACAAATCACTCAATCGGAGGTTTTATGAAAAAGTTATGGACATTGTTATTGGGTCTATCGAGCTTTTGGGCAGTTGGCCAAGCGCAAACTAAAGAGATTATCATTCAATCAGAATTATCATCGCCTGTTGTTTTAGTGAATGATCAATCACCCAATTATTTAAAAGTTTCTCTCAAAGGTTTTCCTGTCAAAGCGACAGAACGCCCGCCATTAAACTTGGCGTTGGTTGTGGATCGTTCAGGCTCAATGTCAGGTGATCGTATTGAAAAGGCAAGGGAAGCGGCGATTATGGCTGTAGAAGTTTTAGGGGAAAATGATACTTTATCCATTATTGCTTATGATAGTGGCGTGGATGTGATTGTGCCTGCGACTCAAATCAAAAATAAAAAAGAGATCATCCAAAAGATTAACAAACAACTAACGCCACGAGGTGCAACAGCGCTATTTGCAGGTTTAAGTAAAGGTATTGGCGAAGCTTCTAAAAATTTAGATCCTAATAAAGTGAATCGCATTATTTTATTATCAGATGGACAAGCAAATGTTGGCCCAACATCCACAAAAGAATTAAGTGAACTTGCAAAAATTGCAGCGCAAAAAGGTATTGCAGTGAGCACATTTGGGATTGGCAACGCTTATAATGAAGATTTAATGACGACTATTTCTAATTACAGTGATGGTAATCATGCTTATGTTGCCAATGTGAGTGATTTAGAATTGATCATGGAGAAAGAGTTTAAGGATTCTATGTCCGTTGCTGCACAAAATTTTGAGATCATTATTGAATTAAAAGAAGGCGCAAAACCCATTCGCTTGTTGGGTCGTGATGGCGAAATCAGAGATAACAAGATTACTGTGAACATGAATCAAGTTTATGCGAATCAAGAAAAATATGTGTTATTAGAATTAGAGCCGATGGATGGTGTTTTAGATGAAGAAAAGTTACTCGCAAATGTGGATGTTCGTTATACCAATGCAGTGACGAAACAAGCGCAAGAATATAAAATGCCAGTCAATATTAGCTATACAGATAACCAAGAATTAGTAGCAGATAATGTACAAGAAGATGTTCTAGTTGAATCAATTGTTCAGAAGATCGCAATGGATCAAGAAAAGGCCGCTGAATTGATAGAGGAAGGTAAGATGCAAGAATCTTTTGAAATATACACGCAATCGCTCAATTACACACATGATGCTAGTTTTAATTTCTCTTCTGAAAAAGCTAAGAAAAGATTGGATGATGTAAAAGACCAGATGATGAGACAGAAATTTGAATCACCACAAGCAAATCCAAATGAAATTCGTAAATCTTTGAAAGAATCGAGCTTTAAAGCTAAAAACCAACAAGAATAACTGTAGTATTATTTGAGTTAACAATAAAACAAAGGAACCTAAAATGTTCAAGAAAACTTTATTAGCAACGGCATTAATCAGCACATCATTAGCAATGGCAAATACAAATACTGTTGTGAGCAATGATGATAATCGTGAAGCGCTTTCTATTACGATTTATAACGAATCATTGGCGCTTATTAATGAAACACGCAACATTCCTTTTAAAGCGGGTTTAAATAATGTGGAATTGAAAGGCGTTTCTGCACAAATTAGAGCTGAAACCGCTTTACTCACATCCTTATCCAAAATGCCATTCAATGTGATTGAACAGAACTTTGATTATGATCTGTTGTCGCCACATGCTTTATTGGAAAAAGCAGTTGGGCAGGAAATTGAAATCATTCGTACAAATCCATCAACTGGTGCAGAAACTCGTGAAACAGCAACGTTATTATCCAACAATGGCGCGCCAGTTTTACAGTTTAAAGATCGTATTGAGATCGGTGCATTTGATAAGTTTGCGTTTAAATCCATTCCTGAAGGTTTGCGTGATCGCCCAACATTATCAGTATTGTTAAACAGCGAAAAAGATGCTGATAACAAAGTGCAATTAACATATTTAACAGGTGGTTTCAGCTGGAAAGCTGATTACACAGCAACATTATCAAATGATGAAAAGCACTTAGATTTATCAGGTTTAATCACATTGAATAACCAAAGTGGCACAACTTTTAATAATGCTAAATTGCAATTGGTGGCGGGCGATGTGAATCAAGTGGCAGAGCCAGCACCATATATGAGAGCTAAGAAAGTAATGATGGCTATGCCAGAAGCAAGTTATGACATGGCTGGTGGTGCGGTAGAAGAACAATTTGGTGATTACCATTTGTATAAAATTCCATTTGCAACCAACTTGAAAAATAACCAAACGAAGCAAGTGGCGCTGTTATCCACTCAAAATGTGCCAGTACAAAAAGAGTACACATTTGATCAGTATTATGCTTATGTAACGCCAGATGGCCATAATCAGAAAGCGACGATTTTATATCGTTTAGAGAATAAGCAAGACAATAATTTGGGGATGCCATTACCAAAAGGTACCTTTAGAATGTATAAGAATGATTCTTCAGGCAATGCTTTATTAGTGGGCGAAGATACAATTAATCATACGGCAGAAAATGAAGAGTTTATCATCAATACAGGCGATGCTTTTGATATTTCTATGATAAAAAAATTGAAGAATCATCAATCAGTCTCAAAAGGTGTGAATCAATATACATATAATGTCGTTTTCAATAATGCGAAAGATGAAGCTGTTGAGGTTTATTTCTCATCATCTGTGAATCAATATGAAAACATTCAAGTGATTAAAGCATCACAATCCGAAGTGAAAAGTGGATCTGCTGACCGAGTTAAATGGAAAGTTGCAGTGCCAGCTAAGGAAAAAGTTACGTTGACTTATACGTTACAAATTTCTGATAAAAATGTGGCAAATTCTAAAATTTCTTTGATCAGTAAATCTGCTCGATGAAATCTGTGATAGCCACGCATCGTTTTTCTCAAAGTCTCATCACGTTTATTGTGATGAGCTTTTTGGTGATCGTGATTGTGGCTTATTTAGGTAGCCAAACGATTGGCTATCATGCATTGCGTCAACAAAATGCAATGGCAGAAAAAGGAGAGATTGTACTTTCGCAAACCGCTCAAGTGATCAATGCTGTGATTCAACAAGAGGAATCTAAGTTACTAAAACGTGATCTAGCAGCGGTTCAGCAATCTTTTACATTGGATGGTCATCGTTTGATTTATCCAGATACAACACAATCTTTATCCATGAAAGAGGCAGAATTTATACAGCAAATTACTCCAGTAAAGGATAATTCTGCGTTGTTATATCAATCCTATTTAAGTGAAGGTACTTCTGCGCCTAATCATGGCTGGTACATCCGCCATGATCATGAGCTGCCGTTGTGGATTTTTTGGATGAAGGATCAGGATTTGATAAGAGGTTATTCTGTCTCTTATCCTTATTTGATGAGTCAAATTTTAAATCATTTAGTGGATCAAACTGATGATGAAAATACTTTAATCACTATTGAAGATAACGGACAGTTACTATTTCAGAATCAATCCAATGAGATGGCAACAATGCGTTACGCATCTGAACAATTGTCATTTCCATTTAATTATTGGCAGTTGAACTATTATGCCGTGCCTTATAATGGTTGGTTAATTTATACATTGGGCGGCATTGCCATCATGATTTTATGTGGCATTTTGGGTTGGTTATTTTGGCGCTTGTATCAGGAATATCAAAGAATTCAGAATCAAGCACGACAGCAAGTGAATTTTGTGAGCCAAGTTTCCCATGAATTGAAAACACCTTTAACAAATATCTCTTTGTTTGCAGAATTACTGAAAGAAGAGCCTTTGAATGATGCTTCACAAAAATATAGTGAGATCATTCATTCAGAAAGTCAGCGTTTAACACGATTGATTCAAAATATTTTAAGTTTTACCAAGAAACGAGAGCCAACATTATCGCACTTTGATTTGGTGAGTTTGATGAAGCAAATCGCAGTGACTTTTCAGCCATCCTATGAAGCTAAAAATTTAATATTGAATTTGCAATTGCCTGAAACTTGCCAGATACATTCGGATCAAGACGCAATTACGCAGATCATTAATAATCTCCTCAGTAATGCTGAGAAATATGGTGCAATTGGCAAAGTCGTGGATGTGACTATAGAGCAAAATGCGCAGGGTATTTTCGTTAAAGTACGCGATTATGGTGAAGGCATTAGCCATAAACATTTATCCCAAATCTTTAAGCCTTTTTATCGCGTACACAGTCAAATCACAGAAGGCGTTTCTGGCACAGGCATTGGTTTGACGATTGCACAACAATTAGCTGAATCTATTGAGGCTAAGATCTCAGTGATAGCAAAAGATCAAGGTGTTGAGTTTTGTCTACATTTGCCCGATTCAGGCAAGTACAATCTATAGAGAATATGATGAAAATATTAATTGCAGAAGATGACCCGAATATCCGTTTTGGTTTAGCGCAAGCTCTGAAAAATGAAGGCTATGAGTTATTAATAGCGGAAAATGGGGCAATTGCATTGGAGATTTTTCAATCGGATTTTCCTGATTTTGTGATTTTGGATATTATGATGCCGATCATGGATGGCTATACAGTTTGCAAAGAGATTCGCAAAGTGAACGAACAGATTCCTATTCTATTTTTATCGGCAAAGGATGAAGAGATTGATCGCGTTGTGGGATTAGAATTGGGTGCGGATGATTATATTGGCAAACCTTTTGGTATTCATGAGATTCGCGCGCGCATTAAAACGATTGCGAAGCGTTGTTGTTATCAACAACCTAAAGTTGAGCAATCCACAGCAAGTTTTGCTTTTGGTGCATGGCAGATATATCCACAAAAATTAATGGCAGTGAAAGATGATGTAGAGGTGATTTTAACGCTGAGAGAAGTGACAATTTTGGAGTATTTTTATCAGCACCCGAATGAAGTGATCACTCGGGATGCTTTGTTCAATGCAGCTTGGGGATATGATCATTTACCCAATAGTCGAACATTGGATCAACACATTTCAAAACTGCGTAAGGTCATTGAACCCAATCCTCAAATACCAACATTAATTTTGACTGTCCACGGATTGGGCTATCGTTATGTGAGCGACATCGTAATGAAAGTCCATTAAGCCTTTGATTTGGCAATTGAGAAAACTTGCAGGTGTAACATTACTGAGCAATTCACAATAATCATATAAGTAAGCTGTATAAACTTCGTAGGAACGGCGATATTCTCTTTGATTGTCAGGCGTTAATTTCAGTAATGATTGTTCATAATGATCCAATAATGCTTCTCTTGCATCTTCGTAAGAGTGCTGGGTAATTTCACCATCGACATCGAACCTTAAAGTAAACAGCGGCGATGTTTCAAAATGAATTTTTCCCAACAGTAATGTCTCTAAGTTTTTTGTCTGAACATCCGTGACATCAATCTTACATTCATTAGATTGAATGCAATGACGAGAGCGATATCTGATCCATTTTTGTTGGATTTGTGCAAAACGGTTGCGATGTTGGGGTTCGAGTTGTCTAATGACCAACTGATAATATTTATTCAATTCATGATCTAATTGAATATAATCTTCAGGGATTTCAGATTCATAATTCACAAGAATGAAATCACTCGCCATCGTTGTGGGAATAGCTCCGATGAGTAGACATATCAAGAATAAATTTCGCATAATTAATGGCTCTGGTAATGTTGCATATCTGCAATTATATCGAGTGATAATTTTGCTGAACAATAGTTATAATCAATGATGTTACGACTTTTAAGTAGCAAACATAATTGATTTCTGTAAGATTTCCAAACAATGTAAGATTTTTGTAACTTCATTTGTTCTTTGATATCAATGTTTTGATAAAGTTGGGTATATTGATCTGTTAATCTGTGAGAAATATTTTCTTCAAATGATCGTCCGAGATAGTTCACATCGGATTGTTGGAAGCTAATGATGTCACTACGGATTTTATCGTGCATAAACCGAATCATTTCTAATTGATTGGGGCGTAATAGCTTAAGAAAGTTGTTGAATCTGAAGGTGAGGACAACTTTGCACTGATTAATATTGCCCTTGTAAGCGGATTCATGGAGCTGACAGCGCAATTCTCTATACTGAATCCAAAATTGCTGGCCTTGTGTGAGAAGAGTCTGCTGCTGTGGCGGTAGATGGCCGAGTGCATCTTCGTAGTAATACAAATACTGATGATCTGCTTCTTCCAGTGTTAAAGCATTGCTTTGTTGCATCACAATTAGCAATATTCCATAGCAACATGCGAATAGTTTTTTCATTATCCAATGCTCCTAATTAATTGAAAAAGTTAAGCAACGAAATATCTTTGAGTTAAGGTATTTTTATTTAAGTTATTATTATTTTACAATATTTTAATTATTTTTTCTGATATTTATTTTTATAATCTAACAATCGATCAATACAATGATTAACGGATAATAGATTACTGATTTTAAATGTAGTTATTTTGTAAAAATAAAAAATAAGCACCCTGTAAAGAGTGCTTACCAATTTAATTTTTTTTATCTGACTAATTATAGATCAATATCACGATGACAATCTTTTGAGTAGATATAGCTGAAATCTTCTTCACCAACTTGATAAGCCACTTGTAAATTATAAGGGCCCATAAAGATGTAATCACCTTCTTGAACTGGCATCCATTGATTATCTAAGTTATACATACCGCGACCAGATGTAATCAATGCACCATGTTCTTGAACATGAGTTTCAATGTAACCATGAGATCCACCTTTTTTGAAAGTCAGGATATGCATGTTCATATCAAAGCCTAATTCAGCAGGTAACATGCTTTGGAAATGCACATTTTCCATACCTTCATAATGAACGATTTCAATATTTTTGATGTTATCGGCAATCACGCGTGCAGAATAACCTTCTAATGGGACATAACGGCGCTTGTAGAGGAATAATTTGCTTTTTTCACCATTGTTATCATTTTTAAGATACATCGTCACACCAGCAGGGCAATATAAATAACCACCTTGATCCAACTGATGCTCATCTTTATCAGAATATGCTTTAATTTTACCTTCCAATACGAATACGAAAGTTTCAATCTCTCCGCCACCGAAACCGCGCATGTTTTCGCCGTTAGGATGCATAGTTACAACGTAATCAACAAATGATGCGCCCATCTTTGGTGAACCTAAAATTGTCATATCACAGTTTTCAAAACCTGGAACGCGGTTATTAACCCAGCCATTTGGCTCCAATAATGCGCAGTTACCATGTTTTACAAATGAACGTGTTTGTAATACGCCGTTTGGAAAGCCTAGCTGATTATTAATATAACCCATTGATTATCTCCTTTAGAACAATAAATATAGCTCGCAGAATAGTTTATGCCATTTTTCTGCGTTCTAATGCGTTAATGAATAAGAAAAATAGTGTTGCGATGATTAAGATTGCAACTGCTACATAAAAGCCTGTAATTTTGGTACCAGTCATATCTGCCAAGAGGCCAGTTAATGGTGGCGCGATGACAGATGAACTCATGCCAAAGAAGTTGAATACACCGAATGTTGTGCCATAGCCTGTTTTTGAAGCATTGTCTGCAACATAAGAGATTAAGATCGGTTCAACGGTTAATTTGCCCAATAAACCGTAGAAAACTAAACCTGTCAACAGCATGGTGATTGTGCCAGCTTGTATTGTGATCAATAGCATGATAGCGGCTAATATTTCTAATGTCACAATGAAAGCAATGCGTTTATTGTTAAATTTATCTGAAATTTTACTGATAATCAAAGCACCTGGAATTGCTGTAAAGGCAACGATGGATGATGCTGAACCAATGGATGCACCTTCAAAACCACGCTCTGTTTCTAAGAAGTTGGGTAACCAGCTGACAATCATGTAATACGCATAACATGTTGCAAAATACATGATGTATGATGCGATCATTCTACGAGAGAAGAAGCGCTCAGCAATTGTGCCTTTGGGTGCTTCTACAGCAGTTGCTGCCGTTGTATTTTTAGCTTGAACTTTTGTGCGATCAGATGGTTTGATGATGATCACAAATGCGATGATCATTAAAACCAATAAACCCGCAATGATGTACAACATATATGACCATGGAATATTCATAGTTTTAACCAATACAGATGTACCAATTAAGCTAATGCCCATACCGAGTGCTGAACCAGTGTTGATGATGGCGGTTGCAAATCCACGATGTTCTGATGGGATATTTTCCGCAGTGAGCGAGTAAGCAGAACCATAATATGAGCCACAGCCTAAACCTGCCAATACACTGCCTAAATAGATCATTTGGATATTGGTTGCAGAACCCACAACAATAGCTGCAATGACAAAGAGTGTGAAGCCAGGAATTAAGACTGCACGTTGCCCGAATTTATCCACCAAAATCCCAGCGGGAATTTGCATGGCGGTATAGGCAAAGAAGTAACAGCTTGCGATGAAGCCTAATGCTGCGTTGGATTGTGTGCCAATTGTGGCTTGGACTTCAGGGAAAATAGCTGTTAAAACAGGGCGGTAAATCCAAATAATGACCCAGCCCAAACAGAGTAAGATGACGATTTTATGCCAATATTGTAAACCTTGGAGGCCTGTTGTTTTACCTTCAGTTGAGAGATTCATGTATAACTCCTTAATGTCGATAGACAACTAGGCAGAGCTCGATATGATGAGCTCTGTCAGTTCAAATGTTAATTATTCATAGTAAGCCAATTCATATAGCGTTTGTGCGAGTACTTTCACACCTTCCGCTAAATCTTCGATTTTGGTTGCTTCAGCTGGGTTATGGCTCACACCGTTAATGCTTGGCACAAAAAACATGACCGTTGGTACTTTGGGGGCAAAAATTTGAGCATCATGCCCCGCGCCACTGTGCATTACACGGAAATTGTAATTGTCACGCTGGCAAATGCCTTCTAATTTGGTCACTAAATCTTGATCCATAGGAATGGGATCTTCATCCATCCAACGATCAATTTCTATGATTAAACCTTGCTCTTTAGCAATACGTTCCATGTCTGCTTCAAGCTCAGTGGTGAAATCAACCAATGCTTGTCTATCAGTGTGACGACAATCAATTGTAAAATTTGTATAACCAGGCACGACGTTAACAACGCCAGGTTTTGGTTCAACTTTACCAAAAGTTAACACTAATGGATCGCCCACTTTTTTTGCTTTATTAATGGATTCAAAGCAGATTTGGCTGAAACCATATACAGTATCTTTACGATAACCCATTGGTGTTGTACCTGCATGATTGGACTGTCCTTTCAATGAAACATTGTAGCGGCGCTGTCCAACAATGGCATTGACTACGCCAATTTGTTGGCCTTCCATCTCTAATACATTGCCTTGTTCGATGTGAATTTCTACAAATGCTTTAATGTCACTGCGCATGGGTTTTGTATTATCACGGAAGTCAAAACCAGCGTTGCGCATTGCCTCTACAAATTGATTGCCTTTGCTATCTGCGATATTTTTTACATCGTCATTATTTGCGATACCAACAATATTTTTACTGCCCCAGAAAACGTAAGGGAAACGGCTGCCTTCTTCTTCAGCCATAGATACAACTTCTAGTGAACGAAGTGGTTGACCATATTTTTCTTTTAAATATTGAATGGCTAAAAATGCCGCTTCAATGCCATATTGGCCATCTAAATTACCACCATTCACAACAGTATCTATGTGTGAACCTGATAAAATGGTTTCGTTAGGATATTTACTACCTTCAACACGGCCAAATAAGTTGCCCACTTCATCAAAATTTGCTTCAAAACCATTGTCGATGAATCTTTGCTTTAAAGCATTTTGTGCATCAATCCACTCTTGTGTGTACAAAAGGCGCGTCATTCCGCCAGTTGGATCGGCACCAATCTTTGATAACCATTCAGAAATTTCAGTCAAGCGTTCTGTAAAATCTATCATCATCATGCTCCTTAGTTATTAACTTGCAAATGGATCTTTGTTGTCATAAGAATTAACATAAATAGCATCAGAAATGAGATAGTTGTAAATTTCATCTACAATCTCTACGCCATTTTTGAGTGCTTCACGTTCTGCAATTTCAGTGTTTTGACCAGGATAGAAAACCATATCAACGCCTTCAGCTGGTTTGATTTCATTCAATTCTTTCATCATTCGGCTGATGCCTTGGCGAACCACTTCAGCACCTGCAAATTTAGCTGGGTCAATCACAATGTGTAATTGGCCTAAATTACGACCTTCTTTTAAATCATGATACATGGATGAGACATTTTTGCCGAAAGGCAAGCCTAATAAAACACCTGCTAATACATCCACCATCATCATTAAACCATAACCTTTTGGTCCTGCGATTGGTAATAAACCATGCACAGCATGTGCATCAGTTGTGGGCTTGCCGCTTGCATCCACTGCCCAAGTATCTGGAATTGCGACATTACGAGAACGAGCATCGAGCACTTTGCCCCAAGCTTGTACTGTAGTTGCCATGTCAAAAATGATTTTATCTGTGCCTTCGCCAGGTGCTGCAAATGCGATAGGATTTGTGCCGTAATATACTTCAGCGCCATTGAAAGGAACGGCCATAGGATCCGATTGGCACATTGAAATACCAACAAAACCAGCATTGGCAGCCATTTCTACAAAATATGATAATGCGCCGCTGTGGCCAACTTTACTCATACCAACAACTGCAATGCCATTCTCTTTTGCCATTGCAATCGCTTCATCCATTGCTAATTTAGCCGCAACATGGCCAGAACCATTGTCGCCGTGGAAAATAGCGCTACATGGACCTGTTTTTTCAAATTTAAAATTAGGATGGGTATTGGTTCCACCTTTACTGATACGTTCTGCGTAGTATTCAACACGAACAGCGCCATGAGAATGAATGCCGCGTAGGTCTGCATGAACCAATACATCCGCAACAATGCTAGCATGTTCTTCTGTTAAACCTGCTTGCATTAATTTATTTTTCATCAGGGAATGCAATTCTTGGTGAGTCAGCTTCATAGTCCTTCTCCAAAATGTCCATCGATGGCTAGAATATGCGACATTTTATCGAAAAATGACTTGATCTGAGTTAAGATTCACCAAGTCCTCGATCTTTTCATTCAAATGAATTGTATTGTTAGAAATAATCTAACAACACAGTTCATGAGGGTTTTGACAGATTTAGGTTAATGATGAATTGCTTAATGCAGAGTTTTGATCGTCTAATATGCTTTCGCTTTCAGCTGCCCAGCCTTTGTGCGCTAATGGGATAAAAGCAACAGCAATTGCAAGCATTGCAACGAACCAAAGGTAATAAGCAACACCCATTGGTGTGATTTTTAATAGGGCAATAGCAACAGCGGGCGTGATTGCACTGAAAATCGCGTATGACAAATTGTATGAAAATGATAAGCCACTGAAACGAATATTAGGTGGAAACATACGTGTTGCCATAATGGGTGGTAATGATGTGCAACCAGCAAAGAAGCCCATAATGCCGTAAAGAGCAATGACGGTGATTAATGTACTTTGAGATAGAGCATTGCTTGCGTAAGGTGTTAATACGGACGATAAAGTTGAGTAAAAGATTGTGGATGTCACAATTAATCCGCCCCAAAATACTATCGAAACTTTACGTGTTTTTAATTTATCTTCAAAAATACCAGCTGTGATACAGCCAATGACTAAACAGACCGCTGCAATTAATCCAGAAATACGCGTGATCATTGGATCAATACCGTAAATACCTTGTAGCACTTTGACGGGTGTAAATAAAATACCCAGCATAATGGTTGTGGATAATGACCACGTTAATAAACCTGTTAATACACAAGCAAAGCGATGTTTTTTGACAACTGTAACAATTGGGATCTCTTTAGATAATGATTTATTTTTAGCCATTTCTTGGAATACTGGTGTTTCTGATAAGAATCGACGTAAATAAACAGCCACTAAACCAAAAATACCGCCAATGATGAATGGAATTCTCCAAGCATAATCAGTGATTGCAGCGCGGTTATCTGCGTAGATTACATCAATAGATAATGAAATAGAGAAGCCGAGTAAAATACCGCCAGCAATACCGCCTGTTAATACGCCAATGCCTAAGCCATAATGTTTTTTAGGTGAATGTTCAGCGATGAATACCCAAGCGCCAGGCATTTCTCCGCCAATTGCAGCACCTTGTAATACGCGAAATACGATCAATAAAATGGGGGCTGCAATGCCAATGGTCGCATAAGTTGGCATTAAACCGATTAATAACGTAGGGATCGCCATCATAAAGATACTTAGAGTAAACATTTTTTTACGACCTAAAGTATCGCCAAAGTGAGCCATCACCATGCCGCCAATTGGGCGCGCTAAATAACCTGCTGCAAAACCACCCCAAGCAAAGATATCACCCCAAATTCCCGCAGCTAAATCAGCGGGTAAAAAGAGAGGTTTAACAACAGTTTCTATATACAAGGCATAGATGACAAAATCATAGAATTCTAATGTGCCACCTAATGCAGCAAGTGATAATGTTTTTTTATCCTCTCGTGTTAAGGACTTTTCGGGCTGTATTGCCTCGGATGTGCTCATGGTTTTACTCCTTCTGTTTTAAATTTATGATGTGTAGATGAAAAAAAGCCCGCTTTTTGCGGGCTTTCGGTTATGTTTTGCTAGTTTATTTTGGCATCACAAAATTCTCCGAGTCCCGCAGGGCTTGAAGTAAAAGTAAAAGAAATAAACTAGTGCAGTAATTTTGTTCATGTCATATTTTTTACAATGCTTCTTGCCGAAATGCAAGCACATTAACCGAAAAATATTCATATCATTGAGCGTGTTTTAGATAGATCAATGCTATTGCAGGATAGTCAGTGTTTTGTGCAGTTAAAATATAAGAAAAAATTGACTTTTAAAATAATTGTACTACTATGCTAGTACAGTTTACGGAGGGATCAATGAAGAATGATGATTATCAATCGCTTTGTGAGGCGTTAGTATCCATTGATGATGCAAAAGGGATGAATGATTTTTTAAAAGACCTTTGCACGCCCAATGAATATGCCGCATTTGTAGAGCGTTGGAGAGTATGTAAGTTGCTTGCGACAGAACAGCATTCGTATCGTGAAATTCATGCCCTGACAGGGGCGAGTTTAACCACAATAGGGCGTGTCGCACGTTTCTTGAAAGATGAAAATAACAACGGATATGCATCAGTTTTAGCAAAAATTAACCAAAAATAAATTTATATAGAGGAGTAGGGCAATGAAAAAAACAGTATTGGCAGCAGCATTGGGATTAATGACAGTATTCAGTGCATCTTATGCAGAAATGAAAAAAGTTTATGTGAACCAAATTGTAGAACACCCTGCTTTGGATCAAACTGCGAAAGGCATTAAAGATGGCTTAGAAAAACGTGGTTATAAGCAAGGTGAGAACTTAGATTTTCGTGTAGAATCTGCGCAAGGTAACATTGCATTAGCAAGCCAAATTTCTACAAAATTTGTGAACCAAGGTGCTGATGTAACAGTTGGTATTGGTACACCTTCAGCACAAAGTTTAGTGAAAGCAGCCAATGAAGGTAAAACAAAAATGGTTTTCTCTTCGATCACTGATCCTTTAAGTGCGAGTTTGGTGACAAAATTATCGGGTTCAAATAGTAATGTCACAGGCATGTCTAACAAAGTAGATGTCACGCCACAATTTGAATTATTCAAAGAATTATTACCGAATTTGAAAACAATCGGCTTTATTTATAATCCAGCAGATGCGAACTCAATTCAACAATTGCAAGATGTTAATGTTGCAAGTGAGAAATTAGGTTTAACAATTGTTCCGCAAGCAGTGAATAAAACATCAGATGTGCCACAAGCAGCAACACGCTTGGCAGGCAAAACAGATGCTTTGTTTGTGTATGGTGATAACACAACATTGGCTGCATTAGAAAGCGTTATTATGGCAGCAAATAAAGAGAAAAAACCTGTATTTGTAGCAGATACAGATGCAGTTGAATTAGGTGCTTTAGCAGCATTAGGTCCAAATCAGTATGATTTAGGTTTAGATACAGCGGTGATGATTGCAGACATTTTAGATGGTAAAGATATCAATAGCATTGATGTTGGTTTCCCGAATGGTTTAGAATTGTTCATCAATCAAGATGCTGCAGATAAATTGGGTTATACATTCCCTGATGCAGTTAAAGCAAAAGCAGCAAAAGTAATCAAGAAGGATTAAGTTAGTCAATGATAAGTTTCGGTGAATTGGAGATGAGCCTTATTTTAGGGCTCATCTATGGGATTGTTGGTATGGGAATCTATCTCACATTTCGTGTGATAGATTTTCCTGATTTAACATGTGATGGAAGTTTTGTATTAGGTGCGGCGATTTCAAGTATTTTGATCAAATATGGTTACAATCCCTATTTTGCATTATTGATCGCAATTATGGGTGGAATGGCAGCAGGTTCTGTAACGGGGATTTTGAACTGTTACTTTAAAGTGACAGATTTATTGGCAGGTATTTTAGTGGCATTTATGCTCTATTCAGTCAATATTCATGTTATGGGCGGTATTCCTAATATTTCCTTAATGGGTGCAACAACCATTTTCCCTTCATCGTACTTTGAGTTATTTGGCTACAGCTTTTCGTATTCATTGATCTATTTAGCAATCATTGCCATTGTTTTAGTGGGGGCTTTTACATGGTTATTGAGCACGAATTTGGGCTTATCTTTGCGTGCTATTGGTCAAAATAAGCGTTTGTGCTTAAATGGCGGCGTTAATGTTAAATGGATGATTATTTTGGGCGTAGCGCTTGGTAATGGTTTGATTGCATTGGGTGGTGCATTATTTTCCCAACAGCAAGGCTTTGGCGATTTAACATCGGGCATCGGCACAATCATCGCAGGCTTTGCGGCTGTAATTATCGGTGAAAAAGTTTTACCATTCAGATCTATCTGGGTGAAGTTGTTAAGCTGTATTATTGGTTCGATTGTGTATCGCGTTGTGACATCTATTGCACTCAATACGGAGTTTTTAAACCTACAAACGTCAGACTTTAATCTCATTGCAGGCGTATTAATTATTGTGATTATGGCGTTACCAGGAAGAAAAAATGCTTAAATTAGAATCAATCGATGTCATTGTTGCCAAAGGCACAAAATTAGAAAGAGAAGTACTTTCAGGTTTGAGTTTGGAAGTTAAAAAAGGTGAGTTTTCTGTGATCATTGGTGGCAATGGCGCAGGTAAGTCCACATTATTTAATGTGATTTCTGGTTTTATGAAGCCTGAAAAAGGTCGCATTTTAATCAATGACGAGGATGTGACAGGGCATTCTCAACAAAAACGTGCGAAAGATGTTTCTATTGTGATGCAGGATCCTCGTGTTGGCACGATGGAGCGTATGACAATCTTAGAAAATATGTCATTTGCAGCAAAACGCGGTCAATTTCGTGGTTTAGAGTTTTTTAATAGCAAAACAAAGCGTGAGTTTTTCAGAGATCGATTGTCTTTGTTAAATATGGGATTGGAAAATCGTTTACAAGATTCAGTGATGAACTTATCAGGCGGTCAACGCCAAGCTTTAAGTTTAATTATGGCGATTTTATCTGATTCTAAGATTTTATTATTGGATGAAATTACAGCAGCACTCGATCCTAAAATTGCTGAAAATGTGATGTACTTAGCGAATAAAATTGTGGAAGAAAATCATCTAACATGTTTGATGATCACGCATAATATGCATCATGCAATTAAATATGGTGATCGCACAATGTTGTTGAAAAATGGCCAGTTCTTAAAAACATTCAGCAAAGAAGCAAAGCACAATCTCACTGCGCCTGAATTGGCGGCAATGTTTGAAGAGGATTTAGATTAGTTTCTAAAGATTAAAGCTGAAAGAGCTCTGAGTGATCAGAGCTTTTTTATTGCAAATAGAACCACAATAATACATTATAGTCACAAATACATGAATTCATTAATAAAATATAATAAGGGAATAGTATGAAAAAAAGCATGATGGTATTGGCTATCCTGTTAATTAGCCCGATGATAGCAATGGCAGAAGACGATAATAGAATTTGTGATGCTAAAGACCAAAGCTCTGCTGAACAGTTATTAAAAACTGTTTTTGCTTGTCAAAATACTAAACGTACAAAAGAGCTGATGAATGTCGTATTTTTAGGCACAAATGTCAATGATAAAATTTTGGGTGTGAATGAAGAAGATGGCATGTTGATCCCTGATATATTGCAAGATCGCTCAATCTCTATCAAAGATTGGCGTGTGAAAAAGCTTAGGGATTTTACAGATATGGATAAAAAAGATCTCAATACTATTGAAGTAATTAGCGTTGGGCAACCAATCATGCATGATCAAAACCCGTTAAAGTATCAATCAGAACAAACTTTTGAGAAAGCATTGGTTCGTTATCAATTTAAAAGTGTTGATGCAAAGATTCAAAAAAAAAGTGACACCAAAACAGGTCGTCATTTAATCGTTTTTCTTAAAGGTAAAGCCTATTTAAATTTATTGGATTATGATCTTTGGGAATTGAATCAGTAACGATGATGCTCTATGTGTTCTCTCATCTCTTTGATCCATGGTTGATAAGGTTGCATTTGGTTTTTAATTGTAACGAATACTAGATGTAATGGTGGTGCTTTGAAAATTGAAGGCTATAATCGAGCCTTCGAAGGTAATTAATCGGAGCATTGAATGATCACTGTAACAACCTTGAGAAAGATGAAAGAGAAGGGCGAAAAAATCGCGATGTTAACTTGCTATGATGCATCTTTTTCAAAAGTTATGAATAATGTTGGTGTTGATGTGTTATTGATCGGCGATTCACTGGGAATGACGATCCAAGGGCATAACAGTACTTTGCCCGTGACAATGGAACACATGATTTATCACACACAAAATGTTGCCAACGGTAACCAAAAAGCATTACTTGTGGCTGATCTTCCATTTGGCGCTTATGAAAGCTCAGTAGAAATAGCCTTTCAAAATGCTGTGAAGTTGATGAAGGCTGGCGCACATGTTGTGAAAATTGAAGGTGGATTGGATCAAGTGGAGAAAACAGCTTATTTTTCTAAGCGTTCAATTCCTGTATGTGCCCATTTAGGTTTAACACCTCAATCTGTGAATACTTTGGGTGGATATCGTGTGCAAGGTCGTCAACAAGATGTGGCGAATGAAATGATAGAGTCAGCTAAAGCGCATGAAAGTGCTGGTGCTGTAATGATTGTATTGGAATGTATTCCTAAAGATTTAGCGAAAATAATATCAGAGCAATTAAGTATTCCTGTGATCGGAATTGGTGCAGGCGTGGATTGTGATGGGCAAGTTTTAGTGTTGCAGGATATGCTCGGGATTTATCCTGATCCACCCAGTTTTTCTCATAATTTTTTGCAAGATCAATCCTCGATTGAATCTGCGATTAAGGCTTATGTCGATGCGGTGAAATCATCACTGTTTCCAACAGATCAACATTCATTTAACTAGAGAGAATTATGAAAATTATTCAAACAGTTGCAGAAATGCGCGCGTTTAGAGCAGCTTTATCGAATGTAGCTTTAGTACCAACGATGGGGAATTTACATGATGGGCATTTGTCATTGGTGAAAACAGCAAAAGACAATGCTCAACATGTGATCGTTTCTATTTTTGTGAATCCGATTCAGTTTGGTCCTAACGAAGATTTGGCAAGTTATCCTAGAACTTTATCAGAAGATTGTGAGAAATTAAAAGCATTGGGTATAGACGCAGTATTTGCACCGAATGCAGAAGAGATGTATCCAAAAGGCATTCAATCTGTGCGTGTTGTACCATCAAAAGTTCAAAATGAATTATGTGGTGCATCAAGAGAAGGGCATTTTAACGGCGTTGCAACTGTAGTGACTAAGTTGTTTAATATCGTGCAACCCAATATTGCTTGTTTTGGTGAAAAAGATTTTCAGCAACTGCACATCATTCGTGAGATGGTGGATGAGCTAAATATGCCCATTAGAATCATTCCTGTGGCCATTGAGCGAGAAGCATCAGGCTTAGCATTATCTAGCAGAAATGGTTATTTATCTGATGCTGAAAAAGAAAAGGCTATTGAATTATCACAGTGTTTATCGAATATGAGAACGATGATTATACAAGATGGTGAATCGGTAAATTTACGTGAGATTGAATCTCTAGCCATTCAAGCATTGAATGATCAAGGTTGGCATCTGGATTATATCTCCGTAAGAGATCAACATTCTTTAATGATTGCAGAGCATAATAATGGACGATTGATTATTCTTGCAGCTGCAAAAATTGGTCAAACAAGATTGCTTGATAATTTGAAAATATAAGTACAAATAAAAAACTCTTCCTGTATTGGGGAAGAGTTTTTTGAAATATAGTAGGCGTTTATGCTTTTTTAAGCCCTAAAATAACATGTGGTGCTTTGAATAAAGCTTTAGTTTTTGTGCCTGTTGTCAGTGCCATTTTATCAACAGTTTCATTGGTAACTAATGCAACTAATTCAATACCTTCATCGGTTGTTAGCAGCACTTCGCTGTCAACAGGACCTGATTGAATTGCTGTGACTGTCGATGAAAATTGATTGCGAGTTGAAAACTCATACTCATCTGAATCAACAGCTAAAATCACCCAAGATGCTTTGATCAATGCGATCACTTCTTGGCCAACCGTTAATTCAAGACGACGAGTGTTGCCTTGCGTGATGCCAGCAACGATCTCTAAGCCATTGCCGATATCAATGATGATTTCATCATTGCCTGAACCCGCAGATTGAATGGCTTCGATAGTCCCTTTGAATTGATTGCGTGCTGTTGTTTTCATTCAAACTCCTTTGTTAAAAAGTGTATCATTGTTCGATATTATAGCGTTGATTGCAGAAATTGATTGTCAGATAATAATCTTAGATTAAATTGTATATGGATAGGGCGTATGTTTTCTCAGGTAAAATCAATGGATCATGCATTATGGCAATTTTGGCAGTATAATCAACCCTTCAATTATCGATTGCACAGTCGATTCAGTCATGCGATTAATTGGATCAATGATGAAGGTGAGATGATGACGTTTTTATCCCGTGATCTACCAAATGGCCCAAATACGATGATTATGAACATTGAATCATTTAATGATTGGGTTTTATCTGAATGCACATCTTTAAAAATACAAGATCAGTATATGTTGTTATCAGGGCAGACCATTGATCTCAATGATGTACCGAAATGGCAGGTTGACTTACCAGTGATTAATGATCTTAATCCCATCATGATTCAAAAAATTCAACAATTTTTGGATGAAAATAATGAAGCATTATTAGATCTAGAGCAGATGATTTATCACAAATTAGATGATAATTTTTCAGCAATGATCCATGCAATTGAGCAAAAAAATAATGAGGCTATTATTCAACATGCATCGGCAAGTATTGGTTTAGGTTTGGGCTTAACGCCATCAGGTGATGATCGTTTAGTCGGATTTTTATTGGGATGTTATTTGCAATCACCGAAGAATCTATGTGCGATTCATGCATTACAAATTGCCATAGACAATAATCGTGACAGAACTAATGAGATTAGTTATTCGATGCTAAAACATGCCAAAAATGGCCGATTTAATGAATGGCTCGTGAATTTAGGCGATGATATTGCAGAGACTGATATAGATTTATTAGATCAGGCAATGATGCAGGTTTTTAGTATTGGTTCGCGATCAGGTGGTGATATGCTCAAGGGATTGCAATTATCCCTTGAACAGTTTTAATCATTAGAAATTAACGTAACGAGATGGATTGATAGGGTTGCCATTCACTCGCACTTCAAAGTGCAAAACGCTTCTACCATCTGGGCTTGTGCCCATTGTGCCGATCTGTTGTCCGCTAGAAACTTTTTGACCTTCACGAACAGAAATTGAGGATAAATAGCCATAAGCTGTGTAAACATTATTGGCATGTTTGATCATGACTAATTGACCAAATCCACCACTGCCTTGTCCTGCATAGGCGACAATACCATTATTAGCACTGTTGACTGTTTGGTTCATGTTACCCGTAATTTGAATACCTTTGTGTCCAGGTAAGTTTGGATTGAAAGAGCGCACCACTTTTCCGCGAGTAGGTTTCTGCCAACCGCCCATTTTAGGAATGGGTTGATTAGTATAAGTGGATGAAGCTTGAATGCTGTGATCACTATTTCTTTTCGCTGTAGGTTTGTAATTATTATTAGAAGCATAACTAGAGCGACTATCTTTAACTTTTGCACCACCTCGCACTTTTAGTGTTTGGCCAGCACGAATATGATTCGGATTGGAGATGTTATTAATGCGACTGATCTCGGCAACTGAAATATTATGACGACTAGCAATACTACTCAAAGAATCGCCAGAGCGAACAGTATATGTTCCGTAGCTAGAACACGCGGTAATGATCAGAATAAAAGGAATCAGTAGAGTTGTACGCATAGAGTTCATTGTATATTTATTATTGATCCTGAATGAGAGACAAGTTCGCAAAATAACGGCTTTACGGTTTCTTGTAAAGGATAATTTTGCGAACTTGAGGGTTTATTGCTAAATGTTATTCAGTTGCACAAATTGCTGTCATATTGACAACGCGACGTACAGTTGCAATATTCGTGAGTACTTGAACAGGTTTTGCAAAGCCTGTTAAGATTGGCGCAACCACAACGCTACCAGTGATTGATTTCGCAAGGTTATAAGAAACGTTTGCAGAGTCAATGTTGCTGAATACCAATAAATTTGCATTGTCAGACAATCTATTGCTCGGCAAATATTCATCACGATATTGTTTGAATAGTGCCAATTCTGGTTGCATTTCCCCTTCAACAGACAATGTTGGCGCTTTCTCTCTCAATATTTCTAACGTCTTTCTCATTTTTAATGAAAATTCAGTGTCAAATGAGCCAAAGTTAGAGTGAGAAACTAAAGCAATATTAGGTTTAAGGCCAAAACGTTCAACAATCTTTGCACCAGATAGCGCAATGTCCGCCAATTGTTCGGCATCAGGATTAGCATTGACATGCGTATCTGTAAAGAATAATGGGCCATCTTGCGCCAATAAAATACTAACAGCAGATGGTTTGGTGTTGGGATCTTTCAATCCAACTGTATCTGTAATGTGTTCTAGATGATTTTGATATTGACCTAAAGTGCCTGCAACAATGCCATCAATGAATCCTTGATTCAACAACATGCCAGTCAAAACGTAAGGACGCATTTGCAAGCGGTGATAAGCCCAATCTTCAGTGATACCTTTGCGGCACATTTTAGCGTAGTAAGCTTTATGACAAACTTCTAAATGTGGCGGATCACGATAATCAATGATCTGTACAAATTCACGTTCAGTGCGAGAAATCGTATCTTCTGGTTGCAATACTTTTGTCGGTAAGCTGATAGATAATTCTGCTAATTTAGCTTGAATGACATCTGCACGGCCGACTAATACAGGGTTTGCTAATTGTTCGCTATGAATGATTTCAGCTGCGCGCAATACACGCTCATCTTCACCTTCAACATAAGCAATGGTTCGATAGTTCTGTTTTGCTTCATCAAACAAAGGTTTCATGATCATAGATGAGCGATAAACCAATGATGTTAATTCTTCTCGATATGCATCTAAATCTTCGATTGGGCGAGTTGCAACACCTGTTTCCATTGCTGCTTTTGCGACCGCTAAAGGTAATTCAATGATTAAGCGAGAATCAAAAGGTTTTGGAATGATGCTATCACGGCCAAAACGTGCTGTTTGACTTTTGCGACTGCCCGCATTAATGCTTGCACTTTGTTGTGCTAAACGTGCAATGGCATTCACACATGCAACCTTCATTGCTTCATTGATTTCTGTTGCACCACAATCTAATGCACCACGGAACAAGAATGGGAAACATAAAACATTATTGATCTGATTTGGATAGTCAGAACGGCCTGTTGCTACGATTGCATCATCACGCACTTCATGAACCAATTCAGGACGAATTTCTGGCTCTGGGTTTGCTAATGCAAAAATCACAGGGTTTGCTGCCATTGTTTTAACCATATCTTGAGTTAAAACGCGAGGCGCTGATAAACCTAAAAATACATCTGCATCAACAATTGCTTCAGCCAATGTATTGTGTGGTGTTTCACGTTGATATACTTTGTTGTATTTGTTTAATGTCTCTTCTGCTCGGCGAGTATTGATAATGCCGTCAATGTCTGAAACTAAGATATTCTCTTTCTTTAAACCCATTGTGACTAACATGTTTAAACATGCTAATGCAGCAGCACCTGCGCCGCTGACAACTAAGCGAACATCTTCAATGGATTTGTTCACAAGTTTAAGTGCATTCATTACGCCAGCCGCAACAATGATTGCTGTACCGTGCTGATCATCGTGGAACACAGGAATATTCATGCGTTTTTTAAGTTCAGTTTCAATTTCAAAACATTCTGGTGCTTTGATATCTTCTAAATTAATGCCACCAAATGTTGGTTCTAAAGCCGCAACCGCTTCGATGAATTTTTGTGGATCTTGTTCATCAACTTCGATGTCAAAAACATCGATGCCTGCAAATTTTTTAAATAAAACCCCTTTGCCTTCCATCACAGGTTTGCCTGCTAAAGCACCAATGTTGCCTAAGCCAAGCACAGCTGTACCATTGGAAATTACTGCAACTAAATTGCCTTTTGCTGTGTAATCTAATGCCGTTAAAGGATTGGCTTTAATTTCTTCACAAGGATAGGCAACTCCAGGAGAATAAGCTAAAGATAGATCGCGTTGATCGCTGACAGGTTTGCTAGGGATAACTTCAACCTTACCAGGTTTGGGGAAGCGATGATAATTCAATGCTGCCTTTCTAAATTCTGCTTCTTTCTTAACCTTATCGTTGGTCATAAATTCCTCCAAAACCATTTTGTTGTGTAAAATTTGTGCAGATTGCACATTATTTTAAGGCATCGATCTTAACAAAAAATGTAATTATTGACTATACTTATGGAAGACATAGTATAAAGATAAGAGAAGTAAAGAATAGATCATATTCATCATGGATTTATGATATAATGATCTGTCAAATTTAAAGGGAGGTTTAATGAATAAATCTTTAGTTTTAAGAGCTAATTCATTGCCTGCTGTCAGTGATGACTTCAGTGCATATGCTTCTGCAATTGCAGATATCCCAACTTTAAGTGCAGAAGAAGAGAAAGAGCTTGCAACGCGTTTGATTGAGCATAATGACATTCAAGCGGCACAATTATTAGTTTTGGCACATTTAAAATTTGTTGTTCATATTGCTAAAGGCTTTACAGGTTATGGTTTGCCTTTGGTGGATTTGGTACAAGAAGGTAATGTTGGTTTGATGAAAGCCGTTAAGCGCTTTGATCCAAAATACAATGTTCGCCTCATTTCTTTCGCTGTTCACTGGATCAAGTCAGAAATTCATGACTTTGTGATTCGTAACTGGCGAATTGTTAAAGTTGCGACCACAAAGGCGCAGCGTAAACTATTTTTTAATTTGCGTTCATCTAAAGAATCTTTAGGTTGGTTGAATGAAAACGAAGCTGAAAATATTGCGGCTGATTTGAATGTTAGTGTAGATGAAGTGAAAAGAATGGAATCTCGCTTATTTTCTAATGATGTTTCATTTGATTTAACAACAAGTGATGATGATAACGAACATTATTCACCCTCAGAATGGTTGGCGGATGAAAATATGGATCCATCAGTACAAGTTGAACAGGATGATACAGAACAAAAAAGCTTGGAAGCCTTAGCAAATGCTATGGCAAGCTTAGATGATCGTAGTCGTGATATTGTTCAGCGTCGTTGGATGGAAACAGATGATAGTAAAAAGCCAACATTGCATGAATTAGCTGCTGAATATGGTGTTTCAGCAGAGCGTATTCGTCAGATTGAAGCGCAAGCAATGACGAAGTTGAAAAAATTCCTGATTGAATAAGAAATTGGATGATTATGAAATCTAGAAAACTCTTAGCTGTAATTCTTGGGGCAATTATTTTGCCCCTATCTGGCTGCGCACCGCTATTAGTATTTGGCACTGTGGGTACAACTGGTGTGATCATGGCTGATCGTAGACCAAACTCTGTAATGCTAGAAGATCAAGAAATTGAATTGAAAGTGGATAAAGTCATCAGAGATTTGCCTTATGGCTCAAAAAACCATATTAATAAAGTGAGTTATAATCGCGTTGTATTATTAGCGGGGGAAGTTCATACGCGTGAAGTAGGATTAACATTAGAAGAAGGCGTGCGAAAAATTCCTGGCGTCACAAATGTCTATAATGAGTTAGTGATTGCGCCACCATCATCATTTGGTGAACGTTCACAGGATACTTTTTTGACCACAAAAGTTAAAGGTGAAATAGCATTATTAACCATTTCACCTGATTTTTATGCAGGTAATGTTAAAGTTGTAACAGAGCGTGGCATTGTCTATCTAATGGGCTTATTAAAACCAACTGAAATGCAACCTGTCATTGATCGTGCGAGAAGTGTTTCAGGTGTGATCGAAGTGGTTCCATTGTTCCAAACCTATTACCCAGAAAAGAAGGATAAGTAATGAAATATGATGTGATTGCTCTTGGCGCAGGTTCAGGAGGAATTTCTGTTGTAGAGCGTGCTGTGAGTTATGGTGCAAAGTGTTTAGTGATTGAAAAAGGCAAAGTTGGCGGCACATGTGTCAACGTTGGCTGTGTACCTAAGAAAATTATGTGGAATGCATCTCATGTTGCAGATACGATTCGTAATGCATCAGGCTATGGTTTTGATGTGGACCTGAAGAACTTTTCTTGGAAAACTTTGAAGGAAAAGCGCGATGGTTATATCAATGGTATTACTAATTGGTATGGCGGTTATTTGGAATCTTTGGGCATCGACTATGTGGAAGGTGCTGCAAAATTTGTGGATGACCATACAATTGAAGTAGATGGTCAACGCTATACAGCTGAACATATCGTGATTTCAACAGGCGGCCGACCAAAAATTCCAACGGATGTTAAAGGTGCTGAATTTGGTATGACATCTGATGAATTCTTTACGTTAGAAACTCAGCCAAAAAGCATCGCAGTTATTGGTGCAGGCTATATTGCTGTAGAGATAGCGCAGTTGATGCAAGGTTTGGGTTCTGAATCACATTTATTCTGCCGTAAAGAGAACGTTTTAAGAACATTTGATCATTTTGTGACAGATGAGTTGAAATTAGAATTGGAAAAGAATTTATCTTTCCACACTAATTCTACAATTACAGAAATTGAAAAAACTTCAACAGGTTTTGCAGTAATTTCTAATCATGGTCGTACAGAAGTTGAGCAAGTGATTTGGGCTGTGGGTCGCGATTTAAATACTGATGATATCGGTTTAGAAAATACATCCATTAAAATGGTAGACGGTGGAATCATTCCAGTTGATCAATATCAAGAAACTAACGTAAAAGGTGTATTTGCATTGGGTGATATTATTGGTTTATTTCCATTAACACCTGTAGCAATTGCAGCTGCTCGTCGTTTAGCTGATCGTTTATATGGTGGAAAAGAAGGTCGTTATCTACCTTATGAAAACATCGCGAGCATCGTTTTTTCACATCCACCAATTGGCACGGTTGGCTTGACAGAAGTGGAAGCAGAGGCAAAATATGACAAAGTGAAATGTTATACAACCTCGTTCACTTCGATGTATTCTAGCTTTACGCCACATCCAGTAAAAACTGCTATGAAATTAGTTGTTGTGGGTGATGAAGAAAAAGTTGTGGGTGTGCATATGATCGGCCCACAAGTTGATGAAATGTTACAAGGTTTTGCAGTTGCTGTTCGTATGGGCGCAACGAAACAAGATTTCGATGATACTGTTGCACTTCATCCAACTTCGGCAGAAGAATTGGTGACAATGCGCTAAACTTCAAATGAATTTTATATTACAATAAGCTCTTTCGTCATTAGAAAGAGCTTTTTTATGTTGGCTGAATTTTTTTCTGGGCTTGATTGGCATATTATCTTAATACTAATAGGTTCTATCGGGCTTGTGCTTGCTTTTGAATTCGTAAATGGATTTCATGATACCGCTAATGCTGTGGCTACAGTGATTTTTACTAAATCAATGAAACCTGGCATGGCGGTTTTTTTGTCGGGGATTTTTAACTTTCTCGGGGTAATTTTAGGTGGTTTAGGTGTGGCTTATGCAATTGTCAACTTACTGCCTATGGAATTATTGGCAACAGCACAATCCACCAAAGGATTGGTGATGGTATTTTCGCTATTGATAGCGGCCTTGATCTGGAATTTAGGCACATGGTTTTTTGGTATTCCAGCATCTAGTTCTCATACATTGATTGGTTCTATTTTAGGTGTTGGTTTGGCGAATGCTTTGATAGAGCATGGCTCTTTAGTAGAAGGTGTAAACTGGGCAAAGGCATATGACGTATTTTTCTCACTTCTATTTTCTCCAATCATTGGTGCAGGTGTTGCAGGATTATTTTTGTTGCTATTAATTAAGTGGAAACCGAAAAGCAATATCCATAAAACACCACACATTCGCCATAATATTGAAAAGAAAAAGCGTCCGCCATTTTGGCCGCGTTTTTGTTTGGTTTGTTCTGCTATGGGAATGAGTTTTGCTCATGGTCAAAATGATGGTCAAAAAGGGATTGGTTTAGTGATGCTGGTATTATTCAGCATCGTACCTGCACAGTTTGTTGTGAATATGCAATCGAACATTTATGACATTCAACAAACTAAAGTGGCTGCTGAATTGATTATCACTTCATACCAAAAAAATGAAGCAGTGATGAAAAAATTATTTCCTCAACCAGTGAAAGAAGAAGAGACTTTATTTAGTTGCGAGCCTTCTCAAATGGTGGATCATGCAAGAACATTGGCGGATTTATTAGATGGTATTACAAGCTATGATGAATTAACAACAGATCAGCGTTGGTTGGTTCGTAACGAAGTATTATGTTTGGGCAATGTGACTAAGAAATTAGAAAAATCCTCTGAATTGTCAGAAGAGTATCGTCAAACCTTTAAAAGTATTTCTAAAGATTTAACGAAAACAACACAATATGCTCCAATCTGGGTAATTATCGCTGTTGCTGTTGCATTAGGATTAGGTACGATGATTGGATGGCGCCGTGTAGTTGAGACAGTTGGCGGTAAAATTGGTAAAAAAGAGATGACGTATGCGCAAGGTATGAGTGCTCAAATTACTGCTGGCGTTTCGATTGCATCTGCAAGTTATTTAGGGTTGCCAGTATCAACGACACATATTTTATCTAGTGCTGTTGCTGGTACGATGGTCGCGAATAAATCAGGTTTGCAAGCATCAACTGTGCGTAGTATTTTAATGGCATGGGTATTAACATTACCTGTTTCAATTATTTTATCATTTACGCTATATTATATTGGTAACCATTTATTTATTAATTAAGTTTGTCATGAGTAAGTTATTAACAGTAAAAGAAGGGGTTGAGGCATTAATTCGTCAAGAGTTAATCCTTTATCCTACAGAAGGTGTGTATGGCATTGGTGGCGATGCACGAAATGTTGAGTTAGCAAAAAAAATCTGTAAGATAAAAGGGCGGCCGCTGAGTAAAGGATTGATTGTTTTAACGGACTCACTGGAACGATTGCAAGATTGGATTGTACCATTGACAGAAGAACAACAAGCATTGATGAAGACTTTGGATCATGGTTTTCATCATACTTGGTTAGTGCCAAGAACTGCGGCTTGTCCCGATGTTTTATCGGGAGATTCGCCTGACTTGGCGGTGAGATTAACAACGCATCCTGTTGCAAAGGCATTGTGTGAAGGTTTTGGGGCACCTTTAATTTCAACGAGTGCTAATATTCAGGGAGAACCTGCTATAATGTTGGAAGAGGATGCTTTGAATTTCTCAGATTCTGAAGTTACTGGAGTTGTTGTTGGTGCATTAGGTGGAATTCCACAGGCAACCAAAATTCAACATATCATTACGAAAGAGGTTTATAGAGCTTAGTTTTGATAGGAATCAATTTGGGAATATAAATACCTTTTAGCGTTTGTGATTGTGGTATGTACGTCATAATATAATTAAATAATTTGTGTATATAAGGAATCATCTATGGATAACAATGTAGACTACAAAATTCCACCGAATATGGAACTTTCTGATTTGCCAGAAGGAACGACAGAGTATGAGGAAAAAACTTTAACATACTATGAAGGTTTCCAGCGTCGAATTTATGTTGTGGATGAGGAAGTGCCTTATCCAGATGGTCGTTTGATTGTTTCAAGAACAGATACACGCGGTATTATTACACATGCGAATAGAGCGTTCGTGGATATGTCAGCATGGACAGAAGAAGAATTAGTGGGGTCTCCACATTCTATCTTGCGTCACCCAGATGTTCCACCTGTAATCTTTAAAGATTTGTGGGACACGATTCAATCAGGCAAACCTTGGCGTGGTTTTGTGAAAAACTTGCGTAAAGATGGTCGTTATTATTGGGTTTATGCGACTGCAAGTCCTAACTATGAAGACGGCCATATTATTGCTTATACATCTGTTCGCCGTAAACCAGCACGTGAAGGGGTGAATCAGACCTTAGAAGTGATTGGTAAAATTTGGTCAGGTGAGTTAGTACTTTAATCAGTATGAATTAAAAATAAAATCCCGCAATGCGGGATTTTTTATGTAAATCTGTTTTAAATTATTCCTCTAATATCTCGCCCTATGGGCGAGATATTAATCTTCTAGTTATTCTTAGGCTTCTTTTTTATTATTTATAGCATGTTACTATAATTGATTAATGCTTTTTGCATGGGTTTGGGTAGTAGATCAAAGTCTAAACTATCCAACCAATTTTTAATTTCTAAAACTAATGCAGTATTGCCTTCAATGGTTAAAGCACGATTGAAGAATAATGTATCAGGATCTTCTTTTCTAGAGATTAATAAAACTAAAGGATTGAATGTGGATTTTAATATAACATCTGCTTTTTCAGAGGCATTCAATGCCACGAGTTTTTGGTCTCGCAATGTGATGGTGGTTGAATAATGAATATCTTCCACATGAATTTGAAAAGTTTTTTGATCTAAAAAATCCAACTCTCCTTCAGTAATAGCTTCTTTAAAGAAGTGATTCATTGCAAAGTTAATACATTGAACCTTTAATTGATTCGGCATTATTTTTAAATGATATTTGCATAATTTTGGCAAAACATTAGGTAAATGTTTTGAAACTTGAGCGGGTATTTGCATAACGACCTCAAAATTGATTCCAATCAAACCATTCATACTGTAAACAATCTATCGTAGTAGCGGTTTGATATTGATCATAAATGAGGCGTTATGGAACTATTATGCCCAGCGGGTAATTTGCCTGCTTTGAAAACCGCATTTGAAAATGGTGCGGATGCTGTTTACATTGGTTTGAAAGATGAAACGAATGCTCGCCATTTTCCTGGGTTAAATTTTACGGAAAAACGATTACAAGAAGCAGTGAAGACTACGCAAAGCTTTGGTAAAAAGCTCCATGTTGCCATTAATACTTTTGTGAATCCTGCCTCTTTTCATATTTGGAAAAGTGCCATTGATCGTTCTGTGGGCGAAGGTGTGGATGCATTGATATTGGCAGATATTGCTAATTTGGATTATGTTGCGAACAAACATCCTGATATGGAAGTACATTTGTCTGTACAAGCTTCTGCAACTAATCTTGAAGCTATCAAATTTTATCAGCGTGAATTCAATGTAAAACGCATAGTGATTCCAAGAGTTTTACCAATCCATCAAGTCAAAAAGCTTGCCCAAGAATCACCTGTGCCATTGGAAGTTTTTGCTTTTGGCGGATTATGCATCATGGCAGAGGGGCGCTGTTATTTATCCTCTTACACAACAGGAAAGTCACCTAATACAGCAGGAGCTTGTTCTCCAGCAGAATTTGTAGAGTGGAGAGAAATTGAAAATGGTGGCAAAGAAACTCGTTTGAATAATGTTTTGATTGATCGCTTTTCAGAATTTGAACATGCAGGATATCCAACTTTATGCAAAGGCCGATTCAACGTTGAAGATTCGCTTTATCATGTGATGGAAGAGCCTACGAGTTTAAATACGATTTCATTGATTCCTGATTTTTTCAAAATGGGCATTGCTTCAGTGAAGATAGAAGGGCGCCAACGAAGCCCAGCTTATGTTGCTAAAGTTGCAAAGACTTGGCGGGAAGCGATAGATTGCTATCAAAAATCCCCGAATGATTTTCAAGTTAAAGCACAATGGGATCAAGCATTGAATGAGATTTCAGAAGGCAAGCAAACAACATTGGGCGCTTATAATCGCCATTGGCAATAAAGAATGAGGAAAATAATATGAAATTATCTTTAGGCCCAATTCTGTATTGCTGGGCAAAATCTAGAGTTTATGATTTTTACGATACTATCAAAACAACTGATGTGGATACTGTATATCTCGGAGAAATGGTCTGTGCTAAGCGCCAAGAATTATTGCTCAATGATTGGCTAGAGATTGGTAAAGAGTTGCAAAAACATGGTAAAGAAGTTGTACTAACATCATTAGCATTAGTGGATAGTCCATCAAAATTATTAGATGTTAAAAAATCCGTGAATAATGGTGAATTTATCATTGAAGCCAATGATTTTTCTGCTATTAATTTATGTGTTGAACATCAATTACCTTTTGTGGTTGGGCATGCTTTGAATATTTATAATGCAGAAGCTTTGGCTGTGATGCTGCGAAATGGTATGCAGTGTTGGTGTTTTCCTGTGGAACTTTCACAGTCATGGTTGCAGGATATTCAGAAAAAATGTGACACTCAGGGAATATGGCAGCAATTTGAGAAAGAAATTTTAGCTTATGGTTATTTGCCTTTATCTTATTCTGCACGATGTTTTACTGCTCGGAATGTAGGAAGAGATAAAGCAGATTGTGAGATTGCTTGTATTCATGATCCATCAGGTAAAGCAGTATTCACACAAGATGATCAACGTATTTTTACGATGAATGGTATTCAGATGCAAAGTGGACAGTGTTATAACTTAATGAATGAATATTCAGCATTAGAATCGTTAGTCGATATTATTCGCTTGTCACCATTGGATGAACATATCATAGATGTCATTGAACAATATCGTGCGCGAATGGCGGCAAAGGATTATATACCACAAACATTAACGCATAATGAATGTTCTGGATTTTGGACAGGAGAAGCAGGGATGAAGTAAATCGCTACTGAATTTTATCATCGCTCCCTTAGGGAGCGATGTAGTTAATTTACCAGCTTTTAAAGTTAGTAAATTTAGTGCGTTTCGCAAAAAAGTCGATGCTGTCATCAAAAGATCGTTGAATTGCCATTTTAAATTCTAAAATAGTCGGTTCTTCTTTTGCAAGAAAACGTGTGTAGTCTGTTGAGAGTTTTGGTAAAGTATCTTGTGCCATCGGGTGCATTGTCGTGAAACCGCTCCAGACAATATCTTCATCAATACCAACTAAACGATTTAGTACTCTTTGATAGAACATCGCTGGCCCTAATCCTCGGATAAAAATAGTTCGGTTGGTGGAGTTTGGAACTAAATCTGTGGAGATAAGATTTGAAATATCATATACAGTCGATAAACGCAGTTCTTTGGTTAATAAATCAGAATAGTTAAAAAATTCATATTGAGCATTTTTGAGTTCTTTAATGATGAGTTCAGAACTGACTTTATATTGTTTTTGTGCCAAAACACCATAGGTTCGATAGATAGCAGTAAATTGTTTTTCTAAATTATCTTGTATGACTTTTAATCGGTCTTGATCACACATCGTTAAAATATTTTTAATTGCCATGATGTTACCTCTGATTATAATTTTGGTTTGAAGTATCTAATGAATATAGTAGCCTATTTCTAATTTTTAAATTAAATTGTTAAATATTATTTTGATTTTTATTAATTTTTGTCAGTAAATGTTTTTATATGAATATTTTGGAATGCTTCTAGGTATTCATCTAAAGTAATTAGGTTCATGCTAGAAAAAGCACCTCTTTGTATTATTTCTTGATTTGCTAGTTTTCGAGCAAGAATAATGGATGCGAAGCATGGAATATTCGGGCCTTCATTATCATAACCAATGATTTCCCAATTGATGCTTAAAGGTTTGTGATTATGATCAGATCCGTTAAGCTTAATCTGCATACCGCTTAATCCATCACCAAATCGTTCAAAGTATTGGGCGATTTTGTAAAAAGTATCTACATATTTGATGGGATGATTCATCAGTTGCCATCGTTTCAACCATGATACAGCCCATGAACTGATTTGAACTAAGCCAATACCAACGCCAGCTTTAAATGTGACTTGTTGAACAGTTGGGTAGTTTTTAGGAAACAGAGCTAAATCTGGTACATTGCAATTCGCAACCCAACGTTTATTAGGTAGATGATAAAACTGATGATGGGCTAAATTTTGTAAGCCGTAAACAGACTGCCATTGCTGATCTTTCCAAATTATAAATTTTTGACCACAATAGCTGAGCACAGCTGACAATGTACTAATGCCAGGCACCTTTTCTGAGGCACTTAATGTAATATCTATGCTTTTGAGATCAGAATATTCGGACATATAGTGATTCACAACGGCGCTGCTTAAGCTAGGTACAGTGCTTGCACCAGAACAGATAAAGAGGCTTTTTTCTTGGGCAATATTATTAAATTGCACAATGTTTTCAACAAACTCTCTAGAATCTGCCAAATCGATATAATGTATATTAGCTGCTATGGCCGCTTCGGCAATATGATAGGATTGATTTTGAAATGGCCCAATGGTTGAAATGACCAAGTGAATATTATGGCTATTGAATGTGGTCATTAAATTATCATGCATAGCATCTATTTGCATGTATTGGCAGTTCAGTGATTCAGCTAGCTTTTTAGCTTTTTGACCATCTCTACCTGCAATGGTTACAGATATATTAGGATCCTGACAGAGAGCTGTTGCTATCAATTGTCCAAAATTACCATAGCCTCCTAATATTAGAACATTGAATGTATTGTGCATTGTGATCCTATGTTATGTTTGAATATATGTATTCAGTATATAGAATTATTTTGCAATAGATAATGTTTAGAATTGTAATTTAATTAATTATTAATGTTAGTAAATGTATTTGATTTGTGTTTTTAATGTTTGATTTAGATCGAGGTTTTAATAATATTTATTCTGTATAATGTTTACCAATTAGTCGTTATGAGCATATCAATATGCTAACAACGATTTTCAGATAATAATAATGATGAATAGTATCAATAAGTTGGGGGCAGAAATGAAGCGCCATAATATATATCTACAATTAACTTTCCTTTTAGGAACATTAAGTGTGTTACCAACGGTGTATGCACAAACAACGGGTCCTTTTGTCCCCATAGCAGAACCTATTTTAAATACGCCACAACCCAAATCAAATATCCATATGGTGCTAGATGATTCAACTTCAATGAGGCATCCTGATGTTTATATGTTAGAGCACGCTTATGGGGAAGGTGATCCGGTATGCAAGGTCGATGATAGAGCTGTACGTTGGGGGAAAGAGTTAGAGAAGGAAGGAATGTATAATCCTTTTCCTTCAAGAAATACATATAAGCCTTGGAAGGATGATAATACTGATGAATTTGGTTTAATCGATGGAAAGTCAGAGCCACCACCATATAATCGCTGTTTAAAAGTTACAAGAGGGATCGCTTTATCTTATGTGGTGCAGGAAATTTTAAATCGCTATCGAGACAAAGCATATGTTGGTGCAAATGTTATTAATAAGTATCATAAGGTTGCTGGTGAAAACCACGGTCTAGTCACATTAGAATTGAAGGATTATGCTGGCTTATCAGAGGAAGAATTTAAGACAAAGCTGCAGCCGTTGTTGGATGCCGTAGAAGATCCTCATGGCAGCACGCCAACGGGTGAAGGATTGTATCATGCCATGAAAATCTTAAGGGGTGGGGCTATCCCTTTAGATGAAGGTAAGAATATAGTTGGCAAAAGACCAAACCAGCATTTTTCTTATTATCGTTATGACACACCATTAAAATATCGTTGTCAGGAGAGTCATATTGTCAATATGAGCGATGGCGCGAGTGGTGGCGAAACAATATACGGTGTTTTTACTGATGATTTTCCGTATTTAGGGGAGAGTAACATTCTGTCGCATAATACTCCTTATAATATCGGCGGCGTGAGCTTGTTACATCGAGCATACATTGCGAGTAATTTTTATGATATTGGGAGATTAGCGGCAGCGATAGATTTGCGTAATGCATCTAAGCCTATCTGGAATAATTCCACTTTACAATGGGATGAGAGTCGAGTGGATGATGCTGGTAAGCCATGGAATGATCCTATTTATTCTACAAAAATGCCCATTATTATGGATAGCATATCTTTATATGTAGATCCACAAGCTGCTAGATTTAAATATTTAGTAGGGCCAACGGGTGGAGCGAGTATTGGCTTTAAGCCTGGTAAAGATATTGAATACACGGCAGAAGATCTATTGGATGCTTTTGATACCGTATTCTCTAATATCATTCAAAGCTCTAGTAGCACTTTGGCTGTGAATGATAAAGTGTATGCGGATGTTTTACCTTACAAAGTTGAAATGAAGAATGGCCGCCTCTATCTGGATGGTGAGCGTACTGATATGAGCCAAGTGGGTGCGATTCGTTATAGTACCAAATATGGGTTTAATCAACGTTATGGCGTGATATCTGCTATGGTTCCATACGTTAAACAGGATGATCAAGGAAAGGCGACCGGTGAAATTGGCTTATATGAATTATGGAATACCAGTGATACGATTAAAAGAGGACAAGGCCGCTATATAACATTTTTAAATAAGGACCAAGGCTATTCTCATTATCCGGTGGGCACTAGAATATATCGCGTGCACTCTGGTAGGGCTATGAATTACTTTAAGGATACATATGAGAAAATGACGGGGTTGCGTAATAGTGCGTGGCACTACTATGTGCATTGGTTATACGAATTTACAAGGACTAGTTTTAGACCATACAGTTTGCGACCAAGAATGACACCTATTGGGAGTTTAACTAACTCAGATATTCGTTTAGCAAATAAAGATATCATTAACATTAATCTTGCGAAAGATAAAATGTCTCAAGGACTAAGAGAAGAGTTAGTGAGATGGTTGGAGTTTAAAGCAACATGGCAGCCTAAAAACTATATTATTGCTGGTGATAATGATGGTTTTATTAATTTTATTAATGCTCAGAGAGGTTTGAATTATGCTAACCGATACAAAGGCGGGCAGCTAGATACTTCATATTTTCCACAAATTTCTTATCGAAGAATTAAAGAGATTGCGGTAAGAAATCAAAAGCCTATTTTTATGTTTGATGGTAGAACTAACCTGATGGATGCAAAAGTTTACCAAGAAGGCCGCGGTAATTATTATGCAACGCTGGGCATGACTGGCATGGCAGGTGGTGGGAAAGGTATTGTTGGTTATCGTATTTTTGCTTCAGATGATACATCAGTTAATAACTGGGTATTTAATGAGCGTAAGCCTAGATTACCTGCCAGTTATAGCGATGCTATTGATAAAGTAACACCTATGTTTGAAATCACAAATGAAGGCAGTGCTGAGTATAGAACACCAGGTTTTGAAAACTTAGGTTACACCTATTCTGGATTTGAATATTTTAATCGTTTGATTGATGTGGATGGGCAAAAGCAGGGGCAAGCTGTCGCAGTATTTGGCAATGGTTTTGGTGGTGATAAGTCTACAATCTATTTTATTGATGCTTACACTGGTAAGAAATTGAATGAAATCATTCTTAATCCAAAAGGTGGTGGTGCTGCAACACCTGCAATTGTTGTAGAGGCCGATCCCATTACAGGCCAACGGTTGAAACGATTATATGTAGGAGACTATTCTGGTACATTATACCGAGTAGAATTTACTGATCGAGATTTTACAGATAATCATGGTATTAGAGTGACATCATTATTTAAGGCACCTGAAACCAATATTGGGCAGTCTGCAATTTCGACTCGTCCATTAGTTTTGAAAAATAAAGCGGGTCAGATGCAGGTGTTTTTTGGCACAGGTATTGCAGCTAATAAACAGCGCGATCGTGGTGATAATGCAGCTGTATTGCATGGTATTTATGGTATTACAGATAGAGACCTTTTTGGTAATGGTTCATCTGCAATGGCCTCGGATATGGACTTGCCTTACGTGGGGACATTATCTCCAAAATTATCTGTGAATAATTTAAAGCGAGGCGATGTAAAATATAGCCAAGGCACTCAGATTGATTATTTGCAAAAGGACCGCTATGACATTGATATTGAAACACCAGAAAGTACGAATCCTAATGAAACAGGACCGAATGGTAATGGTTGGTATGTCCGTTTAAGTGCTGATGGGATGAAAAGCGGTGAGCGTGTTATCCAAGATCCTAAATACGATGGGCTGACCAAAAATATCATTTTCTCTACATGGGGTGTTGTTGAAAGGGAAGATGTGAATGATTTAGACCTCCCTGATCCATGTTTGAAAGATACACCATTTGGTAAAATATTAGCCTTTAATATATCTACAGGTGGCGCAGGAAAAGGTGGAAATGGTACGGGAAGTAATGGAAAAATAGACAATGTTGGTTCTGTTGGTAAAATCCCAGGCGGTGTGACAGGTGATCTTATTGGCACTTCTCCAGAAGATAATTCCTCAACCACAATTGAAGATTTAGGTAAAAAACAGACAGAAAAAATTATTGAAATTGTTGGGAAGGATGACAGTTCTTTGTATAAAAATGAAGAGATACCTGCAGCAAAATGTGAGGGTGATACGGATGCTGAGGGTCATTGCATTATTATTGAGAACCGACAAGAAAAGACAGAAAGTTTATTCGAGCATAGAATAAGCATTCAACAGATTCTGTAATTGATTGGCTAAAAAACAAAACCCAGAATGAATTCAAAATTCTGGGTTTTTTTATGGTGACTATTTTGGATTAACCATTAGAAATCAATGTTAACACCAATCCAGTAACGTCGGCCATCTATCGTATGATCCAATGTTGTGTTTTTCACTTGCTTATTGGTAACGTTATAAATACCTGCATAGAAGCTAGTATTTTTATCTAATTTATATGATCCGCCTAAATCGAATGTTGTGTAACCAGGATAGCGATCACCAGGCCCACCTTTACGATTAATACTGATTTCTTTACCACGGTAATTCATTTTAGCCCATACATTAGCTTTAGGAATAAACTGCCAATCTGCATGAATATTTAACATGTGTTTGGGTGTTTGTGTAAAACTAGAACCTTTATATATACCTTTGGTAATTTCAGTTCTAATCCAAGTGTAATTACCAGACAATGTTAAATCTTCAATCGGCTTCCAACGTGCGGTTAGCTCTAAACCTTTGGATGTGGCGCGATCAGCATTGACTCGAGCTTGGATGAATCCGTAACCAAATCCATCAGGGCCAGGATAGCTATTGCCATCAATTCTTGGTAAAACATCGACGATCTGAATTTTATCTTTAAATTTTGTATAGAATGCGGTGATGGTTGCATCTAATGAGTCATCAGGTGCGAAGTTTAAAGATACTTCGTAGTTTAATGTTTTTTCAGGGTTGAGATCAGGGTTACCTATGATCATACCACGTCTGTAAGGATCGCCTTGATTTGCCCACCCCCCTGTTGCTTGCCCCCAATCAGCAGCTGTTTCTCTTAAGCTAGGTGCAGCATAACCAGAAGAAATGCCACCTTTTAATGTCCAAGCATCGTCAATATTCCAAACACCATAAATTCTTGGTGTGAAATTGCTACCATATTTATCATCGTGATCGTATCGAAGGCCAGCAGTTAGTGCAAAGTTATCTAATAGCCACCATTCATCTTCAATGAAGAGCGCAAATGTTTTATGAGTTAAATTATCAGGACCTGTTTTCACACGATTATCAGTTGCTTTTAATTTTTCTGTGCGATGTTGGCCACCAATTGTGATAGTGTGCATTCCTATTGGAATGATGACATTGCCATTGATATCTAGATTTTCAATACTGATGTCGCGGCGCTTACTATGCGTTTTTTCATGAGCGACAACGAAATCAGATGTAATACCATTCTCATATTCACCTAAATAGCGAATGGATTGATTGGTTCTTCTGTGTGTATCATCAAAGTTTTTTGCACGGGCAGATGGTGCGATGCTTTTGCCTACTGTTCCTTCTCCGCGCTGTGTATTGGTGCCTGCTTCTAACTCAAAAGTATGACCTTTGACTGGAACGAATGTTAATTTACCACCTAAGTTGTGTAATTTACGTTCTGAAGCACCCCCAATGATCTCATTGGCAGAGTTATAGTGGTAACGCCCTTCATCTTGATGCGAGTATTTACCATATAATTGTAATCCAAGACGCTCTTTAATTAATGGGCCATTCAAATAAAACTCAGCAGTTTGTGTGTTACCAGTATGAGACTGATCTTCCAATGTCGTTTCTAAACGGAGACTTCCACCCCAGCTGTCTGAAACTTTTTTTGTGATGATATTAATAACACCGCCCATTGCATCTGAACCATAACGTGATGACATTGGGCCGCGTACAACTTCAATTCGCTCAATCGCTGATAATGGTGGAATCCATCCTTGTTCAAAACCAGAGCTACCATTGGGGCGTGATTGTCGAGAGCTTTGTCTTTTACCATCCACCATAAATAACGTATATTTAGGATCCATACCGCGAATACTAATGTCTGTGTTTGAACCTTTACCTGAAACGTTAATGCCAGGAATATCTTTCAATGCATCCGCAACATCTCTAAATGGTGCTTCTTCCACTTCTTTTTTAGATACAACAGAGATGGATGCTGGTGCGCTTTTGACTTCTTGGCTAAAACCACCTGCAGTGACTACAACTTTAGATAGATCGATTGCAGATGTTTCGGGCGAGAAATTTTCTAATTCTTCAATAGTTTCAGGATTATTAATTTTATTAGTTTCTTCAGATAATGCGGAAGGAGATAGAAGTGCAAAGAGAGCGCAAGCTATTAAGCTATGTTTTAAAACATATTCGGTTGGATGGGGCATAATATTCCTTAAAAATGTTTAAAAGTAAATGAAACAATTTTGACTAGAATGATAATTATTATCAAATAATATAAATAGTCAATTGTATTGTTTTTACAAATGAAAATATTTTTATTTCTGATTATTGTTTGATTTTAAAAAAGTATTTAAAATCAAATAGTAAAATGATTTTTTATAATTATTTAAGGTTCATGATGGCTGTGTGTTTGTGTAATAATTCATCATATTTCAGTATTTATCTTAATGATAAATATAAAAAAAGAGCTCTAAGTGTAGAGCTCTTGTAAAGTATGGGTTATGTTCAATTTCAATGTGTTTAGAAATCTACACTAACTCCAATCCAGTAACGGCGACCATCTAAACGCTTACCATAGTTATCACTATCAATGCGTTTATCTGTTAAGTTATAAATACCACCGTAAACATTAACATCTTTTTCAAATTGATAAGACATGCCTAAATCCACGATAGTATAGCCATCATATTGTTTATTTAGTGGTCCGCCACGTACAGTGGAAACTTTTTCCTTACCATAATAGTTAACTTTTGCCCACACATTGGCTTTAGGCGTGAATTGCCAATCCGTTTTGATATTGAATAAATGTTCAGGTACACGATTTAAAGGTGTACCTTTTTTCTTACCAGTTGTGATTTTTGTTTTAGTATAAGTATAGCTACCAGTTACAGTTACAGTTTCAATCGGTTGCCATTTAGATGCTAACTCGAAACCATATAGTTTTGAATTCTCAACATTCATACGTTCATCAATGTACCAGAAGTGGTCGCCATTGTAGACGCACTCTGCATCAGTACCACCTTGATAGCCAACAATATTACAGATTCGATCAGTTTCAATTTTATCTTTGAATTTTGTATAGAATGCTGTTGCATTGATATCAAATGATTCATTGGGTGTGAATGATGTAGAAATTTCAAAGTTTGTGGATTTTTCAGGTTTTAACTGAGAGTTTCCTAGGATTACACCATCTAAACTAGGATGTATTCCACCACCACTGATTTGTCCCCAGCCATCTGTTGATTGACGTAAACCAGGCGCTGAGTAGCCTTTAGAAATACCACCTTTGAGTGTCCAAGCATCATCAATATTCCACACGGCATATAATCTAGGTGTTAATTCACCGCCATAATTTTCATCATGGTCATAACGGATACCACCTGTTAAAGCAAAATTATCTGTGATCCACCATTCATCTTCAATAAAGAATGAATATGCCCAACGATCAATTTTATTCAAATCAGGATTAATTTGGTTACCAGTATCTGATAGACGCTCTTTACGATATTGAGCACCAACAGTCACAGTATGAGTGTTGATAGGAATAATGACATTGCCCGTTACATCAAAGTTCTTAACAATCATATTACGAGAATAGTTGTTATTTTTTTCATGTGAGAAGATAAGATCGCTTGTAATCCCATTATCAAATTCACCTAAATATCTTAAAGATACATTATCTCTTTTATATTTATTATCTGAACTTTTACGTGTTGCTGATTTGCCTGCATTACTGAATCGCTTTTGGAAGCCTTTGCCATACTCAAGTTCAAAGGTTTGGCCTTTAACTGGCACAAAAGCCAATTTACCGCCAAAATTTTGTAAACGTTGTTCTGGGAATCCACCTTTGATTTTATCTTCTTCACGGTTAGAGTGTTTGCCATATAATTGTAAACCCAATGTTTCGGCAATTAATGGACCTGTTAAATAAAATTCTGTGGTATTGGCGTTGCCTCTGTCTGAATCTTCATTCAATGTAAAATCTGTACGAATGTTTCCGCCCCATTTATCTGAGACTTTTTTAGTGATGATGTTAATGACGCCGCCCATTGCATCTGAACCATAACGAGAAGAAATTGGACCACGGACAACTTCGATGCGTTCAATCGCTGCTAATGGTGGAATCCAGCCTTGTTCGATACCAGCACCATCACTATTAGGGCGAGTTTCGCGAGAGCTTTGGCGTTTACCATCCACCATCATCAATGTGTATTTTGGTGCCATGCCACGGATACTTATGTCTTGGCTAGCGCCTCCGCCTGTTACAGCAACACCTGGGATATCTTTCAATGCATCAGTGACATCACGAAATGGTGCATTATCTAATTCAGCTTTAGAGATTACGGAGATCGAAGCAGGCGCACTTTTTACTTCTTGGCTAAAACCACCAGCAGTCACCACAACTTTAGATAAATCGATTGCAGAAGTTTCAGGAGAGAAGTTATCTAATTCTTCAATAGTTTCATTGGCATTAACCTTTTCTTCTTGAGCAAAGGAAATGGGTGATAATAATGTTACAACAGCACAAGCCAAGACGCTTTGTCTGAAGAATTGAGTGTTTGAATGTTGCATGATCTTCCTTGGTTAAAATTAAGCTAAAATTATGTAATGGTTTACAATCACAATTAATAATTATTATTAATTACAAATAATAGTCAAATATGGTTTTTTCTTATATGTTAATAATGTTTTATAGTTTTTCTTGATGTTTATGATTAATTTTATTTACTATCAGAGTATAAGGTATAAATTCAATATCTTTTTTCTGTATAAAAATACTTCAGAGATGTGCAAAAAATATTCTATTTTGTCAGATTTTTGTAAATGAACTTGGTTGGCAAATGAGACTTAATGTTGTTAATCATTGTTTGAATCAAAGTATTTTATTCGTTATGATGTTCGAGCCTTGATTCATTCAAGTTGCTTACTCTATAACTATATAACTCTATTTAAGGAGGATTAGTGATGCAAAAAACAATGAAAGCAATGGTCTATTATGGCGCGGATGATTTGCGTTTTGAAGATCGCCCAGTACCACAAATTTTAGAACCAACAGATGCAATTATAAAATTAACAGCGACAACAATCTGCGGTACAGACCTTGGCATTATGAAAGGGAAGAACCCAGAAATTGAATCGACAGCCAAAGAAAAAACAGGCAGTTTTAATGGCCGTATTTTAGGGCACGAAGGCGTTGGCATTGTTGAAGAAGTGGGCAGCGCGGTTAAGAATTTCAAAAAAGGTGATAAAGTTATCATCTCTTGCGTGAGTCGTTGTGGTACTTGTGAAAATTGCCAAAAACAATTGAATGCTCACTGTATGGATGGTGGTGGTTGGATCATGGGATACATGATTGATGGCACGCAAGCTGAATATGTTCGTACGCCATTTGCAGATACATCTTTGTATCATTTGCCAAATAATCTTGCTGAAGATGTTGCTGTATTACTGTCAGATGCGTTGCCAACATCCCATGAAATCGGTGTTCAATATGGTGATGTTCAGCCAGGTGATACAGTTGCGATTGTTGGTGCAGGCCCAATTGGGATGGCAGCATTATTAACAGCACAATTATATTCTCCAAGTGAATTGATTGTTGTGGATATGGATGACAATCGCCTGCAAATGGCTTTAGAAATGGGCGCAACAAAAATCATTAACTCAGCTAGAGAAGAACCAATTGCAAGCATTTTGAAAATGACAAATGGCCGTGGCGTAGATTGTGCAATTGAGGCTGTGGGCATTCCGCAAACATGGGATGTGTGCCAACATATAGTGAAAGAGGGCGGTAATATTGCAAATGTTGGTGTGCATGGTCAAGCAGTGAGTTTTGCTTTAGAAAAACTGTGGATTAAGAATTTAAAAATTACTACAGGCTTAGTGAATGCTAATACAACGGATATGCTCTTAAAAACGTGTTGTTCTGGTAAATTGCCATTAGATAAGATGATCACGCATCACTTTAAATTTGGTGAGCTTGAGCATGCTTATAAAGTATTCAAGAATGCAGCAGATGAAAATGCCATGAAGGTGATTATTAATTGCTAATTGGCATTGAGATATTATTTCAGGTAAAAAAAGCGGGAATGAATCCCGCTTTTTGTTATTTAAAATTAGTAAACCTAAAAATAAACATCTACATTGCTCCCGTAGGGAGCAATGCTAAATATAATTTTTAGATTTTATCTTGAATCCAAGCTTTCGCAGTATCCAATGCTTCTTGAACTTTAGAACCATCTTGTCCGCCAGCTGTTGCTGAATCAGGGCGACCACCACCTTTACCGCCAACGATTGCAGCTGCAATATTGACAAAGTCACCTGCTTTTACTTTTGCTGTTAAAGATTTTTCAATTGCAGCAACCAGTGTTGCTTTGCCATCTACAGCAGAACCTAGTAACACAATACCTTGTGATTGATCGCGCAATTTATCAGCCAATTCACGTAATAATTTGGTTTCAACTTCAGGTACAAGTGCAACGATCACTTTAGAGCCATTGATCTCTTGTGCTTGAGCCAGTAACTCATCACTTGCTGCCAATGCTAATTTTGATTTCGTTTGTTGTAATGCTTTTTCTGATGCTTTTAAATCATTTAATGTTTGATGTGCTTTAATCAATAATTGTTCAGGAGTTGATTTCAATGCTTCAGATAGTTCAACGATTAAACGTACATTACTTTGAACCATTGATAATGCATGTAAACCTGTCACAGCTTCAATACGGCGAACGCCAGAAGCAATACCTGTTTCCTGAATGATTCTGAATTGGCCAATATCGCCAGTACGAGCAACGTGAGTACCACCACATAGCTCTAATGAATCGCCCATTTCAACCACACGAACTTCATCACCATATTTTTCACCAAATAATGCCATGGCACCTTTTGCTTTCGCATCATCAATTGGCATTGTCTCGATCGCTACAGGATTATTAGCAATGATTGCTTTGTTCACATGTAGTTCGATCTCTTGCAATACTTCCAAAGGAATTGGTGCATTGTGAGAGAAATCAAAGCGCAAACGGTTATAAGTTACCAATGAACCTTTTTGTTCAATGTGGCCGCCTAAGATTTCTTGCAATGCTTTGTGTAATAAGTGAGTTGCAGAGTGATTTTTACGAATATCATCACGATATTGTTCATCAATTTTTGCATGCACTTGGTTGGCTTTTTTGAAAGAACCCTTAGAAACATGACCGAAATGAAGAATTGCATCGCCTTGTTTTTTCGTATCTTCAACGATGAATAAGTTATCACCCATTGAAATAGAACCATGATCTCCCACTTGGCCACCAGATTCAGCGTAGAAAGGAGTGCGTTCTAAAACAATGATACCTTTATCGCCTTCATTTAATGCATTCACTAATTCGCCATCTTTAGCCAATTCTAAGATGATTGTGTCTAAATGGTTTTCTGTGTAGCCAACAAACTCAACTGGTTGAGCTAAATCAACGGCAACAGTTTTTTCTGCACTGAATTGATTCGCAGCACGAGCACGAGCACGTTGTTCTTCCATACATGCTTCAAAGCCAGCCATATCAAGCTCTAAACCTTGTTCACGTGCAATGTCATTCGTTAAGTCAACAGGGAAGCCGTATGTATCGTACAATTTGAAAACTGTTTCACCAGAGATCGTTTTTGCACCATTCAATGCTTTGATATCTGCTTCTAACAATTTCAATCCATGTTCTAATGTTTCAGCAAAGCGAACTTCTTCTTGTCTAATGGCATCTTGAATGTGAGCTTTTTTCTCGATCAATTCAGGATAAGCATCACCCATTACATCAGCCAATGTCGCGACCAATGTATTAAAGAAAATATCTTTTTGACCCAATTTGTAACCATGGCGAACTGCACGGCGAATAATACGGCGCAATACATAACCACGGCCTTCGTTAGATGGTAAAACGCCATCTGCAATCAAGAAAGATACTGAACGAATATGATCACTGATGACTTTCAATGAGTTGTTTGTTAAATCAGTAGTGTTTGTTGCTTGAGCAGCAGCTTTAATTAATGTTTGGAAAATATCAATTTCATAGTTGCCATGAACGCCTTGTAAAACAGCTGCTAAACGCTCCAAACCCATTCCTGTATCTACAGATGGTTTTGGTAATGGGTGTAAAACACCAGCTTCATCACGATTAAACTGCATGAAAACCAAGTTCCATACTTCAATATAACGATCACCATCTTCTTCAGGAGATCCTGGAGGGCCGCCCCAGATTTGATCACCATGATCGTAGAAGATTTCAGAACAAGGACCACAAGGACCTGTATCGCCCATTTGCCAAAAGTTATCAGAGCTACCATCATCTTTCACACCTAAACGAATGATGCGTTCTTCAGGTACGCCGATGACATCACGCCAAATATTAAAAGCTTCATCATCTGTATGGAATACAGTCACTGTTAACTTTTCAGCAGGGAACATATAAACAGTTGTTAATAATTCCCAAGCAAATTCGATGGCTTCTTTTTTGAAATAATCGCCAAAGCTGAAGTTCCCCAACATTTCAAAGAAAGTGTGGTGACGCGCTGTGAAACCGACATTTTCTAAGTCATTGTGTTTACCGCCAGCACGCACACAACGCTGTGATGATGTGGCTCGTACATAGTTGCGCTTTTCCAACCCTAAGAATAAGTCTTTGAATTGATTCATACCTGCGTTTGTGAATAAAAGCGTCGGATCATTGTGAGGAACGAGCGAGCTCGAAGAAACTTCTGTATGTCCTTTTGAGATGAAGAAGTCTAAAAATTTACGGCGTATTTCTGTAGTTTTCATAAAGTCTAAAAATTGTTAAATAAAAATATTATAGGGAATGATCCATAAAAACCCATGGCGTTTTCTGTTTCATTCGCGCTTCATAAGCTTTAATATCATCAGTATGTTGAAGGGTTAAGCCGATATCATCAAATCCATTGAGTAAGCAATATTTGCGGAAGTCATCTACGTTAAAATCAAATGGTTTATGTAGTGCTTCATCGTTCAGTTTGCAAAGTACTTGCTGTTCAGGCAGATCGATTTCGATTTCCAATCCTTCATGTTGATTGATTAACTGTATAATTGTATCAACATCTTCGGCAGAAAGCACAATTGGTAATACACCATTTTTAAAACAGTTATTAAAGAAGATATCTGAATAGCTTGGTGCGATCACTGATCTAAAACCATAATCATCTAAAGCCCACACAGCATGTTCACGAGATGAGCCGCAACCAAAATTTTCACGCGCTACCAAAATAGATGCATTTTTGAATCGTGGCTGATTCAATGAAAATTCTTTATTGAGTGGGCGCTTAGAATTATCCATGCCTGGTTCGCCAACATCTGTATATCGCCATTCATCGAATAAATTAACGCCAAAGCCAGAACGTTGGATGGATTTTAGGAATTGTTTTGGAATGATCGCATCGGTGTCGATATTTGGGCGATCAATCGCAACAGCAATGCCTTGATGTGTTGTGAATTTTTTCATTATGATCTCCTTAAATCAATGTGCGAACATCAACAAAATGGCCAGCAATTGCAGCTGCTGCTGCCATTGCAGGGCTCACTAAATGCGTACGGCCACCAGCGCCTTGACGGCCTTCAAAATTACGGTTAGATGTCGAAGCACAATGTTCACCAGCATTTAAGCGATCATTATTCATGGCTAAGCACATAGAGCAACCTGGTTCGCGCCATTCAAAGCCAGCTTCTAAGAAAATCTTATCTAAACCTTCTTTCTCTGCTTGTTCTTTCACTATGCCAGAGCCTGGCACAATCATTGCTTGTAAAATGTTATTGGCAACTTTTTTACCTTTAGCGATGAAAGCAGCTTCACGTAAATCTTCAATGCGTGAGTTTGTACAAGAACCAATAAAAATTTTCGTTAAAGGAATCGCTGATAATGGAAGATTTGGTTGTAAATCCATATATGCTAATGCTTTTTCCATTCCTGTACGTTTGACAGGATCAGTTTCTTTTGTTGGGTCTGGAATCATTTCATCAATGCCGATCACCATTTCAGGGCTTGTACCCCAGCTCACTTGTGGCTTGATGTCTTCAGCATTCAATGTGATCACTTTATCAAAATGAGCACCTTCATCCGAATGTAATGTATTCCAATAAGCAACGGCTTGATTCCACATTTCACCTTTTGGTGATAATGGACGATCTTTCACAAATTCTAATGTTGTGTTATCAACACCAACCATACCAACGCGCGCACCAGCTTCGATTGCCATGTTACAAATTGTCATGCGACCTTCCATCGATAATGCACGAATTGCACTGCCTGAGAATTCAATTGCGTAACCTGTGCCACCTGCTGTACCAATCTCACGAATGATCGCAAGCACGATATCTTTAGCAGTAACACCTTTGGGTAGATCACCATCCACAATGATATTCATTGCTTTAGATTTCTTTTGTACTAAACAACATGTTGCCATAACATGCTCAACTTCGCTTGTGCCAATACCAAATGCTAATGCACCAAATGCGCCGTGAGTTGCTGTATGTGAATCACCACAAACTACGGTCATGCCAGGTAATGTTGCGCCTTGTTCAGGGCCAACGACATGTACGATACCACGGCGAATATCACCAACAGGGAAGTAAGTTACACCAGCTGCGCGTGCGTTTTGATCTAAAGTATCAACTTGCAAGCGAGAGATTGGATCTTCAATCGTCGTAAAGCCAGGTGTTGTTGGTGTATTGTGATCAGGTGTTGCAATGATGGAGTTTTTACGCCAGAGCTCACGATTAGCCAGTCGAAGTCCTTCAAAAGCCTGTGGGCTTGTGACTTCATGAATGATATGTCTATCAATGTATAACAATGCAGTGCCATCTTCTTCGGTACGCACAACGTGGGCTTCCCACAATTTATCGTAAAGCGTTTTGGCCATTTTAAAACCACCTCTTAATTAAACATCCTAAAATGGAAACAAGGTAAGGTAAGTTTGCTATGATAATCCCCTGCAACAAACCTTAATTTATTTTATGCAAATTAATTTTGCTTGAACTTGACATCATAATATGAATTGTATGGAAAAAGAAACTCTTTGGGTAATTAAAATCGGCAGTGCAATGATCACGAATGGTGGCATTGGTATTGATTATTCTTTATTGGATGATTACGCTGCGCAAATCGCAAATTTACAATCGAAAGGTTATAAGATTGTTGTTGTTTCATCTGGTGCTGTCGCTGCAGGTATGAAACGATTGGGTTGGAGTGAGCGACCCAAAGAATTAAGTGAGCTTCAGGCGGCAGCGGCAGTAGGGCAGGCAAAGTTAGTGGAAGCTTGGCAAACGGCATTACAAAAATATCGTTTAACAGCCGCACAAGTTTTGTTAACCCATGATGATGCTCTCGAGAGGACGCGCTATTTAAACATCCGTGCAACTCTCAATGCTTTGATTAATCACAATGTGATTCCTGTCATTAATGAGAATGATACCGTTTCTTATGATGAAGTTTGTATTGGTGATAACGATACGTTAGGTGCTTTGGTTGCAAACTTAATCGAAGCCGATACTTATATTATTTTGACGGATCAAAAAGGTTTGTATAACAAAGATCCTCGTAAAAATAGTGATGCGCAATTATTGAGCAAAGTTAAAGCGATGGATCCATCATTATTGGATATGGCAAGCCCTGAAGGGGGAAATCTCGGTAAGGGCGGTATGTATACTAAAGTGAAAGCCGCACAGAAGGCTGCAACCTCAGGCACAGAAACATACATTGTTTATGGCAAATCTGAAGATGGTTTACTAAAAGTGGCTGCAAGAGAAGAGATTGGCACGCAGTTTGAGCCAGAACACACAACAATGGCTGCTAAAAAACGCTGGATACTCAACCAAGCACATGTATTTGGTAAGGTTGTCGTAGATGAGGGCGCTGAAAATGCATTATTAGTGCATAAAAAGAGTTTGTTACCAATTGGTGTGATCGATGTCAAAGGTTCTTTCCAACGTGGTGATATTATCTCGTGTGTGAACGTGAAAGGTGAAGAGCTTGGCCGAGGATTATGTAATTATAATTCTGAAGAAGTGAAGTTGCTCTTGAAAACGGCATCGAATGACATCATTAATAAACTGGGTTATGTGATTTCAGAAGAGCTCATTCATAGAAACAACTGGGTATCACATCAATAAGTTCTTTTTGACGTTAAAATACGTTAAAATACGCTGTTAATTTATATTTTTACTATATAGAAGGAATGCCATGTTTGGTGCGATTGCAAAAAAGATTTTTGGAACTCGAAATGACCGATTGGTCAAAGATGCTTTCAAAATCGTTAAACAAATTAATGCATTAGAACCTACGATGCAAGCAATGTCTGACGAAGAACTACAACAACAGACACTCAAATTTCGTGAACGTATCCAAGAAGGTACTTCTTTAAATAAATTGTTACCAGAAGCATTTGCAACTGTACGTGAAGCGAGTATCCGTGTTTTGGGTATGCGCCATTATGATGTTCAGATGATTGGTGGTATTACACTTCATCAAGGTCGTATTGCTGAAATGCGTACAGGTGAAGGTAAAACATTAGTGGCAACATTAGCTGTTTATTTGAATGCTTTAGAAGGTAAAGGCGTTCATGTTGTAACAGTGAATGATTACTTAGCAAAACGTGACGCAACAGATATGGGGCGATTGTATCAATGGTTAGGTTTAACAGTTGGTGTGATCGTATCTGAACAAGGTCCTGACGAGAAAAAAGCGGCTTACAATTGTGATATCACGTATTGTACAAATAACGAAATTGGTTTCGACTATTTGCGTGACAATATGAGTTTTAGCCCTGAGCAAAAAGTACAACGCCCTTTAAATTTTGCTGTCATCGATGAAGTTGACTCAATCTTAATCGATGAAGCAAGAACGCCGTTGATCATTTCAGGTCCTGCGGAAGGTACTGCAGAGCTTTATCAAGCGATTAATTTAGTTGTGCCACATTTAGTGAAAGCTGATGAAAATGGTGACAATGATTTCACGATCAATGAAAAAGATCGCCAAGTATTGTTGACCGAAGTTGGTCATGAGCATGCAGAAGATTTATTGGTTCAAGCGGGTTTGTTGAAAGAAGGCGAAAGCTTATATGATGCAAACAACTTGAAGCTTTATCATCATTTAGATAGCTGTTTACGTGCACATCACTTGTTCCGTAAGGATGTGGACTATTTGATCAAATCTGGTGAAATTGTGATTGTCGATGAGCATACAGGTCGTACATTATCAGGTCGTCGTTGGTCAGATGGTTTGCATCAAGCAATTGAAGCTAAAGAAGGCGTACAAATTAAGCCTGAAAATCAGACATTGGCATCCATTACATTCCAGAATTTATTCAGAATCTATAAAAAATTATCTGGTATGACAGGTACAGCAGATACTGAAGCACCTGAATTATTGGAGATTTATAGTTTAGAAGTTGTCGTAATTCCTACGAATAAGCCAATTCAGCGTAAAGATTATGGTGATTTGATTTTCTTAACGCAGAGAGAGAAATACGAAGCAATCATTAAAGATATCGTACATTGCCGTGAAGTAGGTCAGCCTGTATTAGTAGGTACTGCATCTGTTGAAGTTTCTGAATTGATTTCTCAGATGTTGGATGATCGTCAAATTCCGCATGAAGTTTTGAATGCTAAGCAGCATGAGAGAGAAGCTTATATCATTGGTGCAGCTGGGCAGCCTGGTGCTGTGACAATTGCAACTAATATGGCGGGTCGTGGTACGGATATCGTATTGGGCGGTAACTTCTCAATGGAAATGGATAGTCATCCTGATGCGACAGAAGCAGAAAAATCTGCTTTGAAATCAGAATGGCAAAAACGCCACGATGCAGTATTGGAGCAAGGTGGTTTGCATATTATTGGTACAGAGCGTCATGAATCGCGCCGTGTTGATAATCAGTTGCGTGGCCGTTCTGGTCGTCAAGGTGATGTTGGTTCCTCTCGTTTTTATCTGTCATTAGAAGATAGCTTGATGCGCATTTTTACGTCGCCATCTGCATACAATATGATGAAAAAATTGGGCATGGGCGATGGTTTGCCGCTAGAACATAAATGGATCAGTCGTTCGATTGAGAATGCTCAGCGTAAAGTAGAAGGTCATCACTTTGAAATGCGTAAGAATTTGTTGCAATACGATAATGTTGCCAATGATCAGCGTAAAGTGATTTATCAACAGCGTGATGATATCTTGGCTGCAACTGATGTTGGTCCAGCGATCGATGCGATTCGTGAAACTGTATTCCGTGATTTGGTTGCAAAACATATTCCGCCACAATCATTCCCAGAGCAGTGGGATATGGAAGGTTTGGAAGAGAAATTATCTCGTGATTTCATGATGAATGTGAAATTAGAGGATTGGCTGGAAGAGAATCAGGAATTAGATGATCAGCAAGTTATTGATCGTTTAATTGAGATGAATAAGCAAGCATATCATGCTAAACAATTTGTTAAATTACCAGATTCTGATGAAGAGATGTCCATTGTTGATCAAGATAACTTTAAAGCATTTGAAAAGAATATCTTGCTTCAATTATTGGATCATAATTGGAAAGATCACTTGGCGGCAATGGATTATTTACGTCAAGGAATTCAGTTGCGTGCTTATGCTCAAAAACGCCCAGAGCAAGAGTATAAAAAAGAAGCATTCAGCATGTTTGAACAAATGTTGGATCGCATCTATTACGATACGATTGTTTATTTAAGTCGTTTGAAAATTGAATTGCCAACTGCTGAAGAGCAAGCTGTCAATTTATTGCCAGAAGAGAGCAATGAGTCGGATGCAAGCGAGTTATTAATCAAGCGTACATTCAGTGATGCGGGTGAGCTCACTAATCAAGAAATTGATTACTCATCTGTGGGACGTAATGATGATTGTCCTTGTGGTTCAGGTAAAAAATTCAAGCATTGTCATGGGAAATTAAATTAATTAATTGTAAATATTATATTAATGGAGAGCTCTACTTTGGTAGAGCTTTTTTTATGCCTAGTGATCTTTAAATATTATGTGTTATAATTAATGATAATTTACGTTTATTTATGTATATATTTATTGTTTTATTAAGATAATAAATTTGGATCAATACAGGAGATGATAGCATGCCGTTATCACCAAATTTTTTAGTTATTTCACATGATAATAGCTTTACTAAATTAGTAGAGCATTTTAATGCTGCATCAGAGGGTTTATCACATCGTATTGTGGATATTAATGTTGCTACTATTCGATTGCTGCCAAAGCAGATGAATGAATTATTGAACGATTTAAACTTTGAATTTTATAATTTTTCTAAGGAGTTCAAAAATTATCAGGGATTATCGACGCTTTATTATTTATCTATGATTTTTGGACGTCAGTTTATAAAAAATGGTGAAAGAGTAACCAGAGTTAAAGGTTTTGCTCATGCTTTGTTGTATCAACAAATTTTAAAGCATTTATTGGGGATTAATGAAGAATTAGTATTGGTGAATACGCATCAGGTGAGTTCCAATTATCAACGTTATGTAGAAGAGGTCGCAGCTAGTTTATTAGAAGCATTGAAACCAACGGATGAGAGAGGGATTGCACAAATTAAGGATTTTAGAGAATCTATTGAGCACATATTAGTATTTTTGAAAAAACGCAGCAAAATTGTATTGAAATGATATAAATCTGAGATGTAAAAAAAGCCCTGAAAAGGGCTTTTTTTGAAACTTTAGAATTAAGCAGCGATTGCTTTAATTCTTGCGTTCAAACGGCTTACCAAACGAGCAGCTGTTTTCTTATGAAACAAGCCTTTGTTTGCAGCGCGGTCTAAAACGCCTTGTGCTTTTTTCAAAGCTTCGTTAGCGCCTTCTACGTTATTTTCTTGAATTGCTTTCAATACTTTCTTAACGTATGTACGAGTCATTGAACGGTATGAAGCGTTAGCTAAACGGTTTTTTTCCGCTTGGCGTACGCGTTTTCTTGCTTGAGCTGAGTTTGCCAAAGGTATTCTCCAAATATAACCAATAGTTTAAACAATATAAGACGCAACATTATCTTGCTTTTTAGTATAAAAGTCAATCATCCCAGTATGAAATACTAGGAGAATGTCTTGTCTCAATGTGATTTTACGATCATCCGCACATTATAGCTTGTTCTGATAATTAATGTAAAAATGTTACAGAAATAAAAAAGAGCCAATGATATGGCTCTTTAATAGTTATGAAGAAAAGCATCGATTAGAAGCCAGGTAAAATGCTACCTTCATATTTTGTTTCAATGAATGATTTCATTTCTGGTGAGTTCAATACTTTCATTAATTTTTTTACATTTTCTTTATCTGTATTATCTGCTTTAACAACGACGATATTAACGTAAGGTGAATTCTTATCTTCGATGATCAATGCATCTTTCATTGGGTTTAAGCCTGCATCTAGTGCAAAGTTAGTGTTAATCAATGCAAGATCCACTTCATCGATAGCTTTGGCTAACATTGGTGCTTCTAATTCAAGGAAAGAGATATTTTTAGGATTTTCTTTAATGTCAGCAATTGTAGATAAAATATTGCTTGGATCCTCTAAGGTAATCACGCCATTATTATGTAATAAAATTAAAGCACGGCCACCGTTTGTTGGATCATTTGGAATTGCTATTTTAGCGTTGTTAGGAGTATTTTTAATGTCCGTAATTTTCTTAGAATAACCGCCCAATGGTTCTAAATGAACGCTGCCAACAGGTGTTAATGTAAGGTTATTCGCTTTATTGAATTCATCTAAATAAGGTTTATGTTGCATGAAATTTGCGTCAACTTCGCCTTCATCTAACATTAAATTAGGCAAAACATAGTCGGTCACAACGACAACATCAATTTTAAAATCAGGTGCCAATGTTTGTGCGTGCTCTAGAATTTCTGCATGTGGAACTGGTGTTGCTGCGACTTTAATTGAATCTTGGGCATTTGCCAAAAAAGGCAATGCTGAGAGAATCAAGGCTGATGCTAATTTTTTCATGCTACTGCTCCTTAATATAATCCTAAATATTTGTTATTTTCTAGTTAATCGGCGCATAAATGTATCGCCAATTAGCTGAATAGTTTGCGCGATAATGATGATTATTACAATCACAAAATTTGTAATTTCTGGTTGATTACGATGGAAGCCGAATCTTGTGGCTAAATCACCCAATCCACCTGCGCCAACTACGCCAGCCATGGCTGTAAATGATAACAATAATATGCCTGTGATTGTCGCACCAGCAATAATGCTGGGACGAGCTTCTCTTAATAATACAGAGAAGATGATTGTGTGCAAAGGTGTGCCCATGCTAACAGCAGCTTCAATGATGCCTCGATTAACCTCGCGTAGTGAGGTTTCCACGAGTTTTGCAAAGAATGGGATTGCACCAATGGCTAAAGGAATGATTGCGCCTTTGACACCAAATGATGTATTCACTAATAATTTTGTATAAGGTAATAGATAGATGATTAAAATTAAAAATGGAATAGAGCGTAATATGTTCGTAAAAATAGATAGTGCAGGATAAATAATGTTATTTTGCAGTAATTGTTTGGGGCTTGTGAGGTATAAAATTACACCCAAAATGATCCCAAATACAGTTGTTAATGCCCAGGATGCCATTAACATTTGCAGTGTTGCTTCTGTCGCATCCCAAAGCATATTAACTTTGACTTTAGGGAAGCTGTCTTGAATTAAACTTTGTAGGGCGCTGCTCGCCCATGCTTTAAAATCTGTATACATAATTTATAAGTTAACCGCTAATGCATGGATATTTTTGGCTGAAAATTCTTTTAAGGCATTGCTTTGCGCTTCTTCACTGCCATTGAGTGCTACTAATAGCTGTCCGTAGGGTAAATCTCTAATATAACTAATATTGCCAGAAAGAATAGAGAAATGAACGCCCGTGGATTTAATGATGTCACTTAAATGTGGATGATAAGAATCCTCGCCAGAGTAAGTGATCTGATAAAGATTGGCATCTTTCATGGTGCTTGTTTTTAAGTGTGCTTTTAATTCATCATAATGGCTATTGTCTAAGATAAATTCTTTTGTCACATCGTGCTGAGGATTTAAAAATACCTTTTCGACAGGGCCTAGTTCAACAATCTGACTTGCGTGAATGACGCCAACTTTGTGGCATATTTTACGAATGACTTCCATCTCATGGGTGATTAATACAATTGTTAACCCAAGCTTTTGGTTAATATCACGCAATAATTCTAGGATGGATTGCGTGGTTTGTGGATCCAGTGCAGAAGTTGCTTCATCGCATAATAGTACTTTAGGTTGATTCGCCAATGCTCTCGCAATGCCAACACGTTGTTTTTGCCCGCCAGATAATTGTGCGGGATATTTATTTGCATGCTCCGTTAAGCCAACTAATTCTAGTAATTCATCTACACGTTTTTTAATATCCGTTTTAGATAATTTTTCTAAACGTAGTGGAAAAGCTATGTTGTTGAAAATCGTTTGGCTATCGAACAGATTAAAGTGTTGGAATATCATGCCGATCTTTCGGCGTTCATGCATGAGTTGCTGTTTAGAAAGCTTGGTCAAATCAATATCATCTAGGATAACGTGGCCAGATGTTGGTTTTTCCAATAGATTTAAGCAACGAATTAATGTGCTTTTTCCTGCGCCAGAATGACCAATGACGCCGAAGATTTCTCCTGCTTCAATAGTTAAAGAGATATCTGATAGGGCAGTAACAGGTCCTTTAGGTGAAGGATATGATTTTGATATATGTTCTAGTTTGATCACGATGTAAGAGCGATTAAGTGAATAAAAGTAGTGCACAATCTAGCACATTAGTGCTCGGAATTGAAATTTATGCTTTTGATTCGGTGTAGAAAGTAAAAAAGCAACCTTAAGGTTGCTTTTTTTATTTAGAAACTAAAACTGTATTATTTAATACGAGCTTCTTTATATAAAACGTGTTTACGAACAACTGGATCATATTTCATGAACTCTAATTTTTCTGGAGTTGTTCTTTTGTTTTTTGTAGTAGTGTAGAAATGACCTGTTTCAGCCGTTGACACTAACTTGATTTTTTCTCTGATACCTTTTGCCATGATAAAGCTCCTTAGATTTTCTCACCACGTGCACGCATATCTTTAAGAACAGCATCGATACCTTTTTTATCGATAGTTCTTAAACCAGCAGATGTTACGCGTAATGTTACAAAGCGCTGTTCGCTTTCTACCCAAATACGATGTGAGTGAAGATTTGGTAAAAAACGACGGCGAGTTTTATTGTTTGCGTGAGAAACATTGTTCCCAACAGCAGGTGCTTTACCAGTGACTTGACAAACTTTACTCATAATTAAAATAACCTATTTCAATAAAATAAATTCTTTGAGGAACACAAAAACGGCTCCTTAAAAACAGACACGTCATTATACTTATTTGAAAAAAATATGCAATATAACGATTAACTAAAATCAGATGGTACTTTTGCTTTGCTTGCTGCGACTTCTGGATCAATCATTCCAGCTTTAACAAGCTGTTGTAAATGCTGATCTAATGTCTGCATACCAAATGACTGTCCTGTTTGGATCGCAGAATACATTTGCGGAATCTTATCTTCACGGATAAGATTTCGAATTGCATTAGTACCCATTAGGATTTCCCATGCTGCAATACGGCCACCACCTTTTTTCTTTAAAAGCGTTTGAGAAACAACAGCTTGAATAGATTCGGATAGCATTGAACGAACCAGTGGTTTTTCACCCTCAGGGAAAACGTCGATGATACGGTCAATGGTTTTGGAAGCGGATGTAGTATGGAGTGTGCCGAAGACCAAGTGACCAGTTTCCGCAGCAGTCAATGCTAAGCGAATTGTTTCTAAGTCACGAAGCTCACCCACCAAGATAACGTCTGGATCTTCACGAAGTGCTGAACGTAGAGCATTATTAAATGATAATGTATCTCTATGAACCTCACGTTGGTTGATCAAAGATTTTCTTGGTGTATGAACGAACTCGATTGGATCTTCAACTGTTAAAATATGGTAAGGGTGATGTTTGTTTAAGTAGTCAATCATTGCAGCTAACGTTGTTGACTTACCTGAACCTGTTGGCCCTGTTACCAATACTAAACCACGAGGAACGGAAACCATCTGTCTGAAGATTGCTGGCATACCTAATTCATCCATTGATTTGATGTTATTAGGAATTGTTCTGAAAACTGCGCCAACACCGCGATTTTGATGGAATGCGTTAACCCTGAAACGAGAAAGTCCAGGAACATCAACAGAAAAGTCAGCTTCTAATTCCGCATCAAAAGTTCTGCGCTGAGTATCATTCATGATGCCGTAAATCAAATCATAAACGCCATCATTATCCATTGCTGGCGCATTGATTCGAGTAATGTCACCATCAATACGCAAAAGCGGAGGCAGTCCTGCTGATAAGTGTAAGTCGGATGCGCCGGACTTAACAACAAAGGTTAGTAGATCTGTGATGTTCATATCTGTTCTCGTTTGGTTATTTTTAATAAAATGATTTTAACATTTTAAACGACAAACGCGTATCAGTCTAATTTTGCGTTTGATTTAAGTCTATTAATAATCTCTTTATAATTATCTTGTGTGAAAATAGCACTACCTGCAACAAATGTATCCGCGCCAGCTTTAGAGATATCGGCAATATTATCTGCATTCACACCACCGTCAATCTCTAAACGAATTTCTTTGCCACTGTCATCAATCATTTTTCTTAATTTGGCGAGTTTGTCTAGTGCTGATGGAATGAATTTTTGTCCACCGAAGCCAGGATTCACACTCATCACTAAAATCATATCAAGATAATCCCAAACATGTTCTAAAACATGTACTGGTGTTGCTGGATTTAAAACTAATCCAGCTTTACAACCGTGCGATTTAATCAATTGTAATGAACGATCCACATGCAATGATGCTTCAGGGTGGAATGTGATGTAGCTCGCACCCGCTTTCGCAAAAGACTCGATCATGCGATCTACAGGAGAAACCATCAAATGTACATCGATGGGTGCAGTTACGCCATAATCACGTAATGCTTTGCAGATCATTGGGCCAAATGTTAAGTTCTCAACATAGTGGTTATCCATTACGTCAAAGTGGATGATATCAGCGCCTGCATCCAATACTGCGGTCACTTCTTCGCCTAAACGAGCAAAATCAGCGGATAAAATAGAAGGAGCGATCCATGGTGTTTGTTTCATGTGATTAACCTTTAATCTCTGTTAATGTTTCATCGATGGCTTGAATTGTAGTATCTAAATCATCATATGTATGTGCGCTCGATAAAAATCCTGCTTCAAAAGCGCTTGGTGCCAAATATACGCCACGATCCAATAAGCCGTGATAGAATTTTTTGAAGAATTCTACATCGCTTGTCATTACATCTTTGTATGTATGAACTGCTCGATCAGTGAAAAATAAGCCAAACATGCCGCAAACATGATTAATGTGTAATGGTTGATTATGTTTTGCGAATACTTTTTGAATGCCATCCATTAAATAATCTGTTTTAGCTTTTAGATCTTCATAGAAACCATCTTCAGAAATTAATTCTAATGTAGCGATGCCCGCTGCCATTGCAACAGGGTTGCCTGACAATGTACCTGCTTGGTAAACAGCGCCATTCGGTGACATATGCGCCATGATTTCAGCTTTGCCGCCAAATGCGCCTACTGGCATGCCGCCACCAATGACTTTGCCAAATGTTGATAAGTCAGGTGTGATGTCATATAAGCCTTGTGCTGAGTGTTTATGTACACGGAAACCTGTCATTACTTCATCCATGATGAAAACAGCGCCTGCTGCTGTGCAGCAATCACGGATTGTTTGTAGGAATTCTTTAGAAGGTGGAATGCAGTTCATATTGCCCGCGATTGGTTCAACGATCACACATGCAATTTCATCGCCATATTTTGCGAATGCTTCTTTTAATTCTTCAGGATTATTGTATTCCAATACAATTGTATGCTGTGTTAAATCAGCAGGAACACCTGGTGAAGACGGTTCTGCAAATGTTAATAAACCCGAACCTGCTTTCACTAATAATGAATCTGAATGGCCATGATAACAGCCTTCAAATTTAATGATTTTGTTACGATTTGTATAACCACGCGCCAAGCGGATTGCGCTCATTGTAGCTTCAGTGCCCGAGCTTACCATGCGCACGCTATCCATTGATGGAATGATTTCCAATACTTTTTTAGCCAAAACTGTTTCTGAAACCGTTGGTGCGCCAAAAGATAAACCATTTTTAGCGGTTTCGATGACAGCTTCGATCACTTTAGGGTGAGCATGACCAACAATCATTGGGCCCCATGAGCCAACGTAATCGATATATTTTTTACCATTTTCATCGTAAACGTATGCACCTTCACCTTTTTTGAAAAAAACAGGTGCGCCGCCGACTTGTTTAAAAGCTCTCACTGGAGAGTTAACACCGCCTGGAATGTATTTTTGTGCTTCTTCATAAAGTGCTTCAAAACTGACCATTTCTCAACCTTCAAAACTAAATGATAAAAGTATTATTCTACCAAACTTAATTAAGATTTAATTGTTAAATTAAAATGAAGTACAATAAGCAGAACTATTGTATTAATTTTAAATGAACTGGATGAAATTTATGTCAGAAGCGATGAAGAATATTGTTGAAACTACCTTGGATGATATGAAAGGTGTGGATATTAAGGTATTCGATGTAAGCAAAATTGTTAAGTATGCAGATTGGGTTGTAATCGTGACAGGTACATCATCAACGCATTTGAAAGCAATGGCAGGCAAACTAGAAGTAAAAATGAAAGCAGAAGGTCACTTACCAATTGGCTCTGAAGGTGTTGAAAGTGGTAACTGGGTCTTGCAAGATTATGGCGATGTTGTTGTTCACATTATGACTAAAGATGCACGTGAATTCTATCAATTAGAAAAATTGTTCATCTAGTATGATTGTTCACCTAATCGCTATTGGCAACAATATGCCAAATTGGGTTAAAGACGGCTTTGACGAATATCAAAGCCGTTTGCGTAATGAGGTTCAGCTAAAAATGGTTGAAATTCCTGCGCAAGCCCGTAAGAAAAATGCGGATATCAGTAAAATCTTAAAAGAAGAAGGGCAGAAGATGCTCGCTGCTGTACCTAAAGGTGCTCGCATTGTTGGTTTGGATGTGATTGGTAAAGCTGTCACAACACCTGAATTGAGTCAGATGATGGCAGGATGGTTGCAAGGTGGTACGGATATTGCTTTGTTAATTGGTGGGCCAGAAGGATTTTCTGATGAAGTAAAGCAAAGTTTTCAACAAAGCATTTCGCTATCAAAATTAACACTGCCGCATCCAATGGTAAGAATTTTAGTGGCTGAACAATTATTTAGAGGATGGAGTATTTTACACAACCATCCTTATCATCGTGAATAGTTAGATGATTACAATAGGATATCGTAATATTCTATTGTTCTTTCTTCGATAGTTTTTAATATTTCACCCATAGAATCTTTTTGAACTGAGATGCGTTTTGTCCAGCTGTCATGATGATCTCTTTCTGTCACAATCATATATAGAGTGTTTGGTGAAATTTTAATGTTTTTTAATTCTGCTTCTGATTGCAATCGAACGATTGGTAGATTCATATTGGACTCTAAAATGGATTCAGCCATATAGTCGGAATTATAATTTGTCATGCGCATCATTTGTTTACTTTTAAGCTCAGTTTGATGGCTATTTTTCCACAATTGTTCTTGAGTTTTTAAGCCTGCCAATGTTTCAATATTGTTAAAATCAACGGATAAAATATCATTTTCATCTAGCTTTTCAACAAGTAATAAATAACGATGATTATCATTGTAGGGTGCAACATGTATGCTGATAAAATTTGTTGTTTGCCCTAATTGATAATCGATGTCTATTTGGCTCATATAACCATTTTCGTTAAAGATAATCTTTTTATTTTGTACGCCATAAGGGGATATGGATTTTTGCTGTACAGATTTTGCGGGTTTTTTAATATTTTCTAACATCCAATCATTTGGAATGTTGATGCTTTTAGAGTGTCCGAATGATAGAAGTGCTGTGATGATCATGATAGCGCAGGCTATATTTTTCATGGGGATACCTGTTTGTTATGTGAGTTGTATGGATATTATTTTATCACTTGAATTTATTTTTATGCAAATATTTGTAAATAATATTTTCACATCTTTAATGTTGTGATTATGTAGTGAGATTATTTGTTGTATTAAAAACCCGATTAAGCATATTAATCGGGTTGAGTTGTCGCGAGTTGTTAGTAAATAATGGGATTATTTTTTAATCTCATCAAGAATGTATTCTGTATTATATATTCTTAAAAATGCAGGTTCGGTTTCTACATTATCAAAAGTCCATTGCATACGAGTTGCGGCATTTCTTGGTATGGTGACCTCATCGTTACTTTTTTGTAACACAAGCGGTGATGTGATTCTATCTTCATCTAAGAGTAATACTGCTTGGTCATCATGTAGATTGATTAATCGTACAGGTTGTTCATGTTGGTTGGTGAAAATTAAAGTTAATGTGTAGCGGTTATTATCAGGATTTTCTATCTTGCGTACTTTAAATGTGACGTAAGGTTTCATCTCTTCTGTTGTAGAAATAATGATAGAACCATCAGCGCTAGCACCTTGTTTTCTACCATCTGTGATGCCTTCTTTGATTCCACTGATGGCATCTTTACTGGTGGATATTAAATTGGATACACTTTTGGAGACATCCTCTTTCATTTGAGCGAAGGATAAGGATGTGCTGAAAATTGCCATAATAACAGTTGTAGTGATTTTATATTTCATCGTTTTGCCTTGTTTCATGTTGTTATAGTATGGTTCAGTATTGTAACATTTTATGCTTATAAAAAAGCCAGATTAAGGTTATGAACTGACCCCATAAACTTGGACAGTTTATAAATTATAAAGACAAGGACTGATTTCGATATTCTATCGGACTCAGTCCTTTTAGTTTGAGCTTAATTCGATCATTATTGTAATAATCGATGTACTCATGAATCTCTTTCTCTAATTGATCGATAGATTCAAATTTTTTCACATGAAATAGCTCTGATTTCAAAACACCAAAGAAGTTCTCAATCACAGCATTATCATAGCAATTGCCTTTGCGTGACATGCTTTGTCTAACTTTGTGATCTTTTAAAGATTGTTGGTACTGTTTCATTTGATATTGCCAACCTTGATCAGAATGTAAAATCAGTTTCTTGCGTCCTTTCTTATGTAACTTTAAATGCTTCAATGCCTTATTCAGCATTTTACCCACCAACTCATATTTGGAGTTTTTAGCAACTTCATAGCTAATAATTTCCTGATTATATAGATCTAAAATCGGAGATAAATACAGCTTTTCACCGTTCACTTTAAACTCTGTGACATCTGTTACCCATTTTTGGTTGGGCCTTTGAGCCTTAAAATTACGCTTCAAAATATTCTTCGCTATTTTTCCAACTTTTCCTTTATAAGATTGGTATTTCTTCGGTCTTACTAAAGATTTAAGATTCAGTAATCGCATGATTCTTTGAACTTTTTTATGGTTAATGGGGAAATCTTTTTGTAATATCGCAGTGATGCGACGATAACCATATCGACCTTTATGCTCATGAAAAAGGGCTGTTATCCTTGCTTTAAGGCTTTCATCTGAATCAGGCTTAGCCAATACTGCCTTATGATAGTAATAAGTGCTTTTGGCTAGATTCATGATTTTCAGTAACGATGACAATGAATGCTTTACTTTGAGTTCTTCTGCGATGATTGTTTGCGCCTGAGCGCTTCTTCCTTCTCGTCCAATTCCTGAAACTTTTTTAACACATCATTCTCCGCACGAAGATAGGCTAATTCAGCTTGAAGTTGATCTATCAACTTTTCTTGTTCAGTGCGATTATCAGGTTTTTTGGGCAATCTCATCTTTTTAGGTCTTCCTTTTTGACGTGGTTCAAGTGCACTCAAACCACCTTCTTTAAACAGTGATTGCCATTCTAATATAGAAGTAAATGCTGGAATATTAAAATATGAAGCCGCTTCGCGGGCAGAGTAATAATGATCTGACATAAACTTCAATACATAATATTTGAATTCAGCAGAATATAATCGTTTTGTTGTTCTTGGCTGAATCCCTGATTGACCATGATACTGATAAGCTTTGACCCACTTTTTAACGGTGGAGTGATCAATATTAAAATGATCAGCTGTAGAGCTATATCCATTTCCTTTTTGATAAAACTTAACAACTTTTAATTTGAAATCAAAAGAATACTTCGCCATATAAAAACACCCCAAAGTTGTGTCCAACTTTTGGGGTGCAGTTCATTATTAATCTGGCTTCTTGATTTTATTATTCTCAGTAAAAGATTAATTAATCTTTGTAGCGGCTTAAGACAACAGTTGCATTTGTACCACCAAAACCAAAGCTGTTGCTCATGATGTTGTTAAGCTCTATATCTTCGATTTTTTCACGAACGATAGGGAAGCCTTCCAATTTTGGATCAACATTATCAATGTGTTGGCTAGCTTGTAGGAAGTTGTTTTCCATCATTAATAATGAATAGATCACTTCATTAACGCCAGCTGCGCCTAATGCATGGCCAGTTTGTGATTTTGTAGATGTGATGTAAGGGAATTTTTCACCAAATACACGTTGTACTGCTAAAATTTCAGGAATATCGCCAGCTGGTGTTGATGTACCGTGAGCATTGATATAATCAATTGGTCCTTCAACTGTTGATAATGCTTGACGCATACAGCGCTCAGCACCTTCACCGCTTGGTGCAACCATGTCATAACCATCTGAAGTTGCGCCATAGCCTGTGATTTCTGCGTAGATTTTAGCGCCACGAGCTAAAGCGTGTTCTAATTCTTCTACTACAACGATGCCGCCACCGCCAGAGATAACGAAGCCATCACGATCAGCATCATAAGGACGCGATGCAACTGAAGGATTGTCATTGTACTTGGTGGATAGTGCGCCCATCGCATCGAACATTGCGCTCATGAATGGATGTAACTCTTCACCGCCACCTGCGAAAATAATGTCTTGTTTGCCTAATTGGATCTGTTCAGCGGCATTACCAATACAGTGCGCAGATGTAGAGCATGCAGAGCTGATTGAATAGTTAACACCTTTGATTTTAAATGGTGTTGCTAAACAAGCAGATACAGTGGAGCCCATTGTACGAGTCACCATATAAGGGCCCATTTTTTTCGTAGCACCAGTATTACGCATGCTATCGATCGCTTCGATTTGATTGCGAGTGGATGCGCCACCTGAGCCTACGATTAAACCTGTGCGTTCGTTGGAAACCATTTCTTCAGGAAGATTAGAATCTTCGATCGCTTGTTCCATTGCAAGATAAGCATAAGCTGCTGCATCTGCCATAAAACGGAATGTTTTACGGTCAATGTGTTCAGCTGGGTTAATGCGAATCGCACCATGAACATGGGATCTAAAACCAAAATCAGCCATTTCTTGAGAGAATTCAATCCCAGATTTACCTGATTTGAGAGACTCTAATACTTCTTCTTTGTTGTTTCCGATACTAGAAATAATCCCAAGACCTGTGATAACAACACGTCTCATAATGTTTCTCCTAAACGTTAAAAATTATCTGTTGAGGTAAAGAGACCAACTTTAAGGTCTGAACCAGTGTAGATGATTTTTCCATCCACAGATAGAGTTGCATCTGCAATACCCATTGTTAATTTGCGCAAAATAACACGTTTCATGTGAATATGGTAGGTTACTTTTTTAGCTGTTGGCAATACTTGACCTGAAAATTTCACTTCACCAGAACCTAAAGCACGGCCACGGCCGATGCCACCTTTCCAACCTAAATAGAAGCCAACTAATTGCCACATAGCATCTAAACCAAGGCAACCTGGCATAACATTATCACCAACAAAGTGACATGGGAAAAACCATAAGTCAGGATTGATATCAAGCTCTGCAACGATCAAACCTTTATTGTAATTACCGCCATCATCAGTAATTTCAGTGATGCGATCAAACATCAACATTGGTGGCATTGGTAATTGTGCATTGCCTTCACCGAATAGCTCGCCTCGGCCGCACATTAAAAGTTCTTCTTTGCTATAACTTGATTGTTTAGTCACATCAATTCCTTTGAAAATAATTAATATTCATTTATAAAATCCGACGATTATACTGTTTTATCGGGCGGATTGAAAATGTTTTGATAGGTGGTTAATACATCATTTGCAGTGATTTGATCAATTTTATTGCTATTTCCAAAATTTTGCGCTTGTAATGCAATGACTTTTGAACCATATGGCTGTGATTGTATAGGATCTGTAGGGCCAAATAGAGCAATGAGTGGTGCGTTGCTACTTGCCGCCATGTGAGAAGTACCTGTGTCATTGCCTACGATTAATGATGAGCCTTTGAGCCATTCAGGAATTTCTAAAAGAGTTGTTTTAGAGCATAGATTAATGAATCTTGAATCACTTTGAGCAATGATGTTACAAATATCGGCTTCGCTTTGTGCGCCAATAATTAAAATGTGTTGAATATTGTTTTTAAATAAAAGTTGCCCTAATTCAATGAATGATTCTGTTGGCCAGCGTTTTTCAGGATGCTGTGGGCTACAGCCTGGTACAAAAACAGCAAAATTTTTATTTTGAATGATGTTAGATTTTTGATCTTGAATGTTTTGAATGATTTCATCAGATGCAATAATTTTTGGGCACTCGGATTGTTGTTGGATGCCAATGGATTTCAAAGCAGCGTAGTAACGATCAACCACATGGTTATTAGTGATTTCTTGCTCTGTGATTGTATTGTCATAGCACCAATGGGAGCTTCTGCCAATAATCGTTGCTTTAGTAAATTTGAAAATTTTGGCAATGGATAACATTAAACGAGATCGATCGCTGTTTTGGAAATCAATGATGAGATCATAGTTTTCTTGTTTAAGAAGATTAAGCCATTGCTTGGTTGCTTTCAATCCTTGTTTACGAATTTTAAAGCTGATGAGCTGGTGAAAACGATGATCATGAATAAATAGTTGGTCCCAAGGTGGTAAAGTGTTGAGGTCAATTTTGGCATTAGGAAAGCGGTTTTTAATGTCATCAAATGTTGTGCTGGCCAAAACACAATCGCCCATTGCGCTCCATTGGATGATTAAAATACGCTGATAATTTTTAACCAAAGTTTTATTCATATAAATCTTTTTCACCTTCAGGACGAGTTTTGAATCGGCGATGTGCCCACAAATATTGATCTGGTGCTTCTAGAATCCATGATTCAAACATTTTATTTAATCGCTCGCAATCTTCTGTGGCTGAATCAGAAGGAAAATTGTCTAAAGCTGGTAAAATCTTTACCTTATATTTGTTGCCTTCGCGAATGCAATAATATGGTAGAACTTTTGCTTTACCTAATTGTGCCATTTGTGAAGTTGCAGTAATCATTAAAGCTTTAACGCCAAAGAAATCAACAAAAACATGATCGCTACCACCATAGTTTTGATCAGGTGCATACCAAAGATATTTACCCGATCTTAATAGCTTAATGGTTTTGCGGATTTCATTGCGATTCACAGGTTCATTGTGTGATTGTGCTGTGCGCATTTTGAATTGGCGCTCTTCATAAGCTTTATTCTTATGCTGGCGGTACATTGCGACGAATGGTGTTTGCAGAGTAATTGCGCGTGCGCCGAGTTCTAAATTACAAAAATGCACAGTTAACAGTAATGCGCCATGGTCAGATGCTTTTAATGCTTCTAAATTCTCTAAGCCTTCGTATGTGAAAAGCTCTTTAACCTGCTTTTCAGGTTTTAACCATGCTGCTAAAGTTTCAAAAATGCCCATGCCTAATGAATCAAAGTTATCTTTAATGAGTTGTGTTTGTTCGTTTTGAGATAAATTTGGAAAGCATAATTGAATGTTGCGCTCAATAATATGGCGGCGCTTCTTAGCAACATGATATGAAATTCGGCCTACGCCTTTCCCGCAAGAGAGGAGAAAAGGCATAGGTAATCGTGCAATGTATTTGCCAACCCAAAAACCTAAGGCAATCGCATTGTCTTTAATCCAGTTGGGTTTATGATATTGCATGATTATTGTTTGTTTTGATCACAAATTGGTGGAATGAAATGTACTGCTGTATCCCAAGGTTGTTCAATCCAAGTGTCTTGAGGAACATCCAATACGCTGAAATCCACTAATGGTTTGCCTTGTGGTTTTGCAAAAATCGTTACAAAGTAAGCTTTTGGATACAATTTACGGATAAGTTTAGCCGTATTACCTGAATCCACCAAGTCATCAATGATCACAAAACCTTCGCCTTCATTTGGCAGATTACATTCTTTGATCAATTGCATGTCTGTTTGATTTTGATAATCATGATAGCTTGCGATACATAATGTATCGACATAGCGAATGTTCAATTCACGCGCCACAATTGCAGCAGGCACTAATCCACCGCGACTAACGGCAATAAGACCTTTCCACTCTTGACGTTCGATTAAATGTTGAGATAAAGCTTTCCCGTGAACTTGGAGCATATCCCAAGTAACTAAATATTTTTTCGACATTTTGGTTTCCAGTAGATAGGGTTCTGATATAAAATGGTGGGTTATTATAGTTTTTTTTCTTTGATTACACCAGTCAAAACATTATCGGATTTGACTGGTTATCTTTTTTTGAAGGTTGAATTGTGACTACTCCTAAGATTGGCTTCGTATCCCTTGGCTGCCCTAAAGCATTGGTGGACTCTGAATATATTTTGACGCAATTGCGCACAGAAGGGTATGAAATTGTACCGAAATATGATGATGCAGATCTTGTAGTTGTCAATACATGTGGTTTTATTGATTCAGCGGTTCAAGAGAGCTTGGATGCGATTGGCGAAGCTTTGGATGAAAATGGTAAAGTGATTGTGACAGGTTGCTTGGGTGCAAAAGCTGATACGATTTTGGAAAAATATCCTAATGTATTAAGTGTCACTGGCCCACATGCTTTCCAAGAAGTGATGGCATCTGTGCATCATCATTTACCAAAACCACATGATCCATTTATGGATTTAGTACCACAAGCGGGTATCAAATTAACGCCAAAACATTATGCGTATTTGAAAATTGCAGAAGGTTGTAATCACAGCTGTACATTCTGCATTATTCCAACAATGCGCGGTAAACATCAGTCTTATCCAGTTGAAAATGTATTGAGCCAAGCTAAAAAATTAGCACAATCTGGTGTGAAAGAATTGTTAGTTGTGGCACAAGATACAAGTGCTTACGGTGTGGATGTTAAATATAAGCTAGGCATCGCTGATGGTAAGCCAGTTAAAACGCATATTCAGAATTTATGTGAAGAGTTGGCAAAATTAGATGTTTGGGTTCGCTTGCACTATATTTATCCATATCCACATGTGGATAACTTAATTCCATTGATGGCAGAAGGTAAAATCTTGCCTTACATCGATGTGCCAATGCAACATGCTTCACCAAGAATTTTGAAAGCAATGAAGCGCCCAGCTAACAGCGAAAATATGTTAAATCGCATCAAGAAATGGCGTGAAATTTGTCCTGAAATCACTATTCGTTCTACATTCATTGTTGGTTTCCCTGGCGAAACTGAAGAAGAATTCCAAATGTTATTGGATTTTATTGAAGAAGCTCGTTTGGATCGTGTGGGCGCATTCATTTATTCTCCTGTGGAAGGCGCACCCGCCAATGATATTGCAGAGTTTATTCCTGCTGAAATCCAAGAAGAGCGTTTAGCACGCTTCATGGAACTTCAAGCAAAAATTTCTGAAGAAAAATTACAAGCTAAAGTTGGACAAGTATTCGATGTGTTAATTGATGAGTTTGATGCTGAAGAAGGCGTTGCAATTGGTCGTACAATGGCAGATGCACCAGAAATCGATGGTTTAGTCTACATTGATGATGCAGATCATTCTGTTGTTGGTCAAATTGTTAAGGTTCAAATTGAAGAAGCTGATGTGTACGATTTGTATGGCCGATTAATCTAATGAGATTTTCATTTATTTAAGCTAGAATGTTTGAGTCAGAATTAAAGGAAGCAGATAATAATGAGCAACGAGATTTACAAGATACTCTATGTTGAAAATAATGCTGAAAAAGTAACACAGCTTCGACAATTGATTCGTGCTAACAGTTTGGATGGTAAAATCACATTTGATGTGGTAACAACAGACTCTGTTGAGGGCATTAATGTTGCTGTGAGTAAAGGTGATTGTGATCTCGTTATATTGCAAGACTCTCCTAAAGTTCCCATTCTTAAAGAAGTGCACAATGCGATTGGCATGAAAGCAACGCCAGTTTTAGTTTTGGTGAATGAAGATCAGTTTCTAGAAAAACGCCAAGTTATGATTCAAGAAGGCGCTGTGGATGTTGGTACTTTGCAACAAGGCGATGTGTTATTTAAGCAAATTGTCCGTGCTATTTTTGAGCTGAAAACACAGATTGGTTACCGTGATACTTTAGAAAAAAATGCAAAGTTAACAGAAATCACTGAGCAATTTGCTTCCAGTTCAGAGGATTTGATTGCATATTTTGGTACAGATGATGGTATTTTTATTTATGCCAATGATGCATTTTTACAGTATTTTGGTTTTAAATCTTTCAATGATCTCGCTGCAACAACCGTATTAGAATATGTCACAGCTGATGAATCTGCCCAGTTTAAGAAAATGATGAAGATCGTTGGAAAAACGGGGAAAGAGCAATCTGAAACATTATCATTGAAGCATCCTGATGGGCATTTAGTTGCTGAAAGTGTTGTGCTTAAACAGGCAATGTATGAGGAAACTCCGTGCTTAGAATTGTTTGTGAATAAAGGGGCAAATAGTGGTACAGCGCCTGTTGTACAAATGGAAGCGCAGCCAATCTCTGAACAAGCAAAATTTTACGATCGTTTATCATTCATTCAAAATTTGTCTAACTTTGTCGGCAGCTCATCATGGCTAGTAGGGCTTGTATTGCAAGACTATTTTGCTTTTCGTAAAAAATATGGTGTAGATGTTTTGGAAGAGTATTTTCTGAATTTATCCAAACATTTAGGTGTGCAAATTAACAATTTACATTATGCGCGCTATTCGGATGAGAGTATTGTATTGTTGCTAACAAATAGCGATATGACGAAAGTAGATCGTTTAGGTATGGCGATTGTATCGAGCTCAGAAGGTTATGTATTTAATTCTGGTGATGTTGCCTTGCAAGGTAAATTTTCTTTTGCTTATACGAATTTGGGTGATTCTGTTGCAACGATTTCTGATGCTTGTATGCGTTTAGATGAACTGGCAGGATTATTAGATTCTCGCGTTGTTTTCACTGATGATGAGAATAGTACGTCCGAACAGGCAAATGCTATGGATGCAGAAAGTGCCGCAGCTCAAGAAGATGGCGGTGTTGATGAGGAATTTGTTCCATTGTATCAAGGTTTAAAAAATCATCGTATTAAACAAGCTTATGTGCCTGTTGTTGATTTTTCTATGAAAGGTCAGGAAAATTATATCACCTCTTTTAACTTATATGATGAAGCTGGTGAATTAGTCGTTTGGAATAAGAGCTTTACATATACTTCGCACAACCCTTTAATGTGTAAATTAGATCAATTTATGATGGAAAGCGCCGTGGCAAGTTTGAAGGCGGCAGAAATTGATAATAAGCGTTTGATTATTCCTATGTCTATGTATTATTTAGAAAGATCTGCTGAACTCATTGAGTGGATTAAGAAAATTGGGCATGATGTCTTCTCTGATAAAAAAGTTTGCATTGGTTTAGCTGAAGAAGTTGTGAACGATCATTTTGAGTCCGCAAAAAAATTCTTCCATGCATTAAGTGAAGCGGGTTATGCTGGTATGGTTTACGACATCGTGGATATTACATCTACAAAAGTTGCCGAATTGGATATTACGCTTATTGCTTTATCTGAAAACTGTATTGGTAGAATGAGCCGAAATATCTCAAGTGAAGAGATGATGAAATTTCCAAAATTATTGGCAACAATGTCAGAAAAAGGCGCAAGTGTTTTGGCAATGGGCGTGAATTCTCCAACAAGTATGACGTTAGTCTGGGAGTATAATATTCCATATGCATGTGGCAATATGATTGGATCTCCAACGTTAGCACTTGACTTTGATTTCTCACAAATGATGATGTAATGAGTTTTATGATGCGTAAATTAATATTATTTTTGTCTGTGATAATTATCGCAGGTTGTGGCTTTAAATTGCGTGGTGCGATTATTTGGCCTGTAGAGTATCAAAATGTGTATATGGTTGATTACGACTCAACTCAGCGCCATACTTTTTATGCATATGCTAAGAACTTTTTCCCTAAACATGTTGTGATTGTGGATAATCCATGGAATGCAGATATGATTATCCAAGTATTATCGGAAAATCAAACCACACGAACTGTTTCTGGCCTAGCAGCTAACCGTGAAACGGAAGAAGTTGTGACTTTGAATATTTCTGTTCAAGTTTTCGATCAAGCAGGGAAGATGATCATGCCTGCAACTACGTTGATGCGTGAACGAGATTTTACATACGATGAATCTAATTTGTTAGGTAAATCGACAGATCAACAAGCTGTGTCTAATACGTTGCGTCAAGAAACCGCTGCGATGTTTATGCGTAGATTAGAGGCTGCAATGCGAAATATTGATGAGATAAAACAGTAATGATTGCATTGATACAAAGAGTGAATTGGGCGGAAGTCAAAGTGGGGGCTCAATCTGTAGGTAAAATCAATCAGGGTATTTTAGCATTGGTTGCTGTTGAAAAAGGTGATACTGAGGCATCTGCGAAAAAAATGATGGAAAAGATAGTAAATTATCGTATTTTCTCAGATGACAATGGCAAGATGAATTTATCATTACTAGATACTCAAGGTGAACTTTTATTAGTATCACAATTTACGTTATTGGCGAATACGGATAAAGGTCGTCGTCCTTCTTTTAGTGAAAGTCCTGATCCTGTAGTAAGTAAAGCATTATTTGAATACAGTATTGTTTGTGCTAAAACTTTAGTGAGTAAAGTTGAGCAAGGGCAGTTTGCAGCAGATATGAAGGTATCATTAGAAAATGATGGCCCTGTGACATTTTGGTTGAAAGTATAGATGATTGAGTCTGATCGAATTTTAATTAGTGGTGAGAAACAACGAGAAGAAGTTGTTGTTGATCGTGCCATTCGTCCTAAATATTTGAATGATTATACTGGGCAAGAAGCGCTTCGTAATCAGTTGGATATTTTTATCCAAGCTGCGAAAAATCGCAGTGAAGCTTTGGATCATGTTCTGCTATTTGGTCCACCTGGATTGGGTAAAACAACGTTAGCACATATCATTGCCAATGAATTGGATGTAGGGTTAAAGCAAACTTCAGGTCCTGTTTTAGAAAGAGCTGGGGATTTAGCTGCTTTGCTAACAAATTTAGAGCCCAATGATGTATTGTTCATTGATGAAATTCATCGTTTAAGCCCAATGATTGAAGAAGTTTTATATCCTGCGTTAGAAGATTATCAATTGGATATCATGATTGGTGAAGGGCCTGCTGCACGTTCTATTAAGATTGATCTGCCGCCATTTACATTAGTGGGTGCGACAACAAGAGCAGGCTTATTAACATCTCCTTTGCGTGATCGTTTTGGCATTATGTCTCGTTTACAATTTTATTCTAATGCAGATTTAACTTCTATTGTGTTACGTTCAGCGGGTTTATTGAATGTTGAATTAACACAAGAAGGTGCTGAGGAGATTGGTAAACGTTCTCGTGGCACGCCGCGAATCGCGAATCGTTTACTACGACGCGTGCGCGATGTGGCAGAAGTTCGATCTAATGGCGTTATTGATGTTGTCATAGCTCAAGAAGCATTGAATATGTTAGAAATTGATGCTTATGGATTAGATGAGCACGATCGTCGATTGCTTCAATTGATTGTAGAAAAATTTGCAGGTGGGCCTGTTGGTTTAGATACAATTGCATCAGCATTGGGTGAAGATCGTGGTACACTAGAAGATGTTATCGAACCTTACTTAATTCAAGAAGGTTTTTTAATGCGCACACCAAAAGGTCGTGTAGCAACGTCTAAATGTTGGCAGTATTTTGGCATAGCACAAGAGGAATCATGAATCGAATTGGTGGTTTAATCATTGGGTTACAAGGTCATGAATTAACACAAACAGAACAACAATGGTTGCAACATCCATTGGTTGTGGGTGTTATTCTTTTTACGCGCAATTATATCGATAAAGAGCAATTAATTAATTTAACGCGAAATATCCGTGAAATTAACCCTAGTTTACTCATTTCTGTGGATCATGAAGGTGGTCGTGTTCAGCGTTTTCGTGAAGGTTTTACAAAGCTACCGGCCATGAATACATTGGAGGAAACCTATCATAATGATCCTAAGCTAGCATTAAGAACATCATATTCTTATGGTAAAACAATTGCGACAGAATTGGCATCTGTCGGTGTTGATTTCACATATGCACCAGTTTGTGATATCAATTATGGACAAAATGATGTCATTGGTGATCGTGCATTTCATAGCGATCCTGTGACGACAAGTTTATTGGTTCAGGCTTTTTATTTAGGATTAAGATCACGAAATAGCATTGGTGTTGCTAAGCATTTTCCAGGGCATGGTTATGTGGCAATTGATACTCATTTGGGCTTGGCTATTGATGATCGACCGCTACAAGAAATTATTCAAAATGATCTATTGCCATTTAAGACTTTGATTGAAGAAGGTATTGAAGCAATTATGCCCGCACATATCATTTATAAAAATTTTGATGCTGAGCATACGGCAGTTTCATCACCTAAGTGGATGAGTTATTTGCGTGATGATTTAGGTTTTGATGGTTTAATCATCAGCGATGATTTGGACATGAAAGGTGCGGAACATTTGGGTGATATTGTTGATAAAGCACAAAGATGTTTTGATGCAGGTGTAGATATTCTTTTGTGTTGCAATGATTTCGATACCATTGAGCAACTCTTAACGCGCTTAAGTGATGCGCAAATTTCTGAGGATGTTCAACAAAGATTGGATTTTGTACAAACTAAGCTTGCTTGATGTTTTGTAATTGATCAATAGGGCAATGGCTGCCAATTTCATATGCAAGAATCTCATCATTATTGCGATAAGCATAAGCGTAGTGCTCATCATAATAGTGCCAAATATAAATAAGATTAGGATGAGATTTCGTATCTAGCTTTAAGAGCTTAATCAATTTAGCATTGAGTTTATAACAACCTATAAATGTTAAATCATAAGCTTTTAAGCCGTCATCATCTACTAATAAATCACCATATTCATAACGAACATATTTCGGAAGTAATCGTTCTTCTGAATCGCTTAATCCTGTTTTGCCAAACCAGTCTGCTGTTTCTAAAATATGTTCTTCTGCTAAATCATTGCGAATAAAAATATCATCAGTGATTGTATTATCTGGCAACGCATAAAAAAATTCTGATTTACAATGGCCAGAATAAACAAGAGATGGGTTTGGATTGGCTAATGGAATGAGTACGTTATGCATGCCTTCAATTAAACTTGGCGCATTGGATTCTGATAGCCAAAAAAATTGCGTGATTGTAATATGCAATGCGGAATCAATTGGATAAAATTGTTGAGTGACTTCAATGGTTGTATGTTCAGATATGTCACCAATAACTAACTGCTCACGTTCAGGTAGCTCACGCAAGGTTTTGTATGATTTGTTCTTCAAATCTTGAACAATTGATTCAAAAATCTGATTATCATGCTGATGTATTTGCTGTAACACAACTACTTCTCCCTTTGATCCAATGATATTAGTTTACCGATTACAATAAAAAATACTTTGACCTACGATCATCTTTTTGGTTGTTAAAATATTTTTATTCTCTGAAAGGGATTGGCCTTTTTAGTATCATACGGATGAAATGATTAAGAATGACTAGGAAACGACTATGACTTATTTTGTGGGTGCTCATGTGAGTGCTGCGGGCGGTGTTGATCAAGCGCCTAAACGAGCTAAAGAGATTGGTGCCAATGCTTTTGCATTATTTACAAAAAATCAACGCCAATGGAAGGCAAAACCGCTTGATCCTAAAGTGATTGCTAATTTTAAGAAAGAGTGTTTTGTGTTAGGTTTTACAGGTGAACAAATTCTACCGCATGATAGTTATTTGATTAATCTTGGTCATCCTGAAACAGAAGGTTTGGAAAAATCACGAGCGGCATTTTTAGATGAAATGCAGCGCTGTGAGCAATTGGGTATTAAATTATTAAACTTCCATCCTGGTAGTCATTTAAACAAAATTTCTATATCAGAATGTTTGGCTAAAATTGCTGAATCCATCAATATTACTTTAGATCAAACTCAAGAAGTGGTTGCCGTGATCGAGAATACAGCAGGGCAAGGTTCTAATTTGGGTTTTGAATTTGAGCAATTAGCTGAAATTATCGATCAAGTGGAAGATAAAAGTCGAGTGGGCGTTTGTATTGATACTTGTCATACTTTTGTGGCAGGCTACGACTTACGCACGAAAGAAGATTGTGAAAAAACTTTTAAAGCTTTTGATGAGATTGTGGGTTATCAGTATTTGCGAGCAATGCATGTGAATGATGCTAAAACAGATTTTGCGAGCAAAGTGGATCGTCATGATTCATTAGGGCAAGGAAAGATTGGTTTAGCGCCTTTTCAATTCATCATGCAAAATTCACAATTTGAGAATATACCGCTCATTTTAGAAACTACAAATCCTGAAATTTGGGATCAAGAGATTGGTTTATTGCGCAGTTTTATTCAGGAATAATTATGGAATCGTTGCCTTTAATTATTAAAAACTCAGAAAACTCATTAGATGCCTTGCCTTTAGTCAATGATTTTGTGGTTCAGGAAAAACCTTATGAATTACCATCATTTGTATGGGATGGTGAAAGTTTATATTGGCAAGATGCAGAAAATCAGAAGCTTAAAGTGGATTTTGCATCACCAAAGCAACTATGGCGATTTTCTAAATTGAATAAAGCGCAAGAGCCTATCTTGCGTGCGCTGAAATGGAAGAGTAATGATCCTCAATCCGTTTGGGATTTAACGGCAGGTTTAGGGCGCGATGGCGGTATGTTGGCTTATTCAGGATTTACAGTAACATTTTTTGAACGAAATCCCACCTTACAGATTTTATTGTCAGAATCCATTCACAGTTTAGAAAATGAATTACCAGAAATGGCCGCGCGCATTACATTAGAGCGCAGAAGCTCTATTGATTATTTAAAAGCTGTACTCAATGATCCTGAGATTGAATTGCCTGATAATTGCTATATGGATCCAATGTATCCGCATCGTAAAAAATCAGCGTTGGTTAAATTGGATTTGCGTATGGTGAGAGATTTGGTTGGGGATGATCCTGACAGCTCAGAATTATTGGCGGTAGCATTGGAACTTTTAAAAAGTGATCGAGGATTGCAGCGCGTTGTGGTTAAACGCCCTGCAAAATCCGAATATTTGGGTGATTTTAAACCCAGTTATAGCGTTGATGCACCGAATACTCGATTGGATGTTTATGTACCTTAATTATCGGCCAGGTTGAGAAAGATTGCCATAGAGTTTTACTGTGGCACTGCTTCCACTGAAGTTACAGTTGAAAAAACCTGGGCGTGCGCCTGGTGAATGTATATCTTGGATAATGGCATATTTCTTTTTAGTGGCATCTTTTTTTAATTCAATCAGAGCATCGAGTGCTGCATAAATGCAGGTCTGTTTTTGGCTGCCTGTAAAATCATGGGATCCCGTTGCATTAATTGATTTTTTACCTTGCTTGGCTTGACCAAACCACATATAAGGTTGACCTTTTAGAACAGGTTTACCTTCTTTACTATTTTTAGCATCATAAAGAGAATATTGTTGTGCGTTTGCAAATCCCATAGATACGCTGACTAAGATTAGTGCGTATAATATTTGTTTGTGCATTGATAAGCTCCAAGTTATATTTTTGATTTATCTTCGTACTATAAATCATTATGAATCAATACGCATTGATATTCGATAATTTCTCAATCAATAATTTTATGGGTGAAACCTCAGTAGTATCTTCTAATTCCGAAAATTCTTGGGATATTTTCGGTAATAATCTCAATTCTATGGATTGTACAAAATCATTGAAGTGTTCATTGCTTTCATTATGTTCGGTAAATGTGTCATCTGATTCTTCATTTTCATCATTGAAAAAGTCAGAGAAAAGCATATCACTATCCTCAAATAACCACGGTGATGATAGTGTATCAGCGAATATTTCAAGTTGTGGTAAATATTCTTGTGCAATGGCCAAATTAATTCCCGTGTCATGCCAATACAAAAGTGTTTGGATGGCAATGTCGTGAATCATTGTATCGTATTCATCATTGATGCTATCTGAAAGTGCCATTTCAATCATCCTATTATTGGGGAATTGAATGTGTCGATGACTAAGATAAGCACCATATCGTCGCCATGGCTGATCATGCATAATCCATGTGGATAATAGTGCTTGATCTTCTTTAGCGCGAACAATGTATTGCAGTGCAAGATGAAGGGAATATTCAATATCATTTTGCGCTAATAAAGGTAAAATTAATGCGCGTATAGCATCGCAATTATGATCAATTTGAGCAGAAAGTTTTGCCAAAGCCAATAGATAATCTGCGTAGCAGTTATCATTGAATTGTTGGGATTCGGTAGACAATAAATGATAAAACTTGTCTAAAAAAGCTTTTGTGGGCTGCTTAATCTGGTTGAATACATCGAAAGGAATATCATAAAAACCTTCACGTTCTTGTAAGCTTTGCAGCGCGATGATTTGTAGCGTTGCACTATCATTAATGAGATCAGCAATCAGTGATGGATTTAAATAATTATGAGTTAATAATTGCGATAAGAGTGGCTGGAATAATTCATCTTGGGCATGATTATCGCGAATTTTTCTAATAAGTATTTCGCAAAATTCTAGTTCATTGTCTTTCATTAAATTCGAGATAATGGAAAGCGTTTCTGGATAATCTTGAATGACAGCGTTCAACCATTCAACCATTCCGATCATCATGGGAAATTGTTGATGATCCATTGGATTGGTGATTGGATAAGCTAGATCTTTAGGATGGATAATGATAGATGTAGCTGGTTGTGGTTCAGTTGAATTGTATTCGTCACCTAAAAACATATCGAAAGAATTTTGTTCCTCAATGATTTTACGAGCAAGATAAAAAATTACATGTTCTATGAAGGTTTGAGCATCCAATGCATATTTTTCTGCCAATGTTTCTGGCGTTGTTCTTAACAGTTCGTATGGCGTTGCATCATTGCTAGAGCCTTTTTGATTGTGGGTAATCATTGAGTAGAATAGATTATCAGCCAAAATTCGGCGATTTTCGTCAGGTGATAGAAACTCTGGAATCACTTTTAAGAAATCGTCTTTTGTATAAAGCATTGTTTGTCCTATGATTGATGAATTTCCAGTTTATCTTAGCGAAGTTATCGACTTTTAGAAAACCTTTTCTATAATGTAGGCAGTTAATATGCAGGAGCTAAAATGAGAGAAATCCGCGGAGCGATTTTTGATGTAGATGGATTGTTATTTAATACAGAGCAGTTGTATTGCGACATTTGTATTGATTTAGCGCCAAAATATGGCATTGAGAATTACAGTCAAGAATATTACAAAAAATACATTGGCACTTCTAATAATGTGTTGTATGAAGTCTATCAACAAGATTTTCCATTTTTGAGTATGACGGACATTGAGCGCTTCATTAAAGCTGTGCAAACAGTTGCTGCATCTTATTTAGAAGAAGGTAATGTTGAGATGAAAGCGGGCGTTAAAGAGATTTTAGGCTTTCTCGGGCAACGTAATATTCCTTGCGTGATCGCTTCTAATAATCATACAAGATTCATTGAGTCTATGTTAAAACATCATGATATTTCAGAATATTTTGAGCGAGTTTATTCATTTGATGATGTTGTGAATCCGAAGCCTCATCCTGAAATCGTGAATAAAGCTTCGGATTTTTTAGGATTAGATAAACAATCATTGGTGATGTTTGAAGATTCTTTTAATGGCGCAACAGCAGCAATTTCTGCCAATGTTCCAGTGATTATGGTGCCAGATATGTTGCCTGCACCAGAAGAGCTTCGCGATCACTTATTACAAGAGTGCGAAACTCTTCATCATGCTCAAGATTTTTTAAGCGCTACCCATTTGTTCAGATAAGTTGTGAAGATTAACGCCAGAACTTTCAAATAATTCATTCCATAGTAGCTCTTTATTGTCTCTAGAAAATAGAAATTGCTTATCAAAAGGAATGGGCATCCAAATGTTATTTTTCAGTTCATCATTAAATTGTTGCGTATCCCAAACGGAGTAACTATCCACAATAGAATGTGAAATTTCAGGATAAGAGTCAATGATCGTGCTGATAACATCGGCAGATGTTGTTAAATCAATGCCAGGTGTAATTTCCACAGCTTTGCTCCATTTTTGAATATGCTCATGGAGTACAAATAGCTCTTTCAGGCGAACAGGTCCGCCTGATATAAAGTTCAATTTGCCAATGTCGTTAGGGGCTATATCCAAAGCATATTGTTCTTTGAGTTCATAGTGAGACAAAAGATTTTGTTGATTGATAATAATCCCTAAGACGAATTGATCTGTATGTTCCACAATAAAAATCACAGAGCGATGAAAAACTTCATCGTCAATGTGTGGCATGCTGATCAAAAATTGACCGCGATAATTAACTGACATTGCGTTTATTTTTCCACTCTTCAATCAATACAGAGATTAAATCTTGTCCGACAGGAATGCCTGTTGAATTTTCAATTTGGCGGATTCCCGTTGGGCTTGTGACATTAATCTCTGTTAAATAATCACCGATAACATCTAAACCTACAAAATATAAACCACGTTTTTTCAGTTCAGGTGCAACTTTTGCACAGATCTCAAAATCACGTTCAGATAATGGTTCTACTATGGCAGTTCCACCAACCGCTAGATTTGCGCGTGTTTCGCCTTCAGCGGGAATTCTTGTCATTGAATAGGGGATAGGTTCACCATTGATGAGCAAAATGCGTTTGTCACCTTTTGTAATCTCAGGAATGTAGCGCTGAATCATTACTGTTGTTTTTTGATGTTCAGTTAATGTTTCCATAATCACATTAAGATTAGGATCAGTTTCTTGGATTCTAAAAATCGCACTGCCGCCCATGCCATCTAAAGGCTTGATGATGGTATCGTGATGTTTAGCAATAAAGTTTTTCAGATGTTCATACTGGCTGGTGATCAATGTTGGCGGGCATAATTCAGGGAACCAAGCTGTGTATAATTTCTCATTACAATCACGCAAAGATCTTGGACTATTGCAAACCAATGCACCTTGTTTTTCTGCCAACTCTAAAAGATATGTCACATAAATATAATGCATATCAAAAGGTGGATCTTTACGTTGTAGAATGATGTCATTTTCAGTAAAAGTAATGACTTCTTTGTCATCTAGCTGATACCAATCATCTTGTGTTAAATCAAGATCGACTGCTTGCACCGTCGCTTTGACAACAGTTTCATCCACAAAAATGGCAGATGGATCAACATAATAATAATCATCCACAAGGTTTTGAGCAGCCATCATCATAGATAATGTACTGTCTTTATGGATATTCAAGCTATGCATTGGATCCATAATGAAGAATATGCGAGGAAGTTTCATGACAGTTTCCTAAATTGATAGTATTAAAAGCAATGATGCCACTAACAATGGTGACTGTACAGATGAAAAACAAGGGCTACGCCCAATCTCCTAAGCAAGAATGAAGGCTACTTAATACAGATAAAGCTGCTGTTTCGGTGCGTAATATCCTGTTGCCTAATGATACAGGATGACAGCGAGGATGTTCTGAAAGGAAGGATAGTTCATTATCACTAAAGCCACCTTCTGGCCCAATGATGATGCCAAAATCTACCTGAGCAGCAGATTGATCATTCAACCATTGCCCCAAAGATTGCTTGGCTGTTGGTGACAAAATTAGATAAGGGCGATCGTCTAATATGTCTTCGATAGTTTTTAGAGAAGCAAAGTCAGTTAAAGTTGGAATGATATTTAATCCACATTGTTCGCAAGCACTTTCTACAATGCCTTGCCAATGTGCTAATTTTTTATCCTGTTTATCACTAGCGCTGAGTTTAAAGCTACTATGTTCGCTCGTAAAAGGCGTGAGTTTTGTAATACCTAATTCAGTCGCTTTTTGAAAAACAAAATCCATTTTATCGAATTTAGCAAAGCTTTGAATGAGGTGAATATTCAACCGAGACGAGCGATTATTTTCATCAAAATTTGTGATTTTAACCAATAAAGAGCGCTTATTAATGGCAGTGATTTCTGCCTGATATTCTCCGCCTTCACCATTGAATAAGGTTAATTCATCACCTTCTTTTTTACGCATTACGCGCACAATGTGATTGAATTGGGGATCGGTTAATTCAATGGTGGCATTAACAGCCAATGGCAAAGCAATATAAATACGCATAGATTAATGATATCGGTTAGGTTCGCCTTCTGGCGCGGTTTTAAAACGTTTATATGTCCATAGATATTGTTCAGGAGATTTTCTAATCTCAGTCTCTATGGCTTGATTCAATACAGTGATGGATTCTAAAGTATCATCACTTTGCAATTGATCATTAATTTTGATGAGTTCAATCGTAAATGTACCTGATGAAAGATTCCGTTTAGAAGCCACGATATAAGCAGGAATTTTAAAGCGATTGGCTAACTTGGAAACCAATGTCATTGTGCTGGCTTCTAATCCAAAAAAAGGTGCAAACATACCATCCTTAGCACCAGGATCTTGGTCGGGTAAAATGCCAACGCTTCGACCATTTTTCATAGCCTTCATCATGTCGCGAATGCCTTGAGCAGTTGTTGAGACTAATGTTGCACCATTTTTACCACGACCTTCAATGATTAATGGATCAATGTACAAGCGGCTAGGGCGATATAAAGTTGCTAAAGGATAGAGGGATGATGCATATAAACCACTTAACTCCCAAGAACCAAAATGTGGTGTGATGAAGATCATCTGCTCAAAATTCTTTTGATCTTCTGCAAATTCAGCTGGCAATGTAATATTTGTCACTGATTTTAAGATTGTTTCGTAAGAATTGAGCCACATAAAACTTAATTCAAACATTGTTGCGGTATTGTGGCGCAATGTTTGGTGGAGCAATTGTTTTTGTGCATCTTCTGATAAGTCAGGGAATGCTAGTGCGATATTTTGTTTCGCAATCTCTTTGGTTTGGTTGGGCAATACAATTAACAGTGCTGCAATTGCATTGGAAAATCGATACAGTGTTTTCAGTGAAAAACAGGCAAAGAACTTTAATAAAGCTGTGATAGCTTTTGCGCGAATTCGGCGACGTAAAGGTATCGAGTTATTCATAATTATTGGGCTGCATTTTGACGTGCGATGTCAGAGATTGAGAATTCTTCTTCATCGTCATCATAGGAAGTTTTTGTTGCATCAATGCCAATCTCTTTGAGTTGATTTGCACGATACTGAAGTACCGATTCACGTTGGAAAACATAGTTGTCCAGAGAGATTCGTTTGGATAATTTATCAGCTTCGAGTAAATCAGCGCGTGCATTCACATTATCAATGATACCAATGGCAATTTCACCTTTGACATTCATAACATAAACACGTGGATCAGTAATAAACATATCTACACCTAAACCAACCTGATCACGTACAGTGCGAGGTGGTAAGAAAGGTAATAGGAAATAGCTAGATTCTTCCCAGCCATAATAGGCTAAAGTCATACCAAAATCTGACGTTTTATATTCAGGTAATTTGAAAGTGCTTGTTAAGTCAACTAATCCGCCTAAACCAAATGTACTGTTGAATACAAAGCGATGTGTAGATTCCAAGAATGCGGTGATTCTACCTTGCAATAAATTATTGACCATATTGCGAGGTTCAGTGAGATTATTGACGGCATTACCAATGCCATCGCGCATTAAATTCGGCGTAACAGTACGATATCCCGTTGCTACAGGTTTGAGTAACACTTCATCCAATGTTGTATTGAATGCATAGACTTTACGATTATACTTTTCGTATGGGTCAGCAGGATTATTGCCAGCACAGCCAGCTAATAATAAAACGCCAAAAATTAGCGAAGAAAACTTTATCATGGTGGTTAAACTCTAAAATTTATCATTATTGGATCGGAATTAGTATTTTAAACCAATGCCTTTATTCATTAAATATGTTGCAACGAAACAGAGTGTTGCAAATAAAGCGCATAAAATTGCGATCGTCCAGCCGATACTAATGTCAGAAATACCTAGCATGCTGTAACGAAAACCATTGACCATATACAAAATTGGATTAAAGTACGACAGTTTTTCCCAAAAGCCCGGCAAAAGGCTGACTGAGTAAAATACGCCGCCAAGATAGGTTAATGGTGTTAAAACAAAGGTTGGAATAATAGAAATGTCATCAAAAGATTTAGCAAAAATCGCATTGATGAATCCTGCTAATGCAAAAACCGCTGATGTTAAGAAAAAGATCAGAATAGTCAAAGGAATATTGTGGATGGAGATCGGCGTGAAAAATAGCGTCACAATTGTCACAATCACACCAACAAAAAGACCGCGGGCAATACCGCCAGCAATATAGCCTGCGATGATTAATATATTGGACATCGGAGAGACTTGCAGCTCTTCCACATAATGTTGGAATTTTGCACCAAAAAATGAGGAAACTACGTTTGAATAGCTATTATTAATTACTGTTAACATAATTAAGCCAGGTGCAATGTATTCAGAATAGCTGAATCCACCCATTTCACCGATGCGAGATCCTATGATTTGCCCAAATATGATGAAATATAAAGCAGTTGTGATCGCTGGTGGCAACAATGTTTGTGGCCAAATGCGTATAAATCTAAGAATTTCTTTGATTAAAATCGTTTGGAAAGCGATCCAATTGACACTTTGACGATTCACTTCTATGATTCCTTTTGACTGGTGAGTTTGATGAATAATTCTTCTAGACGATTGGCTTTATTGCGTAAAGTTTCGACTTTAATGCTATGAGATTGTAATGTATCAAATACTGTCGTCACAGTATGTGGTTTTGCAATTTCAACTTCCAATGTCAGAGGATTAATGGCTTTGAATGTTAGGCCTTCAGAATTATCAGGTATTTTATTCAATGGCTCACTTAAGCTTAGGACAAAAGATTCAGATTGTAGTTGTCTTAATAAACTATCCATCGAGCAGTGCTCTACGATTTCCCCATGATTAATGATGGCGATATTTTTACACAGCAACTCAGCTTCTTCTAAGTAATGTGTCGTAAGAATAATTGTTGTGCCTGTTGCGTTGATTTTTTGTAGTAAATCCCACGTTTGGCGTCTGATCTCAATATCAACACCAGCAGTTGGTTCATCCAAAATTAATAACTGAGGCTCATGCATTAAGGCGCGTGCAATCAATAAGCGACGTTTCATGCCGCCTGATAAATTTCGAGCCATTACTTTGGCTTTGTCAGTCAGATTCAGAAGTGCTAAATACTTTTGGGCACGTTCTTTGGCGATTTTTCTTGGTACACCAAAATAACCCGCTTGATTGATTAAAATATCTTCACAAGGTTCAAATTGATTGAAGTTAAAATCTTGTGGAACTAAACCGACCAATGATTTAGCGCTGCGCATTTCAGATTTATGATCGTGGCCAAAAATTTCTATATGTCCACGAGTCGCATCTAATAAACCTGTAATGATGCTAATGGTTGTGGATTTTCCCGCACCATTAGGGCCAAGCAAGGCAAAAAAGTCACCTTGCTCAACAGTTAAATTAATGCCTTTTAAAGCTTCTTTGCCATTGTGATAAGTTTTAGCTAAATCTGTAATGGCAAGTGCTGGTTTTTTAGTCTCTATCATATCTACGATTATTTGGTTTAGATGATCTTGTTGGACGTTCAGATGATGTACGACCAGCTGTTCTATTTGCTGAGCGCGCTGTGCGATCTGTACGTTCGGAAGATCTGTTGGCTGATCTTCTTGTCTCAGAAGATCCAAATTCTGCTCTCATTTTACCTGTTGAAGTTGATGATGAACGAGGTTTGCTTGGCTCTGAGTTGTTGGAAAAGCGCTTTGCTGGTTTTGCTTTATAAGCAGTTTTTCTATTTTCTGGTGGCTCATAGAAGTTTTCAATGCGAAATGGCATGTTTGCATCTTCTAAAATGGCTTTGGTTGCATCGATGTCTAGATCAATTGAATGGCCTTGACGCAATGATTTAGGCATTGTGTAACTACCATAACGAATACGCATTAAACGTGAAACAGTTAAGCCTTGAGATTCCCATAAGCGACGAACTTCACGGTTTTTACCGCCTTTGAGGATAACGTGATACCAAATGTTAGCACCTTCACCGCCTGAATAAAGAATCTCATCGAACTTTGAGATGCCATCTTCAAATTCAACACCTGTTTTCATTGCCGTGACCATCTCTTCTGTCAACGTTCCTAAAACGCGAACCGCATATTCACGTTCCACTTCGCTGGAAGGGTGCATCATTTTATTGGCAAATTCACCATCATTGGTTAACAGTAATAAACCTTGAGTGTTGATATCTAAGCGGCCAATAGAAATCCAACGACCATTTTTAATGGGCGGCAAGCTATCAAAAATTGTTTTGCGGCCTTCAGGATCATTGCGAGTTGTCACTTCACCAATAGGTTTGTGATATGCAATGATGCGGCGCACTAAAGGAGAATCATCAAGTTTAATGGGCTTGCCATCTACTAGGATTTTTTCCGAACCATCTACAGTTGTACCTAATATTGCAATTTTACCATTAACCGAAACTCTGCCTTCGCGAATCCAATCTTCCATAGCGCGACGAGAGCCTAAGCCCAAATTAGCTAATACTTTTTGTAAACGTTCGCTCATAATTAACCCAATCAAACTTGATATAAAAGGATACCATTCTACTCGAAAATGGGCGTTAATCCTAACCTATTTATTTAATTGTCTGGAATGAGCGGTAATTTAATTAAAACGATCAAACCTTCATCTTCCGCATTCTTAAAGATTAAAGAACCGTTGTGATAACTGACAATAGCTTGTGTGATCGTTAATCCTAAGCCGTAACCGCCATCGCGTTTATTGCGTGCGCTATCTACACGATAAAAAGGTTTAGTTAGGAATGGAATGTTCTCTTCAGGTACGCCACAACCATGATCACGCACACAAATGACAGCTTCATGAGTGTTATTGTCTCGATTCAATGAAACTTCAATTTTAGTGTACGGTTTTGTATGGAATAGGGCGTTGCGAACAATATTTTCAACGGCGCGCTCAAGCTTAAGATATTCGCCAAGTACAATTAATTCTTGGTCGATATCCACATGAAAAAGTACGCCTTTATTTTGCTTTGAAAATTCAAATGAAGCATCATCAATAATCGATTCTAATAACGCTGTTAAATGGATAGGTTCAGCAGTTTTATCTAGTGTTTGATGATTTTGTAATGGGCGAAGATAATTGAGAATTTCATCAATTAATTCATTTAAACGCAAGCCTTCATTTTCGATACGATCTAGCAATTCTTTATAGTCGAATTTATGGAATTGACGATCTTTAAGAAGATTGATGGCAAGTTTTTGTCTTGCTAGAGGTGAACGAAGTTCGTGCGCAATGTCAGAAATCATCTCTTGTTGGCTCTTTTGGAGCTTGGTGAGATTATGAACCATTGTATTGAATGTTTGTGCAAGTTCTTTGATTTCTGGCGTTGCGTTTTGTGTAGCTTCAGGCGGGATAATTTGTAAATTACCTTTACCCACTTGTTGTGCTGTTTTCACTAATATTTCTATAGGGCGCAAGAATCGTCTTGCCCAAAAGAATGTGAAAAATAGGATGAGCGCAAATATCGGGATGCTTCTTAGAATAAATCCTTCAGTTGATAGACTGAAATAGAGCACAGAATGGCTAGGGTTTTTGACCTCTATGAGATACAGATTATTTTCTTTATCAGTAAAATAGATGAGCTGATTCTGTTTGATGTTGCTCATTTCAAATAATTCAGTGTGAGCTTTGAGTACATTTTGATTGGCAGTAATCGCGCCAAGGTAGTAGACAGATAAATATTCAGAGTATTTATTGGCGAGTGTTTCGATTGTGGATATAGGATCACTAATGTCATCATCATTGCCCGCAATGACTAGATTGGACAGCACAGGAATGACTTCCGCATGATAGATCTCTTTCCATTCGTCATTGTAATCATCGGCAATATAAACGTATGCCAATTGTACTGACAGCACAATAATGCTGTACGCCAGTACAACTGACAACCAAGCCCTAAAAAGAAAACTTTTAGAAAACTCTTTCAATTTAAGGCGCATATTTTTATACACTCAACTGATAGCCACGGCCACGAACGCTTTTGATTTCAACATCTTCATCCATAATTTTTTTACGGATATTTGAGATGTGAACATCTAAGCTACGATTAAATGGTGGTAACTTTTTGTGCATTGCTTGCATTGAAATTGTATCTTTTGGAACAACCGCACCAGGATTTTCTGCCAATACCACAAGAATTTCATACTCAATACCTGTTAAATCAATTGGTTTTTGGTTGATGTAGAAAATTCTTTTTTGTTTATCCCAATGTATTTTATCTTTTTCAAAGCTTTCTACAGCAGGGATGGTTGTTTGGCTTGCACGACGCAAAATGGCTTTAATTCTCGCTAATAATTCGCGAGGCTCAGGTGGTTTTGCGATATAATCATCAGCACCTAATTCAAGACCTAAAATACGGTCAATCGGCTCAGATTTAGCTGTTAACATAATGACAGGTAAATTAGGATGCACTTGGCGTAATTGTTTTAATGTTTCAATACCATCTAACTTCGGCATCATGACATCTAATAGGCAAACATCAAATAAAGATGTTTGTGCAATCGCTACAGCTTCATTGCCATCGTGGGCCACGACAATCTCAAGGCCTTCACCAGAAAGGTAGGTAGACAATAGTTCTGAAAATTCAATATCATCATCAACAAGTAATAATTTTTTATTATTCACACTGCATCCTATAAATTACAAAAAAGTTGGGAAAAAAATCTGATCATCTGTATTTAACCATGTATAACTATACAATATTATTGTGAATTATTTCACATAAAGTTGTTTTGATTGATTCTGTGATACACTGCCGAAACATGAAAATTAAATCTAGTATAGTACAAAAACAGTCGCAAACGATGGTATTGACTCAGTCAATGCAGAATGCGCTAAAAATTTTACAATGTTCCCAACAAGAATTGGAACAAGAAATTTCTGTATTTTTAGAAGAAAATATGATGATAGAACAAGGTGTTAATAATGACAACGAGTTTGATGCATCATCTTATGATTTAGAAATCGGTAGTTTAAAAAATGATCAAAATGATAATAATACGATTGATCATGAAAATTCTTCTCTTGATCTAGATCAGGAAACACCTTTTGAGGTGATCGAAGATTGGAGTAGCTATGAGGATAGCGGTGCTACGGATTATGGTAGCTATAATCAACATGGTGATGAAAGAGAAGGCTTCGATAGTAATACTTACGATGTTTCATTGGAAGAACATCTTTTAGATCAGCTGATGCTATTGAAATTATCTACAACGGATCAATTGATTGGCGCTTTTGTAATTGATGCATTGGATGATAGTGGTTATTTTACACAACCTGCATCTATAATTATTGAGGCTTTATCAGAACAGTATCCTGATTTAGAGATTGAAGAAGATGAAGTGATGATGGTGCTTCGTCATATTCAGCAGTTTGATCCACCTGGGATTGGTGCGACTTCATTGGAAGAATCTTTAATTCAACAAATTAAACAGTTGGAACCAAAGCCTTATTGGCAAGAAGAGGCAATAGATTTATTGCAGTATCATTCTAAGTGGTTATTACAGCATGATTTAAAGCGCATTGAGCGCAACTATTACTTTTTAGAAGAAGAAGTGATAGAGATGTTGGAAGGCTTTAAAAGTTTAAATCCTTATCCTGCGGTCAATTATCGTGGATACAAAGTGGAAGCTGTCAAACCCGACATCATTGTTCTGCAAAAAGGTGAAAGGCTTACGGTAACATTGAATGAAGAGGTTTTGCCAAAGCTTCGCATTAATCGTAAATATGCAAAATTAGCACAGCGTGTAAAAATGGAAGGCCGTGATCTCATGCGTTCTCAACTAACAGATGCACGTTTTTTCTTGAAAAGTATTGAGGATCGCTTTGATACTTTATTGAAAGTAGCAACAGCCATTGTAGAGGCGCAGCAACCATTTTTTTTACACGGACAAAAAGCAATGAAAAGCTTAAGAATGTTTGACATTGCCGAAGCCGTTTCATTGAATGAATCTACAATTTCACGCACGGTTGCTGGTAAATATTTGATTTGCTCTCAAGGTACTTATCCATTGAGTTTCTTTTTTACGAATCAAATGACATCAGGCGATGAAGATACTTCTGGTGTTGCGATTCGTGCAGTTTTGCAGGAAGTTATTGATGAAGAGGATAAGAGGAAACCGCTCAGTGATCAAAAACTTCAAGAGCTTTTAGAGGCTAAAGGCCATGAACTGTCCCGTAGGACAGTTGCTAAATATAGAGAAATGCTAGGTATTCCAAGTTCAACGCAGCGTAAGCGTTTAGTTTGATATTTTAAAACATCGCTAAAATTAGAATGCCAAATAAAATTCTATAAACACCAAAGGCTACAAAAGTGAATTTTTCTAAGAATTTTAGAAAGAGTTTAATGACAGCTAAAGCTACAACAAATGAAACCACAAAACCAATCGCAAGATTGAGCCAATTACCATCTTGGAAGATTTCATTGTGGTGTTTATAAAGATCATAAGCAGTGGTTGCACACATGACTGGCACGGCTAATAAGAAGGAAAATTCAGCGCTAGCTTTACGATTTAAACCAACCAACATTGCACCTACAATACTTGCACCAGCTCTGGATGTCCCTGGGATCAATGCAAAGACTTGCGCGATGCCTATATATAAAGCTTGCTTAAAGCTCACATCTTCAACATCTATAATATGAGTTTTTTGTTCGTCATAGAATTTTTCTACAATGAGGAATGCAATCCCGCCAATGATGAACATCCAAGCCACAATATCAATACTGAACATCGCTTTGACTTGTTTGGAAAAGATGAAGCCAATGATGGCAATGGGTAAAAATGCAATTGTGATTTTTACCCACAATTTGGTGTGTTTAAATGTGAACTTGGAAGGATAAATAACAACCAAAGCAAGAATTGCTGCGAATTGAATGATGATCTCAAAGGCTTTGTTGACGTTGTTCTGTTCTACGCCCAAAAACTCACTTAAAACAATTAAATGGCCAGTGGATGAAACAGGGATGAATTCTGTGATGCCTTCAATGATCCCAAGATAGATTGCGTCTAAAATTGTCATTCAACAATCCTTTATATTTTTGAATGGTTAATGATTATTTTTTGAGGTGAGTTTTTTCTCTTCACCTTTTAAAATGCGCTGAATATTTGCTTTGTGACGAATGATTAACAAAATATCCATGATCACAACGGCAATGACAACAGAAATGGATGCATCGAATAACCATAAATAAATGGGTGCAATGACTGCTGCTGTTAAAGCGGATAAAGATGAAATTCTAGAGAGCGCAAACACCACCAGCCATGTGCCAAAAGCACATAAGGCAACCCAAAGATTTAAGCCAATGATACAGCCTAAAGCAGTGGCAACGCCTTTTCCGCCCTTGAATTGGAAGAAAACAGGGAATAAATGCCCTAAAAATGCTGCTAAAGCTGTCAATGCAATGAGTAGTGATTCTACGGGGAAAAGTAATTTTACAATCACAACAGGTATCAATCCTTTGAGTAAATCACCAACCAATGTAATGGCTGCTGCTTTTTTGCCGCCGATGCGCATCACATTGGTTGCACCTGGATTATTGGAGCCTGTTGTTCTTGGATCTGGCAATCCCATGATTTTGCATGTAATGATAGCCGCAGATAACGAGCCAATCAGATAAGAAAGAATCACGAAAACGGGATAAATAAACATTTGTAATGTTGCTGACAT